>CAZMAV010000003.1:353307-362775 GCA_964564415.1 uncultured Bacteroidia bacterium | reverse complement strand
GGGCGACGTGGGTCGGGACGTTGGGGGCGACGTGGGTCGGGACGTTGGGGGCGACGTGGGTCGGGACGTTGGGGGCGACGTGGGTCGGGACGTTGGGGGCGACATGGGGTGTAGAGACAGGGCATGCCCTGTCTCTACGTTGCCACCGTTACCACCGTTACCACCGAAACCATCATTGCCATCATTACCACCGGAACCATCGGCACCACCGTTACCACCGGAACCATCATTGCCACCGGAACCATCGGAACCATCATTACCACCATTACCATTTTCATTTTCATTTTGCGTTTTAATCAATACCCCGTGAATATGGTTGGGCATGACCACAAAGGCCCCCAATTCCACATGTTGGGCATGGTGGGGTATTTGGTGCCATAAAATATCGGCAATTACACCCACCCGCGACAATTCCATTTTGCCATTTGCCACATGGCCAAAATAATGTTCCCGGTTTTGGGTGCAGATGGTAATAAAATACGCACCCGCCCATCGGTAATCCCAATGTTGTAAACGGGCAGAGGCAATGCGGTATTTGTTTTTGTATTTGTCCATATGTTGATTGTTGGGACGTGGATGGGTGCGCAGGGCATTGTAGAGACAGGGCATTGTAGAGACAGGGCATTGTAGAGACAGGGCATTGTAGAGACAGGGCATGCCCTGTCTCTACCGCGACGGCGACGGCGACGGCGACGACGGAAACAACCCCTGCATCAATCCCTTTTTGTGCTGCTGCAATTCATCTATTTTCTCCTGCTGGGCGGTGATGAGCTCATCTACAGCCGAAAGGCAGGAGGCGATTTTTTGTTGTTCTTGGATTGTTGGGGGAATCTGTATTCTGATTTGTTTTAATGAGCTTGTATTAATTGCTGGGTAATTAGAACCTGTGCAATTCTCAAGAACACTTGAAACGAATATATCAGTGTGAATTAATTGAAATAAAAATCTACTTGAGCCATCTGCTCTTAATTGAGCATAACCTGTTGAAGCTACATAATCGAATTCATCTTCTTTAAAATAATAGTTGTTTTTTTGATACGGTCTGACCATTTGGTAAATGACATCCTTGTCTTTTAACAGTCGTTGGGCTCTGCTTGGTGCTCCTTTTCTTTCTATTACATTTTTCTTTAATAATAGCCCATTAGATACTGATTCCAAGTCAACATAGACAAATTCATTAGGTAGTTCTCCAACTTTTGGATTTACCTCACATATTTCCCCCAATTTCTTCTCCACCCACTCCCCATCCCTTTCAAACTCCGGAAAACGAACCCTCGGCACCCTTTCTCCTTCTTGGGGGAAAAGATTTTGCAGCAAGCCTTTTTTGTGGTCTTTGAGGGCGGCGAGCTTGTCGTTGTGGGCGGCGAGCAGCTCATCTAAAGAAGAAAGACAGGCGGCGATTTTTTGTTGTTCTTGGGGTTGGGGGAGTGGCACTTTCAATTTAAGAAATGCACCTTTCGAAAGATTGAATCTAGTACTTCCTTGTGCAATCGCAGAAACCGAATTTCTATATAGCGGACTGTGAAATAAATACCTTGCAAAACTTGGATTGACTTCTTCTATATCAAATGGTCTGAGGATAAAACAAAAACTATTTAGATATGTGTCTTCTTCTGGCTGATTGACTAATACGGATGCAAAACCAACTTCATTTGGGGTTTCAGAAGAAGTTGTAAATAGAATATCCCCTTTTTGAAGTTTGTTTTGATTTTCATCGCTCTTGATATCGACTTTACCGCATTCTGAAAAATCTATATAGGACTTGTCAAATACCTGTTTGTATTGAACATAAGGTTTGCCATTTCCAAAATCTGCTCCTTTTTTTCCACTTAACCCATTAACAGTTTCACCAAGTTTAGATATCGGCTTGTTCTTCCAATTACCCAAGTTTTCAAACTCAGGAAACCTTAATTCTGGTATCAATTTCTTACTCATTTGTCTGAATTTGGATTTTTAGGATGGGTTGATTTTAGGATTTTTTTTCGGATGAAACCTTGCCATCCTTTAATCTTTTTAATCCTAAGGCCGTCATTTTTTGTAGTCCTTGTTTTCGGGGTGGTTGACATTATACACTCGTTTGAACTGTAGACTCTTAGCGCCAAAGTTGATGAGTAATCCAATCGGCAAGTTATAAGCTTGGCAATAGTTCATCGCCTGTGCCAGGTGCACATCTTCCAACTTTATCAAGGCTTTTAACTCAACCATGATGTTGTCTTCTACGAAAAAATCCACTCTTCTTGTGCCAATATCAAAGCCTTCGTAATAAATAGTCATTTCCATTTCTCGCTGAAAACTCAATCCCTGCTTTTCCATTTCAATAGCCAATGCCCGTTGGTAAATGACTTCCTGAAACCCATTTCCAAGCGTGCTATGCACTTTCATGGCACATCCAATAATTTTATGTGTCAGTTGTTCGTGTTTCAAAATCACCTATTTTAATCCTAGCATCATTTAATCCTAAAAATCTTAATTCAGACAGTGTAGGCATTCAACCCACTAATCTCTCTACCACCCGCTTGTTTTTTCAGCACGGGAATCAAATCCTTCATCAATGCCGTTTCGGCTTTGCTGCGTTGCTTCCAACCCAGTTCCAAAGGCTCCATCAAGTCCGTGAGCTTTTCCCCGTCAAAAATCATTCGGCTCATGATGTTTTCGACAAAGCTTTTGAGGGCTGTCGTTTGCAATCCGTGTTTGTTGGCAATGGCTGCCAGTTCCTTGTCGTACTTCTCTACTTTGTAGGTGTCAAAATTTTGCTTCAGCTCTTCGGCTGTTTGCCCCACGCTCCAGTCCACCTGCTCAATGTATTCGGTCAGGTCTTCTTCTTCGTCCATCAGGTTGGCGTTGGATTTCAGCAAACTGATCACCTGGGCCTTGGTCATTTTTTGCTTAGAAGGTTTCTTTTGGGTGCTATCGGCAATCAGGCCCATGATGTAGTCGTAATCAATCACCGCCGAGGCAAAGAGGACAAATTCAAAATCCAATTGCTGAATATCTTCTGGGGCTTTATCGCCTTCTTCTTCCTGCCGTTTTTTAAAGGCTTTTGCGGTTTCTAAGTAGGAGCTGCGGAACTCCTGTAAGGTTTCTTTGGGCAAGATGTTCTCAATGACTTTTTGCTGGGTTTCATCCAAATCGGTGTACTGGTCGAGCTGGGTTTTGAGTCGCTGTACTTCCTTGAAGTTTTTGACAAAGGCAACGCGGGCGGCATCACCTTTCAGGTTGTACACTGCCTGCGGCTCGTTGGCCACATGGTGTTCCTGCATAAACGCACCGAGTTTTTCCACCGCTTCCTGATACTTGTCAATCACCACCGGCGCAGGATCTACCATCCAAATGGCTGCCGGATTGCCCTCTTTTTCCCCAGAAAAGAGCGTAATGGCTTGGTTTACGGCTTCTTGCTGAGAACGGAAATCCAGGATCATCCCATGGGGTTTGCTATCGTTCAGCACACGGTTGGTGCGTGAAAAGGCCTGAATCAGTCCGTGGTATTTCAGGTTTTTGTCTACGTACAAGGTATTCAGGTATTTGCTGTCGAAACCCGTGAGCAGCATATCTACCACAATGGTGATGTCAATCTTGTCTTTATGCGGAACGTCCTTGTTGCTATATTTCTGATTTTTGATGCGGCTCTGCACATCCTGATAGTACAGGTCAAAATTGTTGATGTCGTGGTTGGTGCCGTACTGGGCATTGAAGTCGGCAATAATCTCCATCAATGCCTTTTTCTTTTCTTCGGGATTTTGCTTGTTGTCTTCTTTTTCCTGGGCCAAACCTTCTTGAATCTGCTGAATGTCTTTGTTTCCCTCGGCAGGGGGTGAAAACACGCAGGCAATATTGAGCGGTTTGTAATCCGGATTATTGAGAGACGCAGCATGCTGCGTATTTACGAATAATCGGTAATACGCGATGGCATCATTGATGGAAGCCGTCGCCAGCAGCGCATTGAACTTGCGTTGGTTGGTGGCTTTGTCGTGCTTGCTGATAATAGCATCTACTACTGCTTGCTGAGACAGGGCATTTGCTGGATGTTGAGACAGGGCATTTGCTGGATGTTGAGACAGGGCATGCCCTGTCTGTACGAAATAGTCTATATGAAACTTGAGCACATTGCGGTCGTCTATCGCATGGGTAATGGTATAGGCGTGCAACTGCTTTTTAAAAATGCTCTCCGTGGTTTTGTGCGTTTCGTATTGGTCTTCACGGATTTTTTGGGTGGAATTTTCATCAAAAATGGGCGTTCCCGTAAAACCGAAAAGCTGGGCATTTGGGAAGAACTCTTTGATCGCTTTGTGATTCTCACCAAACTGGGAACGGTGGCACTCGTCAAAAATGAACACGATACGCTTATCGCTTAGAGGTTCTAATCGTTCTTTATAGTTTCTCTTATACGTGCCATCTAAAGCCAAGCCCAATTTTTGAATGGTGGTTACAATCACCTTGTCGGCATAGTCAGTAGAAAGTAAACGCCTTACCAAAGTTTCGGTATTGGTATTTTCTTCTACACTGCCTTCCTGAAATTTATTGAACTCTTCTCGTGTTTGGCGGTCCAGGTCTTTGCGGTCCACCACAAACAAGCACTTTTCAATCTCGGGATTATCTTTGAGCAGGGTAGAAGCCTTGAAGGAAGTCAGGGTTTTACCACTTCCTGTGGTATGCCAGATAAACCCATTGCCACGGTTTTGCTTTACGCAATCGTCAATGGCTTTCACGGCATAGATTTGATACGGACGCATGACCAGCAGTTTTTGCTCCGTTTCTACCAGCACCATGTACTTGCTGATCATTTCACCCAGGGTGCATTTTTTCAGGAAGCGGTCTGTAAAATCTTCCAGGTGCTTGATTTTGTTGTTCTTTTCATCCGCCAAGTGATAGATGGGCAAAAACTGCTCATCTGCATTGAATTGGAAATGCTGCTTTTTGTTGTTGGCGAAATAAATGGTGTTGGAACGGTTGCTCACAATAAACAACTGCAGGTAGCACATGAGTGAATTGCCATAGCCATTGCCGGGTTCGTTTTTATAGTCCACGATTTGCTGCATGGCTTTCCGTGGGGAAATGTCCAGTCTTTTCAATTCCACCTGCACCATGGGCAGGCCATTGAGCAGCAAGATCACATCATAGCGTTGGTGGCTGTTTTCGGTGTTGATCCGCACCTGGCTGATGACTTCAAAATCGTTTTTGCACCAGTCTCTGTTGTTGACCAATGTATAGTGCAGTGATGTTCCGTCTTCACGTTGGAAGTACTGTTGTTCTCTTAGTTTTTTTGAGGCTGCAAACACATCTGGTTCGATGATTTCTTCTCGCAAACGCAGGAATTCGCTATCTGATAAACGCACTCGATTCAGCCTTTCAAACTTGGCTTTGAAATTCTGTTCGAGCGATTTCCTGTCGGTAATGTCAGGACGGTGGGTGTACTTCAGACCTTTTAGCTGCTCAATTAGATTTTCTTCTATATGTTTTTCCTGAGTCATTCGAATCTTCTTTCAACAAATCCTTGACCTTCACTTCCAATAGGTTAGCCATCTCATAGCGTATGTCAAGTCTTGGTTGCTGTCGGCTTTACACATATCCGTTGACCATATTGACACTTTTGCCAATTTTCTCAGCAAGCCAAGTCTGCTTTATTCCTTTCTCTTCAAGAACTTCTTTAATGCGGTTCATGTCCGTCAAAATTTATTCAGCCAAGATAATTATTTTACCCTAATCACATCGAAAAACGATATAAAAAGTGTCAGTTTTTGTTTTCAGTCAGCGGAGGCAAGGGGTAAGTTCTTTTGCTGCGGAGGCACGGAGCAGCAAATGTGCTGGACCGTGCGGTTGGTTTTTTTCGCATGAAGCCCGACGTCAGTACAGCGGCTGTACCCGTAGGGCATGGGCGGCTTGTACATGGTTAGGCCAGGTGGCCAGGTGCTTTTCCTCTCATTTTATGCGCAGGGTTTCAGTCATACTACTGTAAGCGGCCAACACCCCCTGTGCTCCCTCAAAATTGCTGTACAAGGTGTAGGGCTCGCTCAGTAGCGGGTCCTGGTCTCTGGCTTTTCGCAGGGATAACTGAAATTCGTAATAACTCGCTGACACCCGCAAGAGATCGACTTGCACAGAATCGCCCGGCACCCGATCGCCGGGAAACCCGAAAGTAGGGTCTGGGTAAGCCTGAAGATTCCCTACTGGGCCAGAAACCTGATCCCTAATGCCCATTTCTTGAAAGAAGAAATCAGGATTCTCGCTTTGCCCTTCCCATCCGAAGAAAAAGCTCCGGCCTAAGTTCCCCCTGACCTGGCCAATGAGACGAAAGTAGGCTGGTCCTTCCGCACTGGCCGTCCAGGAAGGTTGCACAAAGTAGAGCGGCCGCGCTCCTTGAAGGGTTGAGTCAAGACGTAAGCTAAGGCCCTGCGGAGCAGGCGGAATCAAGCAACTAGCCGTAGCTGACTCGTAGGAAGGATGCTCGACCCTAAGCTGATAGGTTGCCTCAGCAACGAGGAAATCTGTTGGGGCAGGCAATCGGTAGCGTTGGCTGTCAGGGTCAAACGGAATGGTCAGCTCGCTGCCTTGGGTGAGGTTTTGCAACTGCACGGAGGCATCGGGCAGCACAAAATCCGTGGGGCTACTCCCGCCCGACTCGCCTACTCCCTGCGAGCGAAAAACGAATACTTCAATAAAATCCTGATCAGGCGTGAGAAAGCAGGTGATACCTAATTGTGGCTCAGCCGAAACGGGTAGGTCGATGCCGCGCTGACACCCTAAGCCCCAAAGCAGGCTCGTCATGAGTAGGATTCGAATGGTCGTAATCATCAGAAACTGAAGTTGAAACTGAGCGAAGGAGTGAAGAAAAAGAGACTGATTTGCTGAATGCGCAGCCGTTGGTTGCCAGTGATTTCATCAATCTCTTCTGCCACATTGAAAAAAGTAGGATTGAGGCGGTTGTAGGCGTTGAATGCGCCAAATTCCCAGTAGTAGCTCCAGTCCCAGCGCCGCTCTTTTTCTCTGGCTTTCCACTTCAGGCTGAAGTCCAGGCGATGGTAGAGCGGCGTGCGGTAATCATCCAGCTTGCTGAAAACCAAATAGTTGGAAGGCCCAGGGTCAAAGCGTCGGCGAATCTCTCGATGCCCTTGCAGGTAAATTTGGGCAGTCGGTAGCGGAATGGGGTTTCCGGTGGAGAAAAACCAGCCTGCATTCAGTTCCCAGCGGGCATTGATAGACCATTGGTACAGGACAGAAAGCATGTGGCGGCGGTCAAACCTCGGCGCAAAGGGGAGACCTGCATTCAGTTCCTCAAACTGATAGATGGTGCGCGAAAGCGCATAGCTGCCCAACAATCGGTGCTTGCCCCAGCGATACTGCGCTTGAACTTCTAGCCCGTAGGCCACGCCATCGCCTTGAGTGACGAGGTTTTGCCAGTCGAGCCGGGTGGGGCTGAGGTTGTCGAGGTCCAGGTCAAAAAAACTGGCTGTTTCGCTATAGCCGATCAGGTTTTCAAAAGTCTTGTAATACAATTCTGTCAATACACGTAGCCCATTGGGGTAGGCCTGGGTCCAGCCAAAATTGGCCTGCCAACTGCGCTGCGGCAAAATATCGGGTGTGCTGGGAATCCATACGTCGATGGGCAAGGCCAGGCCCGAGTTGGATACCTGATGGATGTACTGGGCCATGCGGGTGAGAGAAGCCTCCAGGCGATGCTGGGGATTCAGATCCACCGCGAGCTTGAGGCGAGGCTCAGGGTTGAACCACCACTGCCCGGTCGCTTGATAGGCACTGCCGCGCAGGCCCATTTCCAGGGTCCACGCGGGGCTGAGCTTCCACTGATCCTCGACATACACGCCTATTTCCTGGGTGGAATAGCGCTCGACCTCGCGTATATCGGCATCGGGCAGCAAGCTCACCGAATAGTTCTCCCGGAAAATGCGCAAGCGATTGGGCGCAAACCAATGCTGGTAGGCTATGCCCCCCAAGCGTAGGTTGTGCCGGGCATTGGGGTACCAGTAGAAATCATGCTTGAGGGCTAAGTCCAGCATCTCAGAACCCGAGCGAATGTTTTGCTCACCTCGCCGCCCATTGCGTTCTACCCGGCCTCGGTTGAAGAGGTCCACCTGATAGCGAGTGAGAAACAACGAGGTATTGGCAAAAGCCTGAGGGGAGATGATATGGTTCCAACGGATGCTACCCGTCAGGTTTTGCCAGGTAAATCCCGTACGGCTGTCTCCACTGTTAGAAAAGTCTATCAACCCATAGCGATCTCGGCTGCTGTAAAGATTGGCAATGAGCTTGTTGCGATCATTGACATCGTAGGTAAACTTGGCGTTGTAGTCGTGAAAAAAGAAAAAGGGCTTGCTATTGGCCTGTCCAATGTCCAGAATAGGCCGGACCAAGACATCCCAGTAGGTACGCCGAGCCGCCAGCAGCAGAGAGCCTTTCTTGTTCAGCACTGGGCCGCCGATGGCGATGCGCGAAGACGTCAGGCCAATGCCCCCTTTGGCTCCCCACTGCTCGCGGCTGCCCTCGCGGGTGCTGACGGCCACCACCGATGAAAGCCGCCCCCCATAATGGGCGGGAAAGCCCCCCTTGATGAATTCAACGCTTTGCACCGCATCACCGTTGAACACCGAAAAAAAGCCAAAAAGATGGTTGACGTTGTAAATGGGAGCCTCGTCCAGCAAGATCAGGTTCTGATCCCCATTGCCGCCCCGCACGTATAGGCTGCTGTTGCCATCATTGGCGCGCTGCACCCCTGGCAGGTATTGAAGTGCCTTGATCACATCACGCTCCCCCAGAAAGGTCGGGATGGACTCGATGAAGGCATTAGAAAGAGAGCTAATCCCCAGGCCACTGGGCAGGCGCTCGGCCTGAATTTGAACCGAGTCGAGTTCCAGGCTTTGAGGCTCCATGAAAAGGTACAGTGGCTGGGCTTCGCCCTTGGTTAGCTCGTAGCGCCTTCGCTGGTATCCAGCAGCGCTGAGCAGCAGCCCCACGCTATCAGCTTGGACGTTAGCGATGGAAAAAAAGCCATACAAATTGGTGTATGCGCCTCGCTTTTGGCCGACCAACTGCACCTGTGCATAGGCGATCGGCTCACGGGTTTCCGCTTCCAATACGTAGCCACTGAGGATTTGCTGCCCATACAGTGGGTGTATCGTCAGCATAAAAATAGCTATCAGAAAAATTCCCAGCCTCATCTTTAAAAAATTGAACCCCTATAACTCATTTAATTACAGGGGTTCATTGTGGTGTGGGGCGGAATCGAACCGCCGACACACGGATTTTCAGTCCGTTGCTCTACCAACTGAGCTACCGCACCATCTTAAATTATTCACGTCAACTGGAACGGACTTTTTCCGAATACCGGAATCGCTCTACCAATTGAACTACCGCACCATCTTAAATTCTTCACGTCAACCGGAACGGACTTTTTCCGAATACTGGAATTGCTCTACCACCTGAGCTACCGCACCATCTTAAATTATTCACGTCAACCGG
>CAZMAV010000003.1:0-353207 GCA_964564415.1 uncultured Bacteroidia bacterium | reverse complement strand
AACGGACTTTTTCCGAATACCGGAATTGCTCTACCAACTGAGCTACCGCACCATCTTAAATTATTCACGTCAACCGGAACGGACTTTTTCCGAATACCGGAATTGCTCTACCAACTGAGCTACCGCACCATCCTTTCTTTTGTGGTGGGCACAAATGTAGCAACAAGGTCCTACCTGGGCAAATATTTTCTGATTTTTTTTGATGACCACCAGAATCTTTGTTAGCGATAAGGCTAGTCGCCCTTTATGCGTGATCACCTCCACTTTTTTGCCTAAGTATGGGCCTGTGTCTACCACATCCCCTATCGGTCGGAGTAGACCTGCTCCTCTGCATCTTCATAGAAGCCATTATTGGCTTCATGGCCGCTCATCCGTCGTGCTTGTAAGCGCATGGAGGAGTTGAGGTCGTAATTGATGTCGGATATGTAACGGAGGGCCTCCACCTTCTTGGCGTGCTCGATGCGGTTGAGCAAGTAGTCATAGGGCCCACGCTTGGAAATTAGCTTGACAAAAACCGGCGAAGTCTCCAGCATGATAAAAAGCAGCATAATGAGGCTGCTCATCCACCAAATAGAGGAATCTTCCTCCTTCATTTTCTCCAGTACCTGTATGTCAGCTGCAAATCCGCGTCCATATCCCTTGGCCTTCTGCTCGACGGTCGGCAGCTCCATGCGCCTCGATTTTTCCTTTTCCGTCTTCAAAGCGATGAGTTCCTCCCGCTGCCGGTTGTAGTTCTCGACCTCCTCTTCCATGCTCTGCGCGTACTCCTCCCGGGCATCCCGACGCTTATCCTCCAACTCCGCCACCAGGGTCGACTGTTCTTCCAATTCTTTCTTCAAGCGTTGGTTGATCAAATAAAGATTGGTCGACTGCTGCTGGTATTTTCGGGGAAAGTCCCAGCCTACAGGGGTGCGGCTTCCATCGGGATTTTCCTTGTACTTTCTGACTGCATACTTGGTCCAGAGGTAGTTCCTGCGATTTTCATTGGCCTTGATCCTCGGATCGTAGACCTTCACTAGGCTGTCGTAGGTCTGCTTGGCACGGCTGTATTCACCGGATATTTCTCCAAAGTCGAAAGAAGTTGGCTTGCCCTCTCGCAGTTTTTTGAACTCCAGGCGGATGCTGTCTACCCGCTTCAGTTCGGTGCGAATTGAGTCCAATCCCAGGCGATTGTCCAACTCAGCTACCTTTTCCTTCTGAATGTCATTGGTATAGGAAAGCAACTCGGAGTTGATCTGATTTCGAAAAAGCTCCACCTCAATGGGCTTAGTGATGACAATGGAAATCAACACCGCCAGAATAAGTCGCGGAAGGGCCAACCCAATCTCCGTCCAGGTACGACCGTCTTTCCTAATGGATGAGACGATGTATCGGTCCAGGTTGAAAATCAAGGCTCCCCAAAGCAGTCCAAAAAGGATGGCCACAGCCGTATTTTGTACCAGGGTATAAATGGCAAAGGAACCGGAAAGCACGGCCAGACAGGCCGTCAGGAAGATGGTAGCCCCGATCCCTACATATTTGGTATGCTCGGAGGGGCAGGCTTCCAAAATACGGGTATAGGCTCCGGCGCAGGCAAAGAAAAATCGCTTCACCGGAGATATGGGCTCGTAGTGGCCCTCATATGGGTCTGTATAACCGTCCGTGTAAGTGGTACCGTAATCGTCCATGTGAATCTTCTTAGCCTTTGTTTTGTCCTCTTTTTTTCTTGAAACGAGAAATAATCTTTTGAACTTCCTTTCTGATGCTGGCCTTTTCCATCCGCATCATCTCGTCGGTAAGCATCATTTGCTGCGCCCTCCAGATCTGAAATTCAGACTGTTCGGCGATCTTTTCTTCTTCGGTCTTTTCATCTTTTCTCAGCGCCATAGCCATCATTTGTTTTTTGGGTGGTAATAAGGCGGGAAAGTCGAATTCGAAGGGTTCGGGAGCCTCTAAGGTCAGCAATTGCTCCTCCAGAGGGATGGGAAAGCGGGTTACCCGAAAGCGGGCCCTTTCTACCCCCGAATGACCTACCGCGATGATCTCGTAATCCGTATAAGCTTTTTCAGGTGCTACATTGATGGAACCATTGATGGGTACCTCCCCGACACCTTGGTTCATGGCTACCCTGTAGGCATTCTCCACAATCCAGGTCAATTCTACCGGACTTCCCTCGGTAGATACTCCGTCCTCTGCTCCAAAGTAGGTTATCCTGGGCGGGGGCAACTCCAGGTTCACCTTCTGATGAACCTTCCCCGAAGCATTTTCCGCCACCAGGTAATAATCCGTGCTTCGGTCAGGATAGACATCGTGGCTGGTTTTATCCGTCACATCCAGGCCGTAAGGCATGAGGATGAGCTTTTCATAGTTGTGGGCCTCCCAGTACAGGGTAATAGGAATGTCCAATTGTATCGTATAGCTCCCCGCATAAAAATCCAGAATCTCCGGCTTGGGCAGGGTCAGTTCGATGCTTCGACTGATCTCACCGGATTCATTTCGGGCGGTGAGGGTATAGGTACCGGGCTTTCGCAGTTCCGCTTCGGCATAACTTTGTCCAGAGACTTCGCCCACTCCACTGATGTGAAGTTCGTGGGCATGCTCTACCTGCCATTGAAAAATCACGGGGTATCCCAATTGGATGCGGGTATCTACTGCTTTGAAGGCTTTGATTTGGGGAGGAAGGGCCCGGGCCCGGGTCATGATTCTCTTCTCCCCGTAGGCATTGGCTGCGATCAAGACATAAATATCCCCGACCTCGGCGCTTATTTCAAAGGTCCCTTTCTCTGGCAGCCATTCATCTCCTGGCAGAAGGGTGAGGCTCTCCGCGCCTTCCACTTCCCAACTCAGGCGAATCATCTGATCTACGGTCAGGAATATCCTCTGTGCCTTAAACTCGTTGATGCTTGGGAGGGCACCTCCACAGGAGGCACAGGCCCGGGCTTCGGCTCCATTGTCATGCCCGCAGGACTTGCAGGTCCAGGGAGCGGCCTTCATCGGGGGAGGTGTAAGGACCATGGGAGAATCGGGGCCTTTTTCGGGTAAGCTCATTGTGTCCCTCTCCTGCTCCTTATACTCAGGGGTGGATGGGACTAGGGGTTTGTCGAGGTCTTGAAACATAAAAAATGAGCTTATGTACCTTCACCATGATACCAAGGCAACAAGCATACCATTTACGCCTGAGCCCTGGGCTAATTTCTCTTTTAGAATGCAAAAGGAGATATGTAAGATTTACAGCAGCAATATTCTCTAAAGATACATTCCTAAAGAAAGCTGTGAAGGCCCAGAATCCTCAACGGGCATTTTTTATGTCTGAATGATTAGAATGACAGACAGCCGGAACCTGTCTGCGGATTAGGTCAAAATTTTAGAATAAAGGGTAATTCCTTCTACAAAATAACTGTCTTCATAAATGGGCATCTTCCTTCCCAAGCAGACATCATTTTACTAGTTATGAAATATTCAGTACCAAAAACAGTCAGAAGGCTCAAATAAGTAGCTCCAGAATTTCTCCGGCCTCCAGGTCAGTGTAGCGGCTTTGGAGGATCTCACTGATCCGCCGGATGTAGACCTGATCCAATCCCTCAGGGCTTTGTATGGTATCATCCAACTTAAAAGGTCGGGAAAGTAAGGGACCATTGGCTTGCTTCTGAGTCGAAGAAAAAGCACCTCCCGTAAATAGGGTATTGATGTATTTTTTAATATCGGTCTTGGCCACTTTGGGCTTTACCTCATCATGGATCTCTTCAAACATCTGTCCCATGGACATGGATTTGGCTTTGCGAAGGCTTTCATAGAGGGCCTGAGACATAGCCAGGCGCTTGTTGGCACGCTTTTGATAGCGGAGCTTTTTTGACAAAAACTGAGCTGCATTTTCCTTAGCGTTGATCTGGGTAGGCTGGCCAGTCTCCTCGGGTTGTTGTAGGTAGACCACTGGAAGGGTATTTTCTTCCATTACCACTTTTTCCACCACATCACCCGTCAGAGAAACGATAAACTGCTTAAAGGATGAAAATCCCAGTTCTTTTTCAGAAAAAGTAGGGTCCAACCTCAACAGTTGCTGCTTGAGCTGAGACATCAAAATCCCATCCTCGTCGATGTTTTTCGTATTGATGTATCGAAGGAGAAGCCTTCTGCCGTTGGAAATGTCTGGCTCGTCAGAAAGATCCGTAGCCAGGGACTCTTCGCCGGGAGCCCCGATCAGTTCTTCCAGAGCCTTGAATTCTGTGCTGTTTCGCTTGACCAAGGTACCTACGCTGTGCTCAAAGCCAATTACAATGACCGTCTTTCCCCTGGCCCTCAGTCGCTGGATCAATGGAATGAAGTCGGTATCCCCAGAACCGATGATGACCACGTCTATGTTGGAGAATAGCTCCATGTACTCCATAACGTCTACAGCGAGGCGTACGTCAGAACCGTTTTTACCTTGAAAATTGGTCTCGGGGAGGTGGACCAGCTCAAAGCCCTGCTCCATCAGACGGCTTTGGTATTGAGAAAAAATATCTTTGGACCAATTAGCATAAGCCCGCCGGGTGCAAATGACTCCCTTGGTGGTGGAATAATCTACAATAGGCTCAATGCTCATGGGCTTGTCCCGCTCGGGATAAACGGTGTCGGCGGAGATGGCAAGATTTTCGAAGTCGAGGTATATAGCCACATTATGCTGCGAATCCATGTATCTTATTAAATAGGTATGTTAGATGATGGCTGTGGATGGGATATATGGGAAACCATCCTTTAATATCCATATTCAATACGAAAGGAGAGAAATAATAGTGAAAAACGAAGTCTCAATCAGGAGATTTGTAATAAATCAAGGGAGTTTAGCGATTTTCTCACCTCTTCCAATTCTTCTTCCTGGTTGAACCTCCCAAAGGAAAAACGGACCGAACGAGGCATTTCTTCAGCTTTTACCCCTATGTGATGAAGGACATGGGAGCCCATGATTGCACCAGAGCTACAGGCAGAACCTCCGGAAGTAGAAATTCCGGAAAGGTCAAGGTTAAACAAAATCATGGGATCTCCCTCACCCGGAAAGGTAACGTTGAGCAGGCCGGGAAACGATTTGTCGGGGTCGCTTTCTCCATTTCTTCGGATTCCGGGAAAATCTTCCTGAAGCTTCTCCCAAAAGCTCAGTTCCAATTCTCGCAATCGCCCTAGCTTTTCCTCCATGTTTTCATGGCAAATTTCCAAAGCCCTGGCCATACCTATAATAGAAGGAATATTTTCGGTCCCGGGACGAAGGTCTCTTTCCTGTCCTCCTCCTGTAAACTGAGGATGGAGGGCGATTCCCTTTCGTACGTAGAGAAAACCCACTCCCTTGGGGCCATAAAATTTATGAGCGGAAGCTGTGATAAAGTCCACGGGAAGTTGGTCCAAGTCCAGGCGAATTTTTCCCAGGGTCTGTACCGTATCTGAGTGAAAAGGAGCATCGTACTCCCGGCAGAGTTGACCGATGGCCTGAAGGTCGTGGAGGGTACCAATCTCGTTATTGCCGTGCATGAGGGAGACAAGGCTCCGGGGATGGGATTCCAGTTCCTGCCGCAATTGGTCGAGGTCGATGTGTCCTTTGTCATTCACCGCCAGCCAGCTCACGGTGACCCGGCCTTCTTTTTCTAGTTTTTCGATGGGATGGGTTACGGCATGATGCTCAATGGGAGTAGAAATGATGTGTTTAATTCCCAGGCCATCGACAGCACCCAAAATAGCCAGGTTGTCCGACTCCGTCCCTCCGCTGGTGAAGAATAGGGTGAGGGGCCTCACATTGAGGCAGGCAGCGATGCGACGGCGGGCGTCTTCCATGGCATGGCGGAGTTCCCTTCCATGGCCATGGGTGGAGGAAGGGTTGCCGTATTGTTCCAAAAAATAAGGCTTCATGGCCTCGAAGACTTCCGGGTCCAGAGGAGTAGAGGCCGCATTGTCTAGGTAAATACTCATGTTAAAATGGCCTTTATGCTAGCACGAAATAAGCAGATAAAAGTTGCGATACCTGATTAGGAATCAAACCAGGTCGAAACCAGGGCAATGGTCGCATCCGCCAGTTTGATGGCTTCCTCCTGCGAGGTTGCTTCCGTATAAACGCGGATAATGGGCTCGGTGTTGGACTTGCGTAGGTGTACCCAGGAGTTTTCAAAGTTGACTTTTACCCCATCTACGTCGTTGACATCCTCATCTTTGTAGTGCTCTTTAAATTTGACAAGGAGATCGTCTACATCTATGCCTGTGTGGAGTTGGATCTTTTTCTTTGCCATGAAGTAGTCGGGATACTGCCTTCTGAGTTGGGCAGCGGTCATTCCGCTTTTCACCAGATGAGAAAGAAAGAGGGCTATGCCTACCAGGGCATCTCTCCCATAGTGGAGTTCAGGATAAATCACTCCTCCATTGCCTTCCCCTCCGATTAGGGCATCGGTGCGCTTCATGATCTCGACTACATTGACCTCACCTACTGCTGAGGCATAATAGCGACATCCGTGAGATTCGGCTATGTCTCTCATGGCTCTGGAAGAAGACAGGTTGGTCACAACCGCGCTTTTGTTGTGCTGGAGAACATAATCAGCTACGGCTACAATGGTGTATTCTTCCCCAAACATCCGGCCCTCATTGTCGACAAATACAAGTCGGTCTACATCGGGATCCACGGCTATGCCCAGGTCTGTACCTTCATTCTTCACCCGCTCGCAAAGCTCGGTCAGGTTTTCGGCGAGGGGCTCGGGATTGTGAGAAAACCAGCCGGTGGGTTCGCAGTTGATCTTCACAATATCTTTTACCCCCAGGGCCTCCAGCAATTGAGGGACATAAATGCCTCCGGAGCTGTTTATCCCATCCACTACTACCTTGAGTCCAGCTTTTTGGATGGCATATTTATCTACCAACTTGAGGTCAAGAATTTTTTGAATATGCAGTTCGGCAAAATCGTCGACCTCTTCTATTTTTCCCAGCTCTTCTACTTCGGCAAACTTGTAGAGGCCATTGTTGAGGCATTCCAGTATTTCCAATCCGTCTTTTTTGGTTACAAATTCGCCTCTGTGATTGAGGAGTTTGAGGGCATTCCAGCTGACGGGATTGTGGGAGGCGGTAAGGATAACCCCTCCGGCGGCTTCGTAGGCAGGCACAGCCATTTCTACGGTGGGTGTGGTAGAAATTCCTAAGTCTATTACCCTAAATCCTAATCCTACCAGGGTAGCGGCGACCAGCTGCTGAAACATTTCTCCGGAGGGCCTGGCATCCCGCCCGATGATCACCGTGCGTTTGCTAGATTTGAAGGACAGCCAGGAACCGAAGGCCGCCGCGAATTTTACTGTGTCAATGGGAGTGAGGTTTTCCCCTGCGCCTCCGCCTATGGTGCCTCGGGTACCCGAAATTGAGGAAATTAGGGTCATTTTTTGTGTATGATTTGCGTCAAAGATAGGAATTATTCGCTAAGGTGCATGAAGGTAAATCTGCATTCCCTAGGATTTTCTATCTTGTTGGACCATGAATTTTCCGCTCACACTTGCCGACTTTCGAGCCAGGGTTTTCAGCACCTGTAGGCCCGATCTCCTTTACCATTCCAGGATACACAAAGTTCACAGCTTTTCCACCCCTCAAAGAAAAGTTCAGGTGCTGCGCGAAGACGAGTCCGGATTTGGGATATCAGGGGCAAAAAAAAGAAAGTATGCCTCTCTCCTCCCCTGGCTCAAGGCAAATGGATATTCTAAGGTATTTTTGATCGGTGGGAGCCGATCCAACCACATCGTCGGCCTCCTACAGCTCCTGCGCGAAGAAAGAACTGAAAGCCGCCTCTACCTGAAAAAAGAGCATAAGCGCGTACTTTCGGGCAATCGACTCCTGCTATACCTCCTTGCAGATGAAAATCATATCCGTTGGGTTGAGGCCAAGGATTGGGAAAGGATCGAAGAGATGGCTGAAAGGGAAGCCAGAGGGGAGTCTGCCTATTTAATTTCAGAAGGAGGCAGTGTAGCCCCTTCTTTTTCAGGGGCGGCCACCCTGGGCCTGGAAGTCCTGGAAAAGTCATCTGATTACGATTACATTTGGATAGATTCTGGTACGGCCCTAATGGCAGGAGCTCTCATAGAAGTCTTGCAAGTTTTTACCCCGGCATCCAGGGTTCAGGTCGTCCAAATGGCAGGTGAAGATTCATACTTCGAAGCACAACTGAAGCGCTTTCATCCCTGGATGGAAAACCTGGCAGGCCAAAATCTACCCTTCCCGAGCAATTATTCGCTTCACCGGCCTCCGATTGGACGCTCCTTCGGAAGTGTAGGCCGGAGCCTCCTGGAATTTATCAGGGACTTTGCCCGTGAGGAGGGCATCATTACCGATCCTATTTATTCGGGAAAACTATTTTTTACCATAAAAAATGCCTTCCAGACCGAAGATTGGCCGGGAAGGCATTTGGTGATTCATTCTGGCGGAGGCATGGGCCTGATGGGCTTTGGTCACTCATTTGAAGCAAAGCTCACAGGCTGACTCCCCCTATATTCCTTGTCCTGTCAGGGTGAAGGACATGACTTTTTGAGTTTCTATGGCCTTATCCACCATTTCTTTTATCTCAGGTTCATAAAGCTGGTATTCATGAACCACGCGGAGAATTTCGGCCACACTCCAGGCCTGAGCCACACATCCTCGGGGGGTAAAGGGTTCATCGCCGTCAAAAATTTCAGATATGTGTCCGATTCCATATTCCTGAATATGCTCGTAAAGATTATTCAAAATGGATAACGCTTCCTCTCTTCCCCAGGTAGACCTTACCTTAATAAGGGCGTCGAGATAGGGGCCCATGAGCCAGCTCCAGACAGTTCCCTGGTGGTAGGCCCCATCACGGCTAAACTGGTCTCCGGTGTAAATACCCTCGTAGGAATCATTGGCTTTACAGAGGCTTCTCAGTCCTACGGGGGTAAACAGCTTTTCCTCTATCTGAGCCAGGACTTTTTGTGCCTGTTCATGGCGGATCAAGGTAAAGGGTAAGCTGATGGCAAAGAGCTGGTTGGGACGAAAATCAGCAAATTTTTCTTCTCCGTTAATGTAGTCGTAGAGGTAGGATTCCTCTTCATTCCAGAAATTATCCTGAAAAGACTTCTTTATTTTTTGTGCGAGGACTCCAGCCGTGTGGGCTACCTCTATTTCTCCTTTGACCTTGAGGAAATACTCATAAATCCTCCAGGCATTGTACCAGAGGGCGTTGATTTCGACAGCCTTTCCTATGCGGGGAGTTACGACCCATTCTCCGGCGCGGGCATCCATCCAGGTTAGCATCTCGCCTTCGACTCCTCCGATGAGCAAGCCATCCCTATCCATGTGGATGTTGTAACGGGTGCCCCGCTTGTGCCAGCCCAGGATGTCTTCGAATACAGGAAGAATTTCTTCCAGGACAAATTTATAATCGCGGGTTTCGAGGGCGTATTTATAGACGGCCACAAAAAACCAGAGGGTCGCATCAATGGTGTTGTAGAGAGGTTCCTCTCCATTGTCGGGGAAGCGGTTGGGAATCATCCCCTGGCTGGTACTTTTGGCGAAGGCTTTGAGAATTTTTTGGGCATCCTCATAGCGACCGGTCGCCAGACAAAGCCCCGGCAGAGAAATCATGGTATCTCTGCCCCAATCGGTAAACCAGTGATATCCGGCAATAATGGTTTTTAGGTCTTCCTCCCGCTGGGCGATAAACTGGTCACCAGCCAGGGTCATGCGCTGCACGAAGGGATGCGGAGCAGGCGCCTTAGAAAGAAGTTCAAGGCGGCGGAGGCTTTCCAGCTTCAGCAATTCATCGCCTTTGGAGGAGGGTATATTGTGGGTGGACACGACAATATCTATGCAATCCCCCTCCTTGAGATCGACAAAGATTTTGCCTGGTGAAAATAGGTCTTCGGTAGCTTCCATCCCCCGCCCAAGTTCTTCTACATATTCGAAGTTGTAATACCAGGTAGGCTCATAATCGAAGTGCATCCCAGGTGCCGAGATGTAAAAGGGAACCAGGGATCGAATAGGCTCCAGGTAGAGGGTAGAGTCATGTACCGAGACTACGGGATTCAGCTCATAATTTTCCTTTGCCAGAGAATGATAATCCCTCGGCATCGTAAGGGGCAAGAGTTCCATGGTAAAATCCGTATTGGCCTCCAGGACCTCATAGCGGACCACCACCGTATGCTGCCCATGAATAGCAGCTATGGTCTTTTTGATACTCACTCCATTTACCTGGTAATAAAAAGTGGGAAAGAGCTCCTGCTCAAATTTTTGCAGGAATATATAGCCGTGAGGATTCACAGCTCCTTGATATTTATTGGTATGGAGTTCGTATTTCTGACCGTCGAGCCAGAGCGACTCATCTAATTTGGAAAGGAGGACGACCCGTTCGACAGGAGGTTTGAGCGCAGCCACCAAAAGGCCGTGGTACCTACGCGTATGGGTGCCCAGAACGGTAGAGCTGGAATAACCGCCAAGACCATTTGTTTCCAGCCATTCGTGCTGGGTAGCATGGTCAAAACGATGCAATACTGATGGACCTAGATTGATTCGCATACTAGAAAGTTCGACTTTTCATCCCAATTGGGACATGAGTTTTATCACAGTGCTTGAAGATTTTTGAGAGATGTACAGGTAGCACAGGTTCGTCGGAGAATGCTTTTCTCCAGATTCAAGAACGTAGTAGTGATAGCGGTAGTCCATGCGATAAGCGGAAAAATAACAGGATACCGAATGCTTCAACTTTCGTTCCAATCCAAAGTTGGAATAATCATTCAAGTATCACAGATATTTTTTCCCAAAAACCTTACAAAATAAAAAAAAGTATATCCTTATATTTTCGACCAGGCAAAAAACCAACCCAGGATAATCAGCCAGGGGAAATTGGCATGATTCCCCTAGTATAATGTCCCTTCAACTTCTGTCTTCCCCATGCCTTATTTTAACTTTTTGAGACATTTCTGGGGTTTAGGGCTGTTTTTCTTGCTTTGAGACTGATGGCAAAGAAACAAATACTTTTTTACAAGATTCACAAAAAAAGGGGATATTTTTTAAGGATACTTCCAAATATCGAAAAAGCCACATTTTTGGAAAAGTAGCCTTCCTCTTCCCTAAAAAAATTATCCTTGCTACTGTTTTCAAGGATGATTTTTCTTTGAGGTAACTTGGTCATTATACCTGTGATAAACTGTCTTCCATTTGCTGTTTCTGGAAAATTCTAGCGTAATAGTTGTCCCTCTTTAGCAATTCTTCGTGGGTTCCCTGCTCGGTGATCCTCCCCTCTTCGATCACAATGATCTGATCCGCATCCTGAATACAGGAGAGTCGGTGTGCGCTCATGATCACAGCTACCTCGGGATGTTTTTCTCTGTAGGCTTTGAGGTAATGCAAGATTTCTTCTTCGGTCCGGGTATCCACCGCGGATAGGACATCATCCAAGATCAGAATCTTGGGGTTTCGTATCCAGGCCCTGGCAATAGATATTCGCTGTTTCTGCCCACCGGAAAGCGTCACGCCCCGCTCCCCTACCAGGGTTTGGTAGCCTTCGGGAAACTGAATGATGTTGCCGTGAATGGAAGACTGAATGGCTGCCCGCTCTACCTCTTCCATCTCTGCATCGGGCTTGCCAAAGGCAATGTTGTCCTTGATGGTATCCGAAAAGAGAAAGACATCCTGAGGGGCATATCCGATCGCAGAACGAAGTTCGTCCTTGCCCAGCGCCCTGAGAGGCTTATTATCGATAAAAATCTCTCCTGAATCTGCATCCAGCAGCCTTGGAATCATGTTGCTCAGGGTGGATTTTCCCGATCCTGTAGGGCCTACAATGCCCAGCATCTGTCCGGATTTAACTTCAAAACTTACCTCCTTGAGGGCCTGAATCCCCGTGTCCGGATAGGTATAGCTGACCCTGCGAAAGGAAATGAGGGCCTTCTCGATAGCATCGCTCTTGTTGGGAAAGGTAATCTCCGATTTATGTGAAAGGAGTTCGTTGAGCCTTTTTTGACTGGCTGCCGCCCGCTGGATCAGGGTCGTAACCCAGCCCAGCGCTACGATGGGCCAGGTTATCATATTGATATAAATGATAAACTCAGCAATGTTTCCTACGGTCAACTGTCCGCTGATCACCTTGCGACCTCCCACCCAAACTGCCAACATGACACTGAGCCCCACCAGGAATACGACCAGAGGATAGAAGAAGGCGTCTACCTTGGCGAGGTGAAGGGAGCGGTCCATATATTCATCTGCTTCTTCGGCGAATACCTTGGAAGAATGCTTCTCTTTTACATATGCCTTGATGACCCTGATACCCGAAAAAATCTCCTGAGCCATGGTGGTAAGCCCTGACAATTGCTGCTGAATCCGTTCGCTACGCCGCTGAATGATGGATTCTACGTAGTAAATCAATAAGCTAAGCACCGGGAGAGGTAAGCAGACGTAGAGCGTGAGTTCGGGATTGACCGATATCATGGTGATAATGACCACCAGGAAAACAGTAAAGGTATTGATAGAATACATGATCCCCGGTCCCAAGTACATTCTGACACGTGAGACATCCTCCGAAATTCGGGCCATAAGGTCCCCGGTCCTGTTTTGCCGATAAAAGCTCAGCGACAACTGCTGGAAGTGGTCGTAAATGTCCTTGCGAAGATCGTATTCAATAAGCCGGGACATGACGATCAGGGTCTGCCGGGTTAGAAAGAGAAATACCCCCCGCACCAGGGCCATAAAGAGCACCAAGCCTCCAAAAAGTACCAGACTCTTGGTCAGCATGGCCTGTAATTGGTCCGAGAGGGCAGTACCCTCCAGTTGTTTGTAAAATTTGAGAATATCTACCACCATGTTGATGGCACTGCGAATAATCTGTGCCGGATACACCGCAAAGAGGTTGGAGATCGTGATGAACACCACACCCAGCAGAAGATGCTTCTTGTATTTCCAAATGTAAGGATTAAGTGCAAAGAGGTGTCTCATGCAGTGTAATTTTTCATCAAAGGTAAAAAAATAAGCTATCCCCCCCTAAAACCCTTATCCATGAGAGTTGAAAGTAGGCTTGTTGTGAAACTACAGAAGGAGGCTTGAAGTTTAGTTTTTTAATGAGCTGATGAATTTTGGCTTTTCCTTACATCCATCCAGGGGAAGACAAAGGGGGAGGGCTTTTCATTTGAGGGTACATTTTATAATTTGAGAATGCCTTATAAATATGAACTGTACCCGGCAGATGGTTATTCTGCTCAGGAATAAATAATAGATTGGCATCTTACTCCCTGGCAATTTTTCCCCATTACCAACTTCTAAAACCCACTAGCTATGAGTTTCAGTCTTCGAGTGACTTTTTTGATCCTTTGCCTGGGATACTGTATTCACTTCAGCTACGCACAAGCTCCACGATCTTCTGAAACCTACTTTAAAGGCGATCTTGATCAATTGCGGCAGCAGGCAAAAAGTCAGCAAAAACCTTACATAATCTTCTTTCATGCAGATTGGTCCGAGCCCAGCAGGAAGATGGAAAGCGAATGCATCATGGACCAAAGGGTAGGTCAAATCCTGCGCGACAAATTTCTTCTTCTCAAAGTAGAACCCGACACCAGAGCCACAGATAATAAGTTGGGCCAGCTCGCCAATATCTATGAGGTAAGCCTTTATCCGACCTTTATTTTCTTTGCACCAGATGGTAGAATCCTCACCAAGCGTGCCGGTCATATGCATGCTAGCTCCTTTGCTGATGAACTTCTCGACAACTATGAGTCAGCCCAAAAACGAGAGGAAGCAGAAATCAACGGGAAACTCGGAGAGGAAGAGGACAAAGCCTGGACCCCCAAAGAATATTTTCAGGATGATGAAGAGCTTATCCTCGAAAAAGACTACACAGCTCCTGAAGCTGAGGTAGAGATATTTGATGAGTACGAAGAAAAACCCGAAGAATTGGAAGGGCCTAGCGAGATGTATGCCGTGCAGATGGGGGCCTACTCACAGATGAACTATGCACAGCAGCGCCTCAATGAGATTCAGCGACAGTCCAACTTCCCCGTGCAGATCAAGGAGCAGTATGTCAATGGCAAGCGGTATTTCAAAGTCCTGATCGGTCCCTATCCTTCCCGGGGAAAGGCAGAGCAACAGCGACAGCAGGTCATCAACAAGCTCGGAGCGCAGTCCTCCTTCATCATTGCCATTCCCAGGTACTAGGATTGGGACAAAAGCATAAAAAATCGTATCATCAACCATGAGGTTTACAGGCACGGAAAATTACGTGGCTGGCAAGGATCTTCAGATCGCTGTCAATGCTGCTGTTCACTTAGAAAAACCCCTCCTGGTAAAAGGAGAACCCGGCACAGGAAAGACCCTGCTGGCAGAAGAAATCGCAAAGGCCCTTCAGAAGCCCCTTTTTACCTGGCACATAAAGTCCACCACCACCGCCCAGCAAGGCCTTTACCAGTACGATGCAGTTTCCCGGCTCAGAGATTCCCAATTGGGAGAGGAAAGGGTAGGCGAATTGGCCCACTACATCAAAAAGGGACAGCTTTGGGAGGCCTTCGAGTCGGACCAACAAGTCGTGCTTCTCATTGATGAGATCGATAAGGCTGATATTGAATTTCCCAACGACCTTCTACAGGAACTGGATAAGATGGAGTTTTTCTGCTATGAACTTCAGCAGACCATCAGCGCCCGGCATAGGCCCATTGTCATCATTACTTCCAATAATGAGAAAGAGCTTCCCGACCCCTTCTTGCGAAGGTGCATCTTCCACTATATCCGTTTTCCCGATGCCGAAATGATGAAGCGCATCCTAGATGTACATTTTTACAGCCTGGATAGCCAACTGCTGGAAAGGGCCCTCAAGGTCTTTTATGAACTCAGGGAAGTAAGGGGAATGAAAAAGCGTCCTTCGACCAGCGAATTGATCGACTGGATAAAGTTGATCGTCCTCGAGCGCCTGGAACTGAAGGAACTCGAAGAGGCCAATATCAAAAATGGCATGATCCCCTTTGAAGGTGCCTTAATTAAAAACGAGCAGGACATGGCCCTGATTCAAAACCTGCGCAAGATGTACCGCTAAGCCCCTATTCCCCCTGACAGCAGGTTGTTTTATTTCTCAAGAGACCCCTGACTTATGTTTATCAATTTCTTCTTCAAACTCCGCGCACAGGGCCTGATGGTTTCCATTAAAGAATATCTCGCCCTCATGGAAGCATTGGACAAGGAGGTGATTCCACCCTCTCTCGAAGATTTCTACTACCTCAGTCGTGCCATGTGGGTCAAACAGGAGGGGCAACTGGACAGCTTTGATGTGGCATTTGGTCAATATTTCAGGGGAAAAGAAGGGATAGGACAGGATTTTTTTAAGGAAATTCCGGAAGAATGGCTGCGCGCTGAGATAGAAAAGGTCATCAATCCGGAAGACCTAAGGGCTATCGAGGCTCTGGGTGGATTAGAGGCTCTCATGGACCGGTTCAAGGAACTGATCGACAAACAAAAGGAAAGGACTGAAGGAGGCGACGAAAATATAGGTACGGCTGGTAGCTCTCCCTTCGGGAATAATGGATTCAATTCTGAAAGCTGGCGCATGGGGCAGGCAGAAAGCCGCTATCACAATGCCCTAAAAGTCTGGGACAAGCGACAGTTTGCCAATCTCAACGACAAGGTGGAACTGGACACCCGCAACATCAAAATGCTCCTCCGCAAGCTCCGTGTTCTGACCCGGGAAGGCAGGGCCGACGAACTCGACCTCGACCAGACCATTCGCTCTACCTCTGAAAATGCAGGCTATCTGGACATACGTATGAGGCCCTCCCGCAAAAACAAGGTCAAGGTTCTCCTGCTCCTCGATTTTGGGGGCTCCATGGATGACCACGTCGACCTTTGCTCCAGGTTGTTTTCCGCAGCCCGCCACGAATTCAAGCACCTGGAGTATTACTACTTTCACAATTGCCTCTACGAGCACGTCTGGAAAGACAATCAGCGAAGATACCAGGAAAAAATACCCACCTGGGAGCTGCTCCATACCTACAACAGCGACTACAAAGTCATCTGGGTGGGCGATGCGGCCATGTCTCCCACCGAAATTATGTACAGGGGGGGCAGCGTAGAGCATTTTAATGAAGAAACCGGAATGGAATGGCTGTTGAAAATAAAGGAGGCCTTTCCCTATATGGCTTGGATCAATCCCACTCCCCCCTATCAGTGGCCTTATTATGAGTCTACCGCTATCCTACGCAGATATATGGAAAGAAGGATGTTTCCCATGACCCTGGAGGGCATCCAACTGGCCATGAAGTGCCTCAAGGACCCTTCCATTACCTATGGAGAAGATGGAGATATGCATATTTATCACTAATCGAATATTTTCACAACATTTACCTACATGCCCTGTTCATAATAGGAATTGTCAATTTGATTTGAAACCGCAATCTCTATTATGGCTAAATTGTTACCCCTTTTCCCCCTGAGTTTGGTCGTCTACCCCGGGGAGCAGCTTCGCCTACATATATTTGAAGAAAGGTACAAGCAGCTCATCAACGAGTGCCTGGAAGACAACAGTACCTTCGGCATAACTGCCGTAGTCGATCAGACGGTGGTTTCGGTAGGGACAGAGGTGGAGATTGTGAGCCTGGACAGGACCTACGGCGGAGGCGAGATGGATCTCACCACAAAGGGCACACAGCGAATAAGAATAGAAAATTTCTTTGAGGTCGTCGGTGGAAAGCTTTACCCCGGAGGAGATGTAGAGACGCTAGAAGAAAATTACCAGACCAACGAAGCTCTTCAGGCTCAGGTCTGGGGGCTGCTCGAACAGTTGCACGAAGCCCTGGGCATTCAAAAAAAATACGGAGACGAACCCAAAAACCTCTTCACCTACAACATTGGCCATCATATAGGTCTTACCCTCACCCAGGAGTTTGAACTTCTTTCTCTCAACTCTGAACTGGATCGCCTCATGTACGTCAAGCGACACCTCGAAGGGATTCTGCCGGTGGTCAGAGAGACAGAAAGACTCAAGGCCAAGGCCAAGCTCAACGGGCATTACAAAAACATCATTCCTCCCCAACTTTAAACTCCTCCCTGACTCAATTGTCGCCAAATAATGGGCAGTTGAAGGCAAAATTCTTTTCTTTGGTGAGTGATTTTGCAAAAACAATCCTATCTGACCATGAAGAGGTGCTTCCTTCTCCTATTATTTTGCCTGGCTTTTCTGTCCTCAGAGGCCGGTGGTGGCTGGGTATACATGCAGGGAAAGGGATATTTCAAACTTACCCAATGGTGGGCCATCAGCCCCCTCTCTTACGATGCTTTTGGCGACATAACTACCCATATGCCCGTCGGTTATCTTAATTCGAGCATCTATGGAGAGATAGGGCTGTCCGACCGGGTCACAGGGATATTTTTCGTCCCCTTTTACAGCCGCATGACCCTCTATCAGGTCAACAGCGACCCCCTGGTCCCTCGGGAGTCCTTAAGCAGCTTTGGGGATGTAGACATCTCTTTCAAATACGGTTTGATAACCAATCAGACCTTTGTGTCTTCGATTTCTGTGCTGGCAGGTATTCCTTTTGGAAGGACAGGTGGAGGCAGGGATCAAAACCTCGCTACAGGAGATGGTGAGCTCAACCTCATGCTGCGTCTGGATGGAGGTTTTTCATGGAGCATAGGGTCCCTGCAAGGCTGGGGCAGCTTTTATGGGGGCTACAACAGGAGGAGCCTGGATTTTAATGACGAATGGAGGTATGGGGCCGGAGTCGGAGCTAAATTCTGGGAGGAGAGGCTCATGCTCATTGGGCGGGTAGACCGGATCGACGTGGTCGGAGAGTTTGACCCTATCATGGGTTCTATCTTTAGCAATAACATCGAGCACCTGAGTTTTTCAGGAGAAATAGGCTACAATTTCACTCCCAAACTCGGCCTGGCAGCCACCCTTTCAAAACCAGTACAAGGAAAGTCCTTTTATGTAAGCCCTTCCTATGCGCTAGGGCTTTATTATAATTTATA
Source organism: uncultured Bacteroidia bacterium (assembly GCA_964564415.1). GTDB lineage: Bacteria > Bacteroidota > Bacteroidia > J057 > J057 > JALEFZ01. The sequence continues at coordinate 335,291 of CAZMAV010000003.1, read as the reverse complement.
AAGACTTGGGGCTATCCACCTGCTCATGAATAGCCCCCAGGGTCTGAGGCGAGGGCCTTGACGATCCTCTCCAGTTTCTCATCCACTTCCCTGATTGAAAAAGCCCTTACGAACCTCTCGTATTCCCGGCCATCTACCTCGATGATCAGGACCGGAGTGGTAAATACCGTATGTCGAGCAGCACTTTCTCTATCCTGAGAAATATCAATCACTGTCAGGTTCAGGTCAGGATAGGCTTCTTCCAGCCATGCTTCCAGCTTGGGTCGGAGGGCGTGGCAGACTCCACAGCCGGGAGCCATGAAATATAGCAGCCTTATAGCATCCATGATTTGATATTTACAAGTGAATCCGAACAGGAGACCTATCCGGGTTCAGAGATTTAGGATCAAAACTCGAATTTGATGCCCTGAGCCAAAGGCAGGTCATCAGACCAGTTGATGGTGTTGGTCTGCCGTCTCATGTAAGCTTTCCAGGTGTCAGAACCGGACTCTCGTCCTCCACCCGTCTCCTTTTCTCCACCAAAAGCTCCTCCAATTTCTGCCCCGGAGGTCCCTATATTGACATTGGCAATGCCGCAGTCTGATCCAAGGTGGCTGAGGAAATACTCGGACTCCTTGATGTTTTCGGTAAAAATAGCTGAGGACAAGCCTTGGGGAACATCATTATGGAGGCGAAGGGCTTCCTCTATCCCATTGTATTTGATCAAGTACAGGATGGGAGCAAAGGTTTCTGTCTGCACGGTCTCGTACTCATTGTTGGCCTCGACCAGGGCAGGGACGACGTAGGTTCCTGTTTCATAGCCTTCTCCCTCCAGGATTTCTCCTCCAAAGATCAGCTTGCCCCCCTCCTCTTGCACCCGAGAAAGGGCGGATTGCATATTTTCTACGGCCTCCTTGTCGATCAGGGGACCTATGAGGGTATCGGGATCCAGGGGACTGCCGATTTTTTCCTTAAGAGAAGTGTAGGCTGTTTTGAGTTTGCCTACGAAGTCGTCGTAAATCTCTGCGTCGATGATGAGTCGACGGGTAGAGGTGCAACGCTGGGCGCAGGTTCCCACTGAACCAAATACCACGGCTGGAATGGCCAGTTGAAGATTGGCATGACGGGAGATGATGACGGCATTGTTACCGCCCAATTCCAGGAGGCTTTTGCCCAGGCGCTTGGAGACCGTCTCGGCGACCGCTTTTCCCATCCGGGTAGAACCCGTAGCAGATAGCAGGGCTACACGTGGATCGGCAGCCATAGCCTGGCCGATTTCTCTATCCCCAATGATAACATTGAAGATACCTTCGGGCAGGTCATTTTCCTTGACTACCTCCTTGACAATGTTCATGCAGGCGATAGCTGTAAGAGGAGTTTTTTCGCTGGGCTTCCAGACAGAAACGTCTCCACAAACAGCTGCGATCATGGCATTCCAAGACCAGACGGCCACCGGAAAGTTAAAGGCGGAAATGATGCCTACTACCCCCAGGGGATGCCATTGTTCGTACATGCGGTGGTGCTTGCGCTCGGACTTCATGGTCAGCCCATACAACTGTCGGGACAATCCGACTGCAAAGTCGCAGATGTCTATCATCTCCTGAACCTCCCCCAGGCCTTCCTGGTAAATTTTTCCCATTTCCATGCTGACCAGTTGGCCAAGTGCTGCTTTGTGCTTTCGGAGGGCCTGGCCGATCTGCCGAACGATCTCCCCTCGTTGAGGAGCTGGAACATCCCTCCAAAATTCAAAGGCAGTTTGGGCCGTTTCCATGACCATCTCGTACTTGTCCTGGGTGGCCATTTGTACAGATGCCAGTTCGCTTCCATCTATGGGAGAAAGAACGGGATGGTAGGGCTGCTCGGAGTCATGCCAGCATTCCTGCCCTGTGAGGATGACAGGATTTTTATCTTTTATTTCCAGTTGCCCTTTGAGGACTTCGTGAGTGAGAATTTCAGACATCGATTAGCAATTTTTTAGGTGTTAAATCCAATAAGAGAAAAGGACATCCATGAGGATGGATGTCCCGATAAATTTGGAAAGTTTTATTCACAATAGGAAAAGGAAGATTCGTGATAGGCATTAGTTCCTCCCCCGATCTTTGCAAATATTTATTTGATGATGACCCCCGAGGCTATGAAGGAGAGGCTTACTTCGGGCTTTGTAAAGGCAGAGTCTGCTTCCGCCTGTGTCATTCCTCCATCTACCGCATAGTGGCGAAGGTCTTCTACAGAGGTAGTGTCTACCTTAACGTTACCTTCTACGATGGCTGTTTTCCCGGATATGTCCTTGGGTACGAAAAATCCATAATCCTTGAAGGTTACGCGCATGCTCTTCCCCTCTTCGGTCTTAAGGGTCATCCAGCAACCCTTGGCCTGGCATACCTTGTCTACTTCTCCCATCAGTTTAACTCCCTCACCCTCTTCACCAGAATAGGAGGCAAAGGAAAGGGCATTGTCAGGGCTGATTTTTTCTCCATGGTAAGTCATTTCCGCTACGGGAGTATTATCTTCTTGTGCTTTTTCCTGCTTGGGTTGACAGGCAAAAAAAGTCATGGCCAATAAAAGGCTAAGGCTAATGTATTTCATTTGAATTATGTTGAAGTGAATACCAGCTGTAAAATAAGGCTTTTATTTGAATCAGGCATGTTCGATGATCCTTTTTTGTCTTTCTCTGACCATGTTGATCTGGGTCTGTATATGCTTTTTGTGAGACCAAAGGTCTTGGCGAATCTGCTTTACAATGAAGACCTGACTTCGGCAAAGGGAATAGAGCTTTTTGGTAAAATCAAGAAAATATGCATGCTCGCTGATCAGCCCGCTGAGCTTCACCATGAAGAGGGTATAAAAATTTTGCATTCGATCCCCATTGGCTATCCTGTAAGTCCTTTTCAGGTCCAGCAGTTTGCTGAGCACCTTGTGATTGGCTTTGTGAACTTCCAGTGCCCAAGGTTGAAACTGTATCCTTATCCGGGTAGCACTGCTTTCCCTGTACCAGACCATTCCCCGATCTTCGATTCGTTTAATGTGGAGAAAGAGGGCCTCCACTTTTTTTAAGACAAGATTTACTGCTGCCATTCCTTCCTCTACTTCCTTGATTTCCTCCTGTAGGCAGAGGATTTTTTCTTCAAGGGCCATGAGATGCTCGGTAGCGGGGTGATTTTGGGTTAGGAGAACCTTCTCTTTGATTTTGATCAATTCCCTGTGCAAGTCGCCGGAATCTCCGATGAGTTCCCGTTGATGCTGGAGCTCTTGAATTTCGGTTTGAAGATCAGAAACCGCCATCAAAGCTTCCTTATATTGCTGCTTGGCTTCCTCATGCTCTCCTTTCTCCCTTTTCAACCGTCTGCCTAACATGGTCAGGTTACGCTTGTAAAGTTTGTCCACATCCTCCCTCTCCTTTTCTTCGATTTCCTTGAGCCTTTCTACTCTTTGCTTATCTCTGATTTGCTGCTTTTCGAGATCTTTGATTTGAGCGTCGAGGATGCGAGCGCGCTGGATTTCACTGATGATAGGCTTTAGGGTACGGTTGATTTCATTAAGAAGCATGGGTCATTTTCAATAATTATACCTATGTAGTATCGCCATTTCATTTGGCATATAATTTTTAATCTGGCCTTAGCAGGAGGGTACAGTTGAGGGTATCATGCTCCTGAATGATGGTATAGATCAGGGAGAGGGTCTCGTCGTTGTTGAGGTTTCCAACTCCTTCGACCCTGCCAAATACCATGAATTGGGGATAAATGTCGAAGACCCTGGTACGGACCAGGTTAGCGACAATCTTGGCCGGGTCTATCCCGCTGGCCTGATTGTGGAAATTATCCAATGTAACCTGGTTAAAATCCGGTCCTGGCTCGATGTTCACGGGAAAAGTCTGGCTTTCTCCTTCACATGCCTCCTGAGCAATATAATCTCCGGGATAGGGATCGGTCCAGCGTTCCTGACAGCGATCTCCGGAGAAGCCTTCCTTGCAGCGGCAAAGGGCACTACCATCGTTGCCTTCTACACACTCTATGGTATTGGGACCCACACACTGCTTGATGGTACAAGGATCAAGCTGAAATTCGCATTTTCTACCAAAAAAGCCTTCAGGGCAATCACAGCTTCCATCTATGCAGATTCCCCCATTTTCGCACATTACATCCGCACAGCCATCGCCCCGACATGAAATTAGAATAATTAAAATACAGAGTACTGGAATTAATGAATGAAATTTTTGCATATTGATGTAGGAGAAAGGTTGACAAATAGTTACCCTGGCATAGGGGAATGAACCCCGCTATCGTAATTCAAACGAAGATATAGGATAGATGGCTGTTAGCTAAGGAAAAAGGGAAGATTTTTTCTACTGAATACCCCCCGTATTTCCCCGTTCATTCCCCTTTATCTGGAGTTGAAAGGTTGACAATCCGGAATTCATACGATTCTTCTAATTTTGTCGTCTGGCCTGTGGCATTGGCTCTTTCGAATTCGGCACCGTACACCAAAAGCGATCTACTATTTGTGAGTAAAAAAGGGGAAAGAGCATATTGGCTAAAATCCGGGGCGTATACCATGATGGAACGCCTTTCCCTGCAAATTTTCCGCTTTGGAAGCTTTTACCTCTTGGTTCGCGGCTTGGACAAGGAAGAGTTTGGCATCTGGACCCTCTTTCTCATCGTCTGCTCCCTCTTCGAAGTTCTCCGCCAAGGCTTTATCCAACACGCCCTCGTAAGGGCCCTGTCTCTCCACGACGATCTCCCCCATCGCTGCCTCATCAATACAGCCTCTGTCTTTCTCAATGTAGTTTTTGGCCTGCTGATCGCCTTGATCTTAATGGTTCTCAGCCATTATCAGGGCTATATTTGGGATGCCAACTACCTCTCAGAACTATTTTTGATCTATATCCTGACCTCTTTTTGCCTCATCCCATTCTTTCATTTTCAGTTTATCCAGCAAGCCAACCTGAAATTTCACGGAATTTTTCTGTCTACCTTTGTTCGACACGGCTTTTTCTTTGTTTATTGCCTGTATGTATATTGTTCTAAAGAAGGGGCCTTTGATTTGATCGAATTGGCTTACTTTCAGGCTTGGGCAGCTGCCCTAGGTGCCCTGGTATCTACCCTGACTGCCTGGCCCTTTCTGAAGTTCTCAGCCAAATTGGATTTTTCCTGGATCAAAAAGCTCATCCACTTTGGCAAGTATGTCACAGGGACCAACCTGGGCATGATACTCCTCAAATTCCTGGATCAGATTATGCTGGGCGCCATTGTTTCACCTCTGGCCGTGGCGGGCTACTCTACCTCTATCCGCATTGGCAACCTCGTGGAAGTTCCTACCCAGTCTATCGCTTCGGTGGTCTTTCCTCAGGGAGCCCGAAAGCACGAAAAGCAAGGCAAGGACGCAGTCAAAGTTCTCTTCGAAAAGTCCGTGGGCGTTATTTTGGCCATCATCATTCCCGGGGTCTTATTGGTATGGCTCTTCCCCGAGCATTTTCTTCGTTTTGTGGCCGGCGAGCGCTACGTAGATCAGGTGCCAATACTCCGTGTCGTCATGCTTTCCAGCCTCTTTGTGCCCTTTAGCAGCCAATTTAGCATCATCATGGATGCCATTGGCAAACCCAAGCTAAACTTTCAGCTTACCCTGGGAGGCGCCCTGCTCAACGGCCTTCTCCTCTTGATTTTGATTCCCATGTTTGGAGAAATGGGAGCCGCTTTTTCTACCCTGGGTGCCTATCTCCTCATGGTTTCTATCGCCCTTTTCTTGCTCAGCCGCGAACTCCTGGTCGATCCCTGGAAACCTATATTTTTTGCCTTTAGGCTTTACCGAAAAGGCTTCGCGATGATCTGGAACAAGATCGTTGCCTAACATCAGCATCAGGGGGCCAGCCGGGCGATCTCCCACCCTCCTTTGCCATTTTCCTCATATACAATTCGGTCGTGAAGACGGCTGGACCTACCCTGCCAAAATTCAAAATAACTGGGCCTTACCAAAAAACCTCCCCAATATTCTGGTTTGGGAAAATTTTCTTCTCCTTCAAATTTTTTCTTCATCTTCTCCACCCTTTCTTCCAGCACTTCCCGGTTTTCGATTTTTTGGCTTTGAGGAGAAGCCCAGGCACCGATCCTGCTCATTCGCCCCCGGGACTGATAATATTCGTCTGAATCTTCCTCCGAAAGAAGTTGAGCTACTCCCTCTATCCTCACCTGTCTTTCCAGGTCCGCCCAAAAGAAAGTCAGGGCCACATGGGGATTCTCTTGAATTTCTCTAGATTTTTTGCTTTGATAATTGGTAAAAAAAACAAAACCCTTTGCATCAAATCCCTTGAGCAAGACAATCCTCATAGACGGCTTACCCTGGGATACCGTAGCCAGAGACATGGCATTCGGCTCAAGCACCTCGCTTTTGACAGCGGCCTCAAACCAGTTTTCAAATTGCTTGATGGGGTCTTTCAAAGCGTCCTCTCTATCAAGAGAGCCCATTTGATAATCTTTTCTGATGTCTGCAACAGATTTTCCTAAAGCCATAAAATTCGTTTTTTTTTGAACACCCAAGTTAAGCAGTTCTGCTATTTTTTCGCCCGATCATATCCAGAAGAATAGAAATGACAATGGCAGTAATCGCAAGTCCCAGCATAATAAGTAAAAAAATACCTCCTTCGTAGTCGAGTTCCCTTATTTTGATCACGATGCCTGCCAGGGCCCAAAGAACCACCGCTCGAAAAGCGAAGTCTTTCCGTTTCTTTCCTACCCAAAGAGCCAGCAATCCTGCTATGGCAATCATGAGTACTGTCCATATTTCAGGAAAAAGTCCCAAGCCAGACCACTTGATGCTAACCAGATAGGCCGAAGTGTTGGCAATGCTGGCCACGCATACCCAACCCAAATATATGCTAAATGGCACAAAGACAAACCACTTTACAGGAGTTCGTACGGGCCTGAGGTTGATGTCCAACCTCAGGTAAATCATCAGTAGGCTTGCTAAAAGCCCAAAAATCAAGACCAAAGAAAGTCCCAGAGATTCATTGAGCCAGGCTAGGAGCCAGCCCATATTGAAGAGGTTGGAAAGGATAAACCAAGGACCTATATCTTGGCAAAACTCCATGTTGAGGGGGCGCTTGCTGACCAGGTCCCTGCCCTGATAGATCACAAATCCAAAGAGGCCCAGGTAGATAATGCCCCACACACTAAATGTAATTCCAGCCGGCGTAAAAAGAGTGGGATAGCTTTCTGAAATACTTCCAATACTTTTTCCTTTCACCACCTGCCCATTGGAAAGCCCATTGAGGACCAAGACCCCGAAAAAAGAAAGGAGATTGAGTATGGCCAGGAGTTTCTTCATAATGAGGAGGCTTAGGGGCAGATCTGGAGTATGGGTTTAGCGAGTATTAATCCTATCATTTAAACAAAAAAAGTAACTATTTAGCACGCAGGCGTGCTGAATAGTTACACCTGTTTTTTGTTTTTCAAATAGCCTGCAACGGTCTGGTGCATTCGCTACCGGGCTTCACCGACCTGCTTGATCTTGCCCGGTGGCGTATGCACCCTGTTGTGGCCTCGTCGGGTTTTTGATCCTGCTTTCCCAGACAAAAAAGTGAGAAGATGTACTCTTGAGTATTTTCGCTCAAAAATTATGGTTGCCTATAACGAAGATCGGAAAAATGTCTATGAAAGCAAACGGCTAAATCACCTGGGGCCAGTGGCAGGGATGTTTGAGGAGATGGGGCTGGGAGAGGCGGTAGATGCTGCGCTTGGTCGGGAGAGCAGCTCGGGGCTAGGTCCGGAGATATGTCTCAAAACGATGATTATCAATGGTTTGGGATTTACCACGCGGCCCTTGTATCTGAGTGCGAGCTTTTATGAGACCAAGGCGGTGGAGCAATTGCTGGGGTCTGGGATTGCCGCGAGCGACATCACCGACCAGCGCCTGGACGAGTTTCTGGAGGCCTGCTATGACTACGGCTGCACCAAGCTCTTCAGCCAGACTGCCTGGGGGGTATTTGAGCGCTTTGAGCTGGGGGAAAGAAGCGCTTTGTCCATCTTGATACCACGAGCGTTAGCGTACATGGAGAGTAGGAGCATGGCAAAGATGCGCTGAATATCAACTGAAAGCCCTGGCCATGGTCATGTGCCTCGTCCCGATGGTCTATGCCATGGCCGAGCGGAAACTCCGACTAGCGCTCAAAGAGGATGGTCAGACCGTTCCCAAGCAGAAAGGAAAGCCCTACCAAAAGCCCACCATGCGCTGGATCTTCCAGTGCTTCGAAGGCATTGAGGTGCTACATATCCACGTCAACCCCCACGAAACAAAGTGTATCTGCCTAAACCTCAAACTATTACACAAGCAGATCCTCGCCCTCCTGGGACCTAGTTTTCAAAAAATATATCTTGACACTTCTTAGTGCCGGAAAGTGGGTTTTAAGCTTTTTGGATTATGGAATGGAAGACAAAATTTGCACGATGATAAATTTGTAGAAAAGTCATTTTTGATGAGCTTAGCTGTTTTTATCGCCATTCAGGCATTGTCAACTGGAACAATTCAATTCTTAGCAAAAGGAAGTCCCGAAGCAGTAGAAGGTCTTAGGCTTCTGTTAGGGACGGGACCCATGCCTCCCATGACCATTTACATGGTAAATGGTATTTCGATTTCAATAATAATTATATCTTCCTGGATTCTATTGGCTAAACGACATGGAAACAACAAAATAAATGATACCCTCAATAAAACAGGACTATTAGCCTTGACCTTCTATGTTGCTCATGTGATTCTTGGAATGGGGATTATTGAGACAGTTGGCCCATTGAAATTGGGGGGATATTCGATTGAGTTTTCAGTATTTTATGCCTTAGTATTTAGCCTCTTATGTATCCTGTTTGCTCAAATATGGTTGCGATATAAAAAGTCAGGACCCTTAGAATGGCTCATGCGAAAATTAACAAATTGAGGCCTCTCCGCGCCATACCAGCCCATTATTACCCCAAAAAATCCTCAATCCAACCTCCCTATTTGCTTTTAAGCTGTCCTTCTACCAATTTGTAAATGTGGGCGCTGTCCGCAAGGGGGACTTTACCCTCATACAAAGGGTGGGTCAGTTCAATCAATTGTCGGCCGTCGGAGCTTGACCACCAGACACGGGAAGCTTCAGGGGCGGCCATGGAGAAATCTTCCCTTCCAGAAACCGCCTTCAACATGCCTACAAAACCCAGTTCATTAAGCCTGACAAGACAGCGCCTTCCCTTTAGCACTACCCCCTGCTCCTTTCTCTTTTCCCAGACTTCCAGTGCCTCCAGGTAGGCAGCCGAATCCCGGGCTACTTGCTCAGCTCTTTCTCTTTTTATTTGCTCAAGGGCCTCTGCATAGGCCTTCAATCGCTCCTGGTGAATTTGATTGGCCTCCTCGGCTGTGGCAGCCTCAAATAGATAGCGAGCCTTTACCCGCTTGGTAGCAATATTTCCATTGGGAAGAACCTTCGAGAAAGTAAGGGTATATTCCTTTTCCCCGGTTCGCCTTACCCTAACATCATTCCACCCGTTTTCCTTGCCCAGGAGATTCTCTTCCCAAGGATTGGCAGATCCGGGCTCTTCCAAATATTCCCAGTACACCTTCTTGTAGGGGCTGAAGGCGGGATAATCAGCTGCATTGGAAACCACAACTCCAAAAGGCCTGGAGGGTTTGCGAGGCTTTCGATTGGCTCCCTTTGCCTGAAGATCTGCCGGCACTAGCTCGAATCGGGGCTTGGGTCCAGGGGCCTGCAGGCCAGAACTGTCCCAGATATAGGACCAGGAAGTGTCGGTGAGGAACTCCCAGTTTCGCGAAACTGTATCCAATTTCATGGGATGAAAGCCCCCAGTTTCAGGAGGCAGCTCAAAAGAGATGAGTATTTGCTTATCTTCTTTAAGGCTTAGGGGCTTAGCTCCTTTTTGGGCAAAAATTTCCAGCACCCCCCTGGAAGCATAAACTCCATTTTCGTCTGCCATGGGCAAGCCCCTCCTGATCCAGCTCTCAGCCTTTGGCAACCAACGGTAGACAAGGCTGTATTTTCCGACCACCTGCTCTCCCTGAGGCCCTACAAAGGCTGACTGAGAAAGTTCAAGCGAAACATCAGCATGGAGGGGACCTTCCCAGCCTTCCCTATTTTCCAGGGAAAGGGAATCCGGTAGGAGACCCATTCCGGTTGCTGGGGCCTTGAGGAAGTAATCCTCCGCCTTATCCTCCCGAATCGCCTCAAAAACCAGGGCTCCAATCGCAAATACCATCATCAGTACCGCAAAATTGGTGGGATTACGGTAGAGATTTCTCCAAAAATCGAAGCGGGTATTTACCTGATAATGGCCATACAAAGCGTCGAAGTCTTTGTAACCTTGAATCGTCTTGGAGTCGGGTAGAGCTTCGTCAATATGTATCTTGTATTTGGACATAGCATTGAGGAAGAAGGCACTGGACCTTTAAGCTTCCCTTATAGTTTCTTTTCTACAAAGCCATCCTTTAGCATGAGCTTCTTGAGTTTCTTGAGTAAACGATGCATCCGTACCTTTGCGTTGTTTTCGGTGATGCCATAGATCTCTCCGATTTGCTTGTAGGGGAGGCGCTCAAAATACTTCATCTCAATAAACTCGACTTCTTCAGCCTTGAGCAGTTGAATGGCCTTTACCATGCGCTGTACATCCTCATCAGATTTTCTTTCATCCATCTCCTCCATCAGGTCGGCGATCTGGCTGCTCTCCATGCTGATGACACGCTGCTGCTTGTGCTGACGGAAAAACAAGGCCACCTCATTTCTCGCTATCTGATATAGCCAGGAGGAAAAAGGCAAACCGCGAAATTCATACTTCTTCAGGTTTTCCATCGCTTTGATAAAGAGCTGTTGGGTGATGTCAGCAGCTAATTCCTGCTCTCCCACCCGCTTTACCACATAGAGAAACATGGCTTCAAAGTACTGGTCATACAGGGCACCGAAGCTGCGCGGATTCTTTTTGGCGGCTTCTACAAGGCGGTTCTCTTCGCGGATTTCCGCCTCACTCCGTACGTGGGGATGTCTGGCCAAGTCTCGTGTCGGGTATCGCTGTTTTCTATTTACCTAATGCCAAGGCAGGGGATAGTTACGCTTTAGTAGCAAAAACTTTTTACCAAATCCTCAAAAAGTGGCTTGTTGAGGGGATAATCCGTCTCGTTTACCGTGGTGAGGACCATGCCGACGATATAATCTTCATTGTAATCGAAATAAGCATAAGCCAGGGACTTACCTTCACGCTTCTTTTGTTTGGGATAGCGGTAATCCTTGCACTGAGCTATTTTTCCGGACATGGATTCCAGCTCATAGTTGTTCTCCAAAACCTGGCTCCCATCCATTCTATCGATAAAGGTGTCGACCCAGTTGAGCAAAGAATCCGGCGAGGATGCATGAGGCACATCCTTTCGAATGTACTGGACCATGATGTAGGGATTTTGCAGGCTTTTCTCATAGCCATTGCGGATATAGGTAATGAAGTTTCCGTTTTGCTCGCTGTAGTTCTCTGGATTAATCCAGGGGATCTCATAGTTGGTCATGGGAACCAGAGGGGGTTGATGGGTCAATTGGAAGCTAACGGTATAGGCTTCAAATATGCGGCTTCTCCCCGCACCTCTGTAAACATAGGGAAACATATTGGGGACACCGGTGCCAGCCGACCTGTAATCGTAATCGTGAAGGTTGCACTCATAAGGAACCCTTGGACCTGTAAATTCTTCACTCTGATCCGAAGAGGAAGCCGAATTGCCCTTTTCTGTTTGGTTCTTTTGCACATTGCAGGCCAGTAGTAAGCACAACAAAGGAATGGCGATAATCAGATGTCTCATGGATACTGAAATGGTTCTATGATTAGCTTAAGATAAGTCATGAATTTAACAATGAAACTTTGTTATGCCTTCACTTTTTGTAAAAATCCCAAATGAAACCTTCAAATTACCGATGGGTGAGCATCAAATTCAACGCCTTCATTTTCGGATAAGCAGGAAAATATCGTAAATTCTCCCTCGAAAACGCTCAGCTTTATTCTAGTTTATGGGTAAAATAATCCGACGTATTTTGATCGTCATCATAGGGATCATCCTCTTGGGTTTCGCCATTTACGCTTCGGGGCCCAAGCCCCGCTACGAGGAAGTAAATACCTTCTTACCCAGCATAGAGGTAGATTTAGATGAATTAGACGACTACATAGCGGAAGAAGAATCCCTGGTAGCCGGCCTAAAAGAAGGGAATCAGTCGCGCATCGTCTGGGCAGATTCCTTTCAAAAAACGCCCTATGCCATGGTTTACCTCCACGGTTTTTCGGCCTCTCCCGTAGAGGGCGATCCTGTCCATGTGGATATGGCGAGGAGATACGGCTGCAACCTTTATATTCCCCGACTAGAAGGCCATGGGATTGATAGTCCCGAATCATTCAGGGAATTGACCCCTATGAAATACATGAACTCCGCCAAGAAAGCCTTGGCCATGGGTCGCTTGCTTGGGGATACCCTTATTTTGGTCGGCTGTTCGACAGGTGCTACCCTGGCTACCTACCTAGCTTCAGAGCATCCCGACCTCGTTCACGCCCTCATCATGTATTCCCCTAATTTTAAAGTGGCCAATCCCTTTATGCCCCTGGCAACCGGTCCCTGGGGCAAGGAAATCCTCAGCAGTTTTATTGGCTCGGAGTATCGGGAGATCCAAGGCTTCAAGGGTACGGAGGAGGAAAAATATTGGACCTGGAAGTATAGGATCGAAGGACTCATCGCTATGCAGGCCCTGCTCGATCAGACCATGAAGCCACAGACCTTCAAAAAAATCGACCTCCCCTACTTCATTGGATATTGGTACAAAAACGATGAGGAAAAAGACCAGACCATTTCCCTGGATGCCATAGAAAAATTCGATCGACTGACCCAGACTCCCTCCGCGCTCAAACGGGTAGAGGCCTTCCCTGAAGTAGGAGCACATGTGATGACTTCTTCCCTACGCTCTGAGGATATTGCCTCTGTAGAAGCCCAAAGTTACCGCTTTATCGAGGAGGTACTGGGCCTTTCTTCTGTCGAAACCCATCAAGAAAACCCTCAGCTTTAGCCGCCCTAAGTCCTCACACCTATGGATCAAAAGGAACTGCTCAAACGCTACATCAATCGCATCCTTGAACTTCAGGACAAGGCACAGATCCACCAGGACATTAGCCCTGAGGACCTCCGGGAGGTGGCCCGCGAACTTGGCCTTGATGAAGAAGATTGGGAGATGATCCAAAAGGAAATCGCAGATCATAAGGCCCGTGGAAGGGGCTTCCTCAGGTACCAAAATTATTCGGATGCCATTGCCGAATTCGAGCAGGCCCTTATCCTCAATCCCATTGACCATGAAACCCTGGAGCAAATTGCTCAGGCCCATCTCTCCCGCAGCGAAAAAGAAGACTACCCACAGGCCCAGGCCTACGCTCGGCGGCTGCTCGACCTAAACCCCTCTCATGAGCCCTCCCTCAAGCTCATTAGCACCGCACGCCAAAAAGAAAGCAAACAGCCTTCATCAGGCCTTCGATGGGGAAATCGAAGCTGGTTTGTCCTCCTGCCTTTAATTTTGGTCCTGCTAGGAGTATGTTATCTGAGAAGTTCTGGGGAAAAGGAAGATACAATGGAAACCTCTCAGCCTAAGGCGAAGATAAAGCCCCCTCAAAGCCCTGAAAAACCAAAGTCCGAAATAGACCTTGGCATCCCCATAGAATTCGAAGAAGCTGAGGAAGAAAGGAATTTTAAGGCAATCCCCCTTAGTTCCTCCGTCAGCAAGTACAAGGAAGCATTTTCCTACAAGGCCTATGGCTATCTGGAAGTAGGCAATATCGAGGTGGAAGACCTCAAGATAAGGGTGCTACTCCTGGATGAGGCAGGTAACCGGATTGCGGAAAAAAAGGTAGATATCAAATCGGGACATACAGGGGTAGCCCGCCCGGGCGACCTTATTCCCTGGAATATCCTGATTTACAAAAAGGAAGAGTTGACAAAAGAGCTGTCAAGCCTTCGATGGGCTATCCAGGAAATTAAACAACATCCAGGTCAGGACAGCTACCCTCCCAGCCCAGTAATTGAGGAAGTAGGGTGGAAACCCAGTAAGCCCGAGGGCCATGAACTGGTATTCAGGGAGAGAAAGCTTAGCCTCCGGGAACCTGGAAATTTTGCTCAGGGCTATGTAAACATCGAATTGGAGGTAGAAAATAAAGGATTAGCCTCTTATCGTAGCCTTAAGATCGCCCTCAAATGGAAGGGAGGACAGGCCAGCCAGAGCAGTGATCTCTACGTATTTACTGCTGATTTTCCCTTTCTGACCCCAGGTCGAAAAGCCATTTGCGGGGGAACTTTTGGCTTGGACAAAGCACTGGCCGAAAATTTTTCCGGCTACGAAATCGAGATAATCGAATGGTCTTAGGTTTTCCCATCGGTAAAACTTAACATAAGAATAGACAGCCCTACTTTAAACATAAAATCAGGATGAAAATAGACCTTGGATTTTTGCTATTGCCTTTACTTCTACTCCTACTTAGCCTAAGTGGCTGTGGAGGCAATCTCAAGCCCCAAACCCTTTACTTTTATCCTGGAGAAAGCCAAAATGAAGTTGGGCTCGTGATAAAGCAATGGGCTTCAGCCCGGCCCCATATTTATTTATTGGTAGAGGAAAAGGTCTACAAACTCGAAGGGGCGAGAATAGAGGGAGAATGGATAGAAGGAGAAGCAAAGCGAGTCAGTAAGTGGTTTTTTCCCGATAAAAAAGCATATTCTTCCTTTGAAACCCCTGAGGCCCTTCAAGATGAAGCGCATGCAGAGAGGGTCCTCTACCTGAAAACGGAGGCTCCCATAGATTCGAATCGGGTCAAACTCTATGTGGATCAGGTAAAGGCCCTGGTGTATTACAAATAGATCAATTGCCTGCCCGGTCTACACACTCACATGAAAGTTTCGGAGTGCTTCATTCAGGGAAACCTTTTTGTCGGTTGATGCCTTTCGCTTGCCGATGATAAGGGCAGCACTCACCTGATATTCTCCGGCGGGAAACTTCTTTGTGTAGCTTCCGGGGATGACCACACTTCTTTCGGGGATGAATCCCTTGTACTCTACAGGCTCCGAACCGGAGACGTCAATAATTTTGCTAGAAGCCGTAAGGACCACATTGGCACCCAGTACGGCCTCCTTCCCTACCCTCACACCTTCCACCACGATGGAACGACTCCCGATAAAGGCATTGTCTTCGATGATCACGGGGGCTGCCTGTACGGGTTCCAAGACCCCTCCTATCCCTACTCCTCCGCTGAGGTGGACATTTTTTCCGATCTGTGCGCAGGAACCGACGGTCGCCCAGGTATCTACCATAGAACCCCCATCCACATAGGCCCCTATATTGACATAGGAAGGCATCATGACCACCCCTGCTGCGATGTGAGCTCCATAACGAGCTGTAGCCGGAGGCACCACCCTCACCCCCTGACCCTTATAGTCGGTCTTGAGCTTCATCTTGTCATGATATTCAAAGGGGGCCAGTTCGGTTACCTCCATGGTCTGTATAGGAAAATAGAGGATGACGGCCTTTTTGACCCAATCGTTGACTTTCCAGCCTGCAGCTATGGGCTCAGCACAGCGCAGTTTTCCCTTGTCCAGGAGTTCCAGCACCTCGCGGATGGCATCTCTGGTCTTATCTTCTCTGAGTAGTTCACGGTTTTCCCAGGCTGCCTCGATTTGTTGTTGTAGTTCTTCCATGTAGAAATCAAATTTTGGCTGCAAATATAAGTAATGTCCGGCGCAACCCTCGTTCCCACATACACAAAAAGGAAAGGACGCCGCTATCTACGCCCTTTCCTAAGGAAACGATTACTCACACAGGAGCCTTGACTCTCAATGGGAATTCATACAACTCCTCATGAGTATGGCTCTATAGATAAGAAGCTTATCAGGAAAAAAGGTCACGGCAAAGCAACAAAATCTTTTCATAACCTTTGTAAAAGCTAGGCTTTTAATTAATTTAACTTTACATAAGTTTTAAGATTTGCACCGCCAATGCTTGTCCCAAGTCTTCTTCTCAAACAGCTCTACACCTTTGGTAGCCTTAGAAACATAGAAACAGGGGTTAGTTTTTCTTTGAAAAACCGCCTCAGTGATGCTACCCTGGTGGGCCTCTATTCCCTTCACCTAGCCGGGATAGCCGTTCCTGAAAACAAGATCAAAATTGTCCTCGACAATGGGACTACCCTGGCTCCGGGAGAACTCTCAAAGTCCAGTCCGGTGGACTTTCCCCTTAAGTCTGTCGTAGAAATTCAGGCTGATATTCCCGCCCTGGCCCTCGGCAAGCACGAAATCCTCCTTGAATTCGAGGCTAAGCCCTTCGGAAAGCTCAAATTCAAGGTCGAAGGCGCAATTCAAAAGAAAAAAGAAAACCGAATCGTCATTCCTCGCTCGGATACCGACGACTACGACGAGGAGATCATCAAGATCCGTCAAAAATTTGTAGAGGATTTTACCGGAAAAAAGATCGACCACATCGGGCAATATTCCTTCGATCCTCATATCACTCAGGGCAACTGTGAGCACTTTACGGGTGTGGCACAGATACCCATGGGATTTGCAGGTCCATTAACCATCCATGGAGAGCATGCCCTGGGAGACTTCCTGATTCCCTTGGCTACAGCTGAGGGTACCCTGGTAGCTTCCTACAACCGAGGCATCAAGTTGATCAATGCCTCCGGAGGGGTCAAGTGCAGCGTAGTAGATGACGTCATGCAGCGGGCGCCGGTTTTTGTCATGGAAGATGCACGCGCCGCCAGGGATTTTGTCGCCTGGGTCCGTGCCAATGAAAAGCGTATCGCCGAACAAGCAGAGTCCACCACCAGCATCGGAAAACTCTCCTACATCGACGATTACCTGGCCAGCAAATTTGCCTACCTCCGCTTCAACTATGAAACCGGAGATGCCGCAGGCCAAAACATGGTAGGTCGGGCTACCTTTGCCGCCTGTAGCTGGATCCTCGACAATTATAAAGAGAATCCCGTCAAGCACTTTTACCTGGAATCCAACCTGGCTACTGATAAAAAGGCTTCTCAGGTTAACGTCATGCATACCCGAGGCAAAAGGGTCACCGCAGAGTGCACCATCAAACGGGATGTGCTCAACCAATACATGAGGGTCGATACCACTACCCTGGCCTACCATGCAGGTGTGGCAAATGTGGGCGCGATCCTCTCTGGAGCCAATAACAACGGCCTCCACTCCGCCAATGCCATCACGGCGATTTTTATCGCTACCGGACAGGACGTAGCTAATGTCTCAGAATCCTCCGCAGGCATCGTCTACTGTGAATTGACTGAAGAGAAGGACCTCTATTTTTCCATTACCATCCCCTCCCTCATCGTTGCTACCTACGGAGGAGGTACCGGATTGGCTACTCAAAAGGAAGCTCTTGAACTTTTGGGCTGCTATGGTAAAGGAAAAGTCAAAAAATTTGCCGAAATTGTAACAGGGGCTGTACTCGCAGGAGAACTTTCCCTGGCCTCGGCCATCTCTTCTTCGGACTGGGTCTCCAGCCACGAGCACTACGGCCGAAACAGGTAAAATTACTACTATTACTACTATTTTAGTCTTCAGAGAAAGCGATGTTCTTCATCGCTTTCTTTTTTTATTAGGCATGGGCCACTCCTCCATCCTCAAATAATCTGAATTCTC
Organism: uncultured Bacteroidia bacterium; assembly: GCA_964564415.1. Lineage (GTDB taxonomy): Bacteria > Bacteroidota > Bacteroidia > J057 > J057 > JALEFZ01. The sequence continues at coordinate 317,636 of CAZMAV010000003.1, read as the reverse complement.
TGCATCAGAAGGCCTTTGGGGCGCGACTGATTGGGATGACCCTGCCCTCAATGAGCAAGGTAGAGTCCTCGATGTCTACAATCTTCTGGAGGTTGACCAAAAAGGACCGATGGACCTTGAGAAACTTCTCGGGATTGAGTTGTTTTTCTATATTTTTCAGGCTGGAATGGACCATTACCTGCCTTTTATTCTCCAGGAAAAATTTTGCATAATCCCCCAATGACTCCACATATAAAATATCTCCGGTCTCGATGCGGATCAATCTCTTATTTTCTTTGAGAAACAAATGAGTGGGATATTCCAAGGCCTTTGTTTCAGGTTTAGAGGGTAGCTGTTTCCTCGCTTTTTCCAGGGCTTTGATGAGCCGGGGCATCAGGACGGGCTTGACCAGGTAGTCGCACACGTCTTCTTCAAAGGCTTGGAGGGCGTAGTTTTCCTTGCTGCTGATGATAATGACCAGGGGCCTTTCCCTAAGGTTCTGGAGAAGGTCCATCCCCGACACCTCAGGCATTTCAATATCCAGAAAAACTAAATCTGTCTTCTCTGAAGCAAGAAAATCCATGGCTTCCATGGGACTGGAAAAGGCATGGCGCAGGTTTATTCCCTTTACCTTGTGCAGCAAATGAGAAAGGTGAATCCTGGACATCTTATCATCGTCCACAATGATGGCAGAGTGGCTGAGGAGGTAGTATAAGGCTAAATTTAAGAGATGAGGGCTTTTAATTTTTTGCTTTCCGCCTCCATGAGAGGATGACTCTCTCCCATCAAAGACAGGAGTTGCGAAGCTTTTTCGAGCCGAAGCCCAGGTTCGTAATTGTCAAAGCCCCTTTCTTCGATTTCGTCGGCGAGGGCAAAGGCCTTTTGATAGCCAACCATCTTGAATCCAGGCCTGAGTTTGTGAATATATCGACCCCATAAGGACAATTCTTTTTCCTCCATCGATTTTTCAAAATTCGGCATCATCTCCTTCAGGGTTTCTACATAGGTTTCAAACATATCGAAGGCATACTCCCAATCCTCACCGTACGTCTGACCGAGATAATCCCTGTCCAAGGCTGCCGGAAATTCATATATAGGCTGACTCATCTACTTTGGATCTTATTAAGCCTCAAATTAAAGCCATCCTTTTTATTTTCAGTATCAAAAATTTATATATACAAACATTCCCCTCCAACAGATAATACAAGCAGCTCTCAGGGCTTGATTTCCTTGATTTTTGATTATCTTTGTTTCCTCACCAAGAAGGGAATGATCTCATGCGGACGGTTTCATTTTATACCCTGGGCTGTAAGCTGAATTTTTCGGAAACTTCAGCTATCGGCAGGCAATTCATTTCAGCAGGCTTTCAAAAAGTAGACTTCTCTCAAGGAGCTGAAGTCTGCATCATCAACACCTGCTCTGTTACAGCAGAAGCCAATAAGAAATGCCGCAAGGTCATCAAGCAGGCACTCAAGCATAATGCAGATACCTATATCATCGTCATTGGCTGCTATGCACAGCTAAAGCCCAAGGAGATATCTGACATCCCGGGAGTAGACATGGTCCTGGGAGCGGGAGACAAATTCAGAATTCTGGAACTGGTAGAGGATTTTACCAAAGAAGCCAATCCCTGCGTCTACAACAGCGAGATCAAGGATGTCTCCTCCTTTGTGGATGCCTATTCTGTAGGGGACCGGACCCGCACTTTCCTAAAAATCCAGGACGGCTGCGATTATAAGTGTACCTTTTGTACCATTCCTTTGGCAAGGGGGAAAAGCCGAAGCGACCGCCTGGAAAACATCCTCCAAAATGCAAGGGATATTGCAGCCTCAGGTGTTAAAGAAATCGTACTCACCGGGGTAAACATAGGCGACTACGGCAAGGGGCTGGATGAAAAAAAGAAGTTCCGGGACGTCATTCAGGCCCTCGATGAGGTGGAAGAAATTGAGAGATTTCGGATTTCCTCTATCGAACCCAACCTATGCAGGGACGAGATCATTGAATTTGTGGCTGCTTCACGCCGCTTTATGCCACACTTCCACATGCCCTTGCAGAGTGGAAACAACGAACTCTTGGGACTTATGCGAAGGAGGTATCGCAGGGAGTTGTATCGAGATAGGGTAGAAAAAATAAAGGAACTCATGCCCCATGCCTGTATTGGGGTGGATGTCATCGTAGGCTTCCCCGGCGAGGAGAAAAGCCACTTTGAAGATAGTTATGGCTTTCTTACTGACCTCGACATCAGCTATCTCCATGTATTTACCTATTCTGAGCGGGAAGATACCCCTGCCATTCACATGCCTGCAGTAGTCCCTGTCAAGCTTCGCCACGAGCGCAACTCTCGGCTTCGCATCCTCTCTGAAAAGAAAAAGAGATATTTTTACGAACGACATAGAGGCCAGAAAGGGCTCGTCCTCTTTGAGTCTCGCGACCAGGATGGTTTTATGCAGGGCTTTACAGATAATTACATCAAGGTGAGGCTTCCCTTCGATGAGAGCCGGGTAAACAAGATTTCCAGGGTCAAGATGGAGGAAGTCGATGCCCAGGGTTTCATGAAGGGAGAACTTCTAAGCCCTAATCCGATAACTTATGCGGGCAATGGCACAGGGCTCGGGATCCGCTGAATCTTTGAATAAGAAGGGCTCGTCGTCAAGGGGATAAGAGTAGCCCTCTTTGGCGGCTTCGGCAGCCATGCTTTGGGTGAAAGCTTCACGGGCCTCCTGATTTTCTACATAAAACCCCAACTCAATGTGTCCCAGCCATTCTTTGCTGTGCTTCTTGTACAATTCAGGAAAGTGAGTGGCCAGCAAGCTGTCCTCCCCCTTGGAAAACCTAAAATTCCAGGTTTTACCCTGGTCCAGCATCCATCCGCTGAGGTAATCCACCTGCACGGGTTTGCCCGATTCAAAGTACCAGACGAAGCCCCGGGGCAACCTGTCCCAGTTGATGACTTCCAGGTTGCTGATGTTAATCCCATCCACAGCAGCGACCAGGTAAATTTTGGGGACTTCCTCATCCATCAGCTCTGCTGTGTTGGGATTTTCCAGCCGTATCTTAAAAGTCTCTCCCTCGGATGCCTCTACCAGCATTTGTCCGTTTTGAAGGCTAAAGGGAAAGGGATAACCTTCCTTGTCGACCAGATCGACCTTTATGGGGAGTGAGAGCTCGGGAAGCTGTATCTTCATAAGAAAAGTAAGAAGAATTTGTCCGGTAAAACTAAAACTAAATCGAGACAAATCCCTATGAGATTCTCCCACCTTTACAAGGTCTTCAGATATTCGATGACGGCTGTCCTTTCCTTTTCGCTCAGAATATCCCCAAAATAATGCCCCTGATTGCCTGATCCATCCTTGGTGCCGTCGTAGGTCCAATCTCCACGGCCATTATTTTTTTCTTCATATTTCCAGCCTACCCTTTCCAGATCGTAATCTCGGCTGTCTCCCGATCGGCTCCAATAGGTAGGCCGCTGACGGCTATCCAGTAGGGCACGAAGATCGGGAACTGAGCCATTGTGCAGATAAGGAGCCGTAGCCCAAATGCCATCGAGGGGGGGAGCCACATAGCCGTAAGAGGGGATGTCCCTGGCCCTGGGAGCCGAAGTAGCAAACCAGCTTTCGTTGTACCAGTCCATCAGTTTGGAATTCAGGTTGTACTCTGCGTACATAGGGTCGGTCTTGACGATACGTATAGGTATGATTTTATTAGGATAATATTCATCCTCTCCATAAGTGCCATGGCATTTACTGCAGTGAACCGTAAAGACTTCTTTCCCCTTTGCTGCCAGTTTTTGGTCTACCTCACCAGGGTAGGCAGGCGCTTCTAATTGATTGAGCCAGGCGAGCACATCTACAAAGTTTTGCTGTATTTCCCTAGCTTGGGTAGAATCGTGAACTCCAAGGACAGAAACCTGCATGATGAGTTTGGAAAAGTCGCCCCGCCCCAGTCCTGTGTAGTAAAGGACTTTTTTCTTTTTGACGTTCCATAAGGGAGGAACATCCGTACCAATGGAGGGCTTTTCGAGGCGAAAGTTTTTTTGGGCCTTGTAGCTGAGATCATCTTTGTGGCGGTAAGCTACGGCAGCCTCTTCCAGGCGAAAGGCGGGGCTCATCCCAGGATTGGGCATAACCGTAGCCTTTGCGATGGCCTCAAACCACTTTCCCTGCTCGCGATACCTTTTCCATTCGCGGGAGTCTTTGCCATATTTTCTTTTGACCATAAAATTAAAGCCCTTGAGCATAGGTCCCAGAGAGCGGGTGTAATCGCTAAAGCTGTTGCCCAGACCCAATACATACTCACCATTGAGTTTTTGAGAATGACAGGTAAAGCAATTGCCACTCACCACAGGTATATCCGGCTCTACCTCGAAGACCGTGGTGCTGTGAGGCACCTTGCCGTTGAGTCCCTCCCTTTCCAGCACGGTATCCTCTGTCGTTCCAAAAAATTGCTTGTTGACCTCCCAGGGAATGCCATTTCCTACCATATTCCCATAAATCATGTATTGAAATCCCTTTTCTGGGTCTCCACTGGTATCCTGAGCATAAGACTCATCAAGTCGATGGACGATTTTCTGATCTGAGAAGGAGGAACTGACTTCCAGCCCACTCCTACAAGAGATGACTACGACAATTGCTATGCAGACAACCCAGCGAAGGGGTCTCAGTGCCACATTTGAAAACATAAATGACTTCCTTTTGAGAGAAAATTAACTCAAAGAAGGGAGTGTGGGTTTAAAAAAAGTGTGATTATCTATTGGAGTTTGCTGAGTTCTTCTCTCTGAGCCTTCTTCAATTTTGCCACGACCAGGTCGTAAGAGTGGTCGACCAGGGCCAGAATCAGCTCCCTCTCCAGGTTGCCTTCCAATTCTACCATATTCCAATGTTTTTTATTCATATGGTAAGCACCTTCGATCATCCCTGGGTGTTTTTCACGGAGTTCGATGGCATATTCGGGGTCGCATTTGAGGGAAATACAGCTTCTTTTTTCAAGGGGCAGGAGGGCAAACATTTTACCCATAACTTTAAAAACCAGGGTTTCTTCATCGAAGGGGAGGCCCTCGCTGCTACCTGGCTTGCTCAGGCAATAGTTTCTCACTTCTTCGATGTTCATGAGAGTCAGGCTTAGAATCGAATCATAACCTGGCCGATTTTGGGGTCTCCCAGCTTGTGGATGGGGATGCTATACTCGGCCATGGGATTTTCTTCGAGAAGGATGCTTCCATTGATGTAAATGAGGATTTCCTGGGAGATGGGAGAAATATCATCCTTGGCAAAGATGTGGTTCATGTAGTTGATGCGGAGGCCAATCTTTACCGAACCTATTTTTTTCGCGGGAATAAAGAATTCAAAGCGCCCTTCCTCGTCGGTTTTCTTACTGGCAAGGGCCATATCTCCTCCTCTGACCATGACATTGGCGTTTTTGACGGGCCTTTCACTGGAGATTTCGAGGATTTGCCCGGCGATCCTGATCATCGCATCCCTCTTATTAGGTTTGATTCTCACTTTACGGATAGAAATGCTTGGAGAAATAGCGGCACGAGCAAAAATACCTCCGCTTAGTAGGCCCACTAGCAAAAGTAGTTGGATACACCGAATCAGGTAGGAAGAGTCAGTTTGCTGCATGATAGGGCTACTTTGCTAAAAGACAAAAGCTGTAAACTGAGGTTGCCAACTTTCAGCTTATTAACTTTTACTAAGCATGACAATAAATGTTACAGGTCAGGACGACCTGGGCTTAGTTGAATTGTAAATAAGTGTCATCCTTCTCTACAAAAAGCAACTTTAAAAGCTGAAATATTTTTTCCGACAGTAGTGATTATCACGAATCATTTTTTTGTGATACAATCACTAGCGCGGTTGGGGTTGACAACAAACCCTTATCATAAGCCCACCAGCGTTTTAGCCATTCATTCGCGATGATCAATAATCGAATTATCTCAATCTACATTTTTGATCCAAAATGGAAGGCTCCAAAATCACCTTCGGAGCCTTCCTACAATAGACCTTACAAATCATTTTTTTTTAGTCAGACTTTTCAGAAAGTACCGGGACAATTTCTCTGTGGATAAGGAAAAGTCTCCACTCCTACTTATCCGGGGATGAGGTCCTTATCGAGTTTGATGACGACTTCTTCGCCTTCAGACTTGGCGATGATGGTTGACAGGGTAAGGTCTCCAATCACATTGACGGTAGTCCGGCACATATCCAGGATACGATCCAGCCCAAAGATGAGGGCAATACCCGTCTCAGGTACTCCCAGGGTAGAAAGAACCAGAGCCAGGGTGATCATCCCGGCACCCGGCACCCCTGCTGCTCCTACGGAGGCCAGGGTCGCCGTTAGAATAATGGTCATCTGTTGGGTGAAGTCCAGGGGAATGTCATATACCTGGGCGATAAAAAGGGCCGCAATGGCCTGGTAGACTGCCGTGCCGTCCATGTTGATCGTGGCACCCAGAGGAAGAATGAAGGTAGCCACCTGCCTGGAAACCCCCAGGTTGGTCTGGGCTATGTTGAGGCTGATGGGCAGAGCCGCCGAACTTGATGAGGTAGAAAAGGCCATGACGATGGACTCCTTGATCGCCCTGATAAAAAGAATAGGACTCTTCCTAATGTAAAAAAGCATGAAACTCCCATGGGTCAGGCAGACATGGAGGAGGAGTCCTGCCAGGACGGCCACAGCATACTTGGCCAGGAGAAAGAGTACGTCCATCCCTAAGGCGGCGACCACATTGATCATAAGGGCAAAAACGCCATAGGGAGCTGTCTCCATGGCCAGGGTTACCATTTTTATCACAGCGTCGTTGAGCCCGTCAAAAGCCTTGATAATAGGCTCTGCCTTTTCGGGGGAAATCATGGTTACCGTCAGTCCCAAAAAGAGGGAGAAAAATATCACACCGAGCATATCACCACTGGCGATAGACTTGAAGGGATTGGTTGGGACCAGGCTCACGATAAGGTTGGCTACCTTATCGAAGGTCGATTCTTCCTTCATCCGGGCAGCATCCTCGGTCTGAGTTTTTGCCGCAGCAGATGATTCGTATTGGGAGACCAATTCATCCCGCTTTTCTGCAGGTAGTCCCACACCGGGCTTTGCAATATTTCCTACTCCAATACCGATTAAGGCAGCTACAGCTGTGGTCATCATGAAGAAACCAAAGGCCTTGAGACCGATTTTACCTACCTTTCTTATATCTCCCAGGCTTGCGGCCCCCAGGATGAGGGATACCAGGACCAGGGGCACGACCAACATCTTGACCAGTCGGATGAAAATGTCTCCTACCGGGTCGGTGTACTTGGCAAAGCGCTGCCAACCGTAGGTCATTTTGTACTCACCCAGAGAAATGCGCTTATCTCCATTTCGGTCCAGGCTGGCAAAGACCTTGGCGGTTTCCTCAGCTTCATTGAGGTCATTGCCGACGAGGTACTCAGCATAGGTCAGTTTTTTATCCTGGTCCGAATCCCAGACTTTCCAGCGAGCCTTGTTGTAAGTACCTTTCTTGAATTCACTAAGGCTTAGGCTCTCATTGCCGTTGAGGTCCAATTCTTCAAAGGCCTCATAAGTCTCGGGGGTAGGACTGATTCCCTGGCCGGAAAGGTATTCCTCATAAGTAAGAATATCGTTTTTGTCGCTGTCCCAGGCTTTCCACTCAGCCTTCTTGTAGGTTGCATTGCGATATTCAGAAAGGGAAATGGTATCGTTTTGGTTGGCATCCAGAGAATAAAAATCTTGCTTATACGCCTCTTGAGCTACGCCCTTCGCCTTGAGAAACTCTCCGAGGCTTACGTTTTCGTTGCCATCGATGTCCCATTTCTTCCATTGATCATTATCGTAAATGGCGTTGTAAAGGGCGCCCACAAGGATACCCAAGACCATTCCGATCAATATCTTCGTGTATAACTGCATAGTAGTATAGAATTGACTGAGTGATTGCGGACCGCAAATTATAAAAAAAAGTAAGGTCTCCGGCTCACAATTCCTAAACTCCTATCAATCCGAGTGGGACATCAGGAGATAGATGACCAGAATGGAGGCCATTTCTTCCTGATGGTTGATGGGCTTATGGGGTATCTTTCCATTAAAGAAGAGAGAATCCTCCGGTTGAAGGACCAGTGAAGTTTCTCCCAGAAGGTACTCCACCTGGCCTTTGAGCATGTAGAGGTAGGTAAATCCATCTGTGGTCACCATTTCCCTTTGATTTTCGGGCTCCAGGTCCAGAATATTCACTTCCAGGCTAAAATGGGTGAAGCTGTGCTCCAGTATTGCCTTGTAGGTAAAACCTTTGGAACTTTCTTTTTTGAAGGGGGTATAGTCCTTTTTATTTTTATGGACAAAACTGTCGTAGTGGATATACTCGATGTCCTCGAAAAAGACGGGAATGTTCATGTCCAGGGCCTGGATAATACCTAGTAGAACAGGGAGAGAAGGAACGGTGCGCCCGTTTTCAATCTTAGATATCAGGCCCTTTGAAACTCCTGCCTTTTGAGCGATGTCCTGGATAGTGTTTCCCTTTTCCCGACGGATGGCCCGTATTTTCTTTCCGATTTGGATAAGTACATGATCGCGCATGATTCTCGAGGTAAAGCAATTTTATTCTAAACAGGCGACAGAAGCCCTAAATTATTTTTAATAACGAAAAAAATTTCAAAATCGGATATAAGTAAAAATTATATTTTCATGAAGAAATCGTGGATACAGGATCTATACGGACGGTAGGCAGGAGTTTTTTCAGTTCCTCTTCGCCCCATTCATCGATCTGCTCCTGGCTCAGCCTCAATACTTTGAGCTTTTTAAGCTCCTTCAAGCCCTTGATGCTATTAATGGCATTAACCGAAATATCTAGTCGGCGAAGTTGGTCCATCCCTTTGACAGGAGTAAGATTTTTGACCCTTGTAGCTGAGAGCGACAGTTCTTTCAACTGCTTCAATTCACGAATAGGATTGAGAGAGGAGACCAGGCTAAAGTCCAGGTAGAGATTTTCTATGGCTTTCAGCTTTTTTAAAGGGTCAAGATCTCTGACTGCCGTATGGGCAGCATCGAGATGACGGAGCTGGGTGAGGCCGCTGATCTGTGCCAATGATTTTACCTCGGTCTCCCTGATCGAAAGCCGCCTCAGTTGATTGAGGTTGCCAAGGGCCTGAAGGTTCCTGACTTTGCATCCTTCCAACTCCAGAATCTCCAGGTTTTCCATCTCCCTCAAAGGATTAATATCCATTACAGCACTTCCATTCAGGTAGAGGGCCTCCAGGTGGTGAAAGTCAGAGATAGGAGTGAGGTCTTCGACAGAGGTCTGCTCCAGCCAGAGCTGCTCCAAGTCGGTGAGGGGTGAAATAGGGGTTAGGTCATCTATCTCCCTGAGGTAAAGCCCCTTGATCTTTCGGATGTCCCCGCTACTGAGGCTGGCGGGGGAAAGCTTCTCTTTTGTCCCCCCCGAAAGTATGCACCAGGAACCGTCATCCAGGCTCTGGAGAAAGGGAAGGGTCTTGTCCAGGAAAAGGAGTTCCCGATAAAAAGTCCTGGCCTGATCCATGCCCTCAAAACTCACCCTTGAGGCAAAGCGCTCATTTTCTATGCATTCCGTAGCGATAAAGTATTCCAGGATAGACTTATGGGCAAATTTATACTGCCCGGACATGTTGCGGTTGAGCAGGGAGCGGCTTTTCATTTCCATTTCTCCCAGTTTGATCTGATGGCGATCCGCGAAGGTATTTATTTCTTTTTCCGAAATAAAAAGGCCATTTCTGTTCTTTCTGTTAGCATAAATATTCAAAGCGATCTCCCGGGAAAATCGGTACAGTTCCTCCTGAAAGTGCTTTCTTTTTTCGGCGGGCACCCTTCCCCCTTCCCTTTCTATCCATTTTTGAATCACCGTCTGGTAAAGGTGGGGTACGTAATCATAGGCTTTGTCTTCTTCCAGCAGGTCATCAATATAGCTGAGGATCATAGGGCGAACCATGAGAGAGGGAGACTTGGCTATGATCTTCCAGGCCTTTTCCTTTTTACCTTTCTGGAAGCGCCCAAAACGCTTGGCCAGATAAGCCTGTATGTCCTTTTCATCAAAGGGCGAAATGTACATTTTCGCAAAGGTGAGGAAGCTGTGACGACTCCCGTAGAGGCGTATTCCGGTCTCCTGAGGTTCTTCGTCTTCGGAGGGAAAAAATTGGGTCCTACACGTAAATACCACCACCCTAAAATGCTGCACCTTGTTGATGATCCGGTCCAGCCGTCGCTTGTATTTGCGAACAGCCTGATTGTCTTCATCCAGGCCATCCAACAATAATATGGTATTTTCCTTGTCTTCGATGGTATCTATGTGCTGAAGCAGATCGGGATAGCCCAGAGGGATAAGGCGAATCTTGTAGCGGGCCCTGCCAAATTGCCGCTGCCTCACATAATTCAGGTAGAGATTGAGCATGAAGGTGGTCTTTCCCATGCCTGAGCCTGCCAGAATCATGAAAAAGCGCTGGTCGTCCTGCCCCGGTTTGAAGGCCTTGTTCAGAAAAAAGGGAATCAATCGCTCCCTGGCTACGATATGGTTAGACTCTCTGAGCTCATTGAATTGAGAAGGAGGATTTGATTGAAATTGGGTCGGGACATAATACTGAGTCGCCTTTTTGATGTCTGTGAGAGTGAAAAAGGGAAAGAGGTCTTTTTCGGCTTGGATGGATCTTCGACGATGGTACCACCAGAGAGCCAGGCGCCACAGTCCTCCCAAGGCACTAAGGGTAACGAGAAGAATGACTGAAATCATTTCCCAGTCTCCTCCCGCTTCGTTGAAGCGAGCCATGATCGAATCGAAGATGTTAAGCATCATTCACTTTCCCCTTATTTGCTATTGCTCATCCGCCCCATCCCGATTCTTCTTGATCTAAGAGATGATGATTTTTTATAACAAGGAGGAATTCCTTGATTCTCATTGTACCCAAATTCTCAGACTCCCATAAAGTGAAGTTTCTCGCCCTCCTTTCAGAAATCGAGGTATCAACCTGCAGAGAGATACTGCAATTGAAGCCCTTCATCCCTTACATATACATTTATTGCAAATATATTAAATTATACAAATTAATACGATCAAACTGGACAATTCAGATTTGAACTGGAGATAGAAGAGGTCAGTTAGCTGCATATCTCCCCATTCTTTATTCATAAAATTCTATCTGTGCAACAAGTGGGTCTTTGTTTGAATTTAATTTTTATTAATACATAAGTATCTATTTGAAAGTTTAGTAAAAAGACATCCATAATTTTAATTTCATCGTTTTAAAACAAATAAGCCATTGACATCATGAAAATTCGCCCTTACTTCCTTTCCTTGGGAGTGCTGTTTTTCCTATTTTCCTGCGACAAATTTGACCCTCCCGAGGGAGCTTTCGACCTTGAATCAGCCCCTCCCTCCCCGGATTATTCAGACCTTAGCTATTGGTCTGCCCACCCCGAAAAGCAAGATTGGTCGGATTCTGTGCCCCAGAACCTCAGCAGCCTTCCTCCCATTTCAAATGAAGAAGCTAAGGTTGATATATTTTTTATACACCCCACTACCTTTTATGGAGGCAAGGAGTGGAATGCTTCTCTACAAGACGAAGAAGTCAATGCCAGAACCGACAAGTGGGCGATTCGACACCAGGCAAGTATTTTCAACGCCAGTGGCAGGGTCTACGCTCCCCGCTATCGTCAGATGGTCCTAGGGGGATTTTATGGGGATGACAGCCTCTCCATGATGAAAGCTATTGGATTGGCCTATCGGGATGTGAAGGAATCTTTTGAATATTACCTGGAACATTACAACCAGGGCAGGCCGATCATTATCGCCTCTCATAGCCAGGGAAGCATACATGGAATCAGGCTGATAAAGGAGTTTTTTGACCAGGGAGACCTCAAAGAACAACTGGTCTGTGGCTATCTCCCCGGCTGGCCTTTACCTGCCGATACTTTCAAAACCATCCCCATCTGCAATGATCCCCAACAGACCGGCTGTGTAGTAAGCTGGTGCAGTTGGAAGCGTGGCAAGAGACCCAAGAAGGAGGAACTCCAGCACTTTTATGACGATGCGGTGGTCGTCAATCCCCTTACGTGGAAGGTCGATGATACTTATGCCTCAGAAAAACTCCACGAAGGCTATGTAGGTGCATCTTACAAAAAGATCAAAGACCATAAAATCGACGCCCAGGCCCATGAAGGTATGCTTTGGATAAGCCAACCCTCCTTTTTCCTCAATGGCCCCAACTATCACATCGGGGATTACAACCTGTTTTGGATGGACGTCAGAAGAAATGCCATCGACCGTTCAGAAGCCTTCCTTGGACAGGCGGAGCGAACGGCCTTTGATGGAAAAAAGAAGTAGTTTTTCAGGACCGAGGTGGATCGGAAAAAATGGGACTTAGCATTTCAAAAAAAAATTGCCAGACAATCAAGAAGGGGCTTTCTCCATGGAAAGCCCCAATCTGTTGCTGCAATCCAATTATTCGGCCAAGACCTTTTCACTCTTCCATCTCAATCCGATGCCCAGAAGAATGAGGCAGGGAAAGATGAGAAGCACAGGGAAAAGGTAAAACAATACAAATCCCATAGTGGAAGTAGCAAGGAGAATGCGAATGATTTTCAGGTCAAAAGTATTCATGATGAAGGGTTTATGAATCTAATATACTCAGCCTCCTTCATTCCATGCACGCATTTTTACTCCAGGTAAAACACAGGTGATTAAATGAACAAATCCCACAGGTAAGATTTTCTATGGGATTTGTATATTTTTCATCTAAAAATTTATCCTAGACGAAAGGCTTACACTTCGTTTTCTTTTTTACGGGCTTCTTCCTCGGCCTTTCTTTCGGCAGCCAGTTCTCTGTTTCGCTTATTCACCACTCTTCGGACAATACCGATAGAAATTTCGTAGAGGCTGTAGAGGGGAATGAAGATCAGGATTTGAGACATAATGTCCGGTGGGGTGATAATGGCTGCGGCCAGCAGAAGAATGGCAACTGCATGACGGCGGTAGGTACGCAGGAACTCCGGGGTAACCAGGCCCATTTTTGCCAGGTAGTACATTAAAATGGGCATTTGGAAGATGATGCCAGCCCCTAATACAATCTGACTGATCAGCCCGATGACCTTGGAGATGCCCCAGGTGTTGGAAGTATAATCAGAAATGGTAAAGTTGGAAAAAAACTGCACCGAAAAAGGAGCGATGATGTAGTAACCAAATGCCACACCAGTAAAGAAAAGGAGGCTCATGATGAAGACACTGCCCCGCACGGCCCTACGCTCGTGTTTGTGCAAGCCTGGACGGATAAAAGACCAGAACTCCCAGACGATGTAAGGAAAAGCGACAATAAATCCTCCGATGATTCCCACCTGAATAGACTTCAGAAACTGCTCCTGAGGGGAGAAGGCGACGATCTTGGCATTGACGGACTCCATACAGGCAGCAATTTCCTGTCCTTTGAGGGCACAAAGCCATTTATTGGTCGGAAAGTCTTCAGAGAGGATCTTGAAGATGATTTCATCCACCACAAATTTGCGGTAGATAAAGATCAGGATAGCGACGAGGATGACAGCCGAGCCCATCCTGAGCAGGTGCCAGCGCAATTCTTCCAGGTGATCCAAAAAGGACATTTCCTTTTCTTCATCACTGGGCTTTTTGCTCTTTTTCCCCCTAATTTTCTTGAATTGGTCTACCAGTCCCACGGCATCGAAGTTAAGCATCCATTGTTGGACGAAGGAGGAGGGAAATGGATTGTTTTCCCTCCTCGTTTTTCCGGTTTTTACCTACAGAAAAATTCTTGAACTCAATTTTATACTACCAGGTAAATATAGGGAATGAGCTCATAAATTCATTCACTTCTCCCCTGACCTGACGGATTAGGTCTTCATTTTCGGGATTCATCAGGACTTTATCGATCAATGAGGCAATGGTTTTCATGTCCTCCTCCTTAAGTCCACGGGTGGTGAGGGCCGGAGTTCCCAGGCGAATACCGGAAGTCACCATAGGGCTGCGGCTGTCAAAGGGCACCATGTTTTTGTTGATGGTGATATCTGCCTGCATCAAAGCATGTTCGGCAATCTTTCCGCTAAGGGCATCACTCTTAGGTCTGAGGTCGATCAGCATCAGGTGATTGTTCGTTCCTCCAGAGATAACCTTATACCCTGCATCGACCATAGATTGTGCTAATACCTGGGCGTTTTTAGCTGTCTGTTCGGTATAAGCCTGAAATTCGGGGCGCAGGGCCTCACCAAAACCTACGGCCTTGCCCGCGATGGCATGCATCAGGGGACCTCCCTGGGTACCGGGAAAAACAGCGCTGTCAAGAATAGAACCTATGGAGCGGACAATTCCTTTTCTGGTTTTGATGCCCAGAGGATTCTCCTGGTTCTTGCCAACCAGTATCATTCCTCCCCGTGTCGCTCTGAGGGTCTTATGGGTGGTGGTGGTGACCACATGGCAGTGGGGAAGGGGATCATTGAGGAGCCCCTTGGCAATGAGGCCGGAGGGATGGGAAATATCTGCCATGAGCATGGCTCCTACCTCGTCAGCAATCTCCCTGAAGGTCTTGTAATCCCAGTCGCGAGAGTAGGCAGAGGCTCCTGTGATGATAAGCTTGGGCTTTTCACTGTGAGCGATATCCCGAACCTTATCCATGTCTATCAGTCCGCTGTCTTCTTCTACTCCATAAAACACAGGGCGGTAGAGCTTGCCAGAGTAATTGACTGGGGAACCGTGGGTGAGGTGTCCTCCATGGGCAAGGTCGAAACCCATGATGGTATCCCCGGCAGACAGCAAGGCCAGCATGACGGCTGCATTGGCACTGGCTCCAGAGTGAGGCTGTACATTGACCCATTCTGCACCAAACAATTGCTTGGCGCGGTCGCGTGCGAGATTTTCTATTTCATCTACATGCTGGCAGCCCCCATAGTAGCGCTTGCCAGGAAGGCCCTCGGCATATTTATTGGTCAGCACACTACCTGTAGCGCGCAGCACATCGTCAGATACGAAGTTCTCGGAGGCAATTAGCTCTATGCCCTCCTCCTGTCGCTTCTCTTCCTTCGCAATGATGTCGAAAGCGAGATCTGTGGAAGTCAGTATGTCATTAGTCATAGAAGAAAGCTTTCATTATTTGAACCCGAAAAAAACCTTGCTCGGGCACTCTTTTTTCCATAAGTAAAGATGATAGAAAAGGGACTGAAAAACAATTCAAAACCCGTGCATGGAGCAAATAATGATTATCACCAATGAATGGCTAAAGCACTGTTGGGCTTATCATAAGTTACTTATTTTCAATCCCAACAGCGCTATTGATTGGATCGCAAAAAATGATTCGTGATAATCACCAATATGTATTCTTTTTTCCATATCCTTTTTAGTGAAAATTTAGCTCCCCCCAACATTGTTTATCCTTTGGTCAAGTCCTTGACAGACACAGCTTATCTCTTTTATTAGGTTAGAATTACCTAAAGCTAAACCTACATCATCATGAAGCCCTTTCCATATTATGTTTTCTTGTTCTGATTCTCACCTCCTGCCAGATGGCTGATTTTAGCGAAGCTAAGCTCAGGTCTCAGTCCCAACAGGAAGCCCAAGACCTTTGGGACCAGGTAGCAGAGGCCCACGGCGCATCCAACTGGGCCCAGGTCGATAGCTACCAGGTCGTCTTAAAAGACGAATTTTTTGGTAGGATCGGTAAATTTGCCAGCCCTTACAAAGGGCCAAGATGGACGACGTAAGCTACGACCCTGTTTTTGCCACCTGGAAACAGATAGAGGCCCAAAAGGAGTATGATCAATATATTATTTGGATTCATCCCAAGACCCGACTCATCGCAAAGGTTGAATACACCATTCGAGAGGCCAATAACTGGATCAGCGGTTGGGCCCGCTTCGAAAACCTACAGACGGTCAATGGGATCACCCTGCCCACCGAAATGCCTGTGGGTTCCAAGATGCTCAAGGAGGGGAAACTCCTCCATAAGATGAGCATTGAGGAAATTGATTTTTGGATGAAATAATAAGGATTCTCCTTTGTTAGAAGAATATTCTAAACTTTTCAAAGTCGTTCTGAAAGGTGTAGGATGTCTTTTACCACTATATCAGGAGCCTCTGCCAGGGGATAAATTTGCTGTCCCGGCCTGCTGACAAAGGCTGTTTGCATTCCTGCCCAGGCAGCTCCAGCCACGTCCCAACCGTGGGCGGCCACCATCATGGCTTCCATGGGTTGAAGCCCGATTCTTCTTACTGCCCATTTATATACATGCACATGAGGCTTAAAGATCTGTACAGCCTCTACAGAAAGAATTTCATCGAAGAAAGAACTTAGGCCTGCATGCTCCATCTGGCTGCGAACTCCGTCTTTAGAAGAATTTGTGAGGGTATACAGGCGATAGCCCTTCTTTTTCAAGGCTTGTAAACCTGGAGCTACATCCGGATGGGGAGGCAGGCTTCGCAGGGGTAGCAAGGCCCTCCTTGCCTGATCAGGATCTATTTCTGTCCCTTCTCTGCGGGCCAGCATGATCAGCACCGCCGCACCAATTTCTCCAAAATCTCGATATTCCTCTCCTACTGTGGCTACCAGTGAATAATGCAGCATCATGCGAAACCACAAGGGCAGGAGTTCCCTTCGACCTCCAAGGGCTTCACTGACACTTTCTTCCAGGGGCTGCAGGTCGAGCAGGGTTTCATTGACGTCGAAAAACAAGGCCTTTGCCATGAACTTATATCTTGAGTAAATGTAATATGTTCCTCAATTTTTTTTTCGGCCCGGTAATTCCCAGGTATTTCTCTTCCTCAAAAAATCTAGTCAAAACATCCTGTTTCTACCCGGCTATATTGAACGGCAACCTTGGCCCCAACGCATGAACAAAAATTCATATATACAGAAGATTCAAGGAAGAGTTGAATCTTTACATTAAAAAAATTGTTAAATCCAATAGGGATGTGTGGGTTGACTTATCATGCGTGTGGGTAATCTTAGCCGGTCGACCATCTCTAGCCTCCCTGTTGGCGTATCATTGGTAATACAACAAATTCCCAATCATTATATAAATCAATGCTATGAGAACAATTTTTAGGCTTACTATCGTCGGTTTAGCGGCAGTGTTTCTCACCTCCTGCGTCATCATTCGTCAGGGAGAGGTGGGCGTCAAGCGAAGATTTGGAAAAGTACAAGAAGCCCCCCTTACAGAAGGAATTAAAGGTATCAATCCCTTCACCACTATTGTGATCCGGGTTCCTACCCGTACCGTCAACCTTGAGGTGCAGCTGCCTTTGCCTTCTAAAGAAGGGCTGACCATTGAATCGCAGATTTCTATTCTCTACCATGTTATTCCCGAAATGGCCCCCAAACTGGTCTACAAAGTAGGTCTGGGCTATGAAAGGGAGCTCATCCTTCCGGTTTTCCGTTCGGCTGTGGCTGACGTGGCTGCCAGGTTTATGGCGAAGGACATGCACTCAGGTGCCCGTGCGGTAATAGAAAATGAAATTGCCGTTCGAATGAACGAAATTTTGGAAAAGAAAGGCATCATCATCGACAATGTACTGATGAAGAGCATCCAGCTACCCGCCGGGCTTACCCGGGCGATTGAGGAGAAGTTGGAAGCGGAGCAGGAAGCCCAGCGCATGGTTTTTGTCAAGCAGCGCGAGCAGGCCGATGCTGAGCGACGGGTCATACAGGCTGAGGGTGAAAAAAGTTCGCAGATTATCTCAGCCGAAGCTGAAAAGCGGGTGCTGGAGCTAGAGGCTGAAGGTCGTGCCAACGCCCTCAAGACTGAGGCTTCAGCCCAGGCGGAGGCCAATGACAAGATCAACAAGTCTCTGTCAGATGAGGTTCTCCAATACCGGGCCATCGAATCCTTCCTGAAGTTGGCGACCTCTCCCAACAGCAAAATCTTGATTACCGGTTCTGAAACCCCCTTCCTCGGCCTTCCCGCCGAACTCCTGGATGACAGGAAATAAGGAAACCTATTGAAGGGAGCACACAAAGGGTCTGCCTAGGCAGGCCCATGCTTCAAAGTTATTTGTATCTTTTAGATCATGTTTGTTGTAAAAGAGCCAATCACCTGCAGGTCATGGTTTCGCTCTTACGACGGCAACGATTTTTGAATTGGTTAGGGAGGCGGGGTGATTATTTTGAAAAAAGTTAATAAAAGAAGGAATAATCTCTTCATCGCCCTTCAAAAAGCTTGTTTGGGGTGATTGAGAATTACTTTTCCCAAGATAAGAAGGATACCAGAGACAGCCAGCATATGCCCTCTGGCTTAATGTAGGAGTCCAAAAAGTAGCAATACCTTACCACAATTGATGCAGTAAGGTATTACATATCCTCAAATGCCTTTTGCCTTCAGGAAACCTACTTGTCCATCATTTCACGGGCCTTCTTTGCCTTTTCTGCTGAAACAGAATTTTCAGGGCTCAGGCTAGCAGCCTTGTCAAATGATTTTGCTGCACCTTCGTAATCTTCTATGGCCATCATCAGGTCTCCCATGGAATCATGGGGATTGGGATGGTCGGGCTGAGCTTTTTGATAAGCTTCAAAGGAGGCCTTGGCTTTGTCCATTTTACCCAAATTCATGAAGGCATAGCCTCTCATGTTCAAGGCTCCTGGGTGTTGGTTTATGGCAACAGCCTTGTCAAAATGTGAAATGGCTTTTTCCCATTCGTCTTCACCCATCAGGATAAATCCGTTAAATACATAGAGGCCGGCATCCTTAGGGTAGAGCTTTGAAAGCTTGGAAGCTGTCTTAGAAGCTTTGTAGGTAGTATCGCCCACATAAGCAACCATCTCGGCAAATACTTTTTCGCCATCATTGAGCTCTCCTTTGTATGCCTTAATCTTGTCGATCATGGGCTTGGCTGCTTCCTCGCTTGGAGCGTTTGCCGTCATAAACATCATCGCCATGGGCATGTTGGGGTCGAGCTTGTAGGCATTCTGATTATGTTGACCAAACGTTGGCATGTCGTGCCCCATGAGATTAAGAGCCATCCGTAACTCTTTGGCAGCTTCAGGATTCTCCGTGGTCATTTCCATTTCCTGGGCCATTCCCACCAAAGGAAATAGCATAAGTTCCATAAGGACTGTCAAAAAAATTTGAGGGAACTTCATAATTGGGAGGGTGTTTTATAGAATATAATCGAAGCCCGATAGGAAACTTCTTCTTCTAAAAAAGAACAAATTTTCATACAAAATATTATATATTTCAAAAATTAGTAAAAATATTTAAGAAAAAAGGCTTCCCATGAATTTGGAAGCCTTTTTTCAAAACCACTATTAGTTTTTCCTGTAATTTTAATCTGTTCGAAGGTATTTCTGTAGACATGGCTCTATGCAGGGGAAGCTCAAAACGAGGGTATCTCCACCGACCTGATAGCTAAGGTCTCTTTGCCCGAAATTGCAGCCCTCAGGAGTCAGGGTCATATCCATGGGAGAAAATACTCCCTTTTGGTTTTCGTCTCCAATGGTACTCAGGGTACAAAGGTCGTGGTTGGATACAAAGCTTCCATCAGCAAAAAAGCTAATCCTGGCGTCACTGTCTACAGGTGTAAAAACCCCACTTCCATTACCTGGGTCATAGAGTACCTCGATGAGTTCCCAGTCTCCCAGCAGCTCCTCGGCTCCCTCAACGGGAAGCATTTCTTGCCTACAGCCCAGGGAAAAAATGGGAAGCAATAGCAAAATATGATAAAATTTCATCGCGTTTTGTTTTACTCCCTAAGACAAAAACGGGAAGCAAAACGCTGGAAAAAATCCTAAAATCGTCAAAATTTGCGAATGAAATTTACGCTCCATAGGTTTTTGTTGAAGAAGGTGCCAAAGGAATCGTTGATCCTGGTGTTGTTGCCCGTGTCCGGGTCTGTAAAACGTGTTCTTTCAACACTTAATAATTTCCCTTGAAAACTGACGTAATCATTGCCGCTGAGGTTAATTAGGACACCTGCCGAGGCGGAAGCTCCCAATCCTCCACGCCTTTCTCTGCTTTCGAATGAACTCCCTTCGTTAACTATATTTCCCCTCCCAAAATGGGTATTGAACCCTACAAAGGGTCTAATTCTGGGATTCACCTCATCCTGGCCTGCACAGAGACATTTTGACCAGAAGTAATTCGCAACAATTTCAAACAGAAACTCATTTGCAGTAACGAAAGATTCGAAGTTTCCATCCCTGACACTACTCCTCTCTCTCCTTACCCCGATACCGGCTCCTACGGATACCTGATCACTCAAGAAGTAATCAGCAGAAAAACTCAATCCGATGTTGAGATCATTGTTTCTGCGATCATTGTCAGGACTGCCAGAGGTAGTCCATCCGAAACAGGGACTCAGGCCTAGAAACAAGTCTCCCTGGTTCAAGCCCAAACTACTATCTTGAGCGAAAAGGAGGCTAATGCCAAAAACCAGCAAAAGAAACAAAGTGAGATTTTTCATGACGCATTTGGTTTGGTGTGTTAATCCTTACCAATATAAAAAAATCCCCACAATTTCTTATGAGGATTTTTCGCTTTTTTGTTGATTCATAATTCGAACACCCATGCCTGGTAGGGCCGGAGTTCTTCTTGATATTCTTTCCCATCGTAGTTGGATATGAGGACCTGTCGGGGAGTAGCCAGAGGAAGGGGCCAGGGGAAATTGACTTTCTTTCCCGTCAGGTTGAGCACTACGAGGTAGATATTTTCATCTTCCAATTTTCGGGTGTAGGCAAATACATGAGGATGCTCAGGGCTGAGAGCCTCGAAGGCTCCATATATCAATCCCTGATGGGCCTTTCGCAAGGCAATGATACTTTTGTAATAATGATAGACAGAGTCCATTTCTTCGCGAGCTCTGCGGGCATTGATTTCCTGGTGATTGGGGTTGACCTTGATCCAGGGTTTGCCTCGGGTAAACCCCCCGTGCATCTCTTCACTCCAGTGAAAGGGAGTCCGGGCGTGGTCTCTGCTTATTTCATTGGCCTGACGCATAAAATCCGCTTTGGAGCCTCCCTTTTCCAAGTGAGCCTTATACTGATTGACGATGTCTACGTCCTTGAATTCTTCGGGGCTGTAGAAGGGGGTATTGGTCATGCCCAACTCCTCTCCCTGGTACATGTAAGGAGTCAGCCTGAGGGTAAAGAGAAGGGTAGCTAGCATTTTTGCGGATTCCCGGCGATGCTCCTTGTCATTGGCAAAGCGGGACACCGAGCGGGGCTGGTCATGGTTACCGAGATAGAAGGTGTTCCAGCCTTTGCCTTCGGGGATGGTCTGGTCCCAGTCCCGAATGATCTTTTTGAATCCTACCCAGTCCATTTCCTTAAGTCCCCCCTCTTCAAAGTCCCGATCCAAAAACATGTGATCAAAATAATAGACCATGTCCAATTCTTTGCGATCCGGGTCCACGTATAGCTTTCCATCCTCGGGCCATACGCCGATGCCTTCTCCCACCGACATGCAATCGTAGTGTTTCAGGACTTCCTGGTGCATTTCCTGGAGAAACTCATGTAGCCTTGGGCCATTGGCATACCAGTTGGTCTGGGTAATCATAGGAGCTTCTTCCGAGCTGTAGGGCACATCAGGTAGGCCGGGACGCTTGGAAATGAAGGGGATCACATCCATCCGAAAGCCATCAATTCCCTTGTCCAGCCAAAATCGCATGATCTCGTAGACTTCCTGACGCAGGTTGGGGTTTTCCCAATTAAGGTCTGGCTGTTTTCTGGTAAAAAGGTGAAGGTAGTAGTCCTCCGTAGCTTCATTGTACTCCCAGGCAGGCCCTCCAAAGATCGAAAGCCAGTTGTTAGGAAGGCTCTCATCGGGATTGGCCTCCCTCCAGATATAATAATCTCGGTAGGGATTGTCCCTGGACTTTCGCGCTTCTGTAAACCAGGGATGCTCATCAGAGGAGTGATTGGCAACGAGGTCCAGGATCAGTTTCATGTCTCGCTTTTTCATTTCGGCGAGCATCTCGTCAAAGTCCTCCATGGTCCCAAACTCATCCATGATGTCGCAGTAGTCGGAGACATCGTAGCCGTTGTCGTCATTGGGAGATTTAAAAATGGGGCTCAACCAGAGGGTTTCTACCCCCAGATCTTTGAGGTAATCCAGGTTTTGGGTAATTCCAGGGAGGTCCCCCACGCCATTTCCACTTGAGTCTTTGAAGGAGCGAGGATAGATTTGGTACACGAAGGTTTCCTTCCACCAGGTCTTGTGCATAGTCCTTTATTTATCGATTTACGTGAAAAATAAGCAAAATCGTAGATAGTCTATTATCCTATGCTGTATTCCCCCTTGGCCCGCTGATAAAAGACCATATTGAGGACTCCGTTGGGGTTTTTAATCAGGTCAAAAGCCTCTCCAAGGGTAGCTACATGGGTTACGATCTGCTCGTGTTCCGACTCTACACCTGTATGGTTGGCATCATAGGAGAATATTTCCTCCCGAGACATGGTCAGTTCACAGTAGAAGTAAAACATGGCTTCGTCTGAGGTTCCTGTGGAGGGATAATAGGGCTCTTCA
Organism: uncultured Bacteroidia bacterium; assembly: GCA_964564415.1. Classification (GTDB taxonomy): domain Bacteria; phylum Bacteroidota; class Bacteroidia; order J057; family J057; genus JALEFZ01. The sequence continues at coordinate 295,200 of CAZMAV010000003.1, read as the reverse complement.
TTGAGTTGGATGACCTGCCCGGGGCTTACCTTGATCCCGGTTTCTTCTTCTACCTCCCTGACGGCCACCTCGTGGGGAGTCTCTCCGTCGTCTACCAGTCCAGCCACCTGTTCGTAGACAAAACCACCATGACAAATCCTTCGCTGCTTGACAAGGAGGTTGAAGCGCTCCCCAGTTTCCTTATCAATCAGGACCACCATGACGCAGGAGACCTGGCCTTTTAGGAAGCAAATGGGTGGGATTTTTTTGCCTTCTGGTGCCGAAGCATCGAGCATGACCAGCGAAAAGAGTACTTCTCCTTTTCTCCAGATGCGAGAGTAGACTTCTTCGATGCCGTGAACTTCAAGGCCATTCTCATCGAGGTGCTTCTTCCAGAGTTTGAATTTTGGGGATTGGATCAGGGCGTCCTGCATGAATCTTTATTTTTGGATAGATCAAACGGGGGGAAGTTCTACTTTTTCTGCCAATCTCCCAAGGCTGCTTCAGATGATCAGTCATATGTCTCGCTTGCCTGTCAGTTCATCACACTTATACATTATCCTTGAACCCGGAGACTACAGAAGCGTAAATATTACCATACAACAAACAAACACCACAACCCAAGCAGTTCTTTTCCACAACCTACAAAACACCCTTTTACCTACCTTTTTCCCCCGTTTTTTTAGCCATGTAAACCTTGCCCCGGAGATCTCAAGATTTTCGGGGCCTTTTGGCGGAAGTGAAGACGGGCCACGATAACTGAGCCTTACTCCGGTCAATTTTACTTCATATTAATCTTGGCAGCATGACCAGGTGCTAAGCGAAACAATTTTTTCGACCAAGAGATAAACCCTGGTTCCAAGGTAATTGGGCCACCTGTCCTCAGGCTGTTTATCCAATTCTCTTGCTCTGCCTGTAGCATAAGGAACTTGGGGATAATAATCATAGAAGCGGGGATTGGCCTTGTTGTATCCTCTGGTGTGTTTCATTATTCTCTTTTCGAGATAAGTTTTTGACTTATTTACAGGCCTATTTTCGTAGCATTTTCGAATCTGTTCTGAATCCCAATTGCTTGAAGATTCCAAATGAAGTAACAACCACAATTCTTTGTCTTGTCAACAATGGATGGAGGCTTCTATCCAATTCGTCGATTACGTATGTATTTTCTTCTTTTTGAAGGTCTGCTAATAATGAGATAAAATCTAGAATTCGCTGAGTTCCCTCCGATTCTTCATTGACCCCAAATAAGACACTTTCATTATTTCCTAGCTGCTTTCTCCGGACAGGAAGTGAAAGACTGTGCCATCCATACAAGGGTCTCCGGAGGTGTCCTGGTAGATACAAACCTAGACCCCTGTCCATAATTTGAGGAAATCCCCAGACCAACTCCATATCGTTAATTTCTCCCGGGCTGAAGTGATGGTTTTTCGCCCGGGTTTTTTTATATCGACATGAGGCCCGCAATGACAATCATGATTAGAGCTGCAATACCGATACTCATGGCAATGCGTATAAATGAAAGGGGTTTGTTTCCGGCTACCTTTCCGCTCTGTCCATTGACCAAAAACTGATAGCGATTTCCCTGGTAGTAATAGGTGGCTATCCACACAGGTACCAGGACATGGCGGAGGGTAATCAGGAATTTTTCGGACTGGATCTTGAGGTCCTTTACCCCTTCACCCTTGGATCTTTTTTTGGCTTCCCTCTCGATGCGCTTGTCTACCCGCTTTTCGATCTTTTTCAGGATTTCCCCTTCTTGGCTGGGGTAAACCTCCACCGACCAGTGGGCCAGGTGCTGAGAATTAAAAGAAACTACATTTTTGATTTCGTAGGGTAAAATATCTGTAAAATGTTTGTCGATCCCTTTGGTATCTGCTTGAAATTGATCCTGAAAAAAATTCTCATAATATCCTGCTACCGGTTCGTAGACCCTTGACTTGACCACCTTGCCCTTTTGCTCTTTCATGTGCTGAAATCCCGCTTTTCCAGTCCAGGTGGAACGGGAAAAGACATCTGCGTAGAAAAGAGGAAGGTAGAGGCCCTTCACGTTTTCTTCTTCTAAGATCCCATAAATGCCCTTGGGATACCACCACTTGGCAGAGGGAAAGGGAAATCTCGCTCTTGGATTGAGCCATTTTTTCAGCTTCTCTCGGGCAGATGTCTTAGAAATGGCAAAGGGCATCATCCCAAAGGGTTCCATAATTTTGTCTATCTGCCCACTTTCTTTCCATTCTTCTCCCTTGCAAAAAGGACAACTCGCAGGAGGACTTTCCTCCACCTGGGTGATAATGGCCTTGCAAGAGCCGCACTGAAAGGCAAATAGATCGAGCTGAAGGCCCTTGCTGAAGTCCTGCCATTTGATACCGGAGGTGAGGGGATGGTTTTCCACCTTTTCGGTATTTCGGCCCAGTTCTCTCCGATATTTGCAGCGGCCGCATTTGAGCGCTTTCTTCCCTCCCTCATAGGTCATGCGATTGCCACAGCGAGGACATCCGGTATGTACGTATTGAACTTGCGACATGTGCTTAATCCAACTTCATCTCTCCATAATAGTCCGTATCCAGGTTTTTCCTGGCTTTTACCACATAGGTAATCTGTCCCACATGATACGAAAAATGTTCCACGGTATGAATCAACATCGCAATTCCGCTTTCCTCGAAGACCTGCACCTGATAGCCTCGCATTACTTCTTCCTCCGAAAGTTGATCCAAGACCCCTTCGAGGTCTACCCTCAGTTTGTCCAGTAGTTTCAACAAGTCTCCCGTGGGCAGGGGGCCCTGCTCTTGAAATTCAGCTTTGCGGTCGCGCTGGTCTTCCTGCCTACCAAAACCGGCTATGATCCACTGTCGAGCATTTCCACATAGATGGAGGACAAGGTTGCCTACGGAATTGGAATGGGCATTGGGTCTGTACCAGATATCCTCCTGGCTGAGCAGGGTGAGGCATTTGCGGGTGCGTGGAATAGATTCTTCCAGCAGGCGACGCTTGATTTCCTTTACAAACTCTTGGTAAAAGGGGCTCATGCTTTTTGACGAAAGGTACACATTTGACAAAAAAATTACCTATCCCAGCAATACGAGCTGAGATAGGTTTCAACTAAGTGTAGTAGTATTTATCTAATGTTTGACTTGAGGGCGTTGATGATGAAGGCTTCAAACTCGTCTGTGATCTCTCCGACAGTCATCTTACCCTGGGGTTTGTACCAATGCTGAATCCAATTGATACAATTTAATAGGGTATAGGTGATGAATTTGACGGGAACCTGACGAAAGTCACCTTTGATGATGCCTTCCTCGATAACGTTGATAAAGGCTTGTTCGTAAGTCTGAATCAAATTTTGATAATGCTCCTTACGGGCCTTTTTCTCTTCTTTTCCTTCCTCGAGGTGCTTCCATTCATAAAGGAAAATGGCAGAAGCATCTATATTTTCGATGATGAGTTCGGTGTGTTTCCTGACCATGCCTCTGAGTCGCTCTTCGACGCTGCTGTCCATTTTTTCAAAGGGAAGGACGTGGACGTGAAATTCGCGGGCGCAGCGAATGGCAATCTCCCAGAGCATATCGTCCTTGGACTTGTAATGGCTGTAGAGGCTGGCCGTCTGAATGTCAAGGGCTTCGGCGATCTGTCTCATGGATGCTCCATCATAACCAGCTTGGCTGAAGAGCCGCTGGGCGACTTCCAGGATTTCCTGCTTCCTCGGGGAGAGCGGATTGAGCTTGACTATGGACAAACTACCTAACATTCGTTAGGCAATATAGGTAAATTTCAGTCCTACTCCAAATATGAGAGAGGCTAGGCCATTATCATGTGGACTTCTGGATGGGAAGTTCTTTGAAAAAAATAAGCTTAAGCCTTGATAAGCCCCGTTTCACGGGCAAAATCTAAAACCTGCTCACGAAGCAACGCGAAAATGATAGTCCATAGGATAATACTCATCCCATTGAAAAAAATGATCCTCCGGGGATCTTCCCTAAAGGAGACTGCTACCCCTACGCAAACCATAGGGGAGAGAAAGGGGGCCAGCATAGCTACTCCCGGCAAGCCATAGCGATCCCAAATTTTTGTGATTTTATTATTTTTCTTTTGTCCGTTTTGGATTTCCTCCTGAGCTTCCCTTCTCACGACATTCTTGACAAACCAGCGCCTAAACTGCTCCCCAAAGTAGGTGTAGAAGACCACTGAGACAAGGGCTCCTCCTCCCACCGTGAGAAAAAATTCAAGGATGTTGATGTCAGGTTCTGCCAGTGCAGTGATAGCAGCGAGGGCAAATTTTACGAAGGAAGTAAAAAACAGGAATACGTACCATCCCCATTCGGAGTCGGGTTTTTCGACTACCTGCGAGAAGGATTCAACATCGAACTGGGCAAGGGTGTGGAGAAAAATCTCTAGCATGTAACAATTAGGGTACTAGCTGATAGTACGAAAAAAGCCTAAGCCAGTTTTTATTTATTTAGGGCCAAAGGCAAGGTCTCCGGCATCTCCCAGGCCAGGAACAATATAAGCCTTGGCAGTCAGTTCGTAGTCGATGGCTCCTACATAAATCTTTGCCTTGGGGATGTTTCGCTGAAGGTATTCCAGGCCTTCGTCGCTGGCCACCACGCTGGCAATAAAGAGCTGTTTGGGCTCTCCAAACTCCTCTACGATCTGCCGATAGCTCAGGACCAGGCTTCTTCCGGTGGCAATCATGGGATCGGTAAGAATAAGGCTGCGGCCTTGCAGTTCGGGCATGGCGGCATACTCCACCTTGACGATAAATTCATTGCCCTTGGTGGTATGTCTGTAGGCGGCTACAAAACCATTGTCCGATTGATCAAAAAAATCAAGCATGCCCTGATGCATGGGCAAGCCTGCCCTGAGGATGGATACGATGACCGGATGCTCCTCCATGACCTTCATCTCCAACTCTCCCAATGGGGTCTGCACCATCCGGGGAAGGTAGTTCAACTCTTTGCTGATCTCATAGGCCAAAATCCGCGCCACCTTCTGTAGGTTGTTGCGAAAACGGGAACGGTCTTTTTGCACTTCCACCTCCCGCAACTCAAACATGATATTGTTCAAATAAGAATGTTGCTGACCTATGTTTTTGATTTTCTTATCCATCGCACTATTCTGGGTAATTGGTTTCTGCTGATTTGTAAATAAGAGACTGGATAGGACCCAAAATCCTGAAAATATCGGGCCACACCGGGTATCATAGAGCCTTCAAAGTCAAAAGTTTCTGACCCTCTCTCCACTGCCTTCTTTATGCATTCCCACATCAAAAAAGTCATGGTTCCTTCCCGCCTTTCTGAAGGCCTGACAATGCCCATCAAAGAATACGATTTTTCTTTAAAATGTCCTAATAGGTTGGCTGCAAGGACTCCCTCCCCCTCATCTACCACCTCGACCAGGTCTCCGTAATCAGCATCCACAAACCAGTTGGCCAGGTCTTCGATCTTTTCCCAGGAAGGCCTGTGTCCCCCCATAAGGTCCCTGCCTTCCTCTTTATTTGCTTTTAATATATGAAGGAACCCCTTGCTGTTTGGAGCCAATCTAAACCTCAGCTCCCGCTTTTCTCCCTTTTTTATGTTTCGCCGATGATTGGAACTCATTCCCTTTTTCAATTCCTCTAGATCCTGACACAGGTCGAGATAGTAAGTGTAACGATTGCTAAGCTCAAAGCCTTGAGCATGGAGAGGAATGCCAAAGTTGAAGTTGGGAGAAAAATGCTGGACAAAGAGGTCAATGTCCTCCCAGGCCTCTCCAAAAGCCTCCAGAATTTTCTGATAGGCTGCATACCTTTTGTAGGTCTCTGCTTCCCCCTGAGGCCTGAACATTACCCCCAGATACTGGGTGAAAGGAGGCTGGGGGAGGGAATGAAAGCCGAACCTTCGGTTGATGACGAAGGGCATAACAGCCTGCCAGGAATTCTTTTCCAGGTGGATGTAGGCCTTCCAATCGGGGCGAATGACACTGAGATAGGCATGTTGAGCATAAAATCCTCCTTGTGGAGAAGCCTCTACAAAGGCATCCCATTGCAAGGGATCGATCTCCCTGCCTTTTAGGATCTGAAGGTCGGTACTACCCATAGGGGATTATTTGGCGGGCAAGACCTCTGTGGAGACCTCTCCAAAACCTACCCTTACTCCATCCTTTTCTGCCCAGGCCTTCATGATGACCCGGTCTCCATCCTGGATAAACTTTCGCTGGCTGCCGTCGGGCATGTCCACAGGCTTGGTCCCGCGCCAGGTAATTTCGAGCATGGAGCCATAGCTGCCCTCTTTAGGCCCGGAAATCGTCCCCGAGGCCATCATGTCCCCCACGTGAAGGTTACAGCCATTGACGGTATGATGGGCCAACTGCTGATCGATGTTCCAATAGAGGTACTTATGGTTAGAGCGGCAGACCCTTAGAGGAGTGGAAGCCGGAGCTTGGATTTCTACCTCCATGTTAATGTCATAGTGGCGATTGCCTTCATATTTTAGATAGGGCAATACTTCGGGTTTTTGTTCAGGACTGGCCAGGGTAAAAGGTTCGAGGGCATCCATGGTCACGATCCAAGGTGAAATGGAGGAAGCAAAGCTTTTGGCCAAAAAGGGTCCAAGGGGTACGTATTCCCACTTTTGTATGTCTCTGGCTGACCAATCGTTGAAAAGGACCATGCCAAACATATGATCTCGGGCTTCGGATACAGGGATGGCCTGCCCCAATTCGTTTGCCTTTCCGACCACAAAGGCCATTTCCAGTTCGAAGTCGAGCAACTTACAGGGACCAAAAACCGGGGCACCCTCGGCGGGCTTCTGCTGCCCTTTGGGACGGTGGATGGGGGTTTCCGACACCACGATGGAAGAGGCTCTTCCGTGATATCCCACTGGTAAATGCTTCCAGTTGGGCAGGAGGGCATTGTCGGGATCGCGAAACATAGAGCCTACATTGAAGGCGTGAGACTCAGAAGAATAAAAATCCGTATAGTCTCTCACAAAGACTGGCATGCTCATGCTTAGTTTCTTTCTCTCCTTGAAAATTCGCTGCCAATCTCCCTTTCGATCCTTCAGGTCGTAGGAGCTATCCTCCTTAAACAAATCTGAGAGGCGCTGACGTAAAGCCCGCCAGGTATTTTGCCCCAATTCCATAAAAGGATTGAGGTAAGGCTCGGTAAAAATTCCTATTGGCAGATTCAAGCCCTCCAGGTATCCCAGCTCGTGAAGGCCATGCAGGTCGATGGCAAAATCTCCCAGGGCAGAAACTGCTCTAAAGGTCTGATCTCCCTCATCGGAGATGCCATAAGGCAGGTTTTGTAGGCTAAAATCTGAATCGGCTGCAATGTCGAGCCAGGAAGTAAGGCTTGGATCATTGGGAGGAAGCATATGAGGAAGTATTAATTTTTTATAGAAAATGAAAGTGGATGCTATTCCACATGGAGCACCTGATAGGCTTTTTCGACTTCTCCCTTTTGGATTAGGTCTTGAGCATAGAGATGGAGCCGCCTGTCTCTGTCCTGAGCATTGCCGGCCAGGGCATCCATGATTTCGGGATCGGAAGAAAGGCTGTGATCAGGCTCGGGAGGGGCAGGGAGGGCCGCCAGTCTTCCCAGGTCATTGCCGGTAAGGATGCCTGACTGGCGGATGTGAGGGGGAAGGCCATCAAAACCAATGCAAACTTCTTCCCTTGGCATGTAGATGGGAAAGACGTTTTCGCCCTTTGCACGACAATAAAAGGCCCGGCCCATACGCCCCATGAGGTCCAGGCGCTGGGGATCAATCTTATCTTCCTCCGTAAAAATTTCCTCCTCCACATGCACCCTGAGGATGTTGCAAATGATGAGGCTGCCACCACCTCCACCGCTACCGAGGGGATAGATGTCCCTTACCTCACATTCGAAGTGAACGGGAGATTCCTTCACCCTGGGTGGTTTTACCTTGTCGGAGGAGATAGGCGTAAATCCCGACTTGGTGAATTCATCTACCTCGTAGGGAAAATTTTTGCTACTGAGGGCCATTTGGTGAAGGATGGAATGGCTGACGACGTGGATGACGCATTCCCGGGTTGCCTCCACATTGCGCAGGGTATCCTTTTTTTCTCCAGTACCGATGGACCTGACAGAGGAAAAAACCGCCGTAGCGGGATCGGAGCCAAAAACATTAAAAAAGCTGTAGGGAGCCAGGTTGGGGATACCGTCTTCAGATAGCGAACTGACCAAGGCTATGGGTCTGGGAGCGATGCTGCCTACCAGAATCTGATGCATCTGGGCAGTGGGTATGGTACCTGGGTCAATAATTCTCATGTGTGGGATATTAATTTTCGAAAAATGGGCATTATTGGGGTAAATGTCCAGTTGTCCCCCTTTGATTAAAGCCTTATCTTTTGTTGTGATGAATTTTTTTTCTTCTCTCTATCTATTCATCCTTATGGCTGTGATTGGTGAGGGCCTTCTTGCTCAGGGCCTTACCCTTACGAATGGAAGGAAAACAAAAGTCTTCGAAACTGGAAGTTTCGTTGAGGTGAAGTCTGCGGCTGGCTGTAATCCCAATATCCTGGACGACTGTGTAGGGAATTTTGACTGGTTCTTAGGAGAAATAATGTCTGTAGGCGAGGACAGTGTCATATTTAAGGTATACCTCAGCCATAAGATTCGCTACATGGATGGGGCTTCGATCAAGATGGACAAACTGGAATTTGAGGAGGGCATCAATGTGGTTGTCTCCAAAGATCAATTGGACTGGATCTGTAAGAGCGTCCCCCCCGAAGACCAGCTCAATCGCAGGGCCCTTTTGTTGGGAGGCTCGGTCTTCATCCTTCATGGGCTCTCGGAATTTTTGAGTTTCTGGGTATTAGAACAAAAAACCCTGAATGAGACAGAGGTAGCCGTTTTTACCGGAGAAATCATCCTGGGCAGCCTTATCCTTGCCCTCAGCAAAAGAAAAAAATACTACCTCAGTCCCCTGCTCAGGGGCAGGAGAAGTCGAAGCGTATGGAATGTCCAGTAAGGCTACCGACGAAACTCTATGGTGATCATGTCGTGGACCTTAAGGCCTAGGAGGTCAGCAGCAGAAGCTTCTCTCATGGCGATTTCCAGGTGACTGCTTTCACCAAAAATGGCCAGGGCATCAGCCTTGCTGACATCGGAGTAGGTATTGACAATACGCTTGAGCCGTACATTTCGGATGAATATCTCAAAGCGTCGGTTTTCTTTGAGAGCCAGGAAATTCTCCTTCTCTATGTTGGTAATGGCGTTGCCAAACTTATCAATGTGGATGATTTTTCCTCTGAGACAGTTGTGGGAATAGCTCGGTTCTCCCCAGCGAAGGACATTGAGGGGGGCTACAGGACCAATTTCTTCCAGTGTACCTCCGCTGGCCAGGAAGGCAGCTGTCGGCGCATACATCCGGGCTGCCATGAAGGAGGTGGGATAATCCTTGCGCAGGAGTCCTTCGTTTTCGATGAGGTGAGCCTCAGCCAGGGAGCCGTTGGTGATGAGGCTGAGGACACCATTGTCCGGACCTACAAAGTATTTGCCCTGATAGCGCAGAACAATGGGGCGACTCTGGTCGGGATCTACGGCAATCATGTGTATAGAGTCCCTGGGATAGGCGGGATAGGTATGGCGAACCACATAGGCAGCCTGCATCACATCGAAGTTGGGGATATTATGGGTGACATCCACGACCTTCGCTTCGGGAAACATGGTAAAGATGATTCCCTTGACGATGGCGGGATAATGGCTATTGTCTCCCAGGTCCGATGTCAGAGTAATGATAGGCATACCGCCTTTTCAAAGGCTTAAAGGTGATTCTTACGTATTTTGGCAAAATATGATTTTTTTGAGGGAATCACATTTTCCGATACGTGGATTTTTAACCTACTTGGGAAAGGGAGCAGGAAAAGGTGGCCTATATTTTTCTTCGAAAAGATCAACATTTCCTTATTTGTCGACGTATGTTGATCACCTCCCTCGAGTTTTTGTTCGCATTTCACAATTTTGCGTACATTTATCTTTAGGTTTAAACTTAACCAAGAAAGGCATTTGACAGAGCATACATTTTTACTTCAAGACATCAGCCCCATCGAAGTTTATGGAGTAAATGATTCGCGTTTAAGACAGATTCAGTCGGACTTTCCGGAGGTTCGCTTTGTGGCTCGGGGGGAAGAACTGAAGGTCAAGGGAGAAGATGAAAAAATAGAAAAGCTCAAGCAGATCGTGGGTAGCCTGATCGACGAAATCCGCCGTAGGGGTCCCATGTCTGAAAATCGCTTTTTGGAGATTCTCCAGCCCGACGACAGGCCCGGGCAGCAGGGCGATGACAAGGTCAACTCCGACACTGTCATCCTACACGGCAGTGGAGGCCTCCTCATCAAGCCCCGCAACAAGGGACAGCGGCAGATCGTGGCTTCTTCGATGAAAAATGACATCGTATTCGCCATTGGTCCGGCAGGTACGGGAAAGACCTACATGGCCGTGACCCTCGCTGTCAAGGCCTTGAAAGAAAAACAGGTCAAGCGCATCGTCCTGAGCCGCCCCGCCGTGGATGCAGGCGAAAGCCTGGGCTTCCTCCCTGGTGACATGAAGGAGAAGGTAGATCCCTATCTCCGCCCCCTCTACGATGCCCTGGGGGACATGATCCACTCCGAGAAGCTTAAATATTACATGGAAAACAATACTGTGGAAGTCGTACCCCTGGCCTACATGAGAGGGCGTACCCTCAACAATGCCTTCGTCATTGTGGATGAGGCACAAAATGCCACCGAGATGCAGTTCAAAATGCTCCTGACCCGACTGGGAGAATATTCCCGCATGATCATCACCGGAGACGATTCGCAGATCGACCTCCCTCCCAAACAAAGATCGGGGCTCTTGCAGGCATTGAGGATTCTTCCCGATATCGAAGGCATCGGCTATGTCCGCATGCGTACCTCCGACGTCATCCGGCATCGATTGGTCAAGGACATCATCAAGGCCTACGAACACGACGGTGAAACCGAAAAGAAAAAATGGAAAAAAGAAAAGAGCAGCAACTAATGGATCATGGCTATGAGTGATGCATTCTTTTGTGCGGAGCAATCCAGAAATATGGACAACCCCCTCATAGGGACCGTCAAACCCTTTTCCTATCTCTTTTTATTGGAATATCACGGGAGCTTTGGTAGCAAGGCCCTGAGGGATTCTTATATTCCCGAGGAAGTGAAGGGACACATTACCCATGGACTCAAGACCGTGGAAGAGCATATGGGCAAGGCCAAATTTCTGCTTATCAAGAACCAGCACAGCAGGGAGGAAAATGAAATCAACCTCTTTGTTTTGCAAAATAATCCCGATAAGCCCCTCATCCGGCGCTACACCCTGGAATATTACGAACAACTGCTCCGAAGTTCGCTGAGGGACCTCATCGATCCTAAGGGAGGTGATCCGGTGGAAGCCCCTATGTACCTGATTTGTACCAATGGCAACAGGGATAAATGTTGCTCAAAGTTTGGGTTTCCCCTTTACCGAAGCCTTTACGATAGTATTCCCGACCCCGAAAGGTATGTATGGGAGTGCTCACACGTAGGGGGGCATCGCTTCGCCGGCAATGTGATTACCCTTCCCGATGCCTGTTTTTACGGGTTCGTAGACCCCAAAGACCTATTGGCCCTCGTCGCCCATACCGAAGAGAAGCGGATTTACCTTAAAAAACTCAGAGGAAGGTCCTCCCTCAGCAATGAGGCCCAGGTGGTGGAAAAGTTTTTGATGGAAAAGGAAAATAACAATCGCCTGGGAGCCTTCAAATGGGAGGGCATCGAAAAATACGGAGACAAAGAAATACTGGCCCAGGCCAGGCTGGATGGCAAGCCTTTCCGGATTCAATTGATCAAGGAGGAAATCCTAATGGGAGGGAGCTGCGACAAGCCCGAATCTAAGATGGGGACGACATACAAGCTTGGGGAAATCACCTCGAGAACCTCCGCCCAGCAGTCATCATAGGTCAATAGCGCTGTCAGGGCTTACACAAGGATAATTGTCATACCCTGACAGCACTTGCAAAAACCTTGAAAACCTCTCCTGATCACCTCATTTTCATCTGCTCGATCACCCAGGGAATGACGACCTCATCTACATGCCTGGAGGCCTTGTTGGGGAGGTCGTAATGGTCGGCCCCTTCGACTACGTACCAGACCTTATTTTGATGGGGAATCCGATTGTAATTCAGCCGACCATAAGCGATAGCTATGTTTTCATCCTGATCTCCATGCATGACATAGACAGGCTGGCTGATAGACTTACAGGCTTCGGCAGGAGAAATATCTTTACCTGGAAAATCTGCGATTTGTGAAGCTTTTTCCAAGGCATATGGAGCAAGTCCCGGAATTTTTACCCCTAATATGCGCCTCGCATATTCTTCTATGATCTGAGGAAGGTGGGAAAAGGTACTTTGTATGACTCCTACATCCACCAGGCTGTCATAAGCAAGGGTCTGATAGGCAATGGCTCCACCCAGGGAGTTTCCCCAAACAGCCACAGGCAGATTTGCCTTTTCCTTTTTCAAGTAGCGAGCTACCTGGGAGATGTCTTTCTTTTCCCTGTAACCATAGGTATTGAACTGACCCTCGCTTTTGCCATGAGCCCTCAGGTCGATCAGGGCGGAACCCAGGTTGCGCTCCGAGAGGAAGGCAGCAAAATCCAAAAAAACCTCCTTTACTGAAGAGATGCCATGAAGAAAAATGACTGTCCCGACCATAGAATCCTCATTTTGAGGTTTTATCCAGTATCCGGCCAGGTTGAGGGTATCGTCCACCACGATGTCCAGGGTGTCATAGTTGAGGCCCAGTTGAGAGGGATGGTAGGGATGATTGTATTTTTGGGCGTGCTGGGCCGGGTCCACCCTGAGGGGCACAATGATGGCATAGGGAGCTACCCAGGTAACCCCAAAGTAGATGATGCCTCCGATAAGAGCCAAGATTAAGCCTATGATAAGAGGCCTACGATATTGTTTCATGAAAATCTGATGAGTAGAATGGGGTTATTCGCGCGAAATCAGAAAAAAAATCAACCTACAGGAGCAGCATCTACGATTTCTGCCTCAAAAACTCGGGCAAAATGCCTTTTGATCCCTTCCTTGGCCTCTCCCATGTCGATCTCTCTTCCCAGTTCTTCTTGAAGAGAGGTTACGCCCTTGTCTTCGATGCCGCAGGGGACGATGTGTTTGAAATAATCCAGGTCAGTATTGACGTTGAAGGCAAAACCATGCATGCTCACCCAGCGGCTACAGCGTACACCCATGGCACAAATTTTACGGGGATTTGGGGTTTCCGTATCCAGCCAGACTCCAGTGGCGCCTTCAATTCGGCCTCCTCTGAGCCCATAATCGGCCAGGAAAGCGATCATTACATCTTCCATGCTACGGAGGTACCAGGCAATATCTGTCGTGAATTTTTCCAGGTCCAGAATGGGATAGCCCGTGATCTGACCCGGACCGTGATAGGTGATGTCTCCTCCACGATTGATCTTGAAATACTGAATTCCTTTTTCTTCTCTTTCTTTCTCGTCGATGAGGACATGGGATTCATCGCCGCTTTTGCCAAGGGTATAGACGTGAGGATGCTCACAAAACAACAGGTGATGGCGGGTATCGATCCTACCGGGTTTGGCATTTTTGCCGGCAGCGAGTTTGAGTCCTACATTGACCCTGAGCAGAGATTCCTGCAGGTCCCAAGCTTCCTCGTAGTCAATTTTACCCAAATCGCTGTACAGTATATTTTCCATTTTTCCTTTCTCCTGTTTTTTATGCCAATGTCAACCTATTGCAGGACATTATTGTCCAGGGCGACAACCTTTTTGATCTCGGGAATGGCAGCATTGAGCAGTTTCTCCACTCCTTCTTTGAGGGTCTGGCTGGCATAGGGACAACGCCTGCAAGCTCCGTACATGGTGAGATTGAGTACCCCGTCCTTGTAGGATTCAATCACAAAATCTCCTCCATCTTCCTGGGCGTAAGGACGGAGTTTTTTATCCAAAATATCCTTCACCATGGTCAAAATGACATCATCAGACTTGGGATGCTCCAATTTTTGGGCCCCAAGGTAAAGGATAGGTTCATTGTCTTCGAGATGCTGCTTGAGCATCATCCTCAGTTCGGGAAGGAGGACATCCCATTCGGGCGCATCCTCTTTTTTAAGAATAGAAACGTAATTGTAGTTGATAAAGACCTGATCTACATAGCGAAACATCAGGAGCTTTTTGGCCAGTGGGGAATGCTCGGCCTCGCTCCAATCGGTGTAGGAATAAGGCTCGTCGCTGAGGATTCCATTTTTAACTACCAACTTGATGGCCTGAGGATTAGGTACCCCTTCAAATTCTATAAATGCTTGTCTTTTCTCCATTTCAATCGTTGACCTTTACCCTTAGGAATGTCGATAACTCCACAAAGGTAAACATGTTTTCGTAAAAAAAGGTCCGGGGTTTTACCACTCTTCCAATTCGTCGCGGACCTGTACGATGGCCCTGTCTAGTTCTCCCTCGGCGTGCTTGTCCCCTGCTTCCCGGGCCACTACTTTCCCTTCCTGATAAACTTTCAGGGCCTCTTCAAGGTTAGAATTAAGGAAGTAAATTTTTCCAAGGTGATAATAAAGGCCTACATAGTCAGGATGAAGTTTTTTTAACTTCAGGAAGTAGGTCTCAGCCTTGTCCGTCTCCCCACGTTGGAGGTATTCATAAGCCACCGAATACAGGTTGAAGGCGTCTTGTGGCGATTGAGACAAAAAATCTAACAATTGTGTAAGTCTATCCATGAGAAAATTTGTTATGTATGCATACTATTTTTTAGATTTGATCTAAAAGCATTAACAAACTTACGACAAGAATTACAAATACTTTATCAGGATGAAAATACTCGTTTGCATATCTGTCGTACCTGATACGACGACCAAAATCCGTTTTGAAGAAGACGGTTCCTCTATCAAGACCGACGGCGTCAAGTTCGTGATCAATCCTTACTGTGAATATGGACTTTCCAAGGCCATTGGTTTTAGGGAAGAAGGAAAAGAGGTGAGCATTACCACCATCACGGTAGACAGTACCCGGGCCGATGAGAGCATACGCAAGGCGCTGGCGATAGGGGCAGATGATGCCGTGCGAATTGATGCAGCCCCCAGCGATGCGGCTTTTGTTGCTTCACAGATTGCCGACTACGCCAAGGACAAGGATTTTGACCTTATTTTTACAGGTAAGGAATCTATTGATTTCAACGGAGGCATGGTTCCTGGCATGCTTGCTGAGCACCTGGATCTTCCCTTTGTTTCCTTTGCTACCCATATGGAACTAACCGGAGAAAAAAGCGCTGATGTCAAGCGCGAAGTAGACGGGGGTTCCGAGCTTTTGGGCGTCAACCTTCCCGCCGTGATCAGTTGCCAGAAGGGCATTGCAGAGTGGCGCATCCCCAACATGCGGGGCATCATGGCTGCCAGAAGAAAGCCCTTTGAAGTGGTAGCTCCTACCGAAAGCCAGGAAATAGTCAAAACTGTAAAGCTCGATTATCCTCCTTCCAAGGGAGATACTCAATATTTCGATCCCGAAAATGCAGGAGGGTTAGTTACGACCCTTTCCAACAAGGGGCTTATCTAATTCTACTCTTCAACTATCCATCAAACAGAAAAGAGAATAACAACACATATGTCTGTACTATTATTTGCAGAAAATAGCGGGGGAAGCTTCAAAAAAGCCGTTTTTGAGGCAGCTACCTACGGATACGACCTCGCACAGAAGATGGGCGCTGACCTTCACGCCGTCTCAGTAGGCCAGGTGAGCGAGGAAGAGCTCAGGAAATTGGGAACTTATGGTGTAAGCAAGGTACACACCGTATCCAGTTCCGAGTTGGACGCCTTTATCAACTCAGCCTATGCCGCTGCGGTAAGTGAGGTGGCCAAATCTTTGGATGCCAAGGCCGTGGTCATGGCTCAGACTTACAATGGAAGAGCCATTTCTCCCAGGGTTGCCGTCAAATTGGATGCCGCTCCCGTATCAGGGGCCATCACCCTGGTAGATCCCGACAATAACTTTGATGCCCATCGCATGGCTTATTCCGGCAAGGGAATCGAAGAATTTCGAACCGAGAAAGATAACGTAGTCATCACTGTAAAGGGTAATGGCTACAAGGTAGAGGAGAATCCCGTAGATATCAGCATCGAAGCCTTTGACTTTTCTGCCCATACTCAAAACCTGGACACGGTAGTCAAAGAAATTACCAGAGCTACAGAGGGGGTGACCCTTACAGAGGCAGACATCGTAGTTTCTGCCGGGCGAGGCATGAAAGGGCCTGAAAATTGGGGCATGATAGAAGAACTTGCTGGCCTATTGGGTGCTGCAACGGCTTCTTCAAAACCTGTGGCAGACATGGACTGGCGTCCTCACCACGAGCACGTAGGCCAAACGGGAATTCAGATTTCGCCTAATCTCTACATTGCCATTGGAATTTCGGGTGCGATCCAGCACCTGGCCGGTGTGAGTTCCTCCAAGAATATCGTAGTGATCAACAAGGATCCCGAGGCTCCCTTTTTTAAAATCGCCGATTACGGCATCGTGGGAGATCTTTTTGATGTGATACCTGAGATTATCAAAGCCGTAAAAGAAGTAAAAGCGACAGCCTAGGTAACTTTCTGACTTCATTTCGTCATGGCTTGAATCCTTTTTCTGAAGGCAGGAAAGAACCCTAAATCTAGGCTCCCTTTCCTTGAACCTTGAAAATTTTAGTTCAGGACAATTCAGAGGTTAGGTCACTTACTTACTAAACCGTCACTTTTTTGAACAGGTATAGATCATAGGAAAAACAATTCCTGGGTCTATACCTTTTCTTATTCAGGACCCTGTTTGAAACAACGGGGAAGACTTCCCGAAAAAAATAGGAAGTTCATTTTTTTCTTGTCAGTCAGGATTTAACATAAGAAAGTCCGAGCTTAAAGGGTCTGGACTTTTCGATTATCGGCGAATATTTCCTCCCTTTGGGTAATGTTCGATTTTATTTTATTTTTGATAGACCTTGGATGGGAGAGACGGGTACAGCCCCTGATCTTGTCTGACAGTGAGGCAGATAAATTATTAATAGTGCAGAACAAAATTCGTTTGGATATTATCGGTTTGTCATCCAGCCATTCACAAATTGGCCATTATGCACTCGTGCTGGGCGAAAGTGAAGGAAACAGGCGACTACCGATCATTATCGGAGGGGCAGAAGCCCAGGCCATCGCCTTGGAGTTGGAGAATATCAAGACCAATCGCCCTATGACTCACGACCTTATCTACAACCTGGCTAAGCATTTTGATCTTACCCTGGTAGAAGTCATGATCAATGACCTGCATGAAGGCATATTTTACGCGAGGCTCGTCATGGAAGTCGACGGCCAAATTCACGAGATTGATAGCCGACCCAGCGACGCCGTAGCCCTGGGAGTAAGATTCAAAGTACCTATCTACAGCTTCGAAAATGTCCTCTCCGAAGCTGGAATTGTCATTGACGAGGAAGAACAGGAAGATTCATCAAGCATCTCAGGAGAAAGTTCCGAATTTTCCCTGGCGGAGATAGAGGAGTCCGATCCACCCGAAGAAGAGGCCCCCCCCGTCAAAAAGAGTAAGTCAAATAACAAGGAAAAGATCAGCCAGCTACAGAAAAAACTGGGTGATGCCCTTGCCAAGGAAGATTATGAAGCTGCGGCCAGGCTGAGAGATGAGATCAATCGCCTCGAAGACGGCTAATTTTTCCCTTGCCCTCTACCCCATCACTGCCCTGCTTTATTGCCAGGAAAGAATACCCATCTTTCTTGGCTAGCGCGTTTGAGGTTTACCACAGAACATTTGTAATAGCCTCCAATGCGCTTTGGTAATTCACTTTTATAGCAAAAAACATATGCTTTAGTTTTTGTTTTTTCTACCATAATTGTACCTTTTGTTGATCCTCTCCCCATATTTGGTGGATTTTATGTATTTTAAAATAACTACTATTAAATCCCTTCACCATGGCTAATCGCATTTCCTACACAGAAATTACGGTCAGAAGTTGGACCCTTGACCTCTACGGCCAGGTGAGCAATGCGAAGTTCCTGGAATTTCTGGAAGAGGCCCGCTGGAATCACTTCGAAGGCTTCTTCGAATCAGGGATGTTTATCGACCTGGGACTGGCTTTTGTTTTGGTGAATGTCAATATCAACTACAGCGCTCCTGCACACATGGGAGATGTGCTGGACATTACCACTACCATCGACCGGGTGGGAGAGAAAAGCATTACCCTTTCACACAAGGTTTTCAAACGGAGAAACGAGGAACTGGTCCTGGATGGGACCGTAACTTTTGTCGTCAAAGACCTCAAAAAAGGAGTCGCAGTCACCCTTACTGACCGCATGAGGGATATGTTTCTCCGGGAAGAGGAGACTGAAAGCTATTATCCCAAAGGCAGAAAGTAGAAAGGATGTCAGAACTTCCCGAACTTCTAACAGAAATACGGGCTTGCCGCTACTGCGAGGAATTTTTACCTCTGGGGCCAAGGCCGATTCTCTCAGCATCACCATCCGCATCTATTATCATCGCGGGTCAGGCTCCGGGTACAAGGGTGCACGAGACTGGCATCCCCTGGAATGATCCCAGCGGTGATCGCCTTCGCCAGTGGCTAGACCTTGATAAGGATACCTTCTACGATGAGGGCAGAATCGCCATTATTCCTATGGGTTTCTGCTATCCAGGAAAAGGCAGCCGGGGCGACCTTCCTCCACGTCCCGAGTGTGCAGTCCTTTGGCAGGATAAGCTGCTCGCCCTTCTCCCCAATGTAAAGCTCACCTTGACCATTGGGCAGTATGCCATCAAGTACCACCTTGGCAAAGAAAGGAAAAAGACCCTGACTGAAACCGTCAGGCATTGGAAAAGCTATCGGCCCATCGGCTACATTCCCCTGGTCCATCCCTCCCCGCGCAACATCATGTGGCAGCGAAAAAATCCCTGGTTTGAGGAGAGGGTAGTCCCTGAGATTCGAGAAGAAGTATGGAAGGCCCTTGGGTCAGCCTGATTCTACAGCTTCAGATTTCTACTTCCAACTGAATCCAAAAGCTCCTCCCATATCCATCTATCCCCGAACCGTGATAGCGATAAGCCTCATTGAACAGATTTTCGCCCCTCAGCGAGAGATCCGCCCAACTCATTCTGTAAGTCAAATAAGTATTTACAATCCCCTAAGCCGGAGTCCCTCCTCTTGCAATTCGTGGGTCAGCCATGTCCTCAGCAGAAAGTCGTTTCTGGGCCGACGCCCCCATGGCTTCTAATTCAAAACTCAGCTTCTCCCACTGATAAAGTAGGCTCAAACGACCGTAAAATGGAGGTGTACGGCTCAAACCCTTTTCATTCTCAGCCCAGGTGTAGGTGAGTGATCCGGAAAAATACCAGGGTAATCTCTTTGAGAACCTCCACCGCCAGGAAGCTGAGGCTCCTAGCAACTGGGCCTTGCCCTGGTTGGCCTGCACAAAGACCCGTTCACCCCCGTACAAAGAATCTCCATTGTATGTGCCGGGCAGGCGTTCGATCATTTGAGAAAGCTGAGACACAAAGCCCCAGACATCCACTTCCAGCCCAGTTCTCCTTAGCATGTAGCCTATTTCTCCATGTAGATTTCGCTCCGAGCCCAAGTCGGGATTGGGAAGGCTACCTGACTCCCCAGGAATTCCCAGCCATCGAAAGGAAGAGAGGTTGGGATTACGGTAGCCACTTTCTGTCCTAAGGCGGAGTTGTTGATACTCACCGAGCTTTATCAGAAGGCCAAGATTGGCTGCCAGGGGCTGGAAATCCAGGCTTAGATCTCCCAGGCTGTCATCGGCGGTGGAAATCCGGCTGTAATTGTACCTTAGCCCAGCATGAAGGCTGATTTTATCCCATTCATGGCTATGGAGGGAAAAGATGGAGGCTCGGATCATGGCCGTCAGTGGTGGGAAAAGCACGGGGCCTTCTTCCACCCTTCCTGAGGAATCTTCCAAAAAGCTGCGCCTGCCAGAGGCCTGGTCGTAATACAGGTTCAGGCCACTGTTGTGGGTCCATGGGCCCTTTGTCGGAGATTGATTAATCAATGAAAAGCCACCGGAGCCCACTCTTTCCTCCTCTCGGGTAAGCAGGGTATCGGAAATTCTCCTAAAACTGCGTTGGGTCTCAAATAATTGGTAGGAAGCCGTCGCCCTGAGCTTTGCACTCAGGGGATGGTCCTGTGTTTTTTCCCACCTGAGGTAGCTAAGTGTCCTTTGGCGAGGGTCGATGATGTAGGTTTCCAGGTTTTCTTCGGTTTGAAGGAGGCCGTAGTGCTGCAGAGAGTCCTGGCTTACCCGCTGAAAGGCCAGGGTCAGGAGCTGTGCCTTCCCAACCTTAAACTGGGTTTTGAAGTCTATGGAAAGGGCAAGGTAAGAGCTAGGCTCAAGGGGGCCGAGGTCTTGCCCTGCGACCAGACTGCCTAATTCTCTTACGCTGTAGCCCAGTCGGCTCGCTACTCTTTCTCCTTTGAACTTAATTTCAGCCCTGCTGCTCCTTTCCTGGTCAAATCGCCTTCCATCATTCAGGGCAAGGCCGTAGCGAAGCACAGCGCTCAGATCGAGCTTTTTATTTCCATTCTCCGAAAAATCCGGTGATGCAGTAAGCAAGTTGAGGCTGCCACCAAGGGCATCCGACCCATAAACCACCCCTCCGGCTCCCCCATACAGTTCCACGCTGTGTAGGGAAAGGAAATCTACTGTATTGAGGAGGGCATTGGGAGACTGAGAAATGGCTCCGTGATTCAGCCTGATCCCATCTATCAGAAAGAGGCTGCGGCTACCTCCCAATCCCCTAATCTGTAGACCTGCCCCCCCTTGAAAGTTTTTCTGAAGCCACAAATCTGGGATTTGCACCAAAGCTTCGGCCGTAGAGGGAGCCTGGCGGAATCTCAAGTCTGCCTTGCTCAGGATATCCACCTTCTCGGGGCTATCAGATTTTTTTACTGAACTTTGTACTTGGAACCTGGTGCTTGTCTTAAGCCTTTTTTCAGGGGTCAGGCTAATGATGATTTCAGGCCCATCTGCCTTGTCCAAGCGGATGAGAAAGGCTTTTTTTCGTAATTTTCCTTTTGAATTTCTATCCGATAGGTCCCTTGTGGGCCTGTGTAGGAAAACCTTCCGTTTTGATCACTGCGAAAGGACTGTTGACAGTCGGGAAAATTTCGCACATAGACTTTGGCTTCAGCCACTGCTTTGCCATCTGACTCGTCGATCAGTTGTCCACGAAATAGGAGTTGACCGTAAATGGCAGGGAGGGAAAGCAGAAGTAGCCATCCTAGGAGAAGTGATCGTTTCATAGGAAGTCAAACTTAGGATACTCCTGCCAGCTTGTGATTTGCTGCCTGGAGAGCCTTCGTCAATTTGTGAAACAAATCGGTGTTTTCATACATCCCTGTAAAGTTTTCTGCGCCTGGGCCATAGGCAAATACAGGAACCATGATACCGGTATGCATGACGGTGGTGAAGGCACCCTCCACCTTTCCTAGCTTTTCATCACCATCGTGAATCGTCATGCCTCCCGTCTCGTGGTCCGAACTGACTACCACGAGGGTTTCTCCATCCCTGGCGGCAAATTCTAAAACTTCTCCGAGGCATCGGTCAAAATCCAGATATTCCCTGAGGACTCCTTCGACGTCATTGTCATGAGCCGCCCAGTCGATCTGGCTGCCTTCGGCCATGAGAAAAAATCCATTCTCTCCCGTATTGAGGAGGCGGATAGCTTCCATGCTGACCGTTTGAAAGTAATCCCCTCTTCCCTCGTCCATTCCAGGGCATTTGTTCATCAGTCCGGCCACCCTTGTATGTTGCACATGAGGCAGGGTGTCGGGATTTTCTATGACTTCATAGCCTTTGTCGCGAAGTTTTTTGCAAAGGTCAAGGCCATCATCTCTGTCGGCAAAGAAATCCCTTCCTTCTCCAAAGAAAACGTCCAATTCTGCATCGAGGAAATCCAGGGCTATGTCTTCATGGAGCATGCGTTCGCGCTGGTGAGCGACAAAGGCAGCGGGAGTGGCTTCGGTAATGGAACAGCAGGCCACAATCCCGGTTTTCATTCCTTTTTGGGCGAGAATTTCGCGGAGGTTAGGCAGGGGCTTGTACTGGCTGTCTACGCCCACAAAACCATTTCGGGTCTTGTGTCCTGTGGCGATGGCGGTAGCTGCCGCGGCGGAATCGGTGATGAACTCATCTGCTGCACGGGTCCCCATTAGCCCCATGTGCCGACAGTGCTGAAGGTTGAGCTGGCCTTTGTTGGCGATCCAGGCAGCCGATATATGCCCCAGCCCTACCCCATCGGCAATGAGGAGAATGAGGTTTTTGGGGAAATCGGAAAAGGTAGGAGTAGGAAGCTGCTTAGGTGAGTAAAAATCGGTATTGTAATACATGCGCCACGGTCGAGAGTGATGAACCAATTAGCTTTTTCTTCCTCATCCCATCCAATAATTGCTGTTAAGGAATTGTAAAATTCCTCCCATTCCCATCATTTTTTCCATGTCCTTCCTGTCATACAGCTTGGTTAGGCAAGTAAAGATTGGAAGAAGATTATAAATTGCATCCGCCAATTTGTCTGTATATTTCTGCTTTTGAAGCAAGCCTGAATATTTCTATGAATAAATGTAAGCCTGACCTAAAGCTTTTTCCCTTCTTCTGTTTCTTTATTTTCCAGATTATTTTTCTCTCTTCACGAGCAAATCCCATTGACAGCCTCAAGCAGGTACTCTCAAATGGAAGCTTGGATCGCAAAAAAAAGCTGGAGCTTTATACGGCATTATCCAAAGAATACGCCCTCACTTCGATGGATTCTGCTCAGGTTTACAGCCAAAAGGCTCTTCAATTGGCTGGCCAAGTGCCCCCTTCAAAGGCAGTGGTTCAGGCCTACATTACTCAGGCCTCTCTCTTCAATGGCAAGTACATGGTCGCAGAAGCCCAGTCAGCCGCCAGACAGGCCCTCGCCATGTCCCAAGAAATTGAGGACCCCAATTCCGAGGCATCAGCCCTCAAAGAACTAGGCCTTGGCCTCAAAAACGCTACCCGCTACGATACTGCCCGGAAAGTCATTTATCAAGCCATAGGTCTTGCCAGACAGGAGGAAGACCTGGCCATCGAATCGGTCAGCGAAAATGTCCTGGCCCAGATTTTTGGGAGGGAACAGGCCTACGACAGCAGCATCCATCATTATGAGGCAGCTGTACGCCTGGGCATGGAGGCAGGAAAGGTCAAAGAGAGCCTGGCACCCATGTACAACATGGCCATTGCCTATTACAACATTGGCCAGTACGACAGCACAAAATCCATTTTGTACCGAGCGGTGGCCATAGGCAAAAAGACCGAGGCTCGCCGCATCCAGGGAGCCGCCCATTCTGTGTTGGCCAACCTCTACAATGCAGAAGGCCAACTGGATTCCTCCATGGTACACATCGAAGCGGGGATCGCTATTGCGGACTCCCTCTCCGTAGAGCGGATGTATGGCTATTACAACCTGGCTGACCTATACCTCCAGGAAAAAGAATATGAACAATCGCTGGCATTCTGGAGGCTTGCATTGGGGCAGGCAGGTGGGATCAACAGCATTGCTCAGGGAGATATTCAGCGTGGGCTGGGACAGCTTTACCTCAAATGGGGGAAGTTGGACTCCGCCCTTTACTGGCTGGACCTGGCGGAGGCCACTGGGAAAAAGTTTGGATCGGCAGAAACCCTGGGGCAGCTTCGCCTGTACCGGGCCCAGGCCCTTGGACAGCAGGGAAAATACCGGGAAGCGGTAAAGACCATCGAGCCAGCCCTGGAGGCAAAAGAGGCGGAAATCGCCCTCTTGGGCCATTTGTACAAAGCCATTTACCATAAAAACCTTGGAGAATATCAAGAGGCGAAACCCCTTTTTCAAAAAAGCCTTTCCATGGCTCAGGCAGCGGATAAGCAGGAAAATATTTCCTCGGCCTATTATTATTTGTCCAAATGCGACTCTGCCCTGGGCAATACCTCCTCGGCCCTTCGCTACATGAGTTTGTATGCCAATAAGGAGGTAGACCGACTTCGAAAGCGATACAAGGAGTCTGTGGCAGAATTCGAAACTAAATTTGCCACGGCTCAAAAAGAAAGTCAGATCAAAACCCTGGAACAGGACAACCGCATCCAGCAGTTGAAGATTTCCCGGACGGCTGCTCAGCGCAACGCCCTCCTGGCCATCGTCCTGGTATTGGTCACAGCTGGATCGGTGATTTTTGCCCTTTTTGTGCGTATCCGACAGCAGCGCGAAGAATTGGCCCAGGCCAATGCCACCAAGGACAGGCTCTTCTCCATCATCTCTCATGACCTGAGAGGACCGGTTACGGGTCTTCAAAGTGTGGGAAGAATTTTTGATTATCACCTCAAAAAGGGGAATACAGAAGTTTTAAAAGCCATCAGTCAACAGGTGGATCAACAAGCTGCCCAGGTCAAGGAGCTTCTGGACAACCTCCTCACCTGGTCCCTGCAACAGTTGGGCGTCTACGAAAGCAAACAGGAAAACATTGCCCTCAAAGCATTTGGGGAAGAAATCATGAGAATCTACCAGCAGCCAGCCAAAGCCAAGGAAATTCAGCTCAAGGTAGCCATCGAAGAGGATGCCCAGCTCTTTGCCGACCGAAGGGGCCTCAACATCGTCCTGACCAACCTGATCAACAACGCCGTGAAATACACTGAAAAGGGAGAGATTGTGCTGGCGGCCTATTTAGAAAAAGATCATACCCGGCTCCGAATTGAAGACACAGGGATGGGGATGAGTTCCCAGCGGGTAGAACAGCTAATGAAAAAAAAGGTGGTAAGTTCCCAAAAAGGAAGCAAGGGCGAACAGGGTACAGGCCTGGGCTGGCAAATCATCCATGAATTGGTGGAGCACTGGGGAGCTGGGATTGAAATTAAAAGTGAGGAAGGCAAGGGAAGTCAGGTGGAAATTATCATTCCCCGCCAGCATTAATCCCAAATCGTTTGCCAACGTTTTGACGACCTCCTTCGCCATGAATGGGCATAAGACCATGTTTGAATGAAAACCTAGGCCCATCTGTTCAAAATGATATTTATAAAAGCAACTTGCACAAAGGTCTTCGAAAAGAGGGCGGTTTTCTCGAAATCTCTTGACAATCTCCCAAAGAAATTCAGCCACCCGAAAGAACGCTCAACCTGCCATCTTCCCTTCGGAGGAACAAAGCCTCTTTTTGAGGATGGCCTTTTTGATCTAACAACCTCACATTGATACCCAGCTTTTACCATTTCCTTAAACTCCCCTCCGTAACTAGTATCTCCCAGGACTTGTTTCATTTGGTTTGTCCAAGGCTCCAGTTCCCAGAACAAATCCATCCCTGCTACTGCTATATTGCGTTTTCGCCCCTTGACTTTTTGGGACCCATCAATCCCATAAGTCTGCTGATCAATGAAACATGAAACCTTAACACTTGGGCTATCAACGGCTATCCGACTAGGATTTTCATCTTGCTTTTGCCTTTTGCCCTCTTTTTTGACCAAGACCCTCAGCAGTTCGTCCCAAAACCCTGATTTACTCCACTTACGAAAGTAATAATAAGCGTTTTGCCAGGGGGGATATTTACTGTCTAAATGGCGCCATTGACTCCCGGTCCGGGTGATCACAATAGCGCATTGAAAATGACCCGTAGATCATGCTTGCGTGGCTGATGGCCTTCCAGCATTTTTTCGATAACTCCCCCCTGTGAGTCGGTCAGTTCGGTAAACTTTGTTTGCATCTAACTTGAGGTCTGGGAAAGATCAAGTTAGCTGATCGATTCACTTTTTTTCAAAAATCTATAAAAAACCTTCCAAACATGGTCTAAGGTCTTGTCCGAGTAGTAATTTTTCTTAAACCTCCGGACTTTTTTTTCGATCTTAAGTCTCGGGATAGACTAAGCCCCAAATTCATGATGACATCGAGGCCTCTGCTGTTTTTACAGATACTCCTTCTGATCGGTTCTGCTGTAAAGGCCCAAAACTTTACAATTAATGGGTATGTCAGGGATGCTGCCTCCGGCGAAGCCCTTGTAGGGGCCTCGGTTATGGTTCTCCCCACCCGTCAGGGCATATACACCAACAACTACGGATTTTTTTCCCTTACCCTCCCCAAGGGAAAATACGGCTTGCTGGTCAGTTTTATTGGCTATGCAAGAGACAGCCAAGCCATTGATCTGAATCGAAACCTTAGCCTGGAAATCGAGCTTCAACCTACCGGGACCAGCGTAGATGAGGTAGTCATATCTGCTTCTAAAGAAGCCTACGCCGACGAGGTAAAATCTCCACAGATGAGTACCATCAATCTGCAAATGAAAAACCTCAAGTTGGTCCCCAGCCTTGGAGGTGAGGCCGATCTCATGAAGGTCATCCAGCTTCTGCCAGGCGTAACCAAGGGCGGAGAAGGAACCACTTCCATTCTCGTCCGAGGAGGGGACCCCGACCAGAATCTCATCTTGCTTGACGAGGCAGTGGTCTACAATGTCTCTCACCTCTTTGGATTTTATTCGGTCTTCAATCCCGATGCCCTTAAGGACCTCAACATTATCAAAGGGGGCTTTCCGGCTCAGTATGGGGGGCGGCTTTCCTCTGTCCTTGACATTAACATGAATGAGGGCAACACCAAAAAATTTCACGCCCGGGGAGGCATTGGACTCCTTTCCTCCAGACTTACGGTAGAAGGACCCATTGTCAAGAAAAAGGCCTCATTTAGCGTTTCGGGGCGACGTACCTACATCGATCAGGTTTTCAGGGCCTTTGGCGTTCCAGTCCCCTATTATTTTTATGACCTCAATGCCAAGGCCAATGTCAAGATCGGGGAAAGGGACAGAATCTTTCTAAGTGCTTACCTGGGAGATGACGTACTTTACAGCCCTGAGTTGCAAGGCGGCGATGGGGACTCCCTCTCCAATGCAGACCTGGGGCTTGACTTTGGCTTTCGACTGGGCAACCTCACCACCACCCTGCGCTGGAACCACCTTTTTTCAGAAAGGCTATTTTCCAATACCTCTTTGATTTTCAATCGTTTCAAATACGACATCAATGGGGAGGTCCTGGACAACTCTATCTTTATAGGTTCGGAGGTAAGGGACTACAGCCTGAAGAGCGATTTCAGCTTTTATATCAATCCGGAGCAGACCTTTAAGTTTGGCGGCCAGTATATCAATCACCGCTTCCGCCCCAATGTAATTTCTGCCCAGGGGGACATTAGCCAGGTCATCCAGGACAGCGAGCCCAATAACATTTTTGCTGACGAAATTTCGATCTACGGCCAATATGACTGGCAGATTCTCCAAAACCTCAAACTGGCAGGGGGCCTAAGGATCAGTTCGGCGGTGGTACCCGGAAGGGTCTATGCCTCTCCAGAGCCCCGCTTCTCTGCTGTCTACACCCTAAATGATAGAAATTCCTTTAAAATGGGCTATGCCATGATGCAGCAGTACCTCCACCTGGTATCGAGTTCGACGGTGGCCTTGCCTACCGACCTTTGGTATCCGGTTACAGCCAGCATTAAGCCTCAGACTGCCCATCAGATAGCGGCCTCTTACACTCATCATTTTGAAGGGATCAACTCGCTGCTGACGGTAGAGTCTTACTATAAAAAAATGTACAACCTTACCGAATACAAGGAGGGAGCCAACCTTATTTTGAATAATGACTTTGAAAGTGAACTCCTGCAGGGAGATGGGGAATCCTATGGCTTTGAAGTCTTGCTCAAGCGGGATGAGGGCAGGATCAGCGGTTGGATTGGCTATACCTTGGCCTTTTCTCAGCGATTTTTTGAAGAACTGAATGGAGGCAATCCTTTTTGGGCCAAGTTTGACCGGAGGCATGACCTCTCCATGGTTACCATTTGGAAAATATCCAAGCGACTTTCCCTCTCTACCGTTTACTCTTACCTCTCCGGTGCGCGCTTTACCCCACAGGTAGGCCAGTACCTGGTACCGAATCCCAGCCTGACAGGAGTTGAGACTATCCCTATATTTGCAGAAAGAAATTCTACCCGACTGACGGCGGCCAACCGGGTGGACATCAACTTCATCATTGCTAATAAACCCTCGAAGAAGTTCCGCTCCGAATGGCACCTCAGCTGCTACAACCTTCTCAACAACCCCACCCCTATCAGGGTCAACCTGGTATTTTCAGAAACCCGAGGCTACTACTACGAGCAGCCCTCCTTCCTGGGTCGGGTTCCCTCGATCGCCTGGAATTTTCAATTTTAAATAAGCCCCATGAATCCTAACCTGGCCATTATGAAAAAATACCTGATCTATCTTATCCTAATTCCCCTCTTACATGCCTGTATTCCCCCACCAGTCGAAATTGAGGTCCCCCAGGCAGAGTCTAAACTGGTCATTGCTTCACAGCAGCTCTTCAACCAGGGGGTCATCGTCCAGGTGAGCAAGAGTTTCAATGCCCTGACTGAAACACCTACGGAGGGCGATACGGTCGAATCCGATTTTCTGGATTTTCTACTGGTTGACAGTGCCCTGCTTACCATAGAGGGGCCGGAGGGCAAGGATACCCTCTTTCCCTTAGACCAGGGATTTTACCTGTGGCTGGGAAGGCAATTGGTGGCTGGGGATACCTATCGCCTGAGTGTCTACGATTCCACTACGGGCCAGGAGGTATTCGCTCAGACCGAGGTACTCCCACCGGCCTCCTTCAATGAGGTCGATTATGACTTTGAGGTGCAACGTTTCGATATCGCAGATACGATCTTAAGGGACACGACCTTTAGGTTGGATATTTCTTTCGATGATCTTCCAGGAGAAAATTATTACATGGTCAACCTCTACCGAATTTCTCAGGGTCAGCAGCAGGTTTCGGGCAATCTTTTTACCCTGGGCCAGGGCCAGCCGACCACCACCTACACAGATGCCCTCCTTCAGGGAAATACCTTTGTGGACTCCCTGACCTACAGAGGTATAGGCCGCGGCGACACCATTGGGGTGACACTTTCTCACATCAGTCGGGTATATTATGATTACTTACTAGCTCGGGAACGATCGGGAACCAGTATCTTTGTCAGCCTCCTGGGTGAACCAGTGAGTTTCCCCTCCAATGTAGAGGGCGGCTACGGCTTTTTCAATCTATTTTTCCCTACCACTGAGGTCTTGACCCTGGAATAGAATGTGGGGAGGGGCAACGGATAGGTCCATTACTTTTATTCAACGGATAATTCACTTTGCATAGGCGGCAGCGAAATTAGGAATGGCTCGTTAAGGATTATATCATTGATGCAGAAGATCATCGATGTAGGGGCAGGGAAAAGGCAAAACTGGTGTAAACCCCCACCTTTGAGCTCACCCGAATAACCGATTCGTGGAGTTCCAGAATATTTTTGACAATGGCCAGTCCCAGGCCCGTGCCCTTTCTTTCTCCGTAGTGCTTTTCGGATTTGTAATAGCGGTCAAAAATCTTGGGCAGGTCCTCCTGGGGGATACCCACCCCGGTATTTTTGATGTTGAACTCGATCTTCTCTGCCTTGCGCGTTAGATTGAGGATGATCTCCTGGCCACCGGGGCTATGCTTGATGGCATTTTCAATCAAATTTTGCAATACCCGCTCGATCAACCTCAGGTCTCCATAGACCAGGCTTTCCTTATGGTCAATGGAGGGTAAAATTTTCAGGGTTTTTTCCTCCGCTATCAGGGAATACTGCTCGGCTACATCATGGAGCCATTCGGAGAGCTTGAAGGGCTGCTTTTCCGGGCTTACCTGGCCCGCCTCCAATTTGGAAAGCTCGAAGAGGTCGGAGACCAGGCGATTGAGCTGTCCGCTGCTTTGCAGGATAATATCGAGATACTTGCTTTCTTCCTCCTGACTCAGTTTGCCTTGTTTGATGAGGAGGGTCTCCACGTAGCCGGAGATTACCGCCAGGGAGGGCAAAGGTCGTGGGAAACATTGGCGATCAGTTCGCGGCGCAGCTTATCCACCTGCTTGAGTTCGTCGATATTTTTTGGCAGGGTGTCGGCCATATAGTTGAAGGTCTGGGAGAGCTTGGCCAATTCACCGGTGGAGTTTATGGGAATGCGGGCATGAAGGTCTCCCTCTTCAAACTTCCTCACCGCCTGTATGATCTTCCTGAGGTTGCGGGTGAGTAGGGCAATCCTGACCATGCCCAGGGCAAAGGCCGCCAATAAGCTCAGCCCCAAAAAACGGCTGCCCAGGTTGAGGAGGTAGGAACTCATAAGGGCTTCGGAGATATTTTCATACTCCTCAGTGGCCAGGACCATGTAGACGTAGCCCATGACCTGCCCCTCTTCCTCTACCTGGGTGGCAGAAAAGATACTTTGCTTGCGAGGATTGCGGGGATCGTCCCCCAGGACAAATTCCTCTCCTTTGGTCTCCGGAAACCTGCGAATGGGCGCTAGCTATACGTATTTGAGCTTCACTTTTTTGTCCAGGACCACATAGGAGAGGATCTTTCCCGGGCTCTCTTCATTCACCTTGCCACCGACAAAGGGCTGGACTTCCTTGAGCAAGTGATCGGCCACCTCTGCATTGAGGCGCTGGGTCGTCTCCGAATAATAGCGCTGGGCGGTGTAAACCGTAATGAAGACATAGACCAGCCCGATGAGGAGGAAGAGAAGTAAGAAAACTCCAGTGATGCGCCAGTAAAGGTGCTGGCTGATTTTCCTGAGAGCGGATATCATAATGGGGAATTAAGGTTCATCATTGAATCGGTAGCCCACCCCCCGAATGTTGAGGATGTCCCGCTGCTGGTCCTGGTCTTCAATTTTACCCCTGAGGCGGTTGATGTGGGTGTTGACGGTATGCTCATAGCCCGAGAATTCGTAGCCCCAGACCAAATTTAGCAATTGTTCCCAGCTGGTTCTCCTGCCCGGATGAGAGGCCAGGAGAACCAGGAGGTCAAACTCTTTGGGTATTAACTCTTTGCGCTTGCCGTCGATCTTGACCATCCGCTTCTGAGGGTCGATGTAAAGGCTAGCAAATTGAAGGTCCTGGGATTCCTCTTCATTTTTCTTATGCTGCCCGGTATTCATCTCCTGCCTTCTGGAAATGGCATGGATGCGGGCCAGCAATTCACGGACGCTGAAGGGCTGGCTTAGGTAATCGTCAGCGCCCACTTCAAGGCCAGTGATCTTGTCTGACTCTTAAGCCCTGGCTGTGAGCATGATGACAGGGGTGATGATTTTTCTGGCCCTAATCCCCCTGCAAAGCTCCATTCCATCCATTCCTGGCAGCATCAAGTCCAATATAGTGAGGGCATAGGCATATCGAAGGGCCTTTTCCTGCCCGGTCTTTCCATCGTAAGCCACATCTACCTCGCTGGGTATATCCTGCAAATGAAGACAGAGCAAGTCGGCCAAGTGGCGATCATCCTCCACAACCAACACC
The DNA here is from genome assembly GCA_964564415.1 of uncultured Bacteroidia bacterium. Lineage (GTDB taxonomy): Bacteria > Bacteroidota > Bacteroidia > J057 > J057 > JALEFZ01. Next base: position 263,868 of record CAZMAV010000003.1, on the reverse strand, counting down.
TTTTCCATGGGATAAATTTTTCTAAAATTGAAGAAGTATCACAAATTTATCACGAAGAGACCTGAAAAAATAAAGCCTGCCCTGGCTTAGTTGCCTTTCGTCGCCAAAATCCCTAGTTTTCGTAAGAAGTAAATATTCCATTCATGAAAATAATTATATATCTTATTATTTCCTGTGCATTTTTTTCTGCCTTTCCCCTTTATGCACAAGAAAGCGACAGCACCGGTGGGGACTCTACTCAGGCCAAGCCTCCCTACAAGCCCTATGAAAAGGTCATCACTTCGGAGGCGGTCAGTGATGAGGGGCTCTTTACCACCCATCGCATCGAAGACAAGCTCTACTTTGAAATCCCCGACAGCATCCTGGGTCGGGACATTCTTCTCGTAAGTAGAATCGCCCAGACTCCCACCCAGTACAGCGGTTTTTTAAGTGGAGGGGCCAAGGTCCACGAGCAGGTCATTCGCTTTGAGAAGAAATTCAAAAAGCTCCTCCTCCGCACCGTCTCGTTCAACAGCGTGGCTGCCAACTCCCTGCCTATCTACAAGGCGGTCCAAAACAGCAACTACTTTCCCATCATTGCGGTCTTTGGCATAGAAAGCCAAAGCCCCGACTCCGCAGCTTGGGTGATTGAGGTCTCAGATATGTTTACCAAGGACATCAAGGCCATAGGTCCGATACCCGATTACCTGAGAAAAAACTACCAGGTCAAGAACCTGGATTCCCGGCGCAGCTTTGTCGAGGAGGTCAAGGCCTTTCCCATCAACGTAGAGGTCAAGCACAGCCTGACCTTCAACGCAGGCCGCCCCCCGGCCCAGTCCGAGACGGGGACCATGTCATTTTTGATGAACCAGTCCATGATTCTTTTACCCAAGGAGACCATGAAGCCCCGACTTTATGATCCACGGATAGGCTGGTTTACCACTTCACAGATTGATTTTGGCTCCGATGCCCTCAAAGCCGATCGCAAGACCTACATTCGTCGCTGGAGGCTGGAACCCAAGGACCCCGATGCCTATATGAGGGGAGAACTCGTAGAGCCGGTCAAACCCATCGTCTATTACATGGACCCAGCTACCCCTGAACGGTGGAGGCCCTGGTTTAAGAAAGGGGTGGAAGACTGGCAAAAGTGCTTCGAGGCGGCGGGATTTAAGAATGCCATCATCTGCAAATATCCTCCCTCCAAGGAGGAAGACCCGGATTTCAGCCCTGAGGATGCCCGCTACTCTGTGATCCGCTATGTAGCCAACCTCACCCGCAATGCCATAGGCCCTTCGGTTTCTGACCCCCGAAGTGGAGAGATCATTGAGAGCGACATCATCTGGTTTCACAACCACATTCGCTCCTATCGCAACCGCTACCTTATCGAAACAGGAGCCGCCAATCCCAGGGCCCGCAGCCTGGACCTGCCCGACGCAGACGTTGGAGAAATGATCCGGGCCGTGATTGCCCACGAGGTGGGACATACCCTGGGCTTTCCCCACAATTTCAAGTCCTCGGCAGCCTATCCCATCGACTCCCTTAGAAATGGTCCCTTCACCCATCGCATGGGCATCTCCCCTTCTATCATGGACTATGCCAGGGTCAATTACGTAGCCCAACCCGTAGATGAAGGCATACGCTTTATCCGCAAGGTAGGGCCTTATGATACCTATGCCGTCAACTGGGGCTATCGCTGGTATCCCGGCATCGAAGACCCCGAACAAGAAAAGGAAACCCTCAACAGCCTCATCATGGAGAAGGCGGATGATCCCGTCTATGCCTTTGGAGGATACAGCAGCAGCGATCCCCGCTACAACCGAGAATCCCTGGGTGACGACATGGTGGAAGCCAGCCGCCTGGGCCTTTCCAACCTTAAGAAAGTGGCTCCCAACCTTATCGAGTGGACCGCCGAGGGCAGGGACTCCTATGAGGACCTGGAGGAAATCTACCGAGAATTTGCCTACCAATGGAGGCGCTACGTCTTTCACGTGGTCCCCATTATCGGGGGGATCAAACAGGATAACAAGGTTCCCGGCCAGGAAGGCCCTATCTATGAGCCTGTTTCTGCCGAGTGGCAGCGCAGGGCCATGGCCTTTATGATTCGCCAGGTCTTCATTACCCCGGAGTGGCTCATCAATCCCGAGCTTACCTCCTACATCAGAGGGGATGGCAACATAGCATTGATGAAGGGCATTCAGGTTTCGGCCCTGGCAAGCTTGATCAGCGACTCCCGTCTCCGGCGCATGATGGAGGTCGAGGCTGCCTATCAGGGCGAAGATATTTACCGCCTACAGGAGATGATGAAGGACCTTCGCCAAGGCATCTTTGCCGAAATCTACAAGGGCGATGAGCGGGGATACATGAACTTTCCCCTTTCCGAACCCGACCTCTATCGGCGCAACCTGCAGTTTGCCCTGCTTAAGGGATTGATGGCAAAGGTAGAAGAGGGAGAGGAAGATCCTTCAGATGTAGCTGCCACGGCGATGGGGGAACTAAAAATATTGGAAAAAGACCTCAAAAAGGCCATGAAAAAAGCCGATACCAAGGAAATGGAAGATCACTGGAGGCTCTGCTATGAGATGGTAAGGGGAATGATGGAAGATTAGCAGGTAAAAGATGGATTTGGGGAGCGCTTTCTTTAGGAAATCGCCCCCTTTTTTTTGAGAACAATTGAGATTGGGAGCTTATAAGAGCTCCTCCAATCGCTTATTTACCCAGTCTAGATATTGTTTAAACTGGGCATAGGAAGGAAAATCCTCGACTAACTCGCTCCATAGAATTTTCCCCTTTGTGAAATATTCTCTTGCTTTTTCCTTCTTATCTACCTTGTAAAAATCTCCCAACTTAGCATAAGAGATCGCCAGGCCGTTTTTAAAGGAGACGTTTTGAGGATCCTTCTCCAGCAAATATATTTGTATGGCTTCATACCTTTTAAAGGCCTTCATGCTCGCCTCCAGGTTTCCCATGCTACGACAGAACATACCCAATCTTTCACAGAGCAAACCAAGGTCGGAAGTCACGGTTGGAAGCTCCTGAATCAGGTGGTCCGCCCAGGTTGACAAAATGCTAGCCTCTTTGTGATCAACATGAAGGAGATGACCTATGGCTCCTTCATAATCCAGCTTTTCAAGCAGGGCCCTTACCAGTTTCTCACTGTCTTCCAGGAGTTTGGAATGGTTTTTCTGCCTAACAATCTCTTGTATGACAGGGCTAGATCTGAAGGTCTTTTCTTTCTTTTCCAGGTCTAGCCAACCCTTCTGGTATAAGCCTTTTAATGAATAGCGCTCTTGGGGTTAGAAATAAGTTATTTATGATACCCCCCACAGCGCTTTAGCCATCTAACCGTGATCATTACGGTTAAACATAAGAAAGTGCCTGAAAAATTTTCTTTTGATCGGTTATTTCGGAGGCTGTGACCCAGGGTTTGCGAGTCTGCTGTGTGCCTAAAGGGTGTAGCATTGTTCAAAATATCGGATATCGCAATACCCGATATTTTGAGATTATGTGCTGAAAATCAATTTTTTACATGAAAATATTTCTATCTGAGATAACAACATAGCAGCTAAAGATAGAGGCATGCTACCCAGCCAGTGCTAGTACTTTGTAAAGGTTTTCTAATCCTCAGGCTTTCTTCGTGGCCTCTTGGGTAAGTACCGTTTGCATAGCGTGAGGGGGAATGCTGAGGGATATGGCCTCTGCAGGACCCAGGTAGAGCTTGTAGTCGATCTTTTCGTCGCTCTGGTTCATGATGACACTGACCAGGGAACCATGCTCATTCAAAAAGGAGGTGGAAAGGAGGGAACTTCGGCTGCTTACAGTACTGATCCGCTTGGCCCCAGGACGAATAAACTTCGAAAAATGCCCGATGTAGTAGTAGGTAGGGGTGTAGATCAAGTCTCCATTTTTGGTGTCTCCGTGCAGGGGTGCAAAGCAGTAGTTGCCCACGTGGTTGGGGCCTCCATGCTCATTGAGGAGGATGTTCCAGTCGGTCCAGCCTACCGTCCCCTGGTTGAAATCATTGATCATCGAGCGCCCATATCGTTCGGCATGCTTCCAGTACTGATAGCGGTCGGACCTGAAGCCTTCCTGGCAGCCTTCGGTAAAGAGGAGCTCTTTGTCGGGAAAGGACTGCTTGATGTTGCCCAGGTTGGTAAACATGGGATCACCGCCGGCCCAGGTTTCATACCAGTGGAAGCCTACGCCCCAGGCATAGGAGGCAGCTTCGGGGTCTTCCAGGATGGTATTGGCCCTGTGGTTGATCAGGTCCCTGTTGTGGTCCCAAACTACGATCTTCTTGTCTCCCAGGCCCTCCTTTTCGAGGGTAGGCCCCAGGTAATCTCTCAGAAAATCCCTCTCTTCTTCTGCCGTGTAGATGCAGGACTCCCATCGCTGCACGGCCATGGGCTCATTCTGAATGGTCAGCCCCCAAATAGGCATGCCCTCAGCTTCGTAAGCCTTGATAAATTTGGCAAAATAGTTGGCCCAACTTTGGCGAAACTCAGGGAGGAGCTTTCCACCCTTGAGCATATTCTTATTGGTCTTCATAAAGGCAGGGGGACTCCAGGGGCTGGCATAGAGGAGTAGGCTACCCCCAGCTGCTTCCGTAGCTTTTTTGATCAAGGGAATCTTGTACTTTTTGTCATGATCTATGCTAAAGGTTTGCAGTTCTTTGTCCCCCTCCTCGATGTAGGTATAGCTTGCACTGCTAAAATCGCAGCTGTGGATAGGGGTCCGGCACAGGGAATAGCCTATGCCCTCCTCCCTGTCGAAGTAGGCTTTGAGAAACTCTTCCTGTTTTTCGGGGGGCAGTTGGGCGAATACCTCGGCTGAAGCATCTGTAATGGCCCCTCCGATGCCGAGGAAGGTCTGAAAGGATTTTTGGGGGTTGACGAAGACAGAAATTTCATTTTCCAGGGGTTGGGCGGCTGAGGCAAAGATTTGTTGGCCGGTCTGGGTCAGCCTCAGGTCGGTCTCGCTGGCGGTGGTATAGATGGTAGAGACCTTACCTGAAAAGGTGCTAGCCTTGGCAGGTTCTTTTTGGCTGGAATCCTGGTTTTCCTGGCTGGGAGGATCATTGTTGGGGGTACAGGCCGTAAAGGTGAGGGCGAGTAGAATAGCGAGTAGTCGGTATGTCATCATTCTGGGCTTAGGGGTATATGAGAATGGCTGCCCTTTTCGGATGCCGTGGATTTTATATGGCAGCGTGCGAATTGAGAGAGAAGTTATTATTTATTTTAGAAAGCTGCCTATTGGTCGTAGATTTTCCTTGGTTATTTTTGGGGGTGGAGGGGTTTCTTTGGTTGAGCTGGGATGCTTACCCCAGTTGATCCAGCAATACACGTCAATAAAATCGGCCTTTATTCCCTCTCAGGCAATATCTTATTGACGGGTATTACTTTTGGGGAAAAATTGGGTGGAGGGATTTGTTTGTTTGAAGTGGGATGCTTATCCCAGTTGACCCTCCAATACACGTCAATAAAATCGGCCTCTACTCCCTCTCAGGCAATATCTTATTGACGGGTATTACTTTTGGGGAAAAATTGGGTGGAGGGATTTGTTTGTTTGAAGTGGGATGCTTATCCCAGTTGACCCTTCAATACACGTCAGTAAAATCGGCCTCTACTCCCTCTCAGGCAATATCTTATTGACGTGTATTACTTTTTGGATGGATTGGGTGGAGAGGTTTGTTTGAAGTGGGATGCTTATCCCAGTTGACCCTCCAATACACGTCGATAATATCGGCCTCTACTCCCTCTCAGATAATATTTTATTGACGTGTATTACTTTTTGGAAGGGATAGCTCAAAAGCTAAAAATAAGCACACTTTCTTTGCGAGATTGCTCCGCATGTTATTGACTGTATGCCAGAAAACCTGCCTGCCAGATATTCCCATGTTGGATGACTGATATGTCAAGATCATCCAACTAACTGTGTCAGTCAAAAAAGTTTAACTGCAGAACTGACACAGGAAAATGAAAGAAAAAGATTCGTTTGATTTTGGGGCCTTCGAAGCGGAGGCGCTGTCTAAGCTTCGTGAAGGCAAGCCTCTGGAAGGCAGCGACGGGGTATTGGCTCCGCTGCTCAAGCGGCGGCTGGAGGCCAGCCTGGAAGGGGAGATGGACGCCCATCTGGCCGAGGAAAAAGCCAACGGGAATGCCAACCGCCCCAATGGCCGGAGTCGCAGGCAGGTATGGAGCAGCTTTGGTCCGGTGGATCTGGAGCAATCGCACGAGCGGTTGGGGAACTTCGAGCCAGAGTCGGTGAGCAGCGGCAGATTGGTCCCAGCCTGGAGCACAAGATCCTCTCGCTCTATGGGCTTGGGATGAGCTACACGACCATCCAAGACCACTTGCAGTGGAAAATGTTACGGCCAAGCTCAGTGCCATTACCGACAAGGTATGGTCGGAGGTGTAAACAAGGACAGCAAGGCCTTCATAGGCGATCTCAAGCGGGTCTATCAGGCTCCCAACCGCACCGAGGGCCTGCGAAACCTGGACCAGCTGGAAGAAAAATGGGGGCAGCGATATCAGATCGTCATCGACAGCTGGCGCAAAAACCGGGACATGCTCTCGAAGGCTATCACCGTCAGGTACGGAAAATTACCAAGTCAAAGGGAGCCTTCACCAGCGAGAAATCCCTGATGAAACTGGTCTACCTGGTTCAGCTGAAAATCTCAGAAAAATGGACCCGCCCCATTCACAATTGGGGCCTGGCGGTCAACCAGCTGAGCGTCCATTTTGGAGACCGAATAAGGGGCCCGGCCGGGCCCCAAGCCCCTGTCAAAACCCTGACACAGTTAGTTGAACACTTCCATCTCATCGAGCCCGTTTGGGTGTAGTTGGTAAAAAATGTGGGCATCAAGCGCATGATTGGAATTTATCATAGTATAGGTGATACATATCTGTTAAACTATCTCAATGAATTTTGTTACAAACAAAACCGACCCTACTTCAAAGAACCCTTGTTTGACCATCTGGTGAGTGCCCCTGTAAGCCATCATTGAAAACCCTAGCTATAGTAGCGGATAACCATTTAAAATAGAATCGGAAATTTTCCTAAGCAGAGTCCAGATCGCAAATCCTTAGAAAAAATTCTAGAAGGAATAAATTTTGAGGGGGCTAACTTTATTGATGTAAAGGCTAGCATGTCTCAAAAGAAGTATTTTGAACAAGGTTGAGCAAATATGGATAACATTACATTTTTCGAAGAGGAATAGTTCCATAACCCCCCCTTACACCACGTTCACATAGACCAAAGAATTCATGAATTCTTCCCGGCTGATGGCCTCATTGACCCGGGCCTGACCTATGCCCTCCAAAAGGGTGCAAATGACCTTGCCGCCCCTGTTCTTCTTGTCATTTTGAGCGCGGGCATAGAGGGCTTCAAAGTCATCTTCTTCCATCCGATACGGGGGATAAAGCCTGCGAATCAACTCCTGCACCTCCCCCAGCTCCGCTTCGCTCAGGAGGCCCCGTTGGTGAGAGATCCAGCTTTCGGCGATCATGCCCAGGGCTACAGCTTCCCCATGCAGAAGGGGAGCCCCCTTTTCCAATTGATGCCCTTCAATGGCATGCCCCACCGTATGGCCAAAATTGAGGGCCTTTCGAAGTCCTTTTTCCAAAGGATCAGCCTCCACAATGCCCTGTTTGATCTGCACAGAATGGCGGATCAGTTCTGTCAGGTCCATGGAACGAATCTTATCCACCTCCCTCAAAACCGTCCAGGCCTCCCGATCGGCGATCAGGTCATGCTTGATGACCTCCGCAAAGCCTGAACGCAGTTCTTCTTCAGGAAGGCTGTCCAAAAATTCAGGGTCGATCACCACAGCCTGAGGCTCCTGAAAAAGGCCAATGTGATTCTTGAATCCCTGGAAGTCTACCCCCAACTTACCCCCTACCGAGGCATCCACCATGGAAAGAAGGGTGGTGGGAACCTGAATAAAATCTATGCCCCGCTTGTAGGTAGCCGCCACAAAGCCTCCCATGTCTCCCATGACTCCTCCACCAAGGTTGACCACAAGAGAATGTCGGTCCATTTTCTGCATAGTCATGGCCTGCCAGAGATAAATGCAGGTATCGAGATTTTTGTAGGCTTCGCCCGGAGCTATTTCGGAGACCTCATGGGCAGGAAGGTAGTCCTTCAGCCGGGGATAGCAGTAGCGGCGAGTATGTTGGTCGCAAAGAACCAGAATCTTGGTGTAGTCAGGGGTCAGGAGCAAGTCTTTCAACTTTCCGAGGGCCCCTTTTCCAATGAAGATGGGATATGAGTTCATGTATTCAAAGCTAAGACTATCCCCAATTTTTTTTCTAATTCCCCATACAAAAAAATGACTTTTAGGAATTAATCTTATCTTAAGAATTGAATAAGTTAGTGTTTCAATTGATTTCAATATTTCAGGGGTTCAATTTTTCTCAAAAATCGGAGGATATATCCAGGAAGGACATTAGCACGGAAAAATAAACCCGTGTATGTCGAAATGAAATTGTAAGGCTACTCGAATCATACACTCAATTAAATCAAATACCTAAACGAATGTCTCTCATCAACCAACTCAACGAACAAATCAGTGGTCCCGCCCTCGAAGCCCTCAGCGGTCAATTGGGAGCCGATAAGGAAACCACCAACAACGCCGTAACTGCGGCCCTCCCCATGCTCATGGGGCAACTCGCTAAGCAAACAGAAGGACAGGGCCAGCAAAGCCTCGGGAGCAGCGGCATTATGTCCCTGATCGACGCCGATGGAGATGGCAATATCATGGAAGACCTGGTAGGATTCTTGGGCAAAACCGACAATGGCCCCGCCCAACACATCCTTTCCAACCTATTTGGCCAAAATCAACCCAACATGGAAAACGGCCTTAGCAAGATGACCGGGCTCAACTCCAACCAGAGCGCCCAACTCCTGGCCAACCTCGCTCCTATTATCATGGGTTTCCTCTCCAGGCAGAAGCAGCAAAATAACCTCGACGAGAACCAAATGGCCGATATGCTTAAAAATGAAAAGCAAAATATCAACCAGGCCGCCCAGGAAAATCCCTTGATGGACATGGCCAATAAGTTTTTAGATGCCGACGGAGACGGCTCCATCCTCGACGATATCGCCGGAATGGCCGGAGGCAAAAGCAAGGGTGGACTCGGAGGACTGATCGGAGGCCTCTTTGGTGGAAAATAAAACTTTCCCCCTTCCCTTCTAAAAAAATCCCGGCGCCATCAACGTCGGGATTTTTTTATACCTCATATAAGGAATGAGTTGTTAGGAAGGCGACTATGCCTCCTCGCTGACGGGTTTTTGCTGCCCCCTGTTTCTATGTTGCTGGTTGACCTTCTTCCTCATGGTATCGGTAAAGGTACGAACCGGATTTTCCAACTTGATGTCGCTCAGGCCGATCACCTCCAATTCTATGCCCTTGTTTTGGGCCGTCGTATTGAAATCCTCGATGATCTCGATGATGTCCGGGTCGATATTGACCGCCTTGGACCCATCGATGATGAGCCTGGTATCTTCGGGAATATTTTTGAGGGTGCGGATGATATTGGCCTTGTGCAGAAAGGTTACGTCCTGGGCCAGTTCTATCCTGACCGTATTGTTATCAGGATCACCATCCTTGTCCACGAAGTAAGGCAGGCGGAAATTATTGTACAAAATAAAGATAATGGCCAGGACAAGTCCTATTCCAATCCCTATCAAAAGGTCAGTCAGCACAATGGCCAGGACCGTAATGACAAAGGGGACAAATACCACCCAGCCCTTCCTATACATTTGCTTAAAAATGCTGGGCTTAGCGAGCTTGTAACCCACCATGAGGAGGATGGCAGCCAAACTGGCGTAGGGGACCATGTTGAGCAGGTCCGGTAGAACGAGGACGGAGATCAACAGCAAAAAGCCATGAATGATGGCCGAAGCCTGTGTCCTTCCCCCCGACTGTATGTTAGCAGAAGACCGGACAATCACCTGGGTAATGGGCAGTCCTCCGATGAGGCCCGAAATAATATTGCCTGTTCCTTGTGCAAAGAGTTCCCGGTTTGTCGGAGTAATCCGCTTGTAGGGATCCAGTTTGTCAGTAGCCTCCACACAAAGGAGGGTTTCCAGGCTGGCGACCAGGGCGATGATGGCTCCGGTAATGTATACCTCTCTGTTGCCCAGATAAGAAAAGTCCGGAGTCGTAAAGAGCCCCAGAAAACTGTCCCAGCCCTTGGCTACGGGAATGTTGACCACCTGCTCGGCTTTAAGTGCCATTCCATCTATGCCTGAAAAATAGGAATTGAACAAAATCCCAACGACCACGACCACCAGGGGTCCCTGAATGATCTGAAATACCTTGATTTTTTTCATGAACTGCTGCTCCCACAAGATGAGGATGGCCAGGGAGACCGCAGAGATGATCATGGCTGTGGTGCTAAATTGACTCAAGACATTGCCAAATTCGGAGAAGGTCGTCTCTCCGTCCTTTTGGTTAAAGGCAAAGTCTCCTTCAAAGTCCTGATCTACCCCAAAGATATGGGGAATTTGCTTTAAAATAATGATAAGGCCGATTCCCGTCAGCATCCCTCGGATCACCGAACTGGGAAAATAATACCCGATGATGCCAAATCGTAGGAGGCCAAAGAGAATCTGTATGACACCACCGACCATAACAGCCACCAGAAAGCCCTGAAAACCCAGGCTGGCGATGGCTGCGGCTACGATGGGAATTAAACCCGCAGCAGGACCACTCGCCCCAAGAGGCGAACGGCTGATGAAACCTACGACAATACCTCCTGTAATGCCCGCAATAATTCCGGAAAAGAGAGGGGCCTCCGAGCCCAGGGCGATTCCCAAACACAGGGGGACCGCTACCAAAAATACGACCAGAGATGCGGGGAGGTCATGCTGGAGATTCCTTAGTGGATGAAGTTTCTTATGGTCAGACATGTTTAAGTGAATTGGTACAATGGTGGAATTGGCTGTATCCAAACTATATATGGGAGGAAAGTCAGCTTTGGACCTTCCTTGGTTGTTGGGGAAAATTTTGGGGAAATCAGGCCCTTCGAGGAGGAGGAGTATGAGTATCGGGAATATGACTCATCCAAGGCCTTGTCTCATAAAAGCGCTGGGCAAATTCGGGCAGACTCTCCGAGCTAGATAAGGATTCGGTATGGAGGTATTCCAATTCGTCAAATACTTTTTTGCTTTCTTTATTCTCCTCCTCCCAGTCCTCTAGGACATCTACACCCGGATCAAAGTTCACTTGCTGAAGATTTTGCATTATGGAAAGGGTAAACATCAGGCTCAGAAATATTCCCAAAAAGGATATCCAGCCCGGTCTTACAGTTTCTTTGTATTTGGCAAAGATACTTTTCATGCTGATAAGTCGTCTGTTTCCCTGCAACAAAAATTTATCTAAATATGTTCAAATTATACATATGGTAAATTACCAAAAATATGGAGAAAGTTTAAGTTGTAGCATAGCCTGAAGGCTCCGGCATTTTTCATTTCCTCACAAAGGAACAGCAGAATCCTGCAATCTGCCTTTTTACGAGGCTAAAATGATCCAAATTTTTCTAAATTAGCTCAGCAAATAAAATCTCTGCTACACACAGCAATGCTTTATCTCCCATCAGCACAAACTTTTTATTATCCAATATGAGCAAGACCGTATTTAACAAAATCAAGAACATTTATCACTATCCTTGTATATCCCTGATTTTACCTACCCACAGGATATCCTCTGAGAGCAAGCAAGATGAGATTCGCCTCAAAAACCTGATCAAAGAAGCTACCGAGCGACTGGAAAAGGAATTTGACGGTCGGGAGCTGCAGCCTATCCTCAGCTTTTTTGAGCAGATCGAACAGGACATCGATCACCAATACAACCTCGAAGGACTGGCCGTATTCATCAATCGGGATATCTGCGAATTTGTTCGCCTTCCTTTTGCGGTGGAAGAGCGAGTCATCATTGACCATACCTTTGCTACCCGAGACATCATCCGCTCTTTCTACCTGACAGAAGCTTATTATGTGCTTACCCTCAGCCAGAAAAAAGTCCGCCTCTTTTATGGGGTTCGCGATCACCTGGACGAGCTTCGTAGCCATGGCTTTCCCTTTGAAAATGAAATTTATACCACCGACAGGCTGGTCAATAGCTTCTCTGACCAGGAGGACCGGGAAATACGGGAGTTTTTCAATCGCATTGACAAAGACCTTTTCGAAATCTACAAAGATCAACCTGCTGAGGTGGTCCTAGCCGGGGTTGAAGCCAATGCCGCCCACTATGGTGAAATCGCCGACCACCAGGAGTTGATCATGACCTCCATACACGGCAATTTTGACGATGCCAGCGAAAGCCAGATCGCCGAAAAAGCATGGCCGGCAGTCAAGGCCATCCTCGACCAAAGACAGTCCGATATTCAGGAAAAACTATCAGTAGCCAAGGGTGCCGAAAAACTTGCCCTCGGCATAGATGAAGCTTATCGACTGGCACAGCAGGGACGGGGGGATCTTCTCGTGGTAGAAGAGGGATATTTTCAGCCTGCAAAAATCGAAGGAGATAGGATCAACCTAAATGTAGAGGCCGATGCGCTGGGTGTCATTGACGACCTTGTAGATGAAACCGCTGAATTTGTCTACAACATGAAGGGCAAGGTCGCTTTTGTAGATGCGGCTACCCTGGGAGAATATGCTCCCATCGCCATGGTCCTCAGGTACTAGCAAAGTACAGGCCCTCAGGAACCCCAACTTTTGACCTCTCAAGGCACTGAGGGCCTGGCTATTTTTCCATTTCTTCCCATTGGTCTACATAGGTGGCCACCTCATCCTTCGCCAGTCGCTGCCCGATAAGGACCAGTTGCTCCAACCAGAGCCGGGACTGGGGTTCCTGACGATGGAGGACCTCGAAGTGGGGCCAAGACCTTTCCAGAGAGGCATTCACCTCTTCCTTATTCTTTCCCGATTCCTGAAGGGCTACAGCGCGGTTGAGGTAGTGCACCGCCAACTGCCGATGGGCTTCCACCTGGGTAGAATCATAGCGAAGCACCTGACGATAGAGGACCATGGCCGTATCCTCCCTGCCCATAAGTTGGAGCAATTCGGCGTAGGCAAGGCTGGTCTTGGTATCCTCGGGATATTTTTTGAGCATGTCTTCAAACAGGAGGGCAGCTTCTTCTTTGTTCAGGGCTTGCTCCTTGTAGACCTCTACCCTACTCTTCTTCAGGGCGATGGATTCCAGCTTTTCCTCTTCTTCAACGTATGCTTCTCCTTCATAATAGGTCAAAAGCAGCTCGTAAGCCTGTGCCATAGCCAAAGGCAGGCTATCCCTGCCCATGTTTTGCATTTGGCTTGTCATTCCCAGCCAGAGCTTGATGGCCCTGCCCGTATCTGCCTGAGCCAGGGCGACATAGCTTCTCCCCAAAATAGCCTCGTAATCCGCTGGCGCTATGGCTATGGCCTTTCTGAAATAATAATCGGCCTGGGGAAATTCTTCTTTTTTGTAGTGAAAAACAGCCTCATTGTAGAGATAAGGTTCCAATTCAAGAAGAGAAGCCTCAGACAGGTCGCTGTAACGACCACCCGGATCAAGGACTCCGGCGGTCTCGGTATGGGTAAGGGCTCGAGCTACCGCCAGGGGATACCTGCGGCGGAATTTTTCATTTTCCCTTACCAACCAAAAATAGGATTGACCCAGAAAATAATGCGCCTTGGGAAGTTCCTCCTTGTCAATTTTTTCTTCCCCGATGAGGTTTGCCAGGTAGTGAACTGCCTTGCCGTATTCTTCCCCCTGGTACAGCAATATGCCTTCCATCAATTGGGGCGAGGTGGCCTGCCCGGTGGCAGTCCGAAAGGCAGCAAAACATAGACAGGTGAAGAGGATGAGGTAGATTTTCATACGGCTTGAGCTTGAATCAGGCGCTGAGCAAGGGTCTCGAACATCTCTGCTTCTTCTATCCAAACGACCTGAAGGCCCAATTCTTTTGCAGCATCTATGTTAGAGGGAGAATCGTCCAGGAAAAGGGTCTCCCCTGCCTTCCAGTTCATCTGCTGGAGTACATGAAGATATATTTCTGGATTCGGCTTGGTCATTCCCATTTCGAAGGAAAAAAACAAAGAGTCCATCGCAGCAAACATAGGCCCGCAGGCTTCCTCATAATGCTCAAAATGGTAACGGCTGGTATTGCTCAGCAGGGCCAGCCTGTACCTCTCCCCCAATTTCTGCACCAATTCCGTACGTCCTGGATAAAGCCCCACCAATAACTCCCTCCACACCTGCTTTATCTGCCGGGGATCGGCCTTCATCTCAAAGGTCTCTATCAGGGAAGTTGCAAAATCGTCAATCTCAATTCGTCCCTGATCCAGTTGGAGGAAGAGGGGATGCTTCATCAAGCTCTTGCTATCTATTTCCTTGAAATGGTCGGGGAGGAGGGACCGATACGCCTTTTCGGTTTTTGGAACGTCAATTTCGTATAGGACAGCACCAAGGTCTATGAGCAGGTTATTGACAGGGATGGAATTTTCTAACATTGATTTAAGAAGGTTTATTTGATAGGGAAATGAGATAAAAGGCTCATTTCCCTGACTTTATCAGTCAAATATATCATCCTACCCCCTCAAAAACAGCGAAAGCTCAATCTAATTCTTGCCCGGGGGGAGGAAAGTTGCTCACAAACTCTCCGGGGGATTCCGGCTTTTTACCTCCTCCTGTCTTCTCCCCCTGCTTGGGATCAGAAGAAGATGATTTGTCTCCTCCCTTGGCTTCCTCTTTTTTCTTATTGGCACGATTGAGGTGGACATTCCGAATCAAGCCATAGGTCATGATCAAACTGGTAGATAATATGACCAGCACCAGAATCCCCGGTTCAAAGATAGGCTGAACTTCTAGGCTTCCGTCCGCAGCTTCTCCCATTACCCTTAGCGGAATGAGGTTTTCGGGAATGGCATAAAAAAGCAGGACGGTGATCAGGCCCCTGGGAGCCACAAATACCTCCGGGTAGATGTCCTTGCCCATGGTTACCTTCAGGCCCAAAAAGCGAGGAACATAGATAGCCAAAAGGGCAATCAGGGTAATGACCGGCACCGACCAGTGAAAAACCTGGGCCAGGATGATCGACATTCCAAATATTACAAAGAAGAAGGTTCTCACCATGAAGGCCACCTCCTGGGTGATCAGATGGAGATTATCCAATATTTTTTCCAAAGGTTTTTCCTGGACGAAGCGCTTCAGAGATCCGAAGAAGAACAACTGCTGGTTATTGAGCATGAGCCCAAATACCAAGATCAGAATTAGGGGAGAGAGGTGATAATATTTGCCCAGGGCATACAAACCCAACAAAATAGCGATGAGCATGGAGAGTTTGGCAGCCCCCTCTATATTTTGAAAAAGGATGATCAATCCGTAGGAAATAAGCACAGAAAGGACCAGGGTCAAGAAGATGTTGCCCACTGTACCCGCCATCAGGTTGGAACCCTCGGAACTGTGTTCGGCGGCCAGATAGGAATAAAAAAGTATAATTCCCAGGATATCCGAAAAAGCCGACTCGAAGATCAAAAACTCTTTCTTCAGGTTGATAAGTCCACTGACTGAAGGAATGATGATGGCCGAACTCATCACAGCAAGGGGGATGGCGTATAGAAAGCAGACATACCAGGTGCGTCGGTTGACGTCGATAAGTAGGAGATCCTGGTTGAAGTAATTGATAAAGGCTCCTCCGTAGACCAGGTATATGCCTACAGCGATAATGGCGGTAGTCAACAAAAGCAAGATAATCGCCAGAAAAGCCGATTTCGTGATAAGGCCTACCTTCTCTTTTTCCAACTTGAGGTCAAGAGCAGCCTCCAGGACAATCAGGATAACCCCTATGATCCCGATAACTTCCAGGTAGTCCTTGAGCATTTCCTGTTCAAACTGGGTGAATTGCTGTATGGCAAAACCCAGCAACATGAGCATAAGAACAGAAGGTATATTGGTTTTACGGGCGAGGACATTACAAAGAAATGAAATGATCAGTACTGCCGAGGCTCCCAAAATAAGCAATAAGGAGTCCATAAGTGGATCTTTAGGTGATGGCCTTGATGACCTGTCAGGTATTTAACAGCCGATAGGTTTTATACGAGAAAATGTCGGAAAAGTCTTGAAGCTTTCAAATTCATTGGGGGATCTCCTCCAACTTTCTTTAATATTGTATAGAAAATCAACCCTAATCTAAAATCCCAGCATCCCAATGCCAAACCGTCTCGCACAGGAAAGCAGTCCCTACCTCCTCCAGCACGCCAATAACCCCGTAGACTGGTTCCCCTGGGGGGAAGAAGCCTTACAAAAGGCCAAAACCGAAAATAAGCCCCTCTTGGTCAGCATCGGTTATGCGGCCTGCCACTGGTGCCACGTCATGGAACACGAATCCTTTGAAAATCAGGACGTCGCCAAGGTCATGAACGAGCACTTTATCTGCATCAAGGTGGACCGGGAAGAGCGTCCAGACATTGACAAAATCTATATGGATGCGGTCATGCTAATGACTGGCCGTGGAGGCTGGCCCCTCAATGCCATTGCCATGCCAGACGGGAGGCCTGTCTATGGAGGTACATATTTTCCAAAAGAAAACTGGCTCGATGTCTTGGGACAGATTGGAAATATGTGGAAGGATGATCCCGCCAAGATGGAGACCTACGCCGTCCAATTGGTAGATGCCATGAATCAGATGGACGTGCTGGAAGATCAGAATGGTGAAGGAGGCTACAAGGTGAGCGACCTGGAAAGCATCAGAGAGAAATGGCTGGATACCGTGGATTTCAAATGGGGAGGAAGAAAGGTACAGGCAAATAAATTTCCCCTCCCCCAAAATCACCTTTACCTTCTACGTGCTTCTCATTACCTCGGAGATGAGAAAATGAAGGAAGCGGCAGAGGTATCCCTGGAGAAAATGGCCTTTGGAGGAATCTACGACCACTTAGGGGGAGGATTTGCCCGTTATTCAGTCGATGCCTACTGGAAAGTTCCCCACTTTGAAAAGATGCTCTACGACAACGGCCAACTGGTATCTCTGTACAGCGAAGCATTTCAGGCGACAGGAAATCCCATCTACCAAAGGGTGGTCATGCAAAGCATAGAATTTGTGCAGCGCGAACTTATGTCTGCCGAAGGAGGCTTTTACTCCTCCCTTGACGCCGACAGCGAGGGAGAAGAAGGTAAGTTTTACACCTGGACCTATGAAGAGGTTGAAGAGATCTTGGGAGAGGAGGTCAAGCCCTTTGCCGATTACTATAATGTGCATCCTTTTGGCAATTGGGAGGGACGAAACATTCTTTTTATCCTGGAATCCAAGGAGGAATTCGCCAGGCGATGGGGTTTGGATCATGCCCAATTTTCCATACAAATGGCCGAAGCCTCCGAAAAGCTTTTCAAAGCCAGAAAATCCCGCATTCGCCCCGGCCTGGATGACAAGATTCTCGCCTCCTGGAACGGACTGATGCTCAAAGGGCTTGTCGATGCATACAAGGCTTTTCACAGGAAAGAGCACCTGGAACTTGCCCAAAAGAATGCTGCCTTTATCATGGAGAAGATGGCTGAGGATGACCGCCTCCACCGAAATTATAAGGAAGGCAAGGCCAGCATCAATGCTTTTCTGGATGATTATGCTAATCTGATCGAAGCATTTACGGCTCTCTATCAGGTCAGCTTTGACGAAACTTACCTCGAACAGGCTGCCACCTGGACCTCTCATGTACAGGAGCATTTTTTCGATCCCCAGACGGGCCTCTTCTTTTATACCTCAGATCAGGACCCCGTGCTGGTACGCCGCAAGATGGAGCGACAAGACGATGTCATTCCCTCCTCCAATGCCCTCATGGCCGAGAATCTCCACAACCTTGGTCTTTTGATGGATCGCAAAGACTGGCGTCAACTTTCCGAAGCCATGCTGATCAGGATGAAAGAGGAAATCCTCCGCCATCCCTCCTGGCATGCAAAATGGGCACAGCTCCTCCTCAAGCACTTTTATCCCTTTTATGAAGTCGCTATTACCGGAGCCGAAGTGCATTCCCTCGCCCGAGACTTGGAGGGCATGTATTATCCCCATAAGGTAGTCGCGGGCGCCCGGGAGGAAAGCCATCTTCCCTTGCTAAAAGGTCGATTTCAGGAGGAAAGTACCATCTTTGTCTGCGAAGGATTTACCTGCCAACTACCTGTAACTTCCGTGGAAGCAGCCTGGGAGCAAATGAAATCCTGAGCCTTTAAAGGCTTTGTATCTCGAAGTTGTGGTTGGTATAGATGCAGATGTCTGCGGCGATGGTCAGGGATTCTCGAACAATCTCTTCGGAAGAAAGATGCTTCGCATGCTTTTTGAGGGCCAGGGCAGCCGCCCGTGCATATTCTCCTCCTGACCCAATGGCCATGACTTCATGCTCCGGAGCGATGACATTGCCATCCCCACTGATGATCAGGCCATCTTCCTTGTCCATGACAATGAGGAGGGCCTCCAACTTGCGGAGGTACTGGTCTGTCCGCCATTCCTTGGCCAGTTCGACCGCTGAGCGAGTCAAGTTGGAGCGAAAGGCATTGAGCTTTTCTTCGAATTTTTCTACCAGGGTGAAGGCGTCGGAGGTAGAGCCCGCAAAGCCTACCAGGATATTGCCATCACCAATGGCACGAATCTTCTTGACGTTGCCCTTTGCAATGGTATTTCCGGTGGTTGCCTGTCCATCAGCTCCAATGGCCATCTTTCCATTGTGAAATACACCCAAAACAGTGGTAGCGTGAATGTTCATATCTGTCTCTTGACACGTTTATAAGAATTGTTTCCCAACTTTATTTGAGAAATGTTTCTTTATTTTTCTTCTACAAGAAGGCAAAGATATCGCTTTATTCCTCATCGGAGACCCTCTGCCCTAAAAAATTGACCGATCGTGCAGCTTGAGGCACAGTTATTGTCATTTTACCACAAAAAAACAAGTCATCTCATCCCCCATCAAAATTCCTTAGCCTCCTATGCGTCCCCTACTATTTTTCCTTTTTATCCTCCTCCCCCTTGTGTTTTTTTCCTGTCAAAGCGAAGCTCTTCTACCTGATCCTGAAATCAAGGAGGAACCGGAAAACCCTCTTTTAGGAAGGTGGAATATCGCCCGCTATGCGATCATCATCAAGGGAGGAGCCATTAGGGAGGAAGATGCCGGCTATATCCATTTGGAAGCCGAAGGTAAGGGCGAATCCATGATCACTTATCAGGGCAGTCCTCATGCCCATCCCCATCCCATTAGCTGGTCCTATGAAGAGAGCTACAGGGAAATGAGCCTGGATCACCTGGATGGAAGTCCTCTAGAGGTCTACGAGGTTAAGAACCTGGAGGAAAACAGCCAGACCTGGCAGGTACAAGAGTTTGATTCTCAGGGAAACCCGGAGAGAATGATTGAAATTCTTTTGGAGAAGTAATCCATTCAGGATATAGAAAAAGGACTGCTGCGAAAAGAATGCCTCCAGTCCTTTGTCAATTATTTTCCGGGAGGAATCAGTCCTCCATCACCTCATCGCGGTTTCTGGCGGTGTGGATGTTGTTTTTGGGATCAAAATCGTAGACTTCACCAAAGTTGGGATTTCTTCTTTTGGCAAGGAATTCGAGGCGGTCCTTTACTTCTTCCTTATCTTTGAGCAGCCTGTCTTTTTGATAAATGGCGTCCTCGCGGTTCTTGAAGTTGTAGTCATACTCTCCACTCATCACGATGGCCTCCTCGGGGCATACTTCCTCACAATAACCACAGTAGATGCAGCGCAGCATATCGATTTCGAAGGTCTCGGGATAGCGCTCTTTGGGATCCTCGCTATCGACCTCGGCGGCTTGCATCGAGATGGCAAAGGGAGGACAGGCACGGGCACAAAGGCCACAGGCTACGCAGCGCTCGTGATCTTTTTCCTTGACCAGGACGGGACGCCCACGAAACTCTGGTCCCAATTCTGGCTTCTCTTCGGGATAGCGAATGGTGACCTTAGGGCGGAGCATCTGACGAAAGGTATAGCCAAGGCCCTTTATGATCTCTGGTATGTAAAACTCACCGAGGAAAGTGAGTTGGCGTTCCTTCTTGCTTCCTTTGGTAATTCCGATATTCTTTGACATGCGTTTTGTTCCTTCTGAGATGTAAAGATCAAAAATAAATCCTTTTTCACCACATGAACCAAACAAATTTCAGGAATGTTTCTTACGAAATCCAATCGACGCCCGAATTTCCGTAACTTTATCCTCCAAATGTCTGTCCATGCTCAAAGACCTCAAAGCCTTCCTCCGGATATCACGGCCCACCAATGTCGTCATTTCCTTTCTGGCCTTTGGGTTGGCTTGCTACCTGGCGACGAGGTCCACAGATTTCCTCTTTGACTCTGCCTTTTGGGGGACGGCCCTCACCATCATCATCATTGCCGCTACAGGCTACTGGATCAACGATGTCTATGATTTTCGCATCGACAGGATCAACAAACCGGAAAAGGCCGTGGTCAATGCCATTCTTTCAGTCAAAAAAGTACTGACCGTCTATTTTTTTACGACCATGGGCATTCTTGGCTTTTCATTCCTCTTTTTGGGGATCTATCATGAGCGGCCTCATATCACCTTCATTAACTTCATTTCGGTCTTGTTGCTCTTTATTTATGCTTCCTACCTCAAGCGCACGGGGGTAGTGGGAAACCTTGTCATTTCCTTTTTGATTGCCTTGGTTTTGATTTTGGCCTATTACCTAACCCACCACATCAACATGGCTCTGGTGTGGGCGGTCGTATTTTCTTTTGAAATCACCCTGATCAGGGAAATCACCAAGGACGTACAGGACATCAAGGGCGACCTCGCTTTTCAGGTCAAGACCATGATTATACAGGTAGGTATGAAACGTACCCAGGCCTTTTTGTCTTTTTTGTATGTCTTGTTTATTTTTTCCACCTACCTTCCCTTTTTCTATTACCTTATTCTTTATGATCTGGCACTTTGGACCTACCTTATCCTTTCCATCCTCATCGTACAGCTGCCGGCGGCCTGGATCATGGGCATGATGCTAAGGGAGACTGAGCCTCAAAAATTTGGGCGACAGTCCAGCCTCCTCAAATACGTCATGCTGACAGGAATGCTGACCTTATTTTTTTTAGGAATGGGCTAGGGACTTTTCTAATCTCTCATTAGCCAAAAGGACTTTCTTCTATAAAAAATCCCCTCCGATAGATGGTCGAAGGGGATTATTAAGGTTTTAAGGTTTGCAAAGGTTAGGACCGCTAGCGCAGCGCAATCGCTGCCTGGTACTCAGAAGGACTTTTGCCCGTCCACTTTTTGAAGGTGCGTGAGAAGACGCTGATCTCCGAAAAGCCCAGTACCTGGGCGATTTCCCCCTTGGAGACCCTTGGCTCCTGCAGATAAGCAATCGCCAATCTCTTGCGTAGGTTGTTCAGAATTTGCTGATAGCTGGTTCCTTCATTTTTCAACTTGATCTGCAAAGAACGAACACTCATATGCAATTGATAGGCTACCGTCTCAATATCCGGAGGGCTCTGGCGGAGGGTCTGCAGCAAAATGCGGTGTACACGAGCGGTGTAAGAGTCAGAGCGTGTAAGGTCACGAAGCATGTTGGCCGCGTGTTTGTCATAAAGCTGAAGAAGCTTGGCTTGATTAGGAATCATGCGCGATTTCATTGTGATAGCGTTGTTAAATAGTGTATTAGCCAAAAAAATTTTACTTCATTTTTGGTAATGGGAATTTCACCCTCTTCGCAGAGGTTACATAGCATGAGAATCGCCTCACGGCGACAATCCTAAGTTTCTAATGGGTCTGTCTGGGTGTACCCGAACGCCGGATTGACCTCCGGGTTCAACTCAATGTTTGGGAATGGTTTTCTGTTTGTGCTGGAGGTGCTGGCTTTTTGTGAAGCCTTATCCTCTTTTTTTACCCCAAAAACCTGCCGTTGGTGATTGATAGCTGACAGGTTTTGCATCAAATGTTACAATATTTGTTCCAATTTCGACCGTTCATGTTTTGTTTTCGTGCAAACTAGGTCAAAATCTAACGTATATATTTGATCAAAGCATTGAGGATATGCTTTAAAAATGGCAACTTGGCCAAGCAAGCAGTCCCAGTCCTTTTCCGCATACTAAGCAGTTCATGGCACATTACAAACCAGATAATTTCGTCAAATACAAGTTTAAAAGCCTCAAAACCTATACTTCCACCGAATGGCTGGCAGACAGCAAAAAAAAATACAGGCAGGTCTTCGACAGGGGTGAAACTTCTTACATATTTGCCGAATTTTCTTTCTTTAATAAACTCTTCGACGAGGAAGACTGGGAGGCCCATGTTTCCCTCAAAGCCTTCAAAATAGCCTCTGAAAATAATAACCCCAGAGCTGCTGCTCAGGAAACCTGCCATATTGAGCTGGACAAGCCCATCGCCAAAGACCTCAACATCGTTTATATCCGTGAAGGCTGGGGCATGGACAAGCGCGGAGAGTTTTGGAAGGAAGGCAATTACTATTGGGAGGCCTACATCGACAACGAGAAAATCGCTACCAGCAATTTCTATATCTACGACGTAGGCCAGGTCAACGCAGAAGAGAATCCCTACCTTTCCGTAGCCTCTGCCAGGCTCTATGAAGGGGCCCGAAAGGACAGTAAGATCCAGGAACATACCTACTACAACATGTTCAGCGCGGCAGATACCCGCTTTATCTGGGTGGAATTCAAAGCCAAAAATAAGCTCAACAAGGCCTGGAAAGCAGAAATCATCTTCAACTTCTACAATGACGCCCGTCAACTCAAAGGGCAAACCATCGAACTGGTCAATGTCGTCTCAGGTCAGGATATCATCATGGCTACCTCCGGCTGGGGCTCCGACCATAAAGGCACCTGGTTTACCGACAATTATACCGTCGAAATCGTCTTCATGGACACCCTCATCGGAATCGTCCCTTTTAAGGTCGGTGATCACTTTATCGAAGGAGAGACCCTGATCCTCCACCCCGACGAGAGCGGTGCCAACCTGGTAGGTGTCCCCAATCCTACCGAAGAGGACGAAAGGAGCCTGGAAGAACTGCTCTCCGAACTAGACAGCATGGTCGGCCTCACAGAAATCAAGGCTCGCCTCCGCGAATACGCCCAATACCTGAATTTCCTCAATATCCGCAAGGAAAAGGGCTTCGAAGACAAGAATCCCACCAACCTCCACGTGGTCTTTACCGGCAATCCGGGCACAGGTAAGACGACCCTCGCCCGCATGCTAGGAAAAATCTACTACAAATTGGGCCTCCTCAATCGCGGACACATCCACGAGGTAGACCGGGCAGACATCATCGGAGAATACATTGGGCAGACGGCACCCAAAATGAGGGCTGCCATCGAAAAAGCCAGGGGTGGGGTACTCTTTATTGATGAGGCTTATGCCCTGGTGCGATCCTCCGAGGACAAAAGGGATTACGGAAGGGAGGCCATAGAAATTTTGGTCAAGGAATTAACCGCGCCCAAGATGGATTTTGCCGTCATCATGGCCGGCTATCCCAAAGAGATGGAATTATTTCTCAAAACCAATCCCGGACTGAAATCCAGGCTCAACCTGCAGTTTGACTTTCCGGATTTCACCCCTACCGAACTGATGCATATCGGACAGTTGGGAGCAGAAAAGAGCCAGGTTACCCTTGACATGAAGGCAGAAGTTTACCTGCTCAAAAAACTGACTGAAGCCTATCGCAACCGGGACCGTTCCTTTGGGAATGCCCGCTATGCCCTTTCCCTTATCAACGAAGCCAAGATGAACCTGGGCCTCCGCATCATGAAAGCAGAGGATCCCTCTGAAATGTCCAAAGAAGACCTTTCTCTGATCAGGACCGAGGATTTTGAGGAAATATTCAAGCCCCGCAGTAGAAAGCGCCCCGAACTTCCCGTCGATGACGAACTCCTCACTGAGGGGATGAAGGAACTCAACGGCCTCATTGGTTTGGAACAGGCGAAGGCAGAGGTCAACGACCTGATCAAATTGGTGAGGTTTTACAAGGAAATCGACAAGAATGTCCTCCACCGCTTTTCCCTTCACTCGGTATTTACCGGTAATCCTGGTACTGGCAAGACTACCGTAGCACGTATCATAGGGAAAATCTACCGGGCCCTCGGATTGCTGGAAAGGGGACACGTAATGGAAGCTGACAGGCCATCGCTGATAGGAAAATTTATAGGCGAGACAGCAGATAAGACCTCAAAGATTATTGAGGCCAGCAAGGGAGGGGTTCTTTTTATCGACGAGGCCTATACCCTGGCCAAGGGCAGCCAAAATGACTACGGCCAGGAAGCCATCGATACCCTGCTCAAACGGATGGAAGACCTTCGCGGAGAATTGGTCGTCATCGTGGCGGGCTATCCCAGGCCCATGCGCAACTTTCTGGAATCCAATCCTGGGCTAAAGTCTCGATTTGACAGGAAGTTTACATTTCCAGATTACTCTCCAGAAGAGTTGCTCTCCATCGCGAAGGTCATGCTTCACGAAGAACACATCGAGCTCACTCCGGAAGCTTCCGAGCACCTGGGAAAGTATTTTTTCTATCTCCATCGCTTCAAAAACAAATACTTTGGCAATGCCAGAGCCGTGAGAAAGGTGGTAGAAAAGGCCATTAACAATCAACACCTTCGACTGGCAAGTCTCTCCCCAGACCTCCGCACCGACGACATGCTGACCGAGCTCCACCTCATGGACGTGGCCGAGTTCAAGCAAGGCAATGATCAATTGCTGGAGGACGGAAGACAGGGAAGGGTAGGATTTATATGATTGTGGCTGTCAGGGCTTTGAATTATCTTTACAAAGGCCCTGACAGCCCAGTTATCGACTTTTTTTATGTAGATTGATCCATCAAAAAACGTACTCATGGCCCTCATCAAACCCTATCTTCACCACCAACCCCTCATCGCTCATAATGTCTTCCTGGCAGAAAATGCCACCCTTATCGGAGAGGTAGAGATCGGGGAAAATTCCAGCGTGTGGTACCAGGCTGTTCTGAGGGGTGATGTAGGCAGGATCACCATAGGTCGGGAAACCAATATTCAGGACAATGCCATCTTGCATACGACCACTGGCCTTTCTGTGTGTGAAGTTGGAGACCGGGTAACGGTAGGCCACAGGGCCATTCTCCACGGCTGCAAGGTCGAGGACGAAGTGCTCATCGGTATGGGTGCCATCGTCTTGGACAATGCCCTTTTGCCCAGGCACTGCATCGTAGCGGCAGGTGCCCTGGTCAAGGAAAATGAGGTCCTCGAAAGTGGCTTCCTCTACGCCGGCGTCCCTGCCCGCAAGGTAAAGCCCATCTCCGAAAAGCAGATTCAGATGATCCAACTTGGGGCCCTTCACTATGTCGAAGTCATGGGCAAGCACTGAGCCTTATACCTCCAACAAAGCCGACAAATGGTCATGGCCCTCCACCCGTGCATGGTAAAGGGGCAAATGTCCCTCCCTGTCTTTGAGCTTTGGATTGGCACCATGATCTAGAAGAAGCCTGATGATCTCTTCATGCCCATACTTCGCAGCAAAGATGAGCGCCGTCTCACCCTTGGGATTTTGGAGGTCTACCTTGGCTCCCTGCTCCAGCAGCATCTTGGCCAGTCCCAAACTCCCTTTGAAAGCCACCCCCATCAAAGCAGTATTTCCTGAGCCATCGCGACCATCTATATCAGCTCCCTTTTGTATCAACAACCGGGCTATCTCCTCCCGGTCAATGTAAGTGGCCATGATCAGGGGCGTAAATCCACCTTCGTCCGCCTTACCGACAAGTTGGGGCTGCTCATTCAGTAAGGGTTCGATTTCATGGAGTTCTCCCTGGCGAATAAGGGCAAATAGGTCTGACATAGGGCAGATTTTGAAGGTGAATGAATTATTTTGCCTACAAATTAGGATAAAATAAATTTATTACTTTTATAGAATCATAAATAATTCTTATCAAAAGATGACCCTTCAACAGTTAGAGTATGCCCTTTCCCTCAGAAAGCTGAAGAGTTACAGCCGAACTGCCGCTGCTATGGGCATTTCGCAGCCCGGTATCAGCTTACAGATCAAAAAACTGGAAGAAGACCTGGGACTTACCCTTTTTGACAGGTCTACCCGCAGCATCAAACCTACGGAGGCCGGAGAAATATTCTTGGAAAAATCCGAACTCCTTCTTACCCAGGCCCGTCAGGTACGCGAACTCGGTAAGGAGTTGGGGGAGGAGTTTTCGGGTAAATTTTCCATTGGCATCATTCCCACCTTGGCTCCCTACCTCCTACCCCTCTTTGTACAGCAGCTCAATGAGACCTTTCCCAAGCTCCACATTACGGTCAAGGAGGTCGTGACAGAAGAAATCATCGATGGCATCAAATCGGGATTGCTGGATTTTGGAATCATCTCCACCCCGATCGAGTCCAGGGTCAGGTTTCGGGTCGACCCTCTCTTTTATGAGAAATTTCTTCTCTTCGTCTCCAACAAGCATCCCTTTTTTGAAAAGGAAAAAATTAAGGTTGAAGACATTCCCACTGGTGATATCTGGCTACTCAAGGAAGGAAACTGCCTGCGAAATCAAGTCGATAACATCTGCAACCTCAGCCGCCGATCCTCCTCTTCCTCCCCCCTTTTTTACTTTGAAAGCAATTCCATCGAATCTCTTTGCCGCGTCATTGAGCATAAGGGTGGGATTACGGTTCTTCCTGAACTCACTACCATATTCTTTGATGATGAGAGAGATTCCATGGTCAAGGAGATCGAAGGCCCTAAGCGGGTCAGGGAGGTCAGCCTCATCTATTTGCCCAATCATCTGAGGGCTCATTTTATCAGCGAGATAGGAGAGGTCATCAAGGGATCGGTCCCCCGCAGGCTTTTGGAAAAGGGCAATATCAGCCCCATCCACACCAATGTAGAGGTTTGAAAACTCTCAAAATATACCTCCAACCCTGCTTTTTTTAGGATTTTCCAGGTAGAAATATTCGAATAATCCTTATTTTATCCCAAATGAAATAAATAACATTACCCCATGAAACATCTTTCAACACTTGCTATTGTGTGCCTGGGCTTACTTCTCTGGAGCTGTGAATCCTCCAAAGACAGCGAGGCCACCTACGTAAAGTCCTACTCCGCCGAGCAGTTTTTCAAAAATACTTCCATCGGGGGAGGCGCCTTTTCAGAAGACGAAGATAAGCTCCTGTTTTCCAGCAATGAGACCGGAATTTACAATGTATACGAAATCGACCTGGCTACCGAGGAAAAGAAGGCCCCGACCTCCTCCACCGAAGAATCTTTTTTTGCCCTGGACTATTTTCCAAATTCCTCCCGGGTACTCTATTCTGCAGACAAGGGAGGCAATGAAAACAGCCACCTCTATCTCCTCAAAGAGGATGGGACCAGCGAGGACCTCACTCCCGGAGAAAATGAAAAAGCCAGCTTTGGAGGATGGTCCAAGGATGATAAGTACCTCTATTACGTTTCCAATAAGAGAAATCCAGCCCTCTTCGATGCATATAAAATGAACATCGAGGATAGAACAGAAGAAATGCTCTACCAAAATGATCAGGCCTTCGATATCTCAGCCTTTACTGAGGATGAAAAGTACGTCGCCTTGAGCAAGAGTATCACCACAAGTGAGAATATCCTTTACCTCTACAACCGAGAAACCGAGGAGATGACCGCCATTTCAGACCCTCAAAAAAAGGGCGTTTCTGCTGCCTCCGGTTTCAGCGATGACGGAAAGACCCTCTTTTTCATTTCCGATGAAGGGGAAAACTTCAAATATCTGGCTTCTTATGACATTGAAACAGGAGAGAAGCAGATCATCATGAAAAAAGACTGGGACATCATGTACAGCTATCTCAGTGAAAAAGAGACCTACCGCGTGACAGGTATAAATGCAGATGGAAAGAATGAAATCCTTGTCTTCAACAATGAGACAGGAATGGAAGTCGAATTTCCAGATATCCCCGACGGCGACGTATTGGGAGTCAATATTTCCGAAAGCGAAGAAAAGATGAGGTTGACCGTAGGAAGTTCCAAGACCTCCTCCAACATCTACCTCTACGACTTCAAGACCAAGGAATTGACCAAGTTGACAGAGACCCTCAATCCCGAGCTGGACCCCCAATTCCTGGTCGAAGCGGAGGTGGTCCGCTATAAGTCCTTCGACGGATTGGAGATTCCTGCCATTTTCTACAAACCTAAGCAGGCCTCGGCCGAAAACAAGGTTCCTGGCCTTGTATGGGTACATGGAGGTCCCGGAGGACAGTCAAGGGTCGGTTACAGCCCTACCATGCAGTATTTGCTCAACCAGGGATATGCTATTCTGGCAGTCAATAACAGGGGCAGCAGCGGATATGGCAAGGAATTTTACAAAATGGACGATCAAAACCACGGGGACAAAGACCTGATGGATTGCATTTACGGCAAAAAATACCTCCAAGGCCTAAGCTACATCGACAGTGCCAAAATTGGTATTTACGGAGGCTCCTATGGAGGTTTTATGGTCATGGCGGCTATGACCAATAAGCCAGAAGCCTTTGAGGCGGGCGTCAACCTCTTTGGGGTAACCAACTGGCTTCGGACCCTCAAATCTATCCCTCCCTACTGGGAGTCATTCCGCGAAGCCCTCTATGCTGAGATGGGAGATCCCTACTCAGAAGATTCCGCCCGCCTGTACAACATCTCCCCGGTATTTCATGGCGATAAGGTCAAAAACCCCGTTATGGTCCTTCAGGGAGCCAATGATCCCAGGGTACTCAAAGTAGAATCCGATGACATGGTGGAAGCGATTAAAAAGCAGGGAGTCCCAGTCGAGTACGTAGTCTTTGATGATGAAGGCCACGGATTCGTCAAGAAGGAAAATCAGATCGAAGCTGCCGTAAAGGTCGTTGACTTCCTGGACAAGCACCTCAAGGGAGAAAAAGAAGAAACCCAGGCTTCCCTCTAACTTGGAGTTGTTTTTATCAATAGAGCTTGCCGGATTTTGAAGAATTCCGGCAAGCTCTTTTTTTAGTCTCCCAGGCAGATGCCCATTCCCCTTGCGGTCTTGAGGAGAAAAGAATCTGGCTGGATATGCTTGTAGGTGGCGGTAGCTTCTTCCAAACCTACATCTACGATGCTGCTACTTTTGTAAGAGGCCATCCTTCCAAACTTCCCCTCAAGGGCCATTTCGAAGGCTTTGACGCCAAACTGAGTGGCCAGGACCCGGTCAAAGGCGATGGGTACTCCTCCCCTTTGGGTATGTCCCAAGACCGTCACCCTGGTAGAAACGTCGCAGCCACAGTCCTTGAGCTGCTCCTGAAAGGCAAAGCCCACCCCTCCCAAGAGCTTGTTCTTATATCCTGTCTCCCCTGCATCCTGAGAGACGACTTCTCCATCCTTGGGTTTGGCACCCTCAGCAATGACAATATTGGCGAAGCCCCTTCCATCGACATAGCGGGATTCTACCTTTTCTTTTACCTTCATGACATCGTAGGGAATTTCAGGAATCAGGCATACCTCAGCCCCTCCCGCAATGGCAGTACTCAGGGCTATCCAGCCCGCATATCTCCCCATGACCTCCATGATCAGGGTGCGACTATGGCTGGCAGCAGTAGTCACAAGGCGGTCCAGGCTTTCGGTAGCGATTTGGACAGCTGTCTGATAGCCGAAGGTCATCTCCGTGGCACTGAGATCATTGTCAATGGTCTTAGGTACCCCGATGATGTTGACCCCCATTTCATAGAGCCGCTGAGAAATAGCCTGAGAACCATCTCCACCAATGCTGATGATCGCATCAAAGCCAATTTCATTGATTCGCTCGATAAGCAGGCCAGATTTGTCTTCCAGTTTGACGCTCCCGTCTTCCTGTTCGACGGGATAGTTAAAGGGGCCTCCCTTGTTGGTAGTGCCCAGAATGGTCCCTCCCTGTACGTGGATGCCGGAAGTAACCTTGCCTTCCAGAGATATGATTCCGTAAGGTTTGTCTTTCAAAAGGCCATTGAAAGAATCAATACAGCCGTATACTTCCCAGTCGGATTCTAGGCGGGAGCGCTTTACGATGGCGCGTATGACGGCATTCAGGCCGGGACAATCACCTCCACCGGTGAGGACGAGGAGCTTTTTCTTCATAAGTAGGATGACTTTGTCTCAATATGGGTAAATTATATTAAGTGATTGTGAACGCAGGGGCCAATTGGGCCAAAACCCGTCCAAAGGAAGAGCTTCAGGCCCTATTTTCTCTTTTCCAGGCATATTCGGGCCAGTTCTTCTACCCCTTCCTCAATGGGAAGGCAAATGTGAACCCCATACTTTTCTTCATACTCCCTCTGATAAGCCTTGGCTTCCTCGTAGGTCAGCTCTTTGGTGTTCAGGGCTATGCCTGAGAGAGGCACTTCAAAAGCATCAATGAGTTTGACATCCTTGTCCAGAGGAGCGACGCGAAGCTTTTTGTGGTCCCAGCCTTTGTGGTAGGTCCTACCGGGGGGATAGACGAGGACCACCGAACTCGCATTACCCGAAATGATAAATTCAGCTCCACAGGGTCCACTGGGATTCCTGAGTGCGGCCTGCCCCTCCAGGTAAATAATGTCCGGCTTTTCCTCTCTCCAGCAGTTGAGAATGGCATGCTCCAGTTCACCACAGACAAAATCGTTGAGGGTGGAATCCAGAATAAAGCCGTACTTCCAGCCCTGCATCCACCCAGTCTGCCCTGTGTAAATCATGTCTGCCTTCTTGCCCATCTTGCGGGTGGCCTCCACCAACATGCGGGCGGTGGTCCTTTTTCCCACAGCACAATCTACTCCCAGGACAGGCACGATGGGACATTCCACCTCTGCAATTTCTCCCGTCCAAAAATGCAGGCTCTCCCGCTTTCTGGGTAGGCGAATGTCAACCAGTGGAACCCCATAGAGGCTGGCCAACTTTGATATTTCAGGAATCTCTACCATGGGCTCATGCATGCCATTGACCAGGCCCATGCCTGCTGCCATGGCTGCTTTCATTTCGGGAAACCACTCACGGTTGAGGATACCGCCGATGTTGGCTATCCCTATGATGAAGTACTGGGCTTCTATTCCTACCTGAGAGAGAGAATGGACATTGGGCAGAATAGGAATCCCCCTATGCTGCCCGTCGAGGAGTTCGCCAGCATCCTTACCCGCATGTACCGGGTCTATGATAGCCTTAACGTCGTAGCGCTCCGATCCCCGGATCAGTCCATGGGAGGTCTTGGCTTCGTTGGTCTTGAAATCCCCGTGGGTATAAACTACTGCAGTATCAGCCATAAGATGTGTTGATGATCTTTATTTGGCCGAGAATTTACAAGCAATCTTCATTTGTACACAAATGGATTATAAATTCCCTTGGGTATTTATTAATGGCTGTCATGAATCATTTTTTGTGCTAGAATAAATAGCGCTCTCGGGGTTTAAAACGAGTTACTTATGATAACCCCAAGAGTGCTTAAGCCATTTATTCGTGATAATCACTCATGCAGAGACATAGTTTTTCTATTTAACATTTATATTGTTAAATTAAATATTGCCCTAGGGTTAAGGAAAATAGATAGGTATCTATATCTGCCTAACTTCTTCTAGGGTCATTACCAATAGCTATAAAACCGAATTGATTATGAGTAAAGCAAAAACTGCCAAAGATCTGAAAAGCTACCTCGGTATTTTTTATTTCAAACTCAAAGGAGAAGTAGATGAGGATGATCTTTCTTTCGAGAAAATCCCCAAAGTCCTTGAAGCCGAGGGCTGCTCAGATATAAAGCCCCTGGGCCACTCCAAAGATAGTGGCATGTACAGGGCCAGCTTCAAATGTCCTCCAGGCCACACCAATCACCTGACACGGGTCTTCAAGAATCATGGCGACATCAAAAATACCATTTTCAGAAACTCCTGAGACCTATGGGGAGTTATCCTGTAATTTTGCTGGACGGCCAGTTTGGAACATATATGAAAAAGGAGGGTGCTTCATGTACCCTCCTTTTTCTATATCCTAAGCCTCATTTAGTTCCAAAGAAAAATAGAGTTGGCCAGGGCCAATTTTCCTCCATACCAAAAACCTCTGAATATGGGGGAGTCGGTAAAATAAATGATCTTTCCATTGCCCTGCTCCTCTGCTCCCCAGACCAGTGAATTGGCCAGGGCCTGCTGTAGCCTTTGCCCTGCAAAACCACTTACAGGAGCCCCATCCTCGATGATACCCACCTGATACCCCCCTTCGATGTAGGGATAGACCTTGTTGCTTCTTTTGATGATATGAAGC
The DNA here is from genome assembly GCA_964564415.1 of uncultured Bacteroidia bacterium. Classification (GTDB taxonomy): domain Bacteria; phylum Bacteroidota; class Bacteroidia; order J057; family J057; genus JALEFZ01. Next base: position 231,697 of record CAZMAV010000003.1, on the reverse strand, counting down.
TGATCCCCAAGGCCATAAGCTAAAGGATGACTGGGGTCAAGTTGGAGGGCGTAAATGCTGCCGGGGGTATAGCTGCTGATTTGTTGCCGGTCTCTGCCTCCATAGGGCCGGAGAGCGGTCGGACTTCCATTTTCACCTTCTTTTTGTGCCTCCACGATGGAAATGGCCAGTCGACTCCGGAAAGACTCTTCCTCAGTATACTGATCGAATACCTGCATAGCCCTTTCCAGGGCTATGACCCTTCCCCCCTGTCTGACAAAGTTGTGAATGTCAGATCTGTATTCTTCGTAAGATCCAGAAGGTAGGATAAGGACGTCATATTCATCCAGGGGTGCACGACCCAGCCGTTCGGCTGGAATCACCGAAAGGGGATAATCCAGTCCCCTTTCCAGGTAATGCCAACATTCTCCAAAGGCTCCGGGCCTTGTCCCTCGTCCTCCTACCAGGGCAATTCTCGGCGCCCTGATAAGCCGAAAATCTTCAGAACCCAGGTCTTTTCCCGTATCTGAATAGCCTGTATAAATAGGCTGAATCTCCTGAAAAGGATTCAAAAATGAATAAAGGTCTCTAAGGTCCTTTCCCTTGTTGTCTGCCTGAAGAAAAAGCAGGCTACCCGTGTCGATTTTTTCTCCGTTTACAACTGTGGAAGCTGTGGTAGACCTTACCCCAAACCCACTCTGGAGAGCCTGAGAGAGGAATTGAGCTGAACCGAAGTCCTCCCATTTTACTACGTATCCATAGGCTTCTTTTGGAGAGGGAGGCACAGGTGGAGGAATTAATTCAAATTCTCTTCCCTTGGGTATGGCCTCCTTTAGGGCATAGGCCTTCAGGTCAAAGGCAAAGGGAAGGGACCATGCCGTAAGATCGTAGGTCAGGGAATCTACCAGACGGGCATTGGGTTCCAAGAGCACCCTGACCAGGTGAGCCTGTGCCTGCCTAAGGGGGATGACAATGTCATCTTTATCCAACTCAAAAGAGTTTTTTCCATGTGCCTGATAATCATAGGCCAGGTATTTCTTCCCCCCTGATCCGGGATGGTAGTATTGGATTTTATTTCTATCCATTATGATCCGGAAGGCGTTCAGTTTGTTAGGAGGATTTTCATGGCTAATGACAAAGCTCTGGTAAGGCCCCTCAGGAGACTTTCTGGATCGGGCAAAATACTGATCAAAATTGCTGAGCAGGGCTTCTTTTTGATCTACAGCCACTTCGATAGTGGATAGTCCTGTTACAAAGTGATGGGTCAGGCGGTCCAGGAGGCGAAGGGTATCTCCGTTTTGCTGAAGAACAGCCCGCCCAGAGTTGCCATGACCGGCTTGCTCGTAGGTGAAACCAATGGCTCCCTGAAAGATCGGCCAGGTGTCGCCGTAGGAAGGATAAAATAGGTCAAATATTTCTCGGGTAAAGTAAAGCCAGCCATTCTTGTCAAAATACCGGGCGTGGTTTTTACCTGTCAAGGCCTGGTATTCCCGCTGCCAGTCAGTGATCACCTCGTGGTAAGGCTCAGCCGCCGGACCAAAATAATAAGGAGCTTCGATGTCCTGTTCGTGATAATCCACATGAACCTGTGGCATCCACTGGTGGTAGATTAAAGCCCGTTGACGGCTTTCGACTTGGGTCTGCCAGCACCAATCTCTGTTGAGGTCAAAAAGGTAGTGATTGACCCTCCCACCGGGCCATGGTTCTACATGCTCCCAACTCTCCCGGTGCACATTGGGCCGCTGATTGGCCACCTGCCTAAACCAATTAACAAATCGCTCCCTCCCGTCGGGGTTGATGCAGGGGTCCATGATCACGAAGACATCCTTGAGCCAGTCTGCCGTATCTGCTGTGGCCAGTTGGTAAAGGGTCTTCATAGCGGCCTCAGAGGGGGAGGCTTCATTCCCGTGGATGTTGTAGCTAAGCCAGACGCTGGGTATTCGTTTTCCCTGGATTTCTCCATCCTCAAAACCAACAGCCCTGAGGTTGTTGAGCCGAATCTCTTCCTTCCGGGCCAGATTTTCTTCCTGACTGATCAAGAGAATCCCCAATTCTCTTCCTTCATAGGTCTTTCCGTAGCTACGATATTCGACCCTGGGAGAGAGGCGGGCGACTTCCTTACAATAGCCTTGGATTTGATGATAGCGGGTAAATTGAGTGCCAAGGGGATAGCCGAGAAAATCCTCGGGAGAAGGTACTTCCTGGGCATACCCGTAGAGGGAAATACCAAGGAGTAGGATAAATAATCTTTTCATAGAATGATGGATTCTTTTTCACAGGAAGTATGCTCCTTCCCATCCGAATGAGGGGGCAACTCCAGCTTTCCGATGGCTTGGGCTGACTAGGGGCTTATTTTCCAGGACGAACAAATCGAAAATTTTTTCATTCCGGATGCTTTCCTGAAAATGGATAAGGAATTGCCTCCCTTTTCGGAGGGTTAATAATAGTTAAATAAGTTATAAAAAATGCCTCTATGGGTAAATGGCTCCTCACAATTTGCGAGCAAAAGGCAAAGCGGATATATAAAGATTGAAAAAAGCAGGAATAGATAATAAAAAAATTAACTTATTAGTTGTAATAAGACAATAAATGATATTTTTTTTAATTTTTAAGTTGTATTTTTGAATCAAAAGTATCATTATTGCGTATGTAAAGCAAAAGCAAAGGGGAAGTCAGTAAAACATGGGTGAAATGCCAACCAAAGAAGAAGTTCAGGAATTTTTGGAGGTGTTTAAGCGACAGAAAAAGGCCTACGGCATCATGTTTTACCAGCGCAAGAAGAACTTAAAGACCCTTTTGGAACTTGAAATATCGGCCAAGCAGCGCAGCCGTCTCCTCGAGAAGCTCCAGGTAGAGAATTACTACAAGGGGCCCAGGGAAGACGGGGTTCTCAAGGGTACTCAATTTTGGGAGTTTGGGAAGCAGCTGAAGAAGCGAGAGATTTACATCAAAATCTCTCTGGGGCTGGAAGGGAAACCCGTCAGGTGCCTCTCCTTTCACATTGCGGAGCGGCCCATAGAGCATCCCTTTAAGGCTTAGCGGATTTCGAGATTTTTTTACTCAAAGACAGCAGGAAGATTAGCCATACATTTGCTATGAACAGGAAGAATCCCAACATCGACGGAAAAGTAAGGAAAGAAAAAACGACCGAGTTTTTCCGCAAAGAATCCTTCGACATCTGGCATCATTACATGATTGATCCGAATACGGGAGAGGAATATACTACAGAGGAGCTTGACGAATTGAATACCCAGCAGGTGTACAACCAGTACAGAGAGCGCCATCACATTCCCTTTCCCGACGAAATTCGTCAGATTCGCCTTCAATATGGGCTTTCCGCAGCCAAAATGTCCGAAGTCCTCGACCTGGGGGCCAACAGCTACCGCAACTACGAAGGGGGTGAAGTGCCCTCCCTTGCCAATGCCAAACTCATAAGGCTGGCCGCCAATCCCCAGAATTTCCTCCGCTTCGTTCAGGAGAAAAAAGAAATGTTTTCCGAAAATGCCTTCAAAAAGACCATTGACCACATCACTTCCCTCATGAAAGAAGACAAACTGAGCAAGGTCATGGAATACATCTGGAATTTCCACATGGAAGCCAATGCCTTTACCGGCTTCGTCAAGCCCAATTTTGAGAAGGTCGCCAACTTCGTCCTGTTTTTCGCCCAGAAAGCCAAGCCCCTCAAGACCCGGTTGAACAAGCTGCTCTTCTACAGCGACTTCCTCCACTTCAAAAAGAAGGGCTATTCCATTTCTGGCTGTAATTACCGGGCCATTCCTTTCGGTCCTGTTCCCTCCCACTTTCACGAGCTATTTGGTATCCTGGAAGGGGAAAATTATATACAGATTGAAGAAGAGCTTTTTGATCACGGAGGGGTCGGCGAGCGCTTTGTCCCTATCAAAGAATTTGATCCCAGCCACTTCACACCTGAAGAACTGCAAAGCATGGAAGCCGTGGTCGAAAGCTTTCAAAATAGTCGGACAAGAGAAATCATTCAGCTCAGCCATGAAGAAGTGGGATGGGCAGACAACAAAGACAAGCGCGAGCTTATCAATTACCAAGAATATGCCTTTCAGCTAAAAGGACTGGACTGATACAGACCTGATCTGTGAAATTTTTGACAAATGACCCTCTGTTCAAAAGAGGGATGGAAAAGATTTTGCCTTGAAAGAAAATAAAAAAACCTTATGAAACGCTACCTGCAACACGTTTTAGCCCTTTTTTCAATTGTTGCTCTGTGGTTTACCCTTTATCTGTTATTAACAGCAGACGAAAAGAAAGAAAAGAAGCACAACCGAGAATCGTTCTTTCTGCAACCGGAATTGAAGGACTCCATTAAGGGTGGTCGAGCTACGACCTTCATTCCGGGATACCTTTTTCCCTCGTCCCCGGTCGCTGACAGCGATGCGGGGGCGGCAAGGCCACCCAGAAAACTCCTTACAGAATAGGAAGCACAAGCACACAACCAGACTTTCATCAAAGCGCCAAGAGTTAGGGTTTTATTTTGCTAACGCTAGTTTTTATCTCATTTAGCTTTTGCTGAATGTGTTAGGGTCGTTCTTTATTACTAAATTATCCTTTAGGTCAAGCCGTGTCGCTGTGAGAGCGGCCGGCTTTTTTCTTTTTACCCCTTTCCTTACTCAAGGTAAATTCCAACCCTCATCTTTCCCCAATGCCCTTCAAAAATTCCGGTATATCACTATCAGCTATCTGTAAAAAGCCATCCCGAAAAATTTCGTTCAGCCTCTCCATCTCCTCAAAATCAGGGGTCTTCACATCGCGGGGAATCTTGATCAGCCTGGGATCTTTCTTTTCGAAGGGGACAGGAACCTTTGAGGCAAACATCAGCCCCCAGAGTTGAGGAGTGATGCTGTAAAGAATTCGCTCCGCATCATAAAGCTCCTCATAATCCGTGAGTCTTTCGTTTATCTCTTCAAAAAATCGAACCGTGTTGGCCAGACGAATCCGCGATCCCGCCTTTGATTTGCCCCGGGTGTTGAGGTAAGAAATTTGTGCCTTACCCCTTTTATGGCGTTTCATGTATTTTTTGAAGGCTTTGTGCTGGAAGACCTCACCACCTTCATAATATCCCAGCGAAGCAGCTCCCACCTGAACCAGCATAATGATGTAAGGGGGAATATCTGGTGAAAGTCCATTGAAATAAGCCGATAAGTTTCGCTCTTCCGCAGAAATGAAAGGCATGGGTAGGGGAAGCTTCAGTTCGAATCCCTCCCCACGGATGCTATGCTTTTTTTCATCAAGGGAAAGCCCCTTTTCCGGAGGATTGTCCACCCACTCCTCCAGCAAGCGGTATACTTCTTCATAATCCAAGCGAATAGAATGAGCTACGTCTTCCATAAAGCAAAAATAACAGCCCATCCCATAAAAAAAAGGCCTACCGGGGGTGGGCAGGCCCTGCTAATACTGCTATGTAAACCTAATGCAAACCTTGTCAGTTTTATCTGACACTTTAAAACGTTATCACAATAGAATGCTATCAATCACATGGGCAAGAAGTCAAATCTTTGGGCCTTAACATAAAGACTTGGGGTCAATGGATTCATTTATATCCCGAATGGCTTAGATTTGTTTTTCATTGGAAATCTTACACAGGTGATATTTTATAAAATTCAAATAAGTATGCCCTGATAAATACGAATAAATGGCTAAAGCGATGTTAGAGTTTTCATAAATAACTTATTTCCAAGCCCAATAGCGCTACCTCCTGTACCGCAAGAAATGATTCGTGATAACCATATGTTTCTCCATTAAAATATCTTGAGCTTGTAAAATGGCACATTTAAAGCCCCTAATCATGGTCCTACAAAAGGGAAATGAGAAAATCCTGATTAGCATCAGAAAGAAGGGATTCAAAAGCCGCCTCGCATAGAAATTTTTCTACCAATCTTAACTCCGCCCTAACCTGACTGCTTAGGTGCTTTTTTTCAAATTCGCTACATTCGCACACCACTTTTATGATCCTTATGGTCTGTTGATTGTATAAGGTGTAAATAAAAAACATCCCATACACATGAATCAAATAGTCTCTACGACTTTGGTATTGACGTTCTTATGCCTGAGAATTGGTTTCTTGTATGCTGGCAATGAGCCCCAGCAACTTCAAGCTATTCGAATCTCCGAAGAACCCAATATTGACGGAATTCTCGATGATCGTATTTGGACCGAAGAAGTTTCCTCCGATAAGCGTTATTTTACCCAACAGCGCCCTTCCAACCTGGAGCCTTCCCGTTTTCAGACCGAAGTGTGGTTTGCCTACTCTGAAAATGCTATTTTTATTGCCGCCCGGATGTACGACGATAATCCTGATAGCGTTCAAACTGAGCTTAGCCTTAGAGATGATACTGATCAAAACGTGGATGTCTTTGGAATAGGAATAGATCCCTATCTAAACCGACAAAATGCCTTCGTCTTCTTAGTTACAGCAGCTGGAGTCCAGGCTGACGCCTACGAAACACCAAGCAATTGGGATGAAAATTGGAATCAGGTATGGCGCTCAAAGGTAAATATTCACGAGAAAGGCTGGGATGTAGAGATCGAAATTCCTTATGCCTCCCTTCGCTTCCCCAAGAAGGGGGTCCAAACCTGGGGAATCAATTTTTACAGAAATATCAGAAGGTACCAGGAAGAGTCATTCTGGAGTCCCATCGACGCCAACATCAATGGTTCCGTCAACCAATATGGAATCCTCCGGGGGATCGAAGGAATTGATCCTCCTTTTCGACTGGCCCTCATTCCATATGTCAGTGGCTACCTCAACCAGCAGGAGGATGGCAGTTGGGGACCCTCCATAAATGGTGGGATGGACCTCAAATACGGCATCAATGAGGCTTTTACCCTAGATGTCAGTCTCATCCCAGATTTTGGTCAGGTACGCTCTGACAACCTCGTCCTAAACCTTTCTCCTTTTGAGGTCCGCTTTGATGAAAATCGGCCTTTCTTTACCGAGGGGATTGAATTGTTTAACCAGGGAGGCCTTTTTTACTCCCGTCGGGTGGGAGGAACCTCACAAATTCTGGGCGATGTCCGCGACAATGAAACCATCCTTTCTACCCCACAGGTCGCTCCCCTCATCAATGCGACCAAGGTATCGGGAAGAACCAAAACCGGTACCGGGCTGGGCTTTTTTAATGCCCTGACCAACCAAACTTATCTCAGGGTAGGACGAGATTCTATTACTTCTGAAGGCGACACCCTACAAGCCGAACGCCAGGTTCTCGCCGATCCCCTCACCAACTTCAACGTGGTGGTAGTAGATCAAAATCTCAAAAACAACTCCAATGTTACCCTTATCAATACCAACGTGAGGAGGGCCCATAATGGAAGAAATGCCAATGTGATTGGGGCCTACACCAGCTTCTTTGACAAAACCAACACCTGGTCCTTGAGAGCTAATTTTATTTCCAGCAAGGTATGGGAATATGACAAGGAGAAGGATGAGCAGGTCTACACCCCCGGGTACTCTTATTTTCTTCGATTTGGCAAGGTCAGCGGGAATTTCCAGTTTAACCTTATGCGCAATGTCGAGTCCCACACCTACGATATCAACGACATGGGATTCCTTCGTGCTCCCAATAAGGTCGCCCATTCTGCCAGGTTTTCTTATCAAAAAAACGAGCCCTTTTCGGTATTTAACCGGCTTAATGTCAACATGAATTCTAATCTAGTACAGACCTATGAACCAAGGGAGTACGACAACTTCAACATAAATCTGAATGTAAATGCCCAGTTCAAAAACTTCATGTTTTTATTTATTGGGACGGGCATCAACCCCATTGTCAATGTAGACCACTTTGATACGCGTACGCCGGGCTACGTATTCCGCAAGCCTTATTCCCGAAGGGCCAATGTCTGGTTTGAGTCCGACTCCCGAAAAAAGTTTTACATCGGCATGGGTGGAGGTGTATGGAACCGCCCTGAGTGGGAATCCCTGGATACCTGGGTAGAACTATTCCCCCGGTACCGCTTCAATGACCAGTTTACCCTCTCTCATGGTGCAGAGTTTACCGTGAGGAGGAATGAGTTTGGCTATGCTACCAGGACTTACACTGACTTTGGAAATGTGGATGAAGTCATAGCCGGGCGGAGGGATGTGCGTACCATTACCCAGACCTTTCGAGGCCGCTATACCATCAACGCCCTCATGGGACTGACCCTAAGGGTGAGGCATTATTGGAGTCGGGTCAAGTACCACGAGTTCTTCTCCCTTTCCCAGGACGGACATCTTTTAGAAACAGAATTTTCCCAGTACAATGATAAAGGCCAAGCCAGGCTGGATGCCAATTTTAATGCATTCTCTGTTGACTTCGTCTACACCTGGCAATTTGCTCCAGCCTCCACCCTCACCATCGTCTGGAAGAATAACCTGACCACCTTTGACAACAACCCTGCTACGGGTGCCTGGGACAATTATCAGGCCTTACTCGCCAATAGCAGGGGCAACAGCTTATCCTTCAGAATACTCTATTACCTTGACTATCAAGAAGTGAAAAGAAGCTTTAGCGACAGAATCTAAGCAATTTCTCTGCTTTGCTATTGCATTTTCTGACAAAAAAATGGGCTTTTAGGGGATGGGAGCCATGAAATCTGAAAATTTTTCGGACATTTCCCGTAAATGCAATCAGGAGCATTCATACCATCTCCATTTACCTATTCATGAAAGAAGAATACAGCAGGTACTTTGCCGAGAACCAAAAGGCCTGGGACGCCAAAGTAGATATTCACAAAGCCTCCAAGCTATATGATCTCGAATCTTTTAAGGCAGGGAAATCTTCCCTGGTCGGTCCCGAGGTGGAGGAATTAGGCATGGTTCAGGGCAAATCCTTGCTTCATTTCCAGTGCCATTTTGGGCTGGATACCCTCTCCTGGGTGAGAAGGGGAGCCCGTGCAGTGGGGGTAGATTTTTCCTCCAAAGCAATCGAAATGGCCAGGGAATTGAACCAGGAAGAGGAAGAAAGGGCACAGTTTGTCGAGGCCAATATCTACGAGCTCAGGTCCAAGCTCTCCGGGCAATACGACATTGTCTATACCTCTTACGGGTCTATCGGTTGGCTGCCGGATATAGACCGCTGGGCAGAGACGGTGGCTTATTTTCTCAAGCCGGGAGGAACCTTCTACATGGTGGACTTTCATCCCCTGGTGTGGATGCTCGACGACAACGAAATGCGGGAATTTAAATATTCCTACTTCAACAAAGAGGTCATCAGCACTGACACTCATACCTTCACCGACAGGGAGAGAAAACATGGAACTTTTAGGGAGCACGGCTGGAACCATTCTATTTCTGCCCTTCTCAATGCCCTCAGTCGGCAGGACTTGAAGCTGATCTTTTTCAATGAATTCGATTATTCTTCCTACGAATGCTTTCCCAATCTCGTACAAATTGGCGAGCACAAATGGCAATTCAAGGGCCGGGAAGGACTGCTTCCCATGATGTATTCCTTAAAAATGGAGAAGCAAGACTAGCCTTTTCGACACAGTCAGTATAAAAACCTATGACATTACCTGAAACCCTCACTCAAATTCCTCCCCGGCGTTTGTTTTTGATCGACGCCCTGGGGGCCCTGCTTTCTACCATTATGCTGGGCGCCGTATTGACGACTTTTGAAGATACCTTTGGCATGCCGGTCAATCACCTGCTATGGCTGGCCGGAATCGCCGCCGGATTTGCCCTTTATTCATTTTCCTGCTTTTTTCTCCTTCCCAAAAAGTGGCCTGTCTTCTTACGGATTATAGCTGGGCTCAATCTTTCTTACAGTGCTTTTACCGGAATTTTACTCATACTCCTGGCGGAACAGGTGACCCTCTGGGGCTTCGTCTATTTTATCGGAGAAATCATCCTGGTCCTATCCCTTGCCTTTTGGGAATTAAGAAGGGCGGCAGAGCCCCTGCCTATATCCTGATCTTATCCGGGTAGCTGCTGGGAAGATTTTCATCGGAAAATTTATCATATTGTGATGATAATATATCCCTTACCCATGAAAATTCCGCTTTACCAGGTAGATGCTTTCACCTCTCAGATATTTGGTGGAAATCCTGCTGCAGTCTGTCCCCTGGAGGATTGGCTGCCTGACGCGACCATGCAGGCCATTGCCCGGGAAAATAACCTGGCGGAAACCGCATTTTTCCTGCCCAATGACCACGGCTATCACTTGCGCTGGTTTACTCCACAGGTAGAAATCGACCTTTGCGGACATGCTACCCTGGCTACCGCCCACGTCATTTACCAGCACCTACATGGGAAAAAAGAAAGCCTCCACTTCGACACCCGAAGTGGCCCGCTCAGGGTCAGCAGGGAGGGCGACAAACTCTGCATGGACTTTCCTGCCCGCCCCCCCAGCCCACTTTCTATGGAGAAAGCACTTGAAAAAGCCCTGGGAGTTGAGGTTCTGTATGTCGGAAAATCACGTGATATTCTCGTCAGGCTGGAAGATGAACAGACCCTGAGGGCCTTGAATCCCAGGCTTGACCTTATCGCAAAGCTTGATTGTGTAGGTGTAATTGCAACTGCCAGGGGGGAGGAAAAAGGGGTGGATTTTGTATCCCGTTTTTTTGCCCCCCAGGTCGGCGTACCCGAAGACCCGGTTACAGGTTCTGCCCATAGCACCCTCATTCCCTATTGGGGAAAGGAACTTGGCAAAACCGAAATGTTTGCCCTTCAGGTATCTCCTCGTGGAGGGGAACTGTGGACCCGATGGGAAGGTGAGCGAGTGAGCATCAAGGGAGAGGCCCGCACCTACCTGGAGGGGATGATAAGCATCAACACCTGAACTTAGCCTTAGATGAAGACTTACTTTTTACTTATCATAATTACTTTTTGGGGGCTCAATTCCTATGGACAGCCACTTTCGGGCCTTCATCCTGACAGCACAGAGCAGGTTTTAACCTATATTGAAGGGCGACATAGGGCATTGGATAGCCTGAAAGCTCCCTTGAAGGCTCACATTCAGGAGGCAGCTGACCTGGGGCAGTGGGACCTGATCCAGAAATGGGAAAATCTCCTTCATCCCCCTCCCGCCTACCTTAGGTGGGTCACCCTCAGGAGGCTGTGGAAGACCCACCGATACCGAGATGCCGAAAAACTCTTTCAATCCTACCTGGAGGATTCTACCTCTGACGTAGACGGGATTAAAATTGAGCTATGGAAGGCTCGGATTGCCATGAGGGCCTGGAAGCTAGGCGATGCCAAGGCCATTTACCTGGAACTGTTGACGGAGGATTCCACTTCCCGTCTTGCCCTGATAGGCCTCGGCAAAATCGAGAGTTTCGAAAAAAATTACCTCAAGGCTCTGGCTCTCGCCGAGCAACTCCTCGAGGATAGCCAAGCCTCTCCTTCTGCCCGCGCAGATGCCCTGGTCCTCGCAGCGGAGGCAAATTTTTGGCTTCGCCGGGAAAAAGAGGCCGAAAAGCTGCTGCAAAGGGCCCTCCGGGTTTATCCTCTTCATGCGGAAGCCAGGTTTGCCTATGGCTATGCCGTCTGGCGCAGGAGAAAGGCCTCTCAGCTCCCTCAAATGGCTGCCCAGTGGGAAATTGCGCTGAGGGTTGATCCCCTGAATTATAAAACTCATTGGCATTGGGGTAATGGACATACCCACCTTACTTTTGAAAATTATAAGGACCCGGATGAATTCGAAATCAGAAAAAAGCTAGAGGCTGCCGAAGCACAAATCGCTGGGGGCCATCCTCAGAAGGGCCTGCAGTTGGCCAAAAATATTCAGCTTATCTATCCCTCTTCGGTCATTCCTGACCTTTATCGGGCTTCCTTCTACTATTCCCTCAGCCAGGGAGGTCCAAGTACTTACCTGGACTCAGCAGAACGCTGCTTCCTGGATATTCTCAAGAGAAAAGCCCATTATGGACCAGCCCACAACGGGCTGGCCGCCGTGATCAAGAAAAGACAATTTTTAGCCTTGGCAGCCTACGACAGCCTCGAAAAAGCCATTGCTGGAACAGAATTACCTAAATCCGGGCATTTTATAAGGGTATTTCCCGATCTGGCTAACTATCCGGGGGAGCGGGTTAGTAAGATGGTCTGGTCGCAGTTGCACAGCACGACTGCCTACCTTCCTATGCTTTCCCGCCTCAGGAGGACCTTTGCCATCCCTCCCCTTCACGAGGACCTCTCCCTTGCCATGGAAAGTCCGGGATTCCGGGGCAGCACCACCTTTGACAATCGGCAGTGGATGGACATCCGAGGGGTAGGCAGCGGGGCTACGGGGATTGAATATGTGGAAAGAGCTGCCCACCTGGAGCGCAACGTAACGCTTCATGAGTATGTACATCTTTTTCACGAACTGCTATTTACCGATGAGGAAAAAAGGGAGGTCAGGCGTCGCTATTTCGCTGCCATCCGGGACAGCCTCGTTTTGGACTACTATGCCGCCAACAATGAATCCGAATACCTGGCCCAGGCCATTCCCGCCTATTTTTCGGAGCAAAAGGTACATCCCCTCAATCACAAGGCCGCCAACACCAGGATGGACCTCCTCAAAAAGGACCCTATCCTTTATGCCTGGATCGACAGCCTCACCCAAAAACAGGAAGCCTACCTCCGGGGAGATAGTTCTGCCCTCGCCAAAAACTGGGCAGAAGCCTACCTTTACCTTGCCAGAATGGAAAGAAAAAAAGGTCAGGACTCCATGACGGAGGTTTTCCTGGATTCCGCCCTCAGTTGGGCACCTGATTACCTACCTGCATGGGTCCAAAAAATAGATTATACCCTTGACAATGAGGGCTTCCGGGCAGCTAATCTTTTGCTGGCTCAGATTTCTGGTCGTTTTCCGGGCCGCCCCGACCTCAAGCAGATGGAGGCCAGAATATGGGAAGCCCAGTTTGAAAGAGGTAAAATCAGTCGAGAAAAAGCTATCAGAGAAATCGGGAGAGCCTACGAGGCGGCACTCCAATTCGCGGATGACTACATGCTCCAGGCCGACCTCAACCAAAGACTGAGAGACTTCTACCGCAGCTTTGGCTTGTGGGAAGAAGGCATACAACTGGCTGAGACTTACATACTCGATGGTCCGGAAGGATCTACCTACCTGAGAGATGCTAAGAATCTCAACCGCCTTTACCTGGCAGAAATACTGGGTCGGATGGGATATTACCGAAAATCCTCCCGACTTTTTGACCGCCTCATCGAAGAACGGCCCCAAAATTACTACTTCAGAATTGTATATGCCGATGTGCTCCTCCAACTAGGTCTTTATGGAAGGGTCCTGGAGCTCATAGGCCCCAGTCAACAATTGCTGTCCTCTGCAGGTAATCCCAGCACAGAATTTCAGCAGCAACTGGCACTGGCCTACCTAGGGCTGGGCGACACGGCCAAGCTTCAAAAAAGTTACAGGGACCTTCTTCCCATGCCGGGGAAAATGGAAAGGGGGAAATGGCGACAGTTACGCCTGGACATGGAGCTAGGCGGTTTGTCTGTCCTCAGCCAAAAGCTCTCTAAGCTCGAAATCCCCAGGGAGCCAGAACAACTGAGTGAATATCACTACCTGCAGGCCAAGATTGCCTTGGAAGTAGATCAAATCGAAGTGGCCATCGATCGCTTCCAACAAAGCCTGGAGGCCCTTCCCTATCACATGGAAGTGAGGCTGGATTACCTCAGGCTCCTGGAGGCTTTGGAAGAAAGAGAGAAGGCCAAGGTTCTGGTGAGAGAGGGCCTTTACTTACCCCTCCCTCTAGGTCCCTTTTACCTTAGGATCATTGATAAGTACACGGAGGAAACCGAAAACAAAGAAAACCACCGTTAATCCATTCCCTTCATGGCAGTACCGGCGAAGATACATTTTGAAGGAAAGCAAGCTCCTGAACTTATCTTATCCCAGATAGGCTCCCGGCAAATGGGAACAGAATGGCAGGCGAAAGGAAGGGCTTTTTTTGAAGGGGATAACAAGGATATCCTGCTAGGCATGCTTCCATCTCTATCTCAGGGCATAGATCTGATCTACATCGATCCTCCCTTTGGTACGGGGAGGGCCTTTAGCAGCATAGAGGCAGATCAGGCTTACTCCGACGAACTGAGCGGGAGTGCTTTTCTGGTCTTTTTATGGGAAAGACTGGTCCTGCTAAGGGAGTGCCTCTCTGAAAGGGGAAGCATCTACTTGCACATCGACAAGAAGATCGGCCACTATGTCAAGCTACTGATGGATGAACTCTTTGGTGAGGAAAACTTCATCAACGACATCACGCGGATCAAGTGCAATCCCAAGAATTTTTCCCGAAAAGCTTATGGCAATTATTCCGATATGATCCTTTATTATGCAAAAAACAGGGATAGACAAATTTGGAATGAGATCCGCGAGCCCTTGGAAGAGGAGGAAATCCAGCAGTTGTTTCCCAAAACCGACCCCAATAAGGGCCCTTATACCACCCATCCCCTTCATGCGCCTGGAGAAACCCGACAGGGAGATACAGGCCTGAGTTGGAAGGGCATGAATCCTCCTCCCGGGCGACACTGGCGCTACAGCAGGGAGGAACTGGACCGATTGGAGGAGGCTGGCCTGATCGAGTGGTCAGCCAGTGGCAACCCCCGCAAGATCGTCTATGCCCGGGGGCATCAGGGAAAAAAGGTCCAGGACGTTTGGACCTTCAAGGACAAGGGACTGAGCCACGTGGATTACCCTACCCAAAAAAACCATGACCTGCTCAGGCGCATCATCCTCAACTCTTCCCACCCCCATAGTTGGGTCATGGATGCATTTGCCGGAAGCGGAGGAACCTTATGGATGGCAGAATCGTTGGGAAGAAAATGGATAGGCATGGACAGCTCCCCCCTAGCCCTGCGCTGCATTGAAGATTTCGTTCAAAAACATCAAATGGAAGCAGCTTTTCAAAAGGTAAAGGCTGCCAATAAAGAAAATATGTAACCTGGCAAAGCTGGCATATGAAAAAATTGGCAACCTTACTCACTTTGATATCGGGCCTGGGCTTTTGGGTCAAGGGCCAGGAATCCTTTGACATTGACTGGAAAAAAGAACTCTGCTACGTCGTGGAGGCCGAGCAGGAACATCATCAGCACAGGATCAACCTCAGTCGGCTCAGTTCTGACTCCACCCGGAACTATGACCTCAAATACCACCGACTCGAATGGACCCTCGATCCCAATGTCCGTTCCATTTTGGGAGTTGTAACTACCTACTTCGAAGCCAAAGAGGAACTTTCAGAGGTCTATTACGATCTTCACAATGACCTGACTGTCGATTCAGTTAAGCAGGGAAGCCAGCACCTGGATTTTATTCGTGCTGGAAATGACCTCTTGCGTATTTTTCTTCCCGCTTCTCTTTCAGATGGGCAAATGGACTCTACTACAGTCTTTTACCATGGCCCTCCTCCTTCCAGTGGCTTTGGCTCATTCGAGACAGCCACCCTCAGCGATGGGACTCCGGCCCTTTGGACCTTATCCGAACCCTATGGGGCCAGAGATTGGTGGCCCTGCAAACAGGACCTTTCCGACAAAATCGATTCTGTTGACATCCTGGTAACCACCCTCAAAGATTACCGTGTCGCTTCGAATGGCCTGCTCGTCTCCGAGAAAAATGTCTCCGGTACCGCTAAGCTTTACCATTGGAAACACAAGTACCCCATCACTACCTACCTGATTGCCGTAGGTGTTTCAGAGTATGAAGTCTACTCCGACTGGGTGGTCCTGGGGGGTGATTCCCTTGAAATATTGAACTATGCCTACAAAAAATCTCTGACTGAAGCCATGGAAGAGACGCCTCGCACCATTGGTATCATGGAGACCTTTTACGATGTACTGGGTGAATATCCCTTCATGAAAGAAAAATATGGCCATGCCGAATTTGCCTGGGGGGGAGGCATGGAGCACCAGACCATGAGCTTTATGGGAGTTTACTACCATGGACTGATCGCCCATGAAGTAGCCCATCAGTGGTTTGGCAATAAGGTGACCTGCGGTTCCTGGCGAGACATCTGGCTCAACGAAGGCTTTGCTACCTTCCTGACCGGCTACACCTACCAACAATTATTTCCCGAAAGTACCTGGCTCAGTTGGAGAAAGGGGGCCATGGAGATTGCAACCCGCAAAGAAAAAGGGTCTGTCTACGTGGACGATACCAGCTCGGTCAGTAGGATTTTTAATGGTGAACTGTCCTATTACAAGGGAGCCATGGTCCTGCATATGATGCGCTGGAAACTGGGAGATTCCACCTTTTTCAAAGCCATGAGAGACTACCTCAATCGTCCGGGTCTGGCCTACGATTATGCGACCACGGCTAGCTTTCAGGAAGAATTGGAACGTAGTACGGGCCTTAGCTTTGAAGAATACTTTGATGATTATATCTATGGCTCCGGCTATCCCCGCTATCAGGTAAATTGGTGGAATGAAAATAACCGTACTCACCTCGAGATTTTTCAGGAAAGCACAGACCCCGCCTCAGTAGACTTTTTTGAAATGGACCTTCCTCTCCTGCTCAAAGACAAACAAGGAAAGGGTAGCCTCTTTCGGCTGAGCCATGACTTCAGCGGTCAGATGTTTGTACTCGACCCAGGTTTTAAGGTTGATTCTGTTTTTCTCGATCCCGACTTCTGGATTTTGACCAATCAGCGAAATGTCACCCAGCTTCCCGCAGTAAATGAAATAACCCAGCAAGCGGAAGAGATCCGGGTATTCCCAAATCCATTTTCCGATGATTTTCGGGTTCAAAGCCAAAAGGGAGTAGATGAAATTGCGGTATTCGATTCCAGGGGGAGGCAGGTATTCCACGATAAAGAGAGAAATGAAAAAAAGGAATGGATTATTTCCCTCGAAGGAGAGCCTGCAGGAATCTATATCCTGGAAATGGGCCAGGGTGTAGAGAAGACTCGACAGAAAATGGTCAAGATCAGGTGAGCACTTTTTCAGAATAAATCAGAGATTTAATTATTTGCGAACACTGAAATATTTTTTCGTCAAATATAAAATATTTCTTTCCTTCCAATCGGTAAGTTTTTCTTGATTATAATTATCAATAATGCATTTAAGGCCAATATTTTAGAGAAAAATTTACCTTTTGCGATTGAATTTTATCAAAAATAAAAAACCATTCATGTAAGGAAAGGGCCTTTTTGGCCCTTTTTTTGTTCTGCTTGGGTGACCAAACAATCCATTGAATAAACAAAGAATCCAATCGTCATGAGCTGGGAGGTAACCGAACCATTACTAGATCAATTAGCTGCTATTATAGGGATTTTTATGTTTTTAGTGGCGGCCTACGTTTTCATCAAACTATTGACCCAACCCAGGAATCAGAAGGAGGATTATAGGGATTCCGAAGCCCTGGCCCCAAAAGCCGAAGAAGTCTCTTCCCCTTCCATTCCCAAGGCAAAAGCAGAGCCTGTCATGGCTCATAGCTTTTCCTTTCCGATTTCTAGCGCAGAAACTCAGGGCTCAGGAACCCAGTCTACCCCCCGACCACAGCCTTCTCCCCCCCGGCAAGTTTCTTCGATAGGCGAACCTCCCAAGCTGGCTTTTGGCAAGATCGCCCGTTCAGGACATAACCTGATCCGCCTTACCCTTACCAATGTAGGATCAGACATGAAATTTGAGCGAGTCTGCCCCGATAAGTTCAATGAAATTGATGTAAGCTATCAATCCAGGGCTCGACTGGGAGCTTCCTACGGTAGCCAGGCCTCCATGAATTTTCTCCTCAAAGGCAGCGACCTCGACTACCACACCTACCACTTCAAGGTATTCTACAAAGACAAAGGCGGAAAGCGCTACGTTCAAGAAATAGCCGGACTCGGCGATGAAGTACCTATTGTAGAGGCTCCCATGAAGGCTTAGATAGGATCACTCAGACTAGGGCTAGACGACTGTCATGTGGGCCTTCAGCCTGTGGACCAGGGATTTATCAATAGGAAAGGTAAAATCTTCCTCCGAAAGCTCATCTATGGCCTTCCACCTAAAATTTTGCTGGTCCCCTATTCCCGGCAGGAAGTCCTGTGATTCTTCGGTAATGCTCACCTTGGGCCTTTTCTCGGGTTCTACCCAAAAATACATAGCAATGATTTCGTCGTCGGGGTCGAAGGCAGAAACCTGATGAAAGGGATTTACATAAAAAATGTCTCCTACCTCTATCCTGACCCCCAGTTCTTCCATCCATTCTCTTTGCAAGCCCTTTTTGGGACCCTCATTGAATTCCAGTCCCCCACCAGGCAGTTTTGTCATCTTAATGCCCATTCGAAACTCATCGGAGAGGAGCAATTTTTTGTCCTTTACCCAAAGACCGTAAACCCTTATGTTGAATTTCTTCATGCGAACGTCGTTTGAAAAAACAGAATGTAGACGAGAGCTCTCTTTAGCCAGCGAAATTTGTTTAATTTGAGAGGAATTCAATTACAATGAAGGTATTTACATCAACTCTTATATGTGTTCTTGGTTTTCAATGGGCTTTGGCTCAGGTGGACAGCAGTAAATCCGAGGTCCTGCCGAATTTATCGGTAGATAGCCTTGCCATTCCGGCTGAAACCAAGAAAAAACTTCCCAAGCCAAGGGTCATGGCAGATCCTCCCAGGAGGTTTTCCCTGGTATTTGCCCGAACCTTCATGCTTGCAGGGTCCAGTCCTGACTCGGTCCCGGTCAGCAATACCTCCTCGGGAACCTACAGTGTAGCAGGGGGATTGAAGTTTTTCCTCTACCGTGACCTGTTGGGGCTGCGTTTTGCTCCGGGCGTGTCCTGGACCCATATCGCCTACGAATCCACCAACCTCAAGACATTTCCGGTCCGCAAGGATACCAATTTGAATACCATTGACCAAGAGCGGCATGTATTGGTACACGGCGAAACCAGTCTGAGCCTCTTTGCTAACCTCAGCAGGGATGAAGACGGGGATCCCCGATACTTTGTCGAGGGAGGAGGCTATGTGGGCTACATGATAGCGACCAATTTCAGGCGGCGATTTACCGATAAAAATGGACTCCGACACAAAGAGAAGTTGCGGGACCTCGAGACCCTGGAAGACGAGGAAAGCGGAAGCCGGGAGTTTCCTCCCCTTAAATACGGAGTCTTCGGGCGGGTGGGCTACAAATGGGCAGCCCTGACCTTTCACTACAGGCTTTCGGATCTCTTTGACGAGTTTACGGACCCCATCTTCCTTCCCGAAGGAAAAGAGGGCTTCCGAAACCCGGATATCCCGCCCTTTGAGGTAGGCTTGACCATATTTTTCTAGGCAATCCTGATTATCACAGGTGAATGGCTAAAGGGCTCAGGCTTATCATAAATAGCATTGTCGCAAGCCCAAAAGCGCTATTTTTTGTGTCGCAAAAAATAATTCCCGCGAATCATTAATGGGAGCCTAAGAAAATAATGGAAAAAGCAGGAAGACCCTTCCCGGATCGAAATTATTTTCTCCTACTTCCTAGGAAAATCATAGGACTTTTAGGAATATTAGTTTCTTGGAGGATCGATGGGAGAGCTGAGTAAATCAGACTTTGAAGGCATATAACCATCCGGGGATCGCCTCAGGGTATCCAGGAGCAGCTGGGCCTCGATAGAGTCCTTTCTTTCGATCTCTCGGCTAATCACTTCTCTATGGTCTTCGGGATGGGTTTCTGAAGAACATGAAACGAGAGGGAATAGTCCAGGTATCAGAGCAAGCACATAAAGAAGGTGCTTTTGCATGACAAAATGAATTAGTCTTACATGGAGATTTATACCTGTTAAGGCTAAAAATATACGATGAAATAGGGAAAAATTACGGGATTTAGCTTAATTTAATCGAAAAATATATTCCGGGCTTTTCCCAAAGTGTTTTTTCCTTCGATTCATTGCGTTTTCTTACATCAAAATCTTTCTACCAACTGAAACCCGCTTACCATGACCGTTAAGAATTTCTGGTTAGCTTTTTGTGTGGCTTGTATGAGCCTCTTTATTGCCTGCGAAAACCAGGTCGAACCCATCGACAGGCCTACCCCCGAGGACCAGCCGCCCGCCATCGCTATTGTCAGCCCCACGAATCCCCGCTTCTCCGGCCGCGTCGGGGACAGCCGAAGCCTTTCCCTGCAAATGGCTGACAATGAGAGACTCAAAAGTTTTACCATCAATGTCACTTTCTTCCGTCCCAATGGGACTATTGACTCTATCAATCAGGTAAGTCAGCAGGATCTCAGCGGCAAATCCTTCAGTTTTACCTTCAATTTTACCATCCCTAATCGGGAACCTTACTCCCGCATCGAATACACCTTCATCGTGGAGGATTCTAAAGGAGCCACAGCACAGACTACCTCGACGGTAAGTGTCCTGCCTGAGCCCAGCGATCCTCCCCCCTTCAAGACCCTCGTCTATACCGGTGATTCCATCATGAATCAGTTGGGCGATTCTCTCTACGGCTTCAATTTCTCCTCCCGTCAAGGATTTCCCAAGACCAGGGGCCAAGACATCGACAGCCTTCGCCTCCGCCTAGATATCGTCGAAAGCTCAGGAACCGGCCAGGGACTCTGGCAGCCTGTCCTGCGCTCTCCAAACAACGAATCTATCAACATCGACTCTGTTTTCGTCATCACCAATGCCAGCCGCCTCAATTATGAGCAGGCCAACTACAACAGCATCTTTGAAGCCTTCTTCTCCGCTGACCTTCAACTGGATGAAACACCCGTCCTTGAAGAGGGCATGTATGTCATCGTGAGACTGGTAAAAACCCCAAGGCCTCAGTTTGCTTTGATGAGGATTACCGAACTCTTTAATGACGGGGCCGGTGTCAATGTCTCTGACAAAGTTTACTTCGATTACAAGGTTACCACCCCATAATAAAGGCTTTGGTCGCTTGAACTCGATTTTTCCAGAGAAAAGTCGCATTCAAGCTGACATAAGAATCCATCTTTGATACGCAATTTTTGATCCAGCTTCCTTCGTGGAGCTGGATTATTTTTTGTAGGTACTCAAATCCGGGAAGTCCCAGGTTTTACCTTACTTTAATGTTTCACTTACCCCATTCAAATCATCTTCCTATGTGGCTGGAAGCTATCCGTCATCTTTTTTCGGCCCAGGGTGACTATCGGCTTCATTCGCCCTTTGTCTACCACTTTTATCAAGAGGTCCTCCGTGGTAGCCCTGAACCTCAAGCCATGAAGACCAGACAACTCCGTAGCCGGATGCTAAAAGACCAGCGATTGATAAGATTCGAAGACCTGGGTGCCGGCAGTCGAAGGTCCGGTGAAAGAGAAGTAAAGTCTAGCCTGGGCCGATTGGCTGCAAGGGCAGGACGAAGGCAGGAGGAAGGGGAATTCCTGCTTCGCCTGACCCGTTTTTGCAAGCCCAATAGGATGTTGGAGTTAGGAACGCACTTAGGATTTTCGGCCATGTATCAGCACCTGGGCGCTCCCCAGGCCAACTTCATCACTGTGGAGGGCATCCCCGAATTAGCGGGTATCGCCAGGGAAAATTTTGATCAATTGGGCATGAATATAGAACTAAGGGTAGGCAGCTTCGACAGGGTGCTGAAAGAGGAACTTTTGCCTTCATCCCTGGATTGGGACTATATCTTCTTAGATGGAAATCACAGCTATGAGGCTACCATGAGATATTTTACCCAGTTACTGCCTAGGCTTAGCAGGGGTGGCCTGATGCTGTTTGACGACATTTATTGGTCGGAGGGAATGCAACGAGCATGGCAGGAGATTATAAGTCATCCTGAAGTAAGCGTGAGCATTGACCTTTTTCGCTTTGGACTGTGCTTTATTCGTAGGCCTCAGGCTAAAGAGCACTTCCGGCTAAGGGCTTGGCGACTATTCTTTTGAAGCGGCATTGACGAAGCCCTGCAAACTGCGGGCAGCTTCCTGGTAAGAGGCAATATCCTTGTGCTTCCAATGGGTTATCGGTACCCAGTCTTCCTCTTCCAACCTCATCGCCAGGCGATATTGAGAATTGCGGGCATTTTTGGGCTTTCTTTCTTCGATCCTGATCTCTTGGATGGCCTTGATGCTGATGATGCGCTTGACGAGGAGCCGAATGCCCTGCCTGTGGGTTAGGGTCATCTTCCCAGTGTTCAAATCCACGAAGGCCTTGCTTCCCTTGGGACCTATGAGAAGATAGAGTATTCCCATGAAAAGCATAAAGGCCCCAACTATGTAGACAAACCTGTAATAGGACTGTACCCCGTATTCCTTGATAGAACCTACGATAAGCATCAATCCGGCTCCTGCGACTGCAATGGGAATCAATTGCTCCAAAAAAGGCTTGCTTTCCAGAATCAACTGTTTTCGGCTGATTTGCTTTACATCCATAAGGACATCCGTTTATTTTTAGACAGAGCTAAAAAAATATTTTTAAGCTCATCGATTTTTTCCTTTTTACGTATGTAAAGGAACAAAAACTTAGGTAGGCGAACACATGGATGGAGGGATTTTTAGGAACTATTTTTTCCAAAATCAGGTGATAGGCCGGATTAGGGGCGAGTAAGTCCCACTTATCGATCAAAATAGGAGGGTAGATTCAAAAAACATCCTTCAATATTTAGTTTTGGGAAATATCCGGCAGTCAATACTGATTATCATGAATGAATGGCTAAAGCGCTGTTGGGCTTATCATAAGTAACTTATTCTCAACCCCAACAGCGCTAGTGATTGTATCGCAAAAAAATGATTCGTGATAATCACTTGTAATTATTTTAAATGATTGTCCGCTACCATAGCTAGGGTTTCCAATGATGGCTTACAGGGGCACTCTCCAGATGGTCAAACAAGGGTTCTTTGAAGTAGGGTCGGTTTTGTTTGTAACAAAATTCATTGAGATAGTTTTGCAGATATGTATCACTCATCCTATGATAAATTCCTAAGAACCATCTCTTTGCGTTTGAAATCATGACATGAACCCTAGGAGGTAGCTTGTCTGCCGAAATCTGTAATTGAGTCAAATGGTAAGGAGTAGGCTTGGCAAAAGTGTCCTTGAGTAAGGAGTATGATTGGGCTCCATCGGTAATCCCCTCGGCCTCTTTATCAATCTGGGCCTGGATTTCCATGTCAACAGGCCCCGCTTCTCAATCAGGAATGACAACCATCCTAATAGGCCCTGGTTTTCGACAAAATTTATTAAGTTTATTAGCCTTGTTTATATTCAATTATAAGGATAGGGATAATCGTTTAATGTTTTATCATCCGGCTTATGGGACTCATGATAGACGATGTATGGATCATGCTTACAGGCAGTTTGGTAGCTGCTTGTGGAGGTATCTTGGGAGCCTTTCTCTTGCTCAGGAAGATGACCATGATCGGTGATGCCATTTCTCACGCTGTCCTCCCTGGAATTGTACTTGCTTATCTATTGGTCCAGTCCAGGGCTTCGGTGGTCATGCTCATTGGTGCAGCCATCTTTGGTATTTTGACCACTGTTCTCATCGAGGTTCTCAGCAAAAAAGCACGCCTTCAGGAGGACGCCTCCATCGGTATTTCATTCACCTGGATGTTTGCCATAGGGGTCATTTTGATCTCTCTTTTTGCGGGTCAGATTGACCTGGACCAGGACTGTGTCCTGTATGGAGAAATCGCTTATGTCCCCCTCGATCTATGGATACTCGGAGACGGCACCTCCCTGGGCCCCCGGACGGTTTGGATACTGGGGGGACTGCTGATGGTCATCCTGGCCTTTGTATTTTCAGCCTACAAGCCTTTGGTCCTGACCAGTTTTGACCCCCTCTTCGCCGCAGCCACCGGGCTTAGCGTAGCTTTTTGGCATTATGCCCTGATGAGTTTGGTTTCTTTGACTACTGTTCTATCCTTCGAATCTGTGGGAGCTATCCTGGTCATTGCATTTCTTGTAGGTCCTCCTGCTACTGCCTATATCCTTACCGATTCCCTTCCCCGCATGCTGGGACTTTCCGTCCTTTTCGGTGTGCTGGCCTCTATCCTCGGCTACTACCTGGCAGTGTGGATCGACGGATCGATTGCAGGTTCCATGGCCCTCGCCATAGGGGTGGAATTTATCCTGGCCCTGGCCTATGTCAAGGTATTCGATCGCCGCAGGTTGAAGGGCAAGCTAAACGCCATCCATTAAACAAGAGAGCCGAACTACAGGATGGCAGTTCGGCTGGAGTGATACAATTTGTCAGACAGCCTGGCCTCTCGCCAGTCTTTAGCCATGGCCTTTGCTTTTAGATATTTTCTTACAAAAAGGTCTAACCTACAGCAGGTTTTGGCTAGGCTACTTTCCTTTAATCCCGGCCTCCTGCTCGATGTAGGCCCTTAGGTCTTCCACTTGCTGGTGGCTCATCCGCTCCAAAGGATAGTGAGGCATGTAGGGCCGATGCCCTGGCACCGCATAGGTTCCATATCGGATGATCTGGTAGAGAGAAAAATGGCTGTCCTTAGGAATATCATTGACCAATTGCCTGAAGGTGAGCACGTTGTCGTCCAAGACGTACCAGGATACTCCTCTGGGCTTGTGGCAGTGCTGGCAACTGGACTCGTAGATCATTTTTCCATTTTCGGGGCGACCGACCAACTCTTCGTAGCCTTTTTTCTTATTGGGAGGAGCTTCTGCAAAATGGGCCGGGGACTTTAGCATGTATTTGCCTTTGATCAGGTCGATCAAAGCTTCAGGATCTTCCATTGATTCGATGTGGGTCCACTCTTCCTCGCTAAAATCGAGGTCGCCCATTCGGAATCCCAGGTTCCAGAAATAGGCCTTGACGGCTTTCATCTCCCAACCTTCAAGGCGACGTCCCTGGGCACATTCCGTGGCGCAGAGTTGGATGGAGGCTTCCAGGTCTCCATTGGCTCGCCTCACCAGGTTCCCGTATTTTTTTACGTAATCGTCGTTGTACCAGCTTTCCCGGTTGACCACTCCATGGAAAGTAGTGGCCTGAAGGAAGGGAATCCCCTTTTCGACCACATAGTCCAGGCGCATTTCGGGATCCCGTTTCCTGAGGTCAGGATCTTCCTGGACGAGGTTGTGGCAAGTTGTGCATTGATAATACTTTGATATTCTGCTGGAAGACTCTCCTTCAGGCCCCTTGGCTTTGCCTTCCTTGATAAGGGTTTCTCCCCTTTTGATCCATTCTTCATCTGACTCTATGAAGTGCTTGGGTTTTTCTTCACCCAGGGCAAAAAGTACCTCGTATACGAATGTCTTTTCGTCCCATGTTGGCCCATCTTTGGGAGAGATGAAAGCACTTATTCCAAGAAAAGCCAGGCTCAGGGCTATGCTAATGCCCCATTTACTGTTCAATACCATCTTCCTTTTACTCTAAATTTTCTACCGATGTTGAAGCCAAACCGAAAGCCCCATTCCTGCCAACGAGAAATGGTTTCGGTGATAAATATTTTTTCGACCATGCCTTGGGCGTTGGTCAGTTCCAATTGGAAATTATGCCCATTGGTGCTGATTTCGAAGCCAAGCGCTGCCGAGTTGACAAATTCCTCTCTCAACTGACCCGGAAAGACGTAGTAGTACTCCCCGTTGATGGCAAATTTTTTGGTCAGGCGAAATCGAAAAGCCCCTCCCAAGGCAAATACGTCATTGGATTCCAGTTCTCTTTCCTGGACGAAATTCCTGTGTACCAGGGTAGGCATGAGTTGAAGAGAGATTCTATCGCTAATCTTGCTACCCAACAGCAACTGGTGGGTGTAGAAGAGCCGATTGGTAAATCTTGAGGCAGCTACCGAATCTTGGGGACCAAAGGCCTCTGAGCGCAGAGCCATTGATCCCAGGTAGGTCAGGGAGATAGGATTGCCAGATTTTACCTGTCTTAGGATGCGGACCTTGGCATAACCGTCGTAGGTTTTCTGAAAGGTAGACCGACCTACTCCCAGGGTAAGCCAGGGTGTCAGGCCGTAGGCAAAGCCCAGGCGCATTCGGGCATTGTCCAGGCCAAAGAGGTCGCTAAACCCCCTGTCGACGGTTCCAAAGCGGTGCCCGATGATAAATTCCAGTTCGCCGGCCCGCTGAGTTTCTACGGAGTGGCTGTTGATGACTCTTGATCCCCTGAAGATGCCGTAAACATATTCCTTGTCTTGTGCCTGAAGTAGGTTGCAAAGCAAAAAGAAGAGGAAAATAGATATGCTAGTTTTCATGAAAAAAAGGTAAAAGGGTTGAGGAGCTTAATTTTCACCGGCTCCTGCACGCACCCAGGCTTCTACCTGTGCGATGGTGCAGCTATCAAGCGAACCCGAAGGCGGCATGAGCTTGTAGCCATTTTCTTTTTTAAGAACCCCTACGAATTGTCCTGACTTTGCCGTGGCTTGAACAAAGGTGTAAGCGTCGAGGCGAACACCCTTAGTAGCACTTCCCTGTCGGTGGCAGCCTGTGCAAGTGGCGTCGAGCAGGGGTTGTATAAAGCGGGAATAGGAAACCTCCTCGGCGTCGCAGCCGCCAGGGACTACAACTGTATTTTCCCTGTTCATCTCTGCAAGTAGGCCCTCTTCATTATCGTAGTAGCATCCTTGGAGGAGTGCCAGGGTAATTGCCAAAAGAAAAATCGTTTTTTTACTCATGATTAAGCTTGAACAAGGTTTTGATTTTGCTTGCAATCAATCTGAAGGGAATGCTGTATTTACAGACCATTTCAAAGGAAAATGGTTTAGCACCCCAAAGGATTGATTCACCAGCATAATAAAGATAGGATGACCCAGAGCCGCATGCATCGCCCTTTGGACCCACTTTTCCTTATCCTCTTTTTGGGGGAATCTCTAGGGGTCCTTCTACCCTAGCTTCAAAAATGTGGGCATAGCTATTTTCGACTTTTTTGAAAAAATCACAGGAGGAAAAGGAAAGGGGGAGGAACAAAAATTGCATCGCTAGCTTTTATGAGAGAGCTAGGGATGCAAATCAGACCAGGCCATTGCCTGTCTTTCATTTTATATTCATGAGTGGGGATTGATAGATGGGTCCAAAACTGGTCTCTTTTCTTTGGACTTTGTGAAGGATTATGATGAATCTTCGTCAAGCTGTAAATCAATAGCGCTTCCGGGGATGAAAACAGATCGTTTTGTAGGCCGAGAAGCGCTTGGTCCATCTAAGTAGATAATCCCTATTTCTTAACCCAGAATTTTTTGGTACCGATCACCTTACCCTCATAGACGATCTCGACGGTGTGGGTTCCTCCATTGAAGTTTTCCCCTTCGTCTGGGGCAAAGTCCATACAGACATTATAGGAGCCGTCCAGTTTTTGGTAATTGACCTCTGAGGCCCGGGTAAAGGTCGAAGTAACTCCGTTTTTGATGGCCTGACCACTCAGGTTACTTGAGGTATAGGTAGTGCCATAGCTGTTGGTCAAGTAGAGGTATACCTTCTTATTTCCTGATTTTACAAGGCTATTCCCTGTAAAATCGAAGCAAACCTTAAGTCTTTGTAGTTTGTCCAGCGAAAGTCGTGGCCGCCTTCGATCGGGATCGGCACTTTCCAGGACTTTGTTGCTGTTAGCAGATGCGTCTTTGGCCACGCTGCTGAAGGTAAAATTGCTGGCTGTCAATTGGGCGACCTGAGGGAGGTTGACTTCCTCCATGCTTTGAGCATCCTGGCAATCCAGGAGGCCTTTTTCGTACTGTTCGGTTTGGCGGGTGAGAGCCAGAATGATGGAGTCGCTGTTGTTGACCTCCATCAAGGCGCTGTCCATGGCAGCGGTGATCCTTGAGTTTTCAACCACCAGCAGGTTGATTTCTTGTCGATAGGTATTGAGGAGTCTTCCGCTTGCTTTTCGAAGTTTTTCCCTCAGTTCCTGTATGGTTTTATCGTCTAGGACGCCTTTTCTTTCCAGATCGTCTACCTTATTCTCCATTTGCTCAATCTGATTTTCCATCATATTGAGCTGGGTATACTTCTCATCCAGAAGGTTTTTGAGATTGACCATCTGCTGGCTGTAGGTCTCGTTGATGATTTCCAATTCGAGGATGGCATCATCCAGGGATTCCATTTCTTCCTGGATGACCTTAAGTTCATCCTCTGCATCAATGGCAGCCGGTTGCTGAGAAAAATAATTGATCAGGAGAAAGGCGATAATGGTCGCAACTCCCAGTCCAATGACGATTAAGTAATTCCTGTTCACCCTAATAATCGTTTATTCGAAGTCCAAAGGTAATAGATATATGTAAATCAAACGATCCCCTTTTGTTTTTCTTGCATCATAAAAGGTTCAGAAACCCTTTGCCTTACTTCCAAAAGTCGTTCCACTTTTGACCACATAATCAGTCCTTTACCTTCATTTGTCATAAAATACGTGGTCGAACTCATTAAGAAGAGGATCAGCAAAGTACATTTCAGCCTTTTCCTCTTCTGCTTTTTGTTCGATCTCAAGATTTTTTTTTCTGAGGTTCTCTCAGCCTCCTTTTTGTGCCTCGTCGGGGAGGTAGATGCCCTCGGTAATTTTCAGGATCAACTTCTCGTGCTCCTTCATATCCTTGATTCTTCGGCGGAGATTACTGGCTTTCAAGGGGTCGAGGCGGTATTTTCCGTCGATTCCTTTGAGCAGGTCTTCGTTGAACCGGAGCAGGTCCAGTTTGAGCTGAGCGATGCGGCGAACATCCCGGATATCCTTAGAAAGGTATGTACGAATCAATTCCAACTGATCCAGATTGGCCTCCATCTCATGTAAGACCCGCTCCCCCTCACGGCTATCTCCTTTTGGAGAAAAATACAAAATGGCCGCCAAAGCAATCAGAATACAGACCCCAAGCTCGAGAGCAAACCTAAATCTAGGATTTTTGAGAACGCGAGTGCTGAATATTGTTTTGTTCATGATAGGAAATATGCTACAAGTTTAACGTTACAAGATTTATTACGATTCTTAAAGGACTTTACAGCCAACATCTAACTTTTCCTCCCGGATGGTAGGATTAGGCCCCTCAGCCGTAAAAGGTCCAAGAGAAAGGTTTTGACTTTTCCCTCTTCTTTCCTGAGGATGCTTATTTGCAAAATCTAGGCCTATTCATGAGGAAGAGAAGCGTAAAAACAGCAAATTTAACTACGCCTTTTCCTTCAAAATAAGTAGCCAACTCAGGATACCCACTTTATTTTGATTGACTACTTAAATATATGAAATTAAATACAACAATGGTCCGTGCAGTTCTTCGATTATTCGAGAAAAATGAAAAAAGATCTAAAGTAGAACTTAGCACTCCACTTACCTACGACCTATGCGAATACCAGAGGTACTTGAGAGTATGTTCGCCAAAATGGGCGAGGTTGGCAAATGCCAACGAAAATTTTTGAAAGAGCTCTTCATCTTGATCTTTTCGATCCAGGGTCATCTGACCTTTATAAATATGAGCCGCTCTAGTCGCTTGCATGAAAGTAGGATTCCTCGCCATTATAGTGAGTTCTTTGACTGGACGAAATTCAATTTGTTAATGATGCAGTTGAGTGGCCTGGACCGGTTTGGGTCTGGGGCAGCCTGTCCTGCCCAAGGCGGGTTGGAAGTGAGCCTGCTTTCCTTGATCGACACCCTCAGTAGGACCGCCTGGAGCTTATATGCCGAGCAAACACCTGCTGGACTTTCTCAGGCTGAAGGTGAGCAGGAGGAATATACTCGTATGGATCACTATCTGAGCGACTGGCGCAGTTGTCTGGCCAAACTCAAGGCGGTCCACTACTTTGTTGCAGACGGTTTTTACCCCAAAATCAAAGTGTTTAACGCCTTTGAATAGGCAGGCAAGTATTTGATTACCAAGCTCAGGTCCGATGCCGATTTGCGCTATCGCTATCAAGGTCAATATCCCCCAGGGCAAGGAGGCAGGAAGCGTCAGTATGATGGCAAAGTCGATTACACAGACCTCCGTCGGTGGCAGTTTGTCGGACCCGATCAAAAGTATGCCCACTTACATCTCTACCCCCACCTGCTCAATTGAATTTCTCTTTCGAGATGCCAAACAGTTTGCCGGATTCAATCATTGCCAGGACCGCGATGCGAACAAATTCCACTTCCATTTTAACCTCAGTCTGGCAACCATTAATCTGGCCAGGATCGAAATGAGACAACATTCCGATACCCCTTCTTTCAGCGATTTCGCCCGAAAGGCCTACAATCAAAGATGTCTTCAATGGCTTTTCGATAAACTTAGCCTCAAAGCTGAGTTTGATCTAAATCAACCCGTATGCCAGCAAACCACTGCTTACGGATTGCTGCATCATTAACTTTCAACGAACTTGTCCGATGTTGCACCAACTATTGATAAATATGTAGCTAGAAATTATACATATTTATTACATACTTATTATGATTACATATTTTACTCAAAATACATGATTTACACCAGCCTGATTTTATTTCCTATGAAATAAAAAAATACCTGTCCACATATTCAGAAGCCTTAAAAAACGAGGATTCCACTCAAAACTTCGCGATGCGATAAACGAGGGCCTTGCCTTTTCCCTTAGGAGCAAAGTAGGTGCAGGAAATAAAGCGGCCATCCGGGGAGAAGGTGGCCGAACTTACTGTCCCCGCCTTTGTAACGGCCAACACAGCCTGGTTCTCGGAGTTCCAGACCCTTAGGCTCCTGTCAAAGGAGGAGCTCATCAGGTATTCGCCATCAGGAGAAAACTCCACGTCACTGACCCAGTCTGAGTGTCCATTGATTTTTCGGATTCGCTCTCCCCTCCCATTGAATATATAAATCGCAGAATCCCGGGAAGCTACTGCCAACTGCTGTCCGTCCGGGCTGTAGTCAAGGGCGTTGACAGGTGAGCCAAAGCGAAACACCTTTTTCCTTCTTCCATTGATTCCCCATATCTGTATATCCTTTTCCAGTCCACCGATGGCCAGGTCAAAATTATTGGGTGAAAAGCTCAGGGCCCGGATGGCAAAACTGGATACGTCAAACCTGTTGGCAAAGACGAGGGAAGTCATGTTAAAGAGGAGAACTTTACCATCCTGGCTTCCGCCGACCAACCACTGCCCACCTGGCGACCAAGCCAGTGAAAGAAGGGGAGCCCTTGCCTGGTCGAAGGTCTTGATCTTGGCCCCTTCTGTGGTCCAGATATAAATTTTTCCATCTTCGGCAATGGTAGCAATGCGGTCATTTTTAGGTGAAAATTCTGCATTGACCACATTTCCGGGATGGGTCAGGGTAGAAAGGAGCTGCTTTCCATTGGCTCCCCAAAGCTTGGCTGTACTGTCCTTGGACGCAGTGAGCAGCAACCTTCCGTTTGGAGAATAGTGAATTACGTTAACTTCTTTGCGGTGCTCTTCGATCGGGTGGCGGTCTTGGATACGCCAGCGCTCGGAGGGACATTCTCCACTTTCTACAGAAGCGGAAATGCAGTTACCCCTCCGGTCGATCTCGAAGACTTTCCCCCAGCGCTTGACCCTTGCCCTTTCACCCCTGAAATTTCGTGCAAACCTGAAGGTAGCTCCCCCGAAGGCGACTTTTCCCTCCCTGTCGATAAACTGGTATCCTTCTCCCCTCTGGACCACGGCCAAAGCCTTTGCCCCTTGAGGCCGAAGTTCGACGGGATCAAAAATCAAGGGCCGTTCATAACGGAAAGCCAGGGCCGTCTCACCTTCCCTGTTGATCAAGCCCCAAGATTTCCCCTTTTTGACAGAAGCAAAGCCTTCCTGAAAATCCCGGGCATTTGCGAACTCAAAGGGAATGAGGGTCTCGAAATCCTCATTGATAAAGCCCCATTTGCCATTCTGCTTCACTGCAGCCAGTCCATTGTGAAACAATCGGGCATCTTCAAACAGTCGTTTGCTCACCAGTTTGCCATCCATGCCGGCAAAACCCAGTCCTTCCTTGGTTTTTACCAGGGCCTTATTTTCTCTAAAGTCGGTCAGGTAGGTAAAGGCGTCGCGTATGACGATGCCCTTGCCTCCTGAAGAAGGCATACTATCCAGTATGGACGTTTGATCTTTAGATGAAGAAGGGATGATTTTTCCTTCTCTTAAGGCCTTTACTGCCGATTTTATTCGCTGCTTAAAAGCTTCGTTCTGGCTTTTGTCGGCCAGAGAATCCAGTACTTTAAGGGCATAGGTTTCTTTGGAGAAAAATGTCGTATCAGTGAGGCTTACTTCTTCAAATTTATTGAGGGCCAGGCGTATTTTGTTTTCCCTATCTATACCCTTGGTTTCCATTGCCTTTTCAAGAGAAATTAAGCCTTTGGCGTAGGTCGCTTCCTTGCTCACCCGGGTGGTATTGTTTTGCATGGTCTCGGTAAAGTTTTCGGCAGCGGCATCTATGTCTCCACTCTCATACTCGATTTTGCCCCGGATGTAGTTGGTCGCAGATTTGACGTCCTCCACCTTCTGTGATGCCTTACTTTCTCCCCTCCTTGAATTATCCGCAAGCAATTCATCTACCTTTGTGGCCACCTGATCGAAGCCAGATTCTGCCTCGTCATAATTTCCCTCCTTGAGTTTGACGAAGTTAAGGTTGTACGCTGCAGCGAGATATTCTTCTGCATTGATGACCTCCTTGTACCCTACTGCCTGCTCATACTCCTTTTTTGCCTCGGCGAGTTTGCCTTCTTGCAGGTAGGTATTGCCTCTGTAGGTATGGAAACGCATCCTGGCTTCGTCGTCAGCAATAAAATAATCCTTTCCCCTAAAGGTGTAGACTTTGTCCAGGCTATTGGGATTGACAGTAAGGAGCACCACAATCACCACAATAGAACCCAAGACCATTCTCACCCAGGATTGCATACCCAGGGCAGGAGCTCCATTTTCGAATATCATATCCGAAACGGTGGAGGGAAGAGATACTTTGGGTATGGCTCGGGGATATTTATTGAGATAATTCAGTATCGTTGGATCGTTTAGGTCGTGGTTCAAGGTGAAATCCTGGACCAATTGCACCACCCTCAGGTGTCTGCGTATGCTGGGTTTGAGTTGAGCCTCCTGCACGGCCAGCCTCAGCTGATGCAAGGCATGGGCGTAGGTGGAGGAGGGGGGCTCGTTGCTTTTAAGCAGGCGGATAAGGGTCTGCCTGACCAAGTGGGTGTTCTCTTTGTCGAGTTGACCGACCAGAATAGAACGGGACCGCTCAGGTATTTTGCCATTCCTAAACCAGGAAAGCGAAGAGAGTATGTAAAGGTTCTGGGGAGTGACCAGGGGTTCGCCGAGTTTATCCTCCAGTGCATGTCCCAGCGCCAGGGTCATGTCCCAGTTGATTTCGGCATAAATAGCTGTGGCACAGAGCCACTGAAAGATATATTTACCTTTTCCATCCTGGTAATGTTCTTCCAATCCATCATAGTAGGTATCGAAATATACCTTCAGTTCTTCGATCAGGTCAGGAGCTTCCAGGTCCGGGGAGGAGGGATATTCATTTTCTTCTACCCAATACCTCAGGCTTTTGGTCTTTCCGGAAAGAATGAGGCTGGGCATCTCGGCGATTCCCTTGAAGTTGGCAGGGAGAAGGGGATAGCGCTTGGACAATACAATCTCTCTATGCCCCCAACTTAGAGGATTTTTGGGTGTCATCACGATGATGTCTTTTTCTTCCCAATCTTCCAGTACCTTGGTCCAGGCATCCCAGCGGTCGGTAAGGGAATCAAAAAAGGTCTTGGCCTCCCCAACGATGATAAGCTTACGGTTAGGATAGTTTTCTGTGAGGTAGCTAAAGTGATGCTCGGATTTATATTTTTCTTTGTAAACCAGACGGGGATCATCTTCGAAGAAGTATCGGTCCACCTGAATGTCCCGCTTGGCCAGGTCAAAAAGCATCTGATCATAGAGCATCGCCATGTGATCCTCCTTGTCCTTGCGCTCAATCAGGACCAGGTAGGGAGGATGGTCGGGGGCAGGTTGCCCACTTGCGCTTTGTCGAAGTTGGAAACTGGCCTTTTCAAATTCTTTCTCCCGGTAAAGTTGGAGGTCTTCTGAACTCCCTTTGATGGACCACAGATAACCGACCTGACTTTCATCTTCCAGCCTGAAGAAAAACTTGCGCCGGTAAAACTTGTAGATCTCGTAGAAAACCAAGAAGGTTAGAAGGAAAATGATCAGTAGGAGTTTGACAAGGCCTCCATATTGCTGGTACCAATAGGCCTCCAGGTCTTCGATGTCTTCTTCTATGATTCTGCCTTCGGGCAGGGTAAAGCGAGACTGAGCACCTTTCTTCCAAAACTCGGCATTATCGGGACCGGTGGTGTTATCTTCCTCTGCGATGGTCTCGGTAATAGAGACATAGCTACCCCCTGTGGCACAAATGAGCATCTGCTCGAAGTCCTTGGTTTTGGTCCAGCAATTGATCAATACAAAGCCGATGATGCCGATGGTAATGACCAGCACCATGTTAAAGATGATGTAGACGGGTCTTTTGGAGAAAATCTTCAGCCAAAAGTTGATCCTTTTTCTTTCCTTGACTTCTTCTACTTGGTCTATAGGCGACTCGGCCACGGCAATTGATTTTTTGGGTTAAAAGAACAAAATACTTTCCTCAGGCATCCTCAAATTCATCAAAGAGCTCGCGCTGTGCTCTTTCTTTGTTGATCCGATCGATTTCTTTTTTGAGCTTGTACTCCACCGTCTCCATGGGAATAGGCTTACGGTAGTTTCCGGCGTATATAATATCAGCGATGCCGCTGAGTTCTTCCGCAAAATACTCATCCACCCAACTGACAACATCCTCGTAGGGTACGGGCTTGATCTCTCTCAGGATTTCCAGGATTTCTCCCACTTCCAGCATCAGTTCGCGGAGTTGCTTCTGAATTTTCTGGCGTTTATTGGCTCCGCCAAAGAGTTTGGCCAGGGCTCCCTGTTTTTCCTCGGGATAGATGATATTCAGGAAAATAATGAATTGTGGGAGGACCTCCTCACCTATCTCCCAAAAATCTGAGATGTACCAACGAATCAATTTAAGGGTCTGGAAATCCCACTTTTCCGCACTGATGGTGTGTTGAAATACCACGACCTGAGCTCTGGACTTTTGCCTTTCTATCAGGTCTTTTCCATCCCAATTGCTACCTGCCAGCCCATCATACTCAATGGCTTTAGCGATGCTCCGCTTGAGGTTGCGCTGCCGCATGGCCACCTCCCCGATATAGGGCCATTCTTTGATATCGTAAAAGTGGACAATCCCATTTTCTTCTCCCAGGATGCGCTCAGCACTGTAGCGAATGTTAGCTTCCTTAAAGCGGGTAACCAAGCTACGATGCTTCTCGTTTCTGCTGCCATGAATGACATAAAACTGCGGGGGATGGGTATCATTTTCCAAGATCCGGTCGCAGCTGTCCCTGAAGGGTTCTGCCTGCCGGTCTCTGTCCACCATGAGATGGACGATGCTTCCCTGTGAGCTACCCTTCCTCCCCTTTCTGATGACGGGTTTCCACTGAATTTGTTCGCCGTAAAGATGCCAGGGAAAGGTATCTGGTAACTCTTTTCCTGTCTCCCAATACAGGGCCCTCACTTCCCCTCCTTGTTCTCCACCCAGGGCCGTCTGCACCTTTATCTCTGCATCTTTGAAGGAGCGCTCCACACTTTTCAGGTTTCCAATTTGTTGGTAAAAGCGTTCGGCAAACAGGAGAGCCGCAGAATCGTTGATAAGGTTAGAGGTGGCTACCACGGCAGGAATTCCAGCTTCAACCAAGGATAAGGCGTGATTTTCTGTGGCACACCCGTTGAGGAAGGCTAATTTCAGCCCTTTTTGGCTGGCCAGTAGGCGGGTAAAGCCTTCTTGAGAGGCAAAACCTTCGTGTAGCTGATCCTCTTCAAACATCAACCTGAGGGAGTCGGCATGTCCCGCATAGTGAAAGATATTTACCTGACCCTCATAGCGATCGAAAACCTCTATGATTTCATTCAATGTGGCGTTGGGGCGTACCTCAATTCTATAAGGGGGAACGATCTTATCTTCCAAGGCATCACGAATAGCCCTGACCTCATTGACAAGATTTCTGAGGTAACGGTCGGGGTCAGAGCGGTCATTTGCATATGCAAAAAAGAAAACGGGGTCTGCCATACGACAACAGTAGTTTTCCAAGTTAGGGAAATTTGACCAGAAGGTTG
The DNA here is from genome assembly GCA_964564415.1 of uncultured Bacteroidia bacterium. Taxonomy (GTDB): domain Bacteria; phylum Bacteroidota; class Bacteroidia; order J057; family J057; genus JALEFZ01. The sequence goes on along the minus strand of CAZMAV010000003.1, from coordinate 195,832 downwards.
AGTAATTTAACTATACGGAGAAAAAGAATTCTTGATATGCCATAATTTGGCTAAGTTTCAGATGATTCTCCTTCATTTTCAAGAAAAAAACAAAACAAGCTTCAAATGAAATTTTTTATCGATACCGCAAACCTTGAAGAGATTCGCGAAGCATCTGCGATGGGAGTATTGGACGGTGTCACCACCAACCCCTCACTGATGGCCAAAGAAGGCATCACTGCTGTCCGCGATCACTACAAAGCCATCTGTGAAATCGTAGACGGGGACGTAAGCGCCGAGGTGATCTCCACCGACTACGAAGGCATTGTCTCCGAAGGCAGGGACCTTGCCAAGATCCACGACAACATCACCGTCAAGGTGCCCATGATACAGGAAGGTGTCAAAGCCATCAAAACCCTCGCCAGCGAAGGGATCAAGATTAATACCACCTTGATTTTCAATCCTATACAAGCCATGATCGCTGCCAAGGCCGGAGCCAAGTACGTAAGTCCCTTCATCGGAAGGTTGGATGACATCGGTCATGAAGGTATGCTCCTCATCGAGCAGATCAGGGCCATCTTTGACAACTACGGGATGGAAACCGAGATATTGGCTGCCTCTATTCGCCACAACAACCATGTCTTGAACGCTGCCCTTGCCGGAGCTGACGTTTCTACCATGCCCTTCAAAGTCATCACCGGATTGCTCAAGCATCCCTTGACTGACAGTGGTCTGGAGCAATTTCTCGCAGATCATGCCAAGGCCAGCAAAGGCTGATCTAAAGAAATTTATCAAAGCATTACTAAACGGAAGCCCTTCTTGGGTTTCCGTTTTTTTATATAAAAAAAAGCCGCCTCACAAAGGAAACGGCCCGGCTAGTTAAAGCTAGTGTGTATAGTGGATAATAATAAAGTCTGTTACAAATAGAGAGCGATAAATTCTGGAGATAATACCCCAATCGCATTAACCAAAAATAAGGAAGGTCAGCATAAGGATAACCCCCAGGGAGACGATCAAGAGATAGTGAGAGACCAGTCCGGACTGCAATTGCTTGAATACATCTCCAATATTCCTGACCCCTTCTGAGATGCTCTTTACGGCACCGTCCACGATGTACTCCTCGCACCAGTCTACCACATTTTTCCCAAACCAATTGAAGGGCTGTATTACACTTTTCTGATAAAACTCATCAAAATAAAATTTCCTTTCCATCACCCGATAAAAGCCTCCAAAAGATTTTTTTAGCCTATCGTCTGCCTCCAGGCCGTGTGTTGCATAAAAATTACGGGTGAAGAAGACCGTCAGGATAGCTACAAGGGCGGATATTCCGACGAGGATGTATTCCAGGCTTTCGTTGGCATGGGCATGCTCGTGGATGGCGTGGTTGTTTTCGATGATGTGCTCCAGCCATCCCTGCCCGATCCAGTTGAGTTTCTCCCCCAAAAATACCGGCAAGCCCAGGAATCCTCCCACCACTGCAAGGGCGGCGAGTATCCACAGGGGAATCGTCATGATGGCAGGGCTTTCATGAGGCTTTTTCTCCTCGGGAAATCTCTCCCTACCTTCGAAGGTCAGCATTGTGACCCTCGTCATGTAAAAGGCCGTCAGTGCCGCTGTAAATAGGGCTACAAACCAGATTACCTTGTACATGTCGAAGCCTTCCCCAAAAAAGAAGAGGCTGGACAGAATTTCATCCTTAGAGAAGAACCCAGACAAAGGTATAATCCCCGAGATCGCCAGGGTAGAAATCCAGAAAGTCGTCCCCGTGGAGGGCATATATTTTCTAAGTCCTCCCATGGTCCTTATGTCCTGAGGATCATCTACCGTATGCATGTACTCCATCGAATGAATGACAGAGCCTGATCCGAGGAAGAGACAGGCCTTGAAAAAAGCGTGGGTCATTACATGAAAGATCGCAGCTGTGTAGGCCCCAGCTCCCAACGCCATAAACATAAAGCCCAATTGAGAAACTGTCGAATAGGCCAGGACCTTTTTGATGTCATTTTGAGCCATGGCCGTAAAGGCGGCAATGATAGCCGTGAGGGCAGCGACGACCACGATGACTCCCATAATCTCTGGCGAAGCCGCAAAGATGGGATGAAGGCGAGCGATGAGGTAAATGCCGGAGGTAACCATGGTGGCTGCGTGGATGAGGGCCGACACAGGAGTGGGACCTGCCATAGCGTCAGGCAGCCAAACGAAGAGAGGAATCTGCGCAGACTTACCCGTAGCTGCGACAAAGACTAAGAAAGCTATCCAGGAACTGCTTTCTCCAAAATCATGGGCCAGGATTTCAGTGAAGGACAGGTTGACCATTTCTTCTACAGAACCCAGCGAACGGTAAATCATAAATATGGCCACCAGCATGGCAAAGTCTCCAATGCGGTTGGCGATGAAGGCCTTTTGAGCAGCATTGGCCTTGGGCATATCCTTGAACCAAAATCCAATCAGCAGATAAGAACAAAGTCCTACTCCTTCCCATCCCAAAAACATCACAACCATATTGTCTCCCAGGATAAGGTTGTTCATCGCAAAGATGAAGAGGTTGAGGTAGGCGAAGTACTTGTAAAAACCGGGGTCTCCCTTCATATACCCTACAGAGTAGAGGTGAATCAGGGTTCCGACTCCTGTCACGATCATTCCCATGAGGAGGGAAAGTTCGTCGTGCTGATAGGAAAAATTAATCTGAAGGTTTCCAGCTTCCATCCACGTGAAGACATTGTAGATTTGCGCTTCGCCCGGATAAGTAAAGAAAGCATAGGCGATGACCAGAAAGGGAATACCTACGGCAGCGGTACCGAGGGCGCCGATCAGGCCTTCATTTTTTCTGAATCCTGCACTCAAGAGTCCTCCCAACCCTATAACCAGGGAGCCAAGGATGGGCAAAACTATGATGAGAGAATAAAGTGAGCTCATGTGGTTCCTTTGTGAAGGTGATGGAGGTCAGGGCAGATGGCCATGCCTACCATTTGAATATATTCACGTTGTTGATGTCGATGTCGAGTTTGTTGCGGAAGAGGGCAATGATGATAGATAGGCCCACCACAGCTTCAGCAGCGGCTACACACATCACGAAAAAGACGAGCATGGAGCCATTGGCGCCAGGATCAGGGGTACCAGGCGTACCGGCCACCGCATGCATCTTGGAGAAGGTGATCAGGCTGAGGTTGACGGAATTGAGCATCAATTCTATGCACATGAAGACAATGATGCCGTTTCTCCGGGTCATTACCCCTACAGCACCCAAGGCAAACATGACCAGGGCAACGGCGAGGTAGGTATAGGCATTGGGTTCCAAAAACTCCATTCGTTTATGCTTTCGGTGTATTCCTTAAGTTTATCAGGTATGCTTGTACTTTTTGGCTACCACTATGGCGCCGATCAGGGCAGAAATCAGGATTACAGAGATAATTTCAAAGGGAAATAGGTACTGGGTCATCAATTGCTCTCCGATGGCCTCCACCTTTCCGTAGGCAAATTCTCCACCGACATCCTTTTGAGCAAAACTCCGAAACACAAAGATCATTTCCCCTACAAAGGCAAGGCCCAGAATAAAGGCAAGGCCTCGTTTGATGTCAAATTTAAGGACATCTCCTTCCTCCTGAAGATTGAGCAGCATGATCACAAAGATAAAGAGGACCATAATGGCACCTGCATAGACCAAAATCTGAATGGCCGCCAAAAACTCGGCACTGAGCGAAAGGTAAAGCCCCGCAATGCTGAAAAAATTAAGGACCAAAGAAAGGGCAGCGTAGACCGGGTTGCGGTTAAAAACCAAACCGATTCCACCTGCGATTCCAAGTATGGCAAATGTCCAGAAAAGTACCGATGAGATCATGTGCGAATTGTTGGGTACAAGATACCGATGCTAAAATTGAAAATTTATTTTGTGAAAGTCACCTTAACAGCGGATTAATTGCTGGCTCATGCTCACTTTCCCTCCCATTTGTTCCAATTTGAGAGAAGTTCTTCCAAATCCTGGGGGGTATCGATGGAAAGAGACTGCCCATCTACCACCTCAGCCTTAATCCGGTAGCCCTCTTCCAGCCACCTCAATTGCTCCAGGGATTCGCTTATTTCCAGACCGCCAGGAGGAAGGGTGAGCAGTTTCAGCAAAACTTCTTTGGAAAAACCATAGATACCGATGTGCTGGTAATACATTTGCTCCCTGCGCTTGTCTTTTTGGAAGGGTATAGGAGAGCGGGAAAAGTACATGACTTCTCCCCTTTTATTCAGCACTGCCTTGACCCTGTTGGGATCGGATATGTTGTCCATATCCTCCACTTCAGTGACCAGGGTGGCGATCGAGGCACCCTCCCTCAGCAGTTGTACCAAGGTTTCAATGTGGGTGGGAGAAATAAAGGGTTCATCGCCCTGCACATTTACGACATAGCTGTACTGGGGAAGGGCCTTTACCACCTCTCCTACCCTTTCGGTACCACTGCGATGATGGTCTCCGGTCATCAGGACTTTTCCACCAAAATTCTTTACCTCCTCCAAAATCCTGCCATCGTCGGTAGCTGTGATGACATCTGCTCCCTCTACCTTGCGGCATTGGTCGTAGACCCTCTCTATCATGGACTTGCCTTTGATATCGACCAGGGGCTTTCCCGGAAAACGGGTGGAGGCATAGCGAGCTGGAATGACAATGAGTGTACCTTTGCTCATCTCATGAAATTATCCCACAACAATACCAGAAGGACCATACTCCTGAGGGTCCAGAGCCCAGTGCGGGTCCAATTGGTCTTTACCAATTCAACAATTTTGCTACCCTCATACCTCTTATACAAATCTCGATGCAGGGGCATTTGAATAAAAAAAGTGCTCAGCCATATCAGCACCAACGCTCCCAGGAGGACTCCCATCCATCCCCGGTTGAAGGTACCGGGATTAAGCACCAAAAACATGGCCGTAAATAATTCCAAAAGCATGAGAGGAGCAACCAGGAAACCCGTGAGGCGGGTATGCTGTTCTTCAAAAGCAACAAAAGCTTCCGGAGGGATTTTTTTGAAGAGGGGATAATGGATAATTTGCACAAACCAGATAATCCCCGTCATCAGGAGGCTTACGCATACATGAAGCAGAAAAATTCCTTCCATCATCTTGGATTTAGGTGTAGCCTAAAGCTAAATTTGTATATTTCGCTGAGCATTTCTAAATCTGGAAATCAAATATTTCGTATAAATGTTCTCACGCGGGATGGATTTTCGCCCACCCCCCTGTTTTTTCCAATAAATCCCCCTTCTGACATTCATTCTTCCTATATGGAAAGAATGGAGACTCAAAGCCCTGAATGCCAATTTATCGACATGCGAAATACCTCTTGCTTCCTACTCTTCCTCTGCGCCTTTTTCTTTTACGGAGACCTTTTTGCCCAGCGCCAGGCCACCCTCCTGGACCATCAGGACAGGATCAGGGTTCAAAAGCTCAATGTCCTTAACTCCTATTCGAGAGAAACCAACCTCAGCATCACTCCCGACGGGCACTATCTGTTTTTCATGTCTCTGAGGGGCCAGCAGCCCTGGAGCAATAGCTTTATGGAGTACAAAGGCGACTCAGTCTACGATGGAGATATTTGGTACAGCCGCAAGCTCAGAGGAAAATGGACCGCCCCACAGTGCATGCCCTACGGAGTAAATACTAGCCAGGGCGAAGACGAACCCAATGTCTCCCCTGATGGAAGAAGGGTTTATTTCCAGAGTTGGAATGCATACTGGCGACAGACCGGAGGGCCTTATTATATAGCCTCCCGCAACAAGGAGAGCTGGAGCCGACCTCAGGGCCTCGGAGGGGGTATCACCGAATTTTTCCGACAGATTGTCTATCAGGCCACCGATGGGATGGCCATTTCCCCCGATGAGAAAACCATGGTCGTAGCTGTAGGACAGGACTACGATGGCAACATGGACCTGTACATGAGCAAAAAGGGTCTCGAAGGATGGAGCTACTGCAAGCGATTGGGTATTTCTACCCCCTACAATGACAGGTCAGTCTTCCTGGCAGGCGATGGAAAGACCCTTTACTTTGCTTCTAATGGCTATGAAGGCTACGGAGGCCTGGATATTTTCAAGACGACCCTCAATCCCGATGGGACCTTTGGAGAAGTCATCAATGTAGGCAAACCCTTCAACACCAAAGGCGATGACTATGGGCTAATTCTGACAGAGGATGGGATGGAGGCCTATTTTGTAAGAAATGGAGACATCTATTATGCCGATCTTCGCGAAGCCGATCCTCGCATCCGACCTAGTTCTGCCAATGTAGAAATCACCCACACCATCAAAGGCACTGTCAGAGACAGCTCCGGATGGAGAGGAATGGAAGCTGAGATCATCGTCCTGGATGCCCGCACCAAGATTCCATTCAAAAAGCTAAGGACCAACTCCAGCGGAAAGTATTCCTTTGATATTCCCAATCAAAGTGCTGTTTACGATGAGATCGTCATGGCCGAGGGCTTTCGCAAGAAACGCAGAAGGATAAAGGTCCAGCCCGCCTCATATAGCCAGACCATCAGCGTCAATTTTCTTCTGGCCCGGCCCGGTCTCCCTTCTCCTCCGGTAGTGCAGGCTCCGCCCCCTCAATCCAAGCCCAAAGAAGAGGCAGCAGCCCCTAAGGAAAAAGAAGCAGAAAAACCTAGCCTGCCTAGCATAGGAAAAATAGAAAAGACTCCCGAGGAGGATGGCCCGGAAAAAACCAAGGTGGATTCAAAGACTTCCTTGCCCGAGGCAGCCCCCACACCTGTCGATCCCTATGATTTTACCTATGTAGCAGAAAATAACCTCACCCTTTTGATCGATGTATCTGCTTCCATGCGCCGCTCTGACAGACTTCCTGTTTTGAAGGATGCCTTCGTAAGGCTGCTGGAACACATGCGGCCCGAGGACAGAATTTCAGTGGTGGCCTACGCCGGTAAAACCAATGTGCTGATAGAGGGGGTCTCCGCAGCAGATACCGATAAAATCCTGGATGCCATCGATCGCCTGGGAGGCTCGGGAGATACCAAGGGGAAAAGTGCCCTTAAGAAAGCTTACAAGCTGGCGCAGGACAATTACATTGCCAGGGGAAACAACAGGATTGTCATGGCTACGGATGGATTTTTCGAAATCGAAGGTCTCTACCGCACCGCAGAAAAACTGGGCGAAGACCGGATTGCCTTGAGCATCTTCACCTTCGGCAACCTCTCTCCCAGCCGGGAAAAGGCACTCGAGACCCTGGCGTCCAAGGGAAAGGGCAACTACGCTAACATCAACCGGGAAAATATTGATTTTGCCCTGTTGAAGGAAGCCAAGGCCGTAAGGAAGTAAGGAAAAGGGAGAGCAGGCAAAAGAAACGCATGGGTTTACTCACCAGAACCAACCTCGTTTTTTCTTTTTCAGCCCTATCCAGAGCTTGTTCTCTTTTTCTTTGACTGGATAAGTCTCTATGAAATATCCGCCGCGTTCCGCCTGTCCACTATCGAGGTCGAAGGCATAGCGATGCCAGGGACAGACAATACAGCCTCCTTCTACCCAACCTGCAGCCAGGGGACCCTTGGCATGAGAGCACTTGGCATCGAAGGCAAACCACCTTCCCTCGTGTCGGAGCAGGCAATACCCTTTGTTACCGACCTTAAACTCTGCGATTTGACCTTCTTCTGCAATACGCTTATCTCCCAGATCTATGGGGTGCCATTCTTTTGCCATGGTTCAAAATAACAAAAGGGCCTCTCCAAATGAAAGGCCCTATGAAATCAATGGCTGAGGCAAAAAATTAGAATCTATCCTGGCGATCCTGCTTTTGACGGCGGATATTTCTGCTGGCACGGCTTTGCTTGCTGCGAATATGGGTACGCTCGTAGGGCGTCACGACTCCGTCTGCCTTGGCCCTGGCCTTGCTCCGCTGAATGTGGCGCTGCTGCCCCTTGAGTTTCCGAGCCTCGATCCGGGTCAGTTCGCCGTTAACGATACCATGCTTGATTCGAAGGCTCTGATTGACCTGCCTTTGGGTAAGGCCAGGGGTAGCCGTCTGCGCCGAAAGGCTGATTCCAAGTCCGAGGAAAGCGAGGGTGATGAACAAATGCCTGAGTTTCATATTTCTTTCGTTAAAATTACTGTGTTGTTTGTCTTTTAGATGGATGTACATCCCTTCCGTTTAAACTCAAAAAATTCATTTAGAAGGGGAATGAATATTCGTGTCTTTTTCCTGTCTAAGTATGCCAAACGACAGCTGTTTGAACCCGGAAATATTATTTCTATCCGATAAACTTTGCCATTTTACTTCTCTCAGAGTTTTTTTTCTTTGAGAAAATTTACCCAATCAGGGACCTAAATGGCTAGCTACTTACTCGGGAAGAAAGAGATCATTTTGTACACCCCTCATATCCTAACCTATACCTTTACCATTCATGGCGGAAAAAAAGAAATTTGGCTTTGAGACCCGCATGCTTCATGCCGGCCACATTCCGGATGCAGTGACGGGCTCACGGGCTGTTCCCATTTACCCAACCACCTCCTACGTTTTTGACGATGCTGATTTTGCGGCTCAGCTTTTTCAGTTCAAGCAGTACGGCAACATTTACTCACGGATCAATAATCCTACGACAGCGGTATTCGAGGAGCGCATGGCCTCCCTTGAAAATGCCACGGGAGCTGTAGGAGCCGCCTCCGGCATGGCCGCTCAGTTTATTACCTTTCTGACTCTATTCCAGCCTGGGGATGAGATCGTCGCCTCCTCACACTTGTATGGGGGGACCCATACCCAAACTGGAGCATACCATGAAAAAGCTGGGTGTCAAAGCCCATTTTGTAAATCCTGACGACATAAAGGCGAAAGGACTGGGGTGAAGCCTTGAGCTACCCCATATTTTCCCTCATCCCTAAAGATGAAGTAGCGGTCTGGCAATTCCTCGTAGGAGAATCTTTCCCACTTTGTGATAAATACCTTGGGTTCGCCAAAGGCCCAGCGCCAATTTTCAGGATTGTCGTCTACCATGAGGGAGCGGGTTTCTCCGTTTTCGATGGTAGAGAGCAGCCAAATCTCAAAGGAAGTTGCCCATGTCATGATTAGGTCATCCCGATGGGCTTCGGTTTCCTGAAGGATCAGCTTGGAAGGCTGGCGGTCTTTGGTTTCCCTCATGAAAGCCCGTTCCCACTCCAATCGGTGGGTGAACTTGTCGTGGACCAAAGCGATATGGGTACACTGAAGGGCCAGAATCAGGCTAAGAAGGGCTATGGACAAGCCTTTGTTCAGGTCGGGCAACACATCTGTGCACCAGGCCAGTAACAAAAAGAAACTCACAGGAAGAGATTGATTCTCCAAATGAAACTGAAACTTAGTTTCTGCATAAGAAACATTGACCAGCATCTGATAGCCCAGGACGCCAAAGAAAAGAAGGGCAAATTTCAACCAGTTTTTTTCCCTTGCATAATGAAGCAATACCCAGATGAAAAGGGGAATGAGGAGGTAAAAGTCCTTGATGAGGTAAGAAAGGTACTCCTGATGGGAAGGGACAGCCAGGTAATTAGGCCAATATTTTACAAAATTACCTAGCATACTCATGTTTTGGCTCTCGTAGGACGAAGTGAAAAAGATGCTCTTCATCAGGTAGAAAAGCGGCAATGCCACCAGGGTTTCCACCATCATGCGGCGGATTCGTTTGTCCTCCCAATGGTGAATCATGAGAAAAACAGCGGCAAAACCGATCACCAGGACCATCAGGGGATGAAAAAATACGGTAGCCAGAAGCATGGGCAGCATCAGCATCCAGACCCAACGGGGAACCTCTTCTCCTTCGGGAAAGCGGCTTACCAAGGCGAAATATAAAATGGCAAAGGCGATCCCTGTGGGAAATTCAGACTGAATCCAATAAAAAGTATCTGCTACCATCAAGACATTAAAGAGAAGAAGGATAAGGGCAAATACGGGCTGTTGAAGCCTATACAGGCAGAGGTAAAAAATCAGAGCGAAATACAGGATAAATCCCAGGGAATAGCTGATCATGACGATGTGAAGGGGTGCCTGGAATTTACGGGCGATCAGGGGGAGGACTTGAGTAAAGATGGTAGGCCAGCGGTTGTGCTCAATGTTGAAGAAGCTGTCCTTGACGAGGTGAAAGAGGTAGTAAGCAGCATCCAAAAAAATGATCCTTTCTTTGTAAAATATAAGGGCCAGCAGCCCCAGCACCAGGTAGGTGGCCAGTCCCAGGAGACCAATGCTCCGATTGGAGATGGAAGCTAGCTGTCGTTTCATAGGTCAGAAGGTAAAATTAACCAAAGATTCTTCAAAAATACGCCTCCCTTCCATTCTCTGGAAAAGAATCTGTAATTTTGATAGTGATTATCACCGATCATTTTTTAGGATATAACCCATAGGGCTCTTGGGGCTGAAAACAAACTACTTAACCATAACCCCAACAGCGCTTTAGCCATTCATTCGTGGTCATCACTAATCTTTCCAAACAAAACCTGCATAGCCCGTGGATAAAATCAAGATTCTCGATAAGGCCTCCATCCAACAGCGACTCAAGCGGATGGCCTATGAAATTTACGAAGCCCACTACCAGGAGAAAGAACTCATTATCATCGGCATCGACCAACGAGGAGGGGCCCTGGCTCACCGATTGGCGGAGCATCTGGCCGATATTTCTCCCCTCGAACTCACCCTCCTCAACGCCCGACTCGACCGGGAGAGCGATGCCCCAAACATTGGGATAGATTTGGATACCGAACCCGAAGACATAAAGGGAAAACCTATTTTGGTGGTGGATGATGTACTCTATACCGGCACCACCCTTCTACATGTGGTTTCTATCCTGCTTTACGCTTTTCCCAAGAGCATTCGGACGGCGATACTGGTGGATAGGGGCCATCGAAAGCTCCCTGTTTCCGCAGATTTTACGGGCCTTGAATTGGCGACCACCTTCCACCAGCATGTAGAGGTAAGTCTTGAAGGGGACAACATGGATGCCTACTTACATTAATCCCGGACTTTTTTTGACGGAGAGTCTTTATATTTTCCCAAATACAAAGCTATATGCTGCTCAACATCTTCAAATCCAAGATACACCGGATGAAGGTCACCGAGGCCAACCTCAATTACGTAGGAAGCATCACCATTGATGAAGCCCTGATCGAGGCTGCTAACATGTGGGAAGGCGAGCGGGTAAAAGTGGTCAACATCGAAACCGGAGCCCGCTTCGATACCTATGTGATCGTGGGGGAGCGAAATTCGGGGGTGCTCTGCCTCAATGGAGCTGCCGCCAGAAAAGTAGTCGTCGGCGATCATGTCATGATCCTGAGCTATGCCTGGATGGAAAAAGAGGAGGCCAGAGACTTCCGACCTACCCTTATTTCCCCCGATGAACATAACAGACTCCCTGCTTTAGGCTAAGTGATCATGTTGTCTTGACCCTTAATCCTCATTCGCGTCTATTCAAAGGCAGGGTAGCATTGCTTATTTTTTCATCCACCCTCATAAATGGCTGATCACTGTCTATTCTTCTCCCCTGCATTACCACATCGACCTGGGAATCCGTAGCGACATAGATTTTGGATTCGACAGGCAAATTAAATTTTACCTTTTGAAAAGGTAAAAACCACTTTACGATGGTATTATTCCCTTCTTGCTGAGGTTGATAGATGATGAAAGTTATTCTTTTGGGAAGCAAGCTATTGTTTTTCAAGTAGAATGGGACGCTTAAGGGTTCCACTGTTGTCGCTCCCTTATGATAGAAAATGGAATGGCTACTGGCTTGGACAAAGGCAAAGTTGAATGACAAAAGAAGCAAAGCGATCGTTGACAAGGTCGCCAATCTTTTGACTGCCTTGCTGTTTAAAAGGTAATCCAGGCTAAATTTTCCAGGGCCAAAGAGTAGTATACAGAGGCACATGATCATGAAAAAGAATGAAAGTAATCCTGCGTCCCCGATATCTCCTTTGTGATAGATAAAGGTAGCGGTAAAGGTCACCAAGACATTCAAGAGAGCCGCCGGCCTTGCAAACAAGCCCAGCATCAATAGGATACCACCAAAAAATTCAGACAGTACTGCTACCCATGCAAAGAATAATGGAAAGGGAAATCCCATATTGGCAGTATCCCGAATAAACCACTCTTGTGGCCCCCAGACACCGTCTTTAGGTAAAAATTTTTCAAATACAGTACATAGAGCGAGTCCGACAAAGAAGCGGAGGAGTAAAAAGCCAATATTTTGGCTCATAGAATGTTGCTGATTGCCACCTAGAAGGAAGGTCTTAATTTGATTGCTCATAATTGCTATAGTTTATGTGGTGAGTAGCAAATATGAAGTGATTGACATATCCGAACGCTTCAAATCAAGATTTGGGACAGGGTCAAGGCCAGTTTTTTTTAAGGAGACCCACTTCTGCCCTGAGACATTTTGACAAATTCAGAAGGAGTAATGCCGCAGTTTAATTTGAATACCCTGTTGAAAGTGGACTTGGAGTTAAAGCCACACTCATAGGCAATGCTCGTCAGGGTATGAGACTTGTTCTGCCCCTCTTTGACCTTCTCTTTGAAGGCTTCCACCCTGAAGCTGTTGATATATTGATTAAAATTTAGATCTGTACCCTTTTTCAACAGATAGGAGCAACTTTTTTCGGAGATCCCAAGGTAGCCGGACAGCATTTCAAGATTTAAGTCGGGATTGAGAAAAACTTTGTCCTTTGTCATCAATACTTTCAGCTTCTCCAGCAGTTTGGGCATCTCTTTTTCGTCAATGAATGCATCGCCTTGACTGGGCTTGGAGGTAAAAATCTGCAGAGGATAGTATTGTTTAAAGCCATTGATAGCTACCCAAAACACAAAAGCAGAAAGGATCAAAGTATGAATCAAATAAAAGGGAAACCTCGACAGATAACTGAGAGAAGAACTGTATTCAACGAGGGAAAAACCAAATTCCATCACAGCAATCGATACCATGCCTATCGAAAATTGCCTAAGCCATTTCCTCATGTCTTCTGACCAAAAGAAATCTTTAGTTTTTTTCTCTTCCACAGAGACAGGGAAAGAATGGTATATCCAAGGAGGGAAAAGGCGAAAAGAAATGATTCTACCTGAAGATACATCCGAAAGGCATCTTGATCGTACAAGGCAGACTTGAATCCAACCGATCGGAATCCGATAGAAAAATATACCAAAGCCTGAATGACAGGAATTACCCCATGAAGGGCATCGTATTTTTCTAGGCGATAGTTGAATTTTGACTTTACAAAGAGGTAGAAGAGCGGAGGTAAACTTAATGAATAATATATGGGAATAAAGTACAGCTGCTGAATCCGATTGCTGATTCCCGATGTGACCAAAAGGTCATTCAGGAGGGTCAATCCCGAAAAAATCAGCAGACTCGCCAGGATACCGGTGGATATGTGCTTTTTATCTTTCTGAGACAAAAGTAAAATACCCATACAAATGGACATAGCTACACCGACACTACCCAAGGCAATGGTAAGCAAACTCGAAATGGGTAGGGTAATTTCCATTGACAGAGGCTCAAGAATTTTTCAAACAGGTGAGATAAGCTTAGAATGGGCCAATATTTCAAAAAGTTACTATTTTTTATAAAAAACCCTCCACCCAAACTTTCCTTTTTACAAATTTTCAGCCTCACATGGGATTCTGTCACTTTTTGTCTGAAGGGATAGTTCCTTTAATCTTTATCAAAAAGTAAAAAGCCCTTGGTGGAGTCCAAGGGCTAAACGGGTATGACTGAAATAGAAGGGATAGAAACAGAAGGGGTTATTGCTTGAACACCATGCCTTTTTTCTCGCCCTGCTCCCGAATGGCATCGAGCATGGCTTCGTCAAGCTGGCCTTTGTCAGTTTCCTTCCGCTTTTCCTTGACATAGGCCTCGCGCTTTTTGTATAGCTCATTGATTTCCTTCTTTAAGCGGGATCTTTCTTCCGAATTTTTTTCAATGGCCATCTTCAACTCCTCATCGCTCAGGTTTTGAAGGCTATCTGCCAGGGTAGCCTTATCGACTTTGTCGTAGGCAAAATCTTCGGCTTCAGCCGCATCCACGAGGTCCCACTTTTCATTTTTGTAGGTCTTGGAAGCCTTTGTCTTGGCTCGCTTGACTACGTTGCCTGTGCCAAAACTACTTGCATTGGCATCCTGTGCCATCTGCCGATCCTTCAGCTCCTTTCCTTCATTTCCATAGTAAATGTAGGTCTGATTCAGGCGGTTGTTGTACTCCTCGATTTGCTGGTCGTAAGGGGTGACTATGTGGGTCACGGCTCCGGTGTGGTCGATGTTCATGTATTCACCCAATCCAATTTTGGCTCCATTTTCCCAACTTCCCTTTCTCCCCTCCACGATGCCTCCACAAAAGATGGTATTGACCACAATGCTCTTCCGCTGGGCTTCGCCTATGCTGCTCACATAATTGACAGGCCCCTGGGTGAAGGGCTCGTTGCCTGCTATGAAAATCATCCGAAGGTCCTTTTCTCCCTCTTTCCAGCACAGGTTGCGAACCGCCTCATCGATTACCTGGCCACAGTATTCATCGCCCCCATTGGTGCTCAGGGCAAATAATTCTTCTGAGATCAGGTCCAAGTCCGTGGTAAAGGGCGTGAGCTGACGGCTGTATCCCTTTTCAGCCTCTAAGAGAGGGGAACCATAGATGTACAGGGCTATTTCCAATTGGGTGGGTTTGCCATCTACCTTGGCCAGCGATAATTCGTTGACGATATCCCAGAGCTTTCCCTTGGCCTGATCGATCAGGCCGCTCATGCTGCTGCTGACGTCCAGGCAAAGGGCTACCTGTATGTTGGCGCCATAGTCGACAGGAGCAGCCACTAGGGGTTCAGGAGTTCTAAGGGGAGAAGGGGAAGCAAATACCTGATTCCAAAATACCTTATTGACCAGGAGGACTCCCAGAGCTATGGGTATCAGTACGAGGAAAAATGAAAGGGTCTTTTTCATGATTTTCTTTATGAAGTGATTGAACAACAGGCAGAAGAACAGCGGAAAAATACTCAAAAAAAATGTCCACTCCCCGGAGAAGGTCCCTCAGTGGACGAACGAAGAAGCCGACTGGATGAAGAGGTACTCCGAAGGCTATTCCTTTACAGCGCTCTGATTGGGCTGTTTTACTTTTTCCCTGTGGATACGTATGTTCATGATGTGAAAAAGATTTTTATCCATATAGGCCTTCTCTTGTTGGTCTCCTCACTTTGGGCCCAGTCCAATCCTGCAAAAAAGGAGAGTCGGGCCCCCATCAAGGAGGAGGAAGCCTTGGATATGGAAAAAGAGGAAAAGGTAAAGAACTGGGAGGTATTTCTGCTGGAAGAAGCCCAAAACAAGGCCAGTTCCTCTCCGGAGGAAGCCATCGATCTTCTCGAGAGATTTTTTGGCATAAGGGGGAGGAATAAAGCTCCGGACCCCTCAGAAGATCAGCGGGCCTACTTTCTATTGGGAAAAATCTACATGGACCTTCAGCGCTATCCCTCTGCCGTTGATGCCTTTGTCCAGGCAGAAAAGCTTTCCATCTCTTCTCAGGGAAAATCAAAAAAAGGAAGGGCCCTCGACAGGTATGCTTCTACTGTCCCCCCCCTTTCACGGCTGGAAATTACCGAAAACCTTGGCCTTGCTCATCAGAAGGCAGGCAATCTGGAAGATGCCCTTTTCTGGTTGGAAAAATTTCAAGAGCTCACCAAAAAAAGTGGAGAGCTAGACCTGGAGGTGCGGTCAGAAAACCTGCTTGGTAATTATTGGACGCTGCGGGGCAATAGCCAAAAGGCCCGCAAGCACCACGAAACGGCGGTACAACTCAGCCGGGGTTCTGACGACAAACTAGGCTATGCCAATTCCCTGAAGAACCTGGGAGAAACCTACCAGACCGATAAGATCAACGATCAGGCCCGCCAGAATTATCAAATGGCCAATGAAGCAGCCCAGGAGATCGGCGATGATACCCTGGTGGCCCAGACCTACGAACAAATAGCCCAGACATTTGAAGAGGAAAATATGCTGGACTCCGCCCTCATTGCCGAGAACAAGGCGCTGGAAACCCGTAGCAACATCGGCGACACCAAAGGAGCAATCCGCCAGCAAAACAAGATCTCCAGTCTATACCTCAAGCGCAACGAGGCCAGCGAGGCTATCCAGATCCTCGAATCCAGTCTTGCCCTGGCCAGGCAAACCGGCGAACTCGAAGCCCAGGCGGAGGCCCACCAACTCCTGGCTGCAGGGTATGAAAAAAGGGGAGAGGTAGACAAGGCCCTTTTTCACTACAAGAAAGCACGAACCCTCAGCGATACCCTTGCTGTCGTTCAGGAAAGGAAATTCAAAAGCCTGATCAGCAAAAACGATCAGATGGCAGCCAAGGATAAGAAGATTGCCACCCTCCTCAAGGAGCAGGAACTCAAGGATTCTAAGATAGAAATTCTTCAAGAAAGGCAGTCCTTTCAGCTTCGCATCCTCATCATCCTCGGACTGGGATTTCTCGTGGTATCGGTATCGGCCTTTTTGGTGATCCGCTCCAATCAGGCTCGTCGCAAATCCAATCAACTGCTGGCCCTCAAGTCCCTGCGTAGCCAGATGAATCCTCATTTTATCTTCAATTCACTCAACTCCATCAATGGCTTTATCGCCCGCCATGACGACCGCACCGCCAATAAGTACCTATCCGATTTTTCCAAACTCATGCGTACCGTCCTGGACCATTCTCAGCAGGACTTCGTCAGTTTGGCTACTGAGATGGAGGTACTGAAACTCTATGTAAAGCTGGAGCATTTTCGCTTTGGAGATAAATTCGAATATACGCTCAGCGTCGATCCCGAACTCAAGCAGGAACAAATAGAGATACCTCCCATGCTGGTCCAGCCCTACATTGAAAATGCCATATGGCATGGCCTGCGCTACAAGAGCGAAAAAGGATTCCTCAACATTGAAATCAAGGAAAAAGAAAGGCGCCTGGAGGTGCTTATTGAGGATGATGGCATAGGCAGGACCAAGTCAGCAGAAATCAAGACCAAGAACCAGCGTAGCCACAATTCTACCGGATTGAAAAACACAGCCCAGCGGGTGGACATTATCAATGAAGTGTACAAGTCTTCCCTCACTGTCCAAATCGAAGACCTCCATCCCGATCGGGAAGATACCGGTACGCGGGTGAGGATCCTCATGCCCCTTCGCGAGCTTGCAAACACCTGACCCATGAAAAGCCTTCAAGCCATCATTATAGACGATGAAGCCATCAGCAGAGAGACCCTCAGGACCTATCTCGATCGATATTGCCCTAGGGTGGAGGTCCTTGCTGAAGCCGATGGGGTCGAAGCAGGACTGCGCGAAATCAAGGCTCATCAACCCGACCTCATCTTCCTAGATGTCGAAATGCCCTATGGCAATGCCTTTGACCTACTCGAACAGGTAGAGGAGATCAATTTTGAGACCATCTTCGTTACGGCCTACTCCCAATACGCCCTCAAAGCCCTCAACCTCAGCGCTGCCTACTACCTGCTCAAACCCGTGGATGTGGACGAACTCATTTCAGCCGTCGATCGGGTAGCGGAAAATATTGAGAAAAATAACCAGGCCTTTCACACCAAAATTCTCGTCGAAAATCTCAAAAATCTCCAACAACAGTCCCATAAGGTAGTGCTACCCGTCCTGGAGGGTTTTGAAGTGGTCAGGATGAAAGACATCCTTCGCTGCCAGGCCAATGGAAATTTTACCGATGTTTTTTTGACTCAAGGGAAGAAAAAGATGATCTGCCGTCCTCTCAAGCATTTTGAGGAAATCCTGGGCGAATCAGGCTTCATGCGGGTTCATCGGACCCACCTCATCAACCTCGAGTATGTGGTGGGATACATCAGAGGGAAGGCAGGACAGGTCAGGATGGAGGATGGAACAGAAATTCAGGTATCCACCTCTTACAAAAAAGTTCTCATGGAGCATTTTGCTCAGGATAAATAGCAAACTCTTTCATCAAGCTTCCTCTGTGTACATGGGACCTAAAGGAGACTCAGTCATGCGAAAAAAAGTAGGCCACCCCAAAGGATAGCCTGACAAGCATCAGTAATAATCAACAGACATTCAATTCTTATTTAGACTTATTTTAAATGAAAAAAGAAAGTTTTTTTGAATTCTCAAATACCTAAGCATGGGTACTAGGGAAATTTTTATCTGATGCTCAGCCTTAGGAAATATGTGGGAGGGCGATAGGTATTCATGATTATCACGATTCATTTTTTTGCGATACAATCAACAGCGCCTTAGCCATTCACTCGTGGCAATCATTCCTATCTAAAAAAATAAGTGCAGCCAGCCCCTTCCTCATATTTGAAAATTCCTTATCTCAATCGAATCAAACCCCATCATTGTCTGGTTATCAGTGATAGTTGTTTTGCGGGAGATCTCAGTGAATCCATGCGGGTGAGCCTCAATGAGGGCCTTCAGGCAGAGGCTTATGGGAAAAATCCACAGGAGGTCAAGAGAAGCCTCGTATTCGACAAAAAGGTCAGGAGGGTATATCCCATGGAGGATAAGCCTTCCCGATATATTCTGGCTTCTGGTTTGCCGGGGCAAGAGGTATCTGACGGAATCAGGGATGATCACAGCCCTTTTGCTCAGGGCATAATATCATTCATAGAGGATAGAATAGAAAGAGAGGAGAAAGATTTCAATATTTTCGATCTCTACGCATATATCCACCAAAGCTTTGAAAACAGCGATCACATCGATCAGAGGCCTTTTCTCCAATCTATGCCTGGGGCTCCGGCCGACGAGGCGGGTCGAGGAAGGTTTTGGCTACATTATGAGGAGGAGGAAGAGGATGAATAAAATTTTTCTCATTCATAAAAAAATCCCTCTCGAAAGACGAAAGGGATTTTTTATATCTAAAATAAAATTTCCAATTATTCGGCGATTGCCTCTCTTGGGGCGCGTCGGGATTCTCTTTCCTTGGCTTCTTCCTTGTCTCCGACCAGGATATCCTGATAGCGACGAAGGCCTGTTCCGGCAGGAATGAGGTGCCCTACGATGACATTTTCCTTCAGACCGATGAGGTCGTCTGTTTTGGCGCTGATGGCTGCCTCGGAGAGTACCTTGGTCGTTTCCTGGAAGGAAGCAGCAGAGAGCCATGACTTGGTACCCAAAGAAGCACGGGTGATTCCCATCAACACGGGCTGACATACGGCAGGGCGGGCCTGACGAGCGACAACCAACTCCAGGTCCTGACGACGAAGCTGGGAATTCTCATCTTTCAAGCGACGCTGAGAAACGATTTGCCCGGGACGGAGGGTTTCGGAACCTCCTGCATCATCGACGACAAGTTTGTCGTAGATCCAGTCATTTTCCTCCTGGAAGTCCAGCTTCATTACCACTTCTTTCTCCAAGAATATGGTATCACCGGCATCCACGATTTCTACCTTCTGCATCATCTGGCGCACGATCACCTCAACATGCTTGTCGTTGATCGGTACACCCTGCATGCGATATACTTCCTGAATCTCATTTACGATGTAGGACTGAACAGCTGATGGACCTTTGATGGCCAGAATTTCTCTGGGAGCAATGGCTCCGTCGGAGAGCATCTCACCTGACATCACGTAGTCTCCGTCAAAGACCAGGATGTGCTTGCTCAAGGGCACCATGTACTTTTTCTCGTCCGACTCATCGGGAGCGGTAATGAAGACCTCGCGGTTTCCTCGCTTGATGCCTCCCAGACGTACCGTACCCTCAATGGCGGTAACAACCGCTGGATTGGAGGGGTTACGCGCCTCGAAAAGCTCGGTAATACGGGGAAGACCACCAGTAATATCTGCAGTTCCACCTCCCGAACGAGGAATTTTCACCAAGGTCATACCTGCTGTCAGGTCCTCCTGATCTTCTACGATCAGGTGGGCGCCCACAGGAAGGTTGTAAGAGCGAAGCTCGTTTCCATCGGCATCTTCGATGATGATGGTCGGGTTAACCGTACGGTCGCGGCTATCGATGATGATTTTTTCGCGGTGTCCGGTTTGCTCGTCCACATCTTCCAGATAGGTCTGGCCTTCATTGACATCTACCAGGACAGCCTTACCATCGTACTCGGATACGATCAGTGAGTTGTAAGGGTCCCAGTTGGCAATCATGTTACCAGCCTCGATCTTCTGGTTATTTTTCACGTGCAGGTAAGAGCCGTAGGGTACCTTATTCTGGAAGAGAATACGGTCCTGATCGTCGATGATCTTGACTTTTCCAGCACGGGAGATAACAATATTTACAGTTTCGTCTCCTTCTTTGCGCTTAGCGATCTTGACGTCCTCCAGCTTGACTTTACCGGAAAACTTGGCCACTAACTGGGAGGCTGACGCAATGCGTTGTGCCACACCACCTACGTGGAAAGTACGGAGGGTCAGCTGAGTACCGGGCTCACCGATAGACTGGGCGGCAATAACGCCTACAGACTCACCTACCTGCACGATCTTACCATTGGCCAGGTTACGGCCATAGCACTTGGCACAGGCTCCGCGCTTGGATTCACACGTAAGGACAGAGCGTATCTCAACCTCTTCGATGGTAGAGTTGTCAATGGCTCTGGCGATTTCCTCATTGATGATTTCTCCAGCAGCGACAAGTACATTTTCCTCATCTAGAGGGTCTACGACGTCATTGAGAGAAACTCGTCCCAGGATTCGCTCACCCAAGGGCTGAATGACGTCCTCGTTTTCCTTGAGGGCGGAGGTACGGATACCTCTGAGGGTACCACAGTCCTGCTCGGTAATGATGACATCCTGGGCAACATCTACCAGTCGGCGGGTCAGGTATCCGGCGTCAGCAGTCTTGAGGGCTGTATCGGCCAGACCCTTACGGGCACCGTGGGTAGAGATAAAGTACTCCAGGACAGAAAGTCCCTCGCGGAAGTTGGAGAGGATGGGGTTTTCGATGATCTCACCTGCAGAACCCTTTACGGATTTCTGTGGCTTGGCCATCAAGCCTCTCATTCCACCCAGCTGACGAATCTGCTGCTTCGAACCACGTGCACCGGAGTTCATCATCATAAAGATGTTGTTGAAACCATCTTTATCTGTCTCCAGCTGGTCCATCAGCGTATCGGTAAGCTTGGAGTTGGTCTGGGTCCACACGTCGATCACCTGGTTATAGCGCTCGTTTTCTGTGATCAGACCCATGTTATAGTTCATCCAAACTTCTTCGATCTGGCCTTTGGCATCGTCGATGAGGCTATCTTTTTCTTCGGGCACGATTACCTCGTCCAGGCCGAAGGAAAGACCCCCGACAAAGGCCTCACGGAATCCGAGGTCTTTCAGGTCATCCAGGAAGTTGACGGTCTTGACCAGTCCCACTCTATTGAAAATCTGCGTAATTACCTTACGCATCGTTTTCTTGGAAAGAAGGATATTGACAAAACCTGCTCCTTCCGGAACGATCTTATTGAAAAGGATACGGCCTACCGTGGTGTCGTAGTAGATTTTCTTGGGAATACCATCCTCGTCCAGAACCTTTTTTCCGGTAATGGAGTCGAACTCGAAGTGGCGAACCTTAATCCTGGCGTGCTTGGCGATTACTCCCTCATTGAAGGCAATTTCTACTTCCTCGGGGCTTCCGAAGAGCAGTCCTTCCCCTTTTTGTGCCGGACGTCCCTTGGTCAGGTAGTAGACTCCCAATACCATGTCCTGAGTAGGCAGGGTAATGGGGGAACCGTTGGCGGGGTGAAGAATGTTGTGAGAAGCCAGCATCAGGACCATGGCTTCCAGGCAAGCCTCATTGGAGAGGGGAACATGGACAGCCATTTGGTCACCGTCAAAGTCAGCGTTGAAACCGGTACATACCAATGGGTGAAGGCGGATCGCCTTACCTTCTACCAGTCGGGGCATAAAGGCCTGAATACCCAATCTGTGCAGGGTCGGTGCACGGTTGAGCATGACAGGGTGTCCTTTGAGGACATTTTCCAAAATATCCCAGATGACGGGATCGCGTCGGTCGACCAGTTTTTTGGCACTCTTTACGGTCTTTACGATACCTCTCTCGATCAATTTACGAATCACGAAAGGCTTGAATAGCTCCGCCGCCATGTTTTTGGGAAGCCCACACTCATGCAATTTGAGGGTAGGTCCCACAACGATCACGGAACGACCGGAGTAATCCACACGCTTACCGAGAAGGTTCTGACGGAAACGTCCCTGCTTACCTTTGAGCATGTCCGAGAGAGACTTAAGTGCCCGGTTGGAGTCGGAACGTACAGCATTTACCTTTCTGGTATTGTCAAACAGAGAGTCTACCGCTTCTTGCAGCATCCTCTTTTCGTTTCGCAGGATAACTTCAGGAGCCTTTATTTCGATCAGACGCTTGAGGCGGTTATTCCTGATGATGACCCTACGATACAGGTCATTAAGGTCAGAAGTCGCAAAGCGTCCTCCTTCCAGGGGAACCAAAGGACGCAGCTCGGGAGGAATGACCGGTACGATGCGCACGATCATCCACTCGGGGCGATTTTCGATTCTTCTGTTAGCGGAGCGGAAGGCTTCGACGACCTTAAGGCGCTTCAGGGCCTCATTTTTTCTCTGCTGAGAAGTCTCGGTGGCAGCTTTTTGGCGCAGGCCATAGGACAGCTCATCAAGATCTATGGTACCCAAAAGGGCTTCCAAGGCATCAGCTCCCATTTTGGCGACAAATTTGTTTTCATCTTCGTCGGGGAGCATCTGATTTTCCTTGGGAAGGGTCTCCAGGATGTTGAGGTACTCTTCTTCGGTCAGGAAGTCCATGCGCTGGATTCCTTCCTTTTCCATGGTACCTGCCTGAATGACCACATATCTTTCATAATAAATGATCTGGTCCAGCTTCTTGGATGTAAGTCCAAGAAGATAGCCGATTTTGCTGGGCAGGGTTCTGAAGTACCAGATGTGGGCTACAGGGACGACCAGTTGGATATGTCCCATACGCTCTCTACGTACCTTTTTCTCTGTAACTTCTACCCCACAGCGGTCGCAGATGATTCCTTTGTAGCGGATACGCTTGTATTTTCCGCAGTGGCATTCGTAATCTTTTACCGGACCAAATATTCTTTCGCAGAATAATCCATCCTTTTCAGGTTTGTAGGTACGGTAATTGATGGTCTCTGGCTTCAAGACCTCCCCATGGGAGCGATTCAGGATCGCTTCGGGAGATGCCAAGCTTACAGTGATCCGGCTAAAATCACTCGTAATCTTATTATTTTTTGCAATAGGCATGCTTAACCTCCAATGTTAAAAGTCCTTACGTAAGGTATATACAAACCCCGCCTGATATACAGGCAGGGAAGGATGTTCGTTTATTCCAGGGTAACTTCCAGGGCCAGGCCTCTGAGTTCGTGCATCAAGACATTAAATGACTCAGGCACTCCAGGCTTGGGTAGGACGTCTCCTTTGACAATGGTTTCGTAGACCTTGGCACGGCCGATGACATCATCGGACTTGACCGTCAGCATTTCGCGTAAGATATGGGCAGCACCAAAGGCTTCTAATGCCCATACTTCCATCTCACCAAATCGCTGTCCACCAAACTGAGCCTTACCACCCAGGGGTTGCTGGGTAATAAGTGAATAGGGTCCGATGGAACGGGCGTGCATCTTGTCGTCTACCAAGTGGATCAATTTCAACATGTAGTTGATACCCACGGTGGTCTTTTCTCCAAATTTCTCTCCGGTCTGACCATTGTTCAACTGAACGACACCGAATTCCGGCAAGCCTGCCTTCTTCAACTGCTCGTTTACGTCGTCGATGGTCGCTCCATCAAAAATAGGAGTGGCGTACTTGATCCCCAGCTTTTTACCGGCCCAACCTAGGATGGTCTCGAATACCTGTCCGAGGTTCATACGAGAAGGTACACCCAGAGGGTTTAGGACAATGTCAATAGGGGTGCCGTCGTCCAGGAAGGGCATATCCTCAACGGGAACAATCCGCGATACCACACCCTTATTTCCATGGCGACCAGCCATTTTATCTCCAACCTTCAGCTTTCGCTTCTTGGCCACATAGACCTTTGCCAGCTTCAGGATACCGGAAGGAAGTTCATCTCCAACCCTTACCTGATATTCCTTACGGCGGAAGGTACTCTCAATGTAATCGTAGCGACGCTTAAAGTTGCGGAAAAGCTGCTGGATGTTGTTGTCCAGTTCTTCCTCTCCGGTCCAGCCGCTGGTTACAATTTCAAGGAAGTTGAGGGCTGAAAGTGTCTTCTCGGTAAATTTCTTTCCGGAAGGGATGATCTCCTCATTGAACTTATTCTTGATTCCCTTAGACTTAAGATCGCCCAGGAGAGACATCAGCTTGGAGACCATGCCGGAGTTCAACTCCTTGAGGTCCTTGTGATAGGTTTCCTCTAGCTCGGCAAGCTTTTTCTTATCTCTGGCCTTGTTACGGCTTTCCTTTTTCTCTTTGGAAAAGAGGACCTTATCTATGACAACGCCTTTGATAGATGGAGGAGTTCTCAAAGAAGCATCCTTCACATCACCAGCTTTGT
Organism: uncultured Bacteroidia bacterium; assembly: GCA_964564415.1. Lineage (GTDB taxonomy): Bacteria > Bacteroidota > Bacteroidia > J057 > J057 > JALEFZ01. Next base: position 171,418 of record CAZMAV010000003.1, on the reverse strand, counting down.
CACCGAAGATGGCTCGAAGCAGCTTTTCTTCAGGTGTGGGATCGGATTCCCCTTTGGGAGTAATTTTTCCAATCAGGATATCACCGGGATTTACGTCAGCTCCGATACGTATCAGACCGTTTTCGTCCAGGTGCTTGATGGCATCTTCACTCACATTGGGAATCTCACGGGTCAGTTCTTCCTCTCCCCGCTTGGTATCCCTTACCTGCATTTCAAATTCTTCGATATGAATAGAGGTATAGACATCCTCTATCACGATGCGCTCGGAAATTACGATGGCATCCTCGAAGTTGTATCCCTGCCAGGGCATGTAGGCGACCAGCAGGTTTTTACCCAGGGCGAGTTCTCCGTCCTCGGTAGCGTATCCATCAGCGATCACAGACCCATCCGACACCCGATCTCCTACTTTGACGCAGGGCCTAAGGTTGATACAGGAGTTTTGGTTGGTCCGTTGGTACTTAGCTACTTCATAAGTTACCACGTTGGATTCGAAGCTGATCAAGTCGTCTACAGGCGAGCGATCATAGCGAATGACCACTTTACCTCCGTCGACATACTCAATAACTCCCTCTCCCTCAGCCTGAAGCATAGAACGAGAGTCCAGGGCCACCTTTTCTTCGATTCCTGTACCTACAATAGGAGCATCGGACATCAGCAGGGGTACTGCCTGGCGCTGCATGTTTGATCCCATCAAGGCACGGTTGGCGTCATCGTTTTCCAGGAAGGGAATCAAGGAGGCTGCTACGGATACTACCTGATTAGGAGCAACATCCATGTAGCGAAGCTCCTCCGGGTCAACCATAGGGAAGTCGCCCTGCTTTCTGGCCTTTACGGTAGGATTGATGAAGTTGCCTGAGTCATCTACAGGAGCATTTGACTGGGCGATGATCTGGTTGTCCTCTTCTTCGGCACTCAGGTAGAGAGCCTCAGGGTCGACAAGTCCTTTTTTCACTTCTCGATAGGGAGTTTCGATGAATCCCATGTCGTTGATCCTGGCGTAGGTACAGAGAGAGGAAATCAGACCGATGTTGGGTCCTTCCGGTGTCTCAATGGGACAAAGTCGCCCATAGTGGGTATAGTGAACGTCCCTTACCTCAAAGCCTGCCCTTTCTCGCGAAAGTCCTCCAGGTCCCAAGGCAGATACCCTGCGCTTATGAGTTACCTCGGCAAGCGGGTTGGTCTGGTCGAGGAACTGGCTCAGCTGGTTGGTTCCAAAAAAGGAATTGATCACGGAGGAAAGGGTACGGGCATTGATCAGGTCAGCTGGGGTAAATACCTCGTTGTCCCTGATATTCATGCGCTCACGAATGGTTCTTGCCATACGTGCCAATCCTACGCTAAACTGAGAGTAGAGCTGCTCACCAACAGTCCTGACCCTGCGATTGGACAGGTGGTCGATGTCGTCTACGTGTGTTTTACTGTTTTGAAGCTCGACCAGGTATCCGACGATTTTGATAATGTCAGACTTGGTCAGTACCTGAGAATCTTCTTCAAAGGTACCGTGAAGCTTTTTATTCAGGCGATAGCGGCCCACTTCACCGAGATCATAGCGCTTGTCGGAGAAGAAGAGCTTATCGATGACACTTCTTGCGGTTTCTTCATCTGGTGGCTCGGCATTTCTTAGCTGGCGATAGATGAGGTCTACGGCTTCGGACTGAGAGTTCGAGTTGTCCTTCTGAAGGGTATTATAGATAATGGAGTACTCGTTGGCATTGGTAGCGTCGGAGACCAGGATCATAGAAGCCACACCAGAATCCAGGATAGATTCCATGTCTTCCTTTTGAACCACGTGATCGCGCTCGAAGAGTACTTCGTTACGGGTGATAGAAACTACTTCCCCGGTATCTTCATCGACAAAATCCTCTGTCCAGGTTCGGAGAATTCTGGCGGCCAGCTTTCTACCGACGGCTTTTTTGAGGTTTGCCTTGTTTATTTTTACTTCCTCTGCCAGTCCGAATATCTCAAGGATATCCTTATCGGAGCTATAGCCGATGGCACGCATGAGGGTTGTGACAGGAAATTTCTTTTTCCGGTCGATATAGGCATACATGACGTTGTTCACGTCAGTAGAAAATTCTATCCAGGAACCCTTGAAAGGAATGATTCGGGCTGAATAGAGTTTGGTACCGTTGGCATGGAAGGACTGTCCGAAGAAGACTCCCGGCGAACGATGAAGTTGAGATACGACGACCCTTTCAGCTCCATTGATGATAAAAGTACCATCTCCACTCATGTAGGGAATGTTACCGAGGTAGACCTCTTGGGTCACAGGCTCAAAATCCTCATTTTCGGGGTCGGTACAATAGAGAAAGAGTTTGGCCTTGAGAGCTACAGAATAGGTAAGCCCTCTGGATTTACACTCTTTGATGGAATACCTTGGAGGATCTATGTAATAATCCAGGAATTCAAGCACGAAATTTTCACGTGCATCAGTTATCGGAAAATTTTCTTTAAATACCTTGTATAATCCCTCATCATTTCTTTTGTCTGGAGGAGTGTCCAGCTGCATAAATTCTTTGAACGATCGCAACTGAATTTCGAGAAAATCAGGATAATCGATGACTTTCTTAATTCGTGCGAAAGAGTGCCGTTTTGTTACATTTGTATTAGCCAATCCTGTAAGCGTTTAAATGAGATCCTTAGAAAATAGGTACAGCTTCCTGAAATAGAACCTAAAGTTAATATATGGGGAAATAGACCTGATTGCAACGAATCAGGTCTATCTTTAAAGGTAGAGTTTCACCTCTCCCTCGGGAGAAATTACTTCAGCTCCACCTCAGCACCAGCTTCTTCGAGAGTCGCTTTCAGCGCCTCTGCTTCTTCTTTAGAAACTTTTTCTTTTACGGGGGCGGGGATAGAGTCTACGAGCGCCTTAGCCTCTTTCAGTCCGAGTCCTACTGCGTTTTTCACAGCTTTTACGACGTTGAGCTTCTTAGCTCCGGCTGAGTTGAGGATGACATCAAACTCTGTCTGCTCGGCAGCGGCTTCTTCGCCTCCGCCTCCACCTCCACCAGGTCCAGCTACTGCAACTGCTGCTGCAGCTGGCTCTATGCCGTATTCTTCTTTCAAAATATCGGCAAGTTCGTTAACCTCTTTAACTGTAAGGTTTACCAACTGTTCTGCAAATTCTTTCAGATCTGCCATTGTATGGAAATTTTAGAGAAAATTCTTGTGAGAAAATATGAAAATTAAAGTTACGCTTCGCGTTCCTGCAGGGTCTTGATCAAACCTGCGAGGGTTGAGCCACCAGATTGAAGGGCGCTGACCACGTTTTTGGCAGGGCTCTGCAGCAATCCGACAACCTCTCCGATCAATTCTGCCTTAGACTTCAGCTTGGTGAGGGCTTCGAGTTGATCGTCGCCTTTAAATACAGCTGCTTCAATCACCGCGGCCTTCAAAACTGGCCTCTCAGAGTTGCTGTCCTTTCTGTACTGCTTGATTACTTTGGCAGGTACATTGGGATTTTCACTGTCGGTGAAAAAGATGGAGGAAGATTTCTTCAGGGAGTCATAAAGCTCCGAATAATCGTTTTCCAAGTTGTCCAACGCTTTCTTGATCAGGGTATTCTTGATCATTTGCAGCTGCACATTGTTTTTGAAACAAATTTTGCGCAGCGCATACATATCCGCAGCGGTCATACCGCCTGTATCTGTGATGAAGAAGTTGGGATACTCTTTGAATTTCTCCGTCAACTCTTCTACAAATGCGTATTTCTCTTCCTTCGTCATAGGTTCAAGCTTAGGATATCCCGGGCACGGAAGACTTTTCGATCTTAATTCCAGGGCCCATGGTAGAACTGAGAACGATGGATTTGAAATAGATTCCTTTGGATGCACTGGGCTTCATGCGATGAAGGACCTGTAGCAACTCAATGGCGTTTTCCTTGATTTGCTCTTGGGAAAACTGAATCTTTCCAATGGAGGTATGGATGATTCCGGCTTTGTCCACACGGAAGTCGATCTTACCTGCCTTTACCTCGTTTACAGCCTGGCCCACATGGGGTGTTACGGTTCCGGACTTGGGATTTGGCATCAGTCCGCGAGGACCGAGGATACGTCCCAGACGCCCTACTTTGGCCATAACATTGGGAGAGCAGATGATCACGTCTACATCTGTCCACCCTCCCTGAATCTTGTCGATGTACTCATCCAGTCCAACGAAATCAGCACCTGCGTTTTTGGCTTCTTCTTCTTTGTCCGGAGAAGTTAGGACCAGTACCTTGACTTCTTTACCCGTACCATGAGGAAGTGTTGCCACACCACGGACCATCTGATTGGCCTGGCGAGGGTCTACCCCCAGCCTCACGTGGAGTTCTACAGATTCGTTGAACTTGGCAAAAGTAGTCTTCTTGATAAGTTCAGCGGCTTCGGCGATGTCGTAGAATTTCTCCTTATCGACAGCCTCCAGGATTTTCTTCTTATTTTTTGTCAACGTCGCCATGATCAGTCATTGTTTTGCTCCCAAGGGGGGGTACCACTTACCGTAAGGCCCATGCTCCTCGCCGTTCCTGCTACCATTTTCATGGCGGATTCCACTTTAAAACAGTTCAGGTCAGGCATTTTTGTCTCAGCTATCTCCTTTACCTGGTCCCAGCTTACTGAACCCACCTTGATACGGTTGGGCTCGGAAGAAGCCTTCTTGAGTTTGGCTGCATTCATCAGAAGTACAGCTGCCGGTGGGGTCTTTACGATGAATTCGAAAGACTTGTCTGCGTATACAGTGATAACGACAGGCAAGACTTGTCCCATTTTGTCCTGCGTAACAGCGTTGAAGCGCTTACAGAACTCCATGATATTCAACCCTTTGGCACCCAATGCTGGACCAATAGGAGGAGCGGGATTGGCTTGGCCACCCTTCACCTGAAGCTTGACATACGTTTCGATCTTTTTTGCCATTTGTCTACTTCAGTAATGATAAAAAGAGAGCTTAGATATCTTTCTGGGAAGCATCCACGAACCTAAATGAGGAGTGAGGCGCGCGGCAAAGAAAGACTCAAACCCTAAAAAATTCTTATAATTGGCGAGTTGGGAATTTCATTAAAAATGCCCAAAACGCTGGTTTAAAATTCTTTTTCAACCTGAAAATAATTCAGTTCGATAGGTGTGTTCCGGCCAAAAATCTTTACGATTACTTTCAGCTTTTTGCGGTCTTCGTAGACTTCGTCCACAACTCCGTTGAAGCCATTGAATGGCCCTGCCATAACCTTGACAGACTCTCCTTTGATAAAAGGATTTTCGGGTACCTCCCCCTGCTCATTCATTTCATCAACCTTACCCAGGATTCTGTTGACTTCTGAAAGTCTCAAAGGCACGGGATCGCCGCCCTTTTTAGCTCCCAGGAAACCAATGACTCCGGGTACACTCTTGACGTTTTCTACAAGTTCAGGGGTAATTTCACACTCCACAAGGATGTAACCCGGAAGGTATGACCTTTCACGCAGTTTCTTTTTCCCATTCCTCATTTCGAATACTTTCTCCACAGGAATGAGAATCTGCTCCACATAATCGCTGAGATTAAGTCTAACGATTTCGCTTTCCAGGTACTCCTTGACTTTTTTCTCCTGACCACTTATGGCCCTTACTACGTACCACGATTTAGCCATCTAACCACCTCCTAACTTACAGATTGATCAATGAGTACAAGGAACCCATTGCATTTTTAAAGGCAAAGTCCATGACGAAAATGACCAAGGCTATGAGGAGGGATGCAATCAACACAGTAACCGTGCTGCTTTGCAGTTCCTCCAAGGTAGGCCATTGAACTTTATTCAAAAGTTCATCAGAATATTCGCGGACAGCCTCTCTGATCTTCTCCATTTCTTTGAAATTTGCACGGGCGGTAGGAATCGAACCCACAGCCTACGGTTTTGGAGACCGTCGCTCTACCAATTGAGCTACGCCCGTGTATGTATAGCAATGCCCGGATGTACCGGGATGCTTCAAAAGAGTTAAAATTAGAACCCACCAGAGGCGGGTTCTAATCAATATATGTCTTATTCTACAACTTCAGTTACCTGACCGGCACCGATGGTACGGCCACCTTCACGAATCGCGAAGCGAAGACCTTTTTCCATGGCCACCTCGTAGATCAACTCTACAGTGATGGACACATTATCACCGGGCATAACCATGTCTACTCCATCGGGAAGAGAAATAGTTCCGGTTACGTCAGTCGTACGGAAGTAGAACTGAGGGCGGTACTTGGAGAAGAAGGGCGTGTGGCGTCCTCCTTCATCCTTGGAAAGTACGTAGATCTCAGCTTTGAATTTGGTGTGGGTAGTAACAGTGTTAGGCTTGGCGATTACCATTCCACGCTTGATATCTTTCTTTTCAATACCACGTAGAAGGAGTCCAACGTTGTCTCCAGCTTCTCCTCGGTCGAGGATTTTACGGAACATCTCCACACCAGTGATGGTAGAGGACATTTTTGCTCCCTCCTTTTGCAGACCAATGATATCTACAGAGTCGCCAGTGTTGATGACACCACGCTCAATACGACCAGTGGCAACAGTACCACGACCGGTGATGGTGAATACGTCCTCGACAGGCATCAGGAAGTCCTTATCAGTCTCGCGCACAGGCTCGGGCACCCACTCGTCTACAGCGGCCATCAGTTCTAGGATTTTCTCCTCCCACTGAGGCTGTCCCTCAAGACCACCAAGGGCTGAACCTTGGATAACAGGGGTATCGTCGCCGGGGAACTCATAAGAATCAAGCAGCTCACGGATTTCCATGTCTACCAGTTCGAGAAGTTCTTCGTCGTCGACGAGGTCAACTTTATTCATAAACACAACGATGGCGGGTACACCTACCTGGCGGGCGAGCAGGATGTGCTCACGGGTCTGAGGCATAGGACCATCGGTAGATGCTACTACCAGGATAGCTCCATCCATCTGGGCCGCACCTGTAATCATGTTTTTGACGTAGTCGGCGTGTCCGGGGCAGTCTACGTGCGCATAATGGCGATTTTCTGTTTCGTACTCAACGTGTGAGGTGTTGATCGTGATGCCACGCTCTTTCTCTTCGGGAGCGTTGTCGATCTGATCGAAACTTCTTGCCTCAGCGGAACCTGCCTTACCGAGGACTGCAGTGATCGCAGCGGTCAACGTGGTTTTTCCGTGGTCTACGTGGCCAATGGTACCAATGTTGACGTGCGGTTTCGTGCGTTCAAATTTTGCTTTTGCCATCGTTTAATAATGTTAGTTCTTGCAATGAGCAAGCTCAAACAAACCAGTTAAAAATATTTAGAGCCAATGACCGGGCTCGAACCGGTGACCCCTTCCTTACCATGGAAGTGCTCTACCAACTGAGCTACATCGGCTTGTCATGGCAAAGAAGAGTCGACGTTACTTTCTTCTCTTTGCTTTGACATGACCACCATGAGCGGGAGACGAGATTCGAACTCGCGACCCTTAGCTTGGAAGGCTAATGCTCTACCAGCTGAGCTACTCCCGCTTGTTGGTAATTGCTTCATCATACTTATAAAAAGCAATATAATAAAGAACGTTCCAGTGGGGAGTGCAGGATTCGAACCTACGAAGGCTGAGCCAACAGATTTACAGTCTGCCCCGTTTGACCGCTTCGGTAACTCCCCTAACATATGTCAATCCCTGCACGGAGCAGGGCAACTTTCTTGCTTGGATGAGCCTGTGGAGGGATTCGAACCCCCGACCCCGAGATTACAAATCACGTGCTCTGGCCAACTGAGCTACACAGGCGTGATCAAGTATATTTTCAAGGCCAAAAAAGTGCTGCAAAGGTAAGAAAGCAGGAGGCCCTTTACAAGTTTTCTTCCAAGAAGCTAATCCTATTTCAATTCCTTGATACGAGCCGCTTTTCCAATCTTCTGGCGGATGTAGAAGATGCGAGCTCTCCTTACTTTGCCCCTTCTCACCACTTCAATTTTCTCCACGACAGGAGAATGCAAGGGAAATATCCGTTCTACGCCTACGCCGCTCGAAATCTTGCGTACAGTGAAAGTCGCTGATGCTCCTGCACCCTTGCGCTGTAAACAGACACCTTTGAACTGCTGGATACGCTCCTTGCTGCCTTCCACGATACGTACATGCACGTTTACCGTGTCCCCAGCGCTGAAATCTGGCGTCTCATCGCGCAGATATTCTGCCTGTACAAGCTTAATCAGATCTTCCATTTTGTATCGCTTTGTTTGACGGATTGCAAAGATAGGAGTTTATGCTGCTAATCCAAAGCATTACATATGAATTTTTGATAAAAAAATAAACCCCAAGCATTTTCTTTCGTACCGCCGCCTTTTCCCTCATTTCCACCTGTAAGAGCTTATATAGGTGTCAAAATGAGCCTTCTCAACCAAGGCCCCTTCCTCGTCTATCACCACCAAATAAAGCCCTCGCTTCTTCTCTGTAAGTTCCTCTCCATTCACCTGGATCGACATTTCGTATCCCTTAAGGATTCCAGAAGATCTCATACGAAGGTCCCAAGCAAATGTTGCTCCATTTAGCTCCTCCCCCTGATTTATTTCTAACTCAAGCATATCCCCTTCAGCCACTTGTTCATGGACCAAACTGCCCTTGTGAATAACAGCAAGATAACTTCCCCTGAATGACAGTTTATTGATCCCCGAACCCATGCTTCCCAGATATTCCCTCGTCCGGCGGTCCAACTGCTTACTGGGTTCATCCAGGCTGCTGATCAAGATGTAATTTTCCTTATTCCTTTCAATAAAATCTACTATTCCCTCCCCCTTAGCTTGTTCAGGCTTGTATGCGACCTCCAATTCCTCCCAGGCCTTGCGAAGCTTCGGAATGGACTTTTTGGAAATACCCGCGATATAGCCATCCACCCTGAGCAGGTCCATCTGCTCAAAACTTTCATCAAAATAGGGAGTGGCTCCAGGAAGAAAGAGGTAGAGGAGGGTAGAATCTACCCGACCTAGTTCCAAATCCCTACGAAAAGACTTCCTGAAATTTGACTCTGCGTCTTTTTCGGCCCTTGCAACAAAACCTATGGTCGCCGGGGTCTCGTTGCGGGCAGCCAGATACCCTATTTCGGCATAATCGTCGCGGTTGCGAACATGCTTCATTTCAAAGGGAGGCCAGAGATACACCTTCTCTGCCGCTTCAAATAATGGGTTCCATTTTTCTTCAGATATCTCCATAAAATTTTCTGGCTCAGTCCATTGGTACCAACGCCGTGCCTCCCAAAGAGGCTGCTGGTCTATCAGCTGAAGGGCAAAGAGCCCCAGAAATACAAGAGGAACATATATCTTTTGGGGTAGGCTCCTTTTTGTATATACAAAGGAAAAAGCCAGTAACAGATAATAAAGCGGCCAAATAAAACGACCGGTGGTTCGGAAAGCAGACAGGGTAGGAATCAATGCCTCAGCGATGTCGTACCGAAGTACCCTTGTCGTCCCCCAGTACACCTTTATGCTCAGGGCCCAAACCGCCATAAGTCCAAGTAGGGTCCAAAGCGGCCACATTGTAGGAGTATTATTTTCCCATTCCCTCTTTTTACCAATGACTTTTCGAATAATAGCCCATAAGATGCTTCCTACCAGCAGGATGAGCCCTCCCATTCCCAAGTAAGCATAGCCTTCATACTGAAGGGGATTATGGGGCAAGGCAGGCAAGAAAAACGAAGTCCCCTCCATAGGATTGAACAAGCTGTTGAGATTGGTGGAGTAATCCGTCAGCCCTGTCTGTGCCCTGCCTGCTTCTGAAATGCTAAAATAACCCGTTATCCACCAGTTTAGGATGAGCAAAGCAGCTGATGCAAGGAGGTGAAGGATCCATTGCCATAGCTTAATTGCCTTATCTATCAAGGCCAGACGGGAAAACAAGAGCCAACTCAAAGCCAGGATCATCACTGCCAAATAAGGATGAACAAAGGAAACTATGAATAGCAGCAAGTATTGACCTGCGACCGCCTGGGTCTGTTTTCCTTTCTTCCCGCTTTTGATGTACATCCAAAAACTGCCCAAAATCAAAAAATGGGCACAGAGGGCAGGGTGGGCCAGCCTAAAAAACCAAACCGGGGTTGAAGTCAGGAACAATGCCCCAATCATTCTGCTCAAAGGTTCTCTTATCCCCCACTCTCGGAGGAGATTCCAGGCGCTCCCATATTGGAGAATGACACATAGGAGTAGCCAGGGACCTATATATTGAAAATCTGCAGGTAAGATTGAATGCAAGGGCTTAAGCAAAAGAGCCATGAGGGGGATGCTGTCCGTAAAGCCAATATTTGAGCCCAGGGGATAGTAATAATCAGGAATTTGTCCCAGGGGAAAGCTCCAGTCGGCATAGCGAAAAAAAGCCCATCCCAGGTAGTGGATACCTACATCGCCTTGGAGGAGGACCTTCACCTGAAGGGGGTTGATGACGTAGGGGCCCAGGACCTGTATGGCAATGACCAAGGCTGTGAGGAGGCCGAGGAAAAAGGCTCCAGCTTCAAGGTATTTCCGGGGCTTCATGATTATCCGGGGTGAGCAATGGCAAAGTTTGACAGACCAGGTATTTCCAAGCCGATTTTTCTCATGCTGCTGCCCAGGCGGTAGTCATTCCAAAGGATCTGAGTAAACAGCCGGGTCTGCAAGGGGCTTCCCTTCCACTGCCCTACTCCTTTTTCGTCTTTTTTGCGGCGGCTAAGTTTTCCCTTGGCTACCTGCAAGGTACGTGGAAGGAGGAGGGAGGAAAAAAAGTAGCCTTTTTGATCCAGGCTGAGGCCAGCTTCTTGAAGGGCGGAGGAGAGGGTGGAATTGGTGTAGCGTCGATAATGGTCCAGGAAGACATCGTGCTCACAAAAAAGAGACTGGAAGGCAGGTACCGTAATGAGAAAATGGGTGTTCTTTCCGATCTGAGGGAAGGTCTGCATCCATTGAAGGAAGCTGATTTCATCTTCAATGTGTTCGATCACATCCAGGAGAAGGACAATATCTATGGTCTCAGAAGGCAGGTGCTCAGCAGCTTCTTCGAGCTGACGGAAGAGTTGGATGGGGCTTTCTGCCAGCCTGGATCGCAGCTTGCTGAGTTGATCATCGGTAAAGGCGATGTCCACCCCATAATAGCTGTGCTGTGGGTAGGTCCTGGCAAGTTGTTCGACAAACCAGGAGTCTCCGCAGCCCATGTCGAGGATACGAAGGGGATTGGGCTTATCTAGGTTAAGGTGCTGGCCCATCAGGTCTTTGCTCACTTTGAGTCGGGCGAGTTCCCAGGGGTGTCGGGCGACATCTTCTCCTGGCAACAAAGCTTCTTTGAGATCCATGGGTTTAGGTCTTATCTAAGTTACTTATACCTTCCTCTCCAATCATTGACCAGGACAGCTACCAGTTCGAGAAGGGTGGTCAGGTAATGACGGGGTTTTACCTTGCTTCCAAGGGCATTGACCCACTTGACGGGAATCTCCCTGATGGGCTTTTTATGCCGCTGAGCAATGAACAAAATCTCAAAATCAAAACCAAACCCGCTCAGGCGCTGCCTGCGAAAGAGGGCTTTGGCAGTCTGGGCTTCGAATAGTTTGAATCCACACTGGGTATCCTTGATCCCGGGCAGGATGAGTTGGATCAACCGGTTTCCGGTTTTACCCAGCCATACCCTAATAGGTTGGTTGGAGACCTGAGACTCTTTGAGCCCCCGAGAGCCAATGGCGATGCAAGAGCCTTGCATTTCCTTGTAGAGTAGATCAAAATACTCGATGGGGGTGGAAAGGTCTGCGTCGGTGATGAGGATGTATTTTCCCTGGCTTTCGAGGACTCCTTGTTTTACCGCGTATCCCTTGCCCTGGTTAGGGGCATAAGAAATGACCCTGGTTTGCCTTTGTCCCCATTTCTCTGCCTCAGCTATGGTGCCATCGGTAGAACCATCATCCACTACCAGTACTTCAAAGCTTTTACCCTGAAAAAAGTGATGTATTTTTTCCAGAGTTAGTCCAATTCTTTTGGCTTCGTTGTAGGCGGGAATGACGATGCTGAAGTCAACACGGGAATTTGCAAGGTCGTTTTCCTGCATTCTGCACTTGGAATTTCCAGGGTTAGGTAAAAGAAAAACGCAGGCAAGATGGGAAAAAAATTCTTTTGCTGCTAATGTTCTCCTGGACTCCAGGTTTTGAATAGCTTAATCTGAGGGATCCAGGAGGTCAGGTCTTCGGTTTTTAGTTTTCTCATAGGAAGCCTCATCTCTCCACTCCCGAATTTTTTCGTGCTGCCCGGAAAGGAGAATATCCGGTACTTTGTAGCCTTCAAAATCTGCGGGGCGGGTATACACCGGGGCGTCCAGGAGGTCATCCTGAAAAGAATCGGTCAGGGCAGAGGTTTCGTCGCCAAGGACTCCCGGGATAAGCCTTCCGATGGCATCCACCAGGACCAGGGCCGGCAATTCCCCTCCTGACAGGACGTAGTCTCCAATGGATATTTCTTTTGTGATGAAGAGGTCCCTCGCCCTTTGATCCAGGCCCTTATAATGGCCGGCCAATAGAATTAGGTTTTCCTTGAGAGAGAGTTGATTGGCGGTGCCTTGCTTGAAGGTTTCTCCGTCGGGGGTGAGGAAAATGACCTCATCGTAGCTGCGTTCTTCCTGAAGTTGGCGAATGCATTTGGCCACGGGTTCGACCATGAGCACCATTCCCGCTCCTCCACCGTAGGGATAGTCATCTACCTGCCGATGTTTGTTGATGGAATAGTCCCTCAGATCGTAAAGGTGAACCTCCAGGTGTCCCCTGTCCTGGGCCCGCTGCAGGATGCTGTGGGAAAGGGGACTTTCCATGAGTTGGGGAACGCATGAGATGATATCTATTCTCATATGAATTTCCCTGGCGGAGAGCTTCTGCCAGGGTCTTACTTTTTGGTTTTGATCTTATCTAGGGCCTCCAAAATTTGGATGGGCCGCTTCATGCTTTCTTCCAGGGAGATGAAGGTCTCTGTTCGCTGGATTCCCTCTATGGGCTGCACCTTATCATTGAGAATGGATCGGAGTTCGCGGGTATTTCTGCTAATGATTTTGAGAAATATCCCGTATCGACCAGTGGTGTAGTGGATTTCTGTGATTTCCGGGATGGCTTCCAGTTGTTTGACAATCTTATTGTAGAGGGATCCCTTTTCGAGAAACATCCCGACGAAGGCACAGATGTCATATCCAAGCCGGCTGGCATCGATCTCCAGGTGAGAACCTTTGACCACATCCTCTTTCGTCAGCTTTTTCATTCTCACATGCACCGTACCGCCAGAGACATCGAGGGCCTTGGCGATTTCGGTATAGGGTTTTTGCGCATCCTCCATGAGCATGGAGAGAATCTGCAGGTCCAGTTTATCAATCTCTAAATTTTGAGCCATCTTTCTGGTTCTTTTTTAAAAGAAATTCAAAAAAGCTGAATTAGAATTAGCATTTTTTCAAATTTATGAATTTTTATTAAAATTATTTGAAAAAATGACATCCTTATTTATATTTGTATTAACATAAACAGACAATCATTACAATAATTACATTGATTTCTGCTTTTGTTTTACCTTGTAGGGTGATGAAACGGCAGCCATGCCCTCTGGTCTCGGGGGTGAGGAACTGGGAAAGTCTTTTGACTCAACCACCTCGTGAAGGTTCGAATCCTTCCCCTACAGCTTGATCTACTGCTTAAAGGAAACTCCCTCTTTGGGGAGTTTTTCTTTTATACAAAAAGGCGGAAGCCATTATTTCCCATCTTTAGCGGGAACAACCACGACCTGGGGCTTCTCGTCCTTATCTTCTCCAAAATTGGAATCATCCTCCCATTGTTTCAATTTATTGGCATAATCAAAAGCGGCTTTTCGGTAGTCGTATTCGCTCTTGATTTGCTGGGCCTTCATGTTGTTCAGGTTGATGCGTAGCTGAAGGATGGTGGATGGGATCGCCACAATGGCCCGAATCAGGGCGATAGGAGCCTGAGCGATGGCCAGGGCTGTACTGGGCTTATTGATATGAATGTAAGTGGGATAACCTTCCTGACTAAAGGTGATTTCAAATTCGGTCTTGACGAAGCGGGCCGTAGGAATTTCGATAAACTCCAGGAGGGTAGGATGGGGCAATTCAACAATTTGGGTTTCCTTTTCTCCTCCTCCAAATACGCCTATCTCGACCAGGGCCCGAGGTTTGCAAAAGATTCCAGAGCGGTCGCTTTCCTTCCCCGTAAATCCTTTTTTCTCCTGATTGCCCAGGACTTCCACTTTAAATTCCAGATTAGGATTGACTCCCTCTTTCAGTTCTTTGTTGATCATCTCTATGTCATCTACAGAAAAAGGATCTATGATGCCTGAAAAAATGATCTTGCTTTCTACACCTCTTGCTTTTGTTTTTGTTGCTTTTGGAAGGCCCTGCCCTCCTCCGGTAGGATTGGCGAGGGCTTCGATCGCATCGGCAATAGATGAAATAATATCATCGGTCTGATCGTCTATCTGTGTATGCAACTGACTCAGAAAGCCTTTAGAGCTATATTTTATGACGATATCATCTTCCGAACCTGCAGAAGGTCGGTATTGGAAGTAGTAATAATGATCGGGGTCCGGAACATATTGAATGCCATGAACCTGCAAAGAGAGTTCGTTTCCCCGAGTACTTAGACTGAGGTTGACCATTCCTTTGGGAAGGAAGTATCCATAGAGATTAGCCTCCTTAGGTGATCTTAGTGATGGTAGGAAGTTCCGGGGCATGTCTGAGTTGTTTCAATGGAATAGGCGTTAATTTATAAAAATCTTTATTATTCCTGCAAATATTTGAATTTTTTCTAAATTTTGGATCAAAGAAAGGGTAAATTTATCACAAAACACTGATAGTCAATTCTTTGAGGATTATGACAAATATATTACCTATCCTTAGTGAGGCGGTAACTTTTTGTGATCTTCAGGTCAAAAACTAAACATATTACATCATGATGCCATTTGACTTTTCAAATCCATGGTTTTTTTTGATCATTCTGGTCACCCTGGCCAGCATGTTTATCGGTTGGCGGCTCAAGGCTGTCATGCGCTCCATCGGCAAGATACCTACCTCTTCGGGCATGACGGGGAAGGAAATCGCCGAGGCTATGCTACGCCACTACAACATTCAGGATGTGGAGGTTCTTCCTGCCAAAGGCTTTCTTACTGATCATTACAATCCCACTAATAAAAGCATAAGGCTCAGTGAGGGGGTCTATGCCGCCCGCAGCGTAGCGGCGGCGGCCGTGGCAGCTCACGAGTGTGGCCATGCGGTGCAACATGCGAGCAGTTATCCAGCACTTGGATTTCGATCCGCCCTGGTTCCGGTAGTCAGCATTGGATCGAGATTCAGTCAATATTTGCTCTATGGAGGGCTGATCCTCTCGGGGATTGGGGTCTCTGGTGGAGGGGGCATGGGCTTAGGCTATTATCTTCTGCTGGGAGGAGTGATTTTGTTGGGAGCTTCAGCGCTTTTTTCCATAATCACCCTGCCCGTTGAATTCGATGCCAGCAAGCGAGCCTTAAAATGGCTGGAATCTACGGGTTTTGTTCGGGGAAAGGAATACAGCGCAGCTAAGAAGGGCCTCACTTGGGCAGCCATGACCTATGTGGCCTCTGCAGTAGCTGCCATCGCCAACTTGATGTATTGGGCTCAGTACCTTCTCCGCGCCAGCAGTGATTGAAAAATCCTCGAAATCACACCCAGCTCATTAAGTAGTCTTGCAATTTCGTTTCGGAATTCAACATGCTCGCCTATTTAAACAAAAAAAATCAGCCTCTCCTAAATGGGGGCTGATTTTTTTATCTTAAGAAGGTGCGGCAGGTCCACCTGCCAGCCTACTTTATCATCGGAATTGTTATTCCTTATTTTTGTCTTCGTCTTTTTGGTCTTCGCCTTCTTCTTCCTCATCGGCGGGGGCCTCTTTTTCTACTACCTTCCCCCCTTTGAGTTCGTCCTGAAGTTTGCTGAGTTCGTCCCATCTTTCCTCAGCGGCAAGCTCGGCTTGGTCCGGCCAGGTACTGGGGTCCATTCCCTTAAGGGCTCCGCCGGCTTCGGTCAGGATTTCCTTAATTTCATCGGCATCTCTCACTGCCAACTGGGCGTAATTCTTAATGTCGGCAGCGCTAAGAACCTCCTGTACCTTAGGTCCGATACCTTCTATCTTAGTAAGGTCATCAACCCTAACTTCAGGCATTTCCGGGGTATCTGCGCTGTCAGTGCTTTCGCTTTCCTTGGCTACGGACTTTGGTGTTGCCTGATCTTCACCCTTACCTCTCTTTCGGCGGCGGCGACGACGGCGACGACCACCTCCCTCTTCTTTATTTTGGGAATAGTCAAACGCATTGAAATCGACCAATTCGATAATGGCTAACTCAGCATTGTCGCCTCTTCTGTTTCCTAATTTAAGGATGCGGGTGTAGCCACCGGGACGATCTCCTACTTTTTCGGCGATTTCACCGAAGAGTTCTTTGACAGCGTCTTTGTTTTGGAGGTAGCTAAAGACAATCCTGCGGGAGTGCATGGAGTCTTTTTTGGCCTTGGTGATGAGTGGTTCAATGTAGACCCTCAGGGCCTTGGCTTTGGTAAGGGTGGTTTTGATCGCTTTGTGCTCGATCAGAGAATTGGCCATGTTTTTGAGCGTGGCCTTTCTGTGGGAGGCAGTACGCCCCAGATAACGGGTCTTGTTTCCGTGTCTCATTGTTAAAGCAATTTGGCTTGCCTTGGGCATTCCTACCTACCAGAAGGAGGGTCATATTCCCAAGGGCAATGAGTGATAAAATGTAAAAAAAGATGGGCTGAATGCGAGTAATGAATGCCCCGCATTCAGCCTTTAATATTTCAAAATTTTACTCTTCGTCGAGTCGGTACTTGGCAACATCCATTCCAAAGCTAAGATTTTTCTCAGCTACCAGTTCTTCAAGCTCAGTGAGGGACTTTTTACCAAAGTTACGGAACTTTAGCAGGTCGGCGATGTTGTAGCTGACCAGATCTCCCAGGGTCTTGATATCTGCGGCTTTCAAGCAGTTGAAGGCTCTTACAGAAAGATCCAGTTCGGAAAGCGGCGTCTTAAGCAGCTTACGCATAGCCAGGAAGTTTTCATCGACCTCTGGCTTGGGATCAGCCTCTTCAGAACGAAGTGCAATGGTCTCGTCGGAGAAAAGCATGAGATGCCTTACCAGGATATTGGCGGCTTCTTTCAGTGCATTTTCTGCGTCGATGGTTCCATCGGTCTCTACGTTGATTTCAAGCTGCTCGTAGTCTGTCTTTTGTTCAATACGATAAGGCTCGACAGAGTAGTATACATTTTGAATCGGGGTGTAGATGGCATCAATAGAAATCTCCCCAATAGGTTGATTGGGCTGCTGGTTCAATTCAGAGGGTACATAGCCACGTCCCTTACCGATGGTCAGCTCTATGTCGAACTGAGTTTTAGGATCTAGGTGGGCGATGACGATATCTGGATTGGTGACCTCAAAAGCAGCGGTATGATCGCTGATATCGGCTCCGGTGAAGGTTTCTTTACCTCTTATAGAGATAAATATCTTGCTATCACCATCAGCGATTTTCTTCAGGCAGACCTTTTTCAGATTGAGGATAATTTCGGTAACATCTTCGATCACTCCGGGTACCACGGTAAATTCATGGTCGACTCCGGGGACCTTAATAGAGTTGATAGCAAAACCTTCCAGAGAAGAAAGCAAGACCCGACGAAGGGCGTTGCCAACAGTAATTCCGTATCCTCTCTCCAGGGGTCTTACCATAAACCTACCAATGAAGGCGGAATCTTTCTCAAGGACGATCTTTTCCGGCATTTGAAAGTTAAGCAATGCCATAGGGTATTCTCCTTTATTTAAAGATTGAAAAAAATTACTTGGAGTATAGTTCTACGATGAGCTGCTCGTTGATCTTTTCCGGAATGTCCTCTCTATCGGGATAGTTCAGGAAGGTGCCGTGCAACTTATCGGCCTGTACATCTAACCATGAGAAGCGGCCTGCTCGGTTGAGGCTGTTCTGGATGACTTCCAGGTTCTTGCTTTTCTCCCGGATTCCTATTTGGTCTCCGGGCTTGAGCAGCGCGGAGGGGACATTGGTTACAGTTCCATTCATCACAATGTGCTTGTGGGTAACCAGCTGTCTGGCGGCTCTACGGGTAGGGGCGAATCCCATGCGGTAGACGACATTGTCCAACCTGGATTCCAGCAGTTGAAGAAATACTTCACCTGTAACGCCTTTTCTCTTGGCAGCCTTTTCGAAGGTATTACGAAATTGCTTCTCCAGCATTCCGTAGGTATACTTGGCCTTTTGTTTTTCAGCCAACTGAATACCATAATCGGAGACCTTTCTTCTTCTGGCCTTGCCGTGCTGACCGGGAGGCGTCTTGCGACGCTCTAGGGCTTTACCCTGTCCCAGGATCGGCTCTTTGAACCGACGCTCAATTTTTCCTCTTGGGCCTCTATATCGTGCCATTGTTTTCTTTACTGTTTGTTGGTCTTCTATGGAATCAGTGGGCAAAACCCAGATCCACCTAGAAAAAAATTATACCCTACGTCTTTTGGGTGGACGACAGCCATTGTGGGGCAGTGGGGTAATATCTCTGATCATAGTTACATCGATCCCTGCAGCTACAACGGCACGTATAGCAGATTCACGTCCGGCTCCTGTGCCTTTAACGAATACCTCTACTTTGCGCAGCCCCATGTCATAAGCGGCTTTGGCGCAGTCAGTGGCGGCTACCTGAGCAGCATATGGCGTATTCTTCTTCGATCCTCTAAAGCCCATTTTCCCAGCAGCCGACCAGGAAATTGTATTTCCAGAAAGGTCAGTGATGGTAATGATGATATTGTTAAACGAGGAGCTGATATGAACCTGACCCACAGGTTCCACTCTTTTCTTCTTTCTCTGCTGTCTGGATGATCCTGATCCCTTTGCCATAATGCTTACTTGGTTACTTTCTTCTTGTTAGCCACAGTTTTGGGTTTTCCTTTGCGTGTACGCGCATTGGTCTTGGTGCGCTGACCACGGAGGGGAAGCCCCTTACGATGGCGCAACCCACGGTAACAGCCAATGTCCATCAATCGCTTGATGTTGAGCTGTATTTCTGAGCGAAGCTGACCTTCGACTTTATACTCATCACCGATGATGCGGCGGATAGTTACGATCTCGTCATCGTTCCAATCTTTGACGCGCTTGTCGGTATCCACTCCGGCTTTTTCCAAAATTTCTTGTGCAGTCGTATTCCCAATTCCAAAGATATAGGTCAATCCTATGACTCCACGCTTGTTTTTAGGTAAATCTACACCTGATATACGTGCCATATTTGCTCGGTTAATTAACCCTGACGCTGCTTGTGCTTGGGGTTCTTCTTGTTGATGACGTAAACTTTACCATTGCGGCGGATGATCTTATCATCCGAACTACGTTTCTTTACAGAGGCTCTTACTTTCATCGTTTTGTATTTTAGTCTCGGTTAAAGTCTGATTTATTTGTACCGGTATACGATACGTCCTTTGCTCAGGTCATAAGGGGGAATTTCGAGTGCCACCTTATCTCCTGGCAATATCTTGATATAGTGCATCCTCATTTTACCGGCAATGTGGGCCAGCAGCTCGTGTCCATTCTCCAACTTTACTTTGAAAGTTGCGTTGGGCAGGGCTTCCAGTACAGTTCCATCGATTTTGATCGGGGCTTGTTTTGCCAAAATAAAATTCTTTTAGTTTTCGATGTATTCAAAGGTAGACAGGATCTCCGCCTCTCCTTTTCTGATCACTATACAATGCTCGTAGTGGGCTGAGGGCAATCGGTCCGTAGCATATACGGTCCAACCATCATCATCTACCTTGATGCTTCGCTTTCCCAGGTTGATCATGGGTTCGATGGCGATCACCAATCCTTCCTTTAGCTTAGCTCCAGACCTGCGCTTTCCATAATTAGGAACCTCGGGGGGCTCGTGCAGGTTTACTCCGAGGCCATGACCCACCATCTCTCGGACGATGCTAAACCCATGGAGTTCGGCGTGCTTTTGAATGGCGTAGGATATTTCTCCCAGGCGATTGCCAGCTACGGCCTTTTCAATGCCCTTGTAGAGAGATTCCTTGGTTACCTTCATGAGGCGTGCCACCTTAGAAGGAATTTCTCCTACCGCGAAGGTGTAAGCAGAATCGCCGTAATAGCCATTGAGCAAAACTCCGCAGTCTACGGAGATGATGTCTCCTTCTTCGAGACGCCTTTTAGGTGAAGGCATCCCATGAACCACTTCTTCGTTCACAGATGTGCAGAGGGTATAGGGAAAGGGAGAATCACCAAAACTGGGTGCATAATCCTTGAAGCCCGGTATGGCTCCGTGGTCCCTGATAAATTCTTCTGCAATGGCATCAAGCTTTTGCGTGGTAACTCCAGGTTCGATGTGTTTGTTCAACTCTCCCAGGGTCTTGCCTACCAGTAAAGAACTTTGACGGATCAATTCGATCTCTTCTTCCGTCTTATATGTTGCTTGGTCTTTTGTAGCCATTCAATCTATACAGCGATTCCGCTTCTGTTTCGTGTTACTTTACCCGTGCCCATGAGGCCATCATAGTGGCGATTGAGCAGGTAACTGTTGACTTGCTGAAGGGTATCCAAGACAACCCCAATCATGATGAGCAGGCTTGTTCCTCCATAAAACTGGCTGAAAGCCGATGATACTCCCAACCTACCTGCGATGGCAGGGAAGATGGCGACGATAGCCAAAAAGATAGATCCGGGAAGGGTAATCCTGGAAAGGATCATATCGATGTAGTCGGACGTCTTTTTTCCAGGCTTGACACCTGGAATGAAGCCTCCATTTCTCTTCAACTGATCTGCCATTTGGTTCGGCTGAATCATGATCGCCGTGTAGAAGTAGGTAAAAATGACGATCATCAGGAAGAAGATAAAATTATACCAAAAACCGTTGTAATCAGTAAGGGCGACAATCCAACTGGAAGGGGCTGAATCACCGGCCAATTGCAAGAGGGTAGCTGGAAGAAACATGATTGCCTGTGCAAAGATGATAGGCATCACACCTGCAGAGTTAACCTTCAGGGGAATGTACTGCCTGGAAGCCGTTCCTCTCCCCATTTGCTGGTAGCGGCTGGTAGCCATCTGCCTTGCATAATGGATAGGTATTTTTCTGGTGGCTTGAGTCAGGGCAACAACTGCGATGGTTACAATACCAAGGGCTAGAATTTCAATGAAGAAAATCATAGGCAACTTAGACTGAAACTCCTGAATCAAGGCAGAGGGAAGACTCGCGATGATACCGATTGTGATCAAGAGAGAAACACCGTTTCCGATTCCGTTATCAGTAATTCTCTCGCCTAACCAAACCAGGAACATGGTACCTGCTGTCAGTAGCATGATGGTGGAGAGCCAGAAAAAGAGATCTGTCCCAATAAGGGCGTCAGAATATTGGCCTTTAAGGTAATAAACATAACTGACGGCCTGCCCAAAGGTAACTGCTACGGTAAGGTAGCGGGTGATTTGATTCATTTTCTTCTGCCCACTTTCACCTTCCATTCTCAGTTTTTGAATAGAGGGAACGATAGCCCCCAAGAGCTGCACCACGATGGATGCAGAAATGTAAGGCATGATTCCGAGGGCCAGGATGGCTCCTCTGGCAAAGGCGCCTCCGAGAAAGGTATTAAAAAAGTCAAGCAATCCTCCTGAGTTACTGGAGAATTTGGCTTGAAGGATTTCCGAATCGATTCCGGGCAGGATCACGAAGGTTCCGAGCCGAAAAACTGCCAACAGGAGAAAGGTATAAAGGATCCTGTCTCTGAGTTCGGGAATCTTGAAAATGTTCCGAAAAGTTTGGAATAACTCTTTCATGAATTTAGGCTTCTGTAGCGTCTTCTCCTTCTGAATCCTGGGTTACGACGTTCCCATATTTATCTACTTCAATGACAGTTCCACCACAATTTTCAATGGCTGCAACGGCAGATTTGCTGAATTTGTTGAGGCGTACGGTGACCTTGGTAGTCAATTCTCCGCGGCCCAGCACTTTAACCATCTTTTTTGTGGTAGAAATAATGCCATGAGCTTCAAGATACTCATGATTTACTTCATCTGTCGGATATTCTTCCAACAATTTTTGTAATACATCCACATTGACTGCCTGGTACTCTACCCGGTGGATGTTTTTGAATCCGAACTTAGGAACCCTACGGTAGAGGGGCATTTGCCCTCCTTCAAACCAGGCGCGATAGGTATACCCACTTCTGGACTGAGCACCTTTATGCCCCTTGGTAGAGGTTCCCCCCTTACCTGAGCCTTGGCCTCGCCCGATTCTTTTTCGGTTTTTGAGTGATCCTTTGGCGGGTTTTAATGTATGTAATTTCATGCTTATTCAGTCTCTTCGATTTTCACCAAATGTGTAACCTTCTTCAGCATCCCCAGTATCTGCGGCGTACACTCTTTCTCTAAGGTTTGGTTCATCTTTTTGAAGCCAAGGGCTACCATGGTAGCTTTTTGATCCTTGGGCCTCTTGATGGTCGACCGTACCTGGGTTATTTTAACTTTAGGATACATGACGATTATTGTTGTTCAGCTTTTCCTGTAAAAACTTGCGACAGGGATACGGTCCTGCGCTTGGATACATGGTGAGGCATGTTCATAAAGGCCAGTGCCTTGATGGTAGCTTTGACTACGTTATGTGGATTGGGTGATCCCAGGTTCTTTCCGATGACGTCTTTGACACCGGCAGCTTCCAACACCGCTCTCATGGCCCCCCCTGCAAGTACACCGGTACCAGGTGCGGCGGGCTTGAGCATGATTTTGGCTGCGCTATACTTGGTTACAGTTTCGTGAGGAATGGTTCCATTTAGGATACCCACTTTCACGAGGTTCTTTTTGGCATCATCAATTCCTTTGGCAATGGCATCGGTAACCTCGTTGGCTTTTCCCAGGCCAAAACCAACGATTCCATTCCCATCTCCAACCACTACGATCGCACTGAAGCTGAAACGACGCCCCCCCTTTACCACTTTCGCATTTCGGTTGATTTTCACGACCTTCTCCTGGAGTTCGACGTCGCTACTTTTAACTCTTAATTCGTTTGGAAAAATCATAGTGATTAGAATTTAAGCCCTCCTTCACGTGCTCCTTCTGCCAAAGCTTTGACGCGGCCGTGATATTTATAACCGCCACGGTCAAAAACTACTTTTTCAACTCCTTTTTCCTTGGCTATTTCGGCGATTTTCTTACCGACTTCGCGGCTGGCATCCGTTTTTGAAAGGGATTGCAAATTTAAATCTTTATGTTGAGAAGAACAACTTACGAGGGTATGTCCTTCGTCATCATTGATGATTTGTGCGTAGATTTCCTTGTTGGAACGGTACACAGCCAGTCGAGGGACATCTGCTGTGCCGGCTATTTTCTGGCGGAGTCTTCTTCTGATCCGCGCCCTTCTCAGGACTTTTTTTGATGTTGGCATTGTTTGATTCATTTAGATCCGTGCTGCAGCGGCAAAATCGACCGAGATCATACACGGAAAAAAACTCTGGTTATTTCTTACTTGCGGCTTTACCTTCTTTGCGGCGAATTTGCTCACCTTGAAAGCGTATGCCCTTGCCTTTGTAGGGCTCTGGCGGACGGAAGGAGCGAATCTTCGCAGCAATCTGCCCGATCAGCTGCTTGTCATGGGAGGTCAAGATAAGGACCGGGGCCTTTCCCCTTTCTGTCAAGGCTTCAGCCTTGATTTCGGGGGGGAGAACCATGATAATGGGGTGAGAGAAACCAAGGGAAAGTTCTAACATACTTCCCTTTACTTCTGCTTTATAACCTACCCCTACGATCTCCATGGTCTTTTTATACCCCTCAGAGACACCTGTGAGCATGTTTTTGACCAGGGTTCGGTAAAGGCCATGCATGGCTTTATGCCTTTTCTGCTCAGTAGGTCGGTTGATGACGACCTCGCCCTCTTTGACCTCGACTTTCAGGTCGGGATCAATCTGCTGGGTCAACTCGCCCTTGGGACCTTTGACCTTCAAGAGGTTGTCCTTTTCGAGCGTGATATTGATACCGCTGGGTACTTTTATGGGAAGTTTTCCTATTCGAGACATGGGTAATTTTCTTTAGAAAACGTAACAAAGGATCTCTCCACCAACCTTGTGCTCTCTGGCAGTCTTTCCTGTCATGACTCCCTGAGGGGTAGAGATGATCGCGATGCCCAGGCCATTCTTGACTCTTGGCATTTGTTTTACCTTGGCATATCTGCGAAGGCCAGGCTTAGAAATACGGGTGATGCTGCTGATAGCAGGCTTTTTGGACACCTTGTCATACTTCAAAGCTATTTTGATGGTTCCCTGAGGGCCTTCCTCGAGGAACTTATATTTTCTGATGAAGCCTTGCTCGTGCAACACGCGGGTGATTTCCTTCTTCAGGTTTGAAGCGGGAATGTCCACCACTTTCATTCCGGCCGACTGAGCATTTCGGATTCTGGTCAGATAATCTGCAATAGGGTCTGTAAACATATTACCAACTCGCTTTCTTTACTCCTGGGATTTTGCCTTCGAGGGCTAGGTCCCTGAATTTGATACGGGATATTCCAAACTTTCTGATGTATCCTCTTGGACGGCCGGTCAGTTTGCAACGGTTGTGCAACCTTACGGGTGAGGAATTTCTGGGGAGCAATGCCAGTGCCTGGTAATCTCCTTCTTCTTTCAGCTTGCGACGCTTTTCGGCGTACTTAGCTACTAAGCGTTCACGTTTCTGTTGACGAGCAACTGCACTTTTTCTTGCCATAATTTCTTATGCTACCTTTTTATTTCTTCCCTGAAATGGCATTCCAAATAATGCCAGGAGTTCCAATGCTTCTTCATCGGTGGGAGCGTTGGTGACCATCGTAACGTTGAGCCCGGAGATCTGATTGATTTTATCGACGTTGATCTCTGAAAAGATGATCTGCTCTTTGACACCCATGTTGAAGTTGCCCTTTCCATCAAATCCCTTTTGGGGAAGGCCGCGGAAGTCCCTTACACGGGGCAGGGCCACATTGATGAAGCGGTCGAGGAATTCGTACATCCTCTCACCTCTGAGGGTAACCATCACGCCGATGGGTACTTCTTCGCGAAGTTTGAAGTTAGAGATGGACTTTTTTGCCTTTTTAACCGTAGGTTTTTGGCCCGATATGAGGGTCATCTCTTCTACGGCGGCGTCGATCAACTTCTTGTCGCTGACGGCGTCTCCTACTCCGCGGTTGAGGACAATTTTTTGCAGCCTGGGCATTTGCATGCTGGATTTGTAGTTAAACTTCTCCTGCATTTTAGGCTGAATTTCCTCCAAATATTTTTTCTTGAGTCTTGGTACGTATGCCATGATTCTAGTCTTTAGTCGAGAGTTTCACCACTTTTCTTTGAATAACGTACCCATCCTTTTCCGTCTTCATTCTTCTTCCGTCCGACTCGGGTGGGTTCCTTAGTAGAAGGATCGATGAGCATGAGGTTTGACAGGTGGATGGGGGCTTCTGTTTCGATGATACCTCCATCGGGCTGGGACTGACTAGGCTTGGTGTGCTTGCTCACCACCCTTACTCCTTCTACGATGGCTTTGTTATCCTGGGGCATCATGACCATGACGCGGCCTTCCTTGCCTCTGTCCTTTCCGGACAGGACCCTCACCATGTCGCCTTTTTTTATGTGAAATTTCTTTGCCATTGTCGGTATTTGATTTACAGCACCTCGGGTGCCAGCGAAACAATTTTCATGAAGCCCCTCTCGCGAAGTTCGCGGGCCACGGGTCCAAAAATACGGGTGGCTCTGGGCTCTCCTTCCGGACTGATCAAAACGGCGGCATTGTCGTCAAATCTGATGTAGGATCCATCCGGGCGGCGGCCCTCCTTTCGGGTACGGACGACCACAGCGCGGACCACATCACCTTTTTTGACGTTGGCGGAAGGGTCAGCGGTTTTGACCGAAGCGATGATGCGGTCGCCGATGCGCGCATAGCGCTTTTTGGTCCCCCCTAACACCCGGATACAGAGGATTTCTTTCGCTCCGCTGTTGTCCGCAACTCTTAATCTACTCTCCTGTTGAATCATGATATTTATGGTTAAGGGTTATTGGCTACAAAATTATGCGCCAACACTTACTTTTTCTTTTCTGAAGCAACTCACCCACCGGGGGTTGCCAGGGTGAAAAATTACTTTGCTCTTTCGACGATTTCAATCAATCTCCAGCGCTTTCTTTTGCTCATTGGACGAGTCTCCATGATGCGGACGGTATCTCCAATGCCGACTTCATTGTTCTCATCGTGAGCCAAAAACTTCGTGGTCTTGGTTACATACTTACCATAGACCGGATGTCTTCTTCTCTTTTCTACCAGGACGGTGATGGATTTTTCCATCTTATTGCTCACGACTTTGCCGATACGTACCTTCCTGAGGTTTCGTTCAACCTGCTGAGGCTCGTTGGCGCTTGCTTCCTCGTTGACTTTTGCTTCTTCGCTCATGATTCTGATTCAGCTTCCTTAGTTGGTTCTTCTGAAAGTTCTCTTTCTTTCAAGATGGTTTTCAGACGGGCAATGTTTTTTTTAGCCTCCCTAATTTCGGAGGGATTTTCTACAGCGGAGACGGCGTGGTTGAGTCGGACACGGAGCAGAGATTGCTCTTCATCCTCGATACGCGCCTGTATCTCTTCGTCTGTAAGTTCTCTTATATTCTTGACTTTCATTGGATTTAGGCTTTCTGCAGATCTCTGCGTACCACAAATTTGGTCTTTCCGGAAAGCTTGTTGGCGGCGAGCCTGAGGGCTTCGCGGGCAATGCTTTCAGAGACTCCGTCCACTTCGAAGATAATTCTTCCGGGCTTGACGGGGGCTGCCCAATATTCGGGATTACCCTTGCCTTTACCCATCCTCACCTCTGCGGGCTTTTTGGTAATTGGCTTGTCCGGAAACACCCGAATCCAGATTTGACCTTCCCTTTTCATGGCTCGGGAGATGGTGATACGGCAAGCCTCTATCTGGCGCGACGTAATAAAACCTGGTTCCAAAACCTTAAGGGCATAAGAGCCAAATGAAATCTGTGATCCTCTCTGGGCCAAACCTTTGACTCGCCCTTTCTGAACCTTTCTTCTTTTTACCTTTCTTGGCTGTAACATAATTCCTTCAAATTAGGGAAAGGACTTTTTCCTTCCCGGTACATGCCGATGATGTATTTATTTCTTGCCTCTTTTACCTCTGCGGCCTTTGTTTTTGTCAGAGGCCACGCTGGGAGAGAGATCTACTTTTCCGAAGATTTCTTTCTTGAAAATCCAAACCTTGACGCCAATGGATCCATAGATGGTATGCGCTTCGACGAGGGCATAATCAATGTCGGCGCGGAGAGTTTGTAGGGGAATTCTTCCTTGCTTGTATTGCTCGGTACGGGCCATTTCGGCTCCCCCCAGTCTTCCTGAGCACATGATTTTGATGCCCTGAGCACCGGCTCGCATGGTAGCGGCGATAGAGGACTTCATGGCTCGACGGAAGGAAACACGTCCCTCCAACTGCTGAGCGATCTGCTGACCCACGAGGGCGGCGTCCAGTTCGGGGCGCTTGATCTCGAAGATGTTGATTTGCACATCTTTGCCAGTGATCTTTCTGATCTCTTCTCTCAGCTTGTCGACCTCCTTACCTCCTTTACCGATGACAATACCGGGGCGAGAGGTGTGGATAGTGATGGTAATCTTTCTTAGGGTCCGCTCGATGATGATCTTGGAAATGCCACCTCGCTGAATACGGGCGCGGAGGTAGGTACGAATCTGCTCGTCCTCTACCAGCTTATCGGAAAAATCCTTTCCTCCGTACCAGTTGGATTCCCAACCTTTAACGATACCGAGTCTCAGACCTATTGGATGCGTCTTTTGTCCCAATTTCTTTGATATTAAAGTTTAATCTTCGTCTTCAAATTCCTCTTCTTGCTCGGGAATTTCTTCGATGACCAGGGTTACATGGCAGAAACGCTTGCGTATGACATGTGCCCTACCCTGGGGAGCTGGCTGCAGGCGCTTCAACATACGCGAACCGTCTACAAATGCCTCTTTTACATAATGCGTGTCGATGTCGACCCGATCGTCAAACTTCTCTTCGTAGCTGGCAATGGCCGACTGTAGCAAGCGGCTAACAGCAGGAGCAGCAGCTTTGGAAGTAAATTTCAGCACATTGAGTGCGTCGAACACCTCCCTACCACGAATCTGATCGACGATCAAACGCATTTTTCTAGCAGAAGATCGGTAGTTACGCAGGGTAACACGGCACTCATCCGCTTTTTTATCCTTCAATCTCTCAGCATAGACCTTTTTGCGCTTAGGCGCTTTGGGTATCCCCTGAGCTATTTTTTCTTTTCGAGTCAATTTGGTCGCTTGTTCCGCCATGATCTGTTAAGTTGAATGTTGGATTGCTATCCAAGCTCCAATGATTATCTTCTTCTGTCTTTTTTGCCTCCGATGTGTCCACGGAAGGTTCTCGAAGGAGCAAACTCTCCCAGTTTGTGTCCCACCATGTTTTCCGTGATGTAGACGGGGATGTGTTTGTTTCCGTTGTGTACAGCGATGTTGTGGCCGACAAAGTCAGGGGAGATCATGGATCGTCTCGCCCAGGTCTTGATCATGCGCTTCTTTCCGCTGTCGTTCATAGCCAGTACCTTTCTCTCCAACTTGGGATCGATAAAAGGACCTTTTTTTAGTGATCTAGCCATGTAAATCTATTTTTTCTGTGGGTTAATGTCAGTTTATCTACGCTTCTTCCGGCTGATGATCAGGCGATTAGACTTCTTCTTCTTTGTACGGGTCTTCTTACCTTTGGCGGGAAGTCCGTTTCTGTTACGAGGAATACCTCCAGAGGCTCTTCCTTCGCCCCCCCCCATGGGGTGATCGACAGGGTTCATCACGACTCCTCTCACACGAGACCTTCTGCCTTTCCAGCGCTTTCTACCGGCTTTACCGAGAACGACGTTTTGGTGGTCAGAATTACCTACCACACCGATGGTACCCATGCAATCGCCCAGGACCATGCGGGTTTCGCCGGAGGGTAACTTTAGGATTGCATATTTACCATCCTTGGCCGTGAGCTGGGCGTAAGTTCCTGCTCCTCTCGCCATCATTCCTCCCTTGCCGGGGTAGAGTTCTACGTTGTGAACCGTAGTACCCAGGGGTATGTTCATCAATTTCATGGCGTTTCCGAGCTTTGGCTCTACGGATTCACCTGATATGACTTCCTGACCCACCTCTATTTTGGCGGGAGCGATGATGTAGCGCTTCTCTCCGTCTTCGTACTGAAGCAGGGCTATGTTTGCGGTGCGGTTGGGATCGTACTCAATGGCGATCACCTCAGCAGCCACATTAAATTTGTCCCGCTTGAAATCAATGATTCGATACCGGCGCTTATGGCCTCCCCCGCGATGGCGAATGGTCATTCGGCCCACGTTGTTCCTACCTCCGCTTTTCTTGAGAGGAGCGATCAGAGATTTTTCGGGCTTAGATTTGGTGATTTCATCAAATCTAAGCAATGAAGTAGTTCTCTGACTTGGCGTTACCGGTTTTAGCTTACGGATACCCATTTTACTTATGCTTAGTTGAAAACTTTGATCTCTCTCTGCTTGGTCTTCCCCTCATCAAAGATTTTCATTGAGTTCATTAAATGTGTTTGTAGAAATCAATCTCGTGTCCATCCTTCAAGGTTACGATGGCCTTCTTATAATTGGAAGACTTTCCCTTGATGATTCCTTTTTTGGTAAATCGCTGGCGTCGCTTTCCACGAACTACCAGGGTATTTACACTTTCGACTTCAACCTCGTACATCCTTTCTACCTCTTCCTTGATCTCCTTCTTGGTTGTAGTCATGTCGACCTCAAACCCAAACTTGTTAAGGCCGCGCTCCTGCTGGAGGCTCGTTTTCTCTGTGATGATGGGTCTCTTAAGTATAGTCATAACCTCAGTTGGCTAAATGTTCGTTAATGATCTCCAAAGCTCCCTCGGTAAACAGCAGGGTATCGGCATTGAGAATATCATAGGTGCTGATATCTGCGGCTGTTATGATATATTTCTTAGGAACGTTTCTTCCGGAGAGGTAGACGTTTTGGCTTTCTTTTCCGACGACAACAAGGACTTTTTTCTCCCTCAATTGAAGGGCGTCCATGATTCCGACAAATTCCTTGGTTTTGGGAGCTTCGAAGGAGAAATTTTCTACCACACAAATTCCTTCTTCTCTGGCCTTATAGGTCAGGGCACTTCTTCTGGCGAGGAGCTTGACCTTCCTGTTTACCTTGGATTTGTAATCTCTGGGGCGGGGCCCGAAAATGGTACCACCACTGCGGGGAAAGAGAGGAGACTTACGGTCACCCTGACGGGCATTACCTGTACCTTTCTGGCGGAAAGGCTTCTTGCCGGTCCCGTGGACTTCACTTCTTTCCTTAGCTTTCGAAGTACCCTGGCGACGATTTTGCTGAATATGCTTGACATCCAGGTAAATCGCATGGTCATTGGGCTCTTCGATTCCGAAGACGGACTCTGCCAACTTCGCAGATCTTCCGGTCTCTTTTCCTTCGATGCTTAGTACTGCTATTTCCATCTTCTTATTTCTCGATTATGACGTAAGCTCCTTTGTGGCCTGGCACGGAACCAGAGACGACGAGGAGATTCTTCTCAGGAATTACTTTCAAGACTTTCAGGTTCTGCACCTTTACGCGGCTGTTTCCTGTCCGTCCGGCCATGCGCATGCCTTTGAATACCCTAGAAGGGGTAGAGGCATTACCGATAGAACCCGGAGCACGCTCTCTGTTGTGCTGGCCGTGGGTACGGTCTCCCACACCTCTAAAGCCATGCCTGCGGACGACACCCTGAAAGCCTTTTCCTTTGGACATTCCGACGATATCGACAAAGTCTCCCTCGTCGAAAATATCCACGCTTACTGTATCGCCAAGGTTGAGCTCCATGTCAGCGCCTGTAAAATCAAACTCTACGAGCTTGCGCTTAGGAGTGGTATTGGCTTTATCGAAGTGCCCTTTGAGGGGCTTCGTTGTGTTCTTTTCCTTGCGTTCATCAAAGGCCAGCTGAATGGCATCATAACCGTCGCATTTCCCGTTTTCACGGTTCTCAGATGACTTGATCTGAGTAACTACGTTGGGTTCGGCATATATAAGGGTGCAGGCGACGTTGTTTCGATCTCCATCGAAAATGCTGGTCATCCCTACTTTCTTTCCTATTATTCCCGCCATCTTATTTGGGATTAAAATGTTAATGATACGAACCAAAGCTTCCAGGGAAGGTCGCTCCGACCCCTGAGGATCGGAGCGCTATTTTTACCCAGAATATGGTGTTCAAACGATTGTCTTACACCTTGATCTCTACATCCACTCCACTAGGCAGTTCCAGCTTCATCAAGACATCTACGGTCTTGGAGGAAGAGCTGAAAATATCGATCAATCGCTTGTAAGAACTAATTTCAAACTGCTCTCGTGATTTTTTATTCACGTGTGGTGAGCGGTTTACGGTGATGATAGAACGTTCTGTCGGTAATGGGATCGGTCCACTCACGATGGCGCCGGTGGACTTCACCGTACGCACGATCTTTTCAGCAGACTTGTCTACCAGGTTATGATCGTACGATTTTAATTTGATGCGAATCTTCTGGGTCATTGCCTTCTCTTATTTGAGCACTTAGGCTCACCTGTTATATTCAATCAATTAGGCACCTTTAACTTTGGCGACTACTTCCTCCTGGATATTGGCGGGGGTAGCTTCAAAGTGAGAAAACTGCATGGTTGAGTTAGCACGACCAGACGAAATGGTACGGAGGTCAGTAACATAACCAAACAATTCGGACAGAGGCACCATAGCTTTAATCAGCTTGGAGTTTCCACGGTCTCCCATGTTCTCGATCTTTCCACGGCGGCGGTTGAGGTCGCCCACGACATTACCCATGAAATCCTCAGGAGTAACGACTTCCACAGCCATAATAGGCTCTTTCAGGACAGGCTTACAGTTTCTGGCAGCAGCCTTGTATCCTTGCTTAGCGGCAGTTTCGAAAGAAAGCTGATCGGAGTCGACCGGGTGGAAGGACCCGAAGAAGAGCCTTACCTTCATCCCTTCGAGGGGATAGCCAGCGAGCACACCTTCATTGAGCGCTGCTTCAAAGCCTTTCTTGACGGAAGGAATGAATTCCTTAGGAATAGCACCACCCTTGATTTGATCATCAAAGATCAATCCTTCGGTGATAGGCTCTCCGTCATCGTCTTTCAGGTCAGCAGGTATAGGTCCGATTTCAAACTGAATGTCGGCAAATTTACCACGACCACCTGTTTGCTTCTTGTAGACCTCACGGTGCTCGACAGAGCCGGTAAGGGCCTCACGGTAGGATACTTGAGGAGCACCCTGGTTGATTTCGACCTTGAATTCTCTTCTGAGACGGTCTACAATGATCTCCAGGTGAAGCTCACCCATCCCGGCGATGATGGTCTGACCACTTTCTTCGTCGGTGTTGACGGTAAAGGTGGGGTCCTCTTCAGCCAGCTTGGCAAGGCCTACACCCAACTTATCCTCGTCCTTTGCAGTCTTAGGCTCGATAGCCAGACGGATAACAGGCTCGGGGAAATCCATAGACTCCAAAACGAGCGGGTGATCCAGATCGGTGAGGGTATCACCGGTCTTGATGTCTTTGAATCCGACTCCGGCGGCAATATCTCCTGCTTCCACCTTGTCGATTTGCTGCTGCTTGTTAGAGTGCATCTGCAAGAGGCGAGAAATACGCTCTTTTTTTCCAGTACGGTTGTTGAGGATGTATGAACCTCCCTCAAGGGTACCAGAGTAGCAGCGGAAGAAAGCCAGACGACCTACATATGGGTCAGTAGCGATCTTGAAGGCCAAGGCAGCAAAGGGAAGAGAACTGTCAGCAGCACGCTTTTCTGTTTCTCCGGTGTTTGGATTTTCTCCTTCGATAGGAGGCATATCCAAAGGAGAAGGAAGAAGGTAGCACACGGCGTTCAATACAGCCTGAACTCCTTTGTTTTTGAAGGCAGAACCGCACATCATGGGAAGGATAGCCATGTCCTGAACGGCAGAACGAAGGGCTGCGATGATTTCATCACGGGTGATGCTGTCGGGATCTTCGAAGTACTTTTCGAGGATTTCCTCATCGTATTCAGCTACCGCTTCGATCATTTTTCCTCTCCACTCTTCGACTGTCTCGAGAAGGTCCTCAGGAATGGGCACTTCTTCGAAGGTCATTCCAAAATCGTCTTCGTTCCAGACGATGGCTTTGTTGTCGATCAGGTCGACGACGCCTTTGAAGTCAGTCTCGGCACCGATGGGTATCTGAATGGGTACAGCATTTCCGCTGAGCATGTTGTTGATCTGCTTGATGACCTCGAAGAAGTCAGCACCAGAACGGTCCATTTTATTCACAAACCCAATACGGGGAACGTGATATTTTTCAGCTTGTCTCCATACAGTTTCGGACTGAGGCTCAACCCCAGATACTGCACAGTAGAGCATGACAGCCCCATCAAGGACGCGCAGAGAACGCTCCACCTCTACGGTGAAGTCCACGTGTCCGGGGGTATCGATAATGTTGATGCGGTACTGCTTATCTTCGAAGTTCCAGAAGCAAGTAGTTGCAGCGGAGGTAATCGTAATTCCTCTTTCCTGCTCCTGCTCCATCCAGTCCATGGTTGCAGCCCCATCGTGTACCTCACCAATTTTGTGTGAAATACCGGTGTAGAACAAGATGCGTTCGGTAGTGGTTGTTTTTCCCGCGTCGATGTGAGCGGAAATTCCAATGTTACGGGTGTCTTTAAGAGGTACCTTTGCCATGTTTAAATTCCCTCGTTATGCTTTTAAAAAGTGTTGAAGCGAAAGAAGAATTAAATTTAGAACTTGAAGTGCGAAAAAGCTTTGTTGGCTTCAGCCATCCGGTGGGTGTCTTCCTTTTTCTTGACAGCTGCTCCTTCTCCTTTGGATGCGGCCATCAGCTCGGCTGCCAATTTTTCCTTCATGGATTTACCATTGCGGCTTTTGGAGTATTGGATGACCCAGCGAAAACCCAGACCTTCTCTGCGTTTGGGAGTTACTTCGATCGGAACCTGGAAGGTCGATCCTCCGACTCGGCGGCTTTTTACCTCCACTGAAGGCATGACATTATTGAGCGCAGCTCTGAAAACTTCTACTCCTTCTTCCTCGGTGCGCTCTTTAATAATATCCATGGCTCCATAGAATATTTTGTAGGCTACGCTTTTTTTGCCATCGACCATTAGGCTGCTGACAAATTTGCTCACCAGGCGATCCCCATATTTAGGATCGCCAATTATTTTGCGATTTTTAGCTCTGGACTTTCTCATTTTTTCTTAGCGTCTTTGGGTCGTTTTGCTCCATACTTCGAACGTCCCTGCATACGGCCTTCTACTCCGGCGGTGTCTAGGGCGCCCCTCACGACGTGATAACGTACACCTGGCAGGTCTTTTACACGACCGCCCCTGACCAGCACGATGGAGTGCTCCTGCAGGTTGTGGCCCTCACCACCGATGTAGGCGTTCACTTCTTTCTGATTGGTCAGGCGTACACGGGCTACTTTACGGAGCGCCGAGTTAGGCTTCTTAGGAGTCGTAGTATAAACCCTGAGGCAAACCCCTCTACGCTGAGGATTTCTCTCCAGAGCAGGAGACTTACTCTTCCAAACCTTGTCTGTACGACCTTTTCTAACAAGTTGCTGAATTGTAGGCATACGGTTATTACCTATATGAATGTCGGCAGCCAAAAAACTGCCAGGTTTACTGATTCGATCTAAACAAAGGAAAAAGTTCTTTTGACCTCAGATGAAGTCCCTGGAGCTAAAGTTATCGGATGATAGTGTGGAAGGCTACAAGCAGGCGGGGAAGTAGAGCCCGCGGTGATCCGCGCGCATACAGATGCCTGAAATGATGATCCGCACTATCCTTCCGGGGTACCTCAAAAGCATTGCCATGAAGGACAGTTTCTCTCTTTGTAAAACCCAGGGAAAAGATGTTCGTATAGAATGCCTTTCCGATTGGGATTGCAAATGTCGCAATTATCTTTATAAAAACAAAGATTGCGCCACGAAAATCGAAAATACTTACAAGCCATTATTTTTCCTTCCCCACCGTCCGGTTCAACTCCTCAATGCTCCCCCAGCAACAAGCCTGAAAATTGGTGATATTTACCACAAATAAAATCAAATCCGACTCCTCAATTTTTTGAGAAAAATCAGGGACCTCCTCTGCCTCCGTCCAATAATTTTCTCCAAGTCCATAAGCCTTCTGGAAATAGTACCAAAAGATGAAGTTCTCCGAAAAAAAGCGATGCGGCAGGTGGTCCCGGTGAAAATTCCAGAAAAAACTATCCCCAATCACCAAGACATTTGGCCTTTCTCCGGAATCTTCTACTTCTACCTTAGGATAGACATAGGTTTCCTCAACCAGGGATGAAAACAACAAATTAGCTGCATCCGCCAGGTCCCGGTCTCTTTCATTTGGCCTTCGGGTATACAAAGGCTCTCCATAACTGTAATCGGGCAAATCAAGGCGAGTCATTTCTTCCACACGGCGATACAAGGTGTCCCAAACTTCATAAGAGGCCTGCTGAGACCAATGCACTCCACCCTTGGTGAATACATGGTTGGAAGCTTGCTTTTTCCATTCCAAAAATAAAGGATAGGTATCCAAATGGGGAATGTTGTATTTCCTGATTAGGCGGATAAATGAATAATAGGAGGAAAGGCTGTCCCTGACCTTCCCTACATTTTTAGGTAAGTACTCGGGATAGACCGCTGCCTTGGAGGGAGCCAACAAAAAAAGGAGTTCAGGACCTTGATTTTGCTTTCGTTTTTCTATCGAATGGGCCAGCCCTTCCATTTTTTCTTCTAAAGCAGGCAGATTTAGGCGATCCTCCCCCCTCCATACCTCTATGGATTGTGGATTGTACAACCAGCCTTCCCTTCCCTGGCTGATGTCGGGAAGGGTAAATTCTCCAAACAACTGATACCGAAGTTCATTGTCCAGGCGAATGAAAAATGCCTTGAGCCTGAGTTCATGAAGGAGGCGCTGCTCTGCATAATCCTGGTACCTCCCCCTTTTCAAATTTTCCCAGGTAAAATCCACCCTCTCCGGCGCCGCCTGATAACCTTTGAGCCCCTCGACCCAGTATAATTCGGAAAATTGATAGCCAAGGGGAAAACAGAGGGCCAACATGAAGAGAAGGAAGGGCAGGCGCCTGAGGATGGTCGGATTATCTTTCATTAGAATCTGAAATAAATAAAGGGCACATAATCAGAGACCAATATTTCTGCCGCAGACAGCGTAAGCAGAAGGACTGAGAGAAGGGCTTGGGCGACCCTGAGGGAAACAGAACTTTCTGCGGCCCAAATTCTGGGAAGGTAATTTTGCAATGGCTTGATCACCGGCAAAAAGACAAAGACAATTCCCAAAATCAGGCTCAACCAAAATTCGGCTTCAAAAATTACTTCTCCAGGGCTGAGTGAAAAAAGCCTGCTATAATAACCCAGGGCCTGGTCCATTCCATTGGCGCGAAAAAGGACCCAGGAAAGCATCACGAGCACAAAGGTCAGCGGAATGCTTTTGATCCTCCGGGTGATTCCCAAACGATCCAAGCTCAGAAATAATCCGTGAAAGGCTCCCCAGGCCACGAAGTTCCAGGAGGCTCCATGCCAAAATCCCGATATCAGAAATACCAGCCAGAGGTTGCGATAGGTGGCCCACTTTCCCTGCCTATTGCCTCCGAGTGGAATGTAGAGGTAGTCCCTCATCCACCTGGAAAGGCTGATGTGCCATCGCCTCCAGAACTCAGTAAAATCCCTGGAAATATAAGGAAAACGGAAGTTTTCGGGAAAGGTAAAGCCCATCACCCTCCCCAATCCTATGGCCATATCTGAATAGCCCGAAAAGTCAAAATAAATCTGGAGGGTATAGGCCAGCAGAATGATCCATGCCATGGGGCTGCTCAGGTCTTCTCTGCCAAAATGTAGATCTACCGCCCTCCCAAGCACATCGGCAATCAAGACTTTCTTGGCCATACCCAGGGCCAATCGGGTCAGTCCTCCAAGTCTTGAGGGCCAATCCCGAAGGGCCTGTCGCCGCTCCTCAATCTGAAAAGCCAATTCCTTGTAGCGGACGATAGGTCCCGCCACCAGTTGGGGGAAAAGAAGGACATATAGCCCATAGTCTCCCAACTTGCGGGCAGGGAGAGCCTTTTCCTGGTAGACATCTATCAGATAACTGATCTTCTGGAAGGTGAAAAAAGAGATACCCAGGGGAAGCAAGACAGAAGACCAGCCCCCAGGCTTCATTCCAAGCAATCCACTGATATTATCCACAAAAAAATTGGCATACTTGAAATACAGGAGGAGGGCAATATTAAGGAAAAGCCCTAACCAGAGCCATTGAAGCCGCCTGCCTCCCTGAGGATGACGGACCATCTGCCGACCGATCAGATAATCGGAGAGAATAGAGGCCAGGACCCAGGGAAAAAAATCAGGCTCCCCCCATAGATAAAATAAAAGGCTGGCAAGGAGGGCAAAAAGATTTTTCCATCTGTAAGCAAGGGCAAAATAGCCGAGAAGGAAAAGGGGAAGAAAGTAGAACAAAAAAAGACCGCTACTAAATGCCATGGCTATGAGCTGGAATGGAAATGAGTGGGAGCATCGAGGGCCCAGGAGCCTCCTGCTGAGGAACTATAGCCTGGAAAGGAGGTCGAATACATATATTTTTTTTCAACTATTGGAAGCAAAGATACAGAGAAGCCATTGATTTTCTATAATTTTAGGGATGTGAGAGAGCCTCTTTGTTTTTCTCTGCTTTTCTACTACCCTAAAGCATTGACCTATTTTCCATGGAATTGAACAAAAAACTCCTGGTTTTTGACTTCGACGGGACCATCGCTGATACCCTGAGCATAGCCTTGTTGATTATCAATGAAATCGGGGAAGAATTTGGATGGCCGGTATTGAACAAGGAGCAATTCGTAGACTACAAGCAAAAGAGTGTAAAGGAGTTGATGGACATTGTAGGGCTGAAGTATCGGCAGCTTCCCAAAATCGTCAGAAGATCCCGAAGGGGGTTTAAGCGACACATGGACCAGGTCAAGCCCATAGAGGGTGTCCCGGAAGTCCTGGAAGCCCTCAAATCCCGAGGCTATCGCATGGGTATTCTTACCTCCAATACTAAAAAAAATGTCCAAAAATTTCTGGATGCCCACCAATTGGACTACTTCGAATTTATCTACGCCCCAAATTCTCTTTATGGAAAAGCCCCTGTACTCAAGAAAATTCGTCGTAGAAATCGACTTCGCTTCGAAGACATGGCCATGATCGGAGATGAACACAGGGACCTCGAAGCGGCCAAACAGGCAGGAGTGGATGGCCTGGGAGTCCTCTGGGGATTTCATGAAGAAAAGCAGTTAGTACCTGCCTCACCAGTCTTTGTGGCCAGTCAGCCGAATCAGCTCCTGGACGTTCTCCCCGGAACCCGCCAAACAAGTTGAGAGGCTACTTAATAGTGATTGTCACGAGTGAATGGCTAAAGCGCTGTTGGGGTTATCATAAATAACTTATTTTCAACCCCAACAGCGCTAGTGATTGTATCGCAAAAAAAATGATTCGTGATAATCATTAACAAAGTCAGCCTCTTCCGCTTTTATCGGAAATCAATTCAGCCTCGTATTTGACTTTGAGTTCACGGAGCATCTCTTCTGTCATGGCGCTTAGGTCGTAAGCGGCCTTCCAGTCCCAATCCTCCCTGGCTGCCCTGTCATCTATGTTGTTGGGCCAGCTGTCGGCGATCTGCTGACGGAAATCCGGGCGGTAGCTGATGCTAAATTCAGGATAATGCCCTTGGATGTTTTCAAAAATCTCCTTAGGGCTGAAGCTCATGCCGGAAAGGTTGTAGGAGGAGCGGACCTTTAGGCCCTCCCCGTCAGCCTCCATCAATTCTATTGTCCCCCGAATCGCATCTTCCATGTACATCATAGGCAAGGAAGTATTTGCCTCCAAAAAACATTCAAAAGCCTCCCCTTTTACAGCAGAATGGTAAATGTCTACCGCATAATCGGTGCTTCCTCCTCCGGGCAGGCCTCTGTGTCCGATCAGGCCGGGA
The DNA here is from genome assembly GCA_964564415.1 of uncultured Bacteroidia bacterium. Classification (GTDB taxonomy): domain Bacteria; phylum Bacteroidota; class Bacteroidia; order J057; family J057; genus JALEFZ01. The sequence goes on along the minus strand of CAZMAV010000003.1, from coordinate 132,393 downwards.
TAGCGGATAGACCTCACGTCGACCCCATACTTTTTATGGTAATAGGCACACCAGCGCTCCCCCGCCAATTTGCTGATTCCATAAATGGTGGTAGGATCTGTAGTACAATGTTGAGGGGTGGGATTCTTGGGTGAATGGGGACCAAAGACGGCGATAGAGCTGGGCCAAAAGACCTTGTCGATCAAACCTTCCCGGGCAATTTCGAGGACATTGAGCAGTCCTTTCATGTTTACTTCCCAGGCCAATTGGGGATTTTCTTCTCCCTTGGCAGAAAGGATAGCAGCTAATTGGTAGACTTCCCCAATGTTTTCTTCCTGAACCAGGGCCTTCAACTGATCGCCGTCCAGGGCGTCGAGTTGACGGAAGGGAGCTGCGTCCACATCTTCGGACATGCGTATGTCGCTGGCCCATACCCTTTCTTTTCCGTACTTTTTTCTCAGGGCTTCGATCAGGTCTTTTCCAATCTGCCCCAAGGCACCAATCACGAGTATATTTTTCGAGGAAACCATTGTCATTTCAATTAAGCGTATATGAGAGGGGAGAACCCCAAATGCCCTTGAGGGTTGTCTACATTCTGAAATTGAAAGCGGAAACGTAGCATTTAATTTCTCATTCTTCAACTCATTAGCAAAAATCCAAAAAGGCCCGACTTCCCTTATCTAATCCCTAACATTTTTGCTTTTGCTATCGAAAAAAAGAAAAGGCAGGACTTGACATCCTGCCTTTTCATGATTTGTTATGAGTATTTACTCTACTGTTACCGACTTTGCCAGGTTCCTGGGCTGGTCTACGTTGCATCCTCTCATGAGGGCTACATGGTAAGAGAGCAGCTGAAGGGGGATGCAGGTCAGAATGGGTAAGAGAGAGGGATGGGTCTCGGGGATTTCGATCACAAATTCGGAGATGTTACGAATGGTCTTATCGCCCTCCGTTACCACAGAAATCACCCTTCCCTTGCGGGATACCACCTGATCTACGTTAGAGACTATTTTGTCGTAGGACTCGTCCTTTGTAGCAATGAATACCACGGGCATATTCTCGTCGATCAAGGCAATGGGGCCGTGTTTCATCTCCGCAGCGGGATAGCCCTCGGCATGGATGTAGGAAATCTCCTTGAGCTTAAGGGCTCCTTCCAGGGCCACGGGGAAGTTGTAGCCCCGACCCAGATAGAGGAAGTTAGCGGCATCCTTGAATTGCCTTGCGATTTCGATGACCTTTTCATTTTGCTCCAGGATTTTCCTGACTTTTTCCGGGATTTGGAGCAATTCATTGACCATGGGTTGGAGGCTACGTGAAGGAATGCCCCGCAACTGTGCCAGAAATGCTGCAAAGAGCGACAAAACTGTAACCTGAGAGGTAAAGGCTTTGGTGGAAGCCACTCCGATCTCCGGTCCACAGTGGATATAGACCCCTGCGTGGGTTTCTCTGGCGATAGATGAACCTACTACATTGACGACTCCCAGGACCAGGGCTCCTTTTTCCTTGGCAATCTGTACGGCTGCCAGGGTATCGGCGGTCTCCCCACTTTGACTGATGGCGATGACCAGGTCATCTTCATTGATGATGGGATTCCGGTAGCGAAATTCTGAGGCGTATTCGACTTCCACGGGGATTCGGGCAAACTCTTCGAAGAGATATTCTCCTACCAGGCCGGCGTGCCAGGAAGTCCCGCAAGCCACCATGATGACACGGTTTACCTTCCGGAGGGGTTCGTGCATGTCAACCAGCCCTCCCAGCCAGACCGAATTGTCTTTGGGATTGATTCTTCCCCTCATGCTTTCCTGGATGGACTTGGGTTGCTCGAAGATCTCCTTTAGCATGAAGTAATCGTAGCCTCCCTTTTCCAGTTCTTCCAGCTCCATCTCTACCCGGGTAATGTAGGGATCCAGCAGTTCGTTGTCGATATTTTTGATGGTATGGCCTTCGCGGGTCAGAATAGCCATTTCGTTGTCGTTGAGGTAGATGACATCCTTGGTGTAGGCGATAATAGGCGTGGCATCCGAGGCAATGATATATTCATCCTCCCCAATTCCCAGGACGATGGGGCTACTCTTACGAGCGGCAATCATCTTTCCAGGTTGGTCTTGACAAAGGACAACGATGCCATAGGCACCTATGACCTCGCGAAGGGCCAGGCGTACGGCTTCCTCGGGACTGACATCCTCTTTTTCGTAGATGTATTCAATCAACTGAACCAGGACTTCCGTATCGGTACCCGTATGAAATTCATGGCCCAGCGAGATGAGTTTCTCCTTAAGAGCGCTGTAATTTTCGATGATGCCATTGTGAACAATGGCAAAATTTCCGGATGGAGACCAGTGGGGATGGGCATTGGTGTCATTGGGTTCGCCATGAGTAGCCCAGCGGGTGTGTCCCATGCCTAGGGTACAGTGAATTTTCTCGTCGCCGATGTGATTTTCGAGCTCGGAGACTTTTCCCTGTTTTTTGAATACCTGGAGTTTACCGTTCATGACGGCGATCCCGGCTGAATCATAACCGCGATACTCCAATCTTTTGAGACCATCGATGATGATGGGGTAAGCTTCTCTATGTCCAATGTAACCAACAATTCCACACATACATGCAGCGCTTTAGGTAAGAAAAAAAGTTTGAAGGTAAGGGGTCATCCGAGGCAAGAGGGTGGATAAGAAATGTCTACCTCCTCTATCTAGCCTGAATGTCAATTCATTTGTGGGGGCTAATATATTTTTTTTTGGGCAAAACTTTGGTTCCCAAAAGCTACCCCAATCTTACAAGGCTAATCTAACGAGTGCAGTAGGAAAACGTTGACCCAGCCCGTTTAAAGGGAAAAAATGGCTGGCTCAACAGCTAAAAAAGGATTTTCGCTGAAAAATAGGTCAATTTCAAACACAAAGACGGGATATTTCACACCCAAAACCCAAATCTGTTGCATTCCTGTAGGATCAACTCCTCAAAAAAACTGAAGGATCATTGAGGAAAATTGATGTAGAAAATATCCAGTTCAGGAGCCAAGGTAGGATGCTTACTTCCTCCAAGAACAGCTCTGTTGACCAGAATATTAGAAAATTGAGGAAGAATAATAAACCCATTGTTGTCCTCATTGCCCAGGAGCACCTCATTCAGGTAATCGGTCAGGGGAATATTGTAAGTTCTGCTGGCCTCATTATAAGGAACAGGGGCGGGTATGACCCTTCTGACCAGTCCGTCCTCGTTGGTATCCAGGTTCCCATTTTCATCCGCATAAAACAGCTCGATGGTCTGTGGGGGAGTAAAACGCTCATTACTTCCCAAAAATTCAGGGGCTACCTTAAGCCGAAGTACCCCTCTATTGACCAAGACGTCGCCCAGGGCTTGAAGGTCGGGAATGCGAATGAAGTTTTGGATGAGGTTGACTCCCTGAATAAATTCATAGGTATCGCTGCTGTCCTGATCGAAAAACTCCTCCTTTATGAGGGTATTTTCGATGTCCTCACGGGTATAGGAAAAATACCGGTTTGTCCCTCCTGATATGGGAAAGACGGCAGATTCATTGAAGAAGGCCTGGTTATTGGGGTCTCTTCTTTTGTAGAATAATTCGACCTGGGTACCGGCTCCACTCGAACTCAATTCAAAAATGGCTCCGGGTTCACGGGAGATAAATCCCACTTTTTGGGTAGAAACTGAAATCCCAGGAAAAAATTCGGCAAAATTAGCAGCCGTAGCCAGACTTGTCGAGTCGGCAAAAAGGAGGCGGCGGCCCAGTTCATCATCCAGCCTTACAGAAAGTTGGGTTTGCCCCTGGTTTGATTCCAGGGAAAAGCGAAAGTTTTGGGATAGCTCCTTGCCGTTTATAGGTACCTTTTGGGCGATACTGAGCTTGTCCTCAGGCAGGGGGGATTGAAGTTCGAAGACTTGAAGAATTTGGGGACTTTCGGGCCGCCCATAGGAAGATGAGATGGCGAGTTTCAAGACCACTGAGTCAAAGACGAGGTCTTCTGGAGCTACCTCAATAAAGCTCGTTGTAAGGCTGGGGTCTAGCTGGGTAAAAAAGGTGGCGACCATGCGACCAAACTGGGGGTCGATATAATTGCCAAAAAGGTCCCTGACAGCCCGCTGCGAATTAACACTGTCGACGAGGATGGACCTAATGTCGATGGAGAGGGAGTCGTTGAAGAAGGTGTTGATCTGGTCTCCTTCGGGAAGTACCTCCTGGCCTACACTCTCAATGCCTTCTTCGCATCCGTTGAAAAAAAGTATGGCTGCCGCCAGCAATGCAGCGGTCAGCCATGAATTCCTAAAATAATTCAAGGTAAAATTAGTTTGAAATGTCGGAGTAGAGCTTTTGATAGCCCTCCACGTACTGGTCCTTGTCTTCGTAATCGAAGTAGATCTTTTCATTTTGCGTCTGCTCAATGTAGGCTTCGAGTTGCTCATCAATCTCGGGATGCCCTTTGGTGACAACATCGGAAAGAGCAATGCCTCCTTTTACAACACCGACGTAATTTGGTCCGTCATAGTTGTCTAGGTTTTCATCTTCGATGCCGTCCACCCTTACCTTATCCAGGTAGTTTTGGGCCAGTTCACTCTCGAATCCGTTGTTGTATACTGTGAAGACCGTTTTGGTTCGCTTGAACATGGGGTCTTCCTTGTAATGCGTTCTCAAATATAGGGGAATAAATGCAGTCATCCAGTCGTGGCAGTGGATAATGTCAGGCGGCCAGCCCAATTTCTTGACGGTTTCGATCACTCCTTTGCAAAAGAAGATCGCTCTTTCGTCATTATCCAGGTGAAACGTGTCGGAATCAGGATCTGTCAATACTGATTTACGCTTAAAATAATCCTCGTTATCCAGAAAGTAGACCTGGAGTTTGGCATTTGGAATGGAAGCCACCTTGATGGTCAAGGGCTTTTCTTCCCCGGCTACTCTGATATTAATTCCAGACAGACGAACCACTTCATGCAACCTGTTGCGACGCTCGTTTATGACCCCAAACTTGGGCATAAAAATTCTGATCTCGTGACCTTTCTCTTGAAGTCTTTGAGGAAGGAGACGAATCAGATCAGCAGCGCTGCTCATTTTCAGGAATGGATCAATCTCGGAAGTTACATAGAGGATGCGCAATTTTTTGCTCATGTTATGTCACAATTATAGGAGTGAGTACCTTTTACCTCTAGGGGTAACAATATTTAGAATGCAAAAATAATCAAAAATATTTGGTTTAACAATTTACCTCCCTATATTAACGCCCTTATCGGCATTGCAACGATTCAAGGCAGTTTTTGGGCTTGCCTACCGTCTTTTTTACCGACTTCCCTTCTTCTGCCATGATTCAGGTATTTACGGATATCTTTTCTTACAGACAATGGCGCCAAAGCCTTTCCTCTAAAATCCGACTCGGTTTCGTACCTACCATGGGAGCCCTGCACCAAGGCCATGCCAGCCTGCTCCGCCGCTCGGTAGAGGAAAATGACATGAGCGTTCTCAGTGTCTTTGTCAATCCCACCCAATTTGCCCCTGGTGAAGACCTGGACAATTATCCAAGGAGCCTCGAATCGGATATCGAACTGGCTGCCTCCCTGGATGTCAATGTTGTTTTTGCTCCTCGGTCCAAGGACATTTATCCAGAAAAACCCGTACAAATTCGCTTTGACATTCGCGATCTCGACAAGGTCATGGAGGGAGCCTCCCGCCCCACACACATGAACGGAGTCGTGCAAGTGGTATCTATTCTCTTTAACCTTGTCCAACCCTCCAAAGCCTACTTTGGCCTCAAGGACTACCAGCAATTGCTGATCGTACAAACCCTGGTAAAGGAACTCCACTTCCCCCTGGACATCGTCCCCTGCCCCATTATCCGTGAGGATGACGGCCTGGCCCTCAGCAGCAGAAACCGCTACCTCAGCCCCGCCGAACGCAGAGATGCCCTTTACCTCTATGATTCCTTGACCCAGCTAAGGGAAAACTTAGATCGCTTCCCCTCAGTAAGTGGGGCCATGAGCTTTGTGGAGGAAAATGCCAAGAACTATCCCCTGGCCAAACTGGATTACATTGACATTCGGAATGGAGAAACACTTGAGGTGATAGACAGCCTGGACCCAAACAATCATCCCCATGCATTTATGGCTGCCTACCTGGGGAAAACAAGGCTCATAGATAATGTGCGGCTCTAAAAATGATTACTTAAAAAGTCTATAGAATAAGGCCTTGACCAACTACCAAGTCATAAAATAACAGCAGTTCCTATTCCTCTTCCCAGTCTAACTCCTTTACCACCTTATCCAATTCTGCGTAAAACTCTTCGCCATAAGCCCTCACTAGGGCGTCCTTGGTAAATTCGTAGACGCGAATGCCCTTTCCCTGGCCCAGGGCACAGGCAGCCGCGCATATGCTCCAACGGTCGTACATCAAAGCATGGCAGTCCTTGTATTTTTGAACCCTGATGGGATATAGATGACATGAAATGGGCTTTTTGAAGTCTATTTCCCCTGCTTCGTGGGCCTGTTCGATGCCACAAAGGGCCACCCCTTCGTCAGAAAAAGTAACGTAGGCACACTCCTTGTTGTCCACCAGGGGAGTTGAATAGCTCCCCGTCCAATCCTTGATCCAGGTACCCTGATCCTCGATGGCACGTATCCCCTCTTTGCGAAGGAAGGGCTTGACCTTGGGGTAAATATCTTCCATGACTTTACGCTCTTCCTTGTCGAGGGGAGCTCCTACATCGCCCTCCACGCAGCAGGCGCCTTTGCAGGCGCTGATGTCACAGGCAAACATTTCGTCTTTCAGGTCTCCACTGATCAGCTTGTCATCAATTTGGATAAGTCCCGGATCACCCTTCTTCTTTCTTTTCATGCTCATGTTACTTCGGATTTAAGCTAAAGCCAAAGCAAAGATAAGCGAATTTGTTGGGATCAGAAGAGGCGTTGACAATCTTTGCCGTCCAGCACAAGGACCCCGGGAGAAGAGCCCCGGCGGAAGGTCCCCAGCCCATCAAACCCCAGGGCCTCGGCCCCCCGACAAGTCCCCCAACTGATGATCTTGTGAAGGTCAATTGCCGGAAAACGATCCCCTATCCACTTCACCTCTTCCCAAATGCTGAGGTCATGGTTGCTGGCCAGGCTATCGGTACCCAGGCAAATCCTGTCGGCATAGGGAAGGAATTTATCCAGCTTAGGCCCCTCCCCGTGGATGTATTCATTGGACCTGGGACAAAGGCAAAAGTAGGATTTCCCAAGCCCTGCCAGTCGGGCGAGTTGATCCCCACTGGCCTCTTTCAGATGAACCCACAAGCTCTGCTTATTCTCGGGAAAGCCTTTGAGCAGGTATTCGAGGGGGTCTTTGTCATCCATAGCTCTGAATTTTATGCCCAATTTCAGAAAAAAATCCACCATGGCTCCTTCCCCTTTTTCAAATACTTCTTTTTCTTCCTTTGACTCAAGCAAATGAATGGAAAAAGGGCCTGGAAGGGAGTAGACAAGGTCTCTGAGTTGGGGAGAGACTGAGTAGGGGGCGTGGAGGGTAAGGGAGCCCTTGCCAAAGCCAGCCTGAAGTTCCTGTCCTTTCTCCAAAATCTTAGCTGCCATTCTTCCATTTAGCCCGATAAGTTCGACGAAGGTATGGAAAGTCATCCTTGACTCCCATTGCCCCTTGATTTCCTGGCTACTCCCCTCATTGGCGATGTCTCCAAAGCCCTGGACTCCAGCTTCCCAGGCATCCTGCAGGGCCTTTTCCATAGCTTTCTGCCTGTTGGATAAGGGAAAAACATCCTCCATCGATCTGCTTTTGACGACTTCCCAGGCAAAACCTGCCATTCCCCTTCCCCGAGGAATTTCGTCTTTCAGGTGGGACAATTCCAGATGGGTATGGGCATTGATAAAACCCGGAACCAAATACTGACCAAGTCTTTGTACCTTTTCTCCCCTTTTTCTGGGTCTCAGGTTCAGAATAATCCCTTCTTCCGCAACTTCCAGCACATAATTCTCCAACCAGAGATCAGGGGTAAATATGTGATCAGCAGTTAATAAGGGCATGTCGCTTAATTTACTGGAGAAATTTAGTTAAATTCCGTTTATCAAATACTTGAGAAAAAATCTTATGGAGCGACTACTTCTACTTCTTTTCTTTTTGACAGGTAGTACCAGCCTGCATGCCCAAAAAGACATTCGCAAAGAATTACAAACCAGGTTCATCATGGCTGAAGCTGGGGATACCATAGACATCCCCGCCGGCAATTTTGTTTCCTCAGGATCGATTTCCATGGATGACAAGAAAAATATTGTCATCCGGGGGGGAGGAATGGACCAAACGATCATCTCTTTTAGGGGTCAGAAGGAGGGAGCTGAGGGGATACGGATCGATAACAGCACCAATATTACCCTGATGGGCATAACGCTTCAAGATGCCAAGGGCGACCTCATCAAGGTCATGAACACCCGGGGAATTTCCATGATTGATGTAAAGACCGAATGGACAGGCAAACCCAAAAAGAGCAATGGGGCCTATGGTTTTTACCCTGTATCCTGCACCGACGTGCTTATAGAGTCCTGTGTAGCCATCGGCGCCTCAGATGCAGGCATTTACGTGGGCCAATCTCACAATATCCTGGTGAAGAATTCCAAGGCCTACCACAATGTCGCCGGGATTGAGATCGAAAATTCTACCATGGCGGATGTTCAAGGTTGTGAGGCATGGGAAAATACCGGTGGCCTTCTGGTCTTTGACCTGCCCGACCTACCCAAAAAAGCCGGGAGCAATGTGAGGCTTTGCGACAATTATGTTCATGACAACAACTACAAGAATTTCGCTCCTAAAGGAAATACGGTAGCTTTTATTCCCCCAGGGACAGGAATTATCATTTTGGCAGCCAGCGATGTCGAGGTTTTTGAAAATCGCATCGAGGATAACCGATCTTTTGGGACGGCGATCATATCCTACTTCATGACAGAAAAACCCATTAACGATGAGGGCTATTATCCCTATCCCACCCGCATAAACATCCATGACAATGTCTTTCAAAGAGAGAAAAGAAGGCCCACCTTTCGGCACAAAATGGGACTTTTGGCCTACAAATTATTCAGAAAGGATATACCTCATATTTGGTTTGACGGAATCCTGGACGAGGATAAGATAGGTAAGGATGGAAATTATAAGAACGAACATCGAATTTGTGTGCGCAACAATGAAAATGGAGACTTCGTCAACATGGACGCCGCTAATGACTTCAAAAATGTAAAGCGAGATGCCAGCCCCTACGATTGTTCCCGTCCTTCTCTTGCCCCTCCTTCTCTAAGTCCATCCAAAAAGTAAGCAAATGAGAAAGATTCAAAAATATCTTCTTTTATCCCTGCTTCCCCTGATCTTCATTGGCTTTGCTCCCCGTAAGGAGGCAGATGACCTTTCCGCCTACCCTGAAAGACTCAGTGAATACGGTTTTTTCGAGGGAAAACCATCAGACCAGAAGCCAGCCCAAGGAGTCTTACCCTACAGTTTGAATACGCCCTTATTTACAGATTATGCCTGGAAACAAAGGTTTATCAAATGGCCGGAGGGAAGTCCAGCTACTTACCATCCCTCTCGGGTATTAGGTTTTCCCATTGGTACCACCATCATCAAGACTTTTTATTATCCCTATGATGAGCGCAAACCGGAAAAGGGTAGGCGACTCATCGAAACCCGCCTTTTGATTCACGAAGAAAAAGGCTGGAAGGCCTTGCCCTATCACTGGAATGAAGATCAAAGCGAAGCCTTTCTGGAGGTAGCCGGAGGCATCACCGGAGTAAAGTGGAAGGATAAAAAGGGAAGGAAAAGGAAGGTCGACTACGTCATGCCCAACCTGAATCAATGCAAGAGCTGCCATAGCTGGGAGGGAGAGATGACCCCAATAGGACCTTCGGCCCGCCAACTCAATTCTATGTATGACTATGGTAGGGGAGAAAAAAACCAGTTGGCCCATTGGAAAAGTATGGGCCTCCTCGAAGGCCTCCCTGAGGATAGGAGTACAATCCCCACAGTCCCCAGGTGGAGCGATCCCAGTTCCGGGACTACAGAAGAGCGGGCCAGGGCCTGGCTGGACATCAACTGCGCCCACTGCCACAATCCCCGGGGTCCTGCCTCAACCAGCGGTTTCTTTCTCGACATAGGGCAGGATGATCCCTCCGTTTATGGGGTTTATAAGACGCCGGTGGCGGCAGGTAGGGGTTCAGGAGACCTTCAATACGACATATATCCAGGCAAGCCTGATCAGTCTATCCTCGTTTATCGCATGGCCTCAGATGATCCGGGAATCATGATGCCGGAAGTGGGCAGAAAACTCATCCACGAAGAGGGACTTGAGGTGGTCCGACAGTGGATCGCTGACATGGAAAAATGAGGAGGAGGGACATTTATCCTTCGGGAATAATTTCAAGGGGCTTTTCTGCCTTTTTAGCTGGCTTCCTCCTTTTGGGAGGCATTTCAGGGCCTTTTCCAAGTGAAAACATAAAGGAAATACCCAAAGACTGTAAGGCGTCGAAGGAGAAGGCGCCTTCCGATGGCTCGGCGTAGTTATCGAGGTAGTCAGAAGGAATAAAGCGATAGCTGTAAAGGAATTCCAGGGAAAGATAAGGATTGAGGCGTGTCTCGAAACCCAGGCCCCCCGGAACCTGAGGGATAAAGGTATTGGTGGAGGCGCCTTGAGAAAGGGGCCCATTATTCCTGATGAGTTTGCGGCCTTCTACATCTCTGGGGGTAAAATTCACAAAGCCAAATCCGAGATGGAGCAAAGGTTGAAAGCGCTTGGCCGGAAAGAGACGGTAGGTCAGGCCTAGTTCGCCGTGGATATAAGAAGTCTCTACAAAGGTATTGGAGGCAGAGGGAAGTGCTGCCCCGTCGACCTGGTCGGCAAATTTTCCAAATCCCGCTCTGAGATGAAGATTGATGGGCTTTCGGGTAGCTTTTTGGATAGAAAAAACAACTCCGGAATATAAACGAAAGTACCCCGGATCATTAAAATCTCCAAGGTAATTATTGGCGGTAAGCCCCACCCCCATCTTTACCGGAGGTTTAAAGTCCTGGGCCAACATTACTTGGCTGAATAAGAGAAGGACAATACAGAGAAAAAATAACTGTTTCATGAGTTTGATCCCAAAGGGCCTGTTTACATGATGACGATAGCGGTGAGCTTGAGGGAGTCAGGAATTTTATCAATGATAATGATTTCCTGTTCCATCCAATATTCGGGACGATCGACCTGAAACAAATAGTGGACGGATGGTTTCTGAACAGTAATGAGGTCAAGGCGCTGGTAGCGAGAGAGGTAGACAGCGGAACCCTTGGAGAATTTTTCTCTGACCTCTCCAAAGCTCTGTCCCACTCTTATGTCCTGCTGGCTTTTCCACCGGGGATGCTCCACCCGGATGCGATTGATCCTGCCTTCGGTAAAGAAATCTTCTTCGATTAGCACCCTTCCTTTTTCATTTTCCAGGATTTGAACCCCCCAGTTGTATCCTCCCTCTTCAAAAGTCGTATCCAATACGGTCATGCCCTTCCAAAAAAAGTCCTCTACTGCCGGCCAATCCTCTCCTACCTCGAATTTACCGGTTTTATTTTCCTTAATCAGATAGGTAGGCGCACAGGCTGCAAAGAAAATGCAAACAAATATAGCTACAAGGGGTCTAATAAGGTACTTTTTCCTTTTTGAGTCCCTTGGGTCAGTCGAGTGAGGCAAACCTGCTGGAGAGCCTTGGCAAAAATTTTGAAAAAGCTGCTTTTCACCTAAATTTGAATTCATGAGTAGGATATTAAAATATTTTCTTCTGGCCCTTATCTTTATCTTCATAGGATTGGTGGCCGGATTTAAAATAAAAGAAAGCACACCCGGAAGCCCCGTCTACCAAATAGATGGAGGCATCAAAAAAATTCAGCGGGCTTTATATTTCATCGAAACTAACTACGTCGAAAAGCCCAACCACGAAGAACTCATCCAGGATGCGGTAGAAGGTATCATGGACAACCTTGACCCTCATTCTGCCTATATTCCTCCCAGAGACCTCAGCCAAATGAGCGAGCAGATGGAAGGTGGATTCGATGGCATAGGCATCCAATTTAACATTCTTGAAGATACCATATACGTCGAAACACCCCTGGCCGGGGGTCCCAGCGAAGAAATTGGCATCATGGCCGGAGATCGCATCGTCAAAGTCGACGGAAAGAACGTGGCAGGGATCAACATCAGCACCACTGATGTGATGCGCCACCTCAAAGGTCCCAAAGGTTCAAAGGTAGACCTTGCCATTAAGAGAAGGGGACACAAGGGCCTGCTCGAATTTACCGTAACCCGGGACCGCATTTCCCTCAATTCTGTAGACTATGCCTACATGATCAGCCCACAGACGGGCTATATTGGCATTACCCGATTTGCCGAGACGACCTACGACGAATTTAACGAGGCCCTCACCCGCCTCCAACAGGAAGGAATGAAAAAACTGGTCCTCGACCTTCGGGGCAATCCCGGTGGTTACATGACTAAGGCCTATCGCATCGCCGATGAGTTTTTACCCTCAGGGAAGATTATTGTCTCTACAGAGGGGCGTATTCCCGAAAGTAAAAATGAGTATTACGCCACCTCCGCCCTCAGCAAATTTGAAGAGGGAGCCCTCATCGTCCTACTGGATTACGGCTCGGCATCGGCCAGCGAAATTGTAGCCGGTGCCATACAGGACCACGACCGTGGCATCATCGTCGGCGTCCGATCTTTTGGAAAAGGATTGGTACAAATTCAGGAAAACTTCGAGGATGGTTCAGCCATTCGTGTCGTCATTGCCAAATACTATACCCCCAGTGGTCGGTGCATACAGAAGCCCTATCACAAAAGCGATGAGGAATACCAAAATGACCTCATCGACAGATATGAATCAGGAGAGTTTTTTGATGAGTCCAAAATTTCCTTTCCCGATTCTCTCAAATACAAGACCTCTTCGGGACGGGCAGTGTATGGGGGGGGCGGAATTTACCCCGATGTATTTGTCCCCAACGATACCACCGGTGGAAGCCGCTATCTTACCGAACTTCGCGTCAACCAGATATTCTGGCGTTTTGCGGTGGAATTTGTTGATACCCATCCCCAAATGGTCAATCAGTATCCCGATGCCAGGACTTTTGTCAATAATTTTGACATTTCCTCCCACACGATGATGGACTTCATCAAGTTTGCAGAGGAGAAAGAAGTGCCCTACAACAGCGGTCAGGCGGCCCATTCCCGGGCCATTATTTTCAACAATTTGAAGGCCTTTATTGGGAGGAGGCTTTTTAACGATGATGGCTTCTACCCGGTCATCCATCAAAGGGACCGCACCTTGCAGCGCGCCCTTGAGCTCCTTCCTATGGCCGAAGAACTGGAAGAAAACGGCCGGGTCAAGGATCAAAAAGCGGTAAAATGACAGATTTGGGGCTGGAGATCTCCTTCTTTTTGTGAATAACTTATTTTCCTTCGACCTGAAGGAATCCTTATAATAGGTGAAAAATCGGATATGCTACAGGTCTTTTTGCCTTTGTGTATCCCTCGTTTTCGCAGTCTTGATCTCAAGCATTTACCTTGGAAAATACCATCTTGTATTTCCCTAAGAAGATTGACATATGTTTACCCCAGCTCAGATCGAAAACCTGATGTTTTTGGACATCGAGACTGTCCCTATGGCTCCGACCTATGAGGAGTTGAGCCCCCGCATGCGGGAAATGTGGGATGCCAAGGTCCGCCGTTACCAGCGAGCCGAGCCCGAAAAGGAAATTTCACAGTTGTTTTTGGAAAAGGCCGGCATACACGCTGAGTTTGGCCGTGTGGTCTGTATTTCATGTGGACTCATCAGCTTTGACAATGAAAGCAAACCGGACATCAGGCTCAAGTCCTACTACGACACTGAGGAAAGGGTTATTTTGGAAGCTTTCGGGCGAGATGTAGACCTCTTTACTCGTTCCCGTGAAGGTCGTTCGCTTTGCGCTCATAATGGCCGGGAATTCGACTTTCCCTACCTGGGACGGCGTTACCTCATTCACGGCCTCGAAATTCCTTATATCCTGCGAATACAGGGTAAAAAGCCCTGGGAAGTCAGCTTTGTGGATACCATGGAGCTTTGGAAATTTGGAGACTACAAGGCCTACACCAGCCTAAACCTTCTCTCTGCTGTGCTGGATGTGCCTTCTCCAAAGGACGACATCAATGGCAGCCAGGTCAGAGCTGTGTACTGGGAAGAAAATGACATCGAAAGGATCAAAAAGTACTGCGAAAAGGATGTGCTCACCACCGCACAGGTCCTCCTTCGCATGAGCCGCCTTCCCCTCATAGATATACCCCAAAATCACATTTGATCATGGCAGAATTACCTCCGGAGTATCACCGACTTAGGCGCATTGTCAAAAGTCTGATCCCCAGATTCAAACGAAAGGAAGGCCGAAAAAACTTCCAATTGAATGACGCCAAACATATGCTCAATGAGTTGGGCATGCAGATGAGCCCCGAACTGCTGGAATACCTGACCCAGGATGACCGCAAACTGGACGAGTTTATTGAGGGTATCTATGCCCTTGAAGACGACCTGGGCATCCCGGTGATTGACGATTTTGGAGCCATTCGAGAGGATCTACTTCCCAAAGTCTACGTTGAGAAAGAAAATAAATTGGTAGGCTTCTCTGTCACCTATGCCAGCGAAGAAGTGGTCTTTGTGGAATATTCTATATCTTGATCTAAGTAGCCTCGCAATTCCCATTCGGAATGCTTGGGGCTCGTCTTTTTAGGCTTCTTTCCAGTTAACCGATTCTTTGGGTGTCAAGTTTTTTTTGCCTGCGAAAGGAAGGGAAAAACTAAATACATTGCCTTTGCCCGGAACATTTCTCACCCAGATTTCCCCTTCATTTTTTTCTATGAAATCCTTTGCCAGAATAAGGTTGAGACCGATTCCCCTTTCCTTGGTAATTCCTTCCAATACCCTCCTTTGATCAAAATCGAAGAGTTTTTCAAGGTACTGCTTAGGAATGTCCTGACCGGAGTCACCAATGTGTATGACGAGGCTCTTGTCTTGAGTTTCTTCGTTGATCCGAATTTTACCGCCTAGACCACTGATTTTGATCGCATTGTCGAGGAGGTTTTTGACCACCAGGTGCATCATGTTGCGATCTGCCCAGACGAGGGAAGTACTTTGGATATTATTCTGAATATCTACCTGCTTCTTCCTGATGACAGAGTCAAGGAGGAAAATATTTTCATTGATGATGTGCTCAATATCCAGTTGCTCTCTCTTGATGACGATACCATGCTGCTGATCCTGAGCCCAATAAAGAAGGTTGTCGAGCATGAGGGAATTGTTGATCACCCTTTCTTCCATCTCTATGAGTAGCATTTCTCTTTCGTGAGGCTCCAGGCTCCCTCCGTTGAGCAGTCCCAGAGCCCCCTGCATGAAGGAAAAGGGCTGTTTGAAATCATGGCAGACCATGGCAAACCACTGATCCTTGGTTCTGCTTAGTTCTTCGAGTTCCTTCTGCTTTTTGATATGCTCTCGCTGTTCCTCTCTGAGCAGGGTATTGGATTCCTGAATTTTTTTCCTGCTTGATATGAGAATAAATATAAATATGGCAAGGATGATAGCCACTACGATAGCGGCTCCACTTACAATTTGTTGGCTGCGGATGGTGGCTTCCCGTTCACTAAGTTTGACATCTTGGAGTTCCTGTTGCTGCTTCAACAGCTTATTGTCTTTGAGGTTTTCCTCTACCTCGTGGCGAAGTTTCATGGAAGCCAAGTCTTGCTCTACGCCCTTTTTATAGACAGAGTCTTTGTAAATAATCCATTTGCCTTGATTTTGGTAGGCCGACCGATAATCTCCTCTGGCTTCGTCGATCTTGGTTTTTTCCTCGTAGACTCCCGCCAGAATTGTACTTAGCCTCAAATCTTCAGCAAGGAGTTTGGCTTCATCGAGGGATTTTTCTGCTGCTGTATACCTGTTAAGGTCGGCTTGCAACTCCCCCAAAGCCAAGAGGACAGCAGCAGTTCCCACCCGATCTCCAATTTCCTTTCTTACTTCAAGAGATTGATGGAGGTAGTTGAGGGCACGCCCGGGTTCATTTTTATCAATAAAAAGGGTGCCCATAGCCTGGTAAACTCCTGCCACCCGCTGCGCATTGCCAGCCTTTTTAAATATGTCCAGGGCTACTTCATACCTGCGCTCTGCTTCGTCATACTTACCCAATTTTACCTGAATGACTCCAAGGCCTTGATTGGTGGTTGCGATAGACTCCGGATCGCCTTGATTTATGACAATTTCCAGGGCTTGTCTGCTATACTTTTCTGCTTGCTTGAAGTTATTTTGATTGTAGTAGATGCCAGCAATGTTGGAAAGGGACCTCCCAATAGAGGCTGAATCCTGTGTACTTTTGAATACATCCAGGGACATCAAAAAAGCATTCAATGCTTCGCTGAAGTCTCCTTGTATGGCGTAGCTGACTCCCTTTAACTGATGGCTGATCCCTACTCCTCTTTTATAATTGATTCGGAGAGCAAGGTCTTTGATCTCACCGGCCAACCTGCGACATTCTTCCGGGCTGGTGTTTCTGTAGGCAAAAGCAAGTTGGACGAGTAGGCGAATTCTGGCTGTATCTGCTTCCTGATGCAAATCGAGTTCTTTGTGGAGGGAATCCACGAGCTTTTGCTGGGCCAAGGTATGAGAGGAAAAAAGGACAAGCCCCAGAAGCAGTATGTAAATGTGTTTAGGCATAAGCCGATTGATCCTTCAAGTCAAATATTCCTCACTAAATGTTAATATAACAGATAGACGTGTTTCCATAAAGTCTTACATAAACTTAGCACATAAGAGCGATGTAAGAATCAGCCCATAAAAGTCTAAAAAAATCCAGTTTTTCAAATATATACTCAATACGAATCAATGAAGATTTTATTTTCACAAAATGGACAGGTAAGAAAACCTTCTTTGATTTGTGAAGACTGAAGAGAGGCTGGGTCGGGGGACTAAAACTTACACCCTCACCCTCTACAGGGAAAAAAGCGGTAATCACTGCGGTAGGTCAGGCCCTTAGGACTTATGTTTACCATTACCTGCCTTCCTTTATCCCATCTGAGGAAGACACTCTTTTCATCCTTATTGGAAATATTCATCCCGATGAAGAGATTATTTTCTCTTTTCAGCAAAAACCTTGCCCAAGCCACCTCTGCTTTTCCGGATTCCTCGCTCACATCATAGTAGAAAAAATCCAGGGGATGTAAGGGATGGGCAAAAGGAATCATAAAATCCGGAAGGGTCCATTTTGCAGCGGGCAATGAGTCGCTTCTCCCTTCCTTTTCCTCAGGCAGCATGCCCACCGACAAAAGGCTCTGCTTGAGAGATTGGCCTACAAAACGAAGGCTGGAAAAAAATGAAGGTGAAAGAGAAGACTTTGATTTCCGGGAGCCAGGAGGGCGTGGGCTGCTTCGTATATTTCCTCCCGTCTGATCCCTCTGATTTCGAAGGCTTTAATATCGGGGGCCAGACCCATGTCTAGAAATTCAATTGAGACTTCTTTCTGGATTTTTTGGTATTCTTACCTAAAGCTCTGAAAAAAAGCTTTTGCATCCGGTTTTTCTCCTGTAAGCCGCAGAAACTGAAGGGCCCTTTCCCCTTCAACAAAGGCCTTTTCCGGCTTTAATTCGAAAACAATCGTCCTCCCGTCCCCCTACACCCGGGAGTGGATGATCCGCCAGTTTTCTTCCTTTTTCCAGTCAAGTGTGAAAGATTCCATCGCTAGGGGCGTTGCTCCAGGTATAGAACAAGAGCTGAACTTAATCGCTTCAAAATTCCAATTCTTTGATTTCTACTTCAGGCCGTCCCCTGAGGGTCAGCACGAAGGCCAGTTCCTCCTTTCCTACCTCCACATCTCTTAGGATAACTTCAGGTTTGAGGACCCTAAGCCTGACCTGGGTATTGACTTCGAAGCGGCGAATATTTTCCAAAATATCAGATAGAATTTTAGTCTTTATCTGGTTCATCTCTTTTTCCACCAGCGCCTTAATTTCCCTTCTGAAGGCTTTCCTGTTGAGGGAATAAGCGATCTTGAGTGGTAGATTGGCCTTGGGCAGGCGAAAAGAAAAGTTGTCCAGGTAAAAGAGACTGCTCTCCTGGTCCCAGCTTATTTTCCCACGTAAAGCCAGGAGTCCTCTTATGGGGATGCTTCTCCTTTTACCCTCGACCATAGCTCCCAGGTCTAGGATTTCTCCCTCCTGGCGAAGCGCAGGTGAGCGAAGATGGAGGGGGGTATGAAGGTCGGGACGCAGGGACATTTCCTCAAGGAGCCGAATTATTTCTTCAAAAGTGATAAAAGCTTTCAGGTCTACCTCTTCCTCCTCTACCTTCAATTCTTGCATTCGGTAGGCAGGGAGAAGTTTGGGAGGGGACTGAGGAGAGGGCTTGGATCTTACTTCGAGGGCCATGGGAGGCAAATCCAGGTCAAAAACCATGGACATCTCCCCCTTTTCAACCTTGATTTCTGAGCCGATTACCTCCTCTCTGGGTAAGTTAAGGTCCAGGTAAAGGTCTATTTGACTTTCCGTAGGGATGTGAATGGGAGCCTGAAGGAAGGTCCAGGTTTCCCAGAGGATATCCTTTAACTGGACCTCCTTCATGATAAAGGCGTCCACCTTGGCAGCAACTTTTTCCAATTCTCGCTTGAGAATAGGCCCTACAAAGGAGGTAATGGGGAGTTTTAGGAATCCACCTCCCCAGGAGGGCTTTCGGGTCCACTGGTACCCGGCCTTGGACCGGGCTTTAAGTTTCCAGTCTTCTTCTAGGCTCAACTGAGTGGTAAATATTACCAAGAGGTCCATATCGACCTTTTCTACCTGTGGGATTCCTGCCAGAAAAGAATTTCCGCTTCTCCGTAATTTGATTCCGGCCTTGAGAGGAAGGAGGCTTTCGAGGCTTCCTTCATGGCTGCTCAATTGTAGAGGTCCAGTGGGGTGGACATCCACCTCTGCCAGGGACTTGTCCATTTCTTCGGGGTCCATCCATGCCATGGGAGAATCAAAGGTCTGCTGGAGAGCAGCCTGCAAGACAGGTAAGGGCAGAAAAAGATGAATACGCATGGAAGAAAATTTGGCCCGAAAGTTAAGAAGACTGAATTAGACTAAGAAGCTAAGGTGAAATACCCTGGTAGAAGGCAAAAAAACAAGCTTGCAAATAGAGTAATTTTCTTAGATTCGTAAATATGCATGGCCATTCATTTCCAATACACATAGCTTAATCTTGTTTTCCTGAAAAAATAGGGTTTTTAAGTTTTTCTGCCTGATTAATTTAAGTTTGAAGTGTCTTATCCGAACAAGAAGTGATTGTTGACACAGGGCTTGGGGCTTATTTGAGATTTATCCTTTCCGTCTACCCTTGGCTTTCAAGAAACCTGGGGTTGCATTTTTTCTCATGGTAGCAGCACTAAACCACAAAAAAATTGGTGAATCAAAACCTAAGCATCCTGCCACTAAACTGAAGTTTACAAAACTAAGCAACCTCTTAGTGAATAACCTTTGTTTATTATATTTTTGCGGCTATGAATCAAAAGAAGTTTGTCCATGTATGCCTGACCCCTGCTTTGATCGATCAGTTTGACGTATCAGATGCCATTGTGGTGGTGATCGATATCCTGCGGGCGACTACCACCATGTCGGTGGCCTTTGATCACGGAGCAGAGCTCATCGTACCTGTGGCGGAGATCGAACAGGCCATGTCTTTCAGGGAAAAGGGCTTCCTGGTAGGGGGAGAAAGAGCAGGAGTAAAAGTCGAAGGGTTTGACCTGGGCAACTCTCCTTTTTCCTACACCCGTGAGCGGGTTGAAGGCAAGCACATAGCCATGACCACCACCAATGGAACCCGGGCGATCAAGGCAGCTCAGGAGCGCAATGCCAAAGAAATCATCGTCGGTTCTTTCAGCAACATCAGCCTGCTCAGCAGTTGGTTAATAGAGCAAAATGAACACGTCTGCCTGCTTTGTGCTGCCTGGAAGGATAACATTACCCTGGAGGATTCCATCTTTGCCGGAGCCCTGGCCCGCAGATTGAGGCATCACTTCAGGCGCTTTCAGGATACCTCCCTCGTTGCGGAGACCCTCTTTCAGGCCGCCAACCTCCGCAAGCGTTACTTTTTCCGCCATTCCTCACATTTTCACCGCCTGGTCCACCTCAACCTTCAGGAAGAAGTCAAATACGCCATGCGCAGGGATACCCATCCGGTCCTGCCTATCATGGTCGGAGACGAACTGCGCGACATTTCTCACTGTGAGGGGGACTACCGCATATACAAAGAGACGGTTTTGGACCTTCAAAAGACAGGGCAACTCCGTGCTTTGAAACAGGTAAAGCCCTAGGAAGCCCAAATGCTTCTCAAGTAGGTAGAGGATGTAAAAGCCGCCGGGACAAAGGATTTTTGTCCTCGGTCGTCAAAATTATAGTAAATTCGTAGCTGCGAAAGCCCCGGTTCCCATTACCCCATATAAAAATGCCTTCTCATGAAGAAATTTTTACCCTACTTCCTCATTTTCGCAACCCCCCTTTGCTATGGACAGAAATTTCCTACCCTTACTTTCCAGCGGTTTTATGATAATAAAGGGATCGATATCCCAAGTAAGATCGTAAAGGCCGTTGATGGCAACCTTTTGATCGGTGGAAATACCCTCACGGGCGAAAAAGAATGGCCTGACTGTCCCAGTATTTGGATCATCAAGGTAGATACTACCGGAGAAATGATCTGGGAACAGGAAGTCGCCCTTACCGGATGCGAAGAAATCCGCGACATGACTCCCACTCAGGACGGAGGAGCCATGTTTGTAGGGGTTACTTCCTCTCTCATCCTACACGAAGAAAAAGGAGACGAAAAATACTGGGGGGATTTCTTTATAGGCAAACTGGACGGCAGGGGAACCATCGAATGGCTGGAGAGCTACGGAGGGAGCAGACTCGATCAGGCCAATTCTATCGTGGAGGGAGTCTACAAAGAGTTCTTCATTTCCGGAGTGGCCCACTCCTCCGATGGCGATGTAGAGGCCAACAATGGGATGAGCGATATCTGGGCCCTTAAAGTGGATACCAAGGGCACTCCCCGTTACTCCAAGGTAATGGGTGCCCAGGGTCATGAATGGGCTTCGGCAGTGGCTTTGAGCAAAAATGGCGACTACCTTCTGGCTGGCTTTACCAATTCTCCAGACTGGGCCAACAGCCGTACCAGCCACCTCGGTAATGGCCTACTTATGCGCCTCGCTCAAAGTGGGAAGACCCGGTGGAAAAAGTCTTTTTACTGCCCTTACGGAGGTTTTTTTTCTGATGTAAAGGAAACCAAGGATAAGAGAATCATGCTCGCCGGAGCCTATGTCAGTGAGACCAGTGGGTCTGACTTCTGGTGGATGCTGCTCACTGCCGATGGAAGACGTATCGCCGATTATCGTCCCTCCTTCCCCAATAATGAGAAACTGGTTTCCCTCGACATTCTGGCAGATGGAGGATTTATCATGGGAGGATTTTCCCTGCCCACACTAGGCAAGAAAGGCAAATACAGCAAGGGAGGAGAAGATTTTTGGGTCATCCGTACCAATGAAATGGGCAAACGCATGTGGACACATACCTATGGAGGCCCCAGCGATGAAAGATGCTCGGATGTGCTGGAATACAGAAAGGGAGTATTTTACGCCATTGGCCATAAGGAAAATTATTTCACCCAAATCCCCTCCAAAAACAAGGACTTCTGGCTGCTTCGCATCGACGAATTGCCCCAGGACTCTATACGGGCAGATATTTTTGTCAGGGCCAAAGACTATCGGATAGACCGAAAAACTCCCACCCGCTTTCGGGCCATCCATAATTATGGAGACCGCTTTTTGTGGGACTTTGGAGACGGAACCACTTCTACCAAGGAAGATCCACTCAAATCCTACAACTTGCCTGGCCTCTACACGGTAACGCTAACCGTATTTGCCAATGAAAGCTGCCGACAGACCGTCAAGCTAAAACGAGGCCTGGAGGTATGGTAAGGCGAAAGTGGCAGGAACTGAGGAAAAAAATCCGAAAATCAGAATTCGGGCGACATATCCTTACCGTTTTTTCAGGAACCCTAGCTGCTCAAATATTTTCCTTCCTGATCCTCCCTCTGCTGGCCTACCTATTTACCCCCGAGGATATTGGAATCAGAGGAGTCTTTCTTGCCGTACAGGCCAGCCTGGCCATTGCCCTCAATGGGGGCTACGAACTTGCCATCATGCTGCCGGAAAAGGAAGAGGATGCCGGCAGTCTTCTCGGACTCTGTTTGTTGCTCAACATGGCTGTTAGCCTGCTGGTCCTGGGCATTCTTCTGCTGGGGGGATCGGCTTTTTGGGCTCTTATACAGACAGATGAACTGGACTCCTGGCAGTACCTCCTCCTCATCAGTCTTTTGTTGGAGGGTATCAATCAACCTCTTCGCATCTATGCCAACCGACACGGGCACTATGCCCGGCTCACCTACAGCAAAATGGCCCAGCCTATCATCGGCGGGATATTTATGCTCCTATTTGGCTATCTAGGATGGGGCTTTCCCGGCCTTTTGCTTGGCTCAGTCATCGGTCAGGTTGCAGCAGCCCTGGTTTTGATTTTCGATAGCCTCAGTTATCTCCGAGATCATCCACAGCCCTTTTCCCTCCTCCAATTTGGGCGAATGGCCCGTCTCTACCAGGATTTTCCCAAGAAGGGCATGGGTTCTGCCTGGCTCAATGTACTGTCTAGCCAACTGCCCATGTTTTTTCTTCCAGCAGCCTATGGGAAGGAGGTGGCAGGAAATTTTCACCTTGCCCAAAAGGCCCTCATGATGCCCTTTGCCATGATCAGTAAGGCCGTAGGAGATGTTTTCTACGAACAGGCATCCAAGGCCAGAATTAAAAGTCAGCAAGCCCTTGCCAAGCTCACCCGCCAGACCTTTTTCTATTTGGCTTTGGGGGGCCTGCTTCCCGCCATCCTCATCATGGCTCTGGCTCCCTCCCTTATTGCCTGGGGCCTGGATGAAAGTTGGTACGAAACCGGCACCTACATTCGCTGGCTCATGCCCTGGGTTTATATCACCCTATTGGCTATTCCCCTTTCCTTCATCATGGATATTCAGCGAAAATTAGGCTTCCAGTTCAGGTACCAGATGGGAAGTTTCATCATTCGCGGGATGGCCCTCCTTATCGGTGTTCAGTACCTGGATGCCAAGGGAGAGGTTATCCTCTATAGCCTATGCTGTACCTTGCTCGGGGCTTATCTGATTTGGGAAATGCTCCGAATGGCAGGGGTCAAAGCTAAGAATTACTCCCCATCTTGATTTTTTCCAAAGCTTCCACAAAGCGCTCTATGTTATTGTCCAACATCGCATGCTTTTCAATCCATTCCCTGTTGTGAGCTGAACATTCTGCCTTCCATTTGCCCTCCTCTTCCTTAAACTGCTCCAATTCGTCTGCCAACCCCCCTACTGAGAAAGGGCTCAGAAGCCTGGCTTTTACCCCCTCCTCTATTACCTCACGGTGGGCAGGAATATCACTTAGAAAGGGAATGGCACCTACGTACAGCCCCTCACTAAGTGCATTGGAATACCCATCGTAGACCGGTGCAATGACGAAAGCATCAGTCAGGCTCCAGACCGCCCCCATTTCTTCACGGGGGATCAGGGACTGGACATAGGTAAAATTGTCGTAGTGGTCATCCAGTTTCCTGGCCCTTATGTCTACCTCTTCGGGAGCCTGATATCCTGCACTGAGCATCACAAAGTGCAGGTGATTTTCCCCTTGAAAAAGAATTTTTTCAAAAGCTTTCAGGATAAGGTCCCCCTGGTAGACGGGTTTTAATCCCCGGGGAGCCAGGACTACCTTCCTTCCTGCTTTTATTTTCCACCGACTGCGGAGTCTGGAAAGAGCTTTCTCCTCTATCTCAAAAAGATCACGTTCTATTCCCCATCGATTGAGCTGAATCTTATTCATGGGTACCTGAAACCATCGATGTAGGGCATCCACAAGGAGTCGGTTATCGCCTAAGACAAAATCCGCCTTTCTGAGAGCCATGGCTACATTTCGACGAAAGATATTCCACTTCATCGGCCATAGGGTCGAATGAAAAGGGGGAGGAATGTGTAGGCTGTTGCTGCTGTACAGCCTTTCTCGGGGGATGTCCAATTGACTGAGCCGGGGGGGATACTCCAAAATATCTGCCCCCATGGCTATGTGGACGAGGGGGCGAAAACCTGTCCTGGCAGCCCAGACTCCGTAAGGGGTGACATGGATAGAAATCAGGAAGTCTAGGTCTACCTTTTTTAGGGCTTTCAGGAGGGCTTGATGAGCAAAAAAATAGGAAAAATAGGTGATTCGGCCCTTGTAGGTGAAGGGTGGGGAAATTTTTACGCAGGTAGCTCCAGGGATTTGGCCTTCAAAAAAGCTAAAAACCGTCAGCTTATGACCTGCATTCAGAAGGCCCTTGGCCCATTTTCGGGTGTGGAAATGATTGGGATCAGAAAGAAGGCCGAGGTGCATAGAAAAGCAGACAATCAATTACTTCTTGAATCAGCGACAGGCCATTAAAATTTGACCAAAAGTAAACTTAGCTCAAAATTACCTGATTCATCAAATAATTTTTGAAGCCTTGTCCCGCTGATCTTACAAGCCAGGAAGAAGCATCTCAGCTTGGTTTTTCATGGACGATCACCAGGCATACCTTGGGTAATTCCTCTTCTACAGGTTCCGGGGAAAGCTCCGGTTACTTTACCTGAAATAACATCCGGGCCATCGGCCTATTTTTTGTACGGCCTTCTGATATAACTAGGAATGACATATGGGAAGACTCGATACAGATCCGGTTGCTACCCTGGAGCATCATCTCCAACGTGTAGAGGCCTTGGAAAAAAAGCAACGTAGGCAACGCTGGGCTACCCTCGTCTTATCTATGGTAAGTCTGTGCATCATTGGGATGATCATCTTTGGGCCAGATAAGGAGGGCTCCCCTAAGAAGCCCTATGTAGTTTGGCCTGCAGATGTGGAGAACATGAAAGAGCTCGCTACGCTGTTGTCGGGCGAAAAGGCCGCTGTCATTTTGGAAGATCCCGAAACCCTTAGCCGGGATACCCTCAGAAAATTGGATGACCTGAGACAGTGGAGGCAAAGGTATAGCGCTGCCTATGCCTTCAAAGCAGCGACCCGAAGCAGTCAGGAGGAGGATGAACCTTCGATCCCTGCACCTCTGGCTACACCTCAACTCATCATCCTAGGAAAAAAGATGGTAGACCAAAGGCTTGTATTTGCCATCAAAAACTACCAGCCCGACCTGGAATACAGCCTGGACTTTGACAATGGATACGTTCAGGATGGAATAGGTATGCGCTCCGTATATGCCTACAATGTAAGTGGCTCCTTTGAAGTGGGCCTGACTGTAAAAGGAAAGTCGGGAGAGCAAAAACGAATTGTACAAGAAATCGATATTGCTCCTGCCCTTTCCCCCAAAAATAGTGAGGCCGTTTTGTCTTTAGCATCAGATGTAAAAGGTGAAGAAGTCCAAATGGAAGAGCAAGGGCCGGAACCTACTTCCGAGGAAATCGTCCTGCCCCCCCAGCCCGATACCTCTTCTGCTCCTACAAGGAAAAAAACCTCTCTCCCTTCCTCCAAGGATGAGGGGCCGAAAACTATAACCACAGCTCCATTACAAGTTTCGGAGACCATGCCTTCCTTTCCGGGTGGGGAGGAAGCCCTCTTTGCCTACATCGATAAAAATCTCCGCTATCCTCAAAAAGCCCTGGACCGGGAAATCGAAGGTCGCCTCTATGTGCAGTTTGTGGTACAAGCCGACGACAGGCTGACCGACTTCCGCGTGCTACGTGGATTGGGCTATGGCTGTGATTCAGAGGCGCTGAGGATCATCTCCGGAATGCCCAGATGGAATCCCGGAAAACAAAAGGGGAAAGCCGTTCCGGTCTATTATACCCTTCCTATTACCTACGACATCAAGTAATATTTCAATAATCCCCAACATGAGATTACCGTTTTTTGCAGGGCCCTGGCTCCTGCTTTACCTATTGCTGATCCCTACCTGTCTGATAGCCCAATTCAATATTAAAGGGAGGGTCTTTGATGCCGAAACCAAAGAATCTATAATTGGTGCCTGGGTTTTCTTGGCAGATACAACTTACGGTACCATTACGGATTATGAGGGTCGATTTGAGATCAGCTATAAGGGCAAGATTCCTGTAAAGCTAAAAATCTCATTTATCGGCTATCAGTCCAGCAACTTTACCTATTACGGAGGCGAAAAGGAAATGGAAATTTTACTCGCACCTGAGTGGGGAACCAGCAGTGAGGAAATGGTGGTTTCGGCCTCTCGTGCCAAGGAGCGTCTCCTCCAGGCTCCTGTGTCTATTCAAAAGGTAGACCTCCTGGACCTGACCTACAGCCCGAGTCCGGATATATTTACTCATTTAGCAACCATGAAGGAAGCACAGCTCAATGTCAGCAGCTACACCCTGCCCGCGATCAATACCCGTGGCTTTGCCGGAATCCAAAACTGGCGCTTTGTTCAGCAGCTGGATGGAGTCGAAATGAACTTGCCCGGATTGGGATATGCCCTCGCCAACCTGAATGGAAGCTCCATCCTCGACCTGCGTAGCATGGAACTCCTCCCCGGTCCCAATACCATTCTCTATGGACCTCAGGCTTTCAATGGCCTGCTTAGCTTCCAAAGCAAAAACCCCTTCGATTACGAAGGTCTTAGCTTTTATTTGGGTTCCGGTGCCCTACAGGGGGAAGTGTCAGGCCCAGAGCCCATGATGGACCTCGGCTTCAGAATAGCCAGGACGCTAGGTAAAAAATGGGCTTTTAAGTTACAGGCTTCATATCTGAATACCGGCGACTGGAGGGCTGCTGATCCCTCTTTTAGGATTACTCCTCAAAATATCGATCAGCGGCTGGATCTGATCAACATGGACAGGAGGACTCCTGATTTTGATGGGATCAACCTCTATGGAGATGAGATTCCTCTGGAAATTGACCTTATGGGGGATGGAGGATTAAAGGAAATTACCCGCAGTGGCATTTGGGAAGAAGACCTTTTGAACCGGACGAGAGGGCTCACCCGCCTGAGCGGAGCCTTACATTTTCGCCCTGCTGAAGGAATAGAACTTACTTATGCAGGAGGCTGGTTTCAGGGAGACGCCATATTTAGGCAGGGAGATCCACAGGCCCTGGAAAATCTAAAAGAGCAAAGTCATAAATTAGCAGCCAGGGGAGAAAAGTTTAGCGTAAGGACCTACTTCAAGGAAGTAGATGCGGGAAGCTCATTTAGGCTTGGTACAGCAGCCCGTTTCATTCAGGAAGGGCTCAAGCCTTCTTCTATTTGGTCCAGAGATTA
This sequence comes from uncultured Bacteroidia bacterium, assembly GCA_964564415.1. Classification (GTDB taxonomy): domain Bacteria; phylum Bacteroidota; class Bacteroidia; order J057; family J057; genus JALEFZ01. The sequence goes on along the minus strand of CAZMAV010000003.1, from coordinate 105,052 downwards.
TGCTTTGGCTTACCGGGGAGAAATCCCCGGAATCGCAGGGGGAAATCACCGCAGAGCCCGTGAATTTGCCGACCGAGACCTTGCAGGCCCCGAATCCGAAACCTATCAACAACTTCTCAACCTTTCAAAGTCTAGTTCTGACCTACTTGCCGGAGGATCAGGACTGGTCAACAACAGCCAGGTCTTTCATACCGAAGGCCAATATGACTTCACCTCCATGCTCACAGGCTGGGAGCTTCAGGCAGGGGCTCAGGTACGACGCAGCCTGCTGGACTCTGAAGGCAGCCTATTCAACGATGGTGCCCTTGGATTTGGTACCGCTATTCCTATTTGGGAGTTTGGGACCTTCCTCCGTGGAGGCACACAATTGGCCGGGGATCACATCCATCTTAATGCGGCTCTTCGCTACGACAAGCATCAGTACTATCAAGGAAGGATCTCTCCAAAAGCCTCCCTCCTAGTTAGCCTGGGAAATGAGGGCAGCCACAACCTGCGTATATCGGTACAAAGTGGATTTCGCAGCCCATCTGCCCCGGAAAGCTTTTCTCTTGTCCCCTTCACTTCCTCCATTTTACTGGGAGGCCAACAAGACAACATCAAAAACTTTAGTTTTCCCAATGGTAGGGGCGAACGGATAGAAGGGGAAAAGATTTTTGAAGAGCTCATCAGCTACTCGGAGTGGAGGGCCGGGGAGGCTGATTTACAACCTTTGGGCCTGGACTATCTGCGTCAGGAAAGGATATTTAACCTTGAAGCCGGTTATCGGGCCTTGCTTTCGGATCGCTTTTTTGTAGACCTGAGTCTCTACCGCAACCATTACGTTGACATGATCGCTCCCATTTCGGTTTATTCTCCTCAGATCGAAAGGCAACTGGTGGTATATGCCAATGTAGAGGAGGCAATTACTTCCATGGGAGCCAGCGCCGAATTGAGTTTAAGGACCAATTTTGGGCTAAGGCTAAGCGGCAATTATACCTATGCAAGCTATGAGGCAGGTCAGGCCACCGCTGCTTATCCGGATTTTCTCCCCGCCTTCAATATGCCGCAGCACCTTGCAGCAGGACAAATTCAGCATCGGGATATCTACAAAGGACTGGGCTTCAGCCTTGCCTATCGTTGGTCGGATGGCTACACGTGGGAGTCAACCTTTGGCATCGGAGAAATTCTCTCCTATGAAGTCTGGGACCTCAGCCTACATTATGACATTCCTGAAAGCCGATTCTCCCTTAAAGTAGGAGCTACTAACTTAATGAATCAGGGATACCGAAATGTCTACGGAGGCCCGCAAATAGGGAGAAATTACTTCATGAGGCTGATTTTCGAATAATCTTGTTCATTTCCGCAGGTTATTTTACCTATGCTACCCAAATTGAAATATTTACCTGAGAGGATTTACCTTAAAAATTGATTCAAAGGTACTCCCCTGATGCCCACTCACACAGTAACAGAAGGGGGCTCTGGTTCGACCCCTTTCTTTTTGTCCTTTACCAGTATCTTTTCCAGTTCCTCCAGAGATTTACCCTTGGTCTCAGGAATGACCGCCACAATGAAGACCAGTCCCGCAAGGGCAAAAGCGCCATAGATCAAAAAAGTAGTTGAACTACCGAAGGTGGCCAACTCCCAGGGAAAGACCAGCTGAACCAGGAAACTCACCGCAGAATTGATCAAGCCTACAAAGGAAATAGCAATCCCCCTGATTCGAAGGGGAAATAATTCAGAAAAAAGTACCCACATCACCGGTCCTATAGAAAAGGCAAATGAGGCTACAAAACCCAGGATACCTATAAGGATAAGCCAGGGATTCATGGTGATGGCTGCCGAAATAAGGTCCGATTCATACTGTATCATCATCTCATCTCCCACGGCCTTTCTAAGAGCGGATTTGTAGGAAACATCACTGGAAAAACTCATGCCTTGGAGGGCGATGACCTCTTCAGTCTGTACTTCCTGGGGCAAAGCGGCAATGGAAGTCTCTGAGAGTTCATAGGTTGCTGTGCTGAAGCCGTAAGATAGGAGGAACATAAAGACGGCAATGCCTCCTACTCCAAAGGCCAGGAGAGGTTTCCTTCCCAGGCGATCTATCAATGAAATGGCAAGTATGGTAAAAGCCAGGTTAATCAGTCCCACGTAGATGGCTTGGGTGAATGAAGCATCCTGACCGATGCCCGACTGCTTGAATATCATCGGGGCATAGAAAAATACTGAATTGATACCTGTGATCTGCTGGAGGACAGCTACGACGATACCGATGGACAGCACCAGCCTCATGGCAGGCTTGAAGAGTTCCAAAGGGGATACCTTGGCTTTGTCTTCGTCGGTACGAATGGCAGCCCTAACTTCTTCCATAATTTCGTGGGCTCGCTCACCGGCGGCTCTACGCATGACGGTCATGGCTTCGTCAAATTCTCCCTTCATCGCTAACCAGCGCGGACTCCGGGGCACAAAAAATAAGCCCAGAAAATACAGGACGGCTGGCAGGGTCTCCAGGCCGAGCATCCATCGCCATTGGTTGTTTTGGATGCCCAACTGCTGCACCCAGGCAGCCTCTGAATCTGCCAGTTGAAGGATAAAATAATTGGAGAAAAATGCTGCCGATATCCCTATGACGATGTTGAGCTGATTAAAGGATACCATCTGCCCCCTGAGCTTGGGGGGGGCGATCTCGGCAATATACATCGGAGCGATGATGAGAGAGGCTCCCACCCCCAATCCCCCGATCATACGGGCCAGAACCAGGGTGGTATAGCTGGGGGCCAGGGCAGAACATACCGCTGATATGGCGTAAAGCACAGCAGCTACCCTTAAAACCAATTTTCTTCCAAACCGATCGCTAATGGGACCTGCCACCAGCATGGCTAGAGAGGAAATCAGGGTGAGAGAGGCTACCGCCCAACCCAGTTGAAAATCGCTAAGGCGAAACTCCTGCTTGATGAAATCATTGACTCCGGAAATTACCGAGGCGTCAAAGCCCATCAAAAAGCCTCCAAGTGCTACAATAAGAGCCGTGGCAACAATGTAGGTGTTGTTCTTCATAGCAGTAGTAGTTTTGTAAAAATACATGCCCCCGCATGGAGCTTTCCATGATCTTTAAGGCAGAAGAGGGACCCATCTAAGGACTCGGCTCATCAGAAAGGTCCCATAAAATCAATATGCTGTGCTATCGCAGGTGAACCTAATTCTCTTGGTATACCCGAATATAATCTACCTCCATCTCCTGAGGGAAAACTACCGTACCATCAGGATTGCCCGGAAGGTTTCCGCCCACTGCGATATTCATGATAAAATGAAAGGTTTCATTGAAAGGATAACCCGTGGGTAGGGTAAGGCTAGGAGTGATGGGTTCTCCATACAAAGAATCATCGACCATAAAACGAATACAACCTTCCTTCCAAAACAGGGTAAAGGTGTGGAATTCCTGGTTGAAGGTACCTTCTTCCAACTCATAATAGGCAGATTTGAAGCGATGGAAATCGTGACCATAATGGACAGTTCCCAGGACTTCATTGGGTACATCTCCAATCAACTCCATGATGTCGATCTCACCACTGGCAGGCCAGCGGCCGAAGCGTTCTTCAGTAGAAAGCATCCATATGGCAGGCCAGAGTCCTTTGCCAATGGGTGTTTTGGCCCTTACGTCTACCCTGCCAAAGCGAAAATCTTGCTTATTTTTGGTTACAATACGGGCCGAAGTATAATCATAGCCATTGACAGGAGTGCCTTCCTCTACCGCCCGGATTACCAGCTTCCCATCCCTGATAAAGGAATTTTTTGCTTCATCGGTATAATACTGGAGCTCATTGTTGCCCCAGCCACAGATCCCCCGGTCACAACCGTCCGCCAAATTATAGGACCAGCTGGAAAGGTCCAGGCTATCGCCTTCAAACTCATCGCTCCAAACCAGGCTATATCCCTCTATACCGGGAAATTCACAGGGATTTTCTTCCAATACCTCTTCTGGCTGACATCCACCCAAGAGGATAAGAACAAAAAATCCCGTACATAGAAATATTTTATTTACTGTCTTCATTTGTTTGTTTATTTTTGTACCAATTTCATCTGATCCATGTAGAAAAGTCCTTCCTGCCCTTTCAGGTTAAATACCAAATGTTGAATATTTTTCAGGTTTACCTCTCCGCTGAAATCCTGGAGGGGTATGGATACCTTTGACCATCCATTTTCTGCCTTACCGACATAGTCCTCCTTCCAATCCACCGCAACCAAGCCTGGTCCGTCAAATTCTTCCAGAACTATGCTGAAGTCCAATTGGGCTGGATTATCTGATTTCAGGTAAAATTCGAGGACAGCCTTGTTCATGATGGGGCTCATGTCGATGGGCTTCCACTTATTCCAATTCACTCCGAAGGCCAGCCATTCGCAGCCTTCTTTGTAGTCCCAGGATATCCTGAGTGACTGACTTCCCTTGAATTTTTCTTCGCGGGTCATCTGGACAGACTGACAACTGTCCGTAAACAAGCCCCATCCATTGCCATTGGCAAAGCCTTCGTCAAAAAGGGTCTGGGGCAAAGCCGTAGGGCTAGGAAGTTGTTTTATTCTCAACCAGGGCTCCTGAGGCTCTTCCTCATAAAACACCAGCTTAACTTCATCTACATAGACCTCACCGGCCTGCTGCAATTCTACCTGGAGTTGCTTGATGTTTCCATAATCAATACCTACCCCTTCATCATCAAAAGCATTGAGAGGTACAGCCACCCGCTGCCAGTCTTCATCAATAGCCACCCGCTCAAAGTATTTGTTGGCGGTGTAGGCAAATGACATGTTTCCACTGTAATCTTCCAGGGTAAAAACCATGGGCAGTCCATAGATCTTTCCCTCCACAGAGCGAACGTACATCTCAAAGGCTGCATAGTCCATGAGGGGGGTTAGGTCCTTACCAGCATAACTATCCCATCCCATTCCAAATCCCACGAAGGGACAGCCCTGGCGATTCCATTTCAGTCTAAGGGCTTTTTCTCCCTGGTAGGAAACATCGCTGACGAGAGAGAATGTCTTGCAACTGTCTTCGACTATTCCCCACACATCCAGGGTATCGTCCTCAAAAAGTACTGGGGATACGACTTTTTCTATGGATTCGGGCTTGGGCTCGGGGGGCCTGACCAGCTGTCCGTCGTAGAGAGATGTCTTTTTGAATTGAATGCAGGCAGTGAGGCTGAGCATCAAAAAAACTACTCCTAGCCCGAATGCCATCCACTTGAATATATGGTCAAATTCCTTCATCACTTATGGCTGTAGAGGTTGGTCCTTGGTAAATGTCAAATAATCGATTCCAAACCTGACAGGATTGGGTGGAGTGGGCTGAGAGTTCATATTTGAGATCAGAAGTACCTGAATACCAACTATTTCACTGATCTGTTGTTCACTCATTCCGATTTCATCCAGGGTAAAGCTAAACTGCTTCCAGCCCTCGAAGTCGATGGGAAAATCCCCATCAAGCTGAAAACTTTGGTCGTCGGCCTCCTCAAACTGTCCACTGTCATTGGCATCGGTGAATACCTGTACCACGGCAATCGTATGGGGAGTCAGGTCTCCAAAGAGAAAGAAATTAAGGTAGACACTGCTGGGATCCTGACTTGGGATCTCGAAGTATGTCTGGTTGTTGACTGAGGGAAAAATCCTAATCAGCCCTACAAAGAAGTTTGATACTGTATTGTCAGTCCCTTCGAAGAAATAGAACCTGTCCCCCTCCCCTGCGGGAAGGCTGCTGGTAATCCCAGTGCTATTGGACAATTCGAATTCGAAATTTCCCAGGAAGAGGGAAGAGCCCAGATCTTCTTCAAAACCTGTGATTACATTGCCTTCGTAGACCCTGGCTCCGCTGACGCTGACCTCTGTGGAGATGGTAAGAGAATCTTCCTCAGGAATAATCAGTTCTGCCAGGCAATTTTCTGTGGTGAAAAGGGGGAGTTCAGTCGTGGTACCGTCCCAGGAGGCATTGGTCTCATTGAGTTCCCGGTCAAAGCCTTCGATCAATTTTACCGACCCACTTTCCAGGCCTGTGACGCGTAATGTCCAGGCAACCTGCTTGCTAAACGATGCCGTAAAAAAGACCTGCTCACCCGCAGAGAAATCTACCTCCGAAGTACTCGCCGACAGAGAGTCCTGCAATTGGAACTCCCCGAAGCGATCGATCAAAGAAGGCCCATCAAACATGTCCGTCTCATGCTGGCAACTCAAAAGAAAAAAGGCCGGCAAAAGAAAAATTGGGAGAATATATTTCATGATTCCTTTCATTTTCAGTCTAAAAATTCATGTTGTACAGAATGAAGGGCTGATCGATGCGGTAACTGCCGTCAGGATTCTTATCCGAAGCAAAACTAAAGCGATCCCATTGTATGCTAAGGTAGATACCATCTCTGAACCTGTAACGGATTCCTACTCCTAGTAGGCTCTCGGTATCCGAAAAGGTGGTCCTTCCGGGAAAATCACGAACGGTATTGAAGCGACGAATTTCGGGCACATAATCACTTCCATCAGCCATTAGAATCTTTGCTCCCAGGAGCAAATCGAATTTGTCGAAGAGTTCTACCTGAAGACCTGTCTCGATAAGATTGCTGCTGAGGTTGACCGCTTCGATTTCATTCCCCCCTCTGCTTGTTTGTTCATATTGATAGCCCAGGGTCAGGGTTAGGATTTGTTTTAAATCAAAAAGCCTGTGAAAGTGCACGTCTTCTTCTACCCTTAGTAGGTTGAAGGTCTTGAGTTCAAAGGTTCCCTGCCCACGTATTTCACGCATCAGGTTAAACTCTACCGAGCCATGAAATACCGATTCCTCTTCATCGCCGTGGTCCAGTCCCAGCCAAAAACCAATTCGGTTGGCGGTAGCTCTTCCATAAGGCAAAGCATTGGAAAGTCGGGGATCATAAGCCCTGAGGTTGTCGGACAAAGAAAAAGTATAGAGGTTTCGGTCCCGGTTCAGGTCAAAAAGTCCTACCGGACGCACCCCCTGCTCATTGCCGATGCGATGGAAAAATGCCTTTCTTCGGTTGAAGTCCACTCGCTTAGACTGAGCTGCAATGCTGAAAAAGTCCGGCCCTACATCGCGAAAGCCCAGGGTAAAACGAAGTTTTTTGGGCTTCCAGTCAAATTCTACCAGGGCCTCGAGAAAAGTATCCGACTCGTCAAAGCTGACGATGCTGTCCGTCACTTCCGTGATCCGCGACATTCCTCCCTCTCCCTTTAGGCTGAGCTTACAGTCTTCCTTGTCAAAAATCGAAATATCTGCCGAAAGGGTCTGAACCGGATTGCGGATGCCGGTAGAAAAGCTGCCGATAGAACGGCTGTCAAAGGTATTGACATAGTTGGCTGTCAGGCTACCCCAGGTGTAATTGACCAACTCCACCGATCCCCCTCCTACATAGCGGCTGGGCAGGGTAAAGAAGTCCGTTCCCCTTACCCGGGTAAAGAATCCCGTAAAGTTGATCTCAGGCAGAATGGCCCCGGCAGTCAGCCCCAGCTCAAACTTTCCCCCCTGCATGCGGCGGGTGTTCTCATCGGTATAAAACTGCTCATAGTCGATCACCTCTTTCCTGGCCCGAAAAATTTCGGCTTCATTGATTTGACCTTCTTCCTCATATTGAAACAGGGTAAAAGGCGTCATCTTGAGGTCCATGTCTCCCACGTGGTAGCGAAAGACATCGGCGACCACCCCTCTGGCAAAAAGTTCACGTACCTCGATGGACATACCTGCTCCGAAGAATCCGCCAAACTCATTTCGCAGACGAAGGATGGATTGGACCTCTGTCTTTTCATTGGGGCTGGCATTTATCTTAAGGTCCAGGAGAAATTCCCCATCCAACAGGTTTTTGGAGGTGGTGGTATCCCCCTCTGCCATCGTTCCGCTAAATTCGGTGCTGTTGATCAGGGTACGACCCAGCCCATTGAAGCGCATGGCGGCGGGAAGGTCGGTCTGAGCCATCAGCCCTTCGACCTTGGCGAGGAAGAGGATAATAATAATCGGAAATAACCGTAATAGCTTAGCCTGATGCATCATCTGATTGGGATTTAGAAAAATACTTTGAGTTCGAGGGTGGTTTCATTTCCCCTGTATTTGTCAAGGGGAAAACTTTTGTCTTCGAAGTCCATCCACCGCTGCCTAAGGTAAAAAGCAGCATTGGGGGCTACAGTCCAGTCAAAGCCAATGCCTATCCCCTGCCCACGTTGGTTGCGTGGCTGTAGGGTTTCAGAGTTGATAAAGGTGTTTCGTCCTCCCTTGATCAACTCCAACCCATAGTATCCGGTAAAGATGAAATTGGGGAAAAGTTCATAGTAAAGGTCAAACTCGTGATATTGGGCCTGAAGATAGGTATCGTCCGAGAAGGTAGGCAGAGCCTTAGGCTCGGGAGAAGCTCCTTGAAAAGAACCCAGGTAAAAGATGTACAATGGCTTGCGAAAAACATCTGCCTTGAATTTCAGGGTAAGGTCGAGGGCCTGAAAGTTTTTGATGGTCAGCGGATCTGTAGTCCCCGGATCTATGTCGGTCAACTGAACCGTCTCATAAGCTCCCCTGAAGAAGGTTATCACCCGCTGATAAGGCCCTACTATGGTAGGTCCGCTGGCATTGGCGGGAAAGGGATTGTAGATTCGGGAGAGGGCCAGTCCATTTATCCTATGGACAAAGGAAAGTTGATCACTAAGGGTGTCCAACTCCTGGGCAATGCCCCATCCTAGCTTGAACTGTAAGGGACCGAGACCCTTTTCCGTAAAAACATTGATCCCCCGACGATTGTGGGCCAACTGCCCTACCTGGGTAAGAGCTCCACCTGCGGCTGCCTGCCCCACCTGATTCACGCCCAGGATTTGCGTCTGTATTTCTGGATTGGAGAAGGTCTGTATTTCTCCATTGTCATTGTAAAAGTCCTTGCTGATTTGATAGAGCTGCATTTCCAGGGGCCAAAAAGTATATTCCTTTGGAAACTTTAGCCGCAGCATGGCTACCTCTCCCCAGTTGACATTCCTATCCTCCTGGTCTAGCCTGCCGATAAAGAAGTTGCCGGCTCCTACTTCTCCACTGACGTTGATCTTGGCGAGGTCAAAATCATATTGGAGGGTATGAATACCATAGGTTTGGAAGCGAGGCTTAATGCTGTCCAGTCGTGAGCGATTGTAAATGGTATTGTAGGCCAAAAAGCCCTTGTTAAAGTCTTTTCTCAGACGAAAACCCGTCAGAGAGTTTGGCTGCACCCGGTTGAGCCCGGCAAAACCCTGGTAGGTAGGTACATTTCCGGCGACATTGGGATCGATAATGGTCGTCAGCGGATCGAAGTCCGTAGGTGCTCCCGGCAGTCCCCCGTTGACCTGGGCCTTACCAAAAAGAAAGGTAAAAGAAAAATCCTGAGGAAGATCTCCTCCCTCAAGGATGAGCCCTTGAAAGGCCCGGTTGTTCCACCTCGTATCGCGGTTGATAGAACCCGCAGAATAGTAACTTTCGTAGCGGTCGAGTCCTGTGACTCCCTCCCAGGGAGTCCGGTCAAAGATACTAAAGAGGTCAAAGGCCTGAAAAATTCCCATGGTAAATGGACTCAGTGAGGTCCAATGGATCCCTCCCGCTCTTATCCCAAATTTTCCATGACGGGTGCGAAAGTTCCCATAAAAATTTATCCCCAGGTTGGTGGTAAATGTATTATTTTCAAAGGTACCATCGTAGGGGGTAAACATAAAAAGTTCCGTCATGAAGCTGGTCTTTCCATTGGGGCGAGCAATGGTCAGGAGGGAAAGCATAGGCTCTCTATATCCGTCGCCCACCCCATAGGTCTGTTTGAAGGGTGCCAGACCAGGATAATGCATGCTCATGTTGCGTCCATAACCAAAAAAGCGGTAATAACCTGTAAAGGTAATCCGCTTAAGTGCCGGCATGCGATAGACAGAATCTCCAGAAGGGGTCAGGTAGCCTTCGGGAAGCCTTACCCTGACGATGGAATCAGAACTGATTTCTTTGGCTTCAGCCTCTGATTGATTGGGGTTGGTAATAATCTCCTCCTTATCCGCAGTAGACATGTCTTGTGCTAGGGAAAAATAAGGCATGGAAAATAGCCAGCACAAAACAAGTACCTTTAGAAGGTCGTGTAGCAGTAGACGCATGAGTAGCTTGTTATAGTCCTTGTACCAATTATCTTCAATATACTTTTAAAAATCTGTAAAAAGGAAAAAAATAACTACAACATAGCTACACAGCCTTTTCATCAGGACTCATTTTTACTACATCAAAGACCTTCTCACTTGCCTTTTAACAGGTTAACTGATAAATTCTAATAAGTTTATTATTTTCTCATTCCCATAAGGGGCTACTTCTTTTAATTCAATTGCAAACTTACTACTCATGAAGTACTTACTGATCGCTCTAGCGGGCTTTTTATTCCTTTGCCCCCCTACCTTTGGTCAAAAGGAGTCCGGTCCCATCAAGGTGGAAGTCCGTAAAGAAGGAAAGGGCTTTAAGTTGTACCGTGGGGGGGAGCCTTATTACATCAAAGGAGTAGGAGGACAAACCTACCTGGATAGGGCTGTTGCTTATGGTGCAAATTCTCTTCGAACCTGGGGAGCACCAGATGCCATCTCCGTACTCGACGAAGCCCAGGAAAAAGGACTGACCGTCCTCTTTGGCCTGTGGGTAGGACAGGAGAGGCAGGGCTTCGACTACAACGATTCAAAGGCCGTCCAGGCCCAACTGGAATATTTTACCAGCATTGTAAAGAAGTACAAGGATCATCCTGCCATCCTCATGTGGGGCATCGGCAATGAAAATGACCTCATGTACAGCGATTATCGGGTGTGGAATGCCATCAACGACATCGCCAAAATGATCCATGAAGAGGACCCCAACCATCCCACCATGACTGTTACTGCCGGCCTGGACGTGGCCGAAGTTCAATTGATCAAAGAAAGGGCCCCCGAAATTGATATCTATGGCATCAATACCTATGGAGGACTCATTGGAATAGATAAGCAAATCCGAAGCTTTGGTTGGGAAGGGCCTTACATCATCACAGAATGGGGCCCAAATGGCCACTGGGAGGTACCCAAAACTGAATGGGGGGCTCCCATTGAGCAGACCAGCAGCATGAAGGCCGAAGATTATCGCCGGCGCTACGAAGAGGGCATCTACCGCGATCAGGAAAAATGCCTGGGTTCCTATGTCTTCCTCTGGGGACAGAAACAAGAAACTACGCCTACCTGGTATGGAGTATTCACCGAATCAGGAGCCGAAACCGAGGTCATGGATGTACTACAGTACGTCTGGAGCCAAGAATGGCCAGAAAATAAGGCTCCCCACATCGACGCCCTCAAGATCAACGGGAAAGAAGCCCGCGACAATATTTACCTCAAACCCGGCAAGGCCTACCCCATTATGGCAGATGTAACAGACCCTAATGGAGAAAAGCTGGACTTCAGATGGCAAATCCTCGAATCAGAATTCGGACTCACTGGGGCAGGTGGAGATGCCGAGCGTACCCCCGACCCTACAAAGATAAAGGTGGCCAGCAAGGATGTCTCGGTCAAGAAATTGGACAAAGCCATGATCAGCAGTGGAGACAAAGGCAGTTTTGAAATAAAGGCCCCTATAAAGCCCGGAGCCTACCGACTCTTTGTCTACGCCTATGACGGCGAAGGAAACTTGGCTACAGCCAATGCCCCTTTTTATGTAAAGAGATAAAATTTTTCTATGAGAACCCTGCTCATCCTTGGAACACTGTTATGCTTGCTTTCTTCCGATCTTTTTGGTCAGCACCGACACATGGGGCTTCCCCCCATCATCAATTATGAGAAGAAGGACTATCAGGCAGAAACCCAAAACTGGGCAGTCAGCCAGGATGAGCGGGGACTGATATATATGGGCAATAATTCCGGTCTCCTCGAATTTGACGGAAGCCAGTGGCGCTGTTTTCCCCTGCCCAACAAATCAATCTTGCGGTCCCTGGCCATCAGTTCCGACGGCCGTATTTTTGTCGGAGGCCAGGACGAAATCGGCTACTTCGAGGCCAACGCCCAGGGAAGACCCACATTTCATTCCCTTAAAAACAGGATTCCTCCCAAATACCGGGACTTTGCTGATGTATGGAAGGTCTTTCTCCACCAAGGAGGGGTCTACGGGTGTACCCATGAATACATGTTCTACCTCAAGGACAGCCTCTTTACCTGCTACCAAGCTCCGGAGCGTTTCGATAATTTTTTCTACCTCGACGGAAAGTTAAGGATCGATGAGGCTAGCCTTGGCCTCCTTGTCCTAGAAGGAGATAGCCTCAAACCCATGAAAGGAGGCAGGGCCTTTCAAAGATTCAACCTGAGGAGCATTCTCCAGGGAAGAGAAGGAGAATTACTGATTTTTACTGAAAAAGAAGGCATCCTCACCTATCAGGATGGAAAAATCCAGACTTGGGGAGAGGAAGTCCAAGATTTCTTGAAGAAAAATAGGATTTATACCGCCATCAAACTTAGCGATGCCTCTTATGCTGTAGGAACCTCCCTCAAAGGCCTCCTAATCCTAGATGAAGAAGGTAAACCCACCTGGAGCATTGACAGAGCCAAGGGTTTGCTCAATAATTCAGTGCTGAGCCTATTTCAGGATAGAGCTGATAACCTATGGCTGGGATTGGAAAATGGAATCTGCCATATAGAAATACAGTCCCCATTTTCCATTATAGATGATCGTATGGGGGTAAATGGTTCCGCCTATGCCTCTACTGTTTTTGAGGGAAAGCTATACCTGGCCACCAACCAGGGCATCTACTGGCAAAAATGGCTGAATCCCCCCAGTCCCCTCCTGCCGGGAACTTTCAATACCATTCCGACTGCGGTGGGGCCCACCTGGAGCCTTACCAACCTAGATGGACAGTTACTCGCAGGACAGCACAATGGAACCCTCAATATTACTGACAAGGAAGCTCTGTCCATCTCACCCGTGCAGGGAGCCTGGAAATTCATCCAACTTCAACAGCATCCCCACCTGGCCATTGAGGGTACCTACTCAGGTCTCCTTCTCTTCGAAAAACCTTCCGGATCTGAAGGGTGGACCTTTCGCAAACGCTTAGATGGTTTTGAAGCCTCCGCCAGGGTCATGGTTCAAGATAGCAAAGGCCAGATCTGGGTTTCTCATCCCTATCGGGGAGTTTACCGGATCAAGCTAAGTCCCTCCGCAGAGGAGATCGAGCAGATACAATTTTACAATTCCAAACATGGGTTCCCCTCAGACCTTTCCATCAATGTCAGCAGGATCAATGACCACCTAGTATTTACCACTGAGAAAGGGGTTTACATTTTTGATGAAGAAACAGAGGGATTCATCCCCCATGAATCCCTCAACACCCTTTTTAAAGACCAGCTTGATATCCGACGCCTGTTGGAAGATGAAGCTGGAAATATCTGGTTTTCCACGGATAAGGAATTTGGCATGCTTAGAATCGAAGAAGGCTTGATCGAAAAAGAAGTGGGCAAACTCAATTTTAACCAACTGGCCAAGCGACTTGTCAAGGGCTTCGAATCCATCTCCGCTGTAGACCCCCACAACATACTCATTGGTACTGACAAGGGATTTATCCTTTATCATCCAAGAGAAGAAAAGAAGAAACAGGAGGAACTCTCCATTTATATCCGGCAGGTGAGCATGAAAGCTGAGCAGGACTCAGCCGTCTTCGAGGGAGATTTTTTGGGTGCCGATGGCCTGCTTCCCGGACAGCCTTCAGATGCCATCCCTCACTTCGATCAAGATGCCAATGACCTGAGCTTCGCCTTCTCAGCAGCCTATTATCGCTACATCAATGAGGTCAAATACCAGTACAAACTCGAAGGGGAAGACAACCATTGGTCGGAGTGGTCTGCCAAGAGAGAAAAGGAATACACCAACCTCAAACCCGGCTTCTACACCTTTAAGGTAAGGGCCAAAAATGTATTTGGGGTGGAAAGCCCAGAGGCGACCTACGCCTTTCACATCGATTATCCCTGGTACCAGAGCCTTTGGGCTAGGCTGACCCTCATCACTACCTTCCTGGGACTGCTTCTCTTTACCATTAACCTGAACAACAAAAGGATCAAAAAGAGCGCCAACCTTCAGATCCAGCAGCAGCAAGCTACCCACGAAAAAAAGGAAAACGAGTACCGTCAGGAGGTCGAAAAATCAGAGGCAGAGATTTTCCGCCTGAAAAACGACAAGCTCAAAGCTGAGATGGCCTACAAAAACAAAGAGTTGGGCTCCTATGCCATGCACCTCGTCCAAAAGAGCGAAATTTTACTAACCCTTAAAGCTCAACTCGAAAAGCTTAAAAAGGAAGTACCTGAAATTCACAAATCCGAGGTCAGGGAGTTGGTAAAAACCATCGAAAGCGATATTCTCCTAGATGAAGAGTGGGAAAAGTTTGAGCATCACTTTGACGAAGTCCATGAAAAATTTCTCCGCCAACTTAGAGAAAAATATCCCGAACTTACTGCCAAGGACAAAAAATTATGCGCCTACCTGCGGATGAACCTCAGCACAAAGGAGATTGCACCCCTGATGGGCATCTCTGTCCGTGGAGTGGAAATTGGGCGGTATAGACTTCGAAAAAAGCTTAACCTTGCCTCCGAGACCAACCTCAATGAGTTTATGATGAGCCTTTGACCAGCATATAAGGCTTGACCTTCACTTTTTGGTTTCCCCTGTTAAGGCCGCCCTCGGTTGACGCTCCTTTTGTAGTCTCTATACTCCATCCGATTGATTTTCCTAAGCTTATTCCCCCTGTACAGGTCAGTCAATTCTGGTATGGACTTGCTCAAGGGTTGAAGTTGATAATGCTTTTTGGAGGCTTGGATGACTTTATATTTCCAGTGTACCCCTTCATCTATATAGACCAGCCAGGAAGAGAGCAAACCAAGATGAAAGTAGGTATTTGGGTCCAGACGTAAAGAGATAGATTCTTCATGGTAGTCTTTTTTCCTAAAAAACAGCTTGGCCGAACGGTCAATTAGCCTAAAAGAGGTAGCCAATCTTCCCGAATCATTGGTTAGTCCCAGTTCAAATTCTTTGCCCTTTGGGCTGCGCTCCCATATATTCACCAGTGGAAGGGGAAGCTGACTTTCGTAGTCAAGAACCTCAAAAATAAGTCTGACAGAATCTTCTGCCTTGCCCAGGCTGTCTTTTTCTACCCTTATAAAAGAACAATCCCGACGGCCCGAGTCCAGGGAGGATTGAAAGATAAAATGTAGGGTGTCTTCACCGATAAAAAAGGTCCCTTTACCCTTTTTTTCTCCTTTTTCACTTTTAAAATGGTATAGAAAGGCAGAGTCCTCTCTAAATTCGAAGAGCACCCCTGCCTTTCCATTCATGGTACTTCCATAACTGCCCTGCAGTTGGGCCAGAAGGCCATTGGGTTGGATACAGAAAACAAATAATACCACGGCCATGTAGGCCATGCAGATAGATTTTTTCCTCCCTTTCATGAGAGCTAAAACTAAGTTTCTTCCCCTTCAAAGGACAGGAAAAACTGTTTCGCACCTTACTCTGGTGGCTTCAAAAATCGTTCGCTAAGGGCATTGACGGTGGGCAGCAGGACAAAGACCATCAGAGGTACCAGAATAAGGGTGAGGACCAGGGTACGCAGATAGATGGGCAGAGCTGCCAATTGCCGCCCAAACAAAAGCATGATAAGGGTAATAGCCGGATAAATGGCGATCCATATCTTTAAAGACTGAATAAGCTGATTTTTGACTTTTGCATTCATGGGAATCAGGATAATGCATATATATAACTGCCGGGCAAACATATCCTCCTTCACATAGAAAAAAAGTCGCTTTTCTGTCTTTTGGTCCTCATCTTGTTCTGCTTCTCACCACTTTTCAGCCTTATAATGATGGCGTTCGTGGATGATCTTTCCTTCTTTCCAGCGCTGTACGGATACCTCCCTGAAATCGCGCTTTCCCCAGTCCTTGTGGTGAAAGGAATAATTCCATTCTATCACCGACATATCATCCGAGACGATCTTGCTAATAAGGACCGCTTTGGGCTGGCTAAGGCTAGATAAAAAGTGCTTCATTTCCTCCCGATGGGCTTCCAAACCTATGGTAGGCGCCCCTTCATTTTCATGCTTGACCAGTTCGGGGTGGTAAAATTTGTCATGGGCCTCCTCATAACGGAAGGATTCCACATGGCCGGCAAAGTCCTCGACGATGCCTTTGAGTTTTTCAATTGTCATAAAAATGGTTTATAGATTCGAATAAAATTGCCTCGGAGAAATGGGATCCTCTCATTTTTTACCGCTTTCAAAACCTAGGTAGCGAGTGTCAGTGGCCATGGAGGTCGAGTACAATAGGGCAGCTCCCGCCATACAGGTATCACGGAAGGTGGCGATAATGCCCCAAAAGTCCCCCGTAAATGCCTTGGGTAGGTGGATGCTGCCGACAAAAACCAGCATCAGGATCGCCAATAGAAGGGAGGCTATCCCATCATAGCGCCTCAAAATAGCACTCAGGGTAAAGCCCAGCAGACAGGCACCTGTTGCGTAAACCCAAAGGGCCGGAAAAGGCAAGCAGGCTGGTACATAAGATAAGCTGTACTCCAAGGGGCCAAAATGGAGCAGGCCAAAGGCGGCAAAGGGGATGATGAAAAGCCACTTTCCCAATGTCTTCATCTGTTTCATAATCTTCGATCATTACTTGTTTGTGATGAAGCAAATATGAGAAGTCGCTGAGGCCCAAGCTTTGACCTATATCAAAGTTTTGCCTTAAGGCGGCTGAGGGTAGCCTCAGAAAGTCCCAGGTAGGAAGCGATCAGGCGATTGGAAAGGCGGGTAAAAATCAAGGGATGCTGACCCAGAAGCCACTTGAGCCTATGCATGGCATCCATGGACATCAGGGTCTGAACCCGTTCGATGGAGTGGGTATAGGATTCTTCCAGAACGACTCTGTAGATGAATTCGAATTCGGGGACTTCGGAGGAAAGACGCTGAAAAGCCTCTCTTGAGATGAGGGTCAGTCGGGTGGGTTCTACGCAGACGATGCGCTCGTTGGAGGGCTGTTGGTTGATGAAGCTGCGCATGGCCGTGCGCCATTCTCCTTCAAAAGCCAGATGAGTGGTGCTCTCATCTCCATTATAATTGTAGGTTGCGACCTTGAGGCAACCCGATACGATGAAATAACAGGCCCTACACACCTCCCCGATTTCAACTAGGACCTCGTTTTTCTTGCTTGTTTTTTCTTCAAATGCAGCCAGGACTTCCTCAAGCCCTTCAGGCTTTTTCCCCAAGCGTTCAAGGATGTGAGACCTTAAAGAATCTATCATGACAAGTCAAATTCTTTAAAAACCTAACTCATTTTCAATAAAATTCTTCTCGATTCATCATTTTTTTTCCTATATTCTTTCATCAACATAAATATATATGGCAGAGTCCAACCATTTTTCCCACCTAAAACTAGGGCCTGAAGCCTGGAATCAGTGGCGCCTGGAACACCCAGACCTTACGCCTAATCTCAAAGGACAGGATCTTTCCCACATGGATCTCTTCAAAATCAACTTCAGGGGAGTTCTTCTTCAGGAGGCCAAACTCAATCGGGTGGACCTTTCTCAGGCTGATCTGAGCGAAGCCAAACTGGAAAGAGCAACCATACAGGATGCTGACCTCAGTTATGCGAAGTTGGACAGGGCCGAGCTCATCGAAGCTAACTTTGAGTCTTCCGACCTTCACAAGGCTCACATGGAAGGGGTGAATGCCCACAGGGCTATTTTCAAAGATGCCGACCTCAGTGAGGCCAGGCTCTGCAAAGCCAGGCTGGAAGAAGCAAATCTCACCGAAGCTGACGCGAGCAAGGCCGACTTTGAGGGCGCCAACCTCACCAATGCCATTCTTACCTCTGCCGATCTCTACGAAGCCAATCTGGAACAGGCCGATCTAAGCGGAGCTGATATCCGCGACACCGACCTAGAAGGAACCCTTCTGGAAGAAAAATAATCAGGATTTTTTGCTCTCTTTCTTTTGCCTCTTCTGTTCTTCTCTTTGAAGAAACTCAAGGTTGTGCTGCACCATCTTGTCAATATCCTTGACCTTCATGATGCTGTAGATCAAACTCCCCTTTTCCCGTCCTTAAGCCGGTCAAACATGGCTTTGGCCTCCTCATCCTGAGCCAAAAGGACCTCCAGGCTTTCAGAAATTTCTATCCCCAAAGGATTGGGGTCTTCCCGAGTTGTAAAGTTCACCTCCTCCCCCAGCCCTTTGCCCAATTTCTTGAGGTATGTTGACCCCACAATGATGTAATAGTTTCCATTACCCAGGTGGTTCAATCCGCAGGAATAGCTGAGTATTTTGGTCTATCTCACAGAGCAGGCGGGTAGACCGCTTCTTCTCCAAGGCTTCTACGACCTCGGCATCTATCTTTAGGTAGAAATAACCGCCCTTACGCTTTTCCAATTGCTTGATGCGCTGAGGAAAATCAAATCTTGGCATTTACTATTCTTCTTTCAGCTTCTTTTCCAAAAGATCAAGTGCCTGATGTATCAAGGTGGAAGGATTGGCCATGATGCCCGGAGCCTTCTTGAAATTGATGCTTCTCATCACCTCAGGTTGGACATAAAATAGGGTGCGTGGCATCTTTTCCTTACCCAATTTCTCAAAAAGGGCTTTGTAGGCTTCGACATGAGTGGAAAACTCCTCCTTATCATCTGCGACCACAAACATCAGATCGAAGGTATATTCCTCTATCTCCTTTTCGGCTGCAGAAATGCTTTCTACCTCTACCCAACGACCTTTGCGTTTGATCTTTTTTAGAATCTGCTTTTCGTAGTTGGCTCCGTCTTTTTCCGGGCTTTTTTCTACCCATAAGAAATCAAAGGGAATCTGCTTCTTACCCAGTCGAATCAAGCGCTGGCGAAGGTCTGCCTCCTCTCGCCTGACTTCTCTTTTGGCGGAAGGAAGGACAGAACGAGCCGTCATTTCCTCTGTACTTTCTTCTACCTCCAGGTTTCGCTCTTTGAGGGCCCGCTGGATCAACTCGAAAATATTGCCCTCAAAAATGTTGAGCGCAAGTTCATTTCGCTTCTGCTCTCGCAGGGTTTTGTAAGCCTCCCATTCAAAGCCAACGAGAAAATCAGCCGCTGCAATAGCACCGTTGAGAAAGAGGCTTCGTTTGTCCTCATCCGGCAGGTTGAAATTGAGCCAATTGACATCACCCACCTGAATCTGGCTCACCAGTTTCCTAAAATCAGGGTTGGAATTGATAAACTCATTGTCTCTGGCAATGCGGGCGGTATCAAACGAACTTGTCAACAGGCTGATCAAGGTTGGCTTTTTGCCCCTTTCTCCTTCGCTTTCCCCACCCAGCCTCACTCCAAAGGTAGGGCGACGAGGTACATTGTCATAGGCGTGGAAAATGTCAATGGGGAAATTGGAAATCAGTCCTCCATCCACCATAAGTGCCCGGGCGGCAACCTTTACTCCGGAATTTCTAATGTAGTCTTCAACATCTATTTTTTTATCCTTCAAAATCTGACTCTTCCGTAGGCTTGGGTCGGGCTTTAGCCTGAATATCCAGTTGAGTTGGTCAGCCGTGGCTCGGGGAATGTTTTGGATGGTTTTGGGATGAAAAAACAGGGGCACAGACATAGAGGCTCTGCCAAAGCTTGCGGGATTCAGCCTTTCCAGTTCTTTTTTGGAATAATAATAATGGGCATCCCTGGGAAAAACCGTTTTGATTTGGTTGCTCAGGTCGGAGGCTACCACAGCTACATGGTCTTCATCGTCGGAATCGGGCCTGTACTGCTCCTTCACCTGTGGGGAGAAGGTATTCATCTTCTGCTGTAGCTTCTGGGTAGTCTCTGCCCCATGCTTCTTCATGATTCCCGAAAGCCACTCTTCAAAATAGTCTCCTGGATGCAGGCCCAGGTACTTGCGAAGGGTAAACAGAGCCGGGCCCAAAAAGAGAGAAAGAAGAATAAAAAGTCCCAACAGAAAAGAAAGGACAATCTCCGCGATAAAACTTGGGAAAATAGTACAAAGGACGAGGGGAATGGCCATGACTAGGCCCAGCCAAAAACTGAGCGAAAGCTTGATTCCGAATATTTTGGGCTTCCAGGCAAAGAGGCCCTGTAGGACTTTGGCTGAGTTGACTACTGCCTTGGGGCCGTCCTGAAATTTAGCCAATTCCATATCGTTGAGGATTCCCAGCAGGTGCTCTGATTTAGAATCTTCAGGCTTTCCGATGGCTGCCAGGGCCAGGGTATTGATAGCACCCGCCGAGGTTCCTCCCAATTTCTGAAAGCGAATCCCAGCCTTTTCGAGGATGTAAACAAAGCCTACCAAAGCGATGCCCAGGACCCCACCCCCCTCCTGGACAAAGTCTACAAAATAATAGGTCTTCCCATCTTTGACATAGGATTGGTCTGAGATGGGCGGGAGGTCCTTTACCTTTTCGGCGGCTTCTCTCAGTCCTGCCAGAAAGTTCCAGTCTTCATCGGCAAAGTCTGTGATGAAGGTTTCTTCTGCAAAAAAGGCCTTCAGTTCTTCAATATCAAAAGAAGGTGCTGGGTTGTCTTTATTTGAATTTTTGGCAGCCATAAGCAAAGGATTAGGGAGGAAAAGCCGTAGGGACATTCAGGGTCTTTACAAGCTGAACCTAGCAGATACCAGAAGCGGCTCTAAACAAAGATAAGTTGGAGAGGGGAAGAAATCACCTTTTGAAGCCAAGAAATTCATTTTTGAGAGGAGTTCTCCGGTTGATCCCCTTTAAAAATTTTATCGCCCTACAGCTCTATAGCTTGGGGTTATTCCTTTGGGCATAGGACCCTGGTGATGGGAGTAAAGTGAAAAAATACTTGTTCATTATTAAATGAACTTGTATCTTGGTTAAAATTATAAAAAATATTTACAAATAATATAAAAAAGAGAGAATCAGCCCCAACCATGTTAGAAACTGAAAAAAGTTCCCTTTGATTCTGTTATCTTTTTTGTTAACTTCGTCATCCATAAATTCAAGTGAACCCCATTTACTCCAATTACAAAACAGTACCAACATTGAGAACAAACATTCACGCAAAAAATTTCTCAGGAAGCATGGAAAAGAAGCCATCAGCAGAAAATAGTGAATTTTCATTTCGCCAGATGAAGGAGGAAAAATATGGGGCAGAGAATTCGAAAGGAAATCGGGACTTTAATATAGATTCCAAGGTATTTCGCTTGGGACAAAAATTAAAAAGTATCAGATTAAGTCACAGCCTTACCCAGCAAGAACTGGCAGATCGAATAGGAACACAAAAGAGCTACATCAGCAAAATCGAAAATGGATCTGACATGAATGTGTCGACCCTCATTCGAATTTGTGAGCATGGATTCAAAAAACCCATCTACTTCGTCTTTGGTGAAATCGTAGATTAATGCCCTTAGACCCTCGGGTCGAGCGTAAAAAAATCATCTTTAACTGAATCCTGCATGTAAGTTCGCATGTAGGGTTTTATATTTTAAGAAACATTTTATTTTATATTAGGGCTATTACCTCCTCTTTAGAGGTCCATACGCCTTCAAATAGGTCATCATCAAAGTGATTGTTATGAAACTCCTTCTTTTTTGGCATGAAATAAATAACGCTATGAGATCAAAAAAATCAAATTCAAAAAGATTATCCCTGGATCACCTGTTTCCTACTCATTTAAAATCTTATGAAGATTCATCATGTAATTTTTTTACCTGAGTTTCGAAGAGAGTATGAGAGGCTGAATCCTTATCTGCAAAGGCAAGTGGATTACGTCCTCGAGTGGATTCTGCATTCACGGGAGTTTCCTATTCAGGCAGCGACCCTTGTAGACTCCGATAACATCTTCGAAATCATCGTTCCTTCAGATTCTCATGATCTTCGCCTGATGGCATTTGTGTACGCACCCTCTTTTAAGCTTTACCTGACTCATTCTTTCTTTGATAATGAGCAAAACAATGCCAACGTGCAGCACATCCTGGCCGAGAAGATCAGAGATGAATATTTGAGAAATAAATAGTCTCCCATCCGGTAAGCCTTTTAGTTGCCTGATGTCCACGAATGCGTCCCTTTCAAATCCAGAAATTGGGACCCCTCCGAGCATTCGCGGCACAGAGAATCATTGTCCTTACATCCACCCTTAAAAATTAAATCATGAAAGAAAAGAGTCTTAGGGACCACCTGGATGAAAAATACGGCAGCCTTGGGGAATCTCCCCTGAGAAATGATTTCCACCGCCAATCTTACATAGTTAGATTCAAGTGGATCAACAAGCATCAGAGAAAAGGCCTGGGAAGGTGGTGGGCCCGTTTTCGAACTAATTTCAAGAAAAAAAGCCGACACTACCTGGTTGAACACCAGAAAATAGAACAGGGACTTGAACGCTTCATCGGCTTGGAAACCACAGTGATTGAATCCAAAGACACCCTGTGCACCTTGATGCTGGAAGGTAAAACCTACACTGCCTATTCCTTCCTGGGCAAGCACATCCCCGAGAAAACCAGGGTGCGCATCCTAGACTTCTATATGAATAATCCCGTAGTCCAGGAAATTCAATAAGCCAATCAAATTCTATTCTTCATGACCTTTTGCCTGCTTTTTAAAGCATGGGCCGCTACCTACATCAACAATTTGATTTTCCTCCCGTTTTAATTCAAAAAATATATATGCCTACTCCTTCACCCCAGATTTTTTCCTGCGACCTGGACAGCGGCTTGTGTGCGCCTAGTAAAGATGAGGGCCTGGAAAGTATTTCTCTCGATCCTCCCTCTAAGGTCAGGATGTATTATTTTACGGACCCTATTTGTTCTCATTGCTGGGCCATCGAACCTCAATTGCTACGTTTCAAGCTCGAATACGGGGAGCAGGTAGAGATGATCTACAAGATGGGCGGACTCTTGCCTGGGTGGAAGGGCTTTGCCGATGTAAAAAATGGCATTTCCGGTCCCTCCGATGTAGCTCCTCACTGGGATGAAGTAGGACAGTACTCGGGCATGAGCATAGACGGAAATGTATGGCTGGAGGATCCCCTGGATTCTTCCTACCCCCCTTCTATCGCCTTCAAAGCCGTTGAATTTCAAGGCTCTACCTTAGCTCAAGCCTTCCTCCGCCGAATCAGAGAAATGGTCTTTTTGGAAAGGAAAAATATCTGCCGTGAAGAGGACCTCAAGGCAGCACTGACCCAGGTAGGAGGAGATGTAGACCGCTTCATCAAAGATTTTCAAAGTCCACAAGCCGAAAAAACTTTTAGAGAAGACCTCCGCCAAAGAAAAAATATGGGCGTTAGAGGCTTTCCCACCTTTGTTTTTGCTGGCAAAGGAAATCAAGGCTTCAGAATGAGGGGCAGCCTTCCCTATGAACAATATGCAGCTGCACTCGAAAAAGTAATGGACGAAGAAGCCAGGCCCTCCCCTGTGGAGCTTGACATTGCTCAGTTGCTCTCACTGCGGGGCTTTCTGGCTACCCAGGAGTTGACCGTCGCCCTGGATTTGGACCGAGAAGAAGTATTAACCCAATTGAACCTCCTGGTGGATGAAGGCAAAGTTCGGGAGGAAAAACAAAAATTCGGTTCTTTTTGGAGATGGCTGGGATAACATAAATCTGTAGTCTTTCTGCTTTCACGCCTGGATTTTGGCCTCCTCTATTCCATCCAGGATGTAGGGCATGAGTTCAGAAACGGTAGGATGAACCAGGACAACCTGTCGATAGTGCTTGCAGGGGATGTTGCTGTGCATAACTGCGGCAAACATGTTGATGATTTCGTCCCCGCCTACTCCCAGGATAGAAGCCCCCAGGATCATATCGGTATCTCCGTCCACCAGGAGTTTTGCAAAACCCTGGGTTTCTCCCATTTCTTTGGCCCGGCTAATTTTGGACATGGGACGTTTCGCTATGAGGACCTTTTTTCCTGAGGCAAGGGCTTCTTTTTCGGTCATTCCTACCCTTCCCAAAGGAGGATCGGTAAATAGCCCGTAGATAGGGATTCGCTGAGAAATGGTTCTCGATCCTTCAAACATAAAATCCATAGCCACCTCTGCATCGTGAACGGAGGTGTGGGTAAATGCGCCACGGCCATTGACGTCGCCTAGGGCGAAAACCCCTTCTACGGAAGTTCGTCCAAAGTCATCTACAGAGATATAACCCTTTTCGCTAGTCAGTATTCCGGCTTTTTCGAGGTTGAGCTTATCGCTGTTGGGAATGCGCCCTGTGGCGATGAGGAGGTCGCTGCCCCTTATCTTTTCTTCCTTTCCTTGACGAGAGATTTCGAGTTCGATCTCCCCTGAACTTTCCTTTACCGCTCGGGCATCGGCCTCCAGGATGACCTTTACCCCTTCATTTTCCAATATTTCCTGAATGGCTTGGGCTACATCCAAGTCTTCTTGGGGCATGAGTTGGTCGGCCCGTTGAATCAGGGTCACCTCCGAACCAAAGCGGCGATAAATCTGGGCGAACTCTACCCCGATGTAGCCTCCACCAATGATCATAAGGTGCTCAGGCAGGCTTTCCTTTTCCAAGATGTCTGCACTATCCATCCAATTGACATGATCAATGCCTTCAATGCGGGGGAGCCGGGCTCGTGTTCCTACATTGATATAGATGTGCTCGCCTTCGATTTCTTTGCCATCTACGCTGAGGGTCTTAGGCCCCGTAAAAGTCCCTCTGCCCCGGATGAGGTCGAGGTTGTGGCTATGTTCCATCCAACTTGTGAGGCCATTCTTTCCTCCGTTTCGTATTTCGTTCATTCGTTGACGTACCCGGTCGTAGTCCAGGGTCACCTTTTCACTTTTAAATCCATAAAAATCTCCTTTTTGGGCGATGTGGAAGGCGCGGGCAGCACCCACGAGGGTTTTGGTGGGGGTACATCCGTAATTGACACAGCTCCCGCCGACCTTGGCTTCTTCGATCACGGCGATGCAATCACGGGTAGGGATAAGTTTGGCCAGGAGGGTCCCGGTAGCCTGCCCGGTTCCGAGTAGGATATGGTCATATTTTTTCATGAGGGAAAGCGGTATTATTAGTGATCATCATGAGTCATGTTTTGCGACACAACCCATAGCGCAGTGCTCTTGGGGTTATCATAAATAACTTGTTTAAGACTCCAAAGGCGCTTTAGCCCTTCATTCATGATAATCGTTATTCATTTCCTTTAAGGTAAAAAATTAAAAGTGGAAAAATCTCCCTGGGGGAGAAATTTATTTTTTCAGCTTATGGAGGGTATGTAGGAAGAGGGGCAAAGTCGTGCTTGGATTACAGTAGGGCTGGAGTTTCTCCGCTCTTTTGATGGCTTTGCTTTCGTTTTCTTTGAGTCTTTCCAGAAATTTCGGATCCATATCTCCTTTCCTGTATTCTTTATTCCTTTTGATTAACTCCTCGACACATTCACTACTTCTGATTTCTGCAATTTGACCTTTTTGATGCAAAAGGAACCAAAGCTCAATGCAGGGATTTGAGAGTAATAGATTACAATCAGGTATCCCCTGTAATTTTTCTAAAATCTCTTTTTTATCAAGGTCATAACAAAGAAAGACTTTATCTTTCGGATGCTTTGGCCTGCCCTTCAAATAATTATTGATATATCCACTTGAAATATCAAGCCCTTTTACCCTGGTTTTAATTATGATTGAAGGTATTCTGTAGGTAGATTTAAGAAAATTTATGTAGGCCTCCTCGGTTTCTCCTTCACAAAACACATAAAAGGTCGGATTGATGGTTTTCCCTTTTGGTTTGCGCCTCCTTCTAGCCATTTATCATAGCTTTTAACCTTGTTTTAGAAGTATCTACAATTGGAACCGCATCAAATCTGCCCTGAAGATAAGCCTTTTCAAGGTCCATTGTGTCCCTGAAATCTTTGAAATCAAAAAGAGAATAAAGGTCAGTCGAAGCATCATCTATTTTGTTTACAAACCAAATTTGATCTTTTCGAAAGAGATCGAGGTTCAGCAATTGAGTATGGTGGGTTGTAAACAGTAATTGGGCCGAGGTACTGTAGTGGAATATTTTTATGATGTATTCCACAATTTGTGGATGGAGACTTTCCTCGATTTCATCAATGATAAGGACTTTATTTTGTTTGATGATTTCAAGGACAGTTAGCATAATAAAAAATAGTTTTTGGGTTCCCGCAGATTCCTCGGCAAAATCAAAAACTATCTTTGGATCTCGTTTATGATAAGTCTTAATTTCAAGTCTATCGGCGAGAATATCCTGGGTTTCGGCTTCATTGGTCAGAAAATTTATCTCGATATTCTTTCGAGTTTCTTTCTTGATGTTCACCTTGAAGTCATATATATCACTATCGGCAAGGTTTAACGCTTCAAGGAAACTTCCTTTATACTCTTCTAGCAGGCTGTAGGCATGCTTGATTGAATAACCGAGATAATTCAGTATAAATTTTTTGTGGAAATAATTGAATAGTAATTTGAGGAGTTTCCTGTCCATCTGGCTGGCCCTAGAGAGAAAAAGAGTCTTATTAGAAGTACTTTCCGCTACATCAAAGGGTCTTTTGATCACGGATCTGCCAAATGAATAAATCTCTTTTTTTGTAGCTCCGGCCTTTTCTGATCTTACGAATACCTTTGCCTTGCTACCATGGGGAAAATGAAAGAGGCTTTCTTGATAGATCTGATGATTTTTGATTGAAAAAGAATACTCGTATTCAACTTCCTCGTGGACAAAGCGGATAAAGTAAGTACTTGGCCTGTGTGAAAATTTATCAAATTTGAAGGGGGAAAAATTGAAGAGAGTATTCTCGTTATGATTATGGGATTCGAGGATTAAGGCATGGCAGAACCTAATGGCCTTTATGATGTTACTTTTGCCTGAGGCATTGGGACCATAAAGGGCAATAACTTTCAGGAATTGACTCTTATCGAAGGTAAAACAATTTTCTGATAGGACTCTGGCTTTTTCAGTATTGATGCTTCCAGCTTGAAAGTCGAGAACAATTTCTTCCTTGATGGAAAAAAAATTACTAATGCGAATCTCTAATACCATCAGGCCTCCTTTTTTGTAATTTTTTTTCAAATCCTACCTATAAATAGCATTTTTCAACAAATCATCCTAATCTATCTCGCAGAAAATAATGCCTTTGAAAGAGAAAATTTTCTACGAGACTATTTGGTTTTATATTTTTCAGTTTGGATGCGAGATCTTAAAGTTCTGAGACAGCGGCTTTTTTGAGCTTTCGTGGTGCTAAATGAGAAAGAATGTAATCTCAGGTTCTTGAAAAGCAACTGTAACCAGAAAGGATAAACCTCAAACAGCCTCTAAGATAAGTCCTGATTCATTTTTGGGGCTTAAATCACCTTCCACCAAACAAAAAACCCCGCCAAAAAGGCAGGGTCTTTGTCGATTTTTAGGAAGCATCCCGTAGGGGAATCGAACCCCTGTTGCCAGAATGAAAATCTGGAGTCCTAACCGCTAGACGAACGGGACACGTTGCAATGAAGAGCTTTTAGCTCAATTGTGGGCACAAAAGTAAAGGCTACTTTGATACCAGTCAAGTCATAAAGGTAGATTTTTCAAAAAAAGTTTCATCCCTCTCCGCCCTCAATTTCTACTTACCAGATTCCTTCAAAAATCCATATTTCTCCCCTCCATTTGCCGAATGTTTAAAATCTCTTAATCTGAATTGCGTTACTTGTTTGTTCATTCACACTGAACCCATCCATTTCCCCACTAACCCTATGAAGCAAGTCATACTCCTTTCCCTGCTTTTTTGCTTTTGCCTCAGTTCCCTGGCTCAAAGCGGAAGCCTCAGTGGCCAAATCAAAGACGCCGACACAGGCGCCCCCCTGGCCGGAGCTACCGTCTCCATCATCGGAACCTACAAAGGGGCTTACACCGACAAGCAAGGCAATTACCGCATTACAGGAATCAAACCTCAGGATTATTCGGTTAAATTTTCCATTATCGGTTATGCCGAAAAAATCTTCAATGGCGTCAGGATCACCGGTGGCAAAACCAAGACCCTCTCCACTGACCTTACCCCCTCCATTCAAACCCTGAATGAGGTAGAAATCGTGGGGAAGAAAAACCTCATCGACCTGGAAAGCGGGCAATCTTCCGTCACCATAGGTGAAGAAGACCTCGCCGAAATCAGCGTCAAAAACGTCCAGGAAATAGCCGCCCTACAGGTAGGTGTCAGCGAAAATCCCGACGGTATCCAGATTCGAGGAGGACGAATCTACGAGACCGAATACCTCATCGAAGGGATCAACGCACAGGACCCCCTGGCCGGAACAGGTTTTGGGGTGGACGTCAGCGCCTCCGCTGTCAAGAGCGTTCAGATCATCACTGGAGGCTCAGATGTGGAATATGGTTCGGGAAGTTCGGGGGTCATTTCCACCCGCATCAAAGAGGGCAAGGGGAAATATGAATTTGACCTCAATGTGCGCCGGGACAACCTGGATTTTTCCACCAATAAAGAGCCTCAGATGACCCAGGAGGGATTGGGGTGGAATACAGATCAAGTCAATCTCTCCATCGGAGGGCCAATTTTTAGGGATAAGCTCACCTTTTTTGTGGGTGGAGGCATGTTCCTCAGCGATGGCTACCCGGGTCCGACGGCCGACCAGCTCCGCTCCTCTATCATCTCCAATGATTCGCTCTGGGCACCCCGCCAAGACAACCGCTGGACCCATACCATCAAGATTACCGCCAGGATTCGTCCAGGAGTCAAACTCTCCCTGACCAACCAGCATAGCCTTAATATCAACCAATCCACCCGATCCCTTCAGATCGTGGGTAATGACGAAATTGTCCAACCCGGCTTTCAGTTTCCCTTTAGCCTGGACCTGGACAATGCCAATACTTACACCCACCGCTCCAACCTTAGCGTAGCCAATCTTACGGCTGTCCTGGGTGAGCAGTGGACCATGAATGTTTCCCTTGGACGGTTATTTACCAACCTGCGCACCGATGCCAATGGTAGGCCCTTCCGCGACGAAACCCTTGACAGGGTCTACGATGCACGGTCTATCGTCACTGACCCCATCGAACTATGGGACCCCAACGGGACCTTGCTCAACGACAGTGTGGTTTTTGTCTTTCCCGGCCCCGGTCTGGTCAATAATGGAGGGCTGGCTTCTCGCTGGCACGACCATTACGTAGAGGAATATACCATTAAGCCCAAATTCTCATTTGAGTCTAAAAATCAGATCCACTATGTACAGATGGGCATTGAACATAAATTCCAGGAGTACCAGTGGATCGACGTAACACGGCCCTGGGTGGGAGCTCCTATCAAGATCAACGACACCCTGACCACTCCCTCCACCCGACTGGGCCAGAGCAGTGACTTCTGGAAGGTCAGGCCCATCGTAGGCGGTATCTTCCTCGCCGATGAGATCGAATACAAGGGAATCATTGCCTCCGTAGGATTGAGATTAAATTACTGGGCACCGGGAAAGTTTGCCGATGAAGCCGTAGAAGATCCACAAGCCCCTATTTTGCCACAAATCAGGGAGGACTACAGAAACGAAACTTTTGGATTCGCAGGCCTTCGCTGGAAAGCCCGCCTCCTACCCAGGGTCAGGGTCTCCTTCCCCGTCACGGAAAACAATGTCCTTTACTTTAACTATGGGCACTCCATGCGGATGCCTCACGCCCGCTTTGTCTATGCGGGCCTGGACCGGGTCTACCAGGACAGAAGTTTTCTTGCCAACCTGGGTAATCCCAACATCAATCCGGAGGTTACCGTCTCCTATGAGGTGGGCCTTAAATCTCAGTTGACCAAGGACTGGGCCTTGACGGCAACTGCTTTTTACAATGATAAATTCGAATACATCGTCAATCGACTCATAGAGGTCAGGGTCGGTGAGCAGCGGGCCTCTCAGCGCCGCTTTGCCATCAACCAGGACTATGCGCGGATCAGAGGCCTGGAACTCAGCCTTACCCGGAGGGTGGGCAACTGGTTCAGAGGTACCCTCAGTGGAGTCTACCAGATTGCCACCGGAAAGTCCAATTCTGCAGCAGAATCCTCCCTGCAAATTGTGCAGCAAGGCTTTGTCAACACCACCAAAGAGCAGTTTCTGGCCTGGGACCGCCCCTTCGACTTTAAGTTGCTGACCATCTTTACCCCTCAGGAAAACGCCGAGGTATTTGGCCTGCCCCTCAAGGGCTTCCGTGCCACCATTATTGCCACCTATAAATCGGGACTGCGTTACACGCCCTTTGAATTTGTGAGCAATGATGAAACTACAGGGCGACCCGAATATGAGCGCATCAATGACCAGCCTTTTGCCGAGGTGGGTTCCCCCTGGTTTTGGGCGGACCTTAAGCTGAGTCGCGACTTCCTCATCGGAAAAAAACTAAGGGCCTCCCTCACGTTTGAGTTGAAAAACTTTACCAATTACCGCTCGGCGACCATCATCAATGGTGTGACAGGAACTGCCTTCATGCCCGGCGACGATGTACCCATCAGCGCCAGGGACCCTCGCTTTCCCGATCCCCAGGACAATGGTACCCCCCTGGACAATCCTGCAAGGTTTACAGCTCCCCGCCAAATGTGGCTGGGATTCCAAATCCTTTACTAGCCTTGTCCACTTAAATCCAAAAAATTACCCCTCCTGCAGAAACAGAAGGGGTAATTTTTTGACCTGTCCCAGCAAAAAGCAGGGCCTCAGGCTGGTCATTCATAGGCTTACAGCTCGAATTTCTCCTTTAGGTAATTCAGGGTGAGCATGTAGGCTGTTTCTGCGGCTTCTTTATTGTAGCGGGCTCCGGAAGGATTGGCGAAGGCGTGGTCGGCGTAGAAGGAATGTACCGTAATCTTTTTCTCGGCCTTCTTCATGTTTTCCTGAAATTCAGCTACCACTTCAGGGCTGATGCGGTTTTCCAGAGCGGCAAAAATTCCCAGGACATCGGTCTCAAGGGTCTTGAGTCTATCCACATCCTTTTCAGGCATTCCGTAGTACATGACACAGCCCACAGCTTGCTTTCCTGTCATGAGGGCAGCTTGCAGGGACCATCCTCCCCCAAAGCACCAACCAATGCTAGCAATTTCTGCTTCCGCACCAGCGTAGTCCACGGCTCCTTTGATGAGTTCCTCCGCACGCTTTTGCTTCATTTTGGTCATGAGAGCCATGGCCCCCGCTGGCTTTTCGGCGACCTTGCCATCGTACATATCAATGGCAAGGGCATTTACGCCCAAGTCCTGAGATAATTTTTCAGCTTCCTTTTTGATATTGTCATTGAGCCCCCACCATTCGTGGATGACCAAGAGATACTTATTGCTGGGCTCTTCGGGTTGGACCAAATAGGCTGAACCCTCCTTCTTTCCGGAAGTTTTGTAGGTGATCATCTTTCCTGAAGCCAGAAAACCAGGGGCTACCTCCCTCACGTAGGGGTGGAGTTCAGCAAAACCTGGAGTTGCGGCCATCTCATTCCAACTTGCCATGGCGTGGCAGAGAGTGATGGGCTTTTCTTCAAAAGCAGGAGTGCTCACTCCCATGAGCAGGGGCGCAAACAGGAGTAGAAGGGGTGCAAAACGTTTCATAGATAATAGATTGAAAGGTTAGGTGTTTGAAAAGGAAAATTTCCCCTTCAACCCCGGACCAGGGCTAATGTTATCCAAATCAATGTTCCAACTATACTTAATTGGGGACAGGAGATTTTTTGCAGGTCCTCTTAGATTAGGATTGGTTAAAGCTAAATGATTAAACACAAAAACTACGTGGATCATCTGCATCTGCAGAAAAAGATTACCATAAAGGACTACTGGACAGAAAACAGATGGTCATATGGATTAACCCTGGGAATTTCTGCACCCCTCCTTTAGGTAGTAGTAATGGCAGATAAGGCAAGGATTATTTTTCACTAAATCCCACTATCTATTATATTTCCCAGACAGATCAATGATCAGACCTTGGTTTGTCTGAGCAAAAGCAAAGATGTATGAACAGAATTTTCCTGCTTTTATTCCCAATGGTAGTTGCCATTTCCTGCCAAACAGCAAGTACCAAACAACAGGATGTTGTTACCTCGGATATCGATAATTTTTGGAAAGCCTACGATTTGGTCATAGAGGAATCAGACAGTTTAAAGCAAGTTGCCCTGATTGACTCTTTGTATATTAAAAAGGGTACTATTGGATTAAAAAGCATAATGGAAGCTCGCAACTACTCTGCAGCTGAGTATGTGGATATCATTAATTCATATCCCAAGTTTTTCAATTCCATTCGCTCCAATACCCTAAAATCCCGGCAGTTGGCAGAAGAACTTGATGAGGGAATAGGGAGGTTAGAGGCCATTTATCCCAAGTTGAAGCCAGCAAAAATCTATTTTACCATAGGTTGTTTGCGAACCAATGGTACCACCCGCGATAGTTTGGTCCTTATAGGAAGTGAGCTTGCCATGACAGATAGCCAAACAGATATTTCAGAATTTGAAGGGCGAACCAAAGAATCTCTGGGAAAATTCTTCCGCACCAACCCCATTGATGATCTGGTGTTGTTGAATGTCCATGAGTATGTCCACACACAACAGCAGCCACGGGTCAACAACCTGCTTTCCATCACAATCCGTGAAGGAGTTGCGGAATTCATCTCCACGTTGGCCATGGATATCCCCTCATCTACCCCTGCTATAGAATTTGGGAAGAAAAATGCAGAGGCGGTGCGCGAAAAATTTGAACAAGAAATGTTCTATATCAACAACCAGCCCAAATGGCTATGGAGCAATTACCCCAACGAATTTGGGGTAAGAGATTTGGGATACTATGTGGGTTATCAGATGTGTGAGAACTATTATGAACAAGCGAAAGACAAAAAAGAGGCTATCAAACACATGATAGAGCTGGATTATACCCATGAGGCTGAGATTGAAGATTTTGTCAGAAAGACGGCTTATTTTTCTACCTCCCTGGACACCCTGTACCAGCAGTTTGAAAATAAGCGGCCGTATGTAGTTGGAATAAAGGAGTTTACAAACCACAGCCAGGATGTTGACCCCAGGGTCAAGCAAATTAGCGTCAAGTTTTCAGAGCCCTTGAATGGTCAGAATACGGGAGTGGATTTCGGTGACTTGGGCAAGGAATATTTTCCTAAAAATGACGTAACAAAAAGATTTTGGGCAAGTGATGGTACCTCCTGGACCATTCCGGTAGAACTAGAACCCCATAGACGCTATCAGGTGCTGATTTCCAATAATTTTAGAACCTCAGAAGATATTCCCTTGAAGCCATATCTGATTGACTTCAGAACTGGAGAATAAACTTTATTTTGGTTGTCGTAGCGAATGAATGGCTAAAGCGCAATTGGGCTTATGATGAATAACTTGTCTTTAAGCCCAAGAGCGCTATTTGCTGTGTCTCAAAATATGAATCGTGGTAATCACCCCTCAATGATCGAAAAAATGGGATCGAAAGGAATTATAATTCTGCTTGGCTTTTTGTCAATATGGATGGGCTGTGCGGATAGCTCTAATGAAACCAAGCCCACAGGGCAAAGTAGAAATCCAAGTTTTTCAGATACCTTCAAAAAGGGCATCATGAATTTCCTATGATTGTAGGTCCTACTGATGTAATTTTAACTTCAATTAATTCCAGCTCTCATATGAAGTTAATTAAGTATGCCTTGCTACTCCTGATGTTGTCCTTGTCCGCCACATCATTTGTCTTTTCTCAGACTAGAGCGGTAGGAAGTTGGGAAGCCTACGTCAGCCTCCAAGATGGCCGCCATGGTGCAGAAAAAGGAGACGAAATTTACGTCCTGACCACCGGAGGCATTTATTCTTTTCATAAAAATACCCAGGAAATACGCTCCTTTACTACGGTAGATGGGCTAAGTAGCCTTTCAGGTTCTGCCATTTATTACGCCCCGGAGACCGATCGCATTTATGTAGGCTACCAGGATGGAATGATTAACTTCTTCGACGATCCGGAAA
Source organism: uncultured Bacteroidia bacterium (assembly GCA_964564415.1). GTDB lineage: Bacteria > Bacteroidota > Bacteroidia > J057 > J057 > JALEFZ01. Next base: position 71,236 of record CAZMAV010000003.1, on the reverse strand, counting down.
AAATCAATTTTCTATCCGATATTCAGCGAAACCGTACCTTCCCCAATAAGTCCATCAACGATTTTTTTGAAGGGGACGGATTCCTCTACGTGGCTACGGGATTTGGACTGGTAGTCTTTGAACAGGCAACAGGACTTCCCGTCGCGGATATAGCTCAGTTTGGAGACAATCCCGCCAGCCAGCTGGTCAATTCTGTCACGGTGTTTGACGAAAAAATATGGATCACCCTGGAAGATGGCGGTTTGTATTTTATTGATAAAAATTTCCCCAACCTCCGCGATCCCTCTGCCTGGCAGGCCTATCCCCCTAATGCCCAGATACCGGAAGCCAATCTGATCAAGGAGGTTGCTTCTAACAACCGGGGGATCTACATCATCACCCCTAATAGCTTCTATGCCTCCGAAGACGGTGAAACCTGGGCCAGCACAGACCCTGCCCTCGAAGAAAACTGGAACCGGCTCCACGTAGGGTTCAATCAGGTGGGGGTTTCGGCAGGTAGCCAGGCCATCGTGAGGAATGACATTGGCACCCTGGACATATATAACCTGGGGGCCAACCTGAGCGATATTGTGCTTACCAGCAGCAGACTCTATTATAACATTACCACCGGAAAGGGGCTTCAGATTTTCGATGCCTTCCAGGTAAGTGTGGTCATCCCCGACGGCCCCAAGACCAATGAGGTAGCAGAAATGGCCTCCGGAGATGGACGTTTGTACATCGCACCCAGGGGTTTCGGACCTAATTTTATTCCAACGGGTAGTTCCGCAGGGATTTATTCCTACAGCAATGAAAATCGGTCATGGACCATTCTCGACACCCTCAACGGTGCTTTGCCTTCTGTAGTGGGCTATGGCATTGCCCGAATCATCAGGGATGAAAGTAATGGAAAAATCTACGCAGGAAGTTGGGGGCAGGGGGTGATCGAGCTAGAAGATACAATGGTCACGGATTTTTATACCTGCGAGGAGGGGCTGCCTACCATCGACGGAGCCTGCGACATCAACAAAGTAAACTTTAATACACGAACCAGTGGCCTGGGCATAGATCCCGCCGGCAATCTCTGGGCCTGCTTCGATGATGCCCGCCCTCCCCTGGCCGTTAGGGCCCCGGATGGCAGTTGGCAGACGCCCTCCCCCAATATTTTTCCCTCCGATTTTCGGGCGGTCAACATGATCGTCGACGATTTTGGAAGCAAATGGATGATCATCAAGGACAAGGGCCTCATGGTTTTTTCCGATAATGCCGAAACAGAAGAGCTAACCGATGGGCAGGTGCTCCTGCTGAGAAATGCAGCCAGACAGGGAGGACTGCCCAGCAATCAGGTATTTTCAATTGCCAAAGACAAAGACGGTTTTATTTGGGTGGGAACCTCTGAAGGAGTAGCCGTCTTTTTTAATCCCTTTAGCTTTTCTCAGGGAATCATCGAGGATGCTTCCCAGCCCATTCTGGATGGACGGCGACTCCTGGCCTTGACATCGGTGTTTGCCATCGCCGTGGATGGAGGCAACCGCAAATGGTTTGGGACCAACGAAGGTGTATTCCTGATCGGGGAGGATGGAGATGAACAAATCCTACAATTTACCACCAAAAACAGCCCCCTACCCTCCAATGAGATCATCGATATTAGCATAGACCCCAGCACGGGAGAGGTCTTTATTGCCACCGACAAGGGACTGGTCAGCTACTGGGGAGACGCCACAGAAGGCGACAGAATATGCGAAGAGGTATTTGTTTATCCCAATCCGGTGAACCCTGACCATGATGGGAGCATCATTATCGAGGGTTCGGTCCAGAATTCCACCGTCAACATCGTTACAGTATCAGGTATGCTGGTCCGAAAACTGGAAGCCCAGGGGGGCAGGGCCGTGTGGGATGGCTTGGATGTAAGAGGCAATCCCGTGCGCTCAGGTGTCTACCTTGCCTTGATTGCCGATCCCAACGGCGACAATTCCTGCGTGGGTAAGTTTACGGTAATCGGCAGATAGGGCTAAAAGAAGGCCCATTTTTTCCTTACCTTTCCGTACATTTTATTTGAATGATTCTGTGAAGTTAATCTACCTATCCGAAGCCAATCTCAGGGACCGCCTCCTGATCAGAGACCTGGTTTTTAATTTTAAAAGTCCGGAGAAAGCCCTTGTGATCCACGAAAGTTTTGACGGAAGCATCAGAGATACCCGCTTTGTGACCAAGCGTCTTTCCAGCCTCTTTAGCGAGGCTATGGTCTATAACAATGCTTTTTCTGCTGATCAGAGGGACCTTGTCAAGCGCGATGAGGCAGGTCAGTTGATCATCAAGACATCGACCCTTCTTTCTTTGATAGATCCCATACAGATGATCATATTGGGGCCGGTAATCAAAGAAAATGGGGATGCAGGGCTGATCGAGGGGGAAGAACTGCTCAGAGCTACCCGTCAGCAAATGGACTTTTCGGAGTTACTGCTTTTTCCAGACAATGTACTTTCCCCACTGGCGGGCAAGGCTGCCCTTATGGACGGGGAAGATATCTATCAAGAATTGCTGGCGGTCTATGAGGAAGAAAGAGAAAGCCTGGACCGAGCCATGAGGTTTCGCCCTTCACGGATCGTTTCTCCCAAGTACTTCAACAGTGATTCATAAGACGGAAGGCATTGTGCTGCGCACCCTCAAGCATCAGGATTCCAACCTCATCATGACGGTGTTTACCCTGGATAGGGGGAGGATGAGTTTCATCCTCAAAGGCTTTCGCTCCGCCAGAGGCAGGCAGAAATTTAGCTACTTCCAGCCTTTGTCTATTGTGGAGATTATCTACCAGGAGCGTCCCAACAGGGATTTGCACAGCATCAGGGAGGGAAGGTTGGTTCACCTCCTACATACGGCCCAGACCGAACCTATCAAATTATCCCTTGGACTGGCCATGGTGGAGATCTTTTACGATACCGTCAAGGAAGGGGGAGAAGACCGGGAACTGTACGTTTTCCTCAAAAAAATGATCCTTCGCCTCGACGAAGCAGAAAATAGGCTGATTCACTTCTTTATTTTTTTTCTGGTTCACCTGACTCGCCACCTGGGTTTCTTTCCCAGTGATCAGACAGAGGGCAAAGCAGGAGCAAGCTTTGATCCCAAAACGGGAATCATCTCAGCTTCGGAGCGATCGGATAGAATTGTGGGTCTGCTCAGGCAATTTTTATACAGCAGCGATAGTCTATTACCCGAGGAAGACTCGGTACAGCAAATACGCTTTAGCAGCGAAGAAAAACGAGAGCTGATCAAACTTCTCTTTGTCTATTATCAATGGCACATCGATGGTTTCCAGTATCCTCAGACCATGAAGGTTTTTGCCGAGGTGTTTGGATAAATCCTTGGTTGGCATCAAACTAAAAGGCATTTTTGCTATCCCAAGTCTGATGGTAGAAAATTCTGCATTCTCTTTTTGGAAGAAACTAAGTATTATACTTAAAATTATTGAAGCAAAATGACCAGGTCGTTTTTTATCCTCCCCGGCATTTTTTTACTCTGGCTCGTCAGTTGTACCCAAGACAATATCGAGCCCCTGATGATTCCTGATGAAGTCATGCCCTTTATCGAATCCTTTGAAGAAGAAGCCGCCCTAAGAGGAATTCCCCTGACCATCGATGAGTTGATCGTCGAATTTGGGACTGACCTGGAAAGTAATTCCGGGGTAGATGCTGCCGGACAATGCATTGTCTCCAATCGAAGAAATTCTATTCCCCGCATTGTACTGGATACCACTTCCTTTACCTGGCAAAACAATGAATCCAGCAGGGAATTTCTGGTCTTTCACGAGTTGGGTCACTGTATCCTGGACCGACTCCAGCATAGGGACGACCAGCTCACCAATGGTAATTTTGCCAGCATCATGCTGACAACCTCCACCCAGCTTTACGGACCCAAACTCAACGGCTTCAAGCGGGAGTATTATATCGACGAACTATTTGACCAAAGCACAGGTGAACCGGACTGGGCCAGCGATATCCCCGATTTCAACAGCTTGGTCGCTACCCGCAGTCCTATCTTCCTGGATGAATTCGACAACAATGCCAATGGATGGCCCATCCTCTCTAACGAAAATGCAGAAGGGCGGATCAGCAATGGTGAGTTTTACTTTGAATCCAAGCAGGATCAGGCCTTTTTGGCTTCTACACTGGTCGCCCTCAACCAAGATCAGGATTATGAAATTGAAACTACCATCAAGATAGAATCAGGAGAAAACCTCGCCCTATTAGAATGGGGAGGGAGTAGGACCAACGATTTCTATTTCATGGGCTTTTCCAGCGACGGGACCTTTTTCTCCGGACAATGGGAGACGGGCTTTTCTTCCATCATCGAATTGACCAACTTCAGAGGAAACGACTTCAACAAGCTGACCATTAGGAAATTGGGGCAGTTCTACTATATCTATGTCAACGAAAAGTTTGTAGACATCTATGAGGCAGAGCCACTTCCGGGTTTTTTGATGGCCTATTATGTAGGTGGGCAGACAGCCCTATCCGCGGACTACCTTCGGGTCAACCTTCTGCAGTAAGCGAATGTAGGCTATGATAGATGGAGGGGCATTGGCGGTTACCCTTGGAGGACTCTTCTTTTGGGGCCTGGCCTGGCAGGCCATCCGTAAGAAAAGGGTACTTGCCGGAAAGGGCGAGGTCAAAGACAGCAAATCCTTTAGTTATTATAGAATCGTACTGGCCTATATCCTGGTAGGTCTTTCCCTCGTGATAGGGGGAATCTATCTTTTTCACCGAATGTATGGCTGGCAGGGACCTCTATGGGTATTGCTATCCATCCTTGCCTTACTTCTCCTGGTTTTTCAGGCTTCCCGCCTGAAGTCGGTCCTTTTGACTTCCTTGAAAAAACCCTTCCAGAAAAAAGAAGAAGCTCAGATTCAACCCAATGCCTACAATTGGGCTTTGGCGGCAGCCGCTATGCTGGCTCGGGTAAGGGGAATGGACAATGAGACCCTGGCAGGAAAAGCAGGGGGTGGATTACAAGTCAAGGCTGCCCGGCGCAAACTCCGGCGAGATTGGGATATTCAGGATGAAGAGGATCTGGAGACCATCATTCATTGGCTGATGGAGCAGGGGCATCGCCACGAGTTTCACGACGTGATCCAACGGATAGGCAGGATGGATGCAGAGGGCCTCAAAAATTATTTGGCTGAGGTAGAGGAAGGAAAATATGGGCTCGACAGTCCGGAAGAAAGAGAAGAGGAAGGGCATCGGGTAGCGATGATCGAAGAAAACAAGTACAATGTCCGCTACCTTAGCTTTCTGGCTTGGGATTACCTTCGCCTCATCGACCTGTGCCGGCAGGGAAGGCAGGCAGAATGGCTGGATGAAAAAGATGCCTGGAACCACATCCTTTCAGCTGCCCAGGTCCTTCAGGCCCGCTACGAATCCTGGGAAGACATGGGACGACATTTTTTGTATGCCCGGGAATTTTGGTCCGTCGTCGAAATGAATAAAGATGGGGCCATGTACCAGACAGCCTTCCATCAACTCCTGGAAAAGCCCGATAGCCCCTGGAATATCTTGGACTGGAACCTCTCCCTCTATGGAAAAAAAAGGGGCTGAGGAGGTCAGATTCCCCAGCCCACGATAGGATCTTTTTAGGATCGCTTGTTGAGAACCACCTGTTGCTGGTCTGCCTTTCTTACCTCCATAAAAAACTCCCGAAAGGCTTCATATTCTTCCAGATCCAAAAAGCATTTGTCCCGCTTCCATTCTTTTTTATGGAGGATATCTCCTTGGTCGGTGAGTTGGACCCTGGCCTTGTAATGACCGTAAGGGCGGTCCACAATAATTTCTTCCTGGTTCATCGATTCCCCTACTTATCCCTCTGGTATATCTGTGAAGATGCTGTCCTGATCTTGAAAGGCTAACTTCCATACGAGGGGAAGTTTCCGGTTTTCGTCCTTGTGGGAAATGGAAATGGGGGCTTCCAATTGATGTAGTTTGAGAAAGAGCCTCGAACCTGACTTTTTCGCCCAACTGCGGCAGGACAGTTGATAATCCGGGCTACAAATCGGCCTATTTTTCTCTTTTTCGATCTGAAAATTAGTGATTTCAGCACTGGATACTCCCAGGCGTAAGAAGGAATGTCAATGGCTTCCAGCATGCCTTTCATGGAGTAGATGAGAGCCTTGCGATCTCCATAACCGGTTTGCTCTACCTTTTGGGCAGGTATGGTCTGAAAGCCTCCTATCCCCCATTGGATACTCATATAGCGGGTATTTTCCCGTTGTACACAATTAAAAAAATGAGAATTCTGATAATCATTTTGTTCATTCCGATAATTGCATTTAGCCAAAAATCAATTAACGAAAGTGATATCGAAATATACACTCAATTTTATTTTATCTGTTGACTCAACCGATATTATGGAATTCGAAAAGAATCTGAATTCTCTATCTAAATTCGCTAAAAAAGTTAAGCTTAATGAAAATTATGATTGGCTACTTTACGAGTCTAACAAAGGCCAATATTTAACAGCTAATTTTAGTGAAGGAATAAAAGATATCCTGACAGCTGAAGATTACAGAACCGCATTTCAAAATCAAAATTTGGGAATTGGATTTGAAAAAGCAATTGAATCCATAAAAGACATTGGAATTACATCAGACAAAAATTATCTAAAACAAATGTTACCGCCTTGGAGTACGGTTGAGCAAATTTCCGTTTCAGAGTTTCCGTTAGCTCATATGATTGAATATAAAAATTAAAGCTGATAAAACGGACGCTTTTGACAAGGCAATTAGAAAACTTGGCAGTATACTTAAAGAAGCAAAATACCCTTTTCCACTCGAGGGAAATCGTGGATCTTTGGCTGCTTATGGGACAATGACTTTAGTTTGATTTCACAACGACTTTTTTGAATTTAGAGGAGTTAAAAGTGCAGGTGTTTGGATGAAAAACCTCAACAATGAAGATGAATACCAAACAATTATTCAGAGAATAGACGAAATATCAGAATCAAAAAAAATCTACAATCTGACTTATAAAAAAGAATTGAGCTATTAAAATAACTGTGCACAACATTCGTAACCATTGTGCAGATGTAAAAAATAATTCTCATGGAAAAAATATCTACTCTGCCACCGACATGGAATAGCTGCCAGAAAATTGGATTCCGGTTTGCTCTGATATTTTTTATCCTGTTTATCATTTTACTTGATTGGTCATCCAATCCTATTTTGTCGTACATATACTATTATGGTAACCTTTCAACTCTTTTAGATAGCATAATTTTCTGGGTTGGGAAATATATGTTTCATATTCCATATGTCATTGTATCCCCATATGATGGTGAACACAACGATAGAACTTACGTCTACTTGCTGTATTTCATAATAGCACTTGTGGCTATAATAGGAACAATCGCGTGGGGTTTAGCAGATAGAAAAAGGAAAAATTATGATGTGCTTTATTATTGGCTAACGGCAATTATCCGTTACTATTTAGCATTCACGATGTTTCTTTTTGGGCTTTATAAATTTTTCAGAATTCAATTTCCTGAACTTGGTTATTACACATTGACTCAGACTGTGGGAGACATGTCACCTATGCATCTTGCATGGGCTTTTTTTGGATATTCTCATGGATATAATGTTTTTATGGGTATAGCTGAGATTGCCGGATTACTCTTGCTTTTCCGAAGAACAACAACCTTCGGGGCACTACTTACCATGGCAGCTCTTGCCAACATAATAGCTGTCAACTACAGTTTTGATGTGCACGCTAAAATGTATCCAACAGCTTTATTTTTCATGGCCCTTTTCTTAGTGCTCAGAGATACAAAACGGATATATCATTTTTTCTTCACTGGGCAAGCCATTTCTCTTCCTGTTATCAAAGCGCCTTTTTTTCAAAAAGGATGGATGAACATCTCAAAAATAGTACTGAAAATTTTAGTAATTGGTTTTGTTCTATTTAGCCATATGAAAAACAATATTGGTTATCAAAAGAGCAACAAAGAAAGTTTAGAGGCCAAATCCGAATATTCCGGTATTTATGATATTGATACCTTTGTAATAAATAGAGATGCCCTATCAAGCGACCATCCTTTACGTTGGCAACAGCTGGTCATTGGGGACAGAATGCTTGAGGCGGTTCGCTTTGATGGAGACAGTATCGCATTCGCATCTGTGGCCGCAGATAAAAAAGAGATCATATTGTTAGGCGATTTAACTGATCTGTCAACAAAAATGCAGGAGATATACAATGAGCTAGGTCCCACGGATGATACTTATGTGAAGATGGATTCAATATTGGTAGCCCGACAATTAGTAAGCAGTTTAAACTTCGAATTACTTGATTCAACAACGCTAAAAGTAAAGGGAGCCATCAAAAACGATTCTGTTGAAATAACCGCCAAACGAAGGCGCATTGAAATAAATAACTTCAGATTAATGAAAAGACGTTTTCATTGGATAAACGAAGCAAGTTATTTTTACTAATCTGTGTGCAATGAATTAGATTATAATTATCAAATGAAAATTAAAACTAAAGATTAAAGCGAAACTGAACTGCTTGCAAGTCCAGGTCTTTGGGAACCTTCACCTCGAAGCTAGCCCTTTGAAGGGATTTTTGGGTAGGGTCCAGGGATGCCCAGGGCTGGATCTACATGGTCCCAGAGACTTTCTCTTCATATTCGTAGTACAAGGTATAGGGCATAGGTGGTATCCACTGAGGCCTCTCCCCCATCAAGAGGAAGGCTTGCTCGTTGAGAGCTGCCCTGGGAAGCATAGCAAATTTGCAGTAGCGGTCGGAGGCATCCAGGGTTATGTATTTATCTTCTACCTTGGGGGCATAGACCACGTGGTTGAGCTGGTTGAATAAAGGGTAGGCCGAAAATACCTACCCATTGCCGCGGGTCGAAAGGAGAGCGGGATAAGCCTCAAAGCCCAGATAGCGAAAGAGGCTGGTCAGAAAGATGTTGATTTCTCCCGAAGTAGCCTTTCTCTCCTCCAGGATTTCTTTGATGCCCCGGGTACCTAGGTCCAGTAGCTTTCGTCCCATTCGAAGTAATGCTGAACGGTCTGATAAATCGCAATGGCATGGGCCATATCTTTCTTTCCAGAAAGGTCGATGTTGTTATCACTGAGCCAGTTTTTATAGATTTTTTTCTTTTCTATCATCTGACCAAAGTCTTCATCTTCCATCATCTGCTCTGCCAGCTTTTTCCAGGTGGGCAGCAAGGCACGATACCTCCCTTCCTGGGGCTGAAAGCCCGTCAAAATAAAGCGAATCGAAGCCTCATAATCGCTAAAGGTGGTTACATAGGGCTCTTCGACCAGGGGCATGATATTCTTGAGGGTATAGGTCTTTTTGAAAAAATTGATTTCGCCATTGTCGAGGAGATTGAAGGTATAGCCCTTGACTTTGCTGATGTTTCCATGGCAGCTGTCATAGGGGACGACCACATCGGCCTCCTCAAGTCCGGCTTCTCTTAGGATCTTTACTCGCCGGTGAATGGTGAGAAGGGCACAGTGCTGACCACTGGTAAAAACCATTTCTATTCTCCGAGGTCCAGCAAAACGACAGCTCCGGCTCCGCTATCAGGAACAAAGCTATCCATCTCCAGCCAGCGACGGTCTACTTCACCGAATTTTACTTCTTCGGGATCGTCTGCCTTTGGCCATTGATTGTCTTGAACAAATGTGGGAGAAGAGTATACTAGAAATAGAAGGAGTTTAAATCCCGAAAACCTATAGGTATGTTACTCGGCTTTCATGATGCTACGAATTATAGATTTAGAAATTAGATGATAATATTAATTTCATTTCATATGAAACTCAATACATTCATTCAGACTTAACAAAAAAATTACCTTTTTTTCCTTTTTCTTCATGAGGGATGAGTGCTTGGCTATACTTCCCAGGACCTTTTACTTATACCTCAGATAAGGGTTCCTAACAGATATACATATCCGCTGGCCGGAATCAGGTGTACGATGGCAAAGGGTATGGCTTTTTTGACAAAGCCTATAAAGCCCAGTTTGAGTTTTTGCCTTGAAATAACCGTAACAGCCACTACTGTAGATGCCAATCCTATGGGGGTGATGTTGCCCCCCAGGTTTGATCCGTAAATAATGGACCACCATATATTCTGCTGAAAATCCGGTCCTGCAATAGGTTCCAGGGTTTTGGCCAGCATAGCTGCCAGGGGAATATTATCCGTCACCGAAGAAGCAAATGCTGAAGACCAAAGCAGGGCCTGTGGTCCCCATATTCCACCCAGATCGAGCAATCCTGCCACCAATCCTCCAATAAGATGGAGGACCTAGGCATATTCCATGACCCCTATCACAACGAATAAGAAGGCAAAGAAAAGAATGAGGTCCCAGTCGGTCTTCCCATAGATGCTCTGGGTATTGGATTTTACCCTGAGGAGCATGGACACGCCAAAAGCCATGGCCACAAAGCCTATGCCCAGTTGCTTGATGTAGGGAATGACATCGGTAGTGGCCAATACCAAAATAAATGAAATAAAAACGATCCAACTGAGTGCAAAAAATGAGCGGGAGCTGATGCCGTCATTCTCGTCAAAATCAGCGATCAACTTAGCTGCCTGGGCCTTTTCCTCCTCCGCCCTGAGCTTGAATATCTTAAAATTTCTACGTGCCAGAAGGATGGTCGCCAGGGTAGCGATGATGACATAGGGAGAAGAGATGTAGAAAAAAGTGATGAAGGAAATGCCAGCTGTATTCCCTAAGATGATATTGGGGACAGACGAAATGAGGGTGAGGAGGCCTCCAATATTGGTCAGCAATCCCTCGGTGAGCAGAAAACCCAGGAGCAGGTCTCTTTTGCCAAGTTTTTCCAGTGAGACCACCGTGAGCGAACCAACGATGATCATGGCGGTTACATTATTCAGGAAGGCAGAAAATACTACTGTCATCCAACTATAGGCTACCAATAGCTTGTAGGGATCTCCCTTTGTAAGTTTGGTCAGGCGAATGGCCAGTCAGGAAAAGATTCCGCTCTTGGCAGTTACTTCTACAAAAAGGCTTGAACCCAAGATAATGGCTATGACTCCCCAGTCGATAAATTCGATGTAAAAGGGAAGGTGGCCTTCCTGCCCGTCAAAAAGGGAGAGCACCCCGGTCGCCTCTCCCACGATCAGTGCAATGATAGCAGCGATACCTGTGATCAGGGACTTATTGGCATGGATTTTTTCTTCAAAAGCCAGGGCCAGTACCATCAGAAGCAGTATCCCCAGGTGAAGGAAGGTTACGGAAGCACTGACTTCTACAGGTGTATCGCTGAGGAGTTGTACCATGAGGCATTAATTTCTCTTTAATGTTAGGGAGAAAGGAATACTTTGACAAGTTGAAAGATATTACTCGGGGATAAAATTTATATTTGTTACTCAAAGATTATCGACCATGTTGGAAGACATTTGGGATTATATCATTTGGCAGGGCGAATCCTACACCCTGAGGGTCGCCGAACTGCTTGTTTTTCTGGGTACTTGTGGAGTTACCCTATTGATAGAGTGGTTGGGTCGGCTCCTGCTCAAGCGTGGCAAGCGCTTTCGCAACCTGATGAAGCAGGCCGGCATCGCTGACATGTGGCTGGGGGTCTTCCGCTATTTTGTCTATATCCTCGGGATATATATCGGCCTGCGTATGATTGGGATTGATGTCCTGACCATCCCACTTTTTACCTTCAAAGGGGGGGGAGGCAACCGGGTCGTCATTCGCGGATCTAACCTGGTGATTTCTCTCCTGATCCTTCTGGTGGGTCGGGTCGTCCTGATATACGCCAAACAGATCCTGACCCGAGACAAGGAAGCCCTCAAGAATACAGCCGAGTCGAGGAAAAAGAACATCCGTCAGCGAATGGTTGTCTTTCAGATCCTTAGATACATGGTTTATGTGGGAGTATTCCTGATGATCCTTTCCAAATTGCAGATCAACCTGAATTTCCTTTTGGCCTCCTCCGCTGCTCTTCTTGTAGGAGTGGGTCTGGCCTTGCAGGGAACTTTTTCAGACATAGCCAGTGGAATGATTATTCTCTTTGAAAGAACCTTAGAGGTGGGAGATATGATCTTTATCGACTCTCTAAAACTGGAAGGCAAGGTCGTAGACATCAGGCTCAGGACCACCATCGTGGAGACCCTGGATGCCGTGGTGGTCATTGTCCCCAATTCTAAATTTACCAACAGCAATGTAGTCAACTGGTCTTACTCCAATGACGATACCCGTTTTCACCTCAGGGTGGGAGTAGCCTATGGCTCCGATGTCAACTTGGTGAGGAAGGTACTGAAACAATGCGCAGAAGCTCATCAGCGAGTCTTAAAAACCCCTCCCCCCAAGGTGAGATTCAAAGCATTTGGCGATTCTTCCCTGAATTTCGAACTCCTGTTTTGGACCCGATATCCCCTGATGTATGAGGATATCATGAGCGACCTGCATTTTAAAGTAGATTCGGAGTTTCGTAAGTTCAACATTACCATTCCCTTTCCACAACGGGATTTGCACATTCGTTCTTCTTATGAACAATCAAACAATGGAGAACCTTCAGAAGGAGAGAACATGGGTAAGGAGGGGGCACAAAAAAATTAGGGGACTCAATTCCCAATTGGGAAGAATCACCCTAACCCTTGCTCATTCTTTACTTTAACCTGTTGTTTCTAATATGAGGAGAAAAGTTAAAATTAGAAAAAACTTTGGACCGAATGGTCATCTTCTCTGCAGGAACGGTTCTTTTTTCGACATGAAAGAATGAAATCTTACATGAAAAACTTACCCATACAAGGTTTTATACCCTAAAGCAGGAATAGATATGGAGACTAAGTCCTCTCAACAAGACGTAAAATCCACGGAAAAGCTCAAAGCAAGGCTCAGTTCCAATAAAAACTCCCTCAAGGATTTTGATGAATGGTGCCTTCAGCAGTTTCCCAACCTTTCCCTACGTGCCAGAATCCTGGACCTGGGCTGCGGAAATGGGAAGCAACTCAAGCTGTTTAGCAAGGTTTTTCCCAATAAATCTTACTTCTCCGGAATGGACATCTCCCAGGAAAGCCTGGATGAAATACAGAAGTCCTACCAATCCCCTCCACAATTGGCCTTGATTCAGGGCAACTTCGACGAGTTGGACCAGCATCAAGAATTTTCCCATAGCCAGTTCGACCTGGTTTATGCCGTTTATGCCCTTTACTATACCAAGGACCTAAAAAAGGTAATAGAGGATGTCTATAAGCTGCTAAAGCCCGGGGGAATTTTCTGGGTAATCGGACCGGATTCAGGAACCAATGATGAGTTTCTCCGCATCCTCCGCCCTCTTCATGAGGTGGAGGACTTCATGGATTATGTTTTTGATAACTTCATGCCGGAGGTGGTCAACCTGGGAACCGATGCCGGATTTGGAGAAATCAAGCCATCTACCCTTCGGAACAAGGTATTTTTTCCGGATGCCGACTCCTTCATGCACTACCTCCGCAATTCCCTCTTCTACAGAGAGGGACAGGATGAGGCCATCAAAAAGGAAGTTCAAAAGGTCGTGGATCAGGAAGGCAGGTTTGCAGTGAGTAAAAACATACTCTCTCTCCAATTGAAGAAAGTCTGAGTCGATCCCACAATAGCTTTTTACTTTCCCGATAATGTCTAAAAGAAATGCCGTCAGGACTCTTGGAGTTAGCTGACGGCTCATATCTTTCTGAATTATTATAACGAATCATTTTTTGCGATACAACAAAAAGCGCTTTAGCCATTCATTGTAGCTTTACAAGTTTTTTCTCGCGCTAGTCCAGCTTGAGTTCTCCGACTTCTACCTTGAGCAGCCTGATATTGTCGTCGGCCGCAGAGACAGTTACTCCCTTGATGCAGGCAACCTTGTCCCCATAGTCCCGGGTCAGTTTGTACTCGTGCTCCAGTCCTCCCTGGTAACCGATGCGGGATTCTCTTTCAGGACCAAATTTGAATTGGCAGTCTTCTTCATCCAGGCTAATCTCCCGATGGAAAAAGCGGGCCCGATTTACATTTGAACCTGCTATCCTGAGGCCAATCCCGGTGATCATCGAGTTGCCTGGAGCTTCAAAGCTAATTTCAGGATTACCATTGCTGCTGCCACTGGCCCTGATGGTTCTCTTTTGGCTGAGGCTTCCATCCGGGTTCAGGGTCCCAACGAAAAGGTGTAGCAAGCTTAGGTTATCCCTTCCATCTACAGATATCTTCATTCCGACTACCACCTCGTCCTCCCTGAGTGAGTTGACAGTCTTCTCGCTTAAGCCTGATCCACTTGGGACGGTTCTTTCTTTGAGACTGACGACCCGAGTTTCTATGTCGCAACTGTCTCCTTTATGAAAGCAATCACAGGCCTGGGCTTCGATGGGCACACAGTTTTCTATGGTAAACTTCGTGGCTACTTCATTTTTTACCACCCTATCTTCCAGTGCCGTACGCACTACATAGGATAAGGGAACTCCGGATCGGATATCTCCGCTAGACGCAAGAAACTCGGTTAATGCGGTTACGTCCGTCGTTACTGCTTGCAGGAGTTGGTTGGCATCTCCACCGGGGGCAAAGACCTTTAGCCTCAGGTTTTGTAGATCGTTGATAACCTTGGCACTTCCACCAGCGCAATTGCCTCGAAAACAGGTATTTGCAGAAGCTTCAATGACTAAAGAGGACTCGGCTGACTCGGTAAGCAGGGCAAACTGCCTTCCTACATTGAGGGAGCTGACATAGGTAAGAGGATTAGGAGGGCCTACAAAGTTGGTGATTTCCTCAGCTGTTACATCTGGGTGAAAAAAGTCCCTAAGGGTCAAAGGCCGGTCAAACAAAACGCTGAAATAGGTCTGGTTGAGGAGGACGACAAATCGGTTGAACTTCTTTTCCTGGTCTGAACTAAATGATAGGGAGGCCTTTAGCAATTCCAGGTTATTGGCATTGGCCTGAAAGGCAAGGTCAAGCTCTTTTTCAGACTTGACTTCTTCTATGGTAAAGTTAAACCTGGCGGGTAGGATTCCTGAATTTTCCAGGAGTATGTCGTTCACGGTTTCAATGGGAGCAGTTGGATTTTCACAGGAGATCAGGTAAAGACAGATCAGGAGAAAAAATTAGGGTTAAGGCTCGACAAAAAAAAGAGCCTCCTCAGGTCAAAGAGGAAGGCTCTGAAGGCTAGGGTCTATGATTGAGTAAGTCTGTCAGGGGGTCTTACTTATCAGGTAGGCCTCTGGAAACTTGCGTTTGAGGTGGCGGTCAATATCACTTATGGTAATTCTTTTGTCCTTATCCTCATCAAGCCCAGAATTTTGCCGGTAAGACCTGGCGGGGGAAGCAAAGAGGGTATAACAGGCATCCGCCCCTCTTGCTTTGGGATAGAGAATGGCCAGATAGAGGTCAGTAAGGCTTTGGTACTCGCCGTATCGCTGCCTTACTTTATCCAGGTATTGATATACAAAGTCCAACTGCCTACTGGCACTCATCCGCTGCAAGGCATAGGTAGTGGTGCCTAGTTCGGCGGCTGTCCCGGGCATAAATTGAATCAGCCCGATGGCCCCGCTTCCCTGATAATTGGCCACACCGGGGTTGAACTTCGATTCCTGGTAGATGACGGCCAGGAGCCACTCTCCGGGAATATTCAAGCGAAATGAGAGTCGTTCTACCTTTTCACCAAATCCTTTGAGATCGTAGACATAGCGACCTGCCTTAGCTGCCAGATAAAAGTCATTTCCTGTTGATACTTCTTGTTCTTGGAGGGACTTTCCTGTCAGGTTAAAGAGGTCTGCCTCCTTTGTTTTGGGCCCGGCATTAAATACCAGATGGGTAGCAAGGTTGCTCCCTACGATCATCAGGCCAATCATGCCCCAGTTTTTTAGGTTCAAACGCGGGCTGTGCGTCACCAGCGGCCGGGCCGGGTGACGCAGAGGGTCGTACTTTCCTCTGCTCATTTCCTTCTCGAATTTAGATTTAAAATTATAAGTAGTCTTACGCCCCGGATTCGGTTTACTTTGGGCTGCCATCCTTGGGGTTTTGAGGTTCATCTCTCAGTAGGCCAAAAAGGGTCTTTTTGCCTGAAATAATTGCCGCATTCGATACGCTAGACTAAATAGGCCAACAAGCTGAATCTTATCGCCTATCTGTTTTAATGGACTGTAATATTCGGAAAAGGTTTCAAAAAAATACTAATTATTTTTGCTAGCTATGATTATCAAGCTAATATATATGGCTTTTTATTCTGATTATCAATATAATATAAGACTTAAAATTTATTTTCGATTAACCAAAAAAATACGAAAATATCTCTACTCTATTTACGCTTAGACTGAGCAATGATTTGCTTTATCTCCTCCGGGCTCATTTCCATAATAAGAGCGATTTTCTCCAGGGGAATCTCCAGGCTGAGCATTTTGAGTACTCTTCGATTAATCTCCTTCTTTCGTTCTGCCTCATTTTGCTGCATGGCCTTTTCAGAAGCTTCATTATAAGCTTCATTAAAAGCCTCCTTCCTGGCTTTTTCGATCTTGGCCTTGGCTTCGGTGATCCAATCCATGAGAAGGGAATTGGGCTCTGGCTGCCAATCTTCTATGAGTTGATCTAAGCTATCCATGATTTCCTCCTTTTTTTGTGTCCCATGCCTACTAATATACACAATAAAACGTCTAAAAACTTCCTCTTCCTGCTTATCCTCTAAATAGGATTTGAAACCTTCCAAAATCAGGGAAAGACGCTGTCCAAAGTCCTCACTAAATATAAATTTCATGAGTAAGAGGGCTTTCTGAAGGACAAAATCTTCGTACTGCGCCATGATTATCTCGTGGTCTTTTTCCATTAAATCAATAAGGAGATACTGAAAATCAGGCAGATAATCTCTTAGCTCAGGATTTAGGGCCTCAAAGTAAGCCTCCATATCGATATACCTCCACCTACGTCTGCCATGATAGACCACAATCGGAATAATGGGGCTAGGTGAATGACCATTCTGAACCTGTCTCTCCCAAAATCCCAACATATAGCGAAGAATCTGAAAATGAGGATATCGGACTGTAAAACTCTTGTGCTCCAGCAAAATAGCAATCCCTATCTCATTGCCTTCAAATTGGCAGGTGTAGAGCAGGTCGGACAGATGATCCCGGAGTTGGTCGTCGATATGATGACCGGACATCAACTGCAGGCTCTCAAAGTCTAGCTTTGCTTGAATGCCCTCTGGTAAACTTCCCTTTAAAAAGCTGACGACCTGGGGCTTCCCTGAAAAGATAAAGCGGAAAAATTGATCATGAGGCTTGTGTGGGGAGGAATTCCCTGTTTTCATGGATGTTTATTTATACGAAAATAAGCATCAATAAAGCAATACAAAAATGTATTTAAATATTTTTAAGTAACCCTCTCCCTCTATTGACAAGATCAGAAACGTAGGTATCCATGCTTGAATCAAAAATTTCTAAGACCAGGGAAGGCCAGACTCCCAGAATCACGATAAGGGCAGCCAATGGGAGGAGCATAAGATATTCTCTTGGTTCCAAGTCCTTCAGAAGCCCCCTCCACCGCGAGGTATTTTCCCGATCAAACTGCCCAAAAAACATTTGTCGGAAGGTTCGAAGATAATAGACCGCCCCAAGCACAATACCCAATGTCCCTACAATGGGCATCCAAAAGGGTAGTCCCCCCTCCATGGCCGATTGAAATCCCCCCATAAATACCAAGAGCTCTGAAACAAAGGCAGCGAAGCCAGGCATACCCAGGGAAGCAAAAAATCCGATCAGGGTAAAAAAGGCAAATCGAGGCATGAGGTTCCACAGTCCCCTGAAATTTTCAATGGTCCGATCATGAACCCGGTCATAAATCACTCCTACGATGAGAAAAAGCATGGCCGAAATAATCCCGTGAGTAAACAATTGATAGACGGCCCCGCTCATACCCACTACTGTGAGCGAACTGATCCCCAGCATGTGAAAACCCATATGCGAAATCGAAGAATAAGCAACAAGCCTTTTCAGGTCCTTCTGAGCCATGGCCACCATGGCTCCATAGACGATGGAGATCACCCCCATCAAACCCACGTACCACTGAAAATGTACAGCTCCATCGGGAAAAATACCAAAACAAATTCTAAGCATGCCGTATCCACCAACCTTGAGAAGAATGCCTGCCAGGATTACAGAAATGGGGGTGGGAGCCTCTACGTGCGCATCGGGAAGCCAGGTATGCACCGGAATCATGGGTAACTTGATAGCGAAGCCTACAAATAGGACGGCAAAGGCAAGAAAACGAGCGTTGGCGCCTAGGAGAGTGCTGCCCACATCGAAGATACTGTCCGGAACCACATTGATCAATTGCCCTCCCTCAGTAGCCATCATGTGCAACATATTGAGGGTGTATACCCGCTGCTCAGGCGAAGTCCTGTCGGCATCGGTAAAGCTGAAGAGGAGCCCAATGATAATGAGCAGCATGAAGACCGAGCCTACCAGGGTATAGATAAAAAACTTCAGTGAAGCGTATTCTTTTCGAGGTCCTCCCCACAATCCGATAAGGAAAAACATGGGCAGGAGCATGAATTCATAGAAAAGGTAAAACAGAAAGAAGTCCAGAGCACAAAATACCCCAATCATGGACATATCCAGAAGCATCAGGAGCATAAAATAACCCTTGACATTTTTTTCGATTTTCCAGGAGGATATGACTGCAATGGGCATGATCAGGGTGGTAAGAAGAATCAATGACATTCCCAGCCCGTCCACTGCCAAAAAGTAATCTATGTGTACCCGACCGAGTTCGCCGAGGTTAAAATCGATCCAACTGTATTTTTCTTCCAATAAGTAGATACTTTCTTGACCCCGGGTAGCCAAAAAGCGAGGAAGAGTAGCCAGGAGTACCCAAAGCAGTTGGACCAAGGTAATGGCAATCGAGACCCAACGGTACATATTTTTGCCCTGCCTAGAACCAGGAGCCATGATGAGCATACCCAAAAAAGGCAACCAAGTAAGTATTGAAAGGTGAGGCATGGCTTATGAAATTTTCCAGATGATGATTCCTGCGATAATCAATAAACTAAGCAAAATACCCATCAGATATCCTTGAATCCCTCTTTTTTGGGTATCGCTGCTTTGCTTTCCAAGTCCCCTCAGGGCCGCGACAAAGCCGTTGACCAGCCCGTCGATCAGGCGATGATCAATGGCCGAGGCAATGCTCGAAAGGGAAGGCCCCAAAAGATGGCTGACCCTGTCAAGCCCCCTGTCCAGACCTCGGTCGCCTACATCGCTCAGTTCTGAACTGGCGTCGATCTCTGGACCGCGGTTTACCGTAGCTCTTCCCAAGATAGCTACCCATCCGTCCACGATGTTTCGATCTACCCAGTTTAAAAATCTCCCCATTTGCAAAAATATCATCGCAATCCCTCCTTCGTAAAGTCGATCCTGGAAAAAATGGTGGTAGGACAGGGAGAAGAGCAGGCCCTTTTCTACTCCCGAAGGCCTTTTCCTGTACCTTAAATAGGCCATGGCCAGCCCCCCCATACCAAGGGCAATGGAAGACAAAAGAAGAGGTAGATGAAAGTCGTAGCTATGTCCAAAATCAATAGATTCGTAGGCTAAAGGTCCTTCCAGAGCCTTAGGCAGCCAGGATTCTTTCCCCTCCAGGGGATTGAGCCCCCAAAAAAACCAAAGCGAAGCAAGGCTCAAGAGAGCTATGGGCAAAAACATAGCGGGAGAAAGAGGGCTGGAAGGTTTTTCCTGATTATGGGTAACAGAGGGGCTGAGGAAGACCAACATGGCTTGTCTGCCGATATAGAAGGCCGTCAGGAAAGCCGTTAACATTCCAGAGATGGGAACAGCCCAGGCCCAGGAGCCATGATGATAGGCCCAGGAGAAAGCCTGGACCAAAATACCTTCTTTTGACATAAAGCCGGAAAAAAAGGGCAGTCCTGCCAAAGCGAGCATAGGTGGAAGGTAAAGGTAAAAAAGTCTGGGATGTACTTTTTTTAGTCCTCCCATGTTCCTCATGTCATTGGCTGGGGGAATTCCATCTTTGGAGGCAATATCCAGATGGTGAAGATGATGGATAATAGCACCAGCGACCAAGAAGAGGGCGCATTTGAAGAAGGCATGGGTAAAAAGGTGAAAAAGAGACATGTCCCAGGCCTGCACTCCCATTCCCATCATCATCAAGCCCAATTGTGAGAGGGTGGAGTAAGCGAGGACTTTTTTGATGTCCCACTGCGAAAGTGCCGCAATGGCCGCCATTAGGGCAGTGAGGGCTCCAAGTCCGGCAATCACATGTAGGGCCACCGGAGGCATAAAAAGTAAAATGCGAGCCAAAAGATAGATACCTGCCGCCACCATAGTTGCCGCATGAATCAGAGAGGAAACCGGAGTAGGACCTTCCATGGCGTCCGGAAGCCAGACCTGGAGGGGAAACTGAGCCGATTTGCCCAGGGTGCCTCCTATCATCAGGAAGGCTCCTGTCTCTATCCAGCCCATCTGCCCAAGGAGAACCTGAGGATCCTCTTTTACCAGCAGATAGAGGTATTCCAGATCCAGACTTTTGCAGGATACCAGGATCATGAGCAGGCCTGAGAAAAACAGGACGTCTCCTACACGATTGATCAGAAATGCCTTCTGACTGGCCCGGGCAGGTCCTTCCCTTTCATACCAAAATCCGATCAATAAATAAGAACTAAGCCCCACCATTTCCCAAAAAATGAAGATAAACAGGAGATTATCAGCCAATACAATGC
The DNA here is from genome assembly GCA_964564415.1 of uncultured Bacteroidia bacterium. Taxonomy (GTDB): domain Bacteria; phylum Bacteroidota; class Bacteroidia; order J057; family J057; genus JALEFZ01. The sequence goes on along the minus strand of CAZMAV010000003.1, from coordinate 50,565 downwards.
CCAGCATGGAAAAGACGAACAGGCTTAAATAGGACCAGTACCTGTGGAGATGCTTATCTCCCTTCATGTAGACCTGAGAAAAGACAAAAACCAAGACAGAAATCCCCGAAACCAGGATAGACATGAGTAGAGAGAGCCGGTCCAGGTATACCCCCCCACTCAGCAGAACTCCCCCTCGGTCCGATGACAGATCCAGCCAGTAAAATCTGGCATGAAGGGACTCATCCCAGGCATTGAACCCCACGATGAGTGCAGACAAAAAGGTGGCTAAGATTGAGGCAAGGCTTAGCCAAGTGGAGAAAGAAGGTCGATTTTTCCCCAACAAAAGTACCAGAATAAAATTCAAAAGGGGAAACAAGAGGACCAGGATGGCCGGAAAAATTGCGCCATCCAAGGCTAGAGGAGGTATGAGGGAGCGGATCGGCAAGGCAGCGAGGTTAGGATGGAGGGTTGAGCTTATCCAGCCTTATGGTCTGGTATTTTTTATACACCAAAATGGCAATAGCCAGTGCAGTGGCTATTTCGGCCGCAGCCAGGACCATGACAAACAAGGCTCCCATTTGCCCGTCGATGTCCACCTGATCGTACCTCGAAAAAGCCACGAAGTTGATATTGGCAGCATTGAGCATCAACTCGATCCCCATGAGGGCCATGATGACATTTTGGCGGGTAATGACAAGGACCATACCCGAGGTAAACAAGACCATGCCTAGAAAAAGAAAGTGGGAAAGCGCCGGCATAAAAGCTATAGAGATAGTTGATGACACATAATTAGCCCTACAAAAGTAGGCATTTCTTTTAATTCACAAATGAAATGTATCAGCCTATTGGCCTTGATTCTGAGGGAAAGTAAAGAATAAAGGTGCTTCCTTTTCCCTCCTCAGATTCAAAGCTTATCCTGCCGGACAATTGTTCCATCACCTCATTGACAATATAGAGGCCCAGTCCTGAACCTTTACCCTGCTGAGAAGCCCTGAAAAACATGTCGAAAATTTTGGCCTGTTGCTCTTGGGGGATGCCAATCCCATTGTCCCTGATCCTGAATTCGTAGCCATCCTCTTTTTGCGAGGCACTTATGTGAACAAGGACCTTTTCTTTTTGGGCATCGGAGTACTTGAGCGCGTTGGAGAGAAGGTTCAAAAAGACCATGCGAAGTCGCTCTGCATCGGTGTAAAGAGATAATTCCTCCGGAATTTCATTGACCATCTGGGAATCAAAGTCAATGTCCGAGAGGGAAAGTGAGGAGAATATATCATCTACCAAGGGTTTGACCGATATAGATTTCATGACTTGCTCAGCCCGGCTGTTGTAGGAATAGTCTATGATCCGCTGTATGGTCTCGTCAAGGCTCTCTACATTTTGAATCCCATACCCAATGAACCTCTCTCTTTCAGCCTCAGAGGGTTTGTGATCCAGGATTTCGAGGATGCCCATAATGTTGGCCAGGGGAGCCCGTAGGTTGTGTGAGGTATGGTAAACAAAGGTATCCAGGGTGTGATTGATTTTTTTTAATTTTTCATTGGCTTCCTTGAGCGAAGCTTCATTCTTTTTGAGATGGGTGACGTCGAGGTTGATCCCTATACCCTGAATTACCCTTCCTTTGGTATCCCGGATTCCCTTTCCCGAAGCATTGATGTATCGAACTTCTCCATCCTGCCGTTTGATGCGAAATTCAATGTTTTGTACTTCCTCCCCTTCAAAGACACGATGCAATTGCTTTATCGCATAGTCATAATCTTCCGGGTGGATGGTTTTTTCCCATATATCTGGAGATTCTTGTAGCTGCTCAGGAGAAATCCCATACATATCGTAGAGTTCTTTGTTCCATTCGGATTCCTGGGTCATAAGGTCCAACTTCCAGATGCCAATACCAGCTGTTTCCGAGGCCAACCTAAGCCGCTCAGAATATTCAATTAGCTTGAATTCTTTCTTTTTGTTTTCGGAAATATCACTAATGATAGCAATGATGCCCATAACCTCTTCCCCCTCCTTAAAATTGGGACTCAGGGCCATACGCAACCAATGGGTCTGCTTTTCACCGCTTAATTCTACTTCAAAACTATCCTCAAACTTGACCGAGTGTCCCCTCAAAGCCATACGGAAGATGCATTGATAGGCCTTTTTTTTGTATGAATCGAAGGGTAAAATTTCAAATATGCTTTTCCCAATTGCTTCAAAGGCATGCAGGTGGAACATGTGCTCCATGGTGGGATTCCAAATGATGCATTCCAGGTCAGGATTGAGAACCACAATACCCTCAATGGCATTTTGAATGATATTCTGGTTGAATTCCAGTAGTTCTTTGAGTTGCTTGTCGGTAGCCTGTTCGCTGCTAATGTCCCGAGCCAGTCCGATCAGGTGCTCAACCCCACTGTACTCTTCCCTGATCACCTCACCAATGGCATGAAGATACCTGACATCTTCATCCGACTCCCGGACCATGCGAAAGGTAATATTGTAGGCCACCTTATTTTCCAGGCTGTTTCTAATCTCGGCCACAACCCATTCCCGATCCTCAGGATGAATGGTCTTGCTCCATTCTGTGTAGGATGGAATTTCCGATAGGCTCTCATACCCATAGATGTCCAGCATTGTCCGGGACCAGTAAGGCTGTAAGTTTTCCAGGTTCCAATCCCAAATTCCTGTTTCGCTCAGTTCCAGAGAGCGATGGAGCAGCCTTTCCTTTCGCTGAAGCTCATGCTTGACCTGTTTGTCATGAGTAATGTCCTGCATCAGGTAAATTATTCCGATGGCCTCTCCTTTGGCATTTTTGAAGGGCGATATAAGAATTTTGACCCAGATCTTTTCTTCAGCACCCTTGATGAAGGAATATTCTTGTTCTACAGGCTCAAAGTCTCCTTTCTCATCAAGGGAAGGGAGAAGGTCTGAGGGAAAGAATTTTAGGGAAGACAGCTTCCTTTCCAAGACTTCTGAATCAGATAATTGGGTAAGCTTTTTGCTTGCAGCATTCCAGTGCTTGACAATACCCCGCAGGTCTGTAATGATGATCCCGTTCTGAATATTATTCAATAGAAGGGAATCCTTGAGCATGGCTTGATCCAGTTCTGCTGAAGACACTTGGAGCTTTTTTTATGAAAATTTTTCTAAAAAATCTTGATTATCGCAAATCATTGGCTAGAGCGTTGTTGGACTTATTATAAATACCTTTTTTCAACCTCAACAGCGCTGCGTGTTATACCGAAAAAAATGATTCTTGATAATCGTTGTGGATTACTGACACCAGGTAGAAATATCGTATTTTCCTAGAGAAAAAATAAAGAACTCTTGAAATACGTAGGCGAGAAAGATCAATTCGAGGGAGGGGGAAAAATCCTTCGCCCCAGAGAAATCAACAAAACACCACCCATGACCACCATGGTCCCTATGATTTGAAGGAGGCTGAGGCTTTCATCGAGAAAGACATAGGCCAGAATAATGGTGGAAATAGGTCCGACACTTCCGATGATGGCAGTGTTGCTGGCTCCTATCCGTTTGATCCCTCCCGAAATCAAAAATGCTGGCAGCAGGGTCGCCAGGACTGCCACCCAACCAATATATTGGTACACAGGAACAGGGAAGGCAAACAAGTCCTGCTCCCCTCCCACCCATGCATGGGCAAATACTCCCAAGGAAGCCATACACATCGCCAGGGAAGTAAAGCGAATCACACCAAAACGCGGGATTAACTGCCCGCTTCCGATGAGGTAAGAGGCATAGCAAATAGCAGACAAAAATATCCATCCCCCGCCCTTCCAAAGCAGCCCCTTGTCCGGAAGTTGGATGTCCCCCAGCAAGACCAGGAAAATCCCCGCATAAGCCAGAAACAAGGAAATCCATTGCAGGCGAGAAATACGCTTTTTCAGGAAAATCCAGGAAAGGATGACTACCAGGGTAGGATAGGTAAAGAGGATCAGGCGCTCGATGGCGGCAGGAACGTACTGAAGCCCGGTGAAATCCAAAAAACTGGCCAGGTAATACCCTAGGATGCTTATCGGAAAGACTTTGAGATAGTCTAAGGCAGAAAGTCGGTGTTGAGGAAGACCCTTGGAAAACAAAAATATGAGAAGAAAGACCGGGAAGACCATCATCATCCGTATGACCAGGACCGAAAGAGGCTCAATGCCGTAGGGATAAGCCAGCTTGACAAGGATGGCTTTGGAGGAGGAACCCACCGCCCCAACAAAGACCATGAGCGCACCTATAATGGGGGTGGTTTGCTTCAAGTTATCTCCTCTTCTTCGAATATTTGAAAATGATCAATGGTCTGACGGAGGACCTTGGGGTCTTCCATGTCGTAGACCCAGTGGTGATCAAAAATGGGGAGGGGAGAAAGTCTTTTATCTGCCCGCCGTGTGATGTACATGCTGTGAAATCGGACACCCTTTTCCCTTCTGATTTCTATGATTTCGTCGTAGAGCGAGCGGTCCAGCCGAGGGACCACAAAGTCTGACATGATAAGTACATCGGCCTGCTGATAATCTTCCTCCTTCAACATGCGAAGGCTTTCTTTCAGGGCTGGCTGTATATCGGTGCTTCCGTGGAAGCTCATCTTCAAAAATTCGATCATGGCGCTGAGATCCTCCTCCATTCCCGTCATTTCCATGCAATATATCCCTGTTGAAAAGGAAATGAGGTAAACCTGACGCTTATGCCGAAGGGCAATCTCCAGGATTCCCATGGCCAGGGCTTTGGCAATTCGCTCTGGATCGCCAAACATAGATCCAGAGGTATCAAGGACCAATAAAAAGGGCCCTGGTGAGTCTTTTTGGGTAAGGATAGGCTCTTCCTCCTCCTCATGCTGATAGGAAAAGTCCTGGGAGCGGTATTGAAAGGTGAGCAGCTTTTTTTCTACATATTTCTTCGAAAGTAGAATTTCAGTCTCGGGAGAGGACAAAAGGGCCGTTTCCGAAGGAAGCATAGCGCTGAGTTGGTCGCTATGGTGGATACCTATGATTTCAGACTTGCCATAGGGGTTGGGTTTCCACTGCCGCTTGGGGACAACTTTTTGAAGTTTCTCCTCCACGATGGAGTGGCGGGTAGAGTTCCACCTCCCAAGCATGTAAGCCAGTTCGCGGAGGTGGCGGTCCCGCTTCAACTGCTGGGCATACTCCTCAATGTTGTCCCAGTTGATCTGGTTCCAATTGCCAATGGCATCGTTCCATACATGCCCCAAAAAGTTGAAGAAAGGAGACATCAGATCCCCCAGTTCTTGCAACTGGGCCACTTTTCGGTTCAATTCTCCATAATACTGATTAAAAGCCCTTTCCATGAAGACTTCCTGCAATTGAGACTTCTCCTGATTCAGCAGCCCTTCCCATTCATTCAGGATCGAGGTTCTTATGACCTCCAGTTCTTTGACTTCCCTTTCGTAGTCAGGGCTATCCTTGGGGGTCTGAATCACGTCCTGGAATTCTTTTTTATGGGTATCTCTCCAAAATAGCCAGTTTTCTCTCCGTTCGGGGTAGATGTCAATCAGGAAATCGATCAGGGCCTTCCAACGGTTGTCGGTCAGCTCACGGTTTTTCCCCCTCATCTTTCGGAGCTGAAATTCATCGTCGGAGTTGACGTTCTGCTGCTCAAACTGGAGATGGACCTTTTTGCACCAATCCAAGGTCTCACGGGCTACACTGAGGGCAAAATCGGTATTATTTTGGGTCAGTCGCCTTAGGTCCTTTTGTTCCATAACCTTGGAGATAAGGCGATGCCAACGAGGATACTTACTGGCAATACCGGCCTCCTCGAGCTTCTTTATGCTGTCGTAGGCAGGATCGACAAAGTGGAGGTACAGAATTTCTGCTATATTCTCCCTGCTAGGCTTGTCCATCAATCCTCCGAAGAGGATAAAATTAGCCAGCTCCTGATGTACCCTTTGCAATGGATTCATACATGTATCGGGTTTTTTGCACTTCCAGTTTTAGGTTAAGTAAGTCATTGGTGGTGGTGGTCAGGCTGGCTGCCACATGATCCCCGTGCTCCCTGGCTACAAAGAGATGCTTGTCCATGAAAGTCTGATCGGTATCCTGCCTTTTCTCAATCGTCTTGAGACCTTCCTCACAGATCTCAAGGAGGAGCCTGATCTGGCTGTTCCAGATCTTGACCAGTCCTGCATTTGGTGCCTGCTTTTCTACCCGCTCCCTCTCCACCAGGGTAATTGCCAGTTCGTAGTCTTTGCCCCGGTTTTCTATGAGAAAATCCCCCTTCTTTTTGACACCCATGTTCTGAAAGAGGCGAAAAAGCTCATCACTTCGCTCAAATACAGGTACATAAGTCAATTCGGAGGCATTCAGTTCGAGTTCTTCCCATTTTTTCAAGGGAATAAATGCATCACTGCCCCCCCAAAAGGATTTGGCTTTTATGTATGCAGTTCCCTTATCGTCCTTGAAGGTCTTGACTTCCTTGACCTTTTCTTTATGACGGATATGGATGGCCTCGTCTATTTCTTTACGCAAGATGTTCATCTCTGCTTTTATGGGTTGAATGTTGACCAGCTTGCGATAGCCGGCTCCAGTCACCGCCCCCAAAACAAGGGCCTGGGCTTCTTCCCTTTGTTCTATCTTATCCCATATACAATCCGATGCCAAAAAGACGTCCATGACGTGGACCTCCTTACGCCCGTTGAGGTAGGCCGAAGCCCTGAGCAACTGCACGATCTTGCGCCATCTCCTGTCAGAGACATACATGGCTTCGGAGACTTCAAGGGTGGAATTTCGCTGCCGGATGGAGTTGCGCAGAAAGGTCAGCAATCCCAGGACGTGGGCGGGGAGGCTTACCTTATCGATCTCCTCTCTCCAAAGCTTATATTCACTGGGGGAAATCTGGATTTCTTCGGGGACCAGTTCCTCACTGTCCTCCATGTTGCCGGGCAGGGCCAGCATTTCTTCGAAGAGCTGGTCTCCTTCGATATTGTCGACCATCATACGAATCAAAAAACGATCCCAGAGGGCTTCGAGGCCCTCATTTTTCATGGGGAGTTCGTTTGAGGCGGAAACCAGGGCCCTGAGATCAACCTTGATTTCTTTTTCTCCATTGCGGTAGACCTTTTCATTCAGGACGGTGAGGAGGGCATTTTGAATGGGCGGAGAAGCCTTCCAGATTTCATCCAAGAAGACGATGTTGGCCCCGGGCAGGTAGTGCTTGGTCAGGCGTTCGTATTTGTCTTCTTCCTTGAGTTTGGAAATAGATACGGGTCCAAATACCTCATCGGGGGTAGAAAATTTTCCCATGAGATACTCAAAGGTCTTGGCATTTTTGAAGACATACTTGAGCCTGCGGGCAATCATGGACTTGGCCACACCTGGAGGGCCGAGCAGAAAAATAGATTCTCCGGCCAGGGCCGAAAGGAGGATCGCACGGATGATATGCTCCTTTTCGTACATCTGATGGTTGAGGCGCTGCAGGAGGGCCTCCATACGTTCGCGAATGGGTAAAGCTGACATGGCCGAAAGTTAGAAAAAAGTAGGGAAAAGCAGTGACCATCACGTTGAGGCTTATTGCCTTCTCTCATCCCTTTGGGTCGAAAAAATCCCTTCATTTGCCTACCTTTATCTTCTCAAAAAAATCAAAATATGTCACAGGTACTTTCTCATACCCAATTCGAATTTCCCGGTCAACGCTCCCGCTACCAGGGCAAAGTCAGAGATGTCTACAACATCGCCGAAGAATACATGGTCATCGTAGCTAGCGATCGCATTTCGGCCTTTGACCATATCCTGCCCACATCCATCCCTCACAAGGGCCAGGTACTCAACCAGACAGCTGCCTTTTTCTTCGAAGCTGTCAAGGATATCGTCCCTACCCACCTGGTCAGCGTCCCTGATCCCAACGTTACCATAGGCCTCAATTGTCAGCCCATCCCCCTCGAAATGGTTGTCAGAGCTTATCTGGCCGGTCATGCCTGGCGGGAATACAAGGCCGGAAAAAGGCAAATCTGTGAAGTGCCCCTCCCTGATGGACTCAAGGAAGGAGATAAATTGCCCGAACCTATCATTACCCCCGCGACCAAATCCAGCATCGGACACGACATGGACATCTCCGAGAAGGAAATCCTGCAGTCAGGGCTTCTCGAGCAGGAGGAATGGGCCCAATTGTCCTATTATTCCCTTGAATTATTCAAAAAAGGCAGCGAAATGGCTGCCAGCCAGGGGCTCATCCTGGTAGATACCAAGTACGAATTTGGCTATCACAAAGACGATATCTACCTCATCGACGAGGTCCACACCCCCGACTCTTCCCGATATTATTATGCCGAAGGCTATGAAGAACGCCAGGCAAGGGGTGAAACCCAAAAGCAGCTTTCCAAAGAATTTGTAAGGGAATGGCTCATGGAAAATGGATTTCAAGGCCTGGATGGACAACACATGCCCGACATGCCCGAGACATTTATCAAGTCTGTAACAGATCGCTACGTGGAATTGTACGAGACCATTACCGGGCAGCCTTTCAAGGCCGCTGACACCACCGACATAGCCTCGCGCATACAGGCCAATGTGCTGACCGAACTGGAGGGCCTTTTCTCCAAATCTTAGCAGACTCAGACTGTGCTCGCCTTTGTCCTCCTTACTAAAATTTCTAATCCATGAATTACCTCTCTGTCGAAAATATTTCAAAATCCTTCGGGCTCAAGACCCTTTTTGAAGACCTAAGCTTTGGCATCGAACAGGGGCAAAAGATCGCCCTCATTGGTGTCAATGGATCGGGAAAATCCACCCTGCTCAAAATACTGGCCGGAATAGAAGCGCCTGACGGGGGAAATGTAACCATGAGGAAGGGAATTAGGCTGGCATACTTGCCCCAGGAACCTGACCTGCCCCTTGATCAAACCGTAGGAGAGGTGGTATTCAATTCCGACCTGGAGGAGGTAAAATTGATCGAAGAGTACGAAAATCTCACCCAAAGAATCAGCAAGGAACCCGAGCTTCAGGATCGCCTGACCTGGGTAATTTCACAGATAGAAGCCAAAAATGCCTGGGACTACGAACTCAAGATCAAGCAGATCCTCTCTAAGTTACAGGTCAATTTTTTGGAGAGAAAGATCGCGGTCCTTTCCGGGGGGCAGCGCAAGCGGGTTGCCATGGCTCAAGCCCTGATCTATGAGCCCGATCTTCTGATCATGGACGAGCCTACCAACCACCTGGACCTCGAAAGCATCGAATGGCTCGAAAAATTTCTTGCCAGTAGCAAACAAAGCCTCATACTCGTAACTCACGACCGCTATTTTCTGGATTCCATTACCAACGAAATCTACGAACTCGATCGGGGAAATATTTTTTCCTACAAAGGCAACTACGCATACTTTTTAGAGAAAAAGGCAGAGAGGGAAAGCGCCAAGCTCAGTGAGACTGAGCGTGCACAGTCCTTGTTCAAGAAAGAATTGGAGTGGCTGAGAAGGTCGCCCAAAGCAAGGACTTCAAAGTCCAAGTCCAGGATCAGCCAGGCCATGGAGATCAAGGAAAAGGCTTCTTATCAGGCCCAAGACATAGACGTTAAGTTACAAGTCAAAGGTCGTAGGATCGGTTCGACCACCCTGGAGATGAAACACGTCCACAAATCCTATGGAGACCTCAAAATTTTGGATGGTTTTTCCTACACCTTTAATCGTAAAGACCGAATTGGAATCATAGGTCCCAATGGCGTAGGCAAATCTACCTTCCTCAACATGATCGTAGGGGAGGAGGAGCAGGATTCAGGAAAAATACGGACCGGGGAGACTATTTTTTATGGGTACTACCGTCAGGAAGGTTTTCATTTTAAAGACAATGCCCGGGTCATCGAGGTGGTAACAGAAGCTGCTGACGAGGTCGAACTCAGCAAGAGTCAGCGGGTGTCTGCTGCTACCCTCTTGGAGCATTTTCTATTTCCCCGAAGCATGCACTACAACCTGGTCGAGACCCTTAGCGGAGGGGAAAAAAGACGTCTTCACCTCCTCCGTGTCCTCATGACCAATCCAAATTTCCTCATCCTCGATGAGCCCACCAATGACCTGGACCTCATCACCCTTCGCCGCTTGGAGGAATTCCTCTATGACTTTGAAGGCTGCCTCTTGGTGGTAACCCACGACCGCTTTTTTATGGATCGACTGGTAGATCACCTCTTTGTCTTCCAAAGTGAGGGCAGGATCAAAGACTTTCCGGGGAGTTATTCTAATTACAGGGAGTGGCTGGACCGACAAGAAAACCAAAAGTCTGATGAGGGTTCTCAGCAGGAAGGGGAAGAAGCTAAACCATCAGCCAAAATAGAACAGGCCCAGGCTGCTCCGGCAAATAGTCCAGAAAAAAAGCGTAAATTATCTTATAAAGAAAAACGAGAATACGAGCAACTGGAAGGGGATTTGGAGAAGATGGAGGAACGAAAGGCCGAACTTGAAGAATTGATCGGCGGAGAAAGCACAGATTTCGAATCCCTCACCGAATGGACCCAGGAACTGGAAAAACTCAACGAAGAGCTGGACGAAAAGACCGATCGCTTCCTGGAATTGATGGAGATTGTCGAAGGATAACCAAAGCGCCCTCAGGGTTGTCATAAATATTTTAGAAACAACCCCAAGGGCGCTTTACTCATTCTCGTTTCCCCTTTCCCAAACTTCCCTTACCTTTGATCCAGCAATAATACCATCGCCATCGACCTTTCCATCATCATCGTCAACTACAATGTCAGGCATTTTCTGGAGCAATGCCTGCACTCGGTGCTGCAAGCTATTAGAGAGATAGAAGCGGAAATCATTGTGGTAGACAACAACTCTCAGGATGGCTCACAGGCGATGCTCAGGGATAAGTTTGGCCCTTCCCTTATCCTCATTGAGAATAAAGACAACCCCGGCTTTTCCAAGGCCAACAACCAGGGACTGGCCATCGCCAGAGGAAGATGGGTCTTACTCCTCAATCCCGATACGGTGGTAGCCGAAGATACTTTTAGCCGCTGCCTGGACTTTTCAGATCAGACCCCCGACTGCGGAGCTCTTGGTATTTATATGTTGGATGGGGAGGGACACTTTCTGCCCGAATCCAAGCGAGCCCTTCCTACTCCCTGGGTTTCTTTCTACAAGATTTTTGGACTTTCAGCCCTTTTTCCCCACTCCAAACGCTTTGGCCAGTATCACCTGACCTACCTCGACAAAGATGAGGATCATCAAATTGAAATCCTTTCCGGGGCCTTCATGTGGATGCGGAAGTCTCTGCTGGATAAGATCGGCTATCTCGATGAGACCTTTTTCATGTACGGAGAAGACATCGACCTTTCCTATAGGGTGATGCTGGGAGGAATGAAAAACTACTACCTCGCCAAGCCAAAGATCATTCATTACAAGGGGGAATCTACCAAAAAAGGCTCCCTCAATTACGTCAAGGTCTTCTATCAGGCCATGATTATCTTTGCCCGCAAGCACTTTGGTGGGGCCCGAAAACGCTTTTTTATCGCTGCCATCAACCTGGCAGTCTATTTTCGAGCCATCCTCGCCTTGGGATATCGCCTGATTCAGACCTATGGCTTTGCCATTCTCGAAGCCCTGATGATCTATGGGATGATGTTTGGCATCAAAGCCTACTGGGAGCATTACATCAAATATATTGATGGGGGAAAATATCCCATCGAATTTCCGCTCTATTATATGCCCGCCTACACCCTGGCCTTCGTCTTCCTGCTCTGGATCATGGGTGCCTACAAGAGACCCTTTCGCATTCGTCCCCTTATCATTGCTCCCTTTATTGGCTTCCTTAGCATTGCCACAGGAACCTACATGTTTACCTTTATCAAGAATTTTTCCAGGGCCATCGTAGGACTATCGGCAGTTTTCACCACCCTACTCACCCTTGCTACCCGGGGACTGATCAACAGAAAGGAAAAGGGAAGCTTCTTTTTTACCGAAGAAAGCAAAAAACGAGTCCTGCTCATTGGGAGTGAAAAAGGTATAGCCCGACTGGCCCAGTTGATCCGCACCGAGCTCCCTTACCCGGTGGAAGTGGTCGGGGGAATAAGCAGCCTGTCCACGGCAGCATCCAAACCCGGGCAGGTGGGAATACTGGGAAAATGGGAGGAACTTCAGGCCCTAATTTCTATATACGGTATCCAAGAGCTGATTTTTGATGCTGCCTCACTCTCGACTCAGGCGATCTTCGAAAAGATGATAGAACTCCATCAGCAGGGGGTAAGCTACAAGATTTTACCTCCTGAATGCGATTTTATCGTGGGTCCACGGGAGATTTTGCACAAAGGTGCCTCCCATCCGGATTCGTGGGCCATCAAGCGCCCTGAAGCAAAGAGGGCCAGAAGGAGCTTTGAGTTATTTGCCTCCCTGCTCATGATACTAGCCTTCCCCCTCACTTTTTGGGCCTATCGGAGGCCCCTGAAAGCCCTTTCTTTGTGGACCAAGGTCTTTGTAAGCACAAGGAGCATAGTGGGTTATGCCGGAGGATCCTATCCCAATCTTCCCCCTTTAAAGCCAGGTATTCTGGATATTTCCCATCGCAGTGGAGAAAAAATGACCCTTAGCGCCACAGAGAAAATGGACCGTTACTACGCCAAAAGTTACAGTTGGCAGCTGGACCTCGAAATTTTTGTGCGTGCCTGGTCAAAGATTTGCTGAGGAATCGGTATTATTGCAAGAACTCAATCCCGGATTGTATGACCCATAAGATATTTACCTCTATCCTTTGCCTCCTTCTTCCACTTTTTGCTATCGCTCAAGATGATGACTGCCGGGTCAAGCGTGAGGACCTTCAACCTGTCATCCAGCGCTTCAATCCTTTTTTTGCCAATCATACCTGGGACAAACAGGGGCAGATAGAAATGGCTAAAATGGGAGAGGACCGGATTTTGGTCATAACCCAGGATGGATGTAAGCGGCATCACATCCGATTTTACCTGATGATCGAAGCCTCGGACATCGAGCCCGACCTCTCTTTTTGGATTCGAGAGACCGAGAATCTGCTTCACAAAATCTATTGGGACAATCCTGACTACCTTCGCTTTGGGAGGGAGTTCAATGAGGTCTTTTCTGAAAAGATCAAGGCCTATGGCTTTGACAATCCCTTCAATTTCCCCCTTGGTTCCCGCAATTTTATTTGTGAGATCAATAAGGACCCTAAACGTGGAGGAAAAATTATGATAGAAATGGTCACTTTCATCTTCGAAGAAAAGGTGCAGACCCTGGATAAGGGTATTCCATCTAAGGAAGATGACGGCTGGAGGCAGTGATTAACCTCACTCCTCGTACTTCAGTTCGCCCCTGCCTATTTTCAGTACGAAGATAGCAGGCTGCGCTTCAAAGATTTCCTTCATTTCGGTGTGGAGCATGTTCATCAAAACATCATACTCCCCAAAGAGTTGGGTTGACATGCCATTGGTCTCTACATGGACCCCTTCGTATTTCTTTACACCCTTCAGAAAGTTAAGAACTCGGATCTCATACTCCTCGTGAAGGGGGTATATGCTGATTTCTATTGTTGCCTGCATATTTGAATCAATTGAGACCATAACCCCAGCGGGGTTCAAGTGTTTGAGGAAGAGAATCCCAGGGAGGACTGAGGGATGGTCATGTGTAGATGAAACACAGGTGTATAGGTAGATATTTTCATTTAAAAACCCAATCTGCCAGCATTTGGATTATCTGTCATATATAAATGGACCTCAATGCATTTGAGAAAAGGCACGCCTTGAAATTGGGAAAAAGGCGATGAACCCGGAAGCAGGGAAAAATTTAAGAGCACAGACACATGATATTTTTTTTATTTAAAAAAATGCCTTGCGTTTTTACAATATTGAAATAAACAAAGGAGTATTTTTGATAAAATAATATTTTTGTGTATGTTAAGTATCTAAATTGGGGGCCTCTCCTTCTACGGATACTCTTTCTTCAAACCTTCTCTGGTCCACCAAAAGGCATTTTATAAATTTCTTCATTGCCATTTTAATGGCAAGGATTAATCCTGTAACCTATTCTAATATATGAATTCTGACTCACCCTTTAGTGGAATTGACGCCAAAGGTCCTGCACTCCAATCTTCTCAGCCTTCTTTGTACCATCCTTCTTTCGAGCACGACGCTTGTGGCATTGGCTGCATGGCTCACCTGGATGGAAAGGCCAGTCATGACATCATCAAGGATGCGCTTGACATGCTGGCAAATATGGAGCACAGGGGAGCTACAGGGGCTGATCCACACACGGGAGACGGAGCTGGAATCCTGATTCAATTGTACGATCCGTTTTTTCGTCGGGCCGCCATGGAGGCAGGTATCAAACTACCGCAGGCGGGACAATACGGGGTAGGAATGGCCTTTTTTCCCAAAGAAAAGAAAGCCTACGACTACTGTAAACAACATATCGCCGCTACCTGTCGCAGTCTTGGTTTTGACCTCCTGGGATTTCGAAAAGTACCTACCCGGCCTCACTCCGCTCATATTGGGGAGGGAGCCAGGCGTACAGAGCCTATCATCGAGCAGGTATTTGTCAAAGCACAAAAAGAAATAGATTGCGATGGACTTGAGCGGAAACTATATATCCTAAGAAGGTGTACAGGACATACGTTGGATAAAAAAGTGAGGAAGGATTTTTATTTTGCCTCTCTTTCCCATAAGACTATCATATATAAGGGTCAGTTGACTACCCATCAATTGCCTCTGTATTTTGCAGACCTGAAGGATTCCCGCCTCAAGTCAGCCATAGCGGTTGTACATTCCCGCTTTTCGACCAACACCTTTCCCCGTTGGAGGTTGGCCCAGCCCTTTCGCTACCTGGCCCACAATGGTGAGATCAATACCCACAGGGGTAATATCAATTGGTTGGAAGCCAAAGAAGCCATCTTTGAATCCGATTTTTTCACAGCGGCAGAGCTCGAGATCATCAAGCCCATCTGTGAAGAGGACTTTTCTGACTCCCGCAACCTGGATGCCGTGGTTGAGCTTCTCCTCCTCAGTGGCCGTCCCCTCCCCCATGTGATGATGATGCTCATGCCGGAAGCCTGGCAGGAAAATCCCCGCATGGAAGAAGAACGCAGGGCTTTCTACGAATATCACGCCGCGCTTACCGAACCCTGGGATGGACCGGCAGCGGTCTGCTTTACAGATGGTAAACTTCTGGGAGCTACCCTGGACCGCAGTGGCCTCAGACCAGCAAGGTATGCCCTGACCCATGATCGACGTTTTATCCTGGCATCAGAGGCAGGTGCCCTTCCCATGGACCCAGCCCGGATCAAAGAACGTGGAAG
This sequence comes from uncultured Bacteroidia bacterium, assembly GCA_964564415.1. Taxonomy (GTDB): domain Bacteria; phylum Bacteroidota; class Bacteroidia; order J057; family J057; genus JALEFZ01. The sequence goes on along the minus strand of CAZMAV010000003.1, from coordinate 35,368 downwards.
GCTGGGACCAGGAATGATGATCGTTGCCGATACAGAAAAAGGCCAACTCAAAAAGGACGATGAGATCAAAGAGGAAATTACAGGGCGCCGCCCCTACCAGGACTGGCTGGAAGCAGAAAAGATCAGCCTGGATCAACTTCACCCCCGAGACGCTAAGCAGGAGGAAATGCCCCTCCCCCTTCAGCAAAAGTTATTTGGAATTACCCGCGAAGAACTAAAGGTCATCCTTCAGCCAATGGCGAAAGAAGGAAAAGAACCCCTGAGTTCTATGGGTGTAGATACTCCCCTGGCTGTACTTTCCAAAGAAAGTCAACACTTTTCCCACTACTTCAAGCAGTTGTTTGCCCAGGTATCCAACCCTCCCATCGACCCCATTCGCGAGCGAAATGTCATGTCTCTCAGGGGATGGATAGGTCCTTCCCGTAATTTTCTCCAGGAAAATAAATCTTTTTGTAGCCATGTTGCCCTGGATCAGCCCCTGCTCACCCATGCAGACCTTGAAAAAATCAGGCAAATAGAGATAGATAAATTTTCCTCTGCCACCCTTTCCATTTGCTTTTCTCCCGATGAAAATGTAGCCAAGGCCCTGAACCGACTCTACCTTGAAGCCGAAGCCGCCCTGGAAAAGGGTGTAAACATCCTGATTCTTTCCGATAAAAGTGCCGGAGAAAAGCAAATTCCCCTCCCCGCCCTCCTGGCAACAGGAGGCCTGCATCACCACCTGATCCGAAGGAAGAAAAGACACCTCACCGCCATGGTGGTAGAGACAGGAGATGCCCTTGAAGTTCATCATTTTGCTACCCTGATCGGATACGGAGCGGTGGCCATCAATCCCTACCTGGCTTTCAGAAGCATCAAAGATTTTGTTGGAAACCCTTCCTTCGAAGGGCTGGAATACGAGGAATTGGAAGCCCATTACATATCAGCTGTCAACAAAGGACTGCTTAAGATCATGTCCAAGATGGGAATATCAACCCTGCAATCTTATCATGGTGCTCAGATTTTTGAGATCATTGGTTTGGGTTCAGAGGTCTCACAGCAATGCTTCAAAGGAACAGTTTCCCGACTGGGAGGCCTTGACTTTCATGACATAGATAGGGAGGTCAGGCTTCGCTACCAGGACTTTACCCAGGCAGGTTCCAAGCTCAGGTCCGGGGGATTGTACCAATGGAAAAAAGATGGGGAAGCCCATCAATACAACCCTGAGAGCATCCACCTTCTTCAAAAGTCTACCCGACTGGGGGATTATGCCTTGTACAAAAAATATGCAGAAAGCATCAATCGACGGGGAGCTCAGTCGGTGACCATCAGAAGCCTCTTTGAGTTTAAGGAATCGACACCTGTTCCCTTGGAAGAAGTTGAATCCGCAGACCACATCCTAAAGAGGTTTGCCACCGGAGCCATGTCTTTTGGTTCAATTTCACATGAGGCTCATGCCACCCTGGCCATGGCCATGAACCGAATCGGAGGGAAAAGCAATAGCGGGGAAGGCGGGGAAGACCCAAGGAGATTTCCGAAGAGGCCTGACGGAGATTGGGAGCGTTCCGCCATTAAGCAGATTGCCTCCGGACGATTTGGGGTGACCATGCACTACCTCAATGAAGCCGAAGAATTACAAATAAAGATTGCCCAAGGAGCCAAGCCCGGTGAGGGAGGCCATCTGCCAGGCTTTAAAGTAGATGAATGGATCGGAAGGGTCCGACATTCCACACCCGGAGTAGGCCTTATTTCTCCTCCCCCTCACCACGATATTTATTCCATCGAAGACCTGGCCCAATTGATCTTCGACCTGAAAAATGCCAATCCTCAGGCCCGCATATCCGTCAAGTTGGTAGCTAAAGGCGGGGTGGGAACCATCGCTTCAGGAGTCGCCAAGGCCCATGCTGATCACATCCTGATCTCGGGATATGATGGAGGTACGGGAGCTTCTCCCCTCTCTTCTATTCGCCATGCAGGCCTGCCCTGGGAATTGGGACTGGCCGAGGCACATCAGACCCTTGTCAAAAATCGCCTTCGCCAAAGAGTGGTCCTTCAAAGTGATGGGGGAATGAAAAGTGGGAGAGACCTGGCCATTGCCACCCTTCTGGGAGCCGAAGAATGGGGAGTTGCAACGGCAGCCTTGGTAGTAGAAGGGTGTATCCTGATGCGAAAGTGCCACCTCAACACCTGTCCCGTGGGCATTGCCACCCAAAATCCCGTCCTCCGTGAAAAATTTTCTGGGAAAGTAGACCACCTCGTCAATTTTTTCCACTTTCTGGCTGAAGACCTCCGTGAGCACATGGCCTGCCTTGGCTTTCGCAGTGTAGAGGAAATGGTGGGACAAGTGGATAAACTCAAGGTGAGGGAAGACCTGGACCATTGGAAATATCGCCACCTCAACCTGGAGCAGATTCTTTTCAAAGAAGAAGGAGTGGGACTCTACCATAGTATTTCCCAAGATCATGGCATAGAGCAAATTCTGGATAAAGATCTTATAGAGGCTTGTTTGCCGAGTCTGGAGAGGAAGGAAAAAAGCCAGCTCACCATGCCCATCAGCACCCTCAACCGTTCGGTAGGGACCATGCTTTCGCATCGTGTGATCAAGGCTACCCAAGGGGAAGGTCTTCCAGATAAGACCATCCACCTCAAGTTCAGGGGGGCTGCCGGACAAAGTTTCGGAGCTTTCGGTGCCAAAGGCATAACCTTTGAACTCGAAGGTGAGGGCAATGACTATGTAGGCAAGGGGCTGTCAGGGGCTGAAATGATCATTTATCCCGACACCGATACCTATGACAACCTTCAAAATCCTTATTCTCCCGGTAAGAATATCATTATCGGCAATGTAGCCCTCTATGGAGCCACTTCGGGTGAGGTATATATCCGGGGAATGGCGGGAGAGCGTTTTGCAGTGAGGAATTCTGGTGCCTATGCCGTAGTCGAGGGATTGGGAGACCACGGCTGCGAATACATGACCGGAGGCAGGGTGATCGTGCTTGGGCCCACAGGCAAAAATTTCGCTGCAGGAATGAGCGGAGGCATTGCCTATGTCTACGATCCCGCCAAAAAGCTCGCATCCAGGGTCAATTCCGATACGGTGATCCTGGACGATCCCCTCAATGCCGAAGACAGAAAGCTCATCAAAGAGATGATTCGGAAGCACCACGCCTACACCAATAGCCGCAAAGCTTTGAAATTTATTACGGATTGGGAAGCTGCCTTCCGCGATTTTGTCAAGGTATTCCCGACGGACTACAAGAAGGTCCTCGAAGGGCCCAATGCCTTTACCGCAAAGGCTGAAACCAATAAAATGACTGGATAAATCAAAAAATCAACATGAAAAAGAAAAAAATAAATAAGCATATCGGATTTTTGACTTACGACAGAGAAACACCCTCAGAGGAGGATCCCAAATCTCGCGTAGGTCACTTCAAGGAATTTTATGAGGAATTTCCCAAAGAAAAAAATGGGGAGCAGGCAAGTCGTTGCATGGACTGCGGCATTCCTTTCTGTCATTCTGCCTGTCCCCTGGGCAACAATATTCCGGCCTTCAACGATGCCGTTCACCGTGGAGAATGGAAAGAAGCCTACGACATACTAGACGAGACCAACAACTTTCCTGAATTTACGGGTCGGGTCTGTCCCGCTCCTTGTGAAAAGTCCTGTGTGCTTAGCATCAATCAGGATGCCGTAAGCATTGAGCAGATTGAAAAGAGCATTATTGAGGAGGCTTATCGACAAAACTGGGTAAAACCCAAGAGTCCTACACATCGGAGCGGAAAGAGGATCGCCGTCATTGGGTCTGGTCCTGCAGGCTTAGCTGCCGCCGAAGAACTTAACCTTCAGGGACATAAGGTAGTCGTCTTTGAAAAAGATCATAAACCCGGAGGCCTGCTGCGCTATGGCATTCCCGATTTTAAATTGGAGAAATGGGTCATCGACCGTCGCCTCGAATTGATGGAAGCTTCGGGCATAGAGTTTCAATGCAATACCGAGATAGGCAAGGATATTGAGGTGAGCCAACTGAAAGAAAACTTTGATGCCATCATCCTCTGCATCGGTGCACCTGTGGCACGCGACATGGATATCCCCGGCCGACAACTGAAAGGAGTAGAGTTGGCCATGAATTTTCTCACCAGGCAAAACAGGCAGATAGGGGGAGAAATCGCCCATCCCGATATCTACGCCTACCAAAAAGAGGTCTTGGTCATCGGTGGAGGAGATACCGGTTCCGATTGCATCGGTACTGCTCGCAGGCAGGGAGCCCAACACGTCCTCCAAATGACCTGGGGAGATCGCCCTCCCGAAGAGAGAGCTGCTACCAATCCCTGGCCGGAGTGGCCCATGGTCATGGAAACATCCAGTTCACAGGCTGAAGGCTGCAGCAGGTCATGGAACCTACTTTCAAAGGAATTTGTAGGAAATGAAAAGGGCGAGCTACAAGGATTGAAGGTAGTAGAAATCAGCTGGAATCCTGGCAGAAAGGGATACAAAGAAATTGAAGGCAGTGAACGCATCATTCCCTGTCAATTGGCACTGATCTCTATCGGATTCAATGCTGTAGGAGCTTCGGGTCTCCTTCAAAAACTGGGGGTCGAACTCAACCAAAAGGGGCGAATAGAAACTGCCGACCACAAAGTTAGTGATCGGGTATTTGTAGCAGGAGATGCCCGTAGAGGAGCTTCACTCATTGTGTGGGCCATCCAGGAAGGTAGACAGGCCGCCTATGCCTGCATGGCTGAATTGAATAAGCAAATGAGCGGGGAGCTAAGCCTGGCAGCCTCCTAACCCCTCGGGATCGAGAAATTTGTAAAAATTTGGGTATTCATGCTTATCCATTTATTCTAATGGACGTATCTTATCTATACCCAAAAGATAAGTCATGAAATTTACCGCTCCACTTTTTTGCCTGCTGATCCTTCTATTTTCCTGCAAATCGGAAAATGAATCATCCAAAACCGATTCATCCCAGGCGGGACTCTCTGCTGGGGTCTATCCCATTGCTGGCCTGACTGAAAGCCTTGTGGATGATTCTCTGAAGATCACTCCGGGATATGGGTCCGACCTTTTCCCTCATCCTACTGAAAAAAATGCTTTTTATCTCCTTAGCGACCGAGGGCCAAACTATGATTACAATACTCCTGATGGGTCTGAGGCCAAAGGTTTTGCTGTACCAGACTTTACGCCTGCCATTGGGTTATTTAGGTTGATCGACGACAGCATAAGACTCGTCAAGGAGATTCCTTTGAAGGGTCCCGACGGACTTCCCCTAAGCGGGCTCCCCAATCTTCCTGGAAAAGGTGGGACCAATGAAGCAGCCTTTGACCTTAGGGGTGAACTACTGGACAATGATCCCAACGGCATAGATCCCGAAGGTCTAGTGGTCATGGAGGATGCTTCCTTCTGGGTGAGTGATGAATATGGCCCCTATCTTATGCGCTTTGATTCCTCTGGAGTCATGGTTGAAAAGTTTAGTCCCTTTGAGGATGACCCTACCCTGGGAAATAAACTGCCTAAAGTTCTGGCAAACAGACGACCCAACCGGGGCATGGAAGGCCTTACAATAACCCCCGACGGCAACCAATTGGTAGGAATCATGCAGTCTTCCCTCTACAATCCCGGACCTGAAGTAAAGACCAGTTCCCGCATCTGCCGAATAGTGAGCTTTGACCTGGAAACTTCCACGACCCGCCAGTATGCCTTTGTCCAGGAAGCTCCCGGCTTGGCCAATAGTGCCATCTGCGCCCTTTCCAATACCCGATTCTTGCTTATCGAAAGAGACGGTGCCTATCCTGCCCCCATCGGAGCGAAATCAGATACTTTCAGCAGGTATAAGCAGGTAGTAGAAATCAATCTGGAAGGGGCCAGTGATATCAGCGATCCCGAAAATGGGGAATTTGGACTGACCTTTGAAGGTCAAACCATCGAAAAGTTGAAGGACAGCCTAGGACTGGCCCGGTTTGGCATTACGCCAGTCTCGCGCAGGGTGGTTATAGACCTCCTTGCACCTAAGATGAAGTATACCTTTGACAAGGCTGAGGGCTTGGTTTACCTACCAGAGGATAGCCTGTTGGGAATAGTCAATGACAACGACTTTGGAATAGACAGTGATGGGACTCGGGTATTTCAGAAGCGTTTACCCAAGGGAGAAAGGGTGGGAAGCGCTTTTCATTTCATAAAATACCCAGACAAGTAAGGATAGCCATTCCCCACAACAACAGAGGTCATCTCCGCTATGAGACGACCTCTGTTGTTTTTCCTGTAAAAAATATCTTTTGTGGAGAATATCGGATTCGAACCGATGACCTCTTGCATGCCATGCAAGCGCTCTAGCCAACTGAGCTAATCCCCCATAGGAATGGCAAATATAGTATTCTTTATTTTGGAGTCCAATTTACAGAAAGAAAAATACATAAAATTATGGTTATCACGACTGAATGGCTAAAGCGCCATGGGTTGTATCATAAAAAATGATGAGTGATAGTCATTAATTTTATAGAGTTAAGGGAGTTTCGCCTTAATTTAGCGTTAACATTCTACAGCAATTGTTGTCCGCATGGACTTTGTCGATTCCTTCCGCCGCATTTTACAATCCCTGGTTTTGATTCTGATCATCTCGATGATGGGGGTATTGGGTTATGTGGCTATAGCAGGAGTGCCTACTACTCCTGCGCAATGTTGGATTTCCTTCGCAGATATTCCGCTTCAAAAATCGGAAGTAAATCTACCAATAAGTCATTGATCTCATCTGCGGGCACCTGGGCATTGGCATAGACCGCTCTGTCGTACATCTGTGAGGCCAAGACCAACTTCTCGCGATCTTCTTCTGCCAGATGTTCCAGCTGTTTGAGCTCCTCCTGCAGTTCCGTGCTTGTCAATGCTTCCAATTTATGCTGGTGCTGGGGGTCGAGATAATCCTTCCAAAGTTGGTTAAGGGTGAGCAATTGTTTGGGAGTACCGGAAAGGGATGGGATGGATTTGAGCTTGAACAAGGCTTCTTCAAGCTGCTTTTTATTGTTTCGTAGACGTAAACGTTTCAGCACGGGCTCCTTCATTATGTAGAATAAACCGATCAAAAAGACAAGGGCAGCCACACTCAGCAGGATGATTAAAGTATAATTGGGGGGGTCAGTCATCTCGATGGGAAACTCGAGGCTGCGAAATTCATCTACCGGACTGCCCTCCTGGTAGCGATAATTGAGTTGAATGCTGTCTTTGGCAGAAAAAATCTTTAGGGTATCTCCTCCCTCGATATAAAAAAAGGGGAGTTTCAAGGACTGAATATTTTCAAGGTCAAAGGTACGAAGCTGGTAGACAGCAGTGTCATAGGAGATTCCTTCCTCTGTCCGTGTCGGAAAGGCCTTGCGGCCTACATATTCAAAAGGAAGGAAATTTTTGGCCTCAGATGGGAAGATGACCGGAACCTCAGCGGGATGTGAAACGCTGACCTCCAGATAGATGGGTTTTCCGACGGCTGTGGTATCTTGTCTAAACTTCAAATTGGCATTTACCGCCTGTCCCCAGAGAGGAAGGTGCAGCAAAAACAGGCAGAAGGCAAACCAACTACATCGGTGAAATACCATAGGGAGTGTCGGGAATAAGAATGTCTACAGAACAAATGTAGGATAAATGGATGAAACTTAATACGAAGTTAGAATTAATCGTCAGGAAAGCTGAATTAGCTGTCCTTTCTTGCGTATCCCTTGATTTCTCTTTCTGAAATACCGCTCCATGACAGGAATATAATCCTCCCGGGTATTGACAGAAAGATACCCCAAGCCATTTCGCTTGCATAATTCGGTGAGATGGCGCTCGATGCTTTCGAAGTTTTCATTTAACTGCTGCCGATATCCTACATCTCCGGCATTGAGCCAATGCTGCCGGGATGTCTCTATGTCGATGACAGGAATGATTCCGGCTCCCTCATGGAAGATCTCATTGGGGTGAAAAAGCCTAATCAGGATGACCTCGTGCTTATGTACCAGTTTAATCAGGGATTTTTCGTAGTCCTCATCCAGAAAATCCGAAATGATGATGATGACGCTTCTCCTTTTCAAGACGTGGTGGGCCAGGTCAAGTGCGGCTTTGATGGAGGTCCCTTCACTCTTATTTTTGAAGGAGAGGACACCCCGGATGATCTTCATGATGTGCTGCCTCCCCTTATCAGGCTTATAGTACTGTTCGATTCGGTCGGAAAAGGTCGCCAAGCCAAACTTATCGTTGTTTTTCATCGCAGAAAAGGCCATGATTGCCGCCATTTCCATTCCGATAAACCGCTTGTTCTCCTCCGCTGGTCCAAAATCACCGGAGCCACTCGTATCGAAGAGAACGAAAAGGGTCTGCTCGCGTTCCTCCCTAAATTTTTTTATGTAAGGCTGCCCCGTTTTTGCCGTTACATTCCAGTCAATAGCCCTTACATCATCGCCATACTGATAGGGCCTGACTTCGTCAAATTCCAATCCTTGCCCTTTGAAAGCCGACTGATACTCCCCGGCAAAGGTAGCATCGACCATCTTGCGAATTTTTATCTCTAGTCTTCGTACTTTCCTGATCAGGTCTTTCATAGCATATAGGGCTTCAAAGGAAAATTAAACGGCAATAGGCGCTTGGATCCTGGGATGGGGATCATAATTGATCAATTCAAAGTCTTCGTAGCGGAAGGCAAAAATATCCTTGACCTCAGGATTGAGCTTCATGGTAGGCAGATCCCGGGGCTCACGGCTTAGCTGCTCCTTTACCTGCTCAAAATGATTGTGATAAATATGGACGTCGCCAAAGGTATGGATAAACTCTCCTGCTTCCAGTCCGCAGACCTGTGCCATCATGAGGGTCAGCAGGGCGTAGGAAGCAATATTGAAAGGAACTCCCAAAAATAAGTCTGCGCTTCGCTGGTAGAGCTGGCAGGAAAGCTTGCTATCGCCTACGTAAAATTGAAAAAGCGCGTGGCAGGGGGGCAGGGCCATATCAGGGACTTCTGCCACATTCCAGGCACTGACCATGATGCGCCTGGACTCGGGCTTTTGCCTGATCATTTCTACGGCGCGACTGATTTGATCTACGGTCTTGCCATCCGTCCCTTTCCAAGACCTCCATTGTACCCCATACACAGGGCCTAACTCCCCGTCTTCGTCGGCCCATTCATTCCAGATTTTAACTCCATTTTCCTGGAGATACCTTACATTGCTATCTCCGGAGAGAAACCAGAGCAACTCGTGAATGATCGACTTGAGGTGAACCTTTTTGGTAGTGACCAGGGGAAAACCCTCCGAAAGATCGAACCTCATCTGATAGCCGAATACCGAACGGGTTCCTGTTCCGGTGCGATCTCCGCGATCGCTCCCATTTTCCATGACATGTCGTAGCAGGTCGTGATAGGTGCGCATAGTGATTAGCAATAATAAGGGTGAATGTGTTTCTTTGCTCGCAAAGCTTCATTCGAAGTTAACATAGTAAAAATAGCGGAGGGATAGGAAGTTATCCCCACGACCTGAATAAGTTAGCACATGAAAGGCAAAAAAGTCTCGGAGACCTATACCCTCAAAACAGAGCTCGTCATGCCCGACGATTCCAATAACCTGGGCAACCTCATGGGGGGCAAACTCCTTCATTGGATGGACATCGTCTCGGCAATTTCGGCGCAGCGAGCCTCCAACAGGACAGTGGTCACCGTAGCAGTAGACTTTGTGGAATTTAAGCTCCCCATTCCTCAGGGTTCCATTGTTATCCTGGAGGCCAGGGTCAGCCGCACCTTTACCTCTTCACTCGAAGTAAGAATCGATGTGTCCTGCGAGGACCTCTCAACCGGCAACCGCAGCCATTCCCATGTGGCCTATTATACCTTTGTTGCCGTAGACCAATCGGGCAGGCCTATTCCTGTCACCCCCGTCATTCCTGAAACGGAAGAAGAGGAAAAATGGTATGAAGAGGCCCTGCGCAGGAGAGAATTGCGCCTTTTATTGGCAGGAAGATTGGACTTGGACCAGGCCAAAAGCCTTAAGGAATACATTAATTCACGGTCAATTCCTAAAGAAAATTAAAAAGAGCTGGAAAAGGTATTCTTTAACATTGCTACAATTTGATTAATTGAGGTATCCATCAATTCATATCCATTTTGGTAGAATAACTTAGCCTTCACACCCAGCATATTTAATTAGGAGTGATCAGCTTATTCAAGCTTTCGCATTCGACATAAAAAGACCTCAAAGAGAAATTAATAATCTCTTTAAGGTCCTTAATTTATTGAAGAACCCATCATCTCTGATGGATGAAAAATCTTACTTGGGTGCAAGCATCATGGTCATTCTACGACCATTCATCTGTGGGGGAGATTCAATTTTGGCTAGCTCATCAAGGGAATCTACGACTTTCTTGAGTACCTCTCTTCCCCGGTCCTTGTAAATGATACTTCTACCCTTGAACTGCACATACACCTTGAGTTTGTTTCCTTCCTGTAGGAATTTTTCTGCGTGCTTGAGCTTAAAATTCAAGTCGTGATCATCTGTGTTGGGACCAAAACGAAGCTCTTTGACTTCGGTGGTAGCTTGCTTGGCTTTTTGGGCTTTTCGCTGCTTTTTAATTTCGTACATGAACTTGGAATACTCCATGATCTTGACGACGGGAGGTTTGGCATTTGGTGAAATTTCTACCAAGTCCAATTCCAGTTCTTCTGCTTTGGCGAGGGCCTCTCGGGTGGGGACAATGTCATTGGCGGTTTCGCCATCGACAGCAACAAGGCGTACCTGTGGAACACGTATACGATGGTTAATTCTGTGTTCAGGTTCTTTCTTGACCCTCATGGGCCTTCTTCCGCTAGATCTTCTTCTACCCAATAGTATTAGTTTTAGTGAAACAAAAATTTAGTTGCGTAACAAATATGAAATAAACTCCTCAATTGAAAATTCAATTTGGAGTTCAAATCTAATTGAATACTCTTAATATACGCAATATTTTTTCCAAGTGTTACAAAGGATTGAATTAATTCAACTTTTAGAACTTAAGCCAGCACAGCCATGAGCTTTACACATTGAAAATGAATTCATTATGAAAAACACCTTTTTCCTGAATTTTCCTTCTTCCATCCACTCCCACTTAGGTGAGCAGCAAAATTCCTCTTCCGCCAGATTTTCTTCCCCAAAGTCCACCAATTGACTGATATTTATCAAAATTCAACCTTTGACCCAAAAGCCGTTCCAAAGGCAAAAAATGGAAGAGCCTCTTCAGGTATTTTTTCCTCTTTTGGCTTATCTATAATCTCAGAGTTGATCTTCTTCTCACCAAGAAGAAGCTTCAAAAAATCGACAACAGGGTATGGTATTCTTCCGATTTCATTTCGACACTTCTCTTCAGCTGTAAATACCTGGGGCTTGAATGAGTGCCTTAGAGCCTGATGTATTTCCCCTGTTTTAAGAAAAAATCCTGTCTGAAAAATGCCGATGTTCAATATGAGCGACTACTTAATTTTCTATACTTTGAGGAAAGCCCTCTTTATGGCTATGTTTGTCACTTTCAATGCTTAGCATCAGGGCTTTCTTCCTGAGAAGGCTACTCAATTAATCTAAGAAATACTAACTGCGCTATCATGCTAATTGGAGTACCACGAGAAATCAAAAACAACGAAAACAGGGTCGCTATGACACCGGCGGGGGTGATCGAGTTGGTCAAGCGCGATCACAAGATCCTGGTTCAAAAAGGAGCAGGCCAGGGCTCGGGTTTTTCCGATGAGGAATACCAGGAGGCCGGAGCAGAACTACTGCCCGACATAGAATCTGTCTATGGCCAGGCCGAGATGATCGTCAAAGTAAAAGAACCCATTGAGGAGGAGTATGGACTACTTCGCCCAAACCAGGTGGTTTTTACCTATTTCCACTTTGCCTCTTCTGAGAAACTTACCCGGGCCTGCATCGAGAGTGGTGCCATTTGTATCGCCTACGAAACGGTACAAAACCCTGACGGTTCCCTGCCTCTCCTCATTCCTATGTCCGAGGTGGCCGGAAGAATGGCAGTCCAGGAGGGGGCCAAATACCTAGAAAAGCCTATGGGTGGCAAAGGAGTCCTCCTTGGAGGAGTGCCCGGAACTACCCCGGGAAAGGTGCTGATCCTTGGCGGAGGTGTAGTAGGGACCCAGGCAGCCAAAATGGCGGCAGGATTAGGAGCCTTTGTAAGAATTCTGGACATCAGCCTGCCCAGGCTTCGCTACCTCGCCGACATCATGCCCGCCAATGTTACCCCCCTGCACTCCAACGAGCATACCATTCGCCAGCTGATCGGAGATCATGACCTGATCATCGGAGCAGTCCTCATCCCAGGTGCCAAAGCTCCCCACCTGGTAACCCGTGACATGCTTCAAGATATGCAAGACGGTACCGTCCTCGTAGATGTGGCGGTAGACCAGGGAGGTTGCATCCAAACCTGCAAGCCCACCACCCATGAGAACCCTGTCTATACCATTGATGGGGTCGTTCACTATTGTGTGGCCAATATGCCAGGAGCCGTACCCTACACCTCTACCGTGGCTCTGACCAATGCCACCCTCCCCTATGTGCTTCAATTGGCGGGTAAAGGCTGGGTCAAAGCATGCGACGAAAATCCCGTCCTAAGGAAGGGACTCAATATCATCCGTGGGGAAGTGGTCTACCGGGAAGTCGCCGAGGCCTTTGACCTGCCCTACAAGGCAATCGAAGTGGTGAGCTAAGCCCCATGGTTTTAGGGGCTGTATGGTTTTGTATAAAAAAAGCCCTGCTCTACCAGTGAGCAGGGCTTTTTTTGAAATATTTTACTTAAAACTCATCCAGGTCTAGTTTTTCTACATCATCTGCCTGATTTTCTTCCTGCTTTAAGACCAGTTCGCGGTAACGGCCATCAAAAATATCGGCAAATCCTATCTTTTTCCCCTGGCTCATCTTGAGGGAAAGGCCCGAAGATATTCCGATAAAGGTACCCACATTGAGATAAGGTATTCAGAAGGTGAGGATGAAGAGGATAAAATTGACAATCAGCTGAGGGGCATTTTTTAGCCCCATGCCGATTCCATTTCGGAGTATGGTTCCGAAATCCAGTTGCCCTTGGTTGTTCATAGGAATATGGTTTTTAGGGTGATGATTATCACTTTTAAAGGCCTGGGAACCTATTCCTTATTTTCATTGCTTCTACCGATATGGGCTGTCATTATACCAATCTGTAGCTATTATCTATGAAATTTACTTCTACCCTGGTCCTTTCCTTGGCTGTTTTGGTCTTGTTGGCAGGTATCTTACTCTGAATATATGAATTTCCCGGTGCGGTCATGCCCTTGATCCTGGGCAGCCTGGGTTTAATATTGGGCGTGATTTTGAGGTGGAAAAGCTCAGGGAGTAAGTAATTTAAGTTTGGAAAGGGCGTCGTGGGAGGCCCGCTGTTCGGCTGTTTTTTTGTTCTTTCCCTCGCCCACACCGAGTACTTCATCTCCCACTTTGGCCTGAATCCTGAAGACCTTGGATCTTCCATCTCCAATCTCGTCGATCACTTCGAAGTTGAGCTGGCCCATTTTGGTCTTCTGTACATGCTCGATGAGCTTATTTTTGTAGCTGATGATCTGCCGCTCTACGGACTGAAGGTGGACATGGGGTTCGAGGATGCGTTTGTAGACAAACCATTTGGTGTCTTGGTATCCCAGGTCCATGTAGAGGGCACCGATAAGGGCCTCGAGGGCATCTCCGTACATGGACTCGTTGATGGAGCCATTTTGCCGATGGCGAATAAGGATATCTACCCTTAGTTTCCTACAAATGGAGTTGAGGGATTTGCGGTTGACAATTTTGGACCGCATTTCGGTCAGGAAGCCTTCTCCTTTGGTGGGATATATTTTAAAGAGGAACTCGGCGATAATGGAATCGAGAATGGAATCCCCAAGGAATTCCAATCTTTCATTACAGCCTCTGGCAGCGGCTTTTTTACGGTCGGCCTCTGTGGCAAATCCATTAATGGAAGAACTGTGGGTGAGGGCCAGCCGATAAAGAAAAACCTCCTTTGGCACACGCCCAGAAACCTCATAGAGATCTCTGACAAATTTTCTATCCTTGGATAAATAAAGGTTATATGTCTGTCTTAGCGTAAGCATTCATTCCCACATCCATGTAAAAATACAGGGCCAAACATCAATTTTCAAATTATTTCCACAGGAATCATTTCCCGTGCAGATATATTATTGATGTTTGGCCTGGATGTTTAGTTGATCTTGATGGTCCTATTGGACTTTGGTAAAGAGGACAGAGGCATTGTGCCCTCCAAAGCCAAAGGTATTGGAAATACCCACATTGACTTCTCGCTCTTGAGACTCATTGAAGGTATAGTTTAAATCGCAGTCGGGATCGGCCTCTTTAAAGTTGATGGTTGGAGGCACGAGGCTATTTTTCATGGCCAGGAGGACCACAATGGCCTCCAGGGCTCCGGCAGCTCCCAGCAAGTGTCCGGTCATGGACTTTGAAGAGCTCATATTCATGTTGTAGGCGTGGTCTCCAAATACCCGTTTGATGGCCTTGGTTTCGGCTACATCACCGAGGGGGGTTGAAGTCCCGTGCATATTGATATAATCGACGTCTGTGAGGGAGATTCCGGCGTCCTTGACCACATTGCTCATGACGATAACGGCTCCATCACCTTCTGGATGGGGAGCTGTGATGTGGTGGGCATCGGCAGACATGCCTATCCCTTTGAGTTCGCCATAGATTTTGGCTCCCCGGGCCATGGCGTGCTCATAGTCTTCGAGTACCAGTACGCTTCCACCTTCACCCATGACAAATCCATCTCTGCGGGCGTCAAAGGGACGGCTGGCAGTGGCATAGTCGTCATTGTTTTCGGAAAGGGCCTTCATAGACATGAATCCTCCTATACCCGCTTCGGTGATGGTGGCTTCGGCACCTCCTGCGAGCATGACATCGGCATAGCCGGACTTGATCAGGAGGTAGGAATCGATGAGGCAGTTGGTCGAAGTGGCACAGGCCGAGACCACGGCATAGTTGGGTCCTTTGAGACCAAATTCCATTGAGATATGCCCTGAGGCGATATCTACGATCATTTTTGGAATAAAGAAAGGATTGAACCTGGGCGTCCTGTCATTATCGGCGTAGGCGATAAGTTCTTCAGAAAAAACACCGAGGCCACCGATCCCCGAACCGACAATCACACCAAAGCGGGAGAGATCCACTTTTTCCAGGTCGACCTCGGAGTCCTGAATGGCTTCGCGAGCGGCGATGATGGCATATTGTGAAAATAAGTCCAGCTTACGGGCAGTTTTACGGTCAAAATGATCGGTGGCCGTGTAGTCTTTCACCTCGCAGGCAAACTTCACCTTGTACTTTTCGGTATCGAAATGAGTGATGAGGTTTGCCCCGCTTTTACCTTGAGAAAGACCTTCCCAAAAAGCAGGGACAGTATGACCGATAGGTGTAAGAGCACCCAAACCAGTTACTGCTACCCTTCTTGATTGCATAGGAAAAAATTAATTTAAAAAAGATCAGGACTGAGCGTTTTCCTTGAGGTACTGGATAGAATCGCCTACGGTGACGATCTTTTCAGCAGCTTCGTCAGGAATACTGAGGTTGAATACCTTCTCGAATTCCATGATAAGCTCTACGGTATCCAGCGAGTCAGCTCCTAGATCATTAGCAAAGCTGGCCTCGGGAGTTACTTCTCCAGGCTCGACGCCCAGCTTCTCTACAATGATGTCCTTGATTTGCGCTTCGATGTTTTGTTCAGATGACATATCTGTACACGTTTGGTTAATGAATTGTTAATTCTCTCAATGAAAATTTGGGCAAATATAACAACTTTCCCAATCTTCTTACGTTATGCCCAGCTTTTTTTAACTTGCAGACAATACCAGGATAGTTTGTGTCGAATAAATTGAACATATCCGATCTCCCAGTCGAGTCCTTCAAGATTCTGGGAATCAATGCGGAAGAGAAGGTCTGGAAAATCTCTTTCACCATCAATGATTGCTTGGACCTGAATCTTCAACGTGTGGAGAGCACCATGATAAAAAAAAAGAAAGAGGAGTCAACCCAAGATCAGACCCTTTTTCCGGCTTCGGAGGAAGACTTTCAATCTGGAGAAGCCGATTTTTTTTACCTGGATGAAGGGACATTAGCAAAATACAGTGTAATATTGTGTGCAGGTGCAGGGATGAAACTCCCCAAAGCTGCCAAGTCCTTTCGCTATTTCCTCTTTTTGCGCTATACTGCTACGAATTTCGACGAAGAAAGATGGAGGTCCTGGTCAGAGAAGCTAAAAACCTCTCCGTTCATCACGACCCTCAAGGATCTCTCTCATTTACAGGAACTAAAATATATGTTGTCTTGAGTTCGAACCACATCCGCCGTACCAAAATCATTGCCACCCTCGGGCCCGCCTGCGCCAATCCGGAAACCCTACTCCAGATGGCTCACGCCGGCCTCGACGTCGCAAGGCTAAATTTCTCCCACGCCGATCATAAGACCCATGAAAAGTCGCTCAACATGATCCGGGAGATCAATGAAAAACATGGAAAGACCATTGCCATCCTTCAGGACCTCCAAGGGCCCAAAATCAGGATGGGAGACCTGGTCGAAGATTTTCCTGTAAAATCCGGGCAGATCATCACCATGCAGTGCGACATCAGAGACCAGGAAGAAGGCTCCGATGTCCTGCCCATCGTTTACGATACCTTTGCCCAGGACGTAGGTGAAGGTGACCCTATCCTAATCGACGACGGAAAAGTCGAACTGCGCGTCGTTACCACCAATAGCTCCAATATCGTAAGGCTGGAAGTCATCGTAGGAGACCTTATCAAAAGCCGAAAAGGAGTCAACCTCCCCAAGACCAATATCTCCGTTCCTACCCTGACAGAAAAAGATTTCAAGGATTATGAGTTTGCCATCAAGCACAATGTAGAATGGTTGGCCCTCTCCTTTGTCAGGACCGCTGATGATATCAAACTGCTTAAGGAACTCATTCGCCTGAAAAACGGGGTCTCCAAAATCATCGCCAAAATCGAGAAACCTGAAGCCCTCAGAAATATCGATGAAATCATCGCCGTAGCCGACGGCATCATGGTCGCCAGAGGTGACCTGGGCGTAGAAATTCCCATGGAAGAAGTGCCTGCCTGGCAAAAGCGCATCGTCAAAAAGTGCAACCTCCAAGGCAAGCCTGTCATCGTAGCTACCCAAATGATGGAGTCCATGATCGACAATGCCAGCCCCACCCGGGCCGAGGCCAGCGACGTGGGCAATGCCGTCGTTGATGGTACCGACGCTGTCATGCTCAGTGGAGAAACCTCCGTAGGAAAATATCCCATCCGAGTAGTCGCCTCTATGGCCCGGATTGTAGAGAGTGTAGAAAAGGAAGAAGAGGGGATTTACTACCGCAACATGAACACGGTGCCCGACAATGCCGAGGTCTTGAGTACCTCCATTGTCAAGGCGGCCTGTAAACTTTCTCTTGAGACACAGGCCAACGCCATCCTGGCCATGACGAGGTCTGGCTATACCGCCATCCAACTGTCCAGGTGCAGGCCCAAATCATTTATATATGCCTTTACCAACAACAGACAGGTCTTGACCACCCTCAATTTGGTATGGGGAGTAAGGGCTGTCTTTTACGACAGCTTCAGCAGTACCGACGATGTCATTCAGGATGTCCATGAAATCCTAAAGGAGAAGGAACTCGTAGCTCAGGGAGACATCCTTATCAATACAGGTAGCATGCCCCTCATGGAGCACGGCCTGACCAATATGATCAAAATCAGCCGGATGCGCGAGAAGGGGCATATCCGCCCGGGACAAAAGAACGTCGCCGCCGGAAAGAAGAAGACAGCCGCTAAAAAGTAAACCCCTGCAGGGATGCTTCAGGTGCATCCCTGCCTATATCTATTCCTAATCTGAATGAAGCGTTTGCAGGCCAACGTCCAATGGTTGATCGTCATCGGAATCATCATCGTTCTGAACCTGATTCTCTCGTCCTATTTTATAAGAATAGACCTGACCAAGGAAAAGCGCTACTCCCTTTCTTCCCTGACCAAGAAGACGGTTCAAAATTTTACCCATCCGGTCATTGTATCGGTATACCTGGAAGGTGACTTCCCGCCCAATGTCAGAGAATTTCAGGAGGCCATCCGTACTACCCTCCTCGAAATGAAGCAATACGCCGGGAGAGACCTGCAATTTCAGTTTATCGACCCCAGCAATAATCCCGAGCTACAACAGACCTTTGCCCAGCGTGGCCTGGCCTCCATTCCCGTCCGGGTAAGGGTATCGGCTACCGAGACACGCACCAATCAGATGTGGCCCATCGCCGAGGTCTATGCCAATGAAAGAGAAATTTTTGTGGACCTGGTCAAAGGTGCCAGTGTCATGACTACCCAGGGCCCCAACATCAATTTTGCCAAGGCCGAAACCGACCTCGAATACAAACTCACCTCTGCCATGCGCAAGCTATCTCAGGAAAGGGGTGGGGTCATCGCCTTTATGAAGGGCCACGGCGAACTGCCACCTGACTCCGTACCGGAGCTTGTAAGTGAGATCGCTAACAATTACAAGCTCTTTACCCTGGACCTGACAAAAGTCCCCGAGTATGAAATCAGCCCCAGCATTGATGTACTGGTAATGCTTCAACCCCAAAAGGCCTTCAGTGAGAGAGATAAGTATGAAATCGACCAATACCTCATCCGCGGGGGCAGCCTCCTGTGGATCATGGACAATCAGCGGGTGGACCTATCGCTGTATCGCAATCAAAGTACCCTCACCGAATTGAGGGAAGTCAACCTCGACGATATGTTTTTCAAGTATGGATTCAAGGTCAATTATGACCTTATTCAGGATTTGGAGTGCGAACCTACAGAAATCGTCATGCCCGGGCCTTCGGGTAGGGTAAACTTTGAGTCGCGAAAGTGGATTTTCTATCCCTTGATGCTTCAATTTCCCGAGCATCCCATCGCCCGCAATGTAGATGCTACCCTGATGCGCTATGCCAGTTCCATTGATACTTTCCCCCTACCAGGCACCCAAAAAAGCGTATTTCTCAATTCCTCCCGCCTCAGCCGGACAATCGAGGGAAAGCAATTTATTGACCTGTCCGCTTATCTGGAGTCTCCTCCCCCTCAGGCCTTGTTCAGACAAAAAGAAGGATTTATCACAGGGCTCCTGGTGGAAGGGACTTTTCAGTCTCTCTTCCTCAATCGAAGCGCACCCACGGATTCTTTGGCTCCCTCACCTCCCAAGGCCACTTTTGGCCCACAAAATAACCCCGCCTACCCCGGAAAGATAGCCGTCATTTCAGACGGAGAATTTGCCCAGGGGAAAAAGTTCCGCAACAGAAGGGGCTATATGCCCTACGACAACAGGACCATGATCATGAATGCCATCGATTACCTAGCCGGAGATGAAGCCCTGACAGGAATAAGATCGAAAGAGGTTGGGGTAAGAAGGGTCAATCGGGAAAAAGCCGGAGAATTCGCCCAATTCCTCCGCGTGTTTAACCTCGCCCTACCAGTTCTCCTGGTGGTGATTTTTGGCTTTGTCCGCTTTTACCTTAGAAGAAGGAAAAACGCAGCCCGACAAAGATTTGGGGAGTAAAGTTTCCTGTAAGCTTATTCTGGCTCAGGTAAATGGATAAAAATCATCTACCACGCTCAATTAGCATCAATTGTCGTTGATATCCTCCCTCTTTTTTGAGAGATCGGGGGCATCGAAGCTGTCTTCTATGGAGAGAAGGGGAGCTGCATCAATGTCATTGACTTCCAGGAGATGAGTGATAATACTGAGCCCTTCCCTGACTTTATCCACATCATCTTTTTTGAGGGAGGCCAGACGCTCGTCAAGTTTTTGATGAAATAGCTCGGGTGTATCCTCCAGAAGTTGGGCTCCGTCGGCTGTGAGGGTAATAATGCTGACCCGCTTGTCCTTGCCCTTGGGGAGCCGGGCGATCAGGCTTTTTTTCTCCAATCGCTTGACGATACCCGAGATGGTACTTGGGTTGAGGTTTAATGCCTGGGAGAGGGTTTTGGTATTAGCCTGATAATTTTCGGCATTCTTTAGATAATTGAGGCATAGCAACTGAGGGATGCTGATGCCAAATTCCTTTTGGATTCGCTTGGATTCCAGGTTAAGGGCCCGGATGATTTTCCTGATACTGGCCAGGATAAGTTCTGTATTCACGTCAACGGAGAGTAATAACATTGAACCTAAGATAATTTGACAGGAAAGTAATAAAAAATAAAAATATATCTTTTTGAAACTTCATTTGACTGACATTTATCTTATCAAAAAGACAAATTTTTATACTTTAAAGCTATCTTATTCCTGTTTTGGGATGAATTTTTCGGTACCTATGCTTCGAGAAATTCATCCCAATGTATCATCAATAAGGTCATGCCCTATGCTTAGCTCTTGATGACCAACAAGGGTATATGCATATCCATGTTGCTGAGACCGGTGGCTACAGAACCGACAAACATGGTCTTGCCCCGGTGGCCGATAACGATAAGGTCCTTGTAATTTTGGGTGGCAAAATTGTAGACACTTTGGACAATGGACCTATCTTTTTCCGGAGTAAAGGTGCAGGCCACCTCACTCAGCTCCTTTCGTTCGGTTTTTTCCAGAAACTTCCGGTAGCGCTTTTGGGCGTGGTTGACCAGCGAGTCATCGATATTTTTTAAGGGTACGTGAGGAAAATACCGGGCTGGAATGTGGTAGACATGCTGGCATTCCAGGCTGGCTTCAGACTTTTCACGGATGTAAAAGGCCGCATGGAGGGCCTTCATGGAAGAAGAGGAAAAATCCGTGGGGACCAGGATCTTTTTGATGGAAAGAAAAGCAGCTTCGGGCAAAAACAGTACGCTGGACTCCGACAGCCTGAGTAATTTGGAGGGTACGATACCCGTACCGCTGTAGTGGACCTTCTTCCCTACGATGGTCAGGTCTACGTCGTGGTGGGCTGCTGCCTGCGCGATGGCATGGGCCGTAGAATCTTCCTCTTTGATTTCGATTTTGATCTTGTAACCGGGATCAGGGAGAAATTCCTGAACTTTTTCCTCTATATCTTCCTTTACAAAATCCCTCAGGGGTCGGTCCAACTGGTCCAGCATCTCCTGCAATTCGCGGGGAAAGCTGTGCTTGATGTTGTGAAAAAGGATCACCTCTTCGGTCTCATCAAAGATGCCGGTCCAGTAGTCGATGTGCCTCAGCAGGGTCTGGTCCATTTCGGTGAGGTCCAGACACAGCATTACGTTGTTGCTTGATTTCATTTGCTTCCTACCTTACCTCTTTTGTTGACGAGTTCCCTGATGACTTCTTCATAGGACTTGCGCTCCTTCTTTTCTTTGGCCGCTTCCATTTCCTCTTTTTCCTGCTTGAGTCCCTTGCGTAGGATAAAGGCCATCGCTATTAACAGCAGGGTAAAGGGTAGGCCTGCACTGATAGAAGCCGTTTGCATGGCAGCCAGTCCGCCTCCGAGGAGAAGGGTTGCCGCCACTGCGCCTTCGGACAAAGCCCAGAAAATGCGTTGACCTATCGGAGCGTCCAGTTTGCCACCGGAAGTGATGCTGTCGATCACCAAAGAACCACTGTCGGACGAAGTAACAAAGAAACTGGTTACCAATACAATGCCTATGATTGATGTAATAAAACCCAGGGGATACTGTTCCAGCATCATAAAGAGGGCAATGGATTGATTTTCTTCTACTGCCTGAGCAATATTAGCTATGCCATTGAGTTCCAAAAACATGGCCGAACCTCCAAAGACCGACATCCAAAGAAAGGTCAAAATAGTGGGGACAAAAAGTACCCCCAGGATAAATTCCCTCACGGTTCGTCCGCGGGATACACGTGCGATAAACATGCCTACAAAGGGGGACCAGGAAATCCACCAGGCCCAGTAAAACACCGTCCAGCCATTTTGCCAGTTGCTGCCCTTATAGGTTTCTGTCCAGGTCCCGACCTCGATAAGGTTCTGGAAGTACACCCCGGTATTCTGAATAAATCCATCCAACAGAAATATAGTAGGCCCCAGAATAATCATCAGGATGAGAAAGCCCAGTCCCAGGCGCATATTTAGCTCGCTGAGAACCCTTACACCCTTGTCCAGTCCTAAAACTACCGAAATGGTCGCAGCCAGGGTGATCACCACGATGAGCACGACCTGCATCCAGATCTCATCTGGCAGGCCAAATAAATGGTTGAGTCCTGAGGCCACCTGCTGCACCCCGAATCCCAGGGAGGTAGCCAACCCAAACAGCGTAGCCAAAACAGCCACCACATCGATGATATTTCCAATCGGCCCATATATGCGTTCGCCAAGGACAGGATAAAAGGTAGAACGTATGGTAAGGGGTAATTTTTTATTAAAGGCAAAAAAGCCCAGGGAGAGTCCTACCAGGGCGTAGATGGCCCATACATGAAGGCCATAGTGGAGGAAGGTAAAATGCATGGCGTTCTGTGCCTTTTCTACATTATTTCTTGCTTCGAGAGGAGGAGTGGCGTAGTGGTTCATCGGCTCGGCTACACTAAAGTAGAGCAAACCGATGCCCATCCCAGCAGAAAACAACATGGCAAACCAGGCAAATACACTAAACTCGGGTTTGGCATCCTGACCTCCCAGGCGAATATTGCCATACTTGCTGACTGCGAGGTATATACAAAAGGCCAGAAAAAAATTGACGGCAAAAATAAAGAGCCAACCCATATTGGAAGTCATCCCACTCGAAAGTTGGTTGAAGATCTCTTCCATGGGTTTGCCAATGCCAAGGGTTAGCCCTATAAAGAGTAGGATAAGAATGGCTGAAGGGTAAAAAACAGGGGCGTGTATGTCGAAGTACTTGTTGGATTTCGACTTTTTCTCGTTGTCACTCATGGGTGTAAAGTTAAAAAAGCATTGTTCCTATCGCTCAGAACAATGCTTTTAAGCTAGATGTTTATATATTTATTCTACCAGCCACATTTTGGCATTTTGGCTGTTTTCACCCAGACGGTTGACAGCTTCCTCATAATTGCTGGTATTCAAACTGATCTCCTCACCGGGGTAGAGAAATCTCAGCGGCAGGTTGTCGTTGTTGAGGTTTTCGCAGGCAGGCTCCAAAAAGGGAATTCCCGAAAAACTCTCTCCACTTTCGACATACCATCTTCTTACCTCGTAATAAGGCTCCAATCCGGTGAAAAACAGAGCAATCCACTTCTGCTCCCAAATGTCAGTAACTTCGGAATAAGCCACACCTGAATTGGCGTAGAAGTCTTCGAAGCCTGTATATCCAAAAGGAGCATAGTCCACCTGATAATAGTCCATGGAAGCCTGAATTCCAGCCTTGTAGTGCCCTTCGACGTCATCGCTGATCCATCCCTTAGCGGCAGCCTCTGCCAGAAGGAATTCTACCTCGGCATAAGTCATGATGATGCCTTCAGCAGTGCCCAGTCCAAGCTGTGCTGCTGTAGTCTGAGCGGGGTCGTCGAAGTAAGCCGCACCTAACCTCGATCCAATTTTGCTACAATTGGCTGAACTAGAACCATTAACAGCACCTGTGAAAGTGGGATTCTGATAGTCATCGTTGTCAGGACGGGCATAACGAGAAGCCCTAGGATCGCTGTTGGTATTGAAGACGTCCAGCAAAGACTCGCTCAGGGCCACGGCGTCAAAGTCTCCGATCTTCAAGGGTACCAGCGGAAACTGGTTGGGAAAACCACCGAGGTATGAGAGGGTAGCATTGTCGTCATTGCTGGTCATGATATTGCCTGCGGAAACAATGCTACTGAAGGCAGGACCAGGACTGGCCAGAGCGGAATTAGCCGTCATCAGAAGGCGAAGGCGCAGTGAATTGGCCAACTTGGCCCACTTGGTATTGTCTCCATTCAAAAGAATATCGCCGGTGATGGTTCCAGCACCTGTCTCCAGGAGAGTGGCCGCCCGCTCCAGATCATCGAGCAACTGAGGATATATCTCAGACTGAGCCGTGTAGGCAGGAGTGAAATTATCAGTTTCACCCTGGATAGCACCTGTAAATGGTATATCACCGTAGGCGTTGGTCAGGGTAGCGAAAATCCATGAGCGCATGACAAGGGCTACGCCTTCCATCTGCTCATTCCCGCTTTCAAGAGCTAGATCCTCTACGGAATATACATCCGTCAAACTCTCATAAAAGCCTTCCCATACGGTGGGAAAAGCATTCCAGTTGTAGGCATCTACCTCCGTACGGAGGGTTTTGGTCGAAAGTTGAGCCGCGTTATTTCCCAAAAGAAAAGACTCGTTTACTGAAGTATTTACACTCTGACGAATGGCAGAAGTAAGCAATACATCAGAGGAAACCACGGTGGGCTCATTTGGATTGTTGTTGAATTCTTCGAACTGCTCACAAGAGTTCAGAAGAAATATCCCCGAAAGGAAAATGAAAATATATGCTAATTGTTTCATATCAAATGCTTGGAAGTGAAAAGAATAGGGCGAAAGGCCTTACAGACCTCTCGCATTGAGGTTTCTTTAGAATCCTACGGTCAGGGAGAATCCGAAGCTTCTAACAGAAGGCAGCTGGGTACTCTCGAATCCGGGTACGAAGATGCCGTTTCTGATGGAGTAAGTTTCGGGGTCGATGGTAGGTACATTCGTAAAGAGAAGTAGATTTCTTCCGATCAATGAAAACTTGAGGTTGGTCAGGCCGGTGCTTCCCAGTACAGCGTCGGGAAAGCGGTATCCCAGTTTCACCTCACGCAACTTGAAATAAGTAGCGTCGTAAGTAGCTGCCTCGATGTTGTCGCGGTTGAATCCATTTCCATAATAGTTGTAGAAATATCCGGTATAACCGGCTCCTCCTGGCTCTACGGGGACGTCGTTGGGCACGAGGTTTCCGTTGTCGTCATACATCAGGCCGGGACCGATGATACCTCCTTCTTCTTCCAAGGTATAGACGGGTTCACCATTGGCGTCGTAGTCTACAGAGTATACAGTTCTTCCCTCTGTGGTCGGCAGGTCGAGCAGGGGATCATCGTCATTGGTGATGGTTCCGCCCGTATTATAGAGGGCGTGAGACCTGGAGTAGATCTTACCGCCAATCTGACCGTCAAAGAGGAAGCCAAATACAAGATTCTTAAAGCTGAAGGTGTTGTACACACCTGCTCTCAAGTCGGGCTGGAAAGATCCGGCAGAAACCTTCTCTTCGGTGAGCAGGGGCAATCCATTTTCGTGGATAATTTGTCCAGTCTCGGGATCCCGCTGGAATCCAAGTCCATACAGTTGTCCGAAAAGCTCTCCTTCTTCAGCTACAAACTCGAGGTCTGCCCCCCCTTCATCACCTGGATAAAGGTCGGCAATGACAGAATAGCGTCCGCCACTGATCACATCAGGCAAGGACTCTACGATTGACCTGTTTCTACCAATGTTGAAGACAATGTCCCAGCTAAAGTTGTCCCTCTGCACGGGACGAGCAGCCAGCAAGAGTTCAAAACCACGGTTGCGAATTTCTCCACCATTGGTAATTTTAAAGTCATATCCACTGGAAGTAGCTACAGGCAGGAAGATCACCTGGTTAAAACTGCGCATGTCATAATAGGTCGCATCGATGCGGAGGCGATCCTTATACATTCTGTAGTCTATTCCTACCTCGAAGGCAGTGGTGCGCTCGTTTCTCAGGTTGGGATCGGCTACCGTTCTGTTGGTAGTGAATACAGAATTGGTACCGAAAGATGCCTGAGGCGTAAAGGTTCTTCCAAAAGAATAGGGAGGAGCACCGTTTCCTACCTCTGCGTAATTGGCCTTCAACTTGATAAAGGAAACGGGAGAGGAAACAGGCAAATTGAGCATCTCAGAGACAATGGCACTAAGAGACACGGAAGGATAGCCAAAGCTGTAAGAAGAACCTTCAAGTCCCTCCACAGGATTGACCAGGGTAGAGTTCCAATCCTGGCGATAAGTAGCGTCCAGGTAAAGGTAGTTTCTGAAAGAGAAGGTACCTACAGCAAACAAGCTATTGATACCTGTCTGGGTCTTCTGAGACTCTACCAGCACGCCTGACCGAGAATTGGTCAGGGTGTAGATACTGGGCTCTGTACCGAAAAACTTCAACTGGGGATTGTTGGCGACCAGGAAGTTGGCATCCTGACGCATGATGTTACCTCCCACTTTGATGTCCATGTCAAAATCTGAACCGTCCAGGGGATTGGTGTTATACCCGATCAAGGCTTCTGCATTGGTCTCAGAAAAAGAGATTTCATCCTCGCGATAGCTTCCCTGAAGGACAGCCTTGGTCGAGGGTGCGCGGCGGTACTGCCTTTCCTCATCCAGGATGTCCGCTCCATAGCGCAGGCGCACGTGGAGGCGATCGCTGAGTTCGTAGCGTACCTGAAAGTTTCCGATCAGGCGGTTGCTATTGAAGGAGTTGGTATTCTCATTGGCAATGAACCAGGGATTATTTACCCAGAGGTTCTCTACATAGCGTTGCTGTACACCTTCCTGACCGGGTACCCAGTAGTCGCGCAGGTCATCAATTTCTACCTGACGAGGATACCACAACCAACCATACATGATGGAAGATGACTCATCATAACCAGAGTTAGGGACATTGTCCGAGCTGGAATTGACGTACATGGCATTCAGGCGAACCGTCAGCCTGTCGTTCAACATCTCCTTGCCAATACTGGCCTGAAGGGTATTTCTCCTGAGGTTGGAGTTAGGTACGATACCCCTATTGGAGACATTGGTGTAGGAAAGTCTGGCATCTCCGTCCTCTGTATCATTGGAGAGAGAGATGTTGTTGATTTCATTAACGCCGGTTCGGAAGAAGTTGCGGACATTGTTAGGTGCCGCAGTGAAGGGTACGGCCTCTCCGTCAGAATTGAACTGCTTGATAAGCTGTCCATTCGTGCGGGGCCCCCAGTTTTCACCATAAGCCTCATAATACTCTTCAGAACCAATGTAGTTGGTACCGTCCTTGTAGGAGTACTTACCTCCTCCTCCGAATCCAAATTCATTCTGGTAGTCAGGAAGCCTCAAAATGGTCTGGACGGTGGTGGTGTTGCTGTAACTTACACCCAGTCCTTTGGCTCCTTTTCCTGTCTTGGTTTCGATCAGAATGACACCGTTGGCTGCACGAGAACCGTAGAGGGCAGAGGCTGCAGGTCCTTTAAGAATGTTGACTGAGGCAATATCGTCAGGGTTGACGATCTGAGCAGCGTTTCCGAAGTCGATGGTGGTCGAACCATTCAGTCCGTCATCAAAGCTGTACAGATCGTTGGTGATGGGCAAGCCATTGACAACGAAGAGCGGCTGATTGTTGCCCAGCAGGGAAGCCACACCACGAATATTGATGTTAGCTGAGGCAGTAGGTCCGGCTGCGCTGCCTGTAATGTAGACACCGGCTACCTTTCCTGAAAGGGCATTGACGAGGTTGGTGGTTTTTACCTCCGCTACTTCGTCTCCTCTCAGCTTTTGGACGGAGTAACCCAGGGCCTTTTCTTCCCTTTCCACTCCGAGAGCTGTGATGATAACTTCTCCGGTCTTTACCGCCTCTTCTTTGAGGGCAATGGTAATTTCGCTTTTTCCTTCGACATTGACTCTTTTGGTAAGCATACCAATGTAGCTAACGACGAGGGTATTAGCCTTATCGGGAAGTTTAAGGCTAAATTTCCCTTCCTGGTCAGTAAATGAACCAGTGGTAGTCCCTTTGACGATGATGCGTGCACCGGTTAGGGGAGACTCATCGGATTCATTCACTACCTGACCTTTTAGTGTCCTGCTTTGAGCCTCTGCAGTACCGTAGATTCCCACAGCAAAGAGGAAAAGCATGACCAAGCCAGGCAAATTAACATAAGTCCTTAAGTGTAATAGTTTGCTCATAAGGCAAGGTTTAGATGGTAAACAAAAAAATATCTGTTGAAACGATAGGCGTTAGTTCATTCAGTATAATAGAATAGAATCCTAATTGTTTTCTTAAATTACTGAATGATAATATGTTATATAACTTTAAGCTTCCCTATTTTCTCGCGAATATAAGAGTAATAGAATTGAATCAAAAATGTTCACTAGAAACTATCTATACTTAATTTTTGAATTTTCAGTAAAAACCTTCTTAATCAATGCCTTCGAGGTATAACCTTTTTTTTGAAATTTATTATTTATTAACATGACTTTAGCTTATAGAAAATCAAAATTCTTGTCTTTTTCAGATTTCTCGTTTGTCAATTTTTAAAAAAAACTCAATTCCAAGCTCCTAATTTTTATTTTTCCAAGGAAATGCTTTCTGGAGAACAATGTTGTGAAAAAACTCTCCTTATGATCGTGTAGAATTAAAGAAGAAGAAGGAATAACTGCTGCTGCTTCGACACAAAGAGGATATGCAATAATTTATATTTCTAATAGAATGAAATGGTTTCTATACCCGATACCTCGTCTTTGAAGAGAGTCAAAATATCCCCTTATTGCCGCTTGTTTTTTATGATACATGAATATGAGTACTGCGAAAGTAGTTTATAAAGGTTCTTTGCGGACAGAAGCCATTCACAGCAAAAGTGGGAATACCCTGCTTACCGATGCCCCGGTGGATAATCATGGAAAAGGAGAGGCCTTTTCACCCACAGATCTGTTGGCTACGGCTGCCCTTACCTGTATGATCACGGTCATGGGCATAGCTGCAGAAAAAAACGACATCGACATGGGGGAGGTAGAAGGAGAGGTAAAAAAGGAAATGACAGAGGGCCCCTGGCGGGTAAGTTTGTTGAATATTGAGCTACACTTCAGCAACCACAACCTGAATGACAGCGAGAAGAAACTCCTTCAAAGCACCGCTCTCAACTGCCCGGTTACTCGAAGTCTTCATCCGGAGATTATCGTAAATGTCAAATTTACCTACAGCTAAAGCACACAAAAGCGGGCTTTTTCCCACTGAAGGAAAAAGCCCGCCTGTATTTGTGGAACAAAGAGGTTCAGGCTGCAGCCAGGATTTTCTCTGTTTCTATGGAAAAATGGCTAGCGTGATGGACAGCCTCTCCATCCTTGATCAGAATGGCCTGAGGAGACTGATGGGGTATCCCGAAAGTATCCGCTACTTTATTTGAAATATTCCTGAAAGCGATCAGGTCCAAATAGTGGAGGTCATACATATCCGCCAACGAGGAGGTAGATGCTTTCATCTGCTCCAAAATGTGGGCCGAAATGCCACAGCGAACGCTATGCTTGAATATCAATTGGGGACGGTGAAAAGAAGCTTCTTTGAGCGCATCTACCTGAGCTTCAGAATTCAACTCTTGCCAGTTGCTCATATCGATTATCTGTGGTTACCAATTTTCTTTGCTTGGCAAACATTGCGAGAAGAATAACAACCAGTTGTCGTGATGGCAACAAATCCTAGCAAAAGGATAGCGATGATAACGGTCTTGGAACGCTTCATTTTTGAATTTAATTTTGGAGATTGTACAGAAATATAAAACAGTTTCTTCTAAAAGTAAAAAGCTCTGAGGCTAAATGACTGAGGAAGAGGTAAATATTCTTACAGATGAAGGAGTCAGAAGCCTTTTGAAGGAGCATATTGGGATGGACCCTGCTTCCTTCGCCCTTTCGTTAAAAGACAACGAATTGCCCGTAGCTTTGGTTTCGACTCAACTGAAGTATCTGCAAAAAGCCAGGGTCAAACTCCCTACCTATTACAACAATCTTTGCATTATCCCTCCCCTGTCTTACCAGCAGTGCAGCAGTGAGGAGGCTGCCTCCATGAAGTCATATGCCGGTGTTTCCTGCCTCGACCTAAGCCTGGGCCTGGGGGTGGATACCCTGCATTTTTCCCGACATTTTGACCGGGTGGTAGCCGTAGAAATCCGGGAAGAACTCATCCGCATCGCCCAAAAGAATTTCGAGCTGTTGGAAAGAGAAAACATCGAACTGAAACATCAGCCTGCAGAGGATTTTCTCCAAACCTACCAGGGTGAACCCTTCGATCTGATCTACATAGATCCTTCTCGCAGAGATGACAAAGGGAAAAAAGTACACCTCCTTCGCGAGGGCCTTCCCAATGTCCTCGAACTCATGCCCATCCTCAAGCGGAAGGGAAAGCGAGTCGTCATCAAAGCTTCACCCCTATATGACATGAACGAAGCTCGCAAAAATATCTCCGGCCTCTCCCACATTCGGGTTCACTCGATAAATAATGAAGTCAAGGAGCTTATTTTGGAAGTTGAATCGTCCGAAATTTCGTCAAAAGTCCCAAAACTTCAAGTTGTCCTCTCCCGCCAGGGATCGGTGGATTCCTACAAATTTGACTGGGAAAAGGCCCCTCTGCCTGCCTATCCCTCTTCAGCCAGACCTCGCTATCTCTACGAAGCCGATGTAGCCTTTTACAAATTACGCCGCTTTCCCACACTGATGCGCGATTATTTTGACTCGATTTCAGGATTTTTTACCCAGGAAATGGGATTTTTCCTGTCTCCACATTGGATTGAAGACTTTCCTGGGCGAATCTTTAGCCTGGAAGAGAGCCTGGACTACAAACCCAAAGCACTCAAAAAGTGGCTGAAAAGAAACAGCATCAAGAAGGCCCATGTCATTGCCCGCAACTTCCCTTTTCCCGTCTCTCAACTTCGACGACAGCTAAGCCTGGAAGAAGGGGGAGAGAAGTACCTTATTGCCACCCTCCTGGAAGGCAAAAAGGTCATCTTTGCGACAGAGCGACTGCAATAGGGACCAGAGACAAACAATTTGCACTTGTAGGCGTATGGGATATATCGAAAGAAGTTTAGAATAGCAGAATAAGGGATGGTTGATAGTCGCTTGCGGTTATTGTCCATTCCTTATTCTTTTTCAAAAAAATTAACCTCAAAACCCATGAGTGATACATCCAACCTGGAGACCATTATTTTTGGAAATGGCTGTTTTTGGTGTACGGAGGCTATATTTCAGGACCTGAAGGGTGTCAAATCCGTAGTTTCCGGATATTCGGGAGGACAGGTAGAAAATCCAAGCTACGAAGCTGTCTGTACGGGGCGTACCGGCCATGCAGAGGTAGTCAAGGTAAGCTTTGATCCTTCTGTCATCAACCTGGATCAAATCCTGGATATATTCTTTGTAACCCACGATCCCACCACCCTCAACCGTCAGGGCAACGACGTGGGTACCCAATATCGTTCGGCGATCTTTTACCAGGATGAAGGCCAAAAGGAATCTGCTGAAAGAGCCAAGACCAAAGCCGCTGGCCTCTATGACGATCCTATCGTTACGGAGATCAGTCCCCTGGAAAATTATTTTCCCGCCGAGGACTACCACCAAAATTACTTCAAGCAGCATGGCAATCAGCCTTACTGTGCCTTCCTGATACGTCCTAAAGTAGCGAAGTTCAGGAAGGAATACCTGGAAATGCTTTCGGAGTAAGAACATTGAACAATCCCCGTATCCTAAATGGATGTGGGGATTTTTTATTGTAATTTATTCATAAATTTGACCCTGACCGAGTGTAAAGTGTCATGGCGGAAAAAAAGAAAAATATACGTTCCTTCACCCTGGAAGGACTGAAAGAAGAGATGGAGAAATTGGGCGAAAAGAAGTTTCGCGCCACTCAGGTCTACGAATGGCTGTGGAAGAAGCATGCCGCGAATTTCTATGAGATGAGCAACCTCAGCAAGGGTCTTCGGGAACGACTGGAAGAAGCTTATCTCATTGAGCAGGTGAAAGTAAGCGACTCCCAGCGAAGCAGCGACGGCACCATCAAATACGCCTTCGAGCTCTCTACCGGACAGATGGTCGAAGGAGTACTCATTCCCACCCCCAAGCGAATTACAGCCTGTATTTCCTCACAGGCAGGTTGCTCCCTGGACTGTAAGTTTTGCGGCACAGGCTTTCTCGATCTCAAGCGCAACCTCTACCACTACGAAATCTACGATCAGGTCCAGCATATCCAAAAGGAGGCAGAAAAAATCTATGGACGAGGTCTCACCAATATCGTCTACATGGGAATGGGGGAACCTTTGCTCAACTACAGGAATGTCCTCGCTTCCATCGACAAAATCACCTCGGAGGAAGGGATGGGAATGTCTCCCAAACGCATTACGGTTTCGACAGCTGGAGTAGCCAAGATGATAAAGAAACTGGCCGATGATGAGGTGAAGTTCGAATTTGCCCTTTCCCTCCACGCTGCGGATGAAGAGACCCGCTCCCGCATCATGCCCATCAATGATTCCAATAACCTCGAAAAACTAATCGAGGCCCTGAAATATTTCTACGAAAAGACCAAGATCCGCATCACCTATGAGTACTGTATCTTTCGGGATGTGAATGACTCCCTCAGGCATGCCGAGGAATTGGTCGAGTTCAGCCGCATCGTCCCCTCCAAGGTCAATGTAATTGAGTACAACCAGGTAGACATGGCGGATTTTGTCAATACCACCCGCAAGCGAATGGATGCATTTATCCAGCACCTGGAAAAAAATGGAGTCATCGTCAACGTCCGTCGTAGCCGGGGCAAAGACGTAGACGGAGCCTGTGGTCAATTGGCCCTAAAAAACTGGGAAAAAGTAGGTTGAAGAATGCTGCATTCTTCTTCAGGAATTTCTATATCAAAAACCAGAAATGGGTTTTTTTAATTTAGTTGGAAGCTAAGCATCTCTTCCTGAAGATTTTGTTTTCTTCCATCAAATTTGGAGAAGAATGTTATCACCTCAATGAATCCGAGCGATTCAGGTAGACAGCATGGTCTACAGCCCTACCTACTTCGATTTTAAAGGGGAAGAAAAAAGTGAAGATGCTCCATTCTGTACCGCCTTTATAGACGATGAGCGGTTCTTGGAATTCAGAGATTTGGAATTCGAGGAAAAAGGGGAAAAAACAGAATTGGCCAGGTACACAGCTACCAAATCAAAAATCACCCTTCCTCAGAGGAAGAAATAGAATACCTTCAGGCGGCTTCTTTGTCCAGGCAATCGATGACGATTTTGAGAAAAATAATCATGATTCCCTGATAGACCTCCCGGACTTCACTCTCCTCTGCCTCGGCCACCACGCTTTCGATGACATAGGAAAGAATTTCAGGCTGGTTGTAATCCCGGAGTAGTTCTCTGGCGGAAGAGGCAAAGCTAGACTCGTCTTCGGCCAGTTGTTCGAGCAGGGGCATATTTTCCTGTTCTACCTTGTCCAAGCTCTCTTCAGAAACGGTGGGCAAGGTTGCCTTTTCCTTGGACATGATGCGCCAAATAATAACGCCGAGCAAGAGCATCATCTCCCGCTCTTCGTCGTTGAAGTCTCCCTCTCCAATTGTCATGAGATAGGTAAAAATAAAGGGTTGATCTTCGCCCAGGTCATTCACCATTTGTTCGAAAACCAGTTCATTATCCAGAAAAAATAGCTCTTCTGTAATCTCGTCGACAGTTCTGGCGGGGATGGTGTTCATCTTTGTTTCGTTGCTTTTGCCTGCAATATAAAAATCAAAGGTAATCTAGGGGTAAAATCACAAATAAATCGGCAAATAATCACTACCAGGGCAAAGAGGGTTAACCCTGGGTTAATTATTACCCAATCCTTGAATATCATGGCTAATTCTGCCAATTTTCCTTCAATTCATCAATCATATGCTAGCATCCATTAATCCTACCCAAACCCAGGCTTGGCAAGGCCTCGAAGCCCATCAGGAGCAAATGAAGGGAGTTAAGATCAAAGAACTCTTTGATCAGGACCCCCAGCGCTTTGACAAGTTTTCACTTAGCTTTGAGGATATCCTAGTGGATTTTTCCAAAAATAGGATCAATGTAAGTACCCTTGATTACCTTTTGGCGCTGACTGAAGATGTCAAGCTTAAAGAAGCCATAGAAAAAATGTTTTCCGGGGATAGGATCAACCAAACCGAAGACAGGGCTGTCCTGCACGTCGCCCTGCGCAACCGATCCAATGACCCCATAGAGGTAGATGACAAAGACGTCATGCCAGAAGTCAATGAGGTACTGGAAAGCATGGAGGCATTTTCCAATCAGGTCATTGACGGCAGTTGGAAGGGTTATACCGACAAAGGCATCACCGACATCGTCAACATAGGGATCGGAGGTTCTGACCTTGGCCCGGTCATGGTTACCGAAGCCCTCAAGCCTTATTGGAAGCCGGGCATAAAGGCCCACTATGTTTCCAATGTGGACGGCACCCACATGGCCGAGACCCTAGAGGAACTCAATCCTGAGACTACCCTCTTTATGATTGCATCCAAGACATTTACCACCCAGGAGACCATGACCAATGCCCATTCGGCCAGAAAGTGGTTCCTGGGGTCCGCAGGAGATGAAGAGCATATTAAAAAACACTTTGTAGCCCTCTCCACCAATAAGGAGGGAGTTACTGATTTTGGCATAGATCCCGACAATATGTTTGGCTTCTGGGATTGGGTGGGAGGAAGGTATTCCCTCTGGTCTGCCATTGGCTTGTCAATCGCCTGCACCCTGGGATTCGACAACTTCAAGCTCCTCCTCGAAGGGGCTCACAGCATGGACAAGCACTTTAGGAATACTGGCTTCAGGGAAAATATACCCGTCATCCTGGCCCTTATCGGACTTTGGTACAATAACTTTTTTGGAGCTGAGACTGAGGCTATCCTCCCCTATGACCAATACCTCCATCGCTTTGCGGCTTATTTCCAGCAGGGAAACATGGAGTCCAACGGCAAATATGTAGGAAGAAACGGAGAAGAGGTCGACTGGGAGACCGGTCCTGTAATCTGGGGAGAACCCGGTACCAATGGCCAGCATGCCTTCTATCAATTGATTCACCAAGGAACCAAAGTCATTCCCTGCGATTTCATCGCCCCAGCTATCAGCCACAACCCCCTCAGCGATCACCATCCCAAGCTCCTGGCCAACTTCTTTGCCCAGACCGAGGCCCTAATGAAAGGCAAAACTGAAAAGGAAGTCAGGAACGAGCTTAAGGATGCAGGAAAAAGCCAGGAAGAAATTGATTTTCTAACTCCCTTTAAGGTATTTCAAGGTAATAAGCCTACAAATTCAATCTTGGTCAAGCAAATAACCCCTTACACCCTGGGCCAGTTGATCGCCATGTATGAGCACAAGATTTTTGTTCAGGGAGTAATCTGGAACATCTTTTCCTTTGACCAATGGGGAGTAGAACTAGGCAAGCAATTGGCCAAGGCTATTTTGCCTGAGCTTGAGGGAGATGACCCGGTGGAGGGCCATGATGCCTCCACCAATGGCCTGATCAATGCCTACAAGAAGATGAGGGATTAAATTTCTCAAGAATTCTGTTCGACTCTCTCTTCTTGCTTGGCTTTCAAATGCTTGATGTCATCATGCTTGGCAAAGAATTCAGGTTCTCTGCCAAAAATGGCGGGGATGCGAGTCTGGGGTGCGACCCTTCCAGGGTCGATCTCCACGCGGTACGCGTACTAATCGAGTAGGAGGAAGCCGGGCCAGGCATTTAGACCTGCCATTGCAAAGGT
>CAZMAV010000002.1:318392-368778 GCA_964564415.1 uncultured Bacteroidia bacterium | reverse complement strand
CAGGATCAGTTTGCCAGGGACTCGTAAATTCCGGCTACCCCCTGACCTCCACCTACACAGGCAGTTACGATGCCGTATTTTTTATTTTGTCGCTCCATTTCATTGATCAATTGGGTACTGAGTTTAGCACCTGTACATCCCAGAGGATGGCCCAGTGCGATGGCCCCGCCATTGACATTGACGATATTGGGATCGACGTCCAATTCACGGATAACTCCCAGGGACTGAGAAGCAAAAGCCTCATTCAGTTCTATCATGTCGATGTCATTCAAGGACATCCCAGTCTGCTTGAGGACCTTGGGCACAGCCTTGATGGGTCCCATGCCCATGATTCTCGGATCAATACCTTCGGTAGCATAGCCCAGCAGGCGAGCGCGAGGCTCTATTCCCAATTCCTTTACCATGCGCTCAGACATGATCATCATAAAGGCAGCCCCATCAGAGGTCTGAGATGAATTCCCCGCCGTTACAGATCCATTGTTTCTGAATACGGGGCGAAGCTTGGCCAGGACTTCCAGGCTGGTATCCCGTCGGGGTCCTTCATCCATGCCTACGGTGTACTTCCTCACCTGCCGGTTTCCTGCTTCGTCCACGTAGACATCTTCCACATCTATGGGGACGATCTGATCGTTGAAGTAACCACTTTCGATCGCATTGAGGGCCTTCATGTGAGAATTGTAGGAAAACTCATCCATGTCCTCACGGGAAATCTTGTAATCGGCTGCTACTTCTTCGGCAGTAAGCCCCATCGAAAGGTACCAATCGGGATGCTCAGTAGCGACCTTGTAGTTGAGCGCAACCTTATGCCCCAACATGGGAACCATAGACATAGACTCGATTCCTCCCGCGATGATGCAATCTGCCATTCCTGCTTTTACTTTGGCCACCCCCATGGCAACGGTTTCTATTCCCGACCCACAATATCGATTGACAGTAACGCCGGATACATTTTGTGGGAGGGACATGAGGGAGATCATGCGGCCAATCTGCATGCCTTGTTCGGCTTCGGGTACTGCACAACCTACGATAAGGTCGTCGACCCGGCTGGGGTCAAGCTGAGGGACATTCTCGAGCAGGGCTTTGATCACCCGGGCTCCGAGATCATCTGAACGGACATTTTTGAATCCGCCCTTATTTGCTTTTCCGACTGCGGTTCGCAGTCCTGTTACGATATATGCTTCCATTGGAATATTCTAAAATATCTCCGGGGAAGAGGCTTGATGATTCTTCCCCGGAGGAGTGGATGTTAAAGATTAATTGCGCAGGGGCTTGCCTGTTTGTAGCATGTGCTGCATGCGTTCCATGGTCTTCTTTTCGCCGGCAAGCTGGAGGAAGGCTTCCCGCTCCAGATCCAGGAGGTACTGCTCGGAGACGTGGGTCGTGGACCCGCTGATGTCTCCTCCACAGAGAACGTAGGCAATTTTACGGGCGATCAGGGCATCGTGTTGGCTGGCATAGTGGCCGTACTGCATCCCGGCGATACCTGCATAGAGACTGGCCAGGGCATTGCGACCCAAGACGGGAATATCCTTACGGGGAGTCCCGGCCACGTAGCCATCTTCTGCCATGGCAAGCACGGCTTCCTTAGCTTCCTTGATGCGGCGGTCGCGGTTGATCACCACCTTGTCATCAGGGCGGAGAATATCCAGGCCTCGGGCTTCCTCTGCCGAAGTTGCTACCTTGGCCGTAGCAATGCTCATCAAAGCTTTTTCCACGACCTTGGTTCCCAATACTGCGTCATTTTTGTAGATGTCTGCGGCTCGGAGGGCCATCTCCTTGGTACCTGCACCTCCAGGAATTACCCCGATACCCACTTCTACCAGTCCGATGTAGGTCTCCGCAGCAGCGACAGCCAGGTCCGAATGCATGGTAAATTCACAGCCCCCACCGAGGGTCATGGCATGAGGAGCCACGACAACGGGAATATTGGAGTAGCGAATAAGCATCGAGGTGTCCTGGAAGGACTTGACGGCAAGGTTGAGTTCATCCCACTCTCCCTGGGTCGCCATCATGAGCATGAGCATGATGTTAGCCCCTACGGAGAAGTTTTCACCTTCATTGGCAATCACGACACCATGGTAGCCATGTATCTCGGCATATTCTATGGCTGAATGGATGGCCTTTAGGTTGCCCTCGCCGATGGAGTTCATCTTTGAGTGAAACTGGACGTTGAGCACCCCATCTCCGATATCCAGGACGGATGCTTCTGCGTGGCTCCATACCTTCTTTTCCTTAGGAATATTTTCAAGTATGATGAGAGACTCCGTTCCAGGTATAGGCCTGTAGGACTTGGAAGCTATGTGGTAAAAATAGGGCTGACCAGCTTCGACCTTGTAAAAAGTCTCGTGTTCGGCTTCGACCATTTCGTGGACCCAGGGGGCTAATTTCAGCCCTTCCTGTTCAAACATCTCCAGGGTATTCTTCACCCCAATCATGTCCCAGGCCTGGAAGGCTCCTTTTTCCCATCCGAAACCTGCACATATGGCATCATCGATCTGGTAGAGGTCGTCAGCGATTTCGGGAATGCGATGGGAGACGTAGGCCCAAAGGGCTAGGCTCGACTTGCGGGTAAATTCACCGCCCTTGTCATCGGCCTTGAAAAGGGTGCTGTATTTCTTTGCTAGATTGGTGGTATTCTTAACCAACTTCAGGCTGGGAATATTCACCTTGGCCTTTTCCCTGTATTCCAGGCTTTCCAGGTCCAGGGAGAGGATCAGCCTATTGCCTTCCTCATCTTTTGTCTTTTTATAAAATCCCTGACCGGTCTTGTCGCCCAGCCATTTGTTGTCCACCATTTTCTGGACGTATTCAGGAACCTGAAAGAGGTCTCTTCGCTCATCTTCGGGGCAGTTTTCACGGATGCCATTGAGTACGTGAACGGTAGTATCTAGGCCTACAAGGTCAGAAAGGCGAAAGGTACCTGTTTTTGGCTTTCCAGTGGCAGGACCGGTAAGTTTATCTACCTCTTCGATATTCAAGTCCAACTCCTTGATGAGACGGAAAATATTTGCCATGGCAAAAATGCCGACCCTGTTGGCGATAAAGGCTGGGGTATCCTTGCAGAGGACGGTTTTCTTACCCAAAAACAGATCTCCATAATGCATCAGAAAATCAATCAGCCTTTGATCGGTCTTGGGACTTGGTATGATTTCCAGGAGGCGAAGATAGCGCGGGGGATTGAAGAAGTGGGTTCCACAGAAGTTCTTCTG
Source organism: uncultured Bacteroidia bacterium (assembly GCA_964564415.1). Taxonomy (GTDB): domain Bacteria; phylum Bacteroidota; class Bacteroidia; order J057; family J057; genus JALEFZ01. The sequence goes on along the minus strand of CAZMAV010000002.1, from coordinate 365,569 downwards.
AAAGTCCTCTGATCTACCTTCGATCATCATTTGGATGGGAATACCGGAGGTATTGGAGGTTACGATGGAGCCGGGCTTCCTGTGGGCTTCGACTTGCTCAAAGACCTTTTTCTTGATGTCCAGACGCTCCACGACAGCTTCCAGAATCCAGTCGCAATCTTTGATTTTTTCGAAGTCGTCTTCAAAGTTTCCAGTGTGTATCCGATGGGCAAAGTCTTGGTGATAGAGAGGAGCGGGCTTTCCTTTGATGGCTGCCTTGAGAGAGTCGTTGACAAGGCGATTGCGGACCGCGGGATGCTCCAGGCTTAGCCCTTTGGCCTTTTCCTTTTCGGTGAGTTCGCGAGGGACAATGTCGAGCAGCAGTACCTCCACGCCGATATTGGCGAAGTGGCAGGCAATGCGGGAACCCATGACCCCCGAGCCAAGGACAGCGATTCTTTTGATCCTCCTGTTTCGGGTGGATGAGGCTTGGGCCTTTTGTTGTTCAGCTACCTGCATGTGATAGGTTTATGATACTTTTGATAGGAAGTAAGTACGAGTTGAAAGATCGTTTATGTCTCAAAATAACGTATGCATGCATAACACTTGGTCTAAAAACAGACAAAGCCTTCTACAAAGGGGCAAAAGGACGAAACAAAAAATATTATGCTTGCATACAATTTTATCGAAAGGGAGGGAGAAAATCAAATTGGATTTTGGCGATATCCCTACGGAATCTATCTTAACTTGAATCTATGGCAAAGCGGCCGTCATACCGGGCATATGAGAAAAGGAAAATGGGTTCGGGCAGGCATCCCTTCCATAGGCTTGCCCATATGATCCAGCAATCCTTCATGGCAGAACGATTTGCCAGGTTTTGGCAAAACTGGAATCCTTTATTTTCTTACTATCTCCTCTATTTTGTCTACCGCCCGCTCAGGAACTTCTTATCCCGACCTTTGGCCTTATTAGGGACTTTTGCCCTTAGTGGTGGCATACATGACCTTGCGGCCATGCTCATTCTGAGAAGGCTACACCTGACTTTTACCCTGACTTTTACAGGTTTTGCCCTCTTCCAGATTTTAGAAGAAGCCCTCGGCCTTCATTTAAAGGCCTCTCCCAGCTGGATTCGACCCCTATACCATCTAACTTTGATCCTGCTATCCTACTTTCTGGCCAGAGAACTAAGCCTTATTTTGGGATGGGCATGAGATTTAAGATTCTAATCTAATAACTCTTCCACCTTGCGCGGTAGCCCCTGACATCCAGGTGGACGGTTTGTGTCTTAGGATAAAGTCCCAGCCCACCAAAACTCCGTATTACCTTCTTTTCGAGCAGGTCCAGGACTATGGCTTTGTCTTTTTTCTCGATACGTCCATTTTTATCGATGTCGGCCACGGAAATATCTATGGCCTGTCCCAAGGTATGTCTGCTTTTGGAGGCTCCTCCTACTTTGGCATTGTAGGCGGGATGTCGATATCCACTGACTACGTGGAAGGCATCTTCGTCAAAGTCAGCCTTGGCCAAATGTTGCTGCAATTGGAGTAATTTTTTGAGGACCCGCTTATCCATTAGCCAGATGATCTCCCCTTTCATCCTTAGGGTATTCGAGCGGTAATACCTGTCTTTGGGCATAAAGTCCCTGATCCTGAAGGGCCCTACAATTTTTTTATATACAGCACCAGGTGGTACAAGGTAATAGCTCCTTCCCGCCAGCATACTGCGGGAAGGAGCTATGTCAGATTGTGTTTCAGAAAGATAGGCCTCGGGAAGTTGGGAGTATGGCTGGGATTCAAAGTTCTCTAGGATGCGGTCAATTTCTACCTCTTCCTTCACATCTACATGGCTATGTCGGAGATCATAAAGGATAACAAAGAAAACATCCCGCACCCGGTAGGAAGTTACAAAGGTCAAGATAAAGAGGAGTCCCAGCGTCCCTGTGCCAAGAATCAAATGCTTTCGGTCGAGCATGGTAAGGCAGGCATTAAAGATTTGCTTTTCCCAAATCCACGAGTGATCCTAGGGCTGGTTAGCACAAACTCAAAGACTCTGCCCTTCACTTTAGGAAAACCAGGATCAATTGACCGTAATCAAGGGGTCTTCGGCCTCAACCATTTCCCCAAAGGCCTTCAATCTGTATCCCAATCCTCCGGCCATTTGCAGGAATTCACGCTCATACTCACCTACTACAGAAATGAGCAGTCCTCCGCTGGTCTGTGGGTCGCAAAGGATGTTTCGTTGGTATTCGCTGATGTTGCTGATCTGATGCCCATAGGATTCCCAATTGCGCTTGGTTCCTCCAGGGATAGCTCCTTTCTTGATGTAGTATTCTGCCTCGGGAATCAGGGGGACCTTGTCGAAGTCGATGATGGCTGATGTCCGGCTGCCCTCGCACATTTCTGCCAAATGCCCCAAAAGGCCAAAGCCAGTTACATCTGTCATAGCTTTGACATAAGGATGCCGGGCAAATATTTCCCCAACATTGTTGAGCTTGACCATGCTGTCCCTGGCGATGGTGGCATGCTCATCGAGTAGTTTGCCTTGCTTTTGGGCGGTACTCAGGGCTCCCACACCCAGGGGCTTTGTCAGGAATAATTTATTTCCTATGATGGCCCCGCTATTTTTACGAATATTGGCAACATTGACCCGACCTGTAACTGTTAGGCCAAATATGGGCTCGGGGCTGTCGATGCTGTGCCCACCTGCCAGGGTAATACGGGCTTCTTTACAGGCCATGCGCGCCCCTTCAAGCACTTGCTGGGCTACCTCAGGAGGCAGGGTATCTACAGGCCATCCCAGGATAGCAATGGCCATTATGGGAGTAGCACCCATGGCGTATACATCACTGATGGCATTGACCGAGGCGATTCGCCCAAAATCTACCGCATCATCTACGATGGGCATAAAAAAATCGGTGGTAGAGACAATGGCCGTTCCGTCTCCAAGGTCATAAACAGCGGCATCATCCCGTGTATCATTGCCTACGAGGAGGTTAGAATCCGGAATGGAGGACTGTGTACTCTTCAGGATGGTAGATAGCACCTTGGGTGAAATCTTGCATCCACAACCGGCTCCATGGCTGTATTGAGTTAGTTTTATGTCTTGTGTATCTATCATTTAGGCTGTTTTTCGTAGGCTAAGTCTAACAATTTTTGCGCCGACAATGTTGGATCGCCGCTTTGAAGGTCCAGATTCCTTACTAAGTGTTTCGATTTTTGAGTTAAACCGTATCCGTAGGTCTTGTCGTAATAGGTCAGGCAAATGGCAGCTGCACTTCGGTAATCCCCCTGATCTACAGCTTCTTGAGCTTTTACAGTATTTTCATTGCCCAGCCTCTTCCGAATCCTCTGAATGGCTCCTTTGAGGAGGTCATTGCTCACTCCGGTGTAGACTTCAACCAGGTGGTCCAGGCGTACGTCCACAGGTACGTCTATGACGAATATGGGCGATTCCTGCATTTTTCGATAAAAAGGCTTGGGAATGAGGACCTTTCCAATATGAATGCTTTCATCCTCCACCCAGATGGGCCTTCCCAAGTCCTGCCCTTCCAAGGCTTTCCAAAGCAGGTTTTGGAAGTGCTCTACGCTGGGCTGTGGCTCTTCACCAATAGCTCCAAAGGCCGATCCCTTGTGATTGGCCAGGCCCTCTAAGTCGATGACCTGCTCCCCCAGGCAAGCCAACTCATGGAGGATGACCGTTTTTCCCGATCCTGTAGGACCTCCCAGCACGTGAAGCCTTACTTCTTCTTTCATCCCTTCCAGTACCCAGCGACGGAAGGCTTTGTATCCTCCCTCAAGGGTGTCAACTGTCATTCCACTGCTTTCCCAAAGCCAGGCCATGCTGCTTGAACGCATCCCTCCCCTCCAGCAATAAGTAAGCAAAGATCCACCATGAGCTATTTCCCTGGCCCTTTCTACAAAACTCCTCATCTTGGGCCCTACCAGTTCGAGGCCTTTCAGGTAGGCCTCTTCTCGCCCTACCTGCTTGTAAAGCGTACCTACAATGGCCCTTTCTTCATTGTCAAACAGGGGAATGTTGTAAGCACCGGGAAAGTGTCCTTTTTCAAATTCTTCCGGAGATCTCACATCTATGACGGGGAGGTTTTGCTGATCTTGTTTTTGTATGAATGCCTGTATATCCAGTCGCTGGGCCATAGGGTTTGGTCTTTTCATCTCCACTGATGCCTTCACTAGGCTAGAGCAGAAGTCTCTGTTGGAACTTCCTTCATAACTTACCATTAATAATACAGTTTTCAGAATCAGAAGGTTTACCTACCAGTCCAACAATTCTTTCCAGCTCAGTTTTCGGGAAATGTAAGCCTTGACTTCTGCTGTAGGAATTCTGACCTGCTCCAGGCTATCCCGATCACGGACCGTCACTTTTTGGTCATCCTTTGTATCATGATCCACCGTGAGGCAAAAGGGTGTCCCAATTGCATCGTGGCGGCGATAACGTCGGCCTACAGAGTCTTTTTCATCATACATGACATTGGCCTCAAACTTCAGTTCATCCATGATGCTGCGGGCGATTTCAGGTAATCCATCCTTCTTCACCAGGGGAAATACTGCAGCCTTGTAGGGAGCCAGCAGGGGATGGAGCTTCATTACGACACGGGTATCTCTTCCTCCCTTGGCATTGGGTACATCTTCTTCCAGATAAGCGTTGCTCATGTGAGCCAAAAAGGTGCGATCCAGCCCCACAGAGGTTTCCACTACATAGGGAACATAGGATTCCTGAGATTCAGGATCGAAGTAGCGGAGTTTTTTGCCGGAAAACTCCTCGTGCTTGCCCAGGTCAAAATCAGTGCGGGAATGTATGCCCTCCAGTTCTTTGAAACCAAAGGGAAAGCGAAACTCTATATCCTCGGCTGCATCGGCATAGTGTGCTAATTTTTCATGCTTGTGCCAATGGAGGTAATCTTCCTTGATCCCCAAGGCCTTGTGCCAATTCATCCGATATTTCTTCCAGTATTCGTACCACTCGGCCTGGGAACCAGGCTTGACGAAAAACTGCATTTCCATCTGCTCAAATTCCCTCATGCGGAAGATAAACTGACGGGCCACGATTTCATTTCTGAAGGCTTTTCCGATCTGGGCAATCCCAAAGGGAAGCTTCTGACGAGAGGTCTTCTGAACGTTGAGGTAGTTGACAAAAATCCCTTGGGCCGTTTCGGGACGCATAAACAAGTCCATGGTAGAATCCGCCGTAGCCCCCAACTGGGTCTTGAACATGAGGTTGAACTGTCTGACCTCTGACCACTCCTTAGAACCACTCACCTCACAGGCGATGCCCTGGTCCAGGATAATGTCCCGGAGTTTGCTAAGGTCCTCACTGTTAAGGGCGGTTTCAAATTCTTGCTGGAGGTCCTGGGCTTTTTTAGCGTTTCTATTGCTTAGAAGATACTTCTCATATTCCTCCGAACCTTCTTCCCAGCCTTCTTTTTTGGCGCGCTTGAGGGTGTCTTTGAGGGACTTAGCCTTGTATTTGGCAATCTGATCCTCGATGAGCACATCGGCGCGGTACCGCTTTTTGGAATCCTTATTGTCGATCAAAGGGTCAGAAAATGCATCTACGTGGCCGGAGGCCTTCCAGGTAGTAGGATGCATAAGGATTGCCGCATCCAGTCCGACGATATTTTCATGCATTTGCACCATAGACTTCCACCAGGCCGTCTTGATGTTGTTTTTTAATTCTACTCCTAATTGACCATAGTCGTAGACGGCACCTAGCCCATCATAGATTTCGCTGGAGGGAAAGACAAAGCCGTACTCCTTGGCATGAGAAATAACCTTGGGAAAAATATCGTCGTAATTCATCGGGTGTATTGATTTCGGGGGCAAAGATACACTTTTAGGGATGAGGGAGAAATATAGGGCAAGTATAAAATTCAATTATCAGCTTTGCGTATGTAGACCAGGGCCTCCATGCCCCCGGCAAGCGGAGCTCGGGAATAAATTTCGTAATCCCTGACCAATCTGGGGTCCTGCTGCCAGTCTCTGTCCTCCAGCCAAAGCCCGTGGCTGCCAATGAGGTCGGGCTTGATTTCTTCGAATATGTAATCCGTGTACCGGGCAGAATCGCGCTGATAGGTTTTTGCCATCAAGGGGTCTAGCAATCCCAAAAAATCGTAGGCCTCGTGCTTCGATACCAGGAGGGTGGCACCGATGTCAGGCATAAGAATTTTTCCTTGCTCAATGCCTTGACTGCCAAGAATATCGTTGAACCTATGCCCGTATCTTTGGGCTACTTCCCGGTAGGGTACAGGGGGGTGGCTACTTCTCTTTTGGGTAATGATTACCCCCATGCCCACATGGCCGATCGCGAAAAGTCCCCCCGTGATCCAAAGGATTATTCTATTTCTTTTCCTGATATTGTTCCAATCCCTCGTCCATTCCCTACTTAAAATAGCGATCATGAGATAACTCAGCCAGATAAAGGGGCTGGCATAGCGATACCATCCCAAATGGTCGTAGGGCAAAATCAAAAAAATAAGGATTCCACACAGCCAGGCAGCCAGAGGCAGGAGATGGCTCAGGACAAATTTTTTTCGGAAAGCTGAAAAAAAAGCCACAAGTACGAACACAATTCCCGTAAGCCCTCCCAAAGGCCCCGTCAAGGTCCTGAATACATGATGGAACTTCAGCCAAAGGTCGGTAGTCCTGCCTTCATTCCCCATTTTAGCATAAAAGGGTGTGGGCAGAATTTCTCCAAAGTATGCTACCCTGAATAGTTGGTAGATTCCGAGGCTTAGTATCAGGCCAAAGGCGAAGGGTAAAGCCCTGATTCTAGCCTTACTGTCCCATTTTTTCAGCCACCATATTGCCCAGACCAGGCCAAAAAGTATGCCTTCGGGACGAATAAGGGCCAGGCCTCCCAGGACAATCCCGATCAGAGCTTGAGAAGGGGGATTTTTTTGCAGCAAAAGGCCTAAGAGGGCAGTAATGCCGAGGATATAGAGACCGTTTTCAAGGCCTGCATTTACCCAACAGACAAAAGGCGCATTGAGCAGGGGGAGGCAAAGAAAGAGGGCAGCAGACAGGGAGGACAGGTCATAACGGGTGATCAGCAGCCGGTAAACCCAATAGGCGGCGAGCAAGACAGCGGCCCCTGCCATCAACTTCGGAGTAGCATAAAGATGAAAAAGCCCCATGAATTCTGCGAAGGCCAGCAGAAATACCCAAAGTGGATTGGAATAGGCTTCTACAGGCGGCCTTCCCGGCTGACTCACGAGGCCATGGCCAGCAGCAAGATTTTGGGCGAAGGCCACAGAAATCGCGGCATCATCCACCAACCAATCCCTGTAAAACCAGCTGTGTAGGAGGTAAATGCCCATGGGGAGAAGAAAGAAGATATGTGCGGGACGTTTATTCATGACTTGCCAAGGTAGGCAGGAATAAAGAGAAGGCCGATCAAATCCAGTATGATCGGCCTTCCCCGTAAAAGTTATACAATCTCTTATCTCATGATCACCATTTTCCCCCAGCCATTATTAAAATACTGACTGGTTTTCTCATCCCGGACCTCTATTTCCTCGCCGGGCATTCTGATCACCGTTCGATAGAGATAAACTCCATTGGCGAGGGGATCCCCGTATTCGTCGGTTCCATCCCAGGAGTAATTTGTGATGTTATTCCCAAAATATACTTCTCCCAATTCCATTAGGTCTATCATCTTTACCATTCGCCCTGAGATGGTGTAAATATGAATCTGAAAAACCTCCGGCAGTTGTGCCCCGGTCAGGGTATAGACAAAGCGGGTGGAGGTAGAAAAGGGATTGGGATAATTGAGTACCTGGGTGATGGTGGAGGAGTTGTCTACTTCAAAGCGAATTTCATAAAAACTTCCTCCTCCGGCTGCGTTGCCATTTTTGTCCTTTCCCTGGACCCTCAGGGTGTACTCTCCGTCTTTCAGGGCCTCGGTTAGTCCTGGATAAAAGTATAGGCGGGCCCTGTTGTCAGGAAGTTGGGCTGGCCGCCAATCTATCCGTGGTTCTCCCTCGATAAATACTCGTTCGAAGGAAGTCCCAGCAGTTACTCCACGCTTAAAATAGAGTTCGAAGGCGCCCGTATCGTCAATCGCCACAAATTCATTTTCATCGTTGACCTCGATGATGATTTCTGGGCGGGGAGAAACTATATCTCCATCCATGATCTGCTTCCCATCAAAGGTTACATCCAGAAGGGGATTCTTATTGTCATTGACGACGTGAAAGGGCTTGACAAAGATATTGTTGAAGAAGTTGATTTCAGGCTGTTCCAGTCTGGGGTTTACTTCCACGATGTAGAGTACATCTCCTTTAAGTTCCTTACCGATGGTATTGAAGCGATATTCGAATTCCACAGGGCCTCCGTTGACCAGGAGGGGAGCTATGGTCAGGGTATCCAGGATAAGCCTTGAACGGTCCTCTCGCTCTACGGCCAGGGCTACCCTCACGCTATCCATGTCCCTGGAACCGATGTTGCGGGCGGCCATGTGGATGAAGACATCCTGGCCTTCGAAGACTGTATCTGACTGGAATTCGTACCTGGTGACCAAATCGAGGACTGCGTCTGTCGCTGGTTCGTAATAAAGGTGCCAATTGTCAAGTTGGGGAGCCGTGTGGTAGATCGTATCTGACTTGTTGGCCCTCAGTTGGAGGAAGGGAAATTCTTCGGCATCTATGCCGCTGATGTCTGTATTTCCTTTTTCCAGGTTCATCTTTAGCAGAGAATCCGAACCATTGTTTCTGATTCCCAGAAGATTCACCCTTACATCTTCCTGGTTGACGATATCCGGCGAATTCCAGTCCCAATCCAGGCTTCCCCACTTTAATGCAGGGCCTACGCGGGTAGAGCTGATGTCGCCAATGTCATTTTGGGCAAATAGGTCCATTTCTATGAGGAATGAGTTGCCCCTGTTGGGGGCGTACAACTCCACCGCCGAACCTACAGGATTGCCTTTCCGGCCGAAAACCATAAAATTATCTCCATCTTGTAAGGCCCTGATGTTGGCGGAGACGCCTACTTCTTCCAGGGCATTGAAAATACTTGGGTCCCAAAGGTGGACCTTGGGGTTGCGTCGGTTTCCAATTGCTATGTAATCTCCCTCCTCCATGTTGAGGATGGCATCCCTCAATTTGAAGATTTGGTAGGGCCTTTGAACCATCTGTGCTACTTCGAGAGAGCCTAGTTGGTTGGTTGAGCTCTTGGCTTCAAGGGTAAACTGATCAATGATTACCCAAACCACTCCATCAATGCTGAATCCGTTGAGGGTAGCATTGTCCTGGAGGATACCGTTTTTGTTGTAGATAAAATTTTGTCCGTTGTTGTCTCCCACAAATTCCAATTCGGCACCTAGGAAGCTAAAGTCGAATTTTTGCTGAAATTCATTGATCTGAATATTTCGAGGACTATTATCCAGGAATTGAGGAAACTCAGCCTGTGCCCAGCCTTCCTTTTCAGGAATGTATTTGAAGGAGGATTCACTCCAACTGATCGGAGTTACGTCTGCCAATCGCACCCGCCAATAGTAGACCTGATCTTCCTCCAGTTCAAAGGGAAGTTCCCATTCGACAAAGGTAGCCCTGCCAAGGATGGGTGGAGATATTTTTTTGAAGGAAGAATTAAATTTGTAGGAAGTATCGATCTCAAAGATAAAGGGGATGTCCTCCTCAGGGGTCATAAAAAAGGCAGAGGCTTTGAGGCTAATGTCCTTTTCGCCTACGATTGCATAAGGCTGGGGAAAGAGGATAGCTGCAATATTGCCGGAAACCAATTCTGCAATTTGGGTAGCATTATTTCCCTCGTCATCCTCTTCGATTTCATCTCTGGGGTCCAGGATCACCTCGAAGAAATTTTGTCCTGTCAGAGAGTTTCCTACAGGATTTTTGAGGATATAGGAAAAGGTATCCCTATAGGCGACCATGGGAAAACGCTTGAGCGGATGCCCTGTAAAGACCGAACCATCGGGTAGTCGATGGCGAATTTCTATCGTAAAGGAGTCCTTTGTTACCAGGCCAAAGTTGGTCACAGCTATGTTGATCCTAAAAGAGTCATCCTGGGCAGTGAAATCGTCAGGCGTGAAGGTCACGGAGGTCTCATTGATTTCGAGGTCGGGCTTGACGGGATAAAACAGGGTGAGAGCAGGATCTCCCTGTAGGTTGAGCTGTCGGCCGTGATTCCTGTATTGAATATCCTGAAGAGAATCGGTGTAGGTATCCAAGGCCTCCTTGACCACCAGACCGATAGGCTGGCCTGCCATACGTCCATACATCACGTCATAGAGCACCCGGCCATAGCCCTTGAGCGGGTTGAGGTAGCCAGCACTGGAATTAGCCAAATAACCAATAGCTCCCCTATTCCTTTCCGTAACCCAATTTTCTCCAAATGAAGTAGACACATCACTACCTGCAAAGTCTCCCCCATAACAGCCCATGGCAATCATAAAAACCGGCCGGCCGAAGTTGTTATACTGATCGGGGGGCCTCAATGAAATATCTATGATATTGGAGGTCGAATGGCCAAAAAAGTGTATCATAGATACCCCTGAATTGATCTGGTCGTGATAGGAGGCCGTAGATGGGTCCAGGACCGTAGCATTATTTCGTTTTTGGAAGTAGAGTTCACTTCCTCCAAAGGGGAATCTTGTAAACTTATCGATATAATAATTGAAGGCATCCTCGATGGCGACTTGCTCGGCACTGTTGTTTCCTCCCCCCAAAAAGACCCCGTTTTTCATCCATCCTGCCCATCCTTCGTGCTCGTAGGCATCTACCTTATCCAGATAATCGAAGCCTTCTTCGTCATTTCGAATATTTACCCGGCCGATGGCTGCCTCAGGATTGATCTCAACCGAGTTGGGCTTAAAATGTGAAATAAACTCATAGTCAGTAGCGGGGTAACCAAAGGTAGGCACGATGGCATTGGACTCAAACCTACGGATTTCGTAGCGCCCCTTGCCCCAAAGCATGACATACTCTGGCTTCACATTCCAGTTGTCCAGGGCGTATTTACAAAAACGCTTGATGGCCCAGGGGGTCATCACCCCATATGAAAACTCATCGTAAATCTCGTCGGTGTAGACCAGCATGGCATCAAGATCGATAACCTTGGCCGTATCCCGGTACTGGGTAAATTTTTCTGCTGATGCCTTCAGATCGCGGTGGGCGATCACGACATAATTAGCCCCTTGCCTGCTGTGAAGCTTGTTGAAGCGGGCCTCCTCTATGATGGGTGTCTTAATCCCCTTGTCAGTACTTAGGTAGAGGTTTCTTGCGCTATTTTGAGGAAAAATAACCACCCGGGCCTTACCATTATCGACGATTCCCACGTGGCGAATTCTATTCTTTAAGTCATAGACAAAAACAGAATCCTCACCTCCGGCATTGTCAAATTCGAAGAAGGACTCTCTGGAATTCTCAAAGGCCGTGATTTTGATAAAGGAGTCCCCTTTGAGATCAGGGAGGCGATCGTAGGTAATCGAAGACCAGGCAATGTTGTTGTTGTCAACTGAAGCCCTCAATGCCTCAAAACTTAGGGTAGCCTGCTCAGGCAGGGCACTTTGAAGGCTGACCTCCCGGTTGTAGGTGTGAATGTAGACTTCATTTCTGGCAATTACCGAGTCTATGATAACCCCTTCGCTGTTGAGCGATACCTCGAGGTGGTGGGGAGTCCTCGACCTGCCAAAGACCCTTGTCTTGACCTTGACGGGTCTTCCGGTATTGGCTGCTGCGGGGGTCGACAGGCTCACCCTTAGGGGGCCGTTAGCATCATTATAGGAAAAACCCGGTCCCATGTAGCCCTCACCGGTTACATAATCAGAATTGAGGGTGTAGAAGGTATCGTAAGAACCCGCCCCTCCAAAGAGATAAATGCTTTCATTGGTATTGGGCTGGTAATCTTTTCTTGCCTCATAAATAAAATGAGGCTCTGGGGAGAAGGTCCCATAGCGAGGATCAAAAATATTGAAGAGTCGCTGACCGATGGGATTATTCGTCCAGGTAAGAAAATAGGCAGACTTGTCGGTAAACAGGCTGAATTTTCTATTTGGCTGAAGATTACCTTTGACGACTCCTGTCACGGGGTCGCGGTAGAGCATGGTATCGAGAGCCCCGTCATTGGCAAAGCCATAAAACTCAATGTAGGAGAAGTTGCTCCCTCCTCCGGCCACATAAATAGGTACTTCTCTCCCTAGGTGAAAAATCTGTAGACTGGCCGGATTGACAGTACTGAGATCGTATCCGGCTTGCTGCAGGTCATTAAAGCTTAGGCGGTAAAGGCCGTCTTCCTCCACGACCAGTTTGACGAAGGGCTGGTCTGCCCTGGGAATATACCAGTTGTTGCCATAGTCAAATTGAGCCAGGGCACTGCCCACAAAGAGGCAAAGAGCTGTAAATATGGTGTATTTCTTCATCACTGAATATGAAATTTCAATGAGACAACGTGTGAATGTAGGTTTTCGGAAAGGTTGCCAATATTGGCGAGGGCGTAATCCAGGGTAAAATTCTTGATCACCAGTCCGACTCCGGCGGTGGGAAAGAGGATGGTGGCAGCTTCTCCCTGGGTATTGTAAGCATTTTGGATGTTGTAGACCCCTCCCCGCAGGAAGGCTACCTTGCGGCCCAGTTCGTTTTTATAGGCAAATTCCACGCCTGCCCTGGGGTCGAGGCTGATGTCGCCTCCACTGGCAATGGCATCTGCCCTTCTCCCATCAAAAAACAGGTTGTTGTCGATGGAAAGCAGTGCGCTAAACTTTTCTCCCAGTTCCAGGTCATAGGCTACCCCCAGTCGGAGGGCAGGGCGGGTGTACTCGATTTTATTTTCGGTAATTACGTTGCCCGTCTGTATGAAGGCATCGCGAAAGGTCTCTGTATTAAAGGTCCAGGCGTTGATGGTGTTGGTGGCGTCGGTAAGTGAGAGTCCGGCGGCAAAACCTCCACGCTGGTACCTCAGTCCCAGGTCCAGGCCCAGGCCCCAGGAATTGGCAAAGCGACCGAAAGCGTGGTAGACAATCTTGATATTGGTACCCATGCTGAGGCCCTTGACTTTTTTCCATTTCCAGGCGTAAGAAAAAAGGGCTGCCAGGTCGGTAGCCGAAAAGGATTCCAGGCGATCAAAATTAATCGTGCCATCAGGATCTATCAGCCGCAGGGTATTGGGGATGTCATCTATGCCCAGGTGAATAAAAGAGACTCCAAAGCGGCGATCGCCGAGGGAGTCTACAGGCATGGTAAAGCCAACGTAATTGTAGTTGCCGATGTTGGCAAAATAAGAGGCGTGCATGGCGGCCACCTCTGGATAATGGAGGGCGTCGGGATGGGCCAGTCCCGCCGGATTCCAATAGCCTGCTGTAGCATCCGTGGCCGTGGCAGTCAGGGCATTACCCATGCCAAAGGCCCGGGCTCCAACTCCGATCTTCAGAAATTCATTGCTATACTTGACCGGACCTTGGGTGAGGTCTTCAGTAGCGTTTTCCTGGGCCAGGGCTCCATAGCTGAGGAGCAGGAAAACCAAGACTAGTAAGTTTTTTCTTAGCATTTCTTTATCGAGCTTTATGGGCCTGGCCCAACTCAGTACGAATTTACCTTTGTTCCACCACTTGAAGTGTCTCTTGAAAGATGGTGTCAGCTTTTGTCCGAGAAACAACCAGGGCTTCTCGGGATAAATTGGGGCGGGGAAACACAGGTGGCAACTGTGGTAACTCTAGCTGAAATATAAAGAGTTATGAAAGAACTACAAGTGTAAAAAAGCTTGCCTGATTACCTGACTTGAATACCTATTTAAAAATAGGTAAATCTCTATACTTACAACGATTTTTTTTCGCTTATCATCATCCACTCACCCTCCTATGTCGGCTATTGAAGTAGCAAATCAGTCCAGGGGATGCTGGCTGAGCTCCTCCCTCATCTCCGCAATGTAGTGGGGCACCTTGGGAATCAGTCGGAATTCATACTCTTTCAACATGGCCATGAAAGTAGGCTCATAGATATAAGCCAAATCCGGAATGCCTACCCTTTCCATGATTCGCTTGAAGACATAGAGAAGTTCTTCCCACTGCGAAAAACCGTAAAGGTATTTCCTTTCTACAAATCGCTGTATGTATGCCGGGTAGCCTTCCATGACCTCCCCTTCTTTTTCCAAAATCTGCCCTGTAAGTCTTAAAAGCAAATGGGGATCCTGCTGTCTCCAGTGCCGATAATAATTGTCCAGGACCCTGGGGTCATCAAGGACCAAGACCCGATCCAGCACGAGCTCAAAGAGAATGTGAGCTACAAAAAAAGACCGTCTTACCTCTCCACCCGGAAAATACTTCCGAATCAGCTCCATCAGCAAGTTATTTTCTTCTTTGAAAAATTGAGCTGAATGAAAGTACTCATCCGCCTCGAAGTGCCTGAGGATGCCCTTGGCAAACTGGTAGAAGTCATGGCTCCCCCCCCTGGCGAGGACAGCTTCTACCTTTCGCTTTCTGAGTCTGAAACTTTTGTTGTAAACCGGAACCAGGTCTGGGGTGGACACACCTACAACAAAGAGGCTGTTGTCCAGGTGGTTGTCTACATAATAGTGTGCTACAAAATTCATATTCCCTTCCGGTTCGGCTACAATGTTACGAAACATAAAGGGCTTTTCCCATGAGAAAAGGTCGATTTGAAAGGCCTGAGAATCAGCATACCTACCCGTTTTGCCATTTTTATTCCTGCGGGAAGGTCAATATGCAGTACGAATGGACAAAAAGCGGGCACGAATGGCAATTTCACATTATACATTTTCTTTTTTAGATACAAATGGACTAATTTCATGAATTATTATTAAAGAATTAACCGATACCCAACATGGATTCTAATGCTTTAGCGCGACAGCAAAGAGAGCTATTTGGTCATCCCATAGGTCTTTATATCCTATTTCTTACAGAGTTATGGGAAAGATTTTCCTACTATGGGATGAGGGCCATCCTGGTACTTTATATGGTGGAATCTGCTATGACAGATGATCCCGGTCTGGGATACACCAATGCCAATGCCCTGGCTCTTTACGGCTGGTACACCATGTTGGTCTATGTTGCTTCCATCCCTGGAGGTATTCTTGCAGATAAATTTATCGGACAAAAGCGCTCGGTCATGGTAGGGGCCCTCCTCCTCGTATGTGGCCATGGCATTCTGGCTGTTCCTACCGAATGGGCCTTCTTTACCGGCCTGGCCCTCATTATCCTTGGGGTGGGAGCTCTCAAACCCAATATCTCTACCATGGTGGGAGGCTTGTACAAGCAGGGAGATGCCCGTCGCGACCAGGGTTTCTACATTTTTTATATAGGAATCAATGTAGGGGCCTTCCTTTCTTCCCTGGTGGTGGCCGTCGTGGCCAAGGTCTACGGATGGCACTATGGATTTGGCCTGGCAGGAATAGGCATGCTTGTAGGCCTCCTGGTCTACATGTGGGGACAAAGATACCTCAAGGGCATAGGCGAGCCTCCCAAAAAGTCCGGTGAAGCTGAGAACAAAGACGATGAAACCACCTCCCTGGGAGAACTCTTTCGACAGTTGCTCAAGAGTACTCCCCAACTTATTGCTACCGCTTCCCTGGCTGTGGCCTCCATACTCGGAAGCATCTTCCTGATCGAAAATTTTACCGAGCAGATCGCCTACGGCATCCTCGGAGTCTTTGTCTCGGTGGTCATCGGAATGCTCATGATGGTCTACAAAGACATCTCCGGAATCGACAGAGACCGGTTTGCGGTTCTGATTATCTCTTTCCTCATAGTCATCGTCTTTTGGGGGGCTTTTGAACAAGCAGGAGGTCTTATGAACCTCTACACGGAGGTCAAGATCGACCGGGAAGTATCCCTGATTATCATTGATATTCTCTTCGTAGCAGGTGCAGCCTTCCTCCTTTTCCTGGGTTTCAGAGACCTTCGCCGAAAAAAGGACACTGGCAGCCTCTTCCTTATCCTGGGCTCTCTGATTGCAACTATTTATGGCTACCTTCGATTTACGGTCCTCACCGCCTCTCCTTATGAAGTACCCACCGGGGTCTTCCAGTCGGTCAACGCCTTCTTTATCATGATATTTGCCACCCTGATAGGGGCTTTTTGGATTTTTGCACATCGAAGGGGATGGGAAACCTCCTCTCTTTTTAAGATGGCCCTCGGAACCATCATCATGGGCATAGGCTTTCTCTTTATGGCCTATGCATCGGTACAGGTGCATGAATACGGAGACAAAGCGGCTTTGATCCTCCTAGTTTTGGCCTACCTTTTTCATACCATCGGCGAACTGTGCGCCTCTCCGGTTGCACTTTCCTTTATCACCAAACTGGCTCCTGTCAAGTACGTCTCCCTCATGATGGGTGTCTATTTTGCAGCTACAGGTTTTGGCAATAAAATCGCTGGTTCTATCGGAGAAGCCTCTCAGGCCGAACCCATCACCATGGAACTTACCGCCAGCGTGGAGCAGTTGTCGCCCTTCGTCGAAGACTCTGTCCTCCGCAAAGGCAAGAATTTTGAGATCGAAGGCGATCTCTATGACAGTGGAAAGACATTCATGCTCAAGAGTGGGGAAACTGACCTCAGGACCTTCATCGACATCGAGGGAGAAAGCCTGACTACCCTGGGGGCCTACCTCAACGAATATCCCGAATCGGCCTCCGATCCTCTCACCGCCGTGCTGAGGTTTGAGCGTGAAGAGAAAAAAGAAGACGAAGAACTCTCTGCAGAAGGGTACAAGGGTGAATTGGAAATCTTTGAAGTCCAAGACGACAAGGAGTTTTGGACCTTTGTGGGAATCTTTGGCTTTACTGTGGCCTTCTCTGTCCTTCTCCTCCTTTTCCTCAAGCCTCTGAAGCGGCTGACCCACGACGCAGAAAAAATCAAGACTCAGGAAGAACTCGAACAAGAGGGTTGATCATCTGAAATAATTTAGGAGCGGGCCTTCGCCGCCCCTTTTACGGAACCTGGACATCTATCACTAACCTAAAACCAAAGCTGTTATGGACGTTACCTTATGGTTGATGATCATCGGTTGGATTTTCGTCAGCATATGGATCCCCTTTGTGATCGCAGCCAATCGCAAGACCCATCCCAAGGCACTTTTCATCCTCTTTTTTGCAGAAATGTGGGAGAGGTTTTCCTATTACGGCATGCGCGCCCTTCTCACCCTCTACATGACCCAGGTCCTGTTTGCCGAATTAGCAGGAGGGGAAACCAAGGCTCTTGGGGTCTATGGGGCCTACACAGCCATGGTTTATTTGTTTCCGGTAGTAGGAGGCTTGATCGCCGACCGGGTTTTTGGCTTCCGGAAGGCCATTCTTTGGGGAGGAGGCCTGATGGCCGCCGGCCACTTTGCCCTGGCCATCACAGGTATGGGCTTTGAGGACAACCTGCCCCTATTCTTTGCCTCTTTGGCTCTTATTATTGTAGGTAATGGCTACTTCAAGCCTAACATCTCCTCTTTTCTAGGAAAATTTTACGATAGGAACGATCCGCGAAAGGACGGAGCTTTCACGATTTTCTACATGGGTGTCAATATTGGGGCCTTTCTCTCCACCCTCACCTGTGGCTACGTCGGTCAGACCATCAACTGGCACTATGGCTTTGGCCTAGCAGGCATTGGCATGATGATCGGACTTATCGTCTTTGCCGCCATGATGAAGACCTTTGGCAACAAAGGCTTGGCACCTGCACCCAAAGAAGGGAGAAGTAAAGGCCTCGCCAGGGATATGCCCGTCTATGCAGGCTCTATCATTGCAGTGCCCGTGGTAGCATTTTTCCTCAACCTAGATCAAATTCTTAATTACCTCCTCCTGGCGGCAAGCTGTGCCATCCTCGGCAACCTCATTCTTCAGGGAGTTGAAATCAGAAATGTCGCCAGTGGTTTTGTCAAAACCTCCCGCCATATCATCTATGCCCTGGTAGGCTTGGGTACCCTCATTTTCCTGGGAAATGTCTTTGAGCTGATACCGGAGATTCTTTATGGGTCAGAGGAAGCAGGCAATGCCATTACCAGTGTCAATCTGGCCTATTACGTTGTGGTGGGAGCCTTTGCCTTGCTCATCGTCCTGCTGATCCTGGGTATTTTGCGACCGGCATCAGAGGAGACTACCACAGAAGCGCTTGAAGAAATAGATCCTGAAGAAGCAAAAATCGGTGAAATCGGAGGGGGAGAAGCTGTAGAGATAAAGACCGAGACCTTGCCCAAAAAAGTCATCGGTGAAAGACTCCTTGTCATCCCTGTACTTTTTGTCTTTCACGCCCTCTTTTGGGCCCTTTTCGAACAAGCCGGAGGTTCACTGACCCTCTTCACAGAAAGAAATGTCAACCGCGTAGTCCTGGGAAGCGAAATTCCTTCCTCGGTCTTCCAATCCCTCAATGCCTTTTTTATCATTATCCTGGCACCCGTCTTTTCATGGATTTGGATTCGCCTCAACAAGTCAGGCAATGAGCCTTCTACCCCTATGAAATTCGTTTTAGGACTGACTCAGCTGGGCCTGGGCTTCGTGGTCATCGTGGTAGGAGCCAAGTTATTCGCTTCAAATGAAGGGTTGGTCCCTATGATCTTTTTGGTGCTAATGTACCTCCTCCACACCACGGGCGAACTTAGCTTATCACCAGTAGGACTGTCCATGATTACCAAACTCTCTCCTGCCAAGATCGTGGGATATACCATGGGAGTCTGGTTTCTTTCTATCTCCCTAGCCAACAAAATGGCAGGGGAATTGGGCAAGTTGACAGCCCTGGACAATGGTGCCGAAAACCTGGACAAGCTAGAATCCCTCAACATCTACTCGGATACCTACCTGACTTGGGGTGTTTATGTCGTATTGGGAGCTGCTGCCTTCCTCTTCCTCCTGGTCCCCATACTCAGGAAATGGATGAATGGCATACACTGATGATTATCACAAATCATCTTTAGGGATGCAGAGATAGCGCTGTTGGGGAAGAAAATAAGTTATTTATGCTAAGCCCGACAGATTAAATCGAGAAAGGCCTTTGATGTCATTGATGTCAAAGGCCTTTCTTTTTTTCTTGGTCAACGTTTCTGGGTAATGTGATTCAGCAGTTCTTCGGTAGATCGGTCCAGCATCTGATAGACCTCTTCAAAGCCTTCATCACCTCCGAAATAGGGATCGGGCACATCTGCACCCTTGTGGTCAGGGTCAAAATCCCTCATTTTGAAAATCTTAGCATGGAGTTCTTTCTGTTCTCCCGCCAACTCCTTTGTATTTTCCAGGTTGCTTTCATCCATCACCAGGATAATATCAAAGTTCTGCAGGTCTTCCGGAAGGAGTTTGCGTGAGCGGGAAGGAAGGTGGATATGATTTCTTTCGGCTACTGCCCTCATCCTTTTGTCGGGAGCCTCATTGATATGCCAGCCAGAGGTTCCAGCAGAGTCTACGCTTATCTGATCCTCAAGACCTGATTTTTTTACCTTATCCAGAAAAAGTCCCTCTGCCATGGGAGATCGACAGATATTTCCGAGGCAGACGAAGAGCACACGTGTTTTATCCATGAGTTCTTTTGTATGCAGTCAGGGTATTGGAAAGCAGCATGGCCACGGTCATGGGTCCCACACCGCCTGGAACTGGGGTAATATAGGAGGCTTTTTTTGCTACAGCCTCGAAGTCTACATCTCCTACCAGGCGGTAACCGGATTTCTTTTCAGGTGCTGGGATTCTGTTTATCCCAACGTCGATAACTACGGCGTCATCCTTGATCATGTCTGCTTTGATCAGGCCAGGGATGCCTACAGCTACGATTACGATATCCGCTTGCAGACACATTTTTTTGAGCATTTCAGGAGGGGTGTAGCGATGGCAGAGGGTTACGGTAGCTTCGCCGGGCTTGCCTCCTCTCGACATTAGAATAGACATAGGTCTTCCTACGATTCGGCTGCGGCCGGCCACTACGCAGTGTTTTCCCTTAGTAGGAATCCCGTACCGGTCGAGAAGTTCGATGATTCCTGCGGGAGTAGCAGAAAGGATACCGGGAAAATTGAGGGTCATCAGCCCTACATTGAGGGGGTGAAATCCATCCGCATCCTTATGTGGGACGATGGTTTTGGTAATGTTTTGGGGTACAATATGCTCCGGAAGGGGCATTTGAACCAGGATACCATCTACTGTGGGGTCTTCATTGTAGGTCTTGACCCATCCCAGAAGTTCTTGCTCAGTGGTGGTTGAAGGCAGGTGCTTGTTGGTGGACCTGAAGCCTACCTCTTCGCAGGCCCTCATTTTTCCCCTGACATAGGTATGGGAAGCAGGGTTGTCTCCGACCAGGATAGCCACGAGATGAGGAGGCCTGAGCCCCTTGCTTTTGAGTCGCTCAACTTCCTCCTTGATTTCATTTCTGATTTCCTGAGAGGTTTTTTTCCCGTCCAGTATTTTTGCCTTCATCCTATTATGAATTGAAATTGCTACAAATATAATAGAAAAAGGCTGGCACTTGGAGAGCCAGCCTTTCATTCATAATAAAGCAATAGTCTGCGTATATGCTAACATACGCTTTTTTTATGTATTCTGGTACATTTCATTCACTTTATCCCAGTTGATGACATTGAAAAATGCCTCTATGTAGTCGGGACGACGGTTTTGGTAGTTGAGGTAGTAGGCATGTTCCCATACATCCAAACCTAGGATAGGGGTACCTTTGTCGCTGTCGGGAACTACATCCATCATGGGATTGTCCTGGTTGGGAGTGGAGCTTACGGCCAGGCTTCCGTCGCCTTTTTTGATCAACCAGGCCCAGCCAGAACCAAAGCGAGAGGCTGCTGCCTTGGAAAATTCTTCTTTGAAAGATTCGTAAGAGCCAAAATCTTTGTTGATGGCCTCGCCAACTGCGCCAGAAGGATTGCCACCTCCATTGGGGCCCATGACCTTCCAGAAAAGGTCGTGATTGTAAAATCCTCCCCCGTTGTTGCGAACAGCGTTGGACTGGGAGCCTACATTGCTCAGGATATCTTCGATGGACTTGTTGGCAAGGTCGGTGCCCTCGATAGCTGCGTTGAGCTTTTTGGTATATCCGGCGTGGTGCTTATCGTGGTGCACCTCCATGGTATCTGCACCAATGTGTGGTTCAAGTGCGTCTTTCGCGTAGGGAAGTTCAGGTAGCGTGAATGCCATGATTTGTATGTTTAAGTTAGTGTTGAAATAATAGTAATTGGGTACAAAATAACACATTTTATACACTCATAAAACTTGTAGCTCAAAACTATGTTTGGTCTACACAAAAAGATGATTTCGTTTGATCCGATAGAGATCAAAATTCTCCTTTTAAGCCTTTGGTTCCCAATCTGGAGCTTAAGAAACTCAAGTTTTAAAGGGTGTTTTGAATAATATTTTTCATTTTCACCTCATTGTCTTTCCATATGCCCTTATCAATGGAAGAAAACAAGAGCAGACTCTTGGTACATGTGGCAATGGCAGGCTTTGCCCTGCTTATCGGTCGTCTCTCTCCGATCATGATTAGCCTGGCCGCTTTGACGGCCTTGGTTTTCAACCTTTTTTTTCTTCCCCGCCTGAGCCGCAATCGCCTTTCCAGACATCAAGACGGGAGCAAAGGTAGCGACAAGGGACTTCTTCTCTACCCTGCCAGCCTTACACTCGTCAGCCTTTTGTTTTTTGACCAGCAGATTTTCATGGCCATTGCCTGGGGAGCCATGGCCTTTGGAGATGCAGCCGCCAACTTTGTAGGTAGGAGAATCCCTGGACCCCGCTGGCCCTGGAACCCTCAAAAGTCTATTTCGGGAAGCCTAGCCTTTGCCTTCATAGGTGCTGTACTGACCCTGGCCCTGGTCTATCTCCTTCCCCAATCCCAGCGCCTCGGCCTCGACGTAGGCCAATGGCTTCTGATCATCTTCATTGCCCTCTCTATATCTGCCTTGGTGGAAAGCCTTCCCTATCTGGTCGATGACAACCTAAGTGTCCCTTTAAGTGCTAGTTTAGTGGCTTACTTTACCAAGGAAGCCATGCTGTATGGAAGCCTGTTTTTTCCTTCGAATGTATGGCTGGGCCTCTTCCTCACCTTTGTCTTTGCTGCCGTAAGTTGGGCTACAGGAAAAATAGATATATCCGGCAGCATCACGGGAGGACTGATCGCCTTTGCCATATTTTTGGGAGGAGGTTTTGCTGCGCTGGCTATGCTGGGGATATTTTTTGTGGGAGGAACGGCCGCTTCGATGTGGGGAAGGAGGCGTAAGAAAGCCGAAGGCCTGGCCCAGGAAAATGAAGGCAAGCGCTCCATCAACAATGCCCTGGCCAATGGACTTATTCCCGCCCTGAGTGCTGTGTTGGCCTGGGTTTTTCCCCTTTATCGGGAATTATTCATGACGGCTGTCATGGCAAGCCTGGCAGCTGCTACCGGTGATACCCTGGCTTCAGAACTAGGCAACCTTTATGGGAGGCGCTACATCAACATCCTGACCTTCAAGCCTGATCGAAGGGGGCTGGACGGGGCTATAAGTTTGGAAGGTAGCCTCGCCGGGCTTTTAGGGGCCATCGCGATCGTCTTGGGATACGGACTTCTGGAGGGGAGTTGGGTAAGGGGAAGCGCCATGGCTGTGGCAGTGGGATTTTTGGGGGTCATGTTTGACTCCGCCCTTGGCGCCAGCCTACAAAGAAAGGGGCTGCTAAACAATGACACGGTAAATGTTGCCATGACCTTGTTTAGCGCGACCCTCGGAGGACTTTTATTTTATGGGCTTTACTGATCTGAGCCCACCATCTCCCGCTTTCCAAAGACAATGAAATAGGGATTCAGGAGATTTTCTTTGTGGTAGACCAGGGTTTGCTTGGATTCGTGATCGATGACCTCTCCCCCTGCTTCCTGGACAATGGCATGAGCGGCGGCTGTATCCCACTCCATGGTAGGTCCCAGGCGGGGATAAATGTCGGCTTTGCCTTCGGCGACCAGGACCAATTTGAGAGAGCTTCCCATCGATACCGTCTGGGGAGCCTCAAATTGCTCGATATAGGCTTCTACTTCTGCACTCATGTGAGAACGGGAGCAAACGATGCGCAGGCCCTCGTCATTCATCCCAAAACTCGATACGGATATTTTTTCTGCTTCCTCTTCGCCTGCCTGTTTAAAGGCCCCCTGGCCCTGGGCAGCGTAATAGGTCAAGTCTTGAACCGGAACATATACCACTCCCATGACAGCCTTGCCCTGGTCAATCAAGGCGATGTTGACCGTAAACTCTCCGTTGCGCTTGATAAATTCCTTGGTTCCATCCAGGGGATCTACCAGCCAAAATTTGGTCCAGTCCTTTCGACTCTCATAATCATGGTGGCCTCCCTCCTCAGAGAGGACGGGAATATCCGGGGTAAGGGCGGCAAGCCTGGAGGTGATGACCTCATGAGCAGCCTTGTCCGCTTGGGTAAGGGGAGAATCATCCGCTTTAAAATCCACTACTTGAAAGCGGCTTTCGTCGTTGTAGATTTCCAGAATCTTCTTGCCCGCCTCCTTGGCAGTGAGGTTGAGCTCAGTAAGTAAGGTGTGTAATTCCATTGAGGTAAAAGGTTTCTTGTCTCTAATTAAGCAGACTTCATTCCATTATAAAATCATCTTTGCCTCAACCCCAACAATAAGGGGATAAGCCGTCTGTTTTGGCTTATCCCCTTGATTTTGATCCTAGTCCCAGCAATGAGTCAGGAATGATGTATCCTGCCTTATTCTAGCTTTTGAATGCGCATGATCTCCTGTGTATTGGGAGAACTCACTCGCAATAAATAGGTCCCTGAAGGTTGTCCCGCCAGGAAAATAATCAGATTTTCTTCCCGACCCGCGGTCAGAATTTCACTGCCGACTTTCTGCCCCAAGGAGTTATACCATTGGACCACATAATCGGCAGGCAAGGCACCTGTCCAGGCAAGCTTAACATGATCCTGAGCAGGATTGGGGTATACCTTGAATGTCAAAGACCTTGGACTTGTGACCGAGGTAGGGCCTACTTCGACTGTTTCGCAAAGGGTATCTATATCGCAGGGGCCCAAAGCGATCAAGCAGAGGGTATAAGTCCCTGGCTGATATTGATGGGTAGGATTTTCTTCTGTCGAAGTACCACCATCGCCAAAGGACCAACTATAGCTTTCTGCATTTACGGTAGTATTGAGGATGCTAGCCTCTCCGGTAGGGCTAATATCATCCACCACAAAGCCAATGGCTGTCGTATCGCAGCCCACGCCATAGCCCGCCAGGAAAAAATTGTAGCAACAAGAGTTGGGCGGGTCGGTGATGGCGAAGGGACCGAAATTGGCGGGGGGATCAATGGTGCCGGTTACGTACAGGCGGCCGTTTTCCCGCACGGCCAAGCCGTTGACCTCATCGGGAAAGCCCGGCGCGTTGACACCTTGCAGGTAATTGCCCTGGGCGTTGCTGCCGTCCAGGCTGGCAAACCAGATGTCAGAGCTGCCGCCAAAGAGGCCCAGCCCGCCGATGAGCAGGGTGTCGCTGTACTCTCCCCCCAAAAATACGTTGACCGAGTCGGCGGTCATGGCTTTCACAAGAGCATAGCCATTATCTTCAAAGCTGACCCCGTGAATCCACAGCGGAGTCCCCGCCGGGGAAGCCTTGGCGACAAATCCGTAGGATCCCACAGAACCAAGAAACGGCGCTGGAAAGTCATTGACCGAGTCTGCGCCCCAGCGCACCGTCTCCTTGTATTCGCCGTAGATGTACACCGCCCCGCTGGGATCGACCGCCAGCTTGCGGGCAGAAACTTCGGTAAATTGGCTCACCACGGGCTGCCCCGGCTGCATGGCCTGCGCCCACAGCACGTTGCCGCTGCTATCATAGCGGGCCACGAAGCCTGCGTGGCCAAAATCGGTGCTGAGTGAGGGGGTACCTGGCCCGAAGTCAAACACGGAATTAGACCCGCCGCTTTGCGGCCCAAACGCCCCACAGACCACCACGCTGCCATCCGGCGCAGCCCCCAAGTGGTTGATGAAGGAGTTGCCCCGACCATTGGTGAGGTCGGCCCAGAGCAGCGTACCGTCGGGCCGAAACTGGGCAGTGAAGCCCTGCGGGATGCGGAAGCCGTTGTAGGGGTTGACGGGCAAATCAAAGGTTTGCCCACCGATGGTGATGCTCTGTGAAATGCCCGCAGTACCCGCCAGGGAAATGCGCCCCCCGGGGCTGACGGACATCCCCGCAAAGCCGAATCCCGCCCCTTGACCAAAATCGTCGATCGGCTCAAAGTGGCTGAGGTATTGCCCGGCGCTGTCGAATACGACCACCAAATACGGCAGCGAGAAATTGGTGAACACGTTGCCTTGGATGTTCAGCGTGTCGCTGGCATCTACCAACACATAGACATGCTCCTGGCTATCGACCGCCACTGCCAACGGCTGCTCGCTGAAGGCACTGGTCATCAGGGTGTGCCACAGCAGGTTGCCCTGGGGATCGAACTTGAACAAGAAAGCATCTCTGAAGCCGGCCGAAGTAACGGTACCCGAAGGCAGGATCATGGTGTTGCCAAAGGTGCCGCAGACGTAAGCGTTGCCGCTCGGGCCGATGGCCATGTCAGTTGGCAATTCTTCCGACAGGCCTAGCACGTGGGTTAACCAGTCGAAATTCTGAGCATTTCCTAAGTTGAGGAAGCAAAGAAAGGCAGATATGAGGATGAAAAGCTTTTTCATTATCTTTACATGTCAAAACTTTAAGATTGAATCAATTATTTTTATATCCCAGGAGGGTTTGCCCACCCCTGATCATCATCATTTGGCTGGCATCTTCAGAGAAGAGAACCTGAACTCCATTTTCAACTGACAGGGGAAGTTTTTTCGCGATTTTTCTCTCCTTCAGATCAATGGCCAGGGTATTCTTTGTTGTAAAAATAAATCCATAGTCTCCCGTCCAAAAGGTACCTATTATAGGCTCTGTCTGAATGGCATCTTCTGTCTTGCCGGACGCATCAAAAAATACCAAGCCCTTATCACCCACCGCCAACAGTTCGTTGTAGGCAGGGATCATGGCCTGAAGCTTGCCCACCTTTGATTTTCG
The DNA here is from genome assembly GCA_964564415.1 of uncultured Bacteroidia bacterium. Lineage (GTDB taxonomy): Bacteria > Bacteroidota > Bacteroidia > J057 > J057 > JALEFZ01. The sequence goes on along the minus strand of CAZMAV010000002.1, from coordinate 339,631 downwards.
GGTATCAAACTCCTTTTCGAGCTTCCAATTTTCCTGGTTGAAGGCATAAACACTCTTTTTACCAGCCCTGTAGAGGTAAGATTGTGTCAGGATATCGGCTGCTCCTTCCCTGTAAATAAATCCGTCGATGTTGTCGGTCTCCGTCAGTACTTCTCCCGTGGCTGCATCCAAAATGAAGAGGGCAGACTTTCCCATGGCTTGTCCTTCTCTCACAAAGACAAAATCCTCAGAGGCAAAGCTAAGATCCGTCCCCCGTCCGAGCTTGTCCGACTGCCATAGCATCTTCCCATTTTCGAGGTCGTACTTTTGGACAATGGCCTTGCTGCTTCCGTCGTTGGCAAAAAATCGCTTGCCCAACTTGAAGCAGGAAGTATAAAGGTACTGTCCCTGGACCACGGAGGGTGAAGCGATGGCCTCTGTCCCTCGACTTCCTGATGCATCGGAAGCAAAAGCCTGGGTCATTTTATTTTGTGTATTGATTACCCGCTCATCAAGGCTGATCAGGATGCGCTCCCCATGGTTCAGGTCAAACACTTCTGATCCGTAATAATCACAGACAAGGCGGTCACCCACCATGTAGGTCCTCCCAGCCCTGAAGTCGGACAGGTGCTTAGTGGTCCAAATTTCTTCTCCTGTTTCTACATCCAGTTTGAGGATGAGTCGCTCATTGGCCTGAAAATAGCTGCTATTAAAATTGACGATGACCAGGTTGCCGTCAGAAGCGATATCTGAGAATCCGATGTTTAGGACACGCTTGTCGTAGACCCATTTTTCTTCCCCGGTATCCAGGTCCAGGGCTACATATTTGTCCTGTACCCTTAGCATGACCTTATTGGCAGAAGGAAGAGGGATCATGAATCCGTAGGCAGCTGGCGAGGCTTTTTGGGTGGTAAAGGTCTGCTCCCCAAATCCCTGTAAATTTGCGCTGGCCCTTGCAATGTCCTGGGGGTATTCTCGCTGGAAAAAATTAGCTCCCGCCATTCCAAGGATGAGGTCCAGCATCTGAGATTTGCTGGAGGCGGAGTAGCGGTAACGCTCTGTTTGCCACTTGATTTCTCCGCTTTTTAGGTCTATGGCTTTGATAATGTTCTTGTCCTTGCTCCAATCCATCATGACCACAATTCCTTTTTCGTCAAAAGCCATGTATTCGGTTCCTTCGTCAAAGCGAACTTCTTCCAGGGCGTCTTTGCGGTTTAGGCTCCTGTTTTTCAATATCCCCAAGAAGGAGGCCATCCCCGCATTGGCTTTCTGCACATTGTCATCCTCGGCAATGATACTTCCATCCTCAGCAGACAGGACTGTATATTTGAGGTCTGAGGTGAAAAATAAGCGCTGACCATCAGGAGATAGGTAGAAATTTTTCTCTCCGGAACTTAGAAAGTAGTCGAAAAAACTAGGGCTGAGGTCTTTCTCGAAAACCGACTGAAAGGGCTGTCCGATAAGGCCGGCGACAAGGGATATGAGGTAGAAAAAAAATGCTAATCGTTTCATTGGGCTTCTGTTTGTTTGTATGAAAAATTTTCCAATGAAACATAGTCCAGACTCAGCTTTAATACTTTTCTCTGTCCTTCAACCCCTTGATTCTGTCCCTTAACCCTCAGATTCGATTGATTCTCCTGAAGAAATCTTGCTTATAGGCATCTCCCAGGGGTAGTTCTACATCACCAAGGTCTACCGTCTGATGGGTTTCGTGGATGCCTTCGATCTTATCCAGGTTAATCAAATAGGAGCGGTGAATGCGGACCAGGGGAAGGTGAGCAAGTTTTTCGGAGATACTCAGGAGGGAGGCCCTCACATGGGCTTCCCTGTCGTAAGTCACGATTTTGCAGTACCTGTTGCCCGAGGTCTCGATCCAGCGAATATCCTGGCATCTGATTCTTTTCAGGCGATCCCCAATTTTTACGAATATGCTGTCATTCAGGAGGATATCTTCTTTCCAGGCCTGTTTTTCTTCTATTTCCTCCTTGGGATCAACAAGGCTTCGCAAGGCCCATTCCATGCTCGACTGCAAGGAGGCTGGTTTAACGGGTTTGATAAGGTAGGCCACAGGGAGGGTATGCCGGGCGCGGCGGTAGGTCTCGTCGTCATCAAAGGAGGTCAGGTAAATAAGGGGGGTAGGTCGGATGTCATTGATCTCCTGTCCCAGTTGTATCCCATCCATTTTACCCTTCAGTTGAATATCCAAGAGCACAATATCCGGCTGCTCACTCCTGAAGGTATGCAGGGCTTTTTCCCCACTTTTTTCCATCCCCACACAGGGGTAGCCCATCTCCTGAAGGGTGAGGCCCAAAGAGGCCTGTTGGATAGGATCGTCTTCTACTGCCAGTAAGCTGACCGCCTCGAGGTGATTCATTGACTAAGATTTAGGATAAAGATAGGGAAAAGCCTATGCAACTTCCTCTTCCGGGGCTAGACTCGGCAATCAGCCTTCCCTGCACCTGCTTTAGCCATTGCCAGACAAACTGCAAGCCAAAACCCGCCCCTCTTTCGCCCTCGCTGCCAGGGGTAGAAGTGAGGTTTTTGCCCTGTCGGATGGCTTCCAGGATTTCGGCTTCCATTCCTACCCCCTGGTCCTCTACTAAAAACAAGAGCCTTCCCTCCTGCTCTCCCAGTAAAATCCTCAAATTGGCATTTTCAGAAAACTTCACCGCATTGGAAATCAGGTTGGCCATGGCGATTCTCAGACCTTTGATGTCGCCTTCCCAGTTGAGGGAGGGGGGGGCATCCAGGATGAGACTTATATTTTTTTCTTCCATTCTCCCGCTAAAAAGATCTACCTGCTCCCGAATAAGCGAGTGAAGCTCAGCTTTGTCTTTGATGGGTCGATAGGTTCCCAATTGCTGCAAGGCCCACTGAAGGAGATTGTCAAGGAGTCGTCGCAGTTGCCGACTTTGCACCGCCACCTCCTCACTGAGTTGAAAGAGGTCTTGCTTCTTATCATTTTTGAGATAGTAGGAAAAAAGTCGGTTGAGGTCCTCAAAGTTGCTGATGGGAGAGGCCAGGTCATGGGCAATAATGGCAAACATGCGGTCCTTTCCTTGATTAAGCTCTTCGAGTCTTTGCCGCTGATTTTCTATCTGTAGAGACTGCCGCCTTAGGGTGATGCCCAGGTAGCTGACTATTCCTATGGTAAGAAAGGATAGGACCAATATCAGGATCATTAACTGCTGACTTCTTTTGCTCTTGGCCAAGGAGTCCGATAGTAGGCCCTGCCTTTCTTCTAATTGAGCAATTTCTTTTTGTTGAAGCTCATTCTCATAACTACCCCTCACCTTCGCCAGCTCTTTGGAGTACTGCCTCTCTCGCAAGCTGTCTTTCCACCTGGACTTTTCACCCAGGTATTCTTGAAGGGCTTGGATGTCTCCCCTCTCCTCTGCGATCTTACCTAGTCCGTGGTAGATCGCAATTAGGTCCTCCCACAGGTTAAAGCTTATCGAAGCCTCTATACCCTTTTGAAAAAGAGGCTCCGCCTTGTCAAATTGCTTTTCATCCATGTAAATGAGCCCTAGATCGGTCTCTGCTTTGGTTTTGCGATAGAGGTCCTCCTCCATCCAATCCTGGTCGAGGATGTTTCGGAGTAGCCTCTTGGCCTCTTGATACTTTCCTTCCCTTCGCTCCAGGTTAGCTAAGCTCAATTGGTAGGTAGCTACTTCTCGGTCTACTTTCCAATGTCGGGCATCGGCGATGGCCTTTTGGTAAAAGTCCCTGGAAGTTTCATATTTCTCCTGATGTTTATAGGCCATGGCAAGCCCTCCCTTAAGATAGACAGAGATGTTGAGCTTCTGACCGTCCAGGGAATCTAAGGCAGTCTCCCATATTTCTATCGCTTTGCTGTATTCGTCGCGGTTGAAGTACCAATTTCCAATGGAATACATCAGGAAAAGCTCATCTTCGAAGAGTTCCCGTTTCTTGACTTCTTCTAGGGCCTGCTGAAGACAGCAAAGTGCCGAGTCAGGCTGATAAGTTTCGTTATAGGTATTGGCCAGATGGGTGTAAATCAGGTTAAGGCCCTTGTCTTCTCTGCTTTTTTTATGGGCCTCGATGCCTTGAAAATAATAGGATCGGGCTTTCCGCCATTCGTTTTGTTTAGCGGCTACGATTCCAAGGGAGAGGAGATTTTTTTCTACGGAGGCCCATCTCCCCATTGCTCTATTTATGCTTTGGGCTTGATTAAAAGATGAATCAGCCTGGCTGTACTTTTCCCTTCCCAAATATAGGTTTCCCAGGTTGTGCAATCCTTTTCCCAGACTTATGGAGTCTTCGAGTCGCCGGCTTATTTCCAGGCTTTCTTTATAAGCTTCCGCAGCTTTTTCCCATTTGCCTAAGTTCATGTAAAAAATCCCCAGGTTGTTCAGGCAGGCACCCTGCAGGTCAGGGTCTCCTCCTTTTTCTGCCCATCTGAGGGCAAAGTGGCCGATCTTGATCGCCTCTTCGTATTGGTTGAGCAGGGTAAAGTGATGCACAGCCACGGTCTTGGCCCAGCGAGCTAGGCAGAGGGTATCCCGGACTTTCTGGCAATTCTTGAGTTCTCTTTTTCTTTCCTGAAAAATAGAGTCCCGGCCATGGGTTTCCAATCCTTCAATCCACGAATCCGGGTCCTGGCCATGGCTTCGATGGACAGGGGTCAGGAAAAAGAACCATATCAGTATCGGGAGAAAAGGTTGTGGCCTCATGAGTACAGGGGTTAGGAGTTAGACAGGGCCCTGCCGGCTTGGTGTAAGCAGGATCAAGCAGGGATTATTACCCTAATATAATAACTTTTGATTTGAGATATTTGGGTGAGTGGTAAAACAAAAAAGGTACCTGAGAAACGAATCCCAGGTACCTTTTACATCGGTTGATCTTTGTTTTATTCTGCCAGAACCAGGCTGCCTTCGGCTTCTTTGGTAGCTAACCAGCGCTCTGCATCGAGGGCGGCCATACAACCTGTACCAGCGGCTGTAACAGCCTGACGATAGACCTTATCTGCGGCATCTCCACTGGCGAAGACTCCTTCGACATTGGTTTGGGTCGTGCCGGGGATGATTTGAAGATATCCGGCTTCATCCATGTCCAACTGCCCCTCGAAGATACCCGTGCTGGGCTTATGGCCGATCGCCACGAAAAAGGCCCCTACAGGAATGACAGAATCTTCTCCGGTCTGGTTGTTGCGAACATGTACGGCCTCTACCTTGTGCTCACCCGAAAGATCGTAGGCTTCGGTATTCCAGTGGACCTTGATATTTTTTTCTTTGAATACCCTTTCCTGCATAATCTTGGAGGCACGAAGTTCATCTCTTCTGACCAGCATGTGCACCGTAGTGGCAAGCTTGGATAAGTAAAGGGCCTCCTCAGCGGCGGTATCACCTCCTCCGACAATGGCTACTTCCTGACCCTTGAAGAAGAATCCATCACAAACGGCACAGGCAGATACCCCTTTGTTTGCATATCTTTCCTCGGCTTCTATGCCCAGCCATTTGGCCTTAGCACCGGTAGAAATAATGACAGCATCGGCATGGTATTCTTCTCCTCCTCCAGTCCACAGACGCTTGGGCTGGGCATCCAAGTCTACCTTCATGATATTCTCATACTTGATCCTGGTACCAAACCTCTCGGCCTGCTTTCTAAAGTCTTCCATCATTTGAGGGCCTATGATGCCATCGGGATAACCGGGGTAGTTTTCTACATCGGTGGTAATCATCAGCTGGCCTCCCGGCTGCTCTCCGGAAAACATCAGTGGTTTCAACTCCGCACGAGCTGCATAGATAGCAGCGGTGTACCCAGCAGGGCCGGACCCGATAATCACGAGCTTCTCATGGGGAATTTGTACGTTGGCTTCACTCATATCTTAAAGCTTTAGAATATTTTAATCTTTTTACAAATGTAGGAAAATGTGCAGCACAGAATTGTCACCTTTTCTACAAAAGGCTATCAACCCCGGATGCTTTCCTATTTTTTTACGTTGACATACGTCGAAAGATGTGTCACTTTCGCGACACCAATAAAAAAAGTACTCCAATTAAGAGTACCTTTTCATTAACAAATTGTTTGTACCAAGCTGCCTACTTCCTGGCTATTCTTTTACTTCGAGCAGTTCTACATCAAAGATAAGGGCAGAATAGGGAGGGATAGATTGTCCAGCTCCTCTCTCGCCATAGGCAAGGTTGTAGGGAATGAAGAAACGGTACTTGGCACCTTCCTTCATCAGCTGTAGGCCTTCTGTCCAGCCTGGAATCACACGGTTGAGGGGAAACTCTGTGGGCTCACCTCTCTCATAGGAAGAATCAAACACAGTACCGTCGAGCAGCTTGCCCTCGTAGTGGACCTTGACGGTGGTCTGAGGAGAAGGAGGCTGAGGGCCTGACCCTTCGTTGATTACTTTATACTGCAATCCGGAAGCCGTTACCGTTACGCCTTCTTTGCCTTGATTTTCCTGAAGGAATTCTTCACCTGCTTTTCTATTTCCTTCAAACTTCGCTGCCTGCGATTTTTGCTGAGCTGCCTGTGCTTCTTCTTGGAAGGCCGTCAACCACTTCTTTACATCCTGGTCAGTGAGCAGGGTTTCTTTCTCTTCAAGTACATCAGTCATGGCCTGAAAAACGACGTCGCTATTGAGAGACAGGTCAAGTTGGTTGAGGCTCCTGCCCAAGTCATAGCCCAAGGCATAAGACATGCTGTCCAGGCGATTGCTGAGTTCCTGAGCCTGTAGCCCGCTCATCACCAAAGACAGACTTAAGTAGAGGGCAAAAATTTGTTTGATACGCATATGATAAATTAAGATTTTGGATGATCAATTTTCCTCTGCAAAATGGCCTGATTAATTGGAATTTACAAACCGCATCGGGATAAGGGAGGCTAGAAGGAGTCCTCGCTACCTAAGTAAAAAAGGCAGCAGATCATTCATCTACTGCCCCATATTCACTTTTACGATGTTTTTTAGACGCTGGTCCTGGCGGATACCTCTTCTAGACCTTCTTCGGCCTGTTGTTCTTCTTTGGGGAAAATCTGATACTTAATTGTCTGAAGTATTTTTTCCTCCCCATCCTTGACGATCTTGAGGTGAAAATCAAAGTGGCCCGGCAGGGGATAGGTGTAGGTGTAAGTGGCTGAACGTGGCCTTTTGGTGATACCATTGCCAAAGTCCAGGATCAACTCGTATTCCGGATCAAAATTCTCGATGTTGTAAGATAGGCCTTCTCCTACCCTTTTTTCGCCCTCTACGTCCACCTTAAACTCAGGTAGTTTATTTTCTTTTTCTTCTACCTGCTCTTCTTCTAAATTTGCCCTAGCCTCAGTTTCTTCTACATCGGTCTCCATGTCGAGGAGGTCCAACCGATTCAAAAACTGGTAGTAATCATCCATCGAATTGACCGTATCCACTCCTGTTACAGGATGGATCAGAACCAGAGGCTCGGGATTTTGCACAAAGAGTTGCTGCACCTTTTCGGGATTGAGTTCCTCAGCGGCATAGCGGCGCAGTTTTGCCATCATCTCCTCGTCTGAAGCAGGCTGGGCATACAAATAGCGGTAGGTAAAAAACCCTCCTCCAAGGAGCAATATTCCGATCACGCTTAGCAGTACCATCATTCTTTTCTTCCTGGCTTTTTCTTCCTCTTCCATTCGGGCGAGGTAGACATCCAGGCGATCATAGGGAGACAGGGGTTCATCCATCGACATAACAAAAGCTACTTTCGTTCAAGTTACCCTTAAAGCAAGCTTTCATGGCAGGCAGGTGAATCATTGAGCATTTTTCCTGTTTCAACGGGAAATCACTCAAAAAGCCTGAAGTTGATGGGAATGCTTTGGTACACCGGTACGCGGAGGCCGTTGCTTTCGCCGGGAACCCATTTTGGCATCTCTCCAACAATGCGAAGGGCTTCTTCGTCGCAGCCGCTTCCTATTCCCTTCAAGACCTTGGGATTGGTGATGGTCCCATCTGCCTCGATGACAAACTGGACAATGACCTGGCCTTGAGTCTTGTACTCCAGGGCTTCGGAAGGATAATCCAGGTGTTTTTTGAGGTAGCTCTTGAGGGCTTTGGCACCTCCGGGGAAGCTGGGCATTTTTTCGGCATAAACCAGGGGCTTACCGACGGTAGCTTCCGGTTTTTTCTTTTCGACTTCCCCTTCCTTGTTTTTGAGTTGGCCAAGGTCTACCAGATCAATATCTTTTTTGCTCTCCACTACTTTTTCCTCCTTTTCTCCAGAAGAAGAGCGGGGTACAGTAAAGGCAGTTACGCGGTTGATTTCGTTGATGTTGAGTTCATCCGTCAAAGGATTGACACTTTGATTGGTAGAGCCCTGCTTTCTTACTGCCATGCCTTGATCCAAGGGAGGGAGAATGGTCAACCTCTTGGTGTATACGCTGGAGCCTTTGTCCTTGCTGCTGGCTATCAGTCGGATGAGGTGAACTCCCTTGAGGGGATAAGCATAGAGGGTACTTCTCTTAATGCGGCGGGTGACTCCATTGCCAAAATCTATCATATAGCGAACAGAAGGATCGTAGTTGACGACCGTAAACTTGATGTTTTCTCTGGCGTAGGTGGCTCCATTGATGCGGATGGCGAAGGGCTTGAGGGTGGCGTCTTCGGTCATTTGAAGCCTGCCTGGCTCCAATTTGGCGCTTTCTTCGGGCTGGGAGAGGCTGGCAAATTCGTACTCCTCCGTCTCCTTTTCTTTCAGTTCTTCCTTTTTGTCTACATCTTCTTCAGTTATCTCAATCAAGTCTACCAGGTCGCGAAAACGATGGTAATCGGCCAAACCTCTGATAGTATCTTCCCCCAAAAGGTGATGGGTGACTACAATGCCTTTTCGGTGATCAGCGAGGAGTTCACCTAGTTTTTCTTGGTTTAACTCGTCATAAGCAACGGAGTGCCAACGTGCCTGAGCAGGATTTTGAGTGTATTGTTGAAATAAGATGAGTCCCGTAATGAGGATGGCCAGGATCAGGCCAATCTTCATGATGCGCCGGCGATTGCTGACCTTCTCCCGGTTGCGTATCTGATCCAGATACTCATCAAATTTATTTTCGGTATAGTTTGTACTGGCCATTAGTAATGACTTTATCTTACCTCTAAATTATCCAATAGAAAAAACAAATCCTCCGCCAATCACGTGAAATGACCATAAGTCTTTTTCAGTGGTGTAAATATTGATCCGAGAGGTTTTCGGATATCATCACACAGCAAAAAACCTGCCGATCTCGAAATACTTATCGAGCGACAGGTTTCCTTACAGAAAAAGAACGTCAAGTTCTGGAATCCGAACTTGTCTTGGGGTTATCGTTCAACTGCTATTGTTTTCCATTTTACCCTCTGCCTTACAATTCCTGTGCAACATTATTTTTGACACAGGAAAGGTTTTGCTTCCAGAAAAGCTATTTCCTGGAGACAGGTCTGTCTTACCCGTAAAAACTATTGAGAATAAACGAAATATTTGTTCTTAGACGAAGAATACCGTCCAATCACCTCATTAGCAATAGCTTAATGAGGTATAATTTAGGAGAATAAGGAAGAAAGGATTAGCCTAAAATTACCTTCAAAAGGAGGGTTACAAGTATACCTGCGGTCAACCAGACTTTCCATCTGTTGCCTTTTTTGCTTTTGCCCAAAGAGCCCGCGAGTTCGGACATGGGTCCTGCAACGGGATTTTGTTCCAAAATTTGATTGAGCAAATCCTGCAGACGCAGGCGAGTATCGGGAGATATATTCAACTTTAAGGCTTGGCGTAGCAAAAATATACTCAACTGTACACGTTGGTGGTCATTATAAATATTTATGGCCAATGACTCCAGCCCCAGGGCGTAACTGTCCAGGCTACTTTTGAAATATTCGGGCAGCTTGTTGAGGGTGTCGATCATGAGTTCATCACCAAATTCCTGTATACGTCCGTCAGGCTGATGTCCCTGTTGGAGGTCTTCGGCATAATTTTCCAGGTCCTTGATATCTGCGTGCAGCTGCCTGTACGTATCCTGATAACCTACAGCCTTGTGGATGGCAGAAAGGGGGAGGCTGTGCCTGCATATGGCTTCGACTTCTTCAAAATCCTTCTGGCGAAAGGCATGAAAAAGGCGTGCATTGAAGGATTGAGCAAAGTAAGGCCCTATAAATGTCAAAAATTCGTCGGAATGTGCAGGAAGCCTGGATATTCCTCCATTATAAAAATATTCCAGAGAAGCATCTTCCAAGAACTCCATCAGCCCCGGCTCCATGAAGATGCGCAGGTGATGCTGCCTGAGCTCGTCATTTTCCAACTCCTCGAACAGCGAAAGTACTCCGTCCTTGTCCATTTCCCTTCCCCCCACTTCTATAATAGTAGCCTCTTCCAGCTCAAATTCTGCCAGGAGCCTTTTCTTCTCCTGACGCAAAAAGGAAGGGCTAATAATGGAGGGAGAAAATGGATTTGGTAAGTCAAGCAGGACTATTGGATTTGTGTACTTCATAATGATTTTTACGAGTTTTCGTCTTCGCTAGTTGGCTCTATTTTCTCGATCTCCCGGACAGAACCTGCCCAGGTATATCGGCTTTTTACAAAATTTCTGGCCTCCCTGCCTATTTTTTTTCGAAATTCTTCTCTGTCCAATAAATCGAGTATTTTTTTCTCAAACTCTTTCTCGGTACCGGCCAGCAGAATTTCCCGGTTTTCTTCTGCCCCAATGGCGTTGTTGACCAGGGGAGTTGTGATGCAAGGCATCTCCATGGACATGGCCTCCAGGATTTTATTTTGCTGCCCACTCCCTGTAAAAAGCGGAGCTACAAATACCTTTCCTTTTGCATAGGCCTCTCTGATATCCTCTATCCAACCGCTGACTTCTATGCGCTTGTCCTGTGCCAGGCGCCGGACCTCAGCGTTAGGCCTGGCCCCAGCAATCAGAAGCCTCAGACCCGGAGCCTTTTTCCAAAGCAAGGGCATGACCCGTCTAACCATGTATGTGACAGCCCTTACATTGGGAAAATATCCCATGTTGCCTACAAAACACAGGTCAAATTCCTTCTGACTGCCCTCCCTGGGCCGAAAGTATTCCGTATCGATGCCATTGGGCAGGAGGCTAATGTAAAGATTACCTGCCGGGTCCAGGAGTTTTTTATCCTGAGCCGAGATGATAGAATGTCCATCGAAAAATGTATAGATTTCTTTTTGATACCGGGCCAAGAGTCGGGCTTCTCTTTCATAAAGGGGTTTTTGCCAGAGGGGAGACTCCTCGGCCTGTCGCTTCATGCCCGCTGAGAAGCAGTCCATGTAATCCAGCCAAAGGAGAGGCTTGAGGTCTTTGGCATATTCGGACATGCGAATCAGTTGGCAGAAAACCAGATCGGGCCCTACCCGGGCAGCAATTCTTCTGATTTCCTCATGTATGGTGGGACGGTAAAAATAGGCTACCTGTAGGGGCAGCCCCCTCATCAATCCTTTCAGGCTATGCCAGAATATACCTGGTTTATGAAGCCTGAAGCTATGGACTTCCCTACAAATACCCAGGAGGTGATCTATGGAGGAGGGATTGGGAACTTCTTCGACCAGGGAGCAAAGGATCAAGTCATGGCGCCGGGAAAGTTCCCTCATTTGATGATACACCCGGAGTTTGTCTCCCTTTTCGATGGGATAGGGAAGCCTTGACGTCAGGACCAGTATTTTCATTCTCCGGCAAAGATAGGAACAAAGGAGAAGAAGCCCATGCCTGCTAGTGATCAGAGATCGCTCATTCGGGCGTAAGCCTGGCCAAATTTTCGCATTTCGTCAATAAGGGGAAGGACCAGCCTGCCCCGCTCCGAGAGCCAATAATCTACCCGGGGAGGTACCTCCCCATAGTTTTTTCGGAGGACCAGTCCGTCGATCTCCAGGTTTTTGAGCTCCTGAACCAGCATTTTTTCAGATATATTTCCGATGCTCCGCTTCAGTTCGCCAAAACGAAGGGGTTTTTCCGCCAGTTGATAGATGATCAACAGCTTCCACTTTCCCCCCAGCATATCCATTGTGGTCCTAATGGGGCATTTTTTCCCAATCTTAAGCGCTTCACTCATACTTACTAAAAGGTAGGTACCCAAACTTTTTTCCTGTAACTAATTTCTGCATTTATTTGATAATAGAAAAATCATAAGGCTCCAAGTCCTATGCGGCTTGAAGGCTCCAGACTAGAAACAATCACATCATCATGAAAAAGATAGCGCTGTTTGGCGGTTCCGGAAAGACCGGACAAGAATTCTTGAAATTGGCCCTGGATGCAGGATATTCTGTAAAAGCCCAGGCAAGAAATCCACAAAAGATCCCACAGCAGTCCCCCAATCTTGAAGTTATCCAAGGGGATGTCCTCAGTGCTGCAGAGGTCGAAAAGGTAGTAGAGGGCAGCGATGTTGTCGTCAGCCTTTTTGGTCAGGTAAAGGATTCGCCCAAGGCCCTGCAGACCAGGGGCACTGAAAATATCGTAGCCGCCATGAAAAAGCAGGGGGTGGGCCGGATCATCTCTCTTTCCGGCGGTGGGCTTGCCTACAAGGAGAAGGACCAGCCCGGCATTCCGGACAAAATCATCAAAGGAATCATGAAATTAGCGGTTCCCCACATCCTCAAAGATGCCGAGGGACATTACGAGGTCCTGAAAAACAGTGGCCTGGATTGGATCATTGTCCGTGGACCCAGGCTCATGGATGGAGAGGCAAAGGGTGAGTACCGGGTAGGATGGGTAGGTGTCAATGCTTCTACGTCCATCCGGCGGGCAGACCTTGCAGATTTTATCCTGAATGAGGTCGAGGCCCACAATTTTCAGCATTCCATGCCCTTCATCAGCTATTGATTTATCGTCGGAACCTGACGGCCATTTCCTCAGGTTCCGACTTTTCCAAAAAATCTCCTGTAGATGGGTGCCCGATAGGCAAACTGGGCATAAAGCAGGGGATAAAGCAAGCCTGAAAGCAGAGGATTGTGCCATTCGAAGTGAATATCGTCTACAATGAGGCTTTCCTCCTCCGCCTGTCGCCGTACGATGTGCCTATGCTTCCATTTGGATAAAAAGAAGGGAAGCTGGGTTCCCTGATCTACAAACCAGGCTTTTTCATCGTCCTCGCCCTCTTCGACAATCTCGCTGATCCAGTCCTGCTTGATCATCCCCGCCAATTTGAGACGGAGGTGGACGATATCTCCTTTGTGCGAGCCATCAAAGCGAATCAGGTCGACCTCAGCTCCCGGTGGAGACAATTGCTCAAACAATTCCCGATCAAAACGGGCCAGGACTTCCTTGTAGTTCCCTCTAACAGCGGTTTCTATTTTGATATTCATGCAGGATCAGGGGATAGAATTTTGGGACAATGAGGGTTCATTTTACAAATTTTCCAGGTCTGCCAGGTACTTTTCTGCCTGTTCCATGATACTGGCCTTCTTTTCGGCGCTCATCTTATTGAGGTTAGGATAGACGAAGCCGATCCTAGGGTTATTCCCCAATTTGTCCTCATGGCGATCATAAAAATGCCAATACAGGCTGTTAAAGGGGCAGGCTTTGTCTCCGACTTTCTTGGTTCGGCTGTAATAGCAGCCCTTACAATAGTCGGACATCTTGTTCATGTAGTTGGCCGTGGAAACATAGGGCTTGGTTCCTACCAGACCTCCGTCTGCATACTGACTCATCCCCCTTGTGTTGGTGATTTCCACCCATTGGATGGCGTCGATGTAGATACCGAGGTACCACTGATCGACTTCATCGGGGTCAATGCCTGCCAGCAGGGCAAAGTTTCCGGTGACCATGAGTCGCTGGATGTGGTGGGCATAGGCATGGTCCAGCGAATTGTTGATGGCATACTTGAGGCAGTTCATCTTAGTTTCCCCGGTCCAAAACCACTGGGGCAGTTTGCGGTCATGGTCGAAGTAATTCATTTCTGCATAGTCAGGCATGTGTGCCCAGTAGACGCCCCTCATGTATTCCCTCCAGCCAATGATTTGCCTGACAAAGCCTTCAATTTGAGCAATGTCTACCTGCTCTCTGTGTATTTCCCAATATTCTACTGTTCGGTTGACGACCTCCAGGGGATGGAGAATTTTGGAATTCATGGGAAAGGACAAGCGAGCATGAAAAAGGGACCAGGCTTCCTTGGTCATGGAATCCTGGTAGGTTCCAAACTGGTAGAGGCATTTTTCTACGAAAAATTCCAGGGCTTCCAGGGCCTGGCTTCGGCTTACAGGCCAGATAAAATTCTTGGTATCAATGTTGCCAAAGGTCTTGACCCCAGCCTCCTCGATCATTTTTACGATTTCTTCCACCTCAGCTTCGAAGGAAATGGGGTCGGGAATGGGATATTCTCCGTCGTACTTATTTCTATTGTCTTGGTCGTAGTTCCATTGTCCGGTCACGGGTTTATCCTCCGTTTCCATCATGATGTCGTATTTCTTCCTCATGTTTCGGTAGAAGGTCTCCATGAGGTAGGTCTTTTTGCCTTCAAACATTTCCTTGAGGTCGGTGCGTGAAGTCAGGAAATGCTCGGTGTCCACCATTTGGCTATCGATGTCCAGGCCTTCAGCATAGGCTTTTAGCTGTTGGTCCAAGCGATATTCATCGGGAGCCTGGTATTCGAAGCGTTCGATGCCATGGGCTTCGATGATTACATCAAGGTTTTGCCCGAAGTCATGCTGATTGTTGAGGTCATCGAGTTTGAGGTAGGTAAAAATGTGGCCTTTTTTCTCCAGGTCGCGGGCAAAGGCCCTCATGGCCGACAAGTAAGCCACCAACTTCTGTATGTGATGTCTCACATAGTCAGTCTCTTGTCGTACTTCCATCATGACATAGTGAACGTCATCATCGACATTTTCAAACCAGGAATGCTGCTGATTGAGTTGGTCGCCCAGGATCAGGCGGAGGGTCTTAGCCATATACTTTTATGGAAAAGAACTTCCACCGACTGATAATTGTTATTCTAACGGCATTCCATTCATGTCTGTAGTGAGCACTTCACTCATGTAGTCAAAAAAAGGCCTGACTTCCCGAAAACTTTCAATCAGGCTATCCATAAAATTTTCTTCCAGGACTTCTTCGTCGCTAAATTTTCTCATGAGCAAAAACTGCTTGTAGCGCAGCAAGTCTATGGCAGGATGGTCTTTTTTGTAGCCACGAGGAGCGGATTTGACCTTTTCCCCTTGAAGATCTCCAAACAACTTCCTGGAATTCTGTCCGGCTAGTATCCTTCGGAGTGGCAGGGGATCGGCGGCGATTTTCTCTCTGATGCGCTGAAGGTCCTCCTTATTGGGACCCCAAAAACCTCCCGCCATGAAGTTCTGATCTCCGGGTTGTAGCTGGAAGTAGTATCCTCCCCGACGGTCAGCACCCATCCGGCTGAGGCTGGCAGCAAAATTATTCTTGTAGGGCGTCTTGTTTTTGGAAAAGCGAATGTCCCGATAAATCCGATATACCTTGAGGTTTTCTACTTTATCCTCTTCCAGCATTCGATTTTCCCATTCTAAGGCAAAATCCTTAAATTGCTGATGCAGAGCCTGATACCTTGGTTTGTGCTCGGCAAACCACTCCCGATTGTTGTTTTCGGAGAGATCGAGGAGGAATTCAAATATCTTAGGAGGGATCTTCACTGGAATAAATGCAGTATTGGGTAAATGGAATCGGGCGTAGCGCCTGTGTAACTTCACTGGGGGCATTACTCCAAATCGTATTCGGAGAGTAGAATTCGCCAATCTATCTTTTCTACCTTGCCCAACATAGAGATATTGATTTGATCAATGAGTTCTTCAGGCAGATCTTTGCTCATGCCAAAGGCATAAAATTGTGGGTTGTACTTGACGTCAATCAGGTCGTACCGGGAGAGGGTATCCCGAGCCATGAGGGTGCGGAGGATAGGTCGATCGTAGGCGACGAAGTCAATCTCTTCCTGGTCGAGGGCTTCGAGCATTTCCTCCATTTCGTTGTACTTCTTCTTTTTGGTAAAAAAGTTATTCTTTAGCCACTCGCTGGTTGCTGAGTTTCTGATGGTTCCCAGGTTTTTATCCTTAAAATCATTGATGGCGCTATTGGAGGAGGAAATTTGGTTGACGGTAAGGGAAGAGGCAATGCTGGCGGTAAAACCGGAAATGATAATTATCGCTGTAAACATCCAGACCAGGGCTACGATTCTACCACCTGCTGTTTGTGGGGACTTATCCCCATAACCTACGGTCGTCATGGTCACGGCAGACCACCAGAAGCCTTCCCACATGCCCTTGAGGCCGGTGCTGAATTCTTCCTTGTTTTGGTTTCGCTCAAAAAGCCAGATTAGGATACCAAAGATCAGGATGACAAAGGCCAAAGCTCCCAGGGCCCTCATAAAATTGACGGAGAAAAAGGATTTGACGAATTTCCAGGCCCTTGTGAGGGTGGATTCAGAGCGCTTCAGCATGGTAGATTGAGCAATGTAATAGGGTGCGGTAAACTCCATGACTTTGGAGCGCTCAGAGGTGATGGTCAGGGGAGAAAGGCAAATATCGATCTCATGGTGGGTGAGTCCACTCAGTAGGCTGTCCAGGGGAAGGCGTCGATAAACGAAGGCAATGTTGTTTTCTTCAGCGATATTTTCCCAGAGCCAGACAGAAGGCCCTTCCAGTCCCTGTGCTGACTGTGATATGAAGGGAGGAACGAGGTTGTAGCCCACCCTGAGGGTATCGGGCGCTTGAGAGAAAGATGCAGAAATAGAACATAAAAATAGGGTGAGGAGGGATAGGATAATTTTTTTCATGCTGAAACAATTTCGGCTCATGGAGGACTTTCAGATTGTTTTTTTGTATTTCCGGGAAGTTAACATTTATCAGGAAGAGCGCGAAATATCAGCTTTGCAGGGCCTTTATAAACTTAGCTTCTTTTTTTCCCTTGTATTTGTTGGAAAGTCCATCGCCGTTCAGGATCTTGCCGACACTTTTTTCTATGCGAGATCGCCGGGTACCACACTGCGTGGGGGCAGAGAAGTAAATCACATATCCCCCGTTGGCGGCCGGGGATCAGGGCTTCAAAGGCGTTTTATTGGTCTACAATTATTCTCTCTTATCCACCCAGGGTATCCAATATATGGCTTATAGACTTTTCACTTTCAAAATACTGTTTTTTGATCCTTTGGTATCCTTTTTCTTCTGAAACTTCTTTGAGCGTTTGAAGCAAGAACTCATAATCCGTAAAAGTTGCAGGGCTTGCTAGGGTAAGTTTCATCCATTGCCACGTTTTTTGCTCTCCGATTTCTGCTTTAATGGCGCAAAAAATGAGAGGCATGTATCTGTAGGTATATGGATTCCGATTCCCTAAATCAGACTCTTCACGGATAGCAGCGAGGGGGACAGCGGGAAAGTTTCTTACCTTCCTCATCTTCTCCTTCAAATCTTCACGATACAGTTCTTCCCCCAAAAGATTTTGGGTGAGTTCCATAGAAAGGAATTTTTCAAATCCCTCACTGCTCACCTCCAAAGGTAGTCAAAGCTGGCTTTACCTACTATGGAAAACAGAACCACAAATGTAAATACTGTAAGCGGCAGTTCGTCCAGCCGACTAAAGCAAAAACGTTAGATTTGGAATCGACGGCAAAGAAATTGCTGCTTGAGCGCATCTCTTTGCGAGGAATTTGTAGGCTTTTGGATAGGTTCCAGATCAGAAGAAGGTGCTTGGGGATTATGGTAGAATGGATCAGAAATAAAGCCTATTTTTATACCGATAATTGGGAAGCCTATGAGGCAGTCTTTCCACCTGATAGGCACACCAAGTCTAGGTACGAGGGACAAACCAATCATGTCGAAGGGTTTAACAACACCCTGAGACAGAGGTGCTCAGGATTGGTCAGAAAGAACCTGACTTTCTCCAAAAAGCTTGAAAACCACATCAATGCCATTGGCTACTTCATCACCCATTACCATTTGACAAGAAGTCCATCCTTACAATTCGGACATTACCGCGGTTTTTTGTCCCCATAATTTTCCAAATTAAATAGAGCAAGCCTCCTTGCACTTTTTATTTTGTGGATTTGAGGCTAATCTCCTACTTTGATGTATCCCCCTCCAATGACCCATATATCAGATACTCCCCTATGTTTTCATTTACTTTTCGTTTCAGCCTTGTCCTTTTGCTGACATGCTTTCAGCCCCTTACTGGATTTTCTCAGATTTCTCTGGATTACCTCAACTCCCTGACCCTGGGAGATGGAAAGGGCGATGATGATCAGGTAAACGCCGTTTGTTCTGACAGTTTGGGAAATACCTACCTGCTTGGCACTTTCTCGGGTGCGGTAGATTTTGATCCCTCTATGGGAAGGTTCATTGGCTATACCAGTTCGGGCTTTGATAAAGACATTTGGCTGGCCAGGTTTGATAGCAACGATCAGCTGATTTGGGTCAATGTACTTAACAGCAGCAGCTCTTGTACCGCTGAGGACATCGGCTTGGATGAGCAAGGCAATCTGCTAATCTGCGGTAGCTTTATCGATCGATTTTATCCAAATCCTTCCGATCCACAACTGGAGCTTCGGTCCGGCACGTTCAATAATTCCAATGGCTTTTTTGCCAAGTATGATGCTTCTACCGGGCAGTATCTCTGGGCCAAGTCCATCGGCAGCAAAAGTACAGAAAACATCATCGCCCTGACCATCGATAAACAGGATAACATTTACCTGACAGGGGCCTTCAGCGATACGGCTGATTTTGATCCTGGACCGGGAGTCTTCCTCCTGACGACTACAGGAAGCTTCCAGGACCCCTTTTTAGCTAAATACGACCCTTCCGGGGCCCTGATCTGGGCAGAGTCCTTTGAAGGCTCTAGCCTTACGGGCATAGGACGGGATGTAAAGGTGGGAAGTCAAGGGCAGGTAGTTGTGGGGGGCAGTTTCAATGGCACGGTAGATTTTGATCCTTCCCCTGCTGTTCGCAGCCTGACTTCGAATGGAAATACAGACCTTTTTTTCGCTCAGTTTACCCCGGGAGGAGCCCTTGTTCGCGCCAGCAGCATTGGGGGTTTTGCAGAGGAAGGCCTGGGAGAATTGGTCCTGGGCATCCAAAATGAGATATACCTTACGGGATATTTCAACAATACCGCAGACATGGACCCTTCTACTGGGGTATTTAACCTGAGTTCTCAGGGTAATGACGAAGCTTTTTTGGCCAAATATGACTCTGCGGGTAACTTCCAATGGGCATTTTCACTGGGGGGAAATTCCTCAGATATAAGTGATGCCATTGATGTAGATCAGGATCAGAACTTATACATTGGGGGATACTTCCTCAATACAGTGGATTTTGATCCCTCCCCGGGGATGGCCAACCTTGCGGCAAATGGAGGCGACTTTTTCCTGGCTTCCTATGACTCTGCAGGAAACTATCGCTGGGTACAGGCCAATGGAGGAGGCAGCTTCGACCGAAACCTCGCTATCGATGTTCAAACAGATGGAAGTGTCGTGGCAGGGGGATCTTTTTTCCAGACCTTCGACCTCGATCCTACGTTGGGCCTTACGGAAATATCTGCCCTTAACAATTCAAGTAGTTCATGGATTGCCTATTACGATTTGCAAAACGGAAATTTTGTTTCGGGATTTTCTACCCAGGATAGAGAGGGAGGCGATGATCAGGTTTCCGATGTCCTGGTCCAGGAGGATCACCTTTATCTCTGTGGCTCCTTTACGGGTGGCGTAGACTTCGATCCGGGTCCAGGGCAGCTATTTTTGGAATCTTCACAAGCACCGGGAGGATTTGTTGCCAAATATGACCTTGACCAGCAACTGATCTGGGCCAGGGCCTTTGTCGGAAGTAGTGTAGTATCTGTAGCCGCTATGGCTTTCGACCCTGAAGGAAACCTTCTCCTTACAGGTCGCTTTGTGGGTACCACAGAATTTGATTCGGGCTCCGCTTCTTTCACCCTAACTTCTAATGGAAGCAGTGATGTATTCGTGGCCAAAATGTCTCCAGATGACTCCCTTATTTTTGTGAAAGGGATCGGAGGAGCAAGCACGGACCAGGGCTATGACATTGACGCCGATACAAGCGGATCGATCCTGGTTACGGGTTATTTTCGTTCTGTGGTGGACTTTGACCCAGGGCAAGCCGTCTTCAGCCTTACAGCTTCCAACCGCGACGCTTTTTTACTAAAATTAGATGATCAGGGCCTCTATGAGTGGGCCTTCCAGGTCGGAGGAAGTAGCAATGACTTCGGCTATACCCTTGCCACAGATGCCCATAACTCCATCTACCTGGGTGGAGAATTCAGAAATACCACCGACTTTGATCCCGGGTCCTCTTCCTTTAACCTCGATCCCTATGGGGGAGATGATGGATTTATAGCAAAGTACAGCAGCCAGGGTGGGCTGATTTGGGCCAATCGCTATGGGGGACTCGGCAGCGACTTGGTCTCGTCTTTGTCCATCGAAGGAGACCATATCTACGCCACAGGACAATTTCAGTCCAACGCTGACTTCGATCCAGGAGCGGCAAACCTCTCTCTTTTGGCCAATGGAGACGACGACATATTCTTGTTTAAAGCAGACAGCAGCGGACAGACAGGTTGGGCGACATCATTTGGGGGAAATTTCGATGATTATCCCTTCGATCTGGCACTTGACCAAGGGAAAATAGCCCTTACCGGATATTATAGCGATACGACAGACTTTGATCCAGGCCCAGGACAAACCATCTTTCCCCCTGTACAGGGTTCACAGGCCTTTATATCGGTTTTCGATACTGCCGGGCAGTTTCTCATGGCCCGTGCCTTTGCCGCTGAGAGAGGTAGCGGAATCGCTATACAAGACAGCAACTTTTTCATAGGTGGATATTATCAGGGAGAAATCGACCTGAATCCCGGGCCAGACACCTTCCTAACACCGATTTTTGGAGGCGATGATATCTTTCTCCTTCACCTGGGTAGCGAAGAGCTTTGCCCGACCGTTTTTGATACCCTAGAAGTCTTAGGCTGTTACACTTATACAGATACTATTTCAGGCCGAGTTTTTTCCTCCGAAGGATTATTTTCCATAGATACATTAAGCAGTTTCTCAGGCTGCGATAGCATTTTGGTCCTGAACGTTCGCTTGGATACAAGTCTGACCCTACAAACCGAAACTGTCTGCGATTCCTTCACCTGGCCCCTCAATGGCATTACCTACACCCAAAGCGGGATCTACGCCGACACCCTCCTCAATGCCCAGGGATGCGATTCCATCATTAGGCTGGACCTTGCGATTCTAGCTGGCAGCAATGAAACTCAGGCCCTCGCTGCTTGCGATTCCTTTACCTGGCCCCTCAATGGCATTACCTACACCCAAAGCGGGATCTACGCCGACACCC
>CAZMAV010000002.1:0-318292 GCA_964564415.1 uncultured Bacteroidia bacterium | reverse complement strand
TCCTCAATGCCCAGGGATGCGATTCCATCATTAGGCTGGACCTTACGATCGACAGCCTTAGCCTTGAGGTCATCCAGGACAGCCTATCCCTGACTGCGGAAACTGGACCTGTGGATTTCTATCAATGGCTGGACTGTAACAAAGGATTTGTGGTGATACCAGGAGCAGAGCAGAGGAGTTTTAGTCCTGATTCGACCGGAGACTATGCTGTGGAAGTCATAAAACAGACATGCAGGGATACCTCGGCCTGTTTCTCCTTCATCCTTACGAGCCAAAGTAAGGTGAATAATTTTCAAGCGCTCTCCATTTATCCAAATCCTACAGATGATCAAATTACCATAGAGTTAGGTCAATCGGGTTTTACTCGGATTTGGGTCATGACTGCTGATGGAAGGAAGGTTGCCCAATATCAGACGAGAAGCCAGCGCTATTCTTTTTCCCTGCCGAGGCCAAAGGGAATTTACATGATCCAGGTGCTGACACAGGAAAGGTGGAAGGTATTCCGGATTGAGAAAAAGTAGTTGGACCCTACCTGAACCATCTATCTCTTATGGGGAGTTTTTACAAAACTGATAAGGAGTCGAAGGAGGGTGATTTTGTTATTCTATAAACATTGGAGCACCTTCCCACATTCCCTAATGTTTTAATCCAAATCATAGCATCATATGGCCCAAGCCGATCAGCATCCCGTCGATTCTAATTTTCACCGCAAAAGCACTGGCTGGGAGGTCCTCGAAAATAAAGACCTAAAAGGAAAGACTGCTGTTGTAACAGGTGGTTACAGTGGCATCGGACTGGAAACCACCCGAGCTTTGGCAGAAAAGGGAGCCAAGGTAATCATACCTGCCAGATCCGAGAAAAAAGCCAAGGAAAACCTCAGAAAAAGTAAAGGGCCATGTGCATCTGGCCTCTCTTGACCATGCCGACCTTCATTCTGTACATAAATTTGCTGAACAGATGCTCAAGGAAGTCGGTAGTGAAACCGCCAGGTATTTTGAGGTTGATGCCCATGCCTGTGATGACAAGGCAGCAGAAAAACCATGGAGCATCAGCGAAAAAATGCTGGAAAAAGCCTGATTCAAAAGGAGCCTTTTTACTCTCCTCCGGGCATGGTCAAGCGGGTCCGGTTGATCAGGGACCTCGCCAGGGTCATTTCGTCAGCAAACTCAAGATCGGTACCGATGGGTATGCCCCGGGCGATGGATGAAATGCTGACATCTTTGGGAGCTAGCTTCTTAGAAAGATAAAAGGCAGTGGTATCTCCCTCGATATTGGCGGTGAAGGCAAAAATTATCTCCTTCACCTCTTCTTTGCTGGCCCTCTCTATCAGGGGATCAATGTTGAGCATGGAGGGCCCTATTCCCATCAGGGGATTGATCAGGCCACCCAGAACGTGGTAGGTCCCCATAAATTGCTGGGTGGACTCCAGGGCAATGACATCTTTGGCATCTTCGACCACGCAGATCAATTCCTGCTTGCGGCGGGGGTTGGAACAAACCTTACAGATTTCTTCATCGGTGATATTGCCGCAAGACTTACAGAATTTGGTTTTTCTCCTCATGGCGATGATGGCCTGGCCGAGACGCTCGGCTTCAGCCTCACTTTTTTTGAGGATGTGTAAGGCCAGCCTGAGGGCGGTTTTCCTTCCAATTCCCGGGAGGGAGGCCAACTCCGCTACTGCTTCTTCTATCGTTTTGGAGGGATATTCCATTCGCGCTGTTTGATTCTTCCAAATTTAGCTTTTGAAGGGGGATAATCCAACCCGGCTTCCCCTAAATGGATTGCTTCAGCCTGTGATTTCTTTCTCCCTTTTGCAGGGCCAACTTGAGCAGTTCGTCGATCACCTCGCTGTAACTCATTCCTGCCTCTACCCAGAGGGCCGGATACATAGAAATGGAGGTAAAGCCCGGCAGGGTATTGATCTCATTGACGTAGACGGCCCCTTCTTCTGTGAGGAACATATCGACCCGCGCCAGGCCTTCGCAGCAGAGAGCCTGATAGGCATTTTTGGCCACCAGGACCAATTTGGCAAGGATTTGATCGTCAAGATCGGGGGCCGGGATGTTGAGTTTGGCGGCAGTTTTGCTGGTATATTTTGAAGCGTAATCGTAAAACTCTTCCTCGACCATCTGTATTTCCCCTACAGAAGTGGTGGCTATGATTTCGTTGCCCATCACTGCGCATTCGAGTTCACGACCAGAGATAGCTTCCTCTACGATGATCTTGTTGTCGTAGAGGAAGGCCTCTTCGATGGCAGCATCAAATTCTACCTTGTTTTCTACCTTTCGGACGCCCACAGAAGAACCCATGTTGGCGGGTTTGATAAACAGAGGCAGGCCAATCTGATTGATCACGGCGATGTAATCAATGGCCTCCTTTTCATGGGAATGGAAGACCAAGCCATTGGCGACCTTGAGGTCTGCTTCTTTGAGGAGGCGCTTGGCGACATCCTTGTCCATGGCTATGGCTGAACCCAGCACATCGGGACCTACAAAAGGGATTGCCAGGTGTCGGAGCAGCCCCTGAAGAGAACCGTCCTCCCCCATGGGACCGTGTGTGATGGGAAAGGCCACTGTTGGGGTAGGGGCAGCTTGATGATTGTCTTTAAAAATCAAGGGCTGGTCGGGCTGCCCAGGTTGAAGCAGAAGGGCCCTGCCTGAATCTTTGATTGAGGCACTTTGTTCAAAGAAATCTTCGGACAAATGAAACCACTGACCATCAGGGCTTATGCCAATCAAAATTGGCGCATAAGCTTGGCGGGGCAGGGCTTGAAAGATATTGCGGGCAGAACGAATCGAGATTTCGTGCTCCGGTGAAGCCCCTCCAAAAATAAGGGCCATAGGTGTAGGAGTAGACATAGGTCAAACTAAGTTGAATTGCAGGCAAAGATACATTTCATGGCAGGATTCTGTGGAAAAATAAACCCAGGATCGAAAATAAATTCGCAAAAAATCAACGCAAAGGACACACATGAAGAAAATCAACTTCGTTTTCAGCCATTTACATACAAGACCCTGTGGAAAATCATGTGGATAACCTGCAGATATCAACTGCCAAATTTTTTAGTAACAAATTTTTCTTTTGAACTTAACAATTAGTTAATAACGTATTCGAATTATGTGGATAACCCTGTGTATATCTAGTTGATAAAATGAGCATAACTCACTCTCATTTTCCAAATAATTATTTGCTTCATATCTAAGATGGACAAACTCCTGCCTTTCGGTCTTTCCTCACAGGGAGGAATAGACACATAAATCTTTTTTCAATTTCATTTCCACAAAATAGCTAATTAATCTACCCGTATTAGATTATACGTGAAAATCAACCCAAAAGCCCTTAACCCATGAACAAGCTTCTCATTTGGCCTCTCATGGTCCTCTTCGCGGGTCTCCTTTCCTCTTGCACGGATGTAGTAGAGGCCTGTTTTACCATAGACGAATCCAACTGCCAGTCCGCAGACTCCTGTTTTGTCACCTTTGATGCTTCCTGTTCTAAAAACAATGGGGACTTCATTTGGAACTTTGGGGACGGCAATGTAGGCGAAGGCAGGGTGGTCGATCATCAATATGCCCGGCCCGGAGAGTACGAGGTTACCCTCACCGTTGACAATGCACTTTCAGGGGCCAATTATGAGATAGACAGCCTCACCCAGGTGGTCAATGTCTCAGGCAATAGTTTTTTTCAGGAGACTTTTGAAGAGATCTATTCCGATCCCGATGAGACCGAGGTCCTGGGCCTTACCCCCACCTCGGACGGAGGCTATGCCATCGTTGGCTACACCTTTGACAATGGCATTACCATGGGATTTTTGAGAAAGCTGGATGGGGAAGGTCGCCTCATGTGGGACAAGATCATCAGGAAAGGAAATGATAGATCCAGATTTTACGATGTCAAAGAAACCCTCGATGGTGGCCTCATCTTGGTCGGCGTAGGCTACGATGATGACCTCCCTTATGGGTATGCGGTAAAGACCGAAGCCAACGGAAGCATCCTCTGGGAGTTTGACAGGGTTTCTGACAAACCCAATATCCATTATCATTCCCTGACCACTGTGATGGAAAATGCGGACGGGCATTACACGGCCGTAGGGACCATCGATGGCCGCTATACCTACGACAACATTTGGATGATCAGCATCGGATTTGATGGCGATTTTCGCTGGGAAAGCGAACTCTCAAGGGCAGACAGGGGCTCATCCTTTAAATATTCCCTTCAACAAACTGCGGACAGGGGCTATCTTGTCCTATGTACAGGCGATCCCCCATCTGGTGCCAATAAAAATCTCATCTACAAGACCACAGAGATGGGAGAAGAGGTATGGAACCTCGAACTTGGCAATGGAGAGCAGCCCCAGTTTTCCGGGGATATCCTGCCCACCACCGATGGCAATTATCTGGTCGCCGGATACAAGCGCATCACCGGATTAAATGGACAGGATGGCTACCTGGCCAAGATCAGCCCAACGGGAGGCATACTTTGGGAAAAGACCTTCGGCACCCAGGAGTCCGATGAGATCCATGCAGCCGCCCCCACCCTCAATGGAGGTTTTATTCTTGCAGGCTCTACCCGCTTGTTTGAAGCTGGAGGCTACGGCCCCAAACAGGTCTATCTCGTCAGGGTCAACAGTGAAGGGGAAGTCATTTGGGAAAGGACATTTGGAAGTGAAAGGCGGAGTTCAGCCCATGATGTGGCGCAGACCGAGGATGGTGCATTTGTGATCGGTGGATACACCAGCGTTGACAATGACCGCCAGGCTTACGTCATCAAAACCAATACAGAGGGAGAGGTCTTCTAGCAAGGCTTGGGATTTTGGCTATTCGTCCGGCAGCCCCTGCATTTCCTCATTGATCAGGTCGCTTTCATAACCCTTTTGAGAGAGGAAGCGGTAGATTTTTGCCCTTTTTTCCCAACTGTTGTCATCTTTTATCTCCTTGTTTTTCTTTTGAATAAGCCTTCGAAGGGTGGAAAGGTAGTCTTCTTCATCGATTTCTTCCTTTAAGGCCAGGTCGATCATGGAGGAGGGAATTCCCTTCTGACGGAGTTCCTGGCGGATTTTTATCCTGCCCCAGCTTTTGATCCTAAACTTTCCCCGGGCAAAGCTGCGGGAATAGCGCTCTTCGTCCCAAAAACGCTCTCTGCGCAGGTGGTCCAGGATTTCATCCGCCCAGGCAGGCTCCTCCACTCCTATTTCCTCCAGTTTTTGGAGAATTTCACTCTTACAGCGGTCCTGATAGGCGCAGTATTTATATATTTTTACCAAAATTTCCTCGTTCATAACAGGGGGCCAAGCCTTACTTGTTACATCCATTATTAGGACTGAAAAAATCAGAGCTGAAAACTGCCATTTTTTTCAAATAAATGACAAGCTTCTCTCATTCTCTTTTTTGTTTTGTACATTCGGATTAAAATTTATTTTCTATATGAAAGCCTTTGATCTACGCCGGCAAACCTCCCTCCTTTTTCTCATCCTGAGCATGGGTCTCCTGCTTTTTTCCTCTTGCAGAAAGTACCCCGACGGTCCCACCTTGAGCCTCAGGTCTCGCGTGGAAAGGGTCTCTAACGTCTGGACAGCCTCCGTCATTAGCAGAAATACCATCAATGAGACCAACAAATACCTCATCTACACGATGGACTTCAGCAAAAATGGCAGGCTGACCTGGACCACTCAAATCGCCGGGGAAACCCAGGACATCATCATGGCCGACTGGCAGCTTTTTCGGGAAGACCAGCAGATCAAGATTACCCTCGATGAGCCTGATCCCAATAGCGGGGAGCGGCTTTCCTTTTCCTTTGATATCCGAAGACTGGAAGAAAACGAGATGTGGCTCCAATTCATCAGATTTGGAGACGAGTGGGACATACAATTGGTGGATTAAAACTTTCTATCCCTACAGGTACACTGGAGTTTCACCAACTCTATTTATCATTTGACTTAAAACTAAAAAGGCCTTTCAAGACCTGGAGCTTTTATTGGTAAATGACAGGAGTGGATTGTAATTTGCTCCCAACAGAGATGCTTTCTTCACCATTCATTTATCAAAAAAGACTCGCACATGTCTCGATATCGCATTGAAAAGGATACCATGGGGGACATTCAGGTTCCCGCTGATAAATACTGGGGTGCCCAAACCCAGCGTTCCCTCCAAAACTTCAAGATCGGAGGCCAGCAGATGCCCCTGGAAGTCATCTACGGATTTGCCTACCTCAAAAAGGCCGCTGCCCTGGTCAATGCCGAGCTGACCGATTTTCCTCAGGAAAAGGCCGATACCATTGCCCGGGTATGTGATGAAATCCTCCAAGGTACACTGGACGAGCACTTTCCCCTCGTCGTATGGCAGACCGGTTCAGGAACCCAGTCCAACATGAATGCCAATGAGGTCATCGCCAACCGCGGCATCGAACTCATGGGAGGCGAGATCGGTAGCAAAAGCCCCATCCACCCCAACGACGATGTAAACAAGTCCCAGTCCTCCAACGACACCTTTCCTACGGCCATGCACATCGCCGCCTATAAGGCCATTGTGGAGTACATGATTCCGAGGGTAGAAAAGCTCCATACCACCCTTGTCTCCAAGGCTGCAGAGTTCATGAATGTGGTCAAGATCGGTCGCACCCATCTCATGGATGCCACCCCCCTAACCCTGGGTCAGGAGTTTTCTGGCTATGCCTCTCAACTGGAGCACTCTTTGGAGAATGTCAAAGACAGCCTCAAGCACCTTGGCGAACTCGCCCTGGGAGGTACAGCCGTGGGCACGGGCCTTAACACCCCCGATGGCTATCCCGAAAAAGTAGCCGCCAAGATCGCCGAACTGACGGGTCTTCCTTTCATCACCGCCAAAAACAAATTCGAAGCCCTCTCCGCTCATGATGCCATCGTGGAAGTTTCTGGCGCTCTAAAGCGCTTGGCCGTCAGCGTCATGAATATCACCAACAATATCCGCCTTCTCGCCTCCGGTCCCCGCTGTGGCATTGGCGAAATCAATATTCCCGCCAATGAACCCGGCTCCTCCATCATGCCCGGCAAGGTCAATCCTACCCAAGCCGAGGCCATTACCATGGTTTGTGCCCAGGTGATCGGCAATGATGCTGCGGTGACCGTATCGGGTACCCACGGGCATTTTCAGTTGAATGTCTTCAAACCGGTCATGATCTACAATGTCCTCATGTCGGCAAGGTTGCTGGCAGATGGTTGCGAGTCCTTTAATGATAACCTGGCCGTGGGCATCGAGCCTAACCAGCCCCGGATTGAAGCTCATCTCAACAATTCCCTCATGCTGGTGACCGCCTTGAATACCCACATCGGCTACGACAAGGCCGCCAAGATCGCCAAAACCGCCTACGAAGAGGGAGCTACCCTTAAGGATACAGCCCTCAAACTCGGACTTTTAACGGAAGAAGAGTTTGACAAGATCGTCGTCCCCGCTCAGATGGTAGGCAAATTAAAAGCTCGATTTTTTTCTAATTTTAATCTGAATACCCAAAGCCTAAGGGAGTTGTCGCTTCAACCCCCTTTCAATTTTCCTCAAAAAATGGCTAAAACCACTGTTTTACATCCCCATCATAAAGCTGCCGGAGCCCGGATGATTCCCTTTGCCGGCTATGACATGCCTGTGCGCTA
This sequence comes from uncultured Bacteroidia bacterium, assembly GCA_964564415.1. Taxonomy (GTDB): domain Bacteria; phylum Bacteroidota; class Bacteroidia; order J057; family J057; genus JALEFZ01. The sequence goes on along the minus strand of CAZMAV010000002.1, from coordinate 310,671 downwards.
CAGTTCAGACAAACAGGAGCACCTCGCCGTAAGGAATTCCGTCGGCATCTTCGACGTCTCCCATATGGGAGAATTTATCCTTCGCGGTCCCAAAGCCCTGGACCTGATCCAGAAAGTCTCTTCTAACGATGCCTCCAAGCTTCTTGAAGGCAGGGCTCATTATTCCTGTATGCCCAACCACGAAGGAGGCATTGTCGATGATATCATCGTTTACCACATAAGGGAAGATCAGTACATGATCGTGGCCAATGCCGCCAACATCGAAAAGGACTGGAAGTGGATAGAAGCCTCTAATGAAGGCATAGGAGCCGAAATGATCGACGTCTCCGAAAGGACTTCCCTCATCGCTGTGGCCGGACCAAATGCCGAGGCGACCTTACAAAAACTTACCGACTTTGACCTGTCCACCCTTGGAACCTACCATTGTTGGAAGGGAACCTTTAATGGTGCGGAGAAATCTCTGATTGCCACCACAGGATATACGGGTGAGCGTACCTTCGAACTCTTTTTGTACAATGAGCATGCAGCACGCATCTGGGATGACGTATTGGAAGCTGGTAAAGAGTACGACATAGAACTCTGTGGGCTGGGCGCCAGAGATACCCTTCGCCTGGAAATGGGCTACATGCTCTACGGCAATGACATCAACGATGAGACCTCACCCTTAGAAGCTGGTTTGGGCTGGATCACCAAACTCAAAAAAGGCCCTTTTAATGGTTCTGAATCCATTAGCAAGCTCAAGGAAGAAGGCATAAAGCGCCGGAGCGTAGGCTTCAAGATGAAGGAAAGAGGCATACCCCGTGCGGGTTACGAAATCGCAAAGGATGGGGAGGTCGTCGGCCATATCACTTCCGGAACCATGAGCCCTGTCCTGAACGAGGGCATCGGGCTGGGATATGTACCGGTGGAATACCGCGAGGCCGGTACCGAATTGGATATTATGATTCGTGGCAAGGCTGTGAAAGCAGAGGTCGTCAAAACTCCCTTTATCAAAAAGTGATAGAGGTTACAGCTCTTTTTGCGGTGAATTAAGGTATTAAATTTTCCCTATTTTCTCCTTGCAAACTCCTGGAAAAGCCTTACCTTCGTATTGCGAGATGGCACTCGGCCATCGACCACAGGAAGAGTAGTTACGGGTAGTGCCGTGCGAGGCCTGTTGGGATGTTTCACCAATAAGAAAGGAGGTAATCATGAATCGACTTAGTTTCCAGTTTGTCAATTTCATCACCATTAACGCTGCGAAGTTTTAATCGCACCTGTGTGGTACCTTCGTTGGCTTAAAGGTGAATGTATCCCCCACGGATACTGTATAAGAAATACAAGCTAACTTAGGAAATAGGCCAGTACCGTAGCGGGTGCTGGCTTTTTTTATTCTACTCCTTCGATCCGTTATACTCAAAAATCAGTTTTAGAACGTCAACCATTGTCCTGTGTATCGGGTTCAAGATCTTTTCTACGTACATTTTTCCAACATTTAGGTTAGTGCCTTCGTCTGATAAACTTTCAGAAAAACACGCCCGGGGAGTGTTCTTTCGGGTGATTGAATTTCTTTAGAAGATTATCAAGAGATTTCGAGAAAACCACCCTCTCTTCGAAGACCTTTGTGTAAATCTATTTTATGAATATCATTTTGAACAGATGGGCCTAGTTTTTCATTCAAACATGATCTAAGATAGTTATGACCGATTCATATAAATAAAAAGCATATATTTAGGATAAATAATTAACCCAAATTGTCAGTTGGGCATTTGGTCAGTTTATTGAAGAAAAGATAAGGGGGTAGTGTCCTAAAAGTAAGGATGGCTTTTGTGGGAGATTTGAAAAATTAAGCATCGAGGGCTTATATGATAAAATGCGAACTAAATCATGCCCTCAATGCTCCTCTTCAATGGTAGTCAAAGATGGCTTTACCTACTATGGAAAACAGAACCACAAATGTAAATACTGTAAGCGGCAGTTCGTCCAGCCGACTAAAGCAAAAACGTTAGATTTGGAATCGACGGCAAAGAAATTGCTGCTTGAGCGCATCTCTTTGCGAGGAATTTGTAGGCTTTTGGATAGGTTCCAGATCAGAAGAAGGTGCTTGGGGATTATGGTAGAATGGATCAGAAATAAAGCCTATTTTTATACCGATAATTGGGAAGCCTATGAGGCAGTCTTTCCACCTGATAGGCACACCAAGTCTAGGTACGAGGGACAAACCAATCATGTCGAAGGGTTTAACAACACCCTGAGACAGAGGTGCTCAAGATTGGTCAGAAAGAACCTGGCTTTCTCCAAAAAGCTTGAAAACCACATCAATGCCATTGGCTATTTCATCACCCATTACCATTTGACAAGAAGTCCATCCTTACAATTCGGACACTACCAAAAAGTTACATAACCATCAATTATTTCTAATTTTTCCATGGCTGTGGTCACCCGTCAAATCCATCAGATTTTTCCTTTTCAGGTAGACCCTCTCCGGAGGCTGACCATTCCTTCCCTCATCGACCTGATGCACATCGCTGCCTGGGAAAATAGCGCAGTGCTAGGGGCTTCGGTCTACGACCTCCACAAACAAGGCATTACCTGGGCCATGATCAAGTACCGCCTGGAGGTCTTCCGCTATCCGGGCCACGATGAAAAACTAAGCGTCGAATCTTGGCCCTCCGGCTTTGAGCGTTCCTTTGTCTACAGAGACTACAGGGCTTACGACCCCGCCGGCCAACTGGTAGCTCAGGCATCCTCAACCTGGCTGGTCATGGACCTCCACACCCGTAAAATGACACAAATCAGGGACTTTATCATTCCTCTCCTCCAAGTTCCCGAGGGCTGCCATCCCCTGCCCAGGGCTTCTGAAAAACTGCGCCCCCTGGCTGGTACAAACCCATCACAGGCCTTTCCCGTCAGATGGCATGAGTTGGACGCCAATGGCCACGTCGCCAATACCATGTACTTCCTCTGGGCCTTGGAAGCCCTGGGAGCCGACTGGCTGAATGCCCACGAACTGACAAACATCGAAGTACAATTCAGATCAGAATTGCGCTCAGGGCAGGAGGTACTTTCAACCTACCAGCAAGAAGAGGAAGGAGTTATTTCTCATGACCTCAGGCGAAAGTCCGATGACAAAGTAGTCGCCCTCGCCCGATCCCAATGGAAAAATAATCCATCATAGATCAATTCACGGTTGAACCAGGATCAATTTCCTCCGCCGGGTGCAAGCGATGCAGGACTCCCTCCGGATCCTCAGCAAAGAGAATCATGCCCTCAGATTCAATGTCCCTTATTTTGCGAGGAGCAAGATTAACCAGGACCGTTACTTGCTTTCCAACCAGATCCTCCGGTTTGAAATATTCGGCCACACCAGATACGATGGTCCGCTGGTCAATCCCTGTATCCACCTTGAACTTTAACAGTTTCTTGGTCTTTTTGACCTTTTCAGCTTCGAGGATGGTTCCAATGCGAATGTCCATCTTTTGAAAGTCGTCAAAGCTGATCTCCTCCTTTAATTCAGGTAAATTTACATGGTCCGACTTACCTGCCTGGGCCAGTTTATCTAATTGGACCTGTATCACCTCATCGGGAATCTGCTCAAAAAGTACGGGAATTTTTTTGCCCGTCTTGATCTTGTGCCCCGGAGGAACCAGCAACTGATCCCCTCGCCCGGCAAGGTTTTCCCAATTGAGTTTCTCCCCATTTACCTCCAGGAGGTCAAAAATCTTATCAGCCGTTTTGGGTAGGAAAATCTTGGCTGCGATCCCTATGGCTGCGATCATTTCCAGGCAGGACCAAAGAATAGGTTTGACTGCTTCTGGGTCATTCTTCCACTTTTTCCAAGGCTCTTCATCGGTAAGGTATTTGTTGCCTACACGTGCCATGTTCATGAATTCTGCTTGGGCATCTCGAAATCTAAAGTTTTCCAGAGCCTCCTCCATTTTTGAGATATGGCCCTGTACCTCCTTGTAGGCATTGACGGCAGAGGCGGGGGGCTGGCCCATTTCAGGTACTTCACCCTCAAAGTATTTATTGGTCAGCACGACCACCCTGTTGACAAAGTTGCCGAGGATGGCCGCCAGTTCGTTGTTGTTGCGAGCCTGGAAATCCTTCCAAGTAAAGTCTGCGTCCTTGTTTTCAGGCATGATGGAGCAGAGCACATAACGGAGGACATCTTCCTTGCCAGGAAAATCTTCCAGGTACTCATGAAGCCACACGGCGTAGTTGCGCGAGGTGGACATTTTGCTGCCCTCCAGGTTGAGAAATTCGTTGGCAGGTACATTCTCAGGCAGGATGTAAGACCCATGTGCATGGAGGATAGCCGGAAAGATGATGCAGTGAAAGACAATATTATCCTTGCCAATAAAGTGTATCAGACGCGCATTGTCTTCTTCCTTTTCCTGCTCTTTCCAGTAGAGTTCCCAGTCTTTGCCATTTTCCTTTGCCCACTGCTTGGTAGATGAAATATAACCGATAGGGGCATCCATCCAGACGTAGAGCTTCTTGCCTTTTGCCCTTTCCAGGGGAACATCCACTCCCCAGTCCAGGTCGCGGGTCATGGAGCGGGGCTGCAGCCCTGACTTGAGCCAGGAGGCACATTGGCCATAGACGTTATTTTTCCAGCTTCCTTTTTTCCCTTCAAGCAGCCATTCTTCCAACCAAGGCTGGTATTTATCCAGGGGCAGGTACCAATGGGTCGTCTCCCTGAGTACAGGAGCCTTGCCGCTGAGGGTAGAAACAGGATTGATCAATTCGGTGGGAGAAAGGGAGATTCCACAATTTTCACATTGATCCCCATAAGCTGAACCATAGTGGCAATTGGGGCACTCTCCGGTAATGTATCGGTCGGCGAGGAATTGCTGATAATCCTCGTCATAATACTGCTCAATGGTTTTTTCCACAAATTCTCCCTTGTCATTCAATACTGTGAAGAAGCCCTGAGAGGTCTCATGGTGGAGGGAAGTGGAGGTACGGTGGTAATAGTCGAAGCTAATCCCAAACTTTTCAAAGGAATCCTTGATCTGTCTGTGGTAGCGGTCGATGATGGACTGGGGGGAGACCCCTTCTTTTTTGGCCCTTAGGGTGATCGCGGCTCCATGCTCATCGCTTCCGCAGATGTAGATGACCTCTCTTTCCCTCAGCCTCAGGTAGCGGACATAGAGGTCAGCGGAGAGATAGGCCCCTGCCAGATGCCCGATATGTAGGGGACCATTGGCGTAGGGAAGGGCAGAAGTGATGGTATAGCGTTTTGGCGTCATCTTTTATGGATCTTTAGACTGGTAAGTTGGGGAAATTCAGGGAAAAAAGAGAAACCCCCGGAAATAGTTTTCCCTAGGCCCAAAAAAGAAGATCAAAGATACAAGGTCAATCACCCCAAACGTGGATGTAAACTTTCCACTTGCTGTCAAGGGATTGATCCACCAGGAGGTAGAGGTAAGGTTCACTTAGGGTACAGGAGCCTGCCATATAGGTTTGGGGAAGTTTTTTCCCCTCCCAAAAATCGATCTCCCGTCCAGAGCCTTTGTCCAGGTAGGTAGTTCCTCCATTGTGCTGAAGTTCGGGACTAAGGCAGAGCACCCGCTTATCCAACCAAAGGTAGACCTCTTCCGGACTGGCTTCGAAACTGATCCAGTCGTTGACGCCGATGAGAGGCTTATTTTCGTAGCGGAGATTATCCAGATGAGTAGGCAGAGACTTTTGGGTCAATCCCTCTACATGGTTGCGGGCTATATAGGTAGGCATGGTAATATTGATACAAGCCGCTATCATCACAAGGAAGGCCGAAGCCAGGCTTACATTGATCCCCCATTTGGGAACCATGCTTTTATCCTTGACCAGGGGCTTGAAAGAGGTCCAGATTCCAAGTATGACAAAGGCGCCCCCATGGACAATTCCCAGAAGTAAAGAGGCTTCCACCTGGCGATGAAAAAGGAAAAGCCAGAAGATTGAGGTAGAGAATAAAAGGAGCATCAGCCCCATGATGCTAGGGGCTCCCGAGGTGGACCGCAAGCTGGAGAGGCCGAGCAAGCCCATTCCTCCCATCAGCATGATAAAGCCCAGTCCAAGCCCCAATTCAGGGCTGTAGAACATAAAGGGAAGGGGGGGAACCACTTCCGTCACCGAAATCCCCATCAGAGTAAAACCAAATAAGGCCGAAATGAAAAGAAGGCCCTGTACGGTATTTCGTTTTAGCCTGGCCAGCAAGCCCGTCATCACGAAGGGAAAAAGCAGGAGGGGACAATAAAATAGGAGGATCAGGGAGTCGTGAAGCTCACCCAAATAAGCAGAATCTTCCTTTAACTGAAGGCAAACAAAAAAAAGGGACAGCCCCAAGAGAATGGAGGCCAGGCCTTGGTAACGAGCAAGTTTATCAGATAGACGGTTGTGTAAATTCATCTATCAGAATATAGGTTTTTTTACCATGTAAAAAAAGCTTGCCCCCTGCTAGAGGGAATGGTAAAGGGGGAGTTTTTATATCTTTACAAATCCTTGCTGGAATTTCATGCAGAAGAGAATTGGGACTACCATCCATAGCCTCTTCCATACAACTACTCTTGGATGGGAGAGAAAATTTCATCCCCTGCTTACTTATTCAAAACATCCTCCAGATCGAAGCAGGCTTAGTTCCCCGCTTAAATTTGCCATACCAGGCACAAATGGGATAGAGCAGGACCAATCCGGCAATCCATAGCAGGTAGGTAATGCCGAAATTTGTTCCCATTGGAAAGGCAGCCCCCATCAAAGAGAAGATATAGAGGTGAACAATGTAGAAAAAGAGCGCTGTCTGCCCGAAGATAATCAGGGGCGAGCGGGATGGAATCCAATGGCTGATATGAGAAAAAAGGTAGAGCAGCAAAAAATTAAAGCCGAGGGTCCAACTCAGATATGCAAGGCTGGAAGGATACTTGGCGACGTTCATGAAGGCCATCCAATCGCCCCCTTCATAGGGATGATGATTGCCAAAGCCTTCTAAAAGCCGAATCAAAAAGAAGGTCCCTATCAAACCCAGTCCTATCCACAGGGAGCTCCGGCTGGCCTGCTCCCGGCCTTCTTGGGTCCACTTTCCAAAGGCGAAGCCTAGCAGAGCAAGCCCCAGCTAGGGGATCAGGGGATACATGACCAAAAAGGGAGGGGTAAGCCCTGGGATGGCCAATAGTCGAATGTGGAAGGCATAGCCAATCCCGCTAGCCTCCGGGCCTGGAATGACGGCCTGAGAAAGAAGCATGACTCCAAAGCCCAGTCCCAAAACAGCCCAAATGGGCAACCTGCGCAACAAAGACATAAGGATCATCGAAAGGCCCAAGGCCGTGATTACCCCAAAGAGGAAACTGGGAGGACCCATCACGCCGGGTATGGGGTCCCCTGCTGGCAGGTCCGGAGAGGCAAAGATAGATAGGCCCATGATCCAGGCAGGATTTTCTATCAGGTGCTGGATGATCAGGAATAAAAATCCACGGATAGCCAAATGTTGGGTAATTCTAGTCTCTGACCAACCCCTTTTTTTGCGGGACTCTTGAAAGAGATAAATTCCCATGCCCATCAAAAGAAAGAATCACGGAGCGCACATATGGGTAACAAAGCGGGTAAAGAAGGCCAGACCTTCCTCGTGGGTGTGCATCTCCACTCCCCAAAATTCGCTGGGATGCCGACGGGCCACCAAGGCTGCCGCATGGTCCAGGGCCATGACAATCATGACGAAACCATGGTGAGCGTCCAACCAGGCCAGTCGGGAGCCGCTTTGTCTTTCCAGGGGGGAGTAGATAGGCTTGCTTCCATGTCTTTGCGTGTGTAGAAAATTGATGAGGGACTAAGGGAAAAACGCAGGGGAAGGCAAAAATTTTATAAATTCCTCAAATAAATTCGACCCTTTAATTTTGAAAAATGAAATATTCCCTTCCCCTCATTCTTTTAAGTATCTGTTTGTTAAGCCCTTATGCATATACCCAGGTATCGATAGACCAGGCTCGTCAGGCTCAGGAGTTGATCGGACTGGAATTTGATGAGGAAGAGCTGAAGCTCATGCAAAACGACCTTCGCCAGCACCTCCAAAGTTTTGAGGCAATCAGAAAAGAAATCCTCGACAATGGCCTTCGTCCGGCCCTCGTTTTCAACCCCATCCCCTATGGAGCCAGCTTTGAGAAGGAGCAGCAGCCTATCTCCTGGAACCTTCCCCCTACAGAAGTACCCGCAGACAAGGAAGATATGGCCTTTTACTCCATCGGCCAATTGGCTTACCTATTAAAAAATAAAAAAATAACCTCCCTTGAACTTACCCGCCTCTACCTCGATCGCCTGAAGCAATTTGGCGATACCCTTCAATGCCTTATTACCCTAACCGAAGACCTGGCCCTCGAACAGGCTGCCAGGGCTGACCGCGAAATAGAAGCCGGAAATTGGAGGGGGCCCTTACATGGGATTCCCTACGGAATAAAAGACCTACTTGCCCTGCCGGGCTACAAGACCACCTGGGGTGCCAGCCCTTACCGAGATCAGGAAAGGCCGGAAAAGGCTACGGTGGTCGCTAAGTTGGAGGAGGCAGGGGCTGTATTGGTCGCCAAACTTACCCTGGGCGCCCTTGCTTGGGGAGATGTGTGGTATGGAGGCCAAACCAAGAATCCCTGGAACCTCAAGCAGGGGGCTAGTGGTTCATCTGCGGGCTCGGCCTCGGCTACTGTGGCAGGATTGGTGGGATTTTCCATTGGTACAGAGACCCTGGGCTCCATTGTATCGCCTTCTACCCGTTGTGGAGCCAGTGGTTTGCGGCCCACCTTTGGGCGGGTGAGCAAGTACGGAGCCATGGCCCTGAGCTGGACCATGGACAAGATTGGTCCCATCTGCCGCCATGCAGAGGACTGTGCCATGGTATTTAACATAATCATGGGAAAAGACGACAAAGATCCCTCTACCCTGGACTTCGCCTTCAATTACGACCCCCAAAAAGACATCCGGGAACTCAAGATTGGCTATGCTACCAATCTTTTCGAACAAGACTACTTTAATTACAAACGAGATTCCGCCGTCCTCAAGGTATTTGCCGACATGGGAGTAGAACTCATTCCCCTGGAGTGGAAAACCTCTGTTCCTGTAGGCGCTATACGCTTTATCCTGGAAGCTGAGGCTGCCGCCGCATTTGACGAACTGACCCGTTCCAATCAGGACAGCCTACTGGTGAGGCAGATCGCCAATGCATGGCCCAATGTATTTCGCGCAGCTCGATTCATCCCTGCTGTCGAGTACATACAGGCCAATCGACTCCGCTATCAACTGATCCAGGAGGTCCACAACATGATGCAGGAGGTGGATGTCCTCATCGTACCGAGTTTTGCTGGCAACCAGCTGACGGCCACCAACCTGACTGGACAGCCGGTGGTGGTGGTTCCCAATGGATTTGACGAAAACCGCAGTCCGACAAGCATCTGCTTCCTGGGCAATTTATTTGGAGAGGCAGAAATCCTCCGTGCAGCCAAGGCCTACCAGGAAGCCAGCGAATTCGAGGACCTACATCCGAAGGCCTTTCTGGAGAAGTGATGGGATTGCTAAAGCGCTTAGGGGGTGATCCTGAGCAAGTTGATTTTAACCCCGGCAGCGCTATTTGTTTCATCGCTAAAAAAGATTTCTCATAATCATCCCTATATTATTTTTTTATCCTTTCAGGTGAAAAAATCAGTGGTATACGTCTTTTGGGTAGGAATAATTGGCGATAGCCAAATCAAGGAAAAAAAGCACATGAAAATATGGCTCTCTCTTCTTCTCCTCCTACTCAGCTGCTCTTGTAGGGAAAGGGCATCCCTGGACCTGGAATTTTTTCTGGGTACCTGGAAAAGAGAACATAAAGAACAGTATGAGGTCTGGGAGAAAGAAGGCTCCCGGGCCTTAAAGGGATATGGCTTCACTATAAAAGAGGGCAAGAGAATCATTAGCGAGACTTTGAGCCTCAGGCAGATAGGGGATCAGGTGATTTATGAGGCAAGGGTTCCCGATCAGAATGATGGAAAAGCCGTTCAGTTTGTCCTACATAAAGGTATCGACTCCCTCTTTTCCTTCGAAAATCCCAACCATGATTTTCCCCAAAGGATACAGTACAAAAAGTTGGGCAAAGACAGGCTCAAAGTCACGGTTCTGGGCAAGGATGACCGGGGATTCTCCTATGTCCAGGTCCGCCAAGCGAAAGAGTAGCAGGTAGGCCAAACAAGGGCATATCAGATCCCTGATGTTTATAGATTTTAGAAATTCTTAGCTATGGCAAAATGGAAGATAGTGGGGATCAAGGGGGTAGGAGGGTTTTGAGGGGTTGTCGGTTGTGGTCGAATCGTAAACTTTGTTTACACACAACTTGAGGTCTGGTAAACATCAAGTAAACTGATCGATTCACTTTTTTTCAAAAATCTAAAAAAGACCCTCCAAACATGGTCTTAAAATTTACAAATTTACAGGCAATGAAAGTGATTTTAGACATACAAGAAGGTCGTGCTACTTTCCTTATGGAACTGCTCAAGAGTTTGGATTATATCAGCATCTTGAAAGAGGTAAAAAGCAAAGAAAAGAGCCAAGCTATTCAGGGAAGCATTCAATGATGTTAAGCTCTACGAGGAAAGTAAGAAGAAACTTAAACCTCCAATAGATCTACTCGATGAGCTTTGATATTATTGCTAATGGCCTATTTGAAAGAAAGCTGAAAAAGCTTATTAAAAAACATCGGTCTCTAAAATCCGACCTCCTTCCAATTATTAAAGAACTTGCTGAAAACCCAAAACTCGGAACTGCTCTTGGTAGCAATTGCTACAAAATCCGATTAGCCATTACCTCTAAAGGTAAAGATAAATTTGGCGGTGCCAGGTTAATCACTTATGTCCGTATTCTCAAAGAAACCGTCTTTCTTCTCGATATCTACGATAAGTCCGAGCAGGAAACAATTTCGGATAGGGATCATTGCCATAGCTGTTCCTCTCTCGAGTTTGTCCATTTGGACGATAGATAATGAGTTCTGAATGCTGATTCCTAGCAACTTGCCCAAACTCTTTGCGACTTCCTCCCAGCTCATAAGAGTAAAAAACGCAAGTTGGCCTGGATTTCCCCACAAAGGATTTTCAGCAAAGCAAAGCCAAGTTTCCTTGACAATGGCCACTTTCTCCAACCCCTGACCAGCTGCACCGAACAAAAAACAGCAAATTCTGCTGATGTATTTTTGCCGCTAGGCAAAAATGTGAAATCGCACTCATTCCCCCCATAAAGCAAGAAAGCACCAATCATGAAGGTCATGACTGGCACTCTCTTGTTGATTAACTTATAGGTTGCTCAGATTAGCTCCCACTGCAGGTTACCGACGTACTTGTAGGCCACCTTTCCGTCCTCATTCATGGCAAAGAGGTAAATCCAGTGATTGTCGCAAAGATGGCGGACTCCTTCGTGTCTCTCCAAAATCTTGCTCATCTCATTTACCGGCGCCTCAATGATTACATTCAATCGCTGAGGCTCATGCTGGAAGTTATCCCCATCATGGACCGACTGCCAGGGAAGGCCTACCCGAAGATCTCCGGCAAAGCCCTCCAGCACGCCTAAGCCCCCGACTACATTGTGGAGCGTTTTATTGCCAGAACCAAACTTCTTATTGTCTACCGTAGAAGCATAATACTGGAGGTTGATCCAACTGGTAACGACCATGGGAGCCGTCATGATCAATTCCAGCACAGAGAAGCCGCTGTCCTTCTTCCAATCGTAGTTGTGCATGAAGGCTTTTCCTCCAAAGTCCAGTTGGGAACTGCGCTTCCGCGGAGCCACGATAAATGAGGAACATCCAGCGAGCCCCCACTCAGGACGGACCTGAGACCAGTCATTGCTTCGCTTCAGCACCTGCCGGCTGATATTTCCACTGGTGATTTTCATGCGGGCACCACGCTCGGTACGGGCTTTTTCACCTGCCAATTTCAGGGAATAAGAAATTTCCTCTATGTCCTTTTTATGGCTGTCAGGCCATCCATCCCTCCCGCAAAAAAGGCTTACCTCATCTTTTGTGGTATCATGCAGGGCAGCTACAAAATAAGTGGATGCAGGAACTTCGATTCCAGCTTCCAGCAAACCCTTGCGTACTTCCGGATCATTCAAGACGGCCGCCGCTACCTTGGCATTGGCCTCCCCTGAGTGGCCTCCACAAGCACCGCAATCTAATCCAGTGGCATGAGGGTTGTTGACAGTAGAGGCTCCATGACCTACGATGAGAACGGTAGGGGCAAAATTCTCCGTCAAAGACATGGCCCTCAAGGCTGAAGTAGCCATATGAGTGCGCTCCTCAAGCGGTATTCCACTTGTCCTCTCCCCTTCTGAAACTGGGTCTAGCTTTATCCCGTTTTTGGCCAATTGATCGCGAGAAAGGGCACTATCCTCCGGACGGGGAAGGGGACGAGTGATCCCAAAGGCATCCGTCAGTAGCTTGGGCAGAAAATACAATCCCAAGGGACTCACAAAGCCAAAGCAACTGATGGCCCCGGACCTGAATGATTTCCAGGCCTTGAATACCTCTTCCTTTAGGCTACGCTTTGACTTTACACGCTTGTCCTCGCCTTCATCTCCCAGGCTCTCCTCTATGGTGTGAGAGGTATTGAGCAGGACGGGACACTGTTTGCTTCCCTCTTCATGGCCAATAGCCTTATATTCGATGGGGAAGGCAAAGAAGCCAGCAAAACCCATGGTCTCTATTTCTGAGTCGGCGGCTTCGAGGTTTCTGCGGAAAAGCTCAGAACGCACATCGATACAGAAAATGGCCTGAGCCTTGGGCTTCACTGCCTCTTCGGGGGCCTTCTGACTATTTATTTTTCCAATGATAGAGCGCTGATTGGCACGATCAAAAGCATCCTGTAGGACAAGCTGTCGGGCGAGTCCTTTTCCAATGCTTTCCTCCTTTACCAAACGGCTGTTGTTGGCCTTGGCCTCCTTCCACTTTTGGTCCAGATTTGGATAGGGCAGCAGTTCTTTGAGGGCCATCTCCCAGACAAGCAAAATGGCGAGGAACTCTTCCACGGCCTGGCTTTCCTTGCCGGCCAGTCCGGCATCCCAGTCGATCCTCGCAGCAAAGCCCGCCCAGCCGTTCATCTTCATGCTAAGGCTGTTTAGGTAATGGTCGAGGCTGGCTTCTGGCAGGTCCAGGGTAGCCAAAGCTTCTGATGAAGCCTCCAGGTAATCTCCAGGAAGGGCCTGGACAAACTTTCTGAAGCCTTTGAGTCCCATGGCTTCGGGACTGAAGTCTACCTCAGCTTCCTTTTTCCAGGCAGCAAATATCGAAGCTCCCTTAGCTGAGGTATCCCAAATCGCTTGCTTGCTATCAAAGTAGGCAGACGCCCAAAAGGAGATCCGGTCTACGACAAAACGCCCCCATTTTTTTCCGTTGTTTTCGCTGGCGACGTCGCACATGGTCTTGATTGACATTGCCTTTATCTCCTCTTCATCATCAATGAGCTTGGTAATGAACTGATCGGTATCCTCCTTCAGGCCATAATTGTTGTGCTCCAAGGCCTCGGCGATGTCTATACGATTCATTTTCCCCTCCTTCAGGGCTTTCAGGAAAAATAAAACCGGAAGGGTGGCTTGAACCTGACTGCTTTTATGCAGAAAGTCCATGGCATCTTCAAACTTCATTTCAGCCATTCCCAGATAGGGATTTACAGCTACGAAGTTTTCCAATGACCAGAGGGGGGCCATCCTTTTCGCAGCCTGGCTCAGCAAGCTGCTTGTATGAGACTGTATATTTTTTTGATCCAAGTTCATGGGTAGAATGTAGAATAGGTTAATTTTTGATACCACTTCAGCTTTGAGGTCCTCGACCCCTTCCTTGGAAAGGTCGGCCTCTTCCTGATTTTCTTCCTCTACGGTGAGCTTGGCCCATTTGAATGTTTCAATGAACCAATCAGACGATCAAATAGAATATTGGCATATAGGCCATTGCGTAGGTGTACCCCCAACTCATAGCCCCAGTTTTTATTCAACCTGGAAGCAAATAGCTGCAGGAAGACTACGGCTGAAAAAATTCCCAAAACCCCTACAGCAGCAGCCTTGATGGCAAATACTGGCTCGGTGTAGGTAGGAATCTGACTTCCCAGGAGCAGCCTTGACAGGTATTCAAAGGAAAAGAAGGAGAAGGCTACGAAGAAGGCTAGCAATGAGCTTTGTAGGATGGCCATCAGGCTTCCTTTAGAATCGAGGGTGGAGGCGATCACCTGACTCAGTCCCATGACGATGACGGCACCGACGGCCATCAGGCTAAAGTCTTCTGAGGGATTGATACCCCAGAGGTAGCAAAACAAGGCATAGATACCCAAAGAAGCCAGGATACCCATTCCAATACGAAGGGGATTCCCCAATCGCTTAGGGACCTTTATTTTGTGAGACCTGACCGAATCGATCACGCTACCGGAGGAAAGGAAGGAGTGTGCCTTGTAAAAGGAGTGTGCCACCACGTGTAGGATGGCCGCACTGTACACCCCAAATCCACAGATCAGGAGGGAAAATCCCATGTGAGCAATGCTGGAATATCCCAGGGCTACCTTAATAGAAGGCTGGGTGAGGTATACGATAGAGGCAAACATGGCTGTGAAACCGGCTATGAGGATGAGCAACAGGGAAGCCGTCGTAGATTCTGCCATGAGGAAGCTCATCCGAACGATCAGGAATGGACCTGCATTGAGCAGACCAGCGTGCAGGAGGGCCGATACCGGGGTAGGAGTTTCTACCACCTTGATCAACCAACCGTGGGTCGGAAATTGAGCCGATTTCAGGACGGCCGTGATGACCAGAAGGACCCCAGCCCAGGTGAGGCTAGGATCAGCCATGCCTCCCTCTTGTACCGCCGCAAAAATCTCCTGAAGGTTACCCGTCCCAAAGCTTCTATATATGAGCAGGGTCGCCAATAGAAGGCTGGCATCTCCCAGGCGAGCGAAGATGAATTTCTTGCGGGCAGCTGCTATGGCCTGTGGGCGGTTCTTGTAAAAGACTAGTAGGTGGTGAAGACACAGGCTGATAATGAACCAAAATACCAGCAATTGTCCCATGTTGCCTGAAAGAACCAGCAACTCTACAGAGGCGATCGTCGTTGCCAACCTGGCCATGAAGAGTTCCTTCCGTGGGTCGCCGTCCATGTAGTTTCTGCTGAATTTTAACACAACAAAACCCAGCACGGCAATCATGGCAAACATCGAAACGCTCAGGGTGTCCAGGCGGAGGGCAAATCCCAAACCACCCACACCCAGAATTCCTGTTTGGACTACCTGGTACTGAACCACAATTCCAGCAGCAATCACTGAGGTTATGATTCCCAAGGCACCCAGGTATTCAGGAATGCGCTTGAATTGAAAACCTTTATTGCCACCCTTCGCCACAATTGCCAGTGCGTACAGCAGCAATAGGGCAGGTGCCAACAGGAGAATAAGTGAAATTAAGCTTTCTTGCATCTGTTGATTCTTTTTGTTCCTGCAAAGTAAACTCAACTTTTTCATAAACTATTATTAATATTTTTAATCCTAATTATAAGATATATTTATGCTCCTCGACTTTTCCTTCTCCCTCCACAGGAAAAAATGCCAGGAAAAAGCGGGATAGATGTTTCCAATAATACCTACCTAAAGCAAGTCAAGGCCGTTTTTAAGCCTACCCATGAACTTGAGCGAGCAAACATATCTTCCTGAGTTTTTTTGTATTTCGACCTCAAAAACCTAGGTTAAAAAAATCTGGATATGACCTGACCCTTGGGATTCTTCTGGAAAAAACCTTTCTATTTATCAAAAAAGACAGAAAAATGAACTTCCCCGGCATAGCCCAAAGCATCATTAACCTCAAGACGGCAGACCTCGAACTCAGAGATCGGCTTATCTGGGAAGGAAGACTCGATCAGGGATATGACAAAGAAATAGAGGAAATGCATCGAAGAAATGCCCGGATACTTGAGGGCATTATCGATGACATCGGCTATCCCACGCTAGACAAGGTCGGTCAGGAAGGCAGCGATGCGGCCTGGATCATCATCCAGCACGCGATTGATTTGCCCACCTTCATGAGAAAATGCAGCGCCCTCCTGGAAAAAGCAGTAGGCAAGAATCAAGCCTCTCCCTTACATCTGGCCTATCTGCAAGACAGGATCGCCGTTTTTGAAGGCAAGGCTCAGCCTTACGGCACCCAATTTGACTGGGATGAAAGGGGTCAACTCAGCTCCTCTCCTACGGAAGATCCCTACATGGTAGATCAGAGACGAGCATCTCTGGGACTCAAAAGCCTGGAAGAACAAACCCGACTTATGCGAACACAGGTCAGGGGAGAAGGCAGAACAGCTCCTCCCGACATGGATAAGAGAAAAAAAGATTATGAGGAATGGAGAAAGCGGGTAGGTTGGATAGGCTAGGTGGGGGTAAAGAAAAAGAGATTTTAGCCAAGCCCTGGAGGAGATGCAAGCCCTGATCGCTAAGGTCTGTAAGTAAGATCAATAGGGTCAGGCTGTGGCCATTTTAAGTATTGGAAAAGTAAATTTCTCATGAGAACTACCAGAATCGCCTTCATTATTTTGGCCCTGGCCATTATCATTGCTCAGCTAAGCATCCTGGATTACGGCAATCTGGGAGGGAGGCCCAACCTCGGCAGCTACCTCAGCATCGCCGGCATGGTCCTTCTGATCATCGCCATGATCGTCTCCCATATAGAATCCCGAAGGAGAGATTAGTCATTCCCCTAATTTCATTTCACAAACATTTGCCCTCAGAAAAACCTTAGCCCCATAAAGACGGGAATTGGAATCTTTCAACACAAATTTAGAACATCATCAACAAGAAGACGGAGATCAGGGACATCATTTGTGCAGCCATGCCCAGCTACTTCGGAGGAGATTGAACTAGCTGCTCCCTTTACAAAGAAAAAAAAGGTTGGGCTATCTTCAAGAGGTTAATCACTTCAACCCCAAACTTCCCTCTTCTTCAATCGCTGTCCAGCAAGTACTTTTCTAAGCGATCTCCAGAATCGCCTTCATCCTGGACTTTTAGGATATGCTTTACTGCATCATGAAGGGTGGGATAATACCTTGAAGGATCTTTTAGGCTGTCGCTCTCCGATTTTTTGAGGATGTCTCTTACCGGACCGATCAGGCCCGAAAGGTACAATTGGATATTCTTTTCTTCCAGA
Organism: uncultured Bacteroidia bacterium; assembly: GCA_964564415.1. Taxonomy (GTDB): domain Bacteria; phylum Bacteroidota; class Bacteroidia; order J057; family J057; genus JALEFZ01. The sequence continues at coordinate 293,544 of CAZMAV010000002.1, read as the reverse complement.
TCTTCAATAAGGGTACTCAGGGACTCCATGGCGGTAATATCCATGTCGCTCACGGTGGTTCCATCTATGATAACATGGGAAATGGGCTGGTTTTCAAGGCTTTTTTTCAGGATATAATTTTTAAAAAAGCCCGCATTCACAAAAGAAAAAGAGGCATCAATGCGGAGGATAAGAATTCCCCCTATCTTCTTGGCTTCTTCAAATCGCTCTACATTTCTAAAGTCCCGAGTTCCTGGGAGCAGGCCCAGTTCGGCGACGGTCGGCTTACCCAGCTTAATCAAGATTGCAAGGGCCGAGGCTGAAATCCCCATGATCATCCCCTCCTGTATTCCGATCAACAATACCCCAAAAAAAGTAATGGCCGCGATGCTGGCATCCCTGCGCTTAGCGTGAAAGAGATAGCGGATTTCTTTGATATCGATCAGGCCAGTTACAGAAAGCAAAATAATGCTGCTCAGAAGATTGCGGGGGAGTTGCTCGAATATACCTGTGAGAAAGAGCAGGGTCAAAATCATGAGCAAAGCTGAGATGACATTAAAAAAAGGTGTGCGTGCCCCCACCTCAGCGGCAATAGCCGAGCGAGAAAAACTTGCCGATACCGGGGGAGACTGAAAAAATCCTCCCAGCAGGTTGGAGGCTCCTACAGCCATGAGTTCCCGGTTGGGGTCGGAGCTGTAGCCTCCCTTACGGGCATAGGTTTTGGAAAGAGAGGCGATCGACATGAATTGTACAAAACTCAGGGTCAGGGCCGTGCCGAATATAGAACGAAGTTCTTCGGATTTCACATGCTCCCACTGGAAGGAAGGCAGTCCTTCGGGAATCTTGCCTATCTGCTCAATGCCGTAGTCCGAAGGATGGATAAAAATCAGGGCCAGGAGGGTAGCTCCCATCACCAATACAGATGAAGGAATCCCTTTGACAAATTTTTTTAAGAGCAGAAGTACAAAGATAAACCCAAGGCTGCTGACCAAAGTGGCAGGATGAAAAACCCCTATTTTTCCAAAAAGATCGAATAGGATTTGATGCACATATTGTGAACTCGCCACCTCCAGACCCAGGAGGGTATCCAGCTGACTGGCGATGATAATGACTGGCGCAGCGATGGTAAAGCCCGAAATTACTGGTCGGGCGATCAGGTTGAAGGCCAGCCCCAGCCGAAAGGCTCCCATCAACACCTGTAGCAGTCCCGTAAGCGAAGCAATAAAAAGGGCGTACTCAATCCTTTGCTGAGGATCATCTCCGATGAGAAATCCAAGACCCGCTCCAAGAATTAGCATATCCAGGGCTACCGGACCGATGGCCAGGTTTCTGGATTTTCCCAAAAAGGAATAGAGGATCAAGGGCAGCATACCTCCATACAAACCCAGTATGGGAGGCAGCCCGGCAATGGTCGCATAAGCCATGCCTTGAGGAATCAAAACCACTCCTACGACCAATCCGGCCACCAGATCCTTTCGAAACGCTGACCATACATAGTTTTTTATCCCTTTGAGGGGAGATTGTATTTTTTTCCCATTCATATCTTTAAAATGACCAGATCATAAGAATAGACAGGGTGCCAAGCCCCAAAAAAATAAGATTCAGGGGAGTTCCGATTCGCAGGAAGTCCGAAAATCGGTATTGCCCCAGGCCAAAAATCATCGTATTGGTCTGGTAGCCTATCGGCGACATGAAGCTCAGCAAAGCCGCCATCGTAACAGCAACCAGCATGGGTTCGGCGTTGACGCCAATGGACTGAGAGACCTCTATGGTAATGGGTGCCTGCAAGGCCGCCCTAGCCTGATTGGAAATGACATTGGTCAGCATCATAAATAGAAAAAAGAAGGCTGACAATACCGCACGAGGACCAAAAGCCTCCAGGTAGGCGATGCTGGTATCTGCCATCAAAGAGGCAGCCCCCGTTTTTCCCATGGCCACTCCCAGGGGCAGCATCCCGGCAAGCAGAAAAATGACCTTCCAGTTGATTGAGCGCCAAGCCTCCTCATTTGTCAGGCAACCACTCAATATCATGAGGACTACTCCACAGATAGCGCTGGCCATAATGGGCATTACCCCAAAGGCCGCAAGACCTACCATTCCGATGATTATGCCCACTGCCAAAGGAGTATCAACGTATTCCGAATTCTCTCCCAACTTCACATCCGTGAGGTATTCACCCATCCCAAAGTTTTCGGTCAGATCTTCTTTTTCTCTCCGGCAAGGAATCATATCTATGCCCAAGACAAAAAGATAAATGAAGCCAGCCACAAAGTAGATGATCCCCATGGGAGCAAACTCAAACATGGAGAAAGGCTGTAGGCCATTATCTGTAGCAATTGAGTCTACGAGGAGATTGGTAGAGGTTCCGGTCAGGGTACTAACGCCTCCAAACATGGCTGCAAAGGAGAGGGGCATGAGGAGCTTGGACGCACTTTTGCCCAATTTCTTTGAAAGTCCTATCAAGACCGGAATAAAGATAGCGACCGCCGCAGTATTGTTGATGAAGGCCGAAATGACTCCAATAATCAGCATGATAATTAGGACAGCCACCTTGAAGAGATACCGACTAAATTCTAAGAAATAATCTCCCCCCTTATCCAGGGCTCCGGTCTGCGTAAGGCCTTCGCTCAGGATAAACATACAGGCTATGGTAAGGGTAGCCGAATTGCTAAAACCGGATAGCCCTTCGGAAGGGGTGAGGATACCGGAGACGATCAGGCAAGCCATGATGATGAGAGAGGCGACATCAAAAGATATTCGCTTGTTTACAAATAAAAATACGGCACATAATAGCAGAAAATATACAAACAGTATGTCTAGCGAAATTCCAAACATATCAACTTAAAAACCTCTCTCCCGGATGGCTCACTTGCTAAGACCCCTCTGGCCCATCCTGGTTTCCATTGGCACCAGCTTTAACGAACGAAGAAAGGATATTTCCTCAAGGGAGAAATTAAAGGCAAAAATTAGGTTTTCTCTCCCAAAAATCTTTTTTGACTTGGACAAAAATTTTATTTTATCAATCATAAGTCCATTTTCCCTCGAATTGTTTACCCCCTGGACAGAAGCACACTTACACCAGCGGAATCGAGCGAGCGATAAAAAATGATGATCAGGAATCATTTTTTGCGATGCTACCTACAGCGGTCTTGGGGTTGGCCACAAATTGCTGATGATAAGCCCAACCGCACTTTAGCTATTCATTCGTGGTCATTACAAAACGCAAAAAAATCCTTGATTTTCATCCGTTTTGTAGCTCTTGATTGTCTGATGGAAACGAGCTTCAGGAAATGCTGATGAAATGCAACCCTATGGCCATGGGTGAACTTGACCTCTAAGCCCTGTCCTTCTCATGCGGCATTGCCAAAGGGCTTTTTCTACAGGTACTTCAGGAGAAATTTGCAGCCAAAAAGATTTTGAGGGAACTTGCCCCTCAGTCATAGCAGGTCCTCAATGAAAAAAGTCCTCATTATTCTCTACTACTGGCCTCCTTCGGGTGGAGGTGGTGTACAGCGCTGGGTAAAATTTGTCAAATACCTTCCAGAGTTTGGGTGGGAACCCATCGTCTATGCCCCCGAAAATCCTGATTACCCCCTTCATGATCCCTCACTGTTGGAAGAAATTCCAGAAGGACTAAAGGTGATCAAACAGCCGATTTTTGAAGCCCGAAAAGCCCTGACCAACCTTTTCCCCAAGAAAGATAAGGAAGCCGGGTCAAAGGGAGGGAAAAGCCTGGATGGACTTTTTTACCTTGAGCCTAAGGAACGCTCCCTCAAAGACAACCTCAGCATTTGGGTTAGGGGCAATCTCTTTATCCCCGACGCCCGCATGACCTGGATCAATCCCTCCATCAAGTTTCTTTCTCAATACCTCAAGGATCATCCGGTAGATGCCATGGTCAGCACCGGTCCTCCTCACAGCATGCACCTTATCGGAAAGGGAATTAAGAAAAAAACCGGCCTCCCCTGGTTGGTAGATATGAGAGACCCCTGGACCAACATTGAGTTTTTCGAACACCTCATGCTTTCCTCCTGGGCCGAGAAAAAGCACAAGCGCCTGGAAAGGGAAGTTCTCCTGGGGGCTGATCACGTCAATGAGGTCGGAAAATCCTATATCGATTATGACAAAAAACTGGGGGTTCAGGACATCGGTTGGATTCCCAATGGCTATGATGATCGGGATTTTGAGGGAGAACCTGAGCCACTCAGCCCACATTTTATGATCAGCCACATTGGAACCTTCGAAAAAGACCGCAGCCTGGAGAACCTGTACAAGGCCCTGGATTCCCTCAAAAATGAATTCGAAGACTTTGCCGGCGACCTCCGCATACAGCTTGCAGGAAAAATCGCTCCTGAGGTCCTGGACGAATTTCGGGCCAGGGGACTGGGAAGGAACCTGATAGATTTGGGCTATATCTCTCACAAAGAAGCCATCGCCGCCATGCAGCGCTCACAGTTGCTCCTCATCCTTATCAACCAATCAGAGCGAAATGCCAAGGGTAAGCTTACGGGAAAAGTCTTCGAATACCTGGCATCCCGCCGGCCTATCCTTGTCATAGGCCCCGAAGATGGAGACGCCGCCACGGTCACCCAAGAGTGTAAGGGGGGATTTGCCTGTGATTTTGAAGACCTGGAAAAATTGATAGCTATTCTGAGCGCCCGTTACCTTGAATTCAAAGAAAATGGAAGTGTTCCCACCCATACGGAAGGTTACGAGAAGTACAGCCGCAAAAACCTGACGGCTTCCCTGACGAAACTCCTGGACCGACTGACAAGCCCAACCTGACCCCTCTCTGTCAGTATGCTTACAATTTTTTATGTTGAGGCTTCGCTTTTTGCAGGAAATTCAAAAGTCATGCGAATTAACCGTTGGCAACGAATAAACGAGAAGAAAAAAGCGTAAAAGTAGCCGAAACAGCATTGGTTTGAAGAATGCTAGAACTCAAACTGATTGCGCTCTACAGCTACCTTTGCGAAGTCTATGATAATGAACTTCGCTGGTATTGCCAAAGATTTAGTCCCAATGGAAATAAAGGAGAATTCACCGATCAAGAGCTGCTCTGTGGATACCTATTCGCCTTGATGCAAGGCCAAAAACCTCAAGTGAAGTCGATGTAGAAGTATCGCATGATTACTGGCTCGATTGGTTTCCTGCCCTACCAAGCTATGTGGGTTTCAATCGTCGGCTCAACCGCCTTTGTGGGGGAATGGAGCACCTGGTTAGCCACATAGCAGCAGACATGGCCAAATCAGATGCCAAATGGATAAAAGATATGCGTATCATAGACTCTTTTCCGATCATTCTTGTCGGTGGGATAGCGAAAGGAGAAAGTGGCCCCGGAACTGGTAGACAAGGGTTATTGTGCCCCTAAAAAGATGCATTACTATGGCTTGAAGCTGCATTTCATCGGCTTTCATCGACCCGAAGGGTTACCCCTCCCAGAGCAGATGAAGGTGAGTCCGGCTTCCTGGCACGACCTTACTGCGATGCGGGAAGAAATATCTCAAATGAAGGGACGCGCCATTTTTGCAGACAAGATTTATATTGACAAAGACCTACAGCAGCATTTGATCAGCCAAGGCAGCCCTCTCTATACACCAGTGAAGCTGGTAAAAGGACAATCCGAGTGGGAAAGACAGTTCAATGCCGCTGCTGACAATCTCTTTTCGACCGCGGTTTCGCGCATTAGGCAGCCTGTCGAGTCGATATTCAATTGGCTGCAAGAAAAAGCAGGCCTGCAAAATGCTTCCAAGGTCAGATCAACCAAGGGGCTGATTGTACACACCTTCGGCAAGGTAGCCGCAGCGTTCCTGAATATCTTTTTTAACTGTTAATTCGCGTAGGTTTTGGAAAAATAAAGATCGACAGCCAATTGATCTAAAGTTTACTCCTTTGATCACCTCTCAGGACACCACAAGGATTTATCACTCGAAAATCTGGAAGGACCTCGAGGCCCGACCTAGCAAAATCCATGAATTAGATGCTCCTCTTGCTGAACATGGCTTCTACCAGTTGCTCAATATAGAATTGACATTCCGAGAGGAAGGGTTGGAGAAAACAGAGCAGCAACTTGCCCTCTTCCACTGGACAGAACGATGGGTAGAGGCCCTGATCCTGGTAGACTCCCGCATATGAATCACTGCAAGATAGCGCCCCTGGGTTTACAGGGGAAAATTACTCTCAACCCAAAAGGCTTTTAACTAAGGCTACCCTTATCAGGCAGCCTCTGTTTTTTTCTTCCAGTACCTGAGCAGGCCTGCTACACTCATCCATGCAGGGTTAGCGGCTTCGTACTTGGCAACTTCTTCCGGAGAAAGGCCCGCATCTTTGAGTTGGTCGGCTGCATAAACTTTGAATTCAGGGGTAATTTCTTCAGGTGCCAGCCCTTTGTCAAAGCGGGGCTTCATCCACTGCGCCCAGTCTTCCAGCATGTTGCGAAGTCCTTGAAAATGAGGCTCTATTTCCTCAACCTTACCGTAATGGGTCAGCATCAATGTCTTCAAATCGAGCTTGAGCAAGCGGTCAATGGATTCATTCCAGGCTTCAATATCTATGTCTGGAGGGGGACAGGGAGGAACCACAGGCCCATTGTTGATCTTACAACCTGCTACATCTCCCGTGAAGACTACATCATCCATTTGCCAGGCGATATGGTGACTGGCATGGCCGGGAGTATGCCAAGCTTTGAACGGATGACCTCCGATATGAAGTTCTTCTTCATCCTCTACTTGGATGAGAAGATCGGGATTTATACCCTTCATTTCACCCCAAAGAACTTCCATCTGATCGCCATAGATGCGTTTAGCGGAATTGTAGATCCTCCTAGGATCAAGCAAATGCTTGTATCCCCTGGGATGAACGTAGACCTTGGCACCTTTCTCAGCCAGGGCCCAGGCGGCTCCTGCATGGTCAAAGTGGATGTGTGTCAAGAGTAGGTGCTTGACCTGATCAATGTGGTAGCCCAGTTCGACAAGACCTTTTTCCAGGTGGGTAAAAGTCGAGTGTGGACCCGACTCTACCAGGATGAGTCCCTCAGAAGAGGGGATAACAAAGGAAGCTATGGCTTCGCGGGTCTTAAACTGCAGATCGAGAATATGAATCATAGGAATACCAGCGTCTTATCTTCGAATGATTATCTTTTGAACGAAGCTTTTTCCCAGAGCTTCTACCCGCACAAAATACAATCCTTCCGGAATTTCCTGAATGTTCCAGTCATATTTCTGACCTAAGATTTCTCTTTGACCCATCATCTGCCCCAACTGGTTGTAGATGGCTGCCTTTTTGATCTCTCCTGCCGGAAAGCTCTCTTTAAAAACGATCGAAATCCTATTCTTTGCTGGATTGGGATAAATCTGAACCTTAGCGAGACCCAGGGGATCGAGGTTAGTTGTGTTAGAATCCGTGTTGGTTGTGTCCTGTGTCGTATCTACCAGAGCACAGTAATCAAAAGCAAAGGTATCCGAGGTTACCAGCATCAGGCCTCCTTCTTCTGTGCCAATGACAAAACTGATCCTTCCATTGTCGAATATATCGGCGACAGCGGGTGCTGCCTGGGCGCGAAAAGACATTTCAAGGAGGGTATCTGGCCTGGAAAGCGGCTTCTGAAGGCCCTGAAAGGCATCGGTGAATATCTCTACATAGCCTGAAGGCCCTCCGACAATAAGATCAGCAAATCCGTCTCTGTTGTAGTCCGCCATGGTCGGGTAGACGTTTACGAGGGTATCAGTGAGGCCGATGTTGCTGCTGATCTTGATGTCTCCGAATCTTTCGCTTCTAAGTTCAAAAGAAAAATTGGTGGCTGTCCCTACATTCTCATAGTAGTAAATCCTCCCCAATCCGTTTCCAATAAAAAGGTCCAGGTCGCCGTCGCTGTCATAATCAAAAAGATCGGGGGAAGCATCATTGAAAACGATGATAGGAGCACCGTTGCTGCTTCTCAGCAGCACATCTGAGGAAAGCTGGAAACTTGCTGTACGTCCTGCAGCGGCCTGATTGACGTAGTAATAAATTCTTCCGTCGCCGGCACCGATCAGCAGGTCAGGATCGCCATCATTGTCCAGGTCGCCGGCAGCAGGATCAGGCTTGTTGATAAAGGGAGGTCCTGCATTCAAATCCAGGTAGAGATCAGTCTCAAAGCGAAATTCAGGAACCGTAACGGTCCCTGTATTTTTGTATAGATGAAACTCGGTACGGGTACGCAGGCTTCCTCCGTCCAGGCTGGATGCCGCAGTAGACCCAAGCAAAAGATCCATCAGGCCATCTTCGTCAATATCTACGAACTCTGGCCTGGCCTCAAATCCTGCGTCCACCATGTCATTTACCACGAGGGTCCTTCCCCGGAAGCGAAAATTAGGTAAAAATGAGGCTCCCGTATTTTCATACCAAAGGATAGGGGTCCTATTTTCGATGACCAGGGGACTTGGATCGTGGGGATTGACAGAAAGGTCGCGAAGGCCATCTCCATTGAGGTCCACATAGGAAGCCTTCAAAAATTGAGACATGTAAATGCTGGAATCGGTATTGGGGTAATTGTAGATGGCCTTAATCATGAGGGCATCGTCTCGCTTCCCGGCATTGAGGGCCATGTGCATGCGGTAGGTGTCAACGTCACCGATAAGCACCTCCACCAAAGAATCTCCATTGCTGTCAAATACAAGGAAGGTAGATCCCGAGTGACGAGGTCCCGCCAACCTTTTCTTCACAATTTCGCAGCCAAAGGCTGTGGTATCTGCAAGTTTGAGCTGGTCGTTCGCGTCATTTTCTCCAAAATGGCCCCAGCATTCGGTATCACGATCATATTTAAGGACGCCGGGATTCAAGCCTTTTTCCACAGCCAGATTTCTGTACCAGTGGATGCGGCTATTCGCAGTATTAGACGTAAGAATATCAATATCCCCATCGAAGTCTACATCCGCAATAGCAGGTATGTCTCCCCGAGACATGGTAACTGCCGTGGTATCTGTCTCGGAAAAACGAGCAAAATTCAGAGGGTCATTCTGAAGGACATAACTAAATGAATCTCTGCAGTGCTCTACCGCCTTGTAGACTTTGAAATTTTGGCCTGGATTCCTCCCACAAAATACATCGGGGATGCTGTCGTAGTTGAAGTCCTTGAGAATGGCCCACTCATAGCATTCGCAGTTGTCAAAAAAACGGCTGTATTCAGGCGCGTAACGGAAATCGCTTCCCTGCACATGAACCAAAGGAATAAAGGAGATATTCTTAAGTTGTCCGCTGTGCTCCGCGATCACCAAGTCCTGCCTACCATCTCCATTCAGGTCCATGTTGTGAAGGTGGGGATTGTTCAGGCCACCTATCCAGGCGGCAGGCATATCCCTTCCATTGATATCCTTGATAGAAATATCTGCACTCAACCTGTAATTCTGCGCTTCTAAGCACAGAGTTGACAAAAAGACTAGGAGAGTCAAGAGTGTTTTTGGCATAATGCTTATCTTAAAATATAGATTCATCTGGAAGTTTCTCTTATCTCAGACACCGTGTCAAAGGCATGCTTCCGATTCTGGAAAGCCGACAATATTCATTCGCTGACAGGTGGCTACGGGAAAATATAACCTTGAATCCGAAAGATGATTTGTAATTTCGCGAATGTTTCTCTTATCTACCAGAACAATCGTCAGTACCCTTCTAAACTGGCGGGTTTTTACTTAGATTTACCTATAAGACCGGATAGAGGTATCATATGTTACACAAAATCTCCTAATTCATCCTATGTCCAATAAAAATTTTCTCTGATCGTGAACCTGTTAGACCATTTCCACAGGCATCCTTCTGTCTCTACCGATACCCGCAACATTTCTTCTGGGGATATTTTCTTTGCCCTCAAAGGGGATAATTTTAACGGCAACAGCTTCGCTGCCAAAGCCCTGGAAGCAGGAGCCGCCCGGGTAGTGGTGGATGATGAGGAATTTTACAAGGAGGATGACGAGAGGTATATCTTGGTAGACAATGCCCTCAAAAGCCTTCAGCAACTGGGCACACAAAGGAGGCGAGAACTGGGAGTTTCCATGATAGGCCTTACCGGTAGCAATGGAAAGACCACAACCAAGGAGTTGCTGGCTTCGGTTTTGGCTACTGAAAAGAAGATATTCGCTACCCGAGGCAATTTCAACAATCATATTGGGGTTCCCCTTACCATCTTGGCCATTCCTGAGGACTGCGAATGGGCCATCGTTGAGATGGGGGCCAATCAGCCCGGAGATATCGCCGAACTCGCAGCCATTGCAGAGCCTGACATGGGTCTCATCACCAATGTAGGTCATGCCCACCTTGAAAAACTAGGAAGTCTCGAAGGAGTGCGAAAGACCAAGGGAGCCCTTTTCGATTTTGTCGGTGGGCGGGGAGGAAAAATCTTCGTCAACCAAGCTGACCATCGCGTGCGGCAGTCCGCCCAGCCTTATGAGAATCAGGTAAGCTTTGGGACCGAGGATGCTGACTATTATTTTACCTGGAAGGAACAGTCTCTCCTGGAAATGAAGCTGGACATATATGCCAGAAATTGGAGTGATCCCCTGGAGATACGGTCCCGCCTGACCGGTGAGTATAATGGAATGAATATCCTTTCGGCTGTTGCCGTGGCCGACACCTTAGGAATCAGCAGGGAAGGCATACAAGCGGGTATTTACCAATACCTCCCTCAAAACAATCGTTCCCAGGTAGTTCAAAAGCGTGACCATAAGGTGTGGCTGGATGCCTATAATGCCAATCCCTCCTCCATGAAGGCTTCTATTGCTCACGTGCTGGCTACAGAAAAAGGAAAAATAGGCTTGATCCTGGGAGACATGTACGAATTGGGAGAAGAAGAGGAGAGGCTACACGCCGAAATTGGAGAATTTCTAAATGGCCATCAGGTAGACCTCCTAATTGGAGTCGGCCCTAGAATGAAGCATATGATTCAGACCTATCAAGGGAAAAATACCCATTGGTTTGAAAAAAAGGAAGACTTGATTCCCCTGCTGCACAGTCTGATCCAGGGACTGGATACTATTCTCATCAAGGGGTCCAGATCTATGTCGATGGAAAAGATCCTTGAGGACCTGCCCTGAGGCCCCTTACTTCGATTCCCAGGCAATACCAAGGCCATGGATGCCACAGAGATCTTCTTCCCTCATGTATTGGATAATTTTTCCCTCGAAAGTACTACCCATGTCCAGCCCTTCTGCATAGGCAAAGCGGTACTTCCCCCCTTGAGGTTCGACCAAAAACTCGCCTGTAGGAGTGAGGAGGGTATCATTGAGCAAGGTATCCACGTCAATTCCTTCTGCGTTGGTGTAGAAAAGTTTCAGGTAGATATTTTGATAGGGATAATCTTTAGACATATCTAAATAGAGACGCATCAGCCCCCTACCATCAGCTGAGATATTGACATCGAGGGTATCTTCTATGCCCCAGCAGGCATTGGGAAACTCGTGCTGGTAAGCAAAATCTTCCGAATCACAGCTTATCGTAAGCAGGGCAATGCCCAGGAAGCATAAGGACAAGCCACAAAGTAATCTTTGCCTTGGAATTCTAATCTTTCTTGTCATTTCCTCCCTTATTGTTGCCACCTTTATGGGGTCCACCCCTGCGGTTGTTGCCTCTGTTGGGTCCTCTCCGGGAGGATTTTTTTCGGTTACTGGGGCCTCGTTGATTCTGTCCCTGCTTGCCTCCCTCTTGGTTCCTGTTGTCTGAGTTTGAATTGTTGCCGCTATCATCTTGCTTGCCCCTAGGCTTGTTGTTGCCTCGCCTGCTTTTTTTGTTGTGACGGTTTTCTTGATTTTTTCTCTTGTTCCGATTTCCAGAACGGTTTCGGTTGTCTTCTTCGCTTTTGCGCTCTTCCAAGAGGTCGGCTGCCCCTACAAAATCCACCATTTCAAAGTCTTCTGAACTTCCCTCTCCATCGTCATCAGCTATCCCAATGATGCCTCTCATTACGATATCGGGCTTTTCACCTTTTTCGTTGGCGATGATGATCTCCTTTACTTTTTCAATGGTAAAAGGATACCAGGTACTTTCTTTTTCGTAGCAGAACCACATGGTCCGCTTGAAGATATCCGTCTTTTCCAGCCTGGCCCTTCCCTTGCTGGTAATGATATGGGTAACTTCAGGAAAATCGATCAGGGCATCCAGATAGGTCTCCAACTCATAGTTGAGGCAGCATTTCAGGCGGCCACACATGCCCGAGATTTTCATGGGATTGAGAGAGAGGTTCTGATAGCGGGCGGCAGAAGTGCTTACCGTCTTAAACTCCGTGAGCCAGGTCGAGCAGCAGAGTTCTCGTCCACAGGAACCAATACCTCCTACCAAACCGGCCTCATGCCTCAGACCAATTTGCTTCATTTCCACCCGTATGCGAAACTCGCGGGCCAGGACCTTGATCAACTGTCGAAAGTCTACCCGATGATCGGCGATGTAATAAAAGATGGCTTTGCAATTGTCGCCCTGAAATTCAACTTCAGAGAGCTTCATATCCAGACTAAGTTCCTCGATAATCTCTCGCGACTTGACCAGGGTCTCCGGCTCACGCTCACGTACAGCCTGGAGCTGCTCAATGTCAGCCTCATTTGCCTTGCGATAAATGCGGGGAATATCTTTGATGTCTTTTTTGACCCCCTTCTTCTTCATTTGAAGTTCGGCCATCACCCCCCCCAGGGAAAGGGTGCCCACATCATAGCCCCTGTCGCTTTCCACGACGACCTTATCGCCGATGTAAAGGCGCAGGCCATTGACATTCCGGTAAAATCCTTTTCGGGTATTTTTGAATCTAACTTCGTAGACGTTGTCTACTTCGGACTGATCGGGGGAAAGCATATTCCCCAGCCAGTCGTATGTATTGAGCTTGTTACAGCCTCCTGTCGCGCAACCACCTTTTTGGCCGCATCCTTCCGAGGAGCAGCCTCCTGTTCCGCAAGTGCTACAACCCATTTATCTATATATTTAAAGGGTCCGGAGGATGGAAGCACAATCTAACATGGAAAGAGGGAAGGTAGGAATATATACGTGAGACTTTCTCAAAGAAAGCTCCTTTTAATAGCCTGAAAATAAGATATATATACTTACTGAGTCGACGCTCAGGTTATATCCTTGCCATGTATCTACCTCCTTCATCCCTGCTTCTCAATCCTCCTATTGGGAAGACCCCGTGATGACAAAATAATTTGACCAGCAATCAAGCCTGGTCGCTATTGCAAATATTAGCAATAATTTTACAAAAAGAACGATGCTGTTGGATGCATTATTAAAATAATATCTGAATATAGAAAACTTTCTTCTGCTTTGAAAAAATCCGGTGACTTTCCCCTTCCCTCAACCCTGGTCGAGATCCTAGAATCCAGACTTTTCCTTGTGTTTGAGCAATTGTGTTTTGAGGTATCTCTTGTATTTCTGGCTGTTGAATTTCTCCTGCCAATACAGGAAAAGTTTTTCGCTCAACCTGTAGTTGTCCATCGCCAATTGCTGAAAGATGAGGCGGGAAATAAATACATCATGAGGAGCCCCCTGCAAGATGGAATCTGCCAATTGAAGCTGATGGTTGAGCATTTCTTCATAACTAGCCTGCTGGATATCCGGCCCCTTTCCCTGAAGGTGAGAAAAATAACTGCCCAGATAAAGGTAGTAATAATAAGAAAATACAGCTCCCTTGTTGCTGACCCTTACCTTGTCAAGGAGGGAAGGATCAACGGACTGATTGTAAGCCGCAGAGAGTTTGAGATAGGCTTTTTGATAGAGAATCTCGTTTTTTTCAAACTGGGTAAACCACTCGGGCAGGGCCTGAAAAACTTCCTGTTCCACCAGAAAGACAAGTTCGGAGGCAGCCATAGAATCCACCGCCCGCGAATAAGCCTCAAAATCATCTGTAAGGACCACATGGCGGCTGGCACGTATGTTTTGCTGCTTTAGGGCCTGTTTTTTTGACTTGTAATAATAGGCCATGGGTGCAGACTTACCTTCAAAGTGCACCGAATCCAATCTTTCTTCCTCCTCCGAAAAGTAGGCCATCACCTTGAGAGAGGTATCTCCGGGAAGGAGAATGACCTCCACGGCCTCTTCGTTTACATAGATGACCGCCGGACGGGGGCTGTTAACCCGAAAGGTAAGTTGCTGTTGCAAAGGATCGCTATACTCAGCCGCCACGATCTGCCGCCTGCCTTCCAGGATGTTGTTAAACTGCCCATAGACTTCCGGTGCTTCAGCCAGGCCCTGGCCGATCACTTCTACCGCCGTTGAGTCATAAAAGGTGTAACTAGGATCAAGGGGAGCCCTATTATTGGAATAATAGGACAGGGCCAGCACATAAAAAGCCGTAAAAATTAGGATGATCCACGGAAAAACAGGATGCCTCATATACCCCTGGTCTTTGGTGTTTCTATTTTGATATATCGTCTCTATTATTTTCTCTTACGAAGGTACAAACATAAAATTTTCTTTTTCCAGGTAAGATTTTCACTCCAAACCCGAGATTTATCCCTTCATGATCGCATGAAGCCTAAGCGAAAGGGCCGTCAAAGTCATCTGCGGATTGGCATTCCCGGTAATGGCCCTGTGCCCTTCTTCCATCCTCAGAATGATTTGCTCAACCTTTTCAGCGTCGATAATCTTAGAAAAGTTCTCCTGAAAATCCCGTTCACTATCTGTTGTCAGGGCCAATTCTTTTACCCCAAGATGGTAGAGGAGAGAATCCCTCATTTTCTTGATAGAAATTTCTAAAAATAGTTTCTGAAACTCCTTGCTCTCCCTCAAGACATTCTCCAACTGATCCTGAATCTTTTGATAATCACCCAGATAGACCGCCCGCATCCATTCGGCGTACAACTGGCTCATCTGGACTGAACTCTCGTGCAGGAAGGCCCTGGCCTCTCCCAAACTGCCCTCTGAAATTCGCGATATTTCTTCGGCTCTCTTTTCTTCAACCTCCAACTTTTCTTCCAGATAGGCCTTGATCTCAGCCGGAGAAACACGTCCCATCATGACTCGCTGTACCCGGGAATTGATAGTCGTCAATAGGAGGGAAGGATCGCTACAGGTAAGCAGAATCAGGGTACGATCCGGGGGTTCTTCCAGCAATTTGAGAAAGGCATTGGCTCCTTCTGTGTTGATTTTTTCGGCATTCCAAAGGATGATCACCTTGTATTTGCCCTCAAAAGCCTTCAAAAAAATACGCCTTTTGAGTTCCCTGATCTCGTGGACCGAGATGAAGAGCTGCTTGTTTTCTCCTCCCAAAAGCCGCTGCCATTCGGCAAAGCTAAAGTAGTGATCTCCGAAAAAAGCCTCCCTGAATTGATCGAAATAGGCAGCTGTCAGGAGTTTTTTTCCCCCCTCTGTCTTGGAAATAATCGGAAGGATGTAGTTGAGATCCGGGTGCAACCCTCTGGAAATTTTTATACAGGAAGAGCATCTTCCACAAGAATCTCCCTCCTCCGGCTGCAAACAGTTGACGTACTGAGCCATAGCCGTCGCCAGGGCTAACTTGCCTACTCCCGAAGGTCCGACCAGCATCAACCCATGGGCCAGTTTGCCCTGAGCAATGGTATCCTGGATGTGGCTAACAGCCTCTTTTTGACCAATTATATCTTTGAATCTCACGGGTTTAGCCTAATTTTCGTTGTCAACTGGAACTTTTCAGGAGGCCAGAATGATATACTGGTAGGGCAGAAGCTCTTCATTGACTTCAAACTCTACAAAGCCCGCCTCCCGCAATTCCTCCATCACCTCTTCGGCAGAGAGCTTCATCTTCATCGGCGGGCCCTCGGGCAGTTCTACTTTCAGAAAGTCAACCACCATCAGCCTTCCTCCTTTTTTCAACCCTTCCTTCACTTCCCTAAAGTAGGAACCCCGGTTTTCGATGTGGTGATAGGTATTGACAATCATGACCTTATCTACCGAGTTTTTCTCCAGATCAGGAGAGTCGTAGGGGACCTTTTTGAGGGATATGAGGCTGTCTCCTTTTTCCATACCGAGCTTTTTTTCCCTAACATAAGCCAGAAACTGGCTATCCACATCGGCGCAGATGACCTGGGCCCCTGCTTCGGCCAGCCGGAAGGCGAAGTAGCCCGTACCACAACCAATGTCCATGATTGTTTTGCCCTTGACCTCTCCCAGCAAATCGATGACTCCATCGGGTTTTTGCCATGACATCCTTGCAGGGTCTTCGAAGGCTGCTACTAGATCATCGAAGGAACGCTGGTGCATGAATTCATTGGCGCTCTGCGCCTCGCTTTCCTTTTTGCCTTCCCCTGAGGGCTGACAGGCATAGGAAAATAGGAGGAGACATGCCAGAAGCAGAATTGAGGAGGAGGGGCTGATTTTTTTCATGTCCAAAAGTACACTTCTTCCCTTGCCTGGGCAAGCCCTTTACCCTCAGGGGCTGTGGATATCCTTACTTGCCAGGGCGTAAAGGGCAAAGGAGGCCAGCCAGTGTCCTCCTGCATAGTCTCCCCCACTTACCTCCGGCAGACTGGCAGCCAAGTGAAGGTCAGCCAAGTTTCGGATCCCGCTCTCCTGCTCAGGGAGCCTTTCTGCCAGGCGATAAAGAACCCATGCCCGACTCAGGTTTAGTCCATCCAGATGAACAAGCTTGCCGTCAGAGCGATCGCTGACCTCGGCAGGTTCCAATGACTCCAGGGAAGGGAGAAATCCCTTCATCCACTTTTGAAACTCTTTTTGGGGAAGTACCCGACTCATGATATCAGCCTCTTCTAGACAGGGAGAAAGAAAGTCAAAGCCTCCCGGCTCCCATCCAATCGGACAGTTTTTGTCGTCCAGGTAATAAGCCCTGGCCCTGCTTTCGATCAGTAACCTTAAGCTATCCCTCTTCACTTTTTCTGCATAATCCCAGGCCAAACTCAAGGCAAAGGCCGTGTTGGGATGCTCCCCTACCCGTATCGGATAGGTCAACTTGGGAAGAAAGGCTTCAAATTTCTCCACCATGAGATTTTCCAGGGGCCTTAAAGCTTGCCTCCAGCTTTGGCCCTCTTCATCTTCCCAGCCATCAAGTTCTTCGACCAATTTCAGCAACCAAGCCCAGCCATAGGTTCTTTCGTAGTTCTTGTTATGGACATCATCAAAGTATGCCACCTCCCTGGCGATGTTGGTAGGAGTAAGGTTAGCGGAAATCTTTTTTCTTATTTCTCCTGCTCCGGAGATATTGGGGTATTCTTTGAGGATTCTCACCAGAGACCAATGCCCATGGACAGCAGAATGCCAGTCAAAACAACCATAAAAAGTCGGATGGAGGGTAGATGGCGGAGCGAGGTAGGAAGAGTCTCCCAACACCTGCCCCAATTTGTTGGGGTACTCCTGGTCTATGCATTCAAAGGCCAGCCGGCTCAGCCGCTCAGCTTCTTCGAGGTCAAGGTTAAAAGAAGCCATGCCAGATTCGACCTTCTCTTCCTTCATGGGGCTTTCACAACTCAAGGAAATCACACAGATTAGCAGGACAGCAACAAGGCGCATAAGGATGAAACTTAAATTTTGAGAATACTAATGATTATCCATTCGTATTGATCTCTAATCTTAAACCAACTTACATTTTTCTTTTGCCTAAAACTACCGGGAACTCTTCAGGCTTATCCTTCGCCATGTCCTGGTTATTTTCTCAAAAGGATGGTTCGCATGGAGACTTCTCCCCTACTGTCTTTGACCATGACGCGGTAGACTCCCCAGGCCATGTCTAAGGTAGAAAAGGAAAAGCTCTCCGGATAGCGGTGGAAGGTATATCTGGACAGGATTCGCCCCCGATTGTCCATCAAAAAAGCCTCCGAGCCTACCATTGAGCTTTGGGCTATCTCTATTCGCAGGAAATCCTGACCCTGCTTGAGGTTCCAGGAGGATGAGGAAGATAGGTAAAAGCTAGCTTCATTAGAATAAAATTCGCTGCCCGATCCATCCAGGGCTTTTAGGCGGTAAAATGACCTTCCTTCCAGGGGCTCCTCGTCCAGGTAATCCTGAAAACCGCTGCCATAAAGCTCTGCAATTTCTTCGTATCCTCCCCCTTCGCCTCGGCGCTCGATCAGGAAAGGAAGGCCGGCTGCCAGGTCCCGGACGACAAAACTAAGCCTGACCCCAAAGTTGGCAGCCCACTTTTCTTCCCTGACCTCAAAATTGCTAAAGACAACCGGCAGCACCGTATCACAAATTACTGTAAAAGTATCTCTCAGATTCACGCACTCATTGATCAGGTTGATGTCTACGTAGTAAGTATCCTGAGAATCAACCACAATGCTACTGCTGCTAGCCCCTGTACTCCAGGCGTAGGTCGCCGGCTGCCCTACATCTGCATCCAGCACCATAGAAAAAGTTGCGCAGATGCTGGTATCCCTTCCTAAAGAGAGATTGGGAAGGGTAAAATCGTATCCATTGAAGTTGCTGGCCAAAACTGAATAAGCGGAAGAACTGCTGCTCGGACTAAGGGGGGGAAGGAAATTAAGCTGATTTAGGATGAGAGCTTGGGTAGAAAGGCTGATCAGGCTGTCGCAGCCTGTGAGTCCCAGTTCGTCTGTGGAGAGCAAGACAGGATAGAGATTGTCAAAGAAGCGAGCGAAATTAGCCATATAGGCATAGCCTCCTTGCTTTCTTTCTACTAGGGCATTGGAGAAGGTCAGGAAGCCCACCGATGTTTCAGAAAAATAGGACCAGCGCCAATCGATGCTTCCACTCAACTTGATCTGGGCCAGAAAATTGTATTCCCGCCCCAAGGAGGGGCTAACATTTTCATTGGAACTGCCCGGAACGACTACAGTATTGTTGTCTAAAGGAATGATATGGTCAAATTCTACGTCGTGGGAACCCGTGGCAATGTTGATCCGCAGGGCCCTGGAGTAATTTCCGTTAGGGAGGGTCTCCAGGATGATGCCATCCTGAAAACTAGGTGAAAATGAAGAAGCGATTCCAGCCACAACGAGGTTGCCATTGGGGAGTTCTTTCACCTCTTTTCCCACTTCATCTCCTCCAAAAAATCCTACCAGGTTATTGTAAGCCCGATTCCAGAGGATATTTCCGGTGGTGTCAAACTTCATGAGGAGGAGGTCTTCGGTGGGAGCGCCTACAGCGGCGGGTGGGGTAAGGATGCCTGTAAGAACGGGTTGGCCATCCGAGAGAAGAAAAAGGTCGGAAACAGCCGCCTCAAAGTTGCCCAGGCAGGAAAAGCAGATGCTACGGCCCCAGATCAGGTTTCCGGCGGGGTCCACCTTCCCGACAAAAAGGTCGTTGGCTCCGGTAGAATTCAAAATCGCAGAGGCTCCTCCGACAAAGAAGACATTACCGGAAGGCAGGACTACGGCATCGGTCAGGCCCTGGTTAGCAGCGTTGACATCGTTGATCCCTCCAAATCTCCTGGACCAGAGTACATTGCCCAGGGAGTCTATCTTCATGAGAATTCGATTTTGGGCATTGGTAAGGGCGAAAGCGGAAATAAGGAAGGCATGCTGGCCGGGCCACTCCAGAATCTTGGTTTCGCTGATGCTGTGGGGAAAGCTGTAGTCCCGGCTCCATTCAATCCCATTGAGGTAGTCGAGGCGGGTAATGTTGATGGAACTGCTGCTAAAGCTGGAAAAGAGGTAATCTCCACTTTGGGTTTCGATCATGTCCTGCACGGGACTTTCTCGGCCCGGATCGAGCCTGTATTGAAATTTCTGAGCCTTTAGACAAAGGGAGGGACAGCCCAGAAAGGCCAGGGTCAGCACCAAGCAAAGGATGCCCGGCCCTAAGTGAGGGGGTGAAGCTAGAGGACTCATGAATCATGGTCTTACTTATGGATAATCCAAAGGTAAACATAAGCAAGAAGTTAGGGAGAAACAGACGAGAAAAGGCGAGCGGGGAAATCTTCTCTTTATTCCAGCTAAATTCATGGCTAAAAGGAAATAGAAAATCTGGGACAAGGCACTTTTTTAGTTGGTGCCTCCAATACCGGAATTTTGTATAAGGTACTTCATGTACTGTGAGTTTATAAAAAGAGAAATTTGGATTGAGTGAAATTTAAGTCAGAATTCAGAGATTGTAAGGACAATTGGATTGGTTTTAAAACAGCAAAAGAATAAGCCTATAAAAGCTTATTCTTTATCGTCATCAGCGTCTTTGTCCTCGGCTTCCTTTTTGGCCTTCTTGGATTTGGCCTTTGCTTTGGACTCAGCTGCTTCTTTATCTTCGGACTCGGCCTTAGCTTCGGCTTTTACTTCACTTGCTTCAGATTCAGGCTTTCTGGTCCCTCCGACACCCTCTTTTTGCTCTTTAGGGGAAGTCTTTGAAGCTTTTGCTTTAACTTCTTTGTTGGCTTCAGCCTCCTCATTTTTCTCCTCTAATTCTTCTTTCTTAGGAGCAGCTTTTGCTTTTACAGGAGTTTTTACCTCTGCAGCCTTGGCTGAGTGTGTTCCACCAACTCCGGTTTTAGCGTGCCTGTTCCCTTTTGAAATCTTTGGAAAGACTTCTTCTGCCTCGTAAGAAGTGCCAGCGGCCTTGTTAATGGCAGTAACCAGTAGGATCATGGTAGTTTCAGCGGGAGTATACTTCTTTCTCATTACCTTGCGGTAGAGAGATTTGCTGAAATGAGCATATCTTCTGAGCTGTCCGATGGTCAGGTTGTGCCTTTCCATCGTCTCTTTATATGAATTGGTAGCCATTTTACAATGAGATTGAACGGTGAAATTTGGGAGTCAGCGACATCAGATATTCGAGTGATCATCACCCAAATTTTATGTTAAAATAAATGAGTTTGAAAAATTCTTTTTCTTCCTAGCTAAAGAAACAATCCTCCGTCATTTCTATGAAGGAGGCGCAAATTAAGATTAAATTTCGGATAAATAAAAGAAAATATAATCCTAGATTATCCCAGGCCACTAAAATCCTGAAAGTCCCAATCAATTTTTATTTCGTCTAATTCTGTATCTATATCTTCAAAACTCATCGTGTAGTAGCGATACAAATTAAGCCTATCGAAGCTTCCATCTTGACGATCAGCCCTTACGGTTCGGGTTTTACCACTTTTAAGAGTTTCCTGGGGGTATTCCTCCCTGACCTTGAAGGAGTCATCCTTGATCGCCCACATGGATGGGAGGACAAGATTGAACTCTAAGGAAGGGGCATTAGGCTTGATTACGAAGCGGTTAAGCTTATCCGCCTTGGGAAATAAGTCATTCCATATATACCTGTAAGAATAGGTAAATTCCTGGTTAGGCTTCAAAGATTCATAAAAATAAACGACAAACTCTTTCCTGGATTTGTATTCATTCTCGAAGTCAAATTCCAAAAATTTACATCCTTCCTGGTCTAGTTTTCCCTCCCATACTTTCAATTTCAAACTTTTTGTGTCCTGTTCGTCCGTATATGAAAATGCCTCGTGCTTCCTTTTTCGAATTCCTTTGGTCTTAGGGATAAATTTGGTCTGCTTCGTGATAATGGCATCTCCCGCTTCATTGATGACTTGCACATTGAACACGTAAGAAAGATCAGAAATATCATTATCTCTAAGCGAAGTTCGCAGAGAACTGGATTCTTTGCTGATCTGATCATTTTTTCTAATCTGGAAAGCAATTTCCTTGGCGTAATCTTTTAAATCTAGATCCAGGGCATCTCCATTATTTTTGAGCCTTTCATGGCTATACCTGAATATGGTCAAATCGGTCTCCAGCCCTGTCGCTTCTACTTCCATCTCCCATGGCATCATCCAAAACACAGAAAGATTTCCTAATTCCTTCAATATGATGGTCGCGTCTGTAACAATGCTCTTTTCGATGTGGCACTCGTCCTCCGATTTATCGTATTTAAATTCACTACCATCAAAAATGAAAACTACTCCATTAACCTGAATTTTATCCGTAAAGATACGATCAAGAATATCCCTCCCAAAGGAAGTCAGTTTCTTATTCTTAGACTTTACCCTTATTTTTTTTTCCTTTAATAACTTCTCCAGCTTTTGAAGGAGGAGTTTTTGTTTTTTCGAGGCAGCAACGTAAATAGTGAGGCTTTTGTCCGTCATGGGTGGGTAGAGCTTAGGATATATGTATAATAAGTAATAGCTAAAAAATAGAGTGATAGAAATTTTCTTATTAGTAAATTTAAATAAATATTTTGAACTCTGAAAATAGTTATACCTCAAAAAAACAAGTGAAATAAACCAATTAAGCCTCCCAAATTGAATGAGAGGCTCGTCAGGGGTTGATTTTACAGAAACCATTAATAGCGATTTCTAATTGGTCCCACCGATGCCGTGGCCTTCAGGATCTTTTTGAAGAGAAATATCCCAAGCAGTTGGGAAAAATGAACCATTTGAAATCTTTGCTCCCTTATTCATGACTCTTATTCTTGTTAGCTTTTGATTCGATTTGCAGATACCCTGCCAATTATTTATTTCAAATTCGCTAAATATTCACTTGCCCGCATAAGAGTATTCCACATTCTTTGCAATATATGTTAATAACTGTTCACAATTTGTTGAAAATGTTCAAAAGATTATCCTTTTGTCTTTCAATGATTTAACTTCTTGATTATCCGATTAGTTGTTTATTCGTTTTCCATACTTCCAGCTTTTCCGCCAGGCTTAAGCTTTTCACCTTTCTCCAACTCAAAACGCCCTTATTCCACTCATTCTCCCAGCACCGGATAATGCATCCTTACTTTTTTCAATTGGGTCCAGGGCAGGTCACCCAACTTTAGGACCTGAGTACTCTTGTATATTTTTTTAAATAACTCGGGATCTTCTTCCCCAGGATCGTCCCACTTCATGAACCAAAGCCATTCCGGCTGCTTTTCCAGGAGACGAGGGCTGGGAGGCAAGCCTACCTCCCCCAGGGCCAGGAGCTTTTTGCCCGGACCCGCCAGAGCTTTGAGCTGCTGATAATTTTTGTCGTCATAGGCCGTTCGGTAGATATCGGTAGCTATAATATCCACAAAGGCATCTCCGGGGTAGTAATCCTCATGGGCATCTACCCCCAGCTTCACCTCATTGGTATTGTAAACCCAAATCAGGTTTCTAAGCCGATGAAAATTGACCAGGCGATCGTACAGCATGCGATAAAGCTGCTTGTACCCATTTTCTCCCCTTCGCTTGCCCCACCAGAACCAGCCTCCATTCATCTCGTGGTAGGGCCGCCAGATGACCGGGACCCTGGCATACTGGAGTTGGCGCAAAAACCACGCGATGACATCCACCTGTGATTTCCATCTTTCATGAAGATAGGTGCCGGGGGTGATGAGGGCCTGCCATTGTCGATTGGTGAGGCTGGACTGTACACCTTCTTCAAAACTCACAGGTTCGTCCATGGTCGGAGGTACTGCGTGCCACATCAGGGTAATGATAAAGCCCTCCCTGTGCCTCCGAATGGCCTCATCAACGATCTTTTGGCGGAAATTTATCCCATCCCAATAGCCGGGATAGCTAAAGCCAAAGTCCTGACCAAAAACCGCCGGATAATGCCCCGTCTTGCGATGGACCACTGCCAAACGGGTAGACCCAATCAATGGAGCGCAGTGTTGGCCAGCGAGGGTTTTTCTTCCCGAGATGAAAGTCAGGTAGGCATACAACTGCTTCGCCTCTTCACTGGCATTCGGAGTAACAAGTCGGCTGGAGTCCGCCTGGGCCCTAAGCGAAAAAGGAAAAACAGCAGCAGCCAGAAGGATGAGTAAGCTTACGTTTATTTTCATTCGAAATTTATTCATTAGAATAAAATCAAGTCCAAGTTATACCCTGGCTAAAGGTAAAAAGTTAAGGAAATTCCTTCTCCCTCCCCTCAAAGGCTAGGATGTATCTTCATTTTTTATCAAATTTTATAAAAATGTCCATTTACGCAGCAGGATTAGAAATTGACACAGGAAAGAGTGATTCTTGCCAAAATGACTTCTATTTTTGAAAGAAGCTATTACCTGATTCCCTTAAAAGACCTATGCCCTTACGCCTTTTCATAAATTTCTTCCTGGCTTTCCTTCTCCATGGAGCGGGTCTTCTGTTTTTCTCACAGGTAATGGCCCAGAGTGAAGAGACATCCATTCAGTTGCAGATGGACAAGAAGGAATATTGCGCCGGAGATACCCTTATTTTTACCCATAGGATTTCCAACTTTGAAGCAGTAAGGGGTCAAAACTACCTGCTGGTTTGCCAGGAGATGAGCAATGGCGCCTCCAGCATTGCCCTGAGTAAGCTGAAGTTTCTCTCTCCCTTCGGCCAATTTGATGTGGACCTGCCCACAGACATTCACCATTCCTCCCTTTACCTATTTTCTCTCCTCGACTCAGCTGACCGTAGAGTCTGGTCTTCAAAGGCTTATGTGCATGGACTCCCCGCCCTAAGCCTGCGTCCTTTTCCTGATCTTTGCCTCAATGCCCCTCCCCTCCGCCTGGATCACGGGAGACCCAAAGGGGGTTACTACAAGGGACCGGGAGTCAAAAATAATGTCTTCTACCCCCAGGACCTGATTCCTGCCTTGTTTACCCTGACTTACGTCTACCCCACCGAAGGAGGCTGCAAGGCCAGCATTAGTGGAGATATAGAAATTATCTCTGTTCCGGAAGCCAAAAAATTTCCCATGAGGGACAGCAGCCTCTGTGTGTACGCCGATTCCATACTTTTACCCTCGGGTAAGCCCAAAGGAGGATACTTTGCCGGAGGAGGAGTAAGAGATTCTTTTTTTATTCCTTCCCTGGCTGGAGCAGGAAGCCATAGGGTTTCTTATGTAGTAGAACAATGGGGATGCCGGGATTCCCTTCACGCACAGGTGGATGTGATTCCCACCCCGGATATTCGTTTTGAGGGAGTGGAGCCCATTTGTGTGGGAGACGATACCCTGGAACTAAGGGCATCTCCCTCCGGAGGTAGCTTTTCCGGACCAGGGGTGGAAAATGGGCGTTTTCTGACTGCAGGTTTTGGCAGGGGAAAATATTCCGTCCTGTACACAGTTGAAGAAGCCAGGTGTCCCGATTCGGCTAGGATGGACATTTCCTTGATTGCCATAGAGGAAGTCCCTGACATACAATCCAACGGAGACAGCCTCTGGATAGAGGGGGTCGAAGGAAATATTCAATGGTGGCTGGATGACAAGCCCATTGCAGGGGCCTTGGGGCCGGTCATCCGTCCCCAACAGGATGGAAGTTACAGGGTAAAAGGAAAGGGAAAGGGAGATTGCGAGGCTTTTTCGGCTCCTCATGAGTGGAGACTTACTAGAGCGGTTGTAGAGCGCAGGCTCCTGGACCGTTGGTCGGTATTTCCCAATCCGGCAGCCGAATATGCCGTGATCAATTGGAAGGATAATTTTGAGAAAAACTCAGAGATTAGAATTTATGATATGAGTGGGAGGCTGATGCGTCGTCAGGTACTTCCTGATGAAAGCAATGTTTTTGTCCTAAAAGTAGCCGACTGGGAAAGTGGAATTTACGTCGCAAAAATTAATGTAGGAGACATCAAAACCCAGCGAAAAATAAAGGTCAAGCGCTGAAGATCACAGATTTGCCATACAATAAAGAATGTAAAATAAATAATTATCCCTATCCGTACAATTGAGTATAAACAAAGCCAATGAACGTAATGGATTTTGTCGAAAACTTCCCAAATGAATCGAGTTGTCGATCTCACTAAAAATCTCATCGAGCCCGTTTGGGTGTAGTTGGTAAAAAATGTGGGCATCAAGCGCATGATTGTCATCCCTGATTGAGAAGCGGGGACTGTTGATATGGAAACCCAGGCCCAGATTGATAGAGAGGCCGAGGGGATCACCGATGGAGCCCAAACCTACTTCTTACTCAAGGACACTTTTGCCAAGCTTACTCCTTACCATTTGACTCAATTACAGATTTCGGCAGACAGGCTACCTCCTTGGATTCATGTCATGATTTCAAACGCAAAGAGATGGTTCTTAGGAATCTATCATAGGATGAGTGATACATATCTGCAAAACTATCTCAATGAATTTTGTTACAAACAAAACCGACCCTACTTCAAAGAATCTTTGTTTGACCGTCTGGTGAGTGCCCCTGTGAGCCATCATTGGAAACCCTAGCTATAGCAGCGGACAATCAATTAAAATAACTATATTGCTATATGATGCCGTCTCGGCCTGCCTCCCCCAATTTTTTTCTTTAACAAACAAAAAACTGACCTATGAAATTTGATTTTCAATGGAAATGCTTTTTAATGGGCATTTTTCTACTACCCCCATGTATGTTTGCACAGCTTGACCTCGATTATCAGTTGCCACCTGAGGAAATCCTGCAGTTGGCCGACGTAAATTTGCCCCCTTCCACCCTTATTGACTCCAAGGGTGAAATATTGGTACTGGTAGAGCGCAACCAGTATAAAAGTATTGAAGAGCTTTCCCAGCCAGAACTCAGGTTGGGGGGGTTGCGAATCAATCCCCGAAACAATACGGGATCCCGCACCCAGCATTTTACCGGAATTTCCATTCAAAAAATTGGGAAAGGGGAAGCCCAGCCGGTCAAAGATCTGCCCGAAAGTCCAAAGCTCAGCAACTTCGCCTGGTCTCCCGACGAAACCAAGATCGCTGCCCTCAACACCACGCCTGAGGGTGCAGAACTGTGGGTGGTTGACATCCCCACCATGAGTGCGAAGCGCATGACCTCCGCCGAGGTACACGCCAACATGTACAGTCCCTTTACCTGGTCCAGGGACAGCAAGTTCCTCCTGGTCAGAATGCTGCCTGAAGACCGCTCATCTTTGATCGACAGGTCAGAAATCGTACCTAGCGGACCCAAAATTTCCATCAACGACGGCCAAAAAGCCCAAAACCGAACCTATCAGGACCTGTTAAAGGATAAAGTGGACGAAGCCAACTTCAAGACCCTGGCCCAGTCTGCCGTCTACAAGGTTCCCCTCGAAGGGAAAGTGGAAAAATGGAAGGATACCGATATGCACCTGGGCATGAGCTTTTCTCCTGATGGCTCCTATGTTATGATTTCTTCCATCTCAAAGCCCTTTTCCTACCTCGTACCCTATTACCGCTTTCCTACCACCTATGCTATTTATGACCAGCAAGGTTCATTGGTAAAGGTGATCGAGGAAGTACCCCTGATTGAAGAACTTCCCCAGGGATTTGGGGCTGTGAGGCAAGGCCGAAGAAGCATACAATGGAGGACGGACAAGCCGGCCACCCTTGTCTGGGTAGAAGCCCTGGATGGAGGCGACCCTGCTAAAGAGGTAGCATTCCGGGACGAAGTGTTTGCCCTGGAAGCTCCCTTTGAAGGGGAGGCTCAAAGCCTGATCAAGACCGTCAACAGGTATGCAGGTATCACCTGGGGCAATGATGAACTGGCCATGGCCTACGACCGTTGGTTTACTACAAGAAATACCAAGACCTATCAGTTTAACCCTTCTGATCCCAACCAGGACCCCCAGGTTATCTACGACCGAAATTATCAGGATCGCTACAGCAGTCCGGGGTCCTTTGCCACCCGCAAAAATAAGTTCGGGAGAGCCGTCCTGGCTATCAATAATGGTAAACTGACCCTCACCGGATCTGGATATAGCCCGGAGGGAGTATTTCCTTTCGTGGATGAAAGAGACATTGAGAGTGGTGAGGTCAAGCGCCTTTGGCAGGCCGAGGACAATGGAACCCTGGAGCGCATCTATGAACCCGTAGATGTCAAAAGAGGAATTTTCCTGACCCGAATCGAAGCGCCAGATCAGTTTCCCAACTATTACCTCAGGGATGTAGACTCCAAAAAAGAGCCCAAGCCCCTGACAAATTTTGAAAACCCCTTCAAATCTTTGGAAGATGCCCACAAGGAAGTCATAACCTACGAGCGCTATGATGGGGTAGAACTCTCAGGTGTACTTTATCTTCCTCCCGGATATGATAAGGAGAAAAAAGAAAAACTGCCCATGGTCATGTGGGCCTATCCGGTGGAGTACAAGGACAAACAATCTGGAGGTCAGGTTACCTCCTCCCCTTACGAATTTACTTATGTTTACTATGGATCTCCCGTATTCTGGTTGACCCAGGGCTATGCCATCCTTGATGATGCGGCCTTTCCTATCGTAGGAGAAGGGGGAGAAGAACCCAACGACGACTTCAGAAAGCAACTGGTAGGAAATGCCAAAGCTGCCATCGATGCTGTAGATCAGCTGGGTTACATCGACCCCAATCGGGTAGCGGTAGGGGGACATTCCTATGGAGCCTTTATGACTGCCAATTTGCTGTCCCACTCCGATCTTTTTGCCGCTGGCATAGCCAGATCAGGTGCCTACAACCGCACCTTGACTCCCTTTGGCTTTCAGCGTGAAGAAAGGAACTACTGGGAAGCTCCGGAGGTCTACTATCGCATGTCACCTTTTATGCATGCAGAAAAAATGAAGACTCCCTTGCTTCTCATTCATGGGATGGAGGACAATAATTCCGGAACCTACCCCATGCAGAGCGAGCGTTATTTCAACGCCCTGAAAGGCCTGGGAGCCACCGTGCGGCTCGTCATGTTGCCGGAGGAAAGCCATGGTTACGCAGCCAGAGAGTCTATCCTCCACGTACTGTGGGAGCAAGACCAATGGTTGGAAAAGTATGTAAAAAACAGAAAAATGCCCGAGCCTGATCAGAAATAAGGCAAATCAAGACTGAATTTATTCTGTCGTTTAAACATTTTACCCCCCTAAAAAGACTCCCTAAAAATGGGGGTCTTTTTATTTCCCCCAAATAAAATCCAATCAATTCGATTCCTTCATAGGTATAATACTTCACATCAGGCTTGAGAAAAGTCAGAATGTTTTAAAAGAATGAATGTAACACTTCTCAGGACCTGATGTTAAAGTTACAGAATTCCTTAACCAGAATTTTTAATGCAATTGGATTTTATGATAAAGAAAAACTTACTATTCACCTTGGCCATACTTGCCATGGGATTCATGGTAGGAGGGCTACAGGCTCAAACTACCTACGTCGTCTCGAATTCGGGGCTGAACTTCACTCCCGCTGATATTACAATTCAGGAGGGTGATACTGTCGATTGGCAGATTGCTTCCAACCACAATGTGGTAGAAGTCAGCCAAATGACTCACAGCACGAATGGAACTGCTGCCCTTCCCGGCGGATTCAGCCTTCCCTTTGGCGGAGGAAAAATCGCCTTCGACAACGCGGGAACTTACTATTATGTGTGTGTCCCACACGCTTCTGCTTCCATGAAAGGAACCATAACCGTAACCGCAGCTACCCAGAGTACACCTGCTACGGCCTATGTTGCCAACCTCCGTGGAGCACAGGAAGTACCCTCTGTAGTCAGCCCCGGTTTTGGACAGGTGGAGATTGGATTCAGAAATGACTCTATCTTCGTTTCCGGAGAACTGGAAAGCCTGAGCGCTCCCATCGACAATAATATTGGTATGCACATTCACGAAGGTCCTGCCGGTTCTAACGGTGGAGTGATCTTTCCTCTTGTTTACACTACTAATGCAGGAGGTACAGGAGCTACTATCCTGGCCGAAGACAATGGTTTTCCCTTGAGCCCAGCACAGGTAGAAACCCTGAACGACAGAGGCTTTTATGTAAATGTCCACACCGAAGCCGTAGCTAGTGGTGAGATTCGCGGACAGATTCAGCCTATTGATGGTCAGATGGGATTGGGAGAAAATTTATACTCTGCCAATCTATATGGGTCCAATGAGGTGCCCAGCATCATGACCACTGCTTCAGGAGCCATTGTTCTGGACCTCGTCGAGGATACCCTGACTGTTTCCGGTTCATTTTCAGGCTTGAGTTCTGCTGTAGATGAGAATATTGCTGGAGGAGCCCACCTCCACATTGGTCTGGCAGGACAGAATGGTCCTGTAGAATTGATCCTGGATACTGATCTCGATCCTGACGGTAGAGCAGGTATTTTCCCCGCCGACAGCAACAAATTTACCCTGACAGCTACCCAAAAAGAGCTTCTCCAAGCCAGGAGCATGTACCTCAATCTTCATACCCTGAACTTTGGCGGTGGAGAATTGAGAGGTCAGGTAGTGCAGCAACCCCTTTCAACCTTCCGTAGTTTCCTTGCAGGAGCACAGGAAGTACCCTCTGTATTGAGCGGTGCCTCAGGAGAAGTCATCGTCGAGCTCTTCCCTGACTCTATCAAAGCTAGTGGTTCATTTTCCGGATTGGGTTCTGACTATGCCAGCAACATTGGTTCGCACATCCACCAGGCCCTGGCAGGAAGCAATGGCCCGGTACTGATTCCTTTGAATCCCGAAATTGACAACGATAGCAGAGGAGGTATTTTCGGCGTCGCCAATAATATTTTCGCTATCAATGCTACTCAGGTGATGGCCATGCTGGACCGTGAGTTTTATGTGAATATTCACTCAGTAGGTAGTCCAAGTGGAGAAATTCGCGGACAGATTGTCCCTGAAAGCAACTTCTTCCTTTACGCCCTTCTCTCTGGTACCCAGGAAGTAAGCCCTGTATTCTCTTTGGGTTCAGGTGCTGGCATCCTCGAAATCAATGGAGGACAAGGAATATTCTCAGGTTCATTCAACAACCTAGGAAGTGGACTTAACGAAAGTATTGCAGGTGGCATTCACATCCACGCAGGTTATGCTGGCCAAAATGGTCCTGTGGAGATTGTCCTCAACTTTGAGTTGAACGCCATGGAAACTTCCGGCACCTTTGCTGCAGATTCCAATGTATATAGCTTGGCCTCCACTTTTATCGATACCCTGGCTCGCCGCAAAACTTACGTCAACATTCACTCTGACAATATTGCCTCCGGCGAATTGAGAGGACAATTGCTCGGTGAAGCACAAAATTACTTTTTCGCTCCCCTTTCCGGAACCAGCGAACCCAGCCCGGTAAATTCTGCTGCCTTCGGTAACGTCGCCCATGAGTGGCTCAACGGAACCCTTCGTTCAAGCGGAAGCTTTTCCAACCTGGGAAGTGAACTTGATGAATCCATCGCAGGTGGAGCCCACCTTCATGCTGGACTTGCCGGACAAAATGGACCCCTCATCTACTTGCTCAATTCAGAGCTAACGGGAGATAAACTCAGCGGTACCTTCCTGGCCGACTCCAATGTATTTGAGTTGACAGCTGGACAGACCCTAGATACCCTGATCAAGCGCAAGTTTTACATTAACATCCACTCCCTTGATAATGGAGGCGGAGAGATTCGTGGGCAGGTACTGCCACCCGCTCAAGCCTACTTTACCACCTCGCTGTCCGGTAGAAACGAAACTACCCCGAATAACAGCGGTGGAATCGGAGGGCTAAAGTTGGAGCTGATCCAGGATACCCTACTGACAGTTTCCGGAGCCTTTATTGGACTTGATGGAGACTTTGACGAGTCTGTAGCTGGAGGTGCACACCTTCACGCCGGAAACGTAGGAAGCAATGGAGGGATCGAGCTTATCTTGAACTCTGAACTGGCAGGAGACCTGAAATCTGGTGGCTTCGAAGCAGATAGCAACCTCTTTGACATCACCAACGACCAGCAAGACCTGCTGACCAATGACGGACTCTACGCCAACATCCACACCACTACTTTTGGTGCCGGAGAATTAAGGGGTCAAATCCTGGGAGAAACAAACTCCTTTGTGGATTCTGCTTCTATGATCACCGGTCCTGGTGGAGGAACGACCGTAAGTGTAGAGGGAGGTGCAGCCTCAGCCTTTACAGCTACATGGGATGCCACTACCGATCCCGACGGCAATCCTCTGGCCTATATTTGGGAACTTTCAGCTAGCTCCGATTTTTCTTCAAATATCTTGGAGGTAAATGTGGGTGATAATACCAATTTCACCACCGACTTTGCCACAGTGGATTCTATCCTGAATGATGCTGGCCTCAGCGTAGGTGATAGCATTCTTCTTTACCACAGAGCTACTGCCATTGATGGAGCCGTAGGTCTGGTAGGCGAAGCTGACAGCGTTTTCCTCAAGCGTGGAAACATCAGTGTATCCAATGAAGGAATCAGCACAGAAGAGGTAAGCATCTACCCCAGTCCTACCGTGGATAATGTAGTCGTTGACCTTGAGTTGGAAAACAGCAAGACCGTTGATATTCGTCTGTTCACCCTTGACGGAAAAGAGGTATATCGCGCCAGCGAAGCCCTCACCGCAGGTAAGATCAAGACGCGTATCCAAATGGGACGCTTCCCATCCGGAATCTACCAGCTGATGATTACCGACGAACAAGGAAACAGAATCGCCCGCAAAGTCGTGAAGCGATAAGGGAAAAAATTCTGTACATAGATATGGGACCCCTTCATGGGGGTCCCATTTTTTTTGATATAGGATAATCCTGCCAGGCAATTCATTCTCCCTAAGGAATTAGCTTTAATCACAAAATTTAGAATAATAGATATGCCTGGACCTGGTACCAGTTAAATCCCAATTATATTTTTCTTTTAAAATCCGTCAGACAAACTGACCTCGTAGGTAGGGTGAATTTATTGTTTCATCCTAAAACATTGCTTAATGGAAATGTTAATCTATTACCTGCGAACATGGCTTGCGGGCGGGCTTATGGGCCTTCTCCTCTTCATGCCTTCGTTGGTGGAGGGTTCAAGCCACCGGGAGGCTCCCCTCATTGCCAATGATCCCCTCGCGGGCAACACGCGGACGCCTACGCGTTCAGAAGTCCTGACGATCCTAATCCTGTAACACTGATTGCCAACTACCTTCCGGCAGAACTACCCTTTGGCGGTCCAAACTACAACACCTTTGGTACAGACATTCGCTGCGAAATCCACGTAGACAATGATGTCACCACTCCAGGTGATGACATCATTTACCGTGCGATCTTTCAGCAGGTGAATGAAGACAGTACTACTTTTTTCAACATCCGACTAGGAAAAGAGAACCGCAAAACTACCTACACCCTCGAAAGAAGCGTCGACGGTGGGCAGAGTTTTCAAGTAATCGTCTCCAACGGAACCGTGCTCCCCCCCAATATCGGGGCAGGGTCCATCAAGTCGGCAGTAGGACTGGGAGCAGGAAGCTACGAGAGCCTCCTTACCCAGGCCATTACCACCGCCAGCACAGGCGAAAAAGTCTACTGCGGACCTGTAGATGATCCCTTCTTTGTCGATCTCGGCGGTATTTTTGATTTGGGCAATTCGCCTCGCCAGGGGACCAATGTCATGCATGACGCCATTGCCAAGACCAATGTCCACAGCATCGCCATTCAGGTACCCATTTCTACCCTTCAACAGGACGGTAAAGGCGTAGCTCAAGACCAGAATATCCTGGACGGAGACTACGTAATCGGTGTTGGGGCCTCGGCCAGCCGCCGCAAAATCCCTACCCTTGGAGTAGGCAGCATCACGGATACCGGCCAGTGGGTACAGGTATTTCGCCTGGGCATGCCCCTGACCAATGAAGCTGTCATCCCCATCGGCGATAAGGACGAGTAGAATGCCCATACTCCTTACAATGAAAATCCGGACCACTTTGAGTATTTCTACAATCCGGAATTGGCCCTGGACATGGACGACCGACTCTTTGACCTAAAATGATCCCAATGCCTCTCCGGTAACTCAGGATTTGCTGGATGTACTGACCTACACCACAGGAGTAGAAAGTAATGACACCACCTTCAAGTCTGGTTTCCCCTATATTCAGCCCCCATGGTCGGGAGCTGGACCCTGCGGAGGAGAAGCTGTTATCTACAATCAACCCGTAGCCCTGGATCCCACCGGAACCCTGGACCCGCCTAACAACCTGACTGTCAACGAGGATGCCTTCCTCCTGGCTCCTTTGACCTGGATGGACAATACTACCAATGAACTGGGGTATATCATTCACAGGACTGTCAATGGAAGGACGGAGATCGTGGATACGCTAGGAGTCAATGCAACAAGCTATGTCGATACCGTATTGCTCTTCGAGCAACCTGTAGACTATGTCGTGTCTGCCTATTCGGCTATGGGTGAATCCATGCCTTCAAATGTAGCCACCTACAGCCAGCCTGCACATGTAGAGCGGCTGGAACTGGACTTCGTTTGCTACAATCCCAATACGGACTCCCTGACCTTCAAGGTAGAAAATCCAAACAACAGATTTTTGCCTTATATCTATGCTCAGTGGTGGTCTTCACAGCGGGACAGCCTGCTGGCAATACCTGGTTCTTCCTTTTTCAAGACCAAGAATAATCCTCAAGACCCCAATACCTTTGGTAATGACAACATCACTGGTGTGTGGTGGGCCGATGAGCGACTTTTTCCCAGAGAGCCTTTCCGACTGGTACTCAATCCTGCCTTGAGCAAGAGCTGTAACAGTCGGAGGATCAACCCTGATGAAATATCGCCTTCTGCGGGAGCCGTTTTTAATGGTGTTCTTGCAAGAAAAATCAGCGAGGGCCAGTCTGAGCGTAGCTTCCTGGAAGACGCCATCAAGGTATCTCCAAATCCTTTTGCCGAATTCGTAAGCATCAATGTAGGTGATGTACAGGGTGAAGGTAGTTTCCATCACGGGCCAGACCCTGGTTCAGGAAAAAGTCCAATTTGGCGGTAGTCCAAAGCTGAAGCTGAATAGCCTCAGCCCCGGAATTTACCTGCTGGAAGTAGAGGTTGAGGGCATAACCCTCTCCAAGAAGATCGTGAAAGAATAAATCCTGAGCGGTAGTAATTGATGGGATGGCTTTTCTCGAAAGGGGTGGACCATCCTAATATGGTGACCTAACAGCGTGATTTTGTTAGGAATGCTATGGAAAAATTGCCTATTTTCCTGGCAGGAAATGTAAAAAATTGAGAAATAGACAGTTACTATCAGAACAAAACATAACTAAACCTTGATATCAAAACCTCCTTCCGATACTGTAGAGGAAGAAATCATTAGATATCTTCAAGCCAAGGATACCCAGGCCATACGGCTGATAGACCAACACTATCAGGGGGCATTGTTTGGAATTATATTCAAGGTGGTGGGGATACAGGAATTTGCCGAAGATGCATGGCAGGAGAGTTTAGTAAAGATCTGGCGCTACAGCGACCAGTATGATCCTGAAAAGGGTCGATTATTTACCTGGTTATTGAATATCTGTCGCAGAACCGCCATCGACAAGGTACGCTCCCGAGATTTTAGGGAGCAGAAAGGTGGGCAGCAGATCGACCAAACCTCTTCTCAAACAACAACTATTTCTACGCCCCTCGTAGAAGAAACTTACATCGAAGGAATCGGTGTAAAGGAAATGGTAGATAAGCTTGATCCAAAGTATCGAGAAATTATCGAACTGTTATATTTTAAGGGCCATACCCAGCAGGAAGCAGCCAAAGAATTGGAAATACCCCTGGGTACGGTGAAAACCAGAATCCGTAAAGGAATTAATTTATTGAGGAAATGGCTGGGCAGTTAAACATCGAAGAAATAAAGAACTCTGGCCTGCTAGAGTTATATGTTGCTGGCGCCCTTTCAGAGGAGGAGAGCGAAAGGATTCATGGCATGGTCAAAAATCACGCAGCACTCCAGGAGGAAGTAAGTCAGATAGAAGAAGCTCTCATGCAGGTGGCCTCCTCCTATGTGGATCGACAACCCCAGGTCAATACCATGTATCAAGTGTTGAACAAAATCGAGGAAGAGAAAATCAAAGAAAGTGGGGGCGAAAGCAAAATTGTCGAATTCTTAGAAAAAAAGGAGAAAACAGATCTGCGCTGGCTTCAGGTTGCGGCTGCCATAGCCCTGATCCTGAGCTTTATCGGAAACCTTCTCTTATACAGTAGACTATCTGAGACGCAGACTGAGTTTGTGGCTCTTCAGGAAAACTATGAAGAGGTCCAAAGAACCAATCAACAACTTCAGAGAGCCAGTGAAAAGCAGGCCGATTTTATCGCCCTGACTACCCTCTCCTCTGCTAATCGGGTATCCCTGGAGCCCATAGCCGGAGACCCTAAAAATCAGGCCTCCGTCATTTATGATGAGGATACTCAAAGCATAGGCATGTCCCAATGGGCCCTCGCCGAACTCAGCGAGAAGGAAGTATATCAGCTTTGGGCCATCTATGGAGAAGAAGTCGTCAGCCTGGGTGTACTACCCAAAGAACCAGGTGCTTTCTACTTCAACTTCGTGAATACCAAACCCGATGCCTTTGCCATCTCCCTGGAACCCGACGGTGAAAGCGAAACCCCTACCGATGTCATCATGGTGGGTAATGTCTAGGCTTAGCATACAAGAATGAAAGCAGCAGGCTCCCACTTGGGGCCTGCTTTTTTTGAAATAATTCCTCCTAGCAAAATCCAAAGGGCCAAGGGGTATCGTATGTAGGGAAATTTTTAATCAATACCCACGACTATGCCTTACCTATCCATTTTTATCCTTCCCCTGCTCATGGCTCTGGCCCTAACCGCTCGTGTGGAGAAGCAAAGCCAATCCCAGGCTCAACTGACCAGCTACTCTCCGGAAATTCGAAGAGCCCTTCCCGAACTCCTACCCAGAAATCCTTCTGTAGGAAGTACCCAGGAACAAAACAAGGTCATGGAAACCTACGATATGCTCTCCAAGGCCATTGACCAAGGCCCCAGTAACCATAGAAAAAGAATTCAACTGGCCCAGCTTTTATGCTTGAAGCCAGGGCAACTGGAGAGCACGGACGTTACTATCCCGCAGCTCTCAGCGTCATCAACGATATTTTGAGTGAAAATCCTCCCAAGGATGTGATCTTTGGTGCGAAGTCCCTCAAGGCTTCCGTCATGCTTTCTCTTCACGAATTTGAAAAAGCCAAGGAACTGGCCCGGGAGGCCATCGCCATCAATGGTTATAAGGCCCTTGTATACGGATCTCTTGCAGATGCCCATGTAGAACTAGGCGATTGCGATGAAGCAGTAAATATGGCTGACAAAATGATGTCCATCCGTCCTGATATTCACTCATATTCTCGTGTGTCCTACCTCAGGGAAATTCATGGAGACATGGACGGAGCCATCAATGCCATGAAACTGGCTGTAGAAGCAGGTTATCCTGGCTATGAAGAGACAGCCTGGGCCGGACTCATCCTGGGCGAACTCCTGGAAAAGAAAGGACAGCTTGAAGAGGACCGAAAGATATACGAAGGCATTCTTAAGGAAAGACCTAATTATCCCTTTGCCATTGACGCCCTCGCAGGCATAAAAATGAAATACAGAAACTATGAAAAAGCCGAAAAGTTGGTCCGTAAGGCTTGTTCCATCATTCCCGAGGTCGGCTTCTACGAGCACCTGGCAGATATTTACCAACAAACCGGAAGAGAAAAGCAAGCTGATGCTACCCTCGAGGAAGTCCTTGAAATGCTGGCCGATGATGAGGCTCACGGGCACAAAATGAGCATGGAGTATGCTCGCCTTTACCTGGAACTCATGGGCGATTATGAAAAAGCATTGGACTATGCTGGAAAGGAATATCAAAACCGTCCCGAAAATAAGGACGTCAATCAGTTAGTGGCGGCCATCTACATGAAGCTCGGTGCGGACTCTGTTGCTGAAAAGTACGTAAAGAAAGCCCTCTCCACAGGTTCTACTGATGCTGAACGCCTAACCATGGAGGCTCTCCTCCTGGTCAAAGAAGGAAAAACCGGTGAAGCCCGTCAAAAGATACAATCCCTGTTTGATAGCAACCCCTATCAGAACCACACATTTTTTGAAGAAGCTAAGAATTTCATAGGGGCTTAGTTGTTAGGACCCCTGCGGCCGTGAGGTCGGGAGGTCTGTTTTTTTCTTTAAATCCTTGAATCTGTAATTGTCCATTATCATTCTAATCCGTTAACTGGTGAAAAAACTCTTGTCCATATTGATCATTTCCTGCTACCTGCTTTCAAGTTTTCAGATAGAGATCGCCCGGCTGGGACACAGCCTGGAGCACATGATCGAGTGGGCAGGTCATAAGCTCGAACAACCCCTGACTCACCATCACAAGCTAGCTTTTCACTCCCATAATCTGGACCAAGCCCCTAACTCAAAAAATTCCTCTCACAAGGGGCCTAGCCACTCCAAGATTTGGATTCATTTTCTCAAGCAAGAAAAAATTGACTCAAAAAGTGAGCAAGAATTTCCATCAGTGTCCATTAAGCAATATAAAATAGATAAACACAAGGGTAAGAAATATTCTTTCAGACAGCGACTGCTTCAGGCAATCCCCTACCTGCTCCCGAGAAACGAAGAAAACTTCCCCTACAGAACTCAAAAACCTCTCCTGCCCCCTCCCCGGCAAAATGATTAAAAGCTCTTAGATAGTTTAAAAAATACAGAAATCAGTGTATTGCTAGATAATAGCTAGATTTTCGGCCAGCCTTCCTTACCAAAACCTTGGCGACATACCTGCCAATGAAGACTATTTTCTCTCCGCAGAAGGATATCACCTTTGGGACGCTGTCCTACAGTACCAGCGATCTAACTTTAAGGCAGCCCTAGCGGCAGAAAATCTATTCAATGTAGCTTGGCAGGAAGCTCAATTTGAAACTACCCGCCAATTGAGAAATGAGGCCCTGCCTGTTACCGAAATTCATTTCACGCCCGGAAGCCCCCTTTTCAAAAAATCCGGAAGTCCCAAAGGAGAAAAAATCTCAATTAAAACCAGGAAGCCCCGGCCATAACTGCCTTCTAAGCAAAATTTATGGTGATTGCTGTATGGGCTGCCTTGGGCCAGGCTTCCATGCCTTTTGATTTACTCCGATTTGTACATTAGACTAAGAAAATCCCTATTTTGAGGGCTTAAATTTCATCTTCCTTGCTAATTGGTGGACATGAAGTATTGTGTTTATTTCCTTTCTATTTTTCTCTGCCTGAGTGAAATGGCCTGCGAACAGAGAGCTGCCAGAAAGAAGATCAAGCAGGCCAGTAGAAAAATCTCTCCCGATATGCTTAAGCGTCGACTCTCCTGGCTGGTCAAGGATTCCTCTTTGTACAGCCAACTCGAAGTCAATGAATTGGGCATTGCGATATACCCATCTGCAGGAGCCAAGGATTCCGGAAGGGTGGAGTGCAGGATCTACCCAGACGAATATGAATTAACGGCTTCTCTTTTTGATATTTTTTCTCCCGACACCTTATTATCTCTCTATCAACAAAAAGGAAATGGAAGATGGGAGCAGGTCCTGGACCTTCCCTTGAAGTCCCGGGCAGTTACCGACATAGAACCCAGCTCCAGCCTCCTCCCCGATCTTCCCCTTTTGGGATGGAAGATTGCTGTTGATCCGGGCCATATTTCCAGAGACATAGAAGGAGCAGAAATGGAAGGAAAATATGTAAAAATGAGGGCCAGCAGCAGGACAGAAGGAGAGCCTATTGCCTTTTTCGAACCCAATCTCACCCTGGCTACTGCCCTCTTAATCAGAGATACCCTTGATAGAATGGGGGCCACTGTCCTACTTACCCGGGAGGAAGCGGGACTGAGCATCAGGGGAAAAAGTTTTGAAGACTGGCTTTCTCAGGATAAAGACAGCCTGATAATCGCTACCGCAAAGGAGGAAAAATGGGACAGGGAGACCCAAAACTACTGGATGAAAAAAGCTGCTCAGAAAGAAGTCTTCAAATACCTCTACAACGCCGATGACCTTAAGGCCAGGGCGGAAAAAATCAATGCCTTTCGACCCGACCTCAGCCTCATCATCCACTACAACATCCACTCTCCTAATTGGGATAAAAGGGACAAAGACGGATTTTATGTGCCTACAGATGCTAATTATTGCATGGTCTTCATTCCGGGAAGCTTTGCAAATGGAGAACTGGCAAAACCCGAAGACAGGTTCAACTTTTTGCGCCTTCTCCTCCTGCCTACCCTGGAAAAGTCTCAGGTTCTCGCCAGAGCCTTCATGCGCAATTCCCTGCTGTTTACAGATGTGCCACCCGTTCCCCCAAATTTTCCCCTCCCCTACTTGGAGCATTTTTCCATACTTATGGAGGAAGAAGGAGTCTATGCCCGCAACCTATCCCTTACGCGGCAGGTTTGGGGGCCACTGATCTATGGAGAAAGTCTTTGTCAGGACAATATAGACGAAACCCTACGTCTCAATCGTAAGGATGGGATCATTGAGGGAATCTCCTATCCGGATCGACTGGAAGATGTGGTTCAGGCCTATGTGGCTTCTGTTATGGACTACGTAAAGGCACACAAAAAAAGCCACCCACAAAAAGTAGATGGCTCGGTATAAATCATTTTTGCCCTGCTATTCTTTATAATAAATGATAGTAGCATAGGGTACATTTTTAGCTTGAGATTCCCCATAAACCGCCTCAAGAACTTCACTTCCAAGACCGATCATGTTGGGGTTGTCCTTTCGGAGGGGGGCAACGATGGTAAGTTCTACATAACTGTCAGTACCGGGCACTTCGAGCAGGACCTTTGAACCTTTTGCCAGGTCTTTGTGGTAGGCATAATACATATTCGGCGGATTTTTGGCCTTGACAGGGGCGATGGTTCCCGTTTCGCGAAAGCGTATGAGGCTGCGATTGCTCGCAAAATCCACCACTTCCTGGGTCTCCAGAAGGTAATCCTTTCTCCTTTCGATGACGTTGCTCCCTTCAGCCAGTCGGTCCAGGCGATTGAGTTCATTGGCATTGGGTCCCCGGCTATCTCCCCGGTCAAAGATATCTTTGGCCAGGTCATCTTCTCCATTGGGGCGAAATTCTTCGGCTTCGCTCAGGTATCTCTCCCCCTCTGTTCTGTCATCTCTTTCCCTTCTTGATATTCTGGAAATCTCATTTTTGATGATGGGTGCCAGAGGAGATTCTACAAAGCCCCTCACCTGACCTATGCTTTTCATGGAGGCAATTTGCTCCTCCGGATTTTCTTTGGCCCTGGCCTTTTGCAGCATGGAAGCGATGGCTACATCCTCAGGATCTACACTCAAAATATCGTAGCCCTTGATCCATCCCGATTTGGACTTTTCTTTTCCCACCAAAAAAATCCAGTCATCCTGATAATTACTTAGAATGGCCAATTCTCCTGCCTTGAAAAAATCGTCCTTGGCAGATGAGAATGAGGCAGGATTTTCGTATAGCCTGGTTCTTTCCAGGACGACGACCAGACCAGCATCCTTTACCAAAAAGACTTCGTTGATCCATCCGATCTTCCCCTCTGCCGTCTTGACCAGGAGGTAGTTGCGCTTTTCTTCCTTTACCAGAGCCTCCTGGCCCACGTGGGTTAATTCTTCACCAAACAAAACAGAGCCCACCAAGGCAGACTCCCCCGGACGCCTGAACAAACGCACTGATTCCCAGGCGCATACAGAAGTCATCCCCT
This sequence comes from uncultured Bacteroidia bacterium, assembly GCA_964564415.1. Lineage (GTDB taxonomy): Bacteria > Bacteroidota > Bacteroidia > J057 > J057 > JALEFZ01. The sequence goes on along the minus strand of CAZMAV010000002.1, from coordinate 252,467 downwards.
CATCCTCCGTATACTCTATGTAGACGGTCTGGGCACTCAGACCCTGGACAAGGAAAAGGTGAAAAATGAATAGAGTCCAAAAATTCCAGGAATATTTCATTTCTATGGCTTGATTCTTTTCCAATTATACGAAATTAAGGCTTTTTGTTAAAGCCTGATAATGATTTTATTAGAAGCTTTTATCTCATGTAATACTTTCAGCTTAATTGCTTCAAAGTAGGGAGCCAAGCCTCTTGCTTTATCAATCATTTTTTCTTGTAAGAAATGACAACACCCCCGGGATTATCTGTCCCAAATACGGCATTCAGACAACTCGCTGAAAGGGCGAGTATAGCGGGGCTGTTTCTTTCCAGCCTATCCATGACCACCAATTCGATAAAGCCCCTTTGATCGGGCAGGTCCATCTTTATTTTTGTTCCAATAGGCAGGCTTTTATGATAGGCATAAAAAGGAGTTGGAAACTGAGGAGCCTTTGAAACAGCGATGGCGGGCCCTTTTTCAACTGTTTCGGTATAATATGAAGCCGAAATCGCATCCCATACCAGGCGACTTTCTTTGGAAGAGCTAGGTTCTTCCTCCAAATTTTCGTCTATGCTTCGGGCCCTTACCTTTTTGTTGAGCTCCGACTCAGAGGCAGACTCCACGGGGTAATCTTCGACGGGCAAGAAGCGGGCAATGGCAGAGCCTTTCTCCTGGGCTTCTGCGGCCAGCAGGGCTATTTGGGCTTCTTTTCCCTTATCTGTGCTTTGTTTGAGAATGTTGTAGCGCTGGGCGAGGTCTATGTCCACCTTTCGGCTGGAACTGGGCACTTCCCGACTGATCCATCCCATGGTAGCCTTATCAACCGTGGAAACATAGTACCATCCTTGAGAGGCCCTGCCCTGTATCACTATCTGCCCGGGCTCCAAGATGTTGAGGGTAGCGGAGGCTGGCGTCTGTGGCCGTTCGTAGATGCGCGCATCTTCAAGGATGACCACGGGAAAACCGCTTTTTATAAAAAGATCTTCTTCCACCCATCCAACCAGCCCCTTGGAGGTGCCTACCTTGACGTAGACCTTTTCGCCAGCGATTGCCTGCCCTTCTTCAGAAAAGCGCTGTACCTGTTCGCCAAATTCAATTTGACAAATCACCGGGGAGGTGGGAGAGGGACTCTCTCTGAGGCTTACTTCCTCATAGGCCGAGGTAAGGATGGTCGACCGAATAAGGGGCTCCTGTCCCAGGTTAAAATGGAAGGAAAGCAGCAGACAAAGGATAAGGAAATGGTATTTTTTCACAACTTAATGCATTTGTATTCGATAATATACAAGCCTGGAGCCAGAAATGGGAGGATGGGGATAAAAATCTATCTCAAATCGGGTGGCTCTGTGGACTTGGCCAACAACGAAAATTCTGTCGCAATATTTTGAGTTTTAACGGTGTTTTTACTAAATTAACAAAACCAACATCGAAAAATCTAACTCGATATCTTTTTTTGGAAGTCCGTGGGTTGTCCTTACTCACAGATTTGTCAGAGTGCGTTCTTTGATCAGGGTTACTTCTAGTGATTAGAAGGTTTTCCCTTTGAAGTCCTTGTTTAATCAAAAAAAAGTAGTATGAATTTACAAGCAAAGTCTCCAAACGTTGGTTTGAATCGTCATGATTTGGTAAACTTCTGCAAAGGTACGCTGGTTTGTGCTGCCCGAGACCTGGCAGAATTTACACGTAATGGAATTAATGCAGGATTTATCGTGGCCTTAGCCTACAAATGCGATAGTTTGGAAGCCACTCTTAGCGATGCCCAGCCAGTCGAGAAGGCCGATAGTCCTGAAGATGTAGAGCAAGAGGTAAGAAAAGCTGTAAATCAAATTTGCGAAACAGGAAGAAAGATTTTCACCCAGGAATCGCCCAAGTATCGAGATTATGTCATTTCTGGCCTGTAAAGATTGATCTTCCCCGGCCTTAGCTTTCAACAAAACAACTTATATTCTTACAGGTGGATTTACCCTCCACCTGTTTTTATTTTTACATTTTGCCCCATTCTGTCCATGAAAGCCTACAATCTAGGCACTAATTTTAACAAGAAATTACCCTTTTCGTCTTATTGCCGCAGCAAGTCATTGGAAATCTAGGCCAAAAAGTTGGACCTTGCTACCATAAATTTTGAGGCATGGCTATTGCAGTTCTACCCTAGAAGTTTAGGAGTTCTCCCCTATCCATACCCATCGAGTAATAACCAGCGTTACCAGGCTTGTTTTATGAAAACCCGCATACACCACCTTTTTCTTTTTCTTGCTCTTCAATTCTTTTTTTCCTCAGCTTATTCACAAACAGACCCCATGTGTGAAGAAATCACCACATGGTTTCAGGAGGAGAGGTTCCTTATCGCCGACCAAAATGACGACGCCCTCCTTTCAAGATCCGAAATGGAAAGGTTCCAGACCGAGTTTTCCTACTTCCTGGATAACCGCCACTTTTCCATCGCTGACAAAAACAAAGACCGGCTGCTGAGCTTCAACGAAATTCATGACAAGCGAGGGGCCGAAAAGGTCTACCGATACCGACAAGAGAGAATCAAGCTCCGCGAATTGGCCCGACAGCATCCCACCCTAGCTCAGGTAAGGTTCAAATACCTTCGTCAGCATCCCGCCCTGGTCGTAGAATTATTTAGCAACCTGATCTGGCTGCGCGAAAATCCAGACCTCGCCGAAAAACTCTACAAAGATCGCAGATGGACAGGGTCTCATCCCGAAGTTCTCGTAGCCCTACATCGCAACCTCCGATGGATGGCCGCCAACCCTACAGAAGCCGAAGACCTGTATAAAAACAGAAATGCCACCCGGCGACTGCCCGAACTCTTGGGATGGAGGGCTGACCACAAAGCCTTTATCAATCAGCATCCCCAGATCGAGCGTTTTTATGAGCAGGGATTTATCCCCGGAGGCATAGGCTCTTATTGATTTTCCCTACATCAGCACACAACCAAGCAGAAGGCATCGGTCTTCTGTTTTTCTTTTGTACTAGGCGAATTTGCTTACTTTTGTGCATTCAACCAGAACCAACGCTAGCAATGAAGGGATTTTTGGCATTTGTAAAAGGTAGATGGAGAAGCTTTGGCTATGCCTTTAAAGGGATTGCCACTCTTTTCACTACTCAGACCAATGCCCGCATTCACCTCCTTGCCCTACTCGTCATAACCGGACTAGGCCTTTATCTGAAACTCGACGCAACAGAATGGTGCCACATCATCATTTGCATGGCCCTGGTGATCACCACCGAAGCCATCAATACGGCCATCGAGTTTATCGTAGATTTGATTTCTCCTGATTACCATCACCTGGCGGGAAAGGCCAAAGACGTAGCTGCCGCAGCCGTCCTCTTATCGGTCATCATATGCGGGATAGTCTGGGGCATTATTTTCATCCCCAAAATATACCAGCTTTTTAATGCTGGCTAAGAAAGACTGTTTTTGATCTTAAAGAAAAATCAAAGCATTTTCAACCAACCGATTTCCTGCTCAGTCAGTTCTCTCCATTTGCCCCTGGGAAGGTTTTTCTTGTTCAGAGGACCTATGACCACCCGATCAAGGGCCACGACATAATAGCCAAGGTGATCAAACATGCGGCGAACGATCCTGTTTTTCCCCATGTGAATTTCCACGCCGACGTTGTTAGGTTCACGCCCATACACATAGTCTATCTTGTCAACCTTTGCGAGTCCGTCTTCGAGTTCTACACCTTCCAACAAACGGTCCATGTCTTCCTGCTGCATAGGCTTATCCAGCCTTACGTTGTAGATTTTTCTGACCTTGTGTGAAGGATGGGTCATCTTGGAGGTCATCTCTCCATCGTTGGTCAAAAGGAGTAAACCGGTAGTATTTCGGTCCAGTCTTCCCACGGGAAAGACGCGCTCCTGGGTGGCCTGGTAGATGGCATCCAGGACGATTTTTCTGCCCATGGGGTCGCTCATGGTGGTGAGCATATTTTTGGGCTTATTGAGTAGAATGTAGACGTAATTTTGGGGGATGAGTTTTTTTCCATCGTATTCGACTACGTCATTGACGGGAACCACTTTAACTCCCATCTCAGTTACGACTTCTCCATTTACTTTTATCTTGCCTGCGGAGATAAGGTCATCGGCATTTCTTCTGGAGCAGACGCCTGCCCTTGCTATAAAGCGATTGAGCCTCATAGGTTTATCGTCCAGTTTTTGTTGGCGGCTCGTCTCCCGACGCTCACCTTCCTTACGACGGGAAATACGCTTCCTGCGCCGACGCTTGGAAGAACTTCCTCCTTCGACGTAGGGCTTATTATGCTCGGTCTGATCCTTGGCCATCGCTTGATTGGTTTTCCTGAGAAGCTTGGGCTTCTGAAGACTGATGCTGCCTGAACATATCCAGGTGGTCTTCTGCCATCTCCTCAAATTCTTTTAATTTAGGTAGTTCTGTAATGTCCTTAATGCCAAAATACTGCATAAAAAAAGGACTGGTTGCATAAAGCAGAGGGCGGCCTGGTGCATCTGAACGGCCTACGATACTTACCAGCTTCTTTTCCAGTAATTTTTGCATGGCATAGTCGCAGTTCACTCCTCTGATAAATTCGATCTCAGCCTTGGTGATGGGCTGCCGATAGGCGACGATCGAAAGGGTCTCCAGGGCAGCCCTCGACAGGCGCTTCTGGTTCTTTTTCAACACTGCCTCTTTGACAAACTTATGGTAGGGGCGCTTGGTAAAAAACTGATAACCCCCGGCGATTGCCCTTATCTCAAAAGGATATACCTCGGCTTCGTACTTTTTTACCAACTCTTCCAATAACCCCTCCAAATGTGATGCTAACCCTGCCATGTCTATCACCTCCTCTTCCCCCGTTTCCTCCGGGAGAACAGTAGCGGAAAGTAGCTCTTCCTGTTCACGGCCCAGCACCTCCTTTAAAAATTCTACAGTGACAGGTTGATCCGAAACAAAAATAATCGCCTCAACAATGCTGCTCAGGTCCATGCTGCGAAATTACGATCGAGTGGGCATTCGTACAAATGTCAAGCCACAGTTTTCCCAAAGATTCATTTTCCAGACAATCCGCCTTCTGATATTTCTTCACCCCAATCTCTATCCCAAATCCTCTTATACAGCCGTATGGAGTCTCGGGGATGAAGATTTATATAGGCTGTGTCTAAGGCATAATTTCCGAGATATTCTCTCATGAAAGCATGTCCTTTTAAAGGAAATTTTCCATAGCTCTTGAACCCGGCCTCCTGGGTATCTATGATGTAAACTGGTGGTTGTGCTTCAAAGTCTTTGGCCAAGCTGTCCCAGGCTCCTAGCACGATGGCATATTGGGTGTCTTCTCTTTCTTCATTGGCGGCGGGAAGATGCCCACTCAGAGGATTGCAAAAGGTAAATCGACTCGCAGGCCGCTGCTTCGAAAGCAGGTAAATCTCAGGAGCAAAACCCCAAACAAAAATACGCTCATCTTCCAGCCGGGCTGACAGATAATTCGATACCTCTTGATACTCGCTCACAGAAGGATCTCCCCCCAGCATGTGCATATGCTCCTTTAAACTGAGCCCAAGTGACAGGATCAGCAACAAAGCTATCAAAAAGTAAAGACCTTGCCGCTGATAGGGATGGGTTGAACACCTTTCGTTTAGGAAATAATGGGTCATCTGCCCGCTCCAGATAGCCAAGGGAAGCATCAGGGGAATCAGGTAATGGGTAAAGGCCCTTCCACCAGCCAGACCCGCCACAGCTGCAGCCAATAGCCAGCTCAGCAAAATCAAGTGCTTTTTTACCTTACTTAGCACATGGGAAAATTTTCTTTCGGCAAAAAAATAGGCAAAGCTAAGATAGGCCATCAGCAGAAGCACGAGGTTATCCAGTAAAAAAGATCCGATGAGTTTGACTGCATTGAGAAGCCGGGTTTCCAGGCCTAACTCGGGGAGATAATAGGCTGTATTGTAGGTCCAGGCATAGAAGATCAGGTCTTGGAGGGCAGCCCTTTGATAAAAAATCAAGGCAAACAAAAAAATGGGTAGGGAGGCTCCCAGGAGAAAAAGGAGAGACTCCCATGCCTTTTTTTCCCATCCTATCCCTTTATTCTCCCAGGCGATTGCCAGCAGAAATACCCCCAGATCCAGGAAGGCAACTTGTTTGGAACTTATAGCAAGCCCTGTGAGCAGCCCACAAAGCAACAAGCGCATCGACCATTGACCCCTGTAGAAGATCAACCAGGAAAGTCCTATACAAAAGGCAAGTAAGCACTCTGTGTGAGCGGCCAAGCCCTCGGTAAAGTAATTACAGCCAGATATGAAGGCATATATCAGGACAGCCCAGGAAGCTGCATCCCGACTGGCCAGGTATTGAGAGGCCAACTCATAAAGAATAAAGGCGATCAACAGATGAATCAGAAAGTATACCCCACGAATGGCCACCATGTTTCCTTGGCCAAAGAGGGAAAATACAGCTGCGTAGAAATAATAGGTAAGAGGTCCCCGGTGATCGATGGCATCCCGATAGGGAAGCCCACCCTCCATGATCTCTATGGCGGCAACTGCTGATACAGCCTCATCTACACTAAAAAAGGAAATGTGCAGGAAGGGTAGTCGGACCAACATGATGATGCCCACAGAAAGCCAAAGTCTTTTTTTCATCCTTTTTTGTCAAATTGTGCCATCCATCAAATTGTCCAATTAAGCATACATCCGCCCCAATGGTTCCTGCCTGCGAATAAATGGTAAGTTTACCGACTTAAATGCAAAGATAATATACGATATATATTATTCTAATTTTGAAATTTTAAATAAAAATGCAGTTTTTCTTACATATAACACGCCCTATAGCTGACTGGTAATCAATGATTTGAGACAAAAACATTTCCTTCCATTTGTCCAACTTTTTAATCCTTTCCCTCAAACCATTCATCATAAGAAAACCCTATTCGACCATGAATTAATTGCCATTCAGAACTAAGTCCATGAATAATTTCTCCGTAGATCGTCATATTAGTGTCGTCGAAAGAAAACAAACCCAAACCATTTTAAAAAACCTTAAGACTTAGTCATCATGAAAATTATTGGCACACTCAGCACCCTACTCTTCCTTGTTTACCAGCTTACCGCTCAGACCACCTTTATTTCATCCTCCGAGGGTTCTACCGATTGGAACAATCCAAACTCCTGGACCCTCTCCAATGGAGAGCCCACCCAGAGCGCTCCCGGACCTCATGACAATGTAGTCGTTAATGACTTCATCACCTTTGAGATGGAAGAAGACTACACCCACTACGGAGACCTCAAAGTGAGTGGAAATGGCCTCCTTCAGATTTCTCCCGCCCAAGAGCAAAATACCATCTTTAGCTTTGCGGGTAGAGAGATGAACATCTACGGCTTTCTGATTTGCACGGCCAACTTCTACCAGAAACACACGGCCGAGGGAAGAAGAGGCATGATGGTTCTCCACGAAACAGCTACCATGACCTACACCCAAAATTTTTCTATCCACGGAGGGCTGGTTCTGGAATCCAGCGCCTGCGGAGCTACCCGCGTAGAGGGCGACCTGATGCTGCTCAATGAAGAAGCCTTTATCTGTGGCGAGGGAAATGTCCTGATCGGAGGCCGAATGAGAGCCTTTCAGGACAGTGGAAATGAATTCGCCTCCACCAACTCCCATGATCAATTTGCCCAGCAAAGCTGTGAACAAATCCACTTTCACCTCCATGCCGACGACTGTAGTGCTCCCAGAAGTCTGGCCGGGGCAGGAAACGTAGACATTTTCATGGGCCTGGACAGCATTCATGTAAGAGATCAAAATGGAAACATAGCTATCGTGTGGCAGATGGACAATACCTGGCTGACCCAAAACTTTATCCTTGAAAGATCTTTTGACGGCAAGGTCTTCGAACCTATCGAAGAGGTAGAAAATTCAAAAGAGGACCTTTACACGGTGCTGGATCAGCAGCCTGTTCAGGAAAAATCATACTACCGGGTCAAGCAGATCCTAAGTACCGGTCATCCTATCTATTCCGAAATCAAAATCTACGACCCCAGAGCAGATATGAAGACCTACATTGAGGTAAATATCTATCCCAACCGTCTGCGAATCGGTCAGACCTTCCATGTGGAGTCCTCCAGGGTCGAAGGAAGCTATTCCGCCAGGATCACCATCAAAAATCTCGGAGGCCAGACCTTTAGCCAAAAAGCCCTGGACATCGCCCCAAATGGAAAATTTTACGCCGATATGCAGGCCAATCTCGCTCCCGGTATGTACCTCCTTGTTTTTCAAGTCGGAAATCAAGTCGTAACCGAAAAATTTCAAGTTCAATAGTGGTTGTTCCGAATGAATGGATCAAGCGCAGTTGGAGTTATACATGAGTAACTTATTTTTAAAGCCCAAGATCGCTACTGCTTGTGTTGGAAAAAGTAATTCGAATTAATCATTAAAAAGCAATAGGAATTTTCTTTGTCAGAGCTATTAGCAGAATAGGTTTTTTAAGGTTGTTTGGTAGAGGCGGAGCGTTGTTCCGCCTCTTTTTTATTGACATGGGGTCTTATTGTGAATAATTAGGGAAAGCCCTAACTTGCCGCCTAAGGCTAAAAAAGCTTTTCGGCATGAGTAACGAGACTTTATCGCTCCTATTTAACCTAGGTATTTTCGCTCCCCTGCTTGGGGCTGTTTTGCTGGCTTTCCTTGGAGAGCGACAGTCAAAAGGGGTTGCCCTCACCTTTATGCTCATCCCTCTGCTGATTGGTGGGATTTTGATTGCCGTGGTGGGAACAGCCGGTTCCCCAGCCGACATGATGAACCGTGGTTATTATTTCTTTCAGGAGATCAATTGGTTTGGCATGGACATCTACGACATCAAATACATGGTGGGTGTAGATGGCATCTCTGTATTCATGCTTATCCTTACTATATTCCTTTTCCCCTTGTTGGGGGTCTACACCTGGGGAAGGGTAGAAAAACAATCCAAGCTCTTTTATGTCATGCTCCTCGTCCTGGAAACGGGACTTTTGGGCTTTTTTGCCTCGCTGGACATGCTGCTGTTTTATGTCTTCTTCGAATTGGTGTTGATCCCCGGAAGTTTCCTCATTGGAATATGGGGGGATACCTCCCGCGGAGAGGCAGCGCTCAAATTTTTCATTTATACCCTCCTGGGTTCACTTCTGATGCTCATCGCCATCATTTACATGGGCATCAACGCAGGGGGAGCTGCCGGCAAGGCACTTAGTACCGATTACTTCGTCATTCAGGAAGCCATTGCGGGAGGCGTTCTGCCAGCTTTTAGTGCAGATATCCAATGGTGGCTATTTTTGGCTTTTGCCATTAGCTTTGCGATCAAATCTCCGGTATTTCCCTTTCACACCTGGCAGGCCCAGGCCTATGCCTCTTCCTCTACCACAGGCACAGTAATTCTTGCAGCCCTCTTCTCAAAGATGGGTGCTTATGGATTTTTGAGGTTTTGTTTGCCTCTTTTTCCTGACGCCGTCTCTGACTTTGCTCCCATACTGGCGGTCTTGGCTGTGATCAGTATCCTCTATGGTGCCTATATGGCCGCCGTTCAGGAAGACCTGAAGCGGCTATTGGCTTTTTCCTCCCTTTCGCACATGGGCTTCATTATCCTGGGCATCTTCGCCATTGACTTTGTCGCTACTTCAGGCGCGGTCTTTCAAATGCTGGCACACGGGGTCAGTACAGCTGCCCTCTTTCTCCTAGTAGATATGATGGAAAGAAGACATGGAAGCAGAAAAATTTCTGACTATAGAGGCATCGCCAAATTAGCTCCTACATTCACCGCAGTTTTTATGATATCAGTCCTGGCCTCGTTAGGTCTTCCCGGTCTGAGTGGCTTCGTGAGTGAATTCATGATCATGACGGGAGCTTTTAGTTCGGATATTATCGCTAGTGGACTTACCGTTTTTGCAGCCTTAGGGGTGGTTTTGGCCGCCATTTATCTTCTCAATATGTTCAGGAAGGTCATGTTTGGAGAATTACAGTCAGAAGAAATGACATTTGCCGAACCCGACCGCCAGGAGATGCTGGTCTTGATTCCCCTTTTGATACTCATGTTTTGGCTGGGCCTCTATGCCCCTCCCTTCCTTGGGCCTATAAATGAAGGGGTAGCCGCCCTTATGGGTCAGTAGGTAAATACAGAAAAAGGGTCAAGAAGAGATTCCTTTCAGAATAGCCCGCTGCTGGTGATCTGCTTTATCGTTTTTTTGAGAAGCAGGTTCCTCTGGGTCATGTCCTCTTTTTCCACTGGCTCCAGGAGACTATCATCTACGTGTTGGTAAAAATTTGCCCCCTCGACCAGGGATAGAATGAGTTTTGATACCTGCTGGGGATGCTTTACGTCTATGATTTTTGCTTCTTTGGCTATGAGGATTTCGTGTAGCAGCTTTTCATGGACGCTCTGGTAAAGCTCGGTAAATTTCTCCTTGATTTCAGCATTGCGAAAGCCCAGGGTATAGGCACTGTAAAAAACGGTGGTATGGATAAAGGTATGCCACTGGATGCGGGAAAGGACATCTACGACATCTTCCCATCTTTCTGTGGGATCATTTACTTCAGAAAAATCGGGTAATATCTGGGAAGAATAGGTCTCTATGATGTACTCGATAAGACCCAGGATCATTTTATCTTTTGTCTGAAAATAATGGATGATCAAGCTGGGATTAACCTCCATCTTTCTGGCAATCTTTGCGATGGAGGCACCTTCAAAGCCTTCCTCTACGATCACCTCATAGAAATGATAGAGAATCTCCTGTCTGCGAATATTCGCTTTGCTTTTCCTACCCATAGTTTGCTTTTCCTACCCATAGAATGATGAACTCATACAAAAAAGCCAAGGCTCCTCGTGAGGCCTTGATTAAATGACAGGGGAGCCTTTTTGAATTGCTTTTGCAATACTCTGAATTATGTCATATACCCCTATCATAATTTTCCAATTTTCAACTTTAGTCAAAATAGTAATGATTGAACAATAATCATCAATGAAGCTAATTTTTATTTTTTGTAAAGTGTAAGCCAATCCCAACCGTTTATCTATCATTTAACCACAAAAGCCAGCCGAGTCTTGCATTTTAGTCAAGGGGGGCTTGCAGGAAGGACTTCGATTGCCTAATTTAATTGAATAATTTTCGAGTCTGTCCCCAGCTTCAAAACTCCTGACCCACATTCTCGTTAATCATTCGTAAATCAGACTAACATTTATGATGAATAGAAAGCAAGTAGGCTTCCTCATAGGGTTCTCCTTCCTTCTCTTGATGGTGGGTTCAGGACTGGGAGCTGCCATTTACGCTACCTTTTTTGATAGAGGTTATGCCAGTGGAGAGACGGAAGACTTTCCCGCAGCCTTCTCTAGATTTGATGAAAAAAGAGCTCCTGCTGCCACCCTTCCCCCACAGGCCCCGGACCAGTCTTCTGAGAGCCTGAGCCTGACCCCTCCCGGATTTGTCTCAGCCGCCTCCAAAGCACGCCCCGCCGTGGTACACATAAAGTCTTCCTACAAAGGTAGAAGCAAAGGCAAGGAAGGGGATTTCTTTAGCAATCCCTTCCGTGAGTTTTTTGATGAAGACCGCCTCAATATTCCAAGGGGCGCAGCCACAGGCTCCGGTGTGATTATTTCACAGGATGGATACATCGCCACCAATAACCACGTCATAGACAATGCGGATCAGGTAGAAGTAACCCTCTTCGACAACCGCACCTATGAGGCAGAAATTATCGGTACAGATATTACTACAGATCTTGCCCTGCTAAAAATCAAAGGCAATAGCCTCCCATATATTTCATTCGGAAATTCGGACGATGTGAAAGTAGGCCAATGGGTCCTGGCCGTAGGTAATCCCATGGACCTTACTTCTACCGTTACTGCCGGAATCGTCAGTGCCAAAGGAAGGAACATCAACCTGCTCCGTGCAGATACCGATCTCGCCATAGAATCCTTTATACAGACGGATGCTGCAGTCAACAAAGGCAACAGCGGAGGAGCCCTCGTCAACCTCGACGGGTCCCTCATTGGTATCAATACTGCTATTGCCTCCAAGACGGGCTACTATGCAGGCTACTCATTTGCCATTCCTGCTACCATCGCCAAGAAAGTCATGGACGACCTCCTCGCCTTCGGTGAAGTCAAGCGGGGATACCTCGGCGTCTCTATTCGTCCACTGGATGCCCAACTCGCAGACCGCTTCGACCTGGATGTCCTTAAAGGCGCTCTCGTTACCCAGGTAAATCCCGAACTGGGAGCCTTCGAAGCTGGAATCAGAGAACAAGATGTCATTGTCTCTGTTAATGGCATCAAAGTTTCCAATAGCTCCGAACTCCAGGAACAGGTCAGCAGATACAGACCCGGACAATTCGTAAATATCAAGGTATTCCGCCACAGCAAGCCCCTGGAATTTAAGGTCCTCCTCAAAGAGCTGCGAAGGTCCGGCATTGAAGTCGAAAGAACTTATTCTCCTCAGGAAGAATCTATCGAAGAGTTTGAATACAAGGAAAATAGATTCCGACGACTTAGCCGTGAAGAATACCGCCGCATGGGAGTGGAAGAAGGAATCCTAGTCGTCGAGCCCAGCGAAGCTTTCCGAAAAGGAGGCATTCAAGCGGACCTTGTCATCACCCACGTCGATGGACGCCGCATCCGCTCAATCAAAGACCTTCAAGAAGCCCTGGAGGAAGTCGAAGAATATGTTACCATCAAAGGGCAGTTTGACCAAGGCAAGAACGCTACCTACAGCTTCAGATGGTAGGTTCCAGTCCCAGCTGTTCGAAAAAAAAAGGCGAGCCCGTTTGCTCGCCTTTTTTTGTGCGTAAGCCCCAAACATTTGAATTTGTTATTGATTAGGGTAACAAAGCAGAATCACCGGATTTTTTACTTACAGACACTCAACATGATACAACTCAGTGTAAACCTCAACAAGGTAGCCCTCATCCGAAATTCCCGGGGCCACGATTATCCAAACCTGATCAAAGTAGCCAAAGACTGCATCAAATTTGGAGCAGATGGCATTACGGTACACCCCAGGCCGGATGAACGACATACCCGCTATCAGGACATTTACGACCTCAAAGAAGCCCTCGATGTCGAACTCAATGTGGAAGGATACCCATCAGAGCGATTCCTCAACATGATTGAAGAAACAAAGCCTGCCCAGTGTACCCTTGTCCCCGATGCTCCTGATGCCATCACCTCCAATGCAGGGTGGGATACCCTTAAGCATGAAGCTATGCTCAGAGACATCATCGCCAAGCTAAAATTCTGGGGCATTCGAAGCTCTATCTTTATCGAAACCAAGCCCAACCTGATCGAGAAGGCAAAAGAAATTGGAACAGACAGGATAGAACTCTACACAGAGGCCTACGCCAAAGCCTTTGCTGCGGGAGACAAGTCAGCCGTAAAACCTTATGCCGAATCAGCTCGGGTGGCCCAGGATCTCGGCCTGGGTATCAACGCCGGCCATGACCTCAACCTCGACAACCTCGCTTACCTTGCCGAGCAGCTACCTGCCCTCCATGAGGTATCCATTGGCCATGCCCTTGTTTCCGATGCCCTCTACCTGGGCCTCAGGGATACGATCAGGCTTTATCAGGAGTGCCTGGGAAAGGTAAACAGCAGGTACAAAGCCATCTCAGGCCAGACCTCTGGATTTTAATTCCAGGTATTTGTTCAGGGTGTTGACCGTAAGGCGGGAGGGGGGAGTGAGGATGCTGATGATGCCATGCTGCCCCAGTTCCTTGGCGATTTGCTTCTTCTTGAAGGCAAAATCCTCTCCAACCGTCTTGATGTAGATGTCTTCCAACCTGGAAGGCTTGCTCTGAAGCAGATGAGACAGTTCGGTATTTTCAAAAAATACCACCATGAGGAGGTGCATGCGAGCCAGGGATTGAAGAAAGGGCAGTTGCCGCCGCAGAGCAGAAAGAGACTCAAAATTCGTAAAGAGAATCAGCAAAGATCGGCTTGCGATTTTGCGCTTGACGAGGGCATAGAGGCGCTCATAATCCGCCTCCAAAAAGTCCGTCTCTTGCTTATATAGTACCTCCAGTATCCGGTTCATCTGTATGGCCCGACGATCGGCAGGCAGTACATTGTCTATTTTTTCACAAAAGGTAATCAACCCGGCACGGTCGTGCTTGTGAATGGCGATATTGCTGATGACCAGGGAGGCGTTAATGGCGTGGTCCAGCAGGGTCATCCCCTCAAAGACCATCTGCATGACCCGGCTCTTGTCTACCAGACAGTATACAGCCTGAGAACGCTCGTCCATGTACTGGTTGACCATGATTTTTCCGGCCCTCGCCGTAGCTTTCCAGTTGACCGTGCGGTAGTCGTCTCCCCTTACATATTCCTTGATCTGCTCAAACTCCGTGGTGTGGCCCAACCTTCGAATTTGCTTGACCCCAAACTCACTCAGGCGATTGGAAATGGCCATCAACTGGTACTTTCGCATCTGAATAAAGGAGGGGTAGCAGGGCAATTCCACTTCTTCTCCAAAGATAAACCGCCGCTGAACCAGTCCCAGAGGACCATTAACCAGGACATTAAAGCGGCCAAACTCGTAGCTTCCCCGCTCCTTAGGATAAAGCGAATAGGAAGTCTCCCCTTCCTTTCCAGCTCCTATCCTGAGATTCAGGGAGCGATTGCGCCATTGAAACTGAAAGGGAACCTCGTCAATGATGGACATTCTCAATGGAAATGGATAATTGTTGCGAAAAGAAAGAGAAATCTTGTTTTCATCGCCATTGGAAAGCCTGTCGGGAAGGTTCCTTTTTCCTTCCAGCCCATTTTTATTTTGGTACATCAGTAGTCCATCGGTAAGCGTCAGGACCAATAAGAGCAAAAGGGAGACTTTGGACAGGATCAACAGCCCCGGCAGCAAAAAAGCGAAGAGAAAGAAGGCAGCATTTACCCCGAGTAGGATGAAAAATACCGAACTGAGGTAAAGAGAAGTAAAAAAAAATTTAAGCTGCGCCATAAGATTACCTGGGAATTTCTACCTGCTCCAATAAATTTCTGATGGCTTCCTCCGGGCTTCCCCCCTCCATCTCCCGCTCAGGTGTCAGGATGATGCGATGACGAAGCACCGGAAGGGCTACCCGCTGAATGTCTTCAGGTGTAACAAAGTCTCTCCCCCAGATGGCTGCCAGGGCTTTGGCCGTAGCCAAAATTCCAAGAGAGGCCCTGGGTGATGCTCCCAGGTAGATTTCCTTGCTATTTCGGGTCTTCTGAATCAGGCTTACAATGTACCGAAGCAAGTTTTCCTCGATATTGATTTCTCTGACAATTTTCTGATAGGCTTTAATTTCTTCCTTAAGCATCACGGCTTGTACGAGGGAGGTTTCTTCGACGCCCTTTCTTTCCTGATGAGCAGAGAGGATCTTCAGTTCGTCCTCCTCGCTGGGATAATCAACCTTTATATTAAAGATGAATCTGTCCAATTGAGCCTCTGGAAGGCGGTAGGTTCCTTCCTGTTCGATAGGGTTTTGAGTCCCAATCACCATGAAAGGCTGCTCCAATTGGCGGCTCTTTCCATCGGTGGTGATCTGTCTTTCTTCCATCACCTCAAAGAGGGCTGCCTGAGTCTTGGCAGGTGCCCGGTTGATCTCGTCGATCAGGACCACCTGGGAGAAGATAGGTCCCTCTCTGAACTCAAAATTTCGGCTCTCGGGATTGAATACTGAGGTACCAATCACATCCGAAGGCATCAGGTCAGGGGTAAATTGTATCCGCGAAAAGGGAATTTCCAGGCTTCGTGCCAATAGCTTGGCCGAGAGGGTCTTGGCAATGCCCGGTACTCCCTCGATCAAGACGTGCCCATCGGCTAGGAGAGCAGCAATCAGTAATTCGACCATTTCATCCTGTCCCACGATGACCTTTCCGATCTCTTCCTTTACCTGAATCACCGATCTCCGAAAGCTGTCCAACTCTACCTGAGGTTGAAAAAGTTCTTCTCCTGTGCTGGATTCACCTGATATTTGTTCTTCTTCCATGTCTGTGTACTTCTTGAAGCCGAAAGGTAATTCACTTCAAGCGATCTACCTTCCATTCTTTTTATAAAATTGTTCTATTTCTTCGTTCAAATTCAACAATTCATTCACGGTCAGGATATTTTTTTGCTGAACCTCCCGGATAGTCCCAATCAGAGCGGAGATTTCTTCCTCCTCACAGCTCGTTTTGGCTGTCAGGGCTTTTTCAAACTCCTTGCCCAGGACATCCGTCTTGAGGTTGTATTTGCTTCGGATCTGCCCCATCCAGACCCTGATTTTCTTCTCTGCGATCTGCCGATGGTTTTTCCCTTTGGCATTCTTCCCCCCACCAAAAAGATAAAGCCTTCCTATCGTCTCGGTAAATTCCAGGGTAGTATTACTCAGTGGCTCTATGATGGGAACTTTTCGCTGCCTCCTTTTTCCTCCTAGGAGTACATAAAGCAGGGCCCCTCCCAAGAGGAGATAAAGGGTCCAACTCAGGGCCTCGTGCTGATTGATATAGGCCCAAAGGCTCTGAGAAGGGTCTCTTTCTCTCGGATTTTGGTCTTGAGAAGAAGAACTTTGGTTAGGCCTTTCCGGTTTGTAATATTCATCCCACATCAATCCCCTTTCTTCCGACACATAAGCAAACAGCTCTTCCATATACATGGCCCCCTCCTGCCTGAGCAGGTGGTAATTGGTAAAGATTAAGGGATGGCTGGCAAGGATAAAACTCCCCCTTCCGTATTGAACCCTCAGACAAACCGCCCGATCCATGTTGACCTCGCTCATCACAATGGTCCGGGACCTATCCCATGAATTAAAGCGGGTTTTCAAATGCCGGGCCGGAAAGGAAAATCCGTGCCCGGAGGCTTTGACCTCCACAAAGACCGAGTCCCCCACAGAGGGATTCAAATAAGTAGTCGATAAATCGAGTTCTTCCATCAGAGAGGAGGAGAGGTAGCGCGCTGCAATCCAAACATCGTTTCCTTGGTAGGCAAACTCTTTCAGTTCTTCCAGCCTGTGATCCGTAGGAAAGAATTGATTACAGATGATGACAAGCATCTGCCCTTCGTGGTCCTGGTAGGCCAACTCGGGAAAGGGACCCTCTGGGAGCAATTGAAGGCTGTCGCTATGGTAAAGGTCCAGGAGCCTTCGGTAGACCAGGCTAGAGCCGAAAGGACGATCAGAATTAGCCGAAAAAGAAGGCTTCCAGTCTACCTCCCTCTTAGCTTTTCCCCCCTGCAGTAAGCCTACAAGGAGGGCCAGAAAAAGAAGGCCAGCCACAATGCCAATGATGATGCGCCTGAGTCCTGGATTCATTTAAGTTTATTCAAAAATTCCTGAAAGCTTTTTTTCAGTTCGAAGTAAGCCTGTGCCTCGACCTCGCGCTCTCCATACCATACATATTCAAAGATCTGCCTCAATTCGTCGAAGCCCTCCTGGAGGGGACTGCCATTGAGTTCGAGGTGGTAGTCCCAGTTGGTCTTATTCTTTTGCCAGTCTATTGATCCGGCATGGTCCAGCCTTCGCAGCACCCGAATAAAATTCCAGCGCAGGGCTAGCCTGTATTCGCCTTTATCTTCCGCATCAAGGATTTGCTGCCCGGGGTTGACTTGTTGGATGCGCTCGATCTCGGCACCACCGCTTTGGACCCATACCTCGGAGCTTGTCTTTCTTCCCCATGAAGTATACTGTCGGATGACCAAAAATAAAATCGTTCCCAAGCCTAATATGGCAATTCCGTAGATAAATACCTGTAGCCAGCCTCCCAGCTGTGGGCCATCTTTGGCGGTTTGGGATTCTTTTGATTGATCTGTGGGGGGGAAGTCTTCTTCCTGAGGCTCATATCCGTAGGCATAACGCCCATCTTCCCGGTACATTTGAAGGCTGTCTTGATCAAAAGACCGCATTTGGGCATGTAGACATCCCAGGCTCAGGAAAGCAATAAAAAACAGGATTCTATGTGTATTCGATGGTCTCAAATAACTTGCAAATTTATATCACGTCTTCAAGACTGGCATTTTCCTGGCCCAGCCTACGCGTAATCAAAGAAGGATAAAACCAATAGTACCAAAGGATAAAGGACAAGGACCCAAATATGATGATTAATTTAAAAGCAATGTGCATATCTGTAAGACGGGTGATAAAACCCTCCAAAAAAGCCGCTGCTATTATGACGGGGATAAGGCCTATCATTATTTTAACCCCAGCTCTTGCATTTCTCCTTAGGGAATGAAGCCGGCTGTAGGTACCTGGAAACAGGATGCCATGCCCAATCATGAATCCTCCTGCCCCTGAAAGCACGATGGCCGTAATTTCGAGGGTTCCATGTACGTAGATGATCGGCCATGCACTGGCAGCCTCTCCATATCTGTGAAAAAATGCGAGGAAGGAACCTACCATGACTCCATTTACAAATAAATAGTAACCCGTCCCGATCCCCAGCAGAATGCCCCAGATGAAAGTCTTGAGCATGACCTCCACATTGTTAAATGCGATGCGAAAAAATACGATGAAGGGGTCTCCTCCCCGGTAGACATTGGCTGGAGCGCCTTCCTTGATATTGTCCTTGGTCATTTCCACATAATCCGTCCCCAGCACCACCTCAGCCATTTCCTCCGTCTCCATGGTGAGCAAAAATCCCAAGATGAAAAAGAGGGAAAAAACCGCCACAGAGATGTAAAGAAACTTCCTGGAGTGGTAATAGATCAGGGGCAGGTCCTTGGTAAAAAATCGGCTGATGCGATTCTCATCTGAGTTCTTGCCTCTGTAGATTAAAAGGTAGGTGCGGGCAGCCAGTCCATTGAGGTATTTGACCGTATTGCTTTTGGGGTAAAAGGTCCGCGCGTAGGCCAGGTCATCTGTTAGTTGAATGTACAGTTCTTCCAGTCGCTCGGGTTGTAAGCCCTGACTTTGATTTCCAAATATTTTCTCCTCGTATTCCTGCCATTTTTCTTTATTTCGATGGAGGAAGGCTGGCTCTCTCATAATTGGGTATCCAGATGATAAATCTGTAACATTGCTTAAGCAATATTGATACAGAAAGTTAGGATAAATTATTGAAATGAACACGATATCTATCCCTACGACCCAAAACATAGAGCTTGAGTATCCCATAGCTGGACCTCAGGAGCGCATGTTATCGGGATTTATAGACCTCATGGTCCTGGGACTCTACCTCTTTGGATTTCACTACCTCCTGGATGAATACTCTAAAATGGACTTTCGGGAGGTATTCCTCGAAGACAACCAGACTTCCAGGTCTATCCTTTACTTTCTTCTTTGGATTCCGGCCATGTTTTACAGCTTATTTTGTGAATCCCTCTTTGGTGGACAGACCCTCGGTAAATGGTTGACCCGTACACGAACCATCCGAATAAACGGTGCTACCCCTGACACCGCTGCCTATTTCCTGCGCTGGCTGTTTCGCGTGATTGATGTCTGGTCGCTGACGGGTATCAGCGGATATGCATTTTTCTTCAGGAACTATTCTTTTAGCCTTGTCCTCTTTGGCCTCCTTTCAGGTTGGGTAGGCATAATCTTCATTGCCGTAACCCGCTACAACCAGCGCCTGGGAGATATCCTGGCTGGGACTACCGTGATCAAGCTGAGGCTTGTAACTACCTTTCTCGATACCATCTATGTCCAAACATCAGATGACTATCAATTGGTATTCCCCGAAATAAGGTCCCTATCTGACAGAGATGTGTCAATACTAAAGGAAGTTCTGGATGTAGGCCTTAAAAGCAAAAACCCTGACCTGATAGAAAAACTGGCCAGAAAGGTAAAAGATGTAACAGGTATTCAATCTAACATGAACTCCGGACAATTTTTAAGGACAGTTCTGGCAGATTACAATCATTTCTTTGGCAAAAAAAGTTAATAATATTACTATTTGTTAAAAAAATTAGGCCTTCTCTAGCCAAAATCAATATTTATCTAATTTTAATACGCATAATTTGATATTTCGTGATTTTAATCCTTATTTTTATATCAAGTCAAATGAAAGTTTTTTCTTACATGTATTGACAGCGCAGAGATGAAGATATCTTGGCCTGTTTCTATCGTTTTTTCCTTCTCGGACTTCGATCATGAAATCTAAAGAAGAAAAAAAATGGGATTTCCTTTGAAATCTTTCATGTAATAGCTAAGGCCCTAACTATTGCTGTACCATAATCCCCATCGCTTGCGTTGATCTTTTAAGAACTTAAAGCTCCAAATCCAGATGAAGCCTACGCTCTCCCTACTCTTCACCCTACTTTTGTTTCACATTTGCCAAGGCCAATTTCCCTATGACAGCCCTTGTATCCTCTGGGATGCACCTGTGATGGATAGCCTGAAAATCAAACGCCTGGGGATTTCAAAAGTGGATATCTTTAGCTATCGCG
The DNA here is from genome assembly GCA_964564415.1 of uncultured Bacteroidia bacterium. Taxonomy (GTDB): domain Bacteria; phylum Bacteroidota; class Bacteroidia; order J057; family J057; genus JALEFZ01. Next base: position 232,142 of record CAZMAV010000002.1, on the reverse strand, counting down.
AACCGCTCACCCGAGGAGGAAACCCGGACTCAGAAAGAGAATTTCACTATTTCAATGATAAGGGAAAGGTCGAAAAGACCGTACAACTCCTCAGACAGGACACCCTCAGCGTCCATACCTACCACTACAACAACAATGGAGTCCTGGGCTGGAAGCAAACCAAAGATAAAAAGTGGGATCGGTCCTTCAGAGAAGGCTATAGATTCAATGCAGCCCAGCATGTCTACCAGGTAAAGGCCTACGAAATGCTCCGCAACGACCAGCGCATGCTCATCGATACACGCCAGTATGTCTACGATCATGACAGCTTGCTCATCACAATAAAAAGCCTTGAAAATAACCGCGTGGTTGCCCTTCATCATTTTTCCTATAATGAAAAAAATCAGGTCACCAAGGAAGCGTTTCAAGATGAGGAAGGCAATATCCTCCAAAGTGTGGAGTACACCTACGATTCAGAAGCCCGAATAAGTAAGGTCAGGATGGACAAAGGGGTCATCTCGGAGTACCGCTACGACTATAACCTCAAAGGTCAGCCCATGCAAATCGAGTGGCTGGAAGATGGAAAAACCCGGGGACTGGTCATGTATCAGTACAAAAGCAATGGCTTGGTAGCCCGGATGGACAGAATACAGAACCCAGACAGTCCCAGTGAGGATCATTTTGTAAAAGTCTATAATTACACCTCCCGAGAGTTTTGATATACATAAGCAACTGCTTTTATCAGGGCCTTCCTCAACAAGGAAGGCCTTAATTTATTTACTTGACTCCTAAGCTTTAGGTTCAATAGGCTTTGTAATGAATATGGGCAGATTGGTGTAAGGACCAAACCTTGGCTTTATTCTACCGTTTATGCAGTTATAATCCATCCCTACACATATTCTCTTGGCATTTGTTCCGCTTTCTGTTATTTTCATCGAAAGGGGTAATTTTTGATCATATAAGAGTTTTCCAGACATGCGTCATCTCCGCTGGGTAGGAATCTTTGTATTTATTTGTTTGATCCAACTCTACCACTGTCAGGCCTCTCCGGGAGACAGATGGGTGGACAGTGTGCTCAACACAATGAGCGTCGAAGAGAAAATCGGTCAGCTCTTTGTCGTGGCTACTTATTCGAATCAAGAAGAGTCAGACTACAGAAAAATGGAGGAGATGATCAGAAAACATCACCTCGGAGGATTGATTTTTATGCAGGGGAACCCCCAGACCCAGATTCGACTGATCAACCGCTATCAGAAGGCGGCAAAAATCCCCCTCCTCATCAGTCAGGATGCCGAATGGGGCCTTGACATGAGGCTCAAAAAATCTCCTCGCTATCCCAAAAACATGACCCTGGGAGCTATCCAGGATGATTCTTTGATCTATCGCCTTGGCCATCAAATAGGCAGAGACCTCCGGCGGGTAGGGGTAAACATGAATTTTGCCCCAGTCGTCGATATCAATAACAATCCCGCAAATCCCGTCATCAATTACCGCTCCTTTGGGGAGGACAAATACAACGTAGCCCGCAAAGGAATCATGATCAGCAGGGGCATGCAGTCCGCAGGCATTCTCGCATGTGCCAAGCACTTTCCCGGTCATGGCGATACCGATACCGACTCCCACGTTGCCCTTCCCCTTATCAAACACAGCAAAAAAAGGCTTGACACCCTCGAACTTTACCCCTTCGTAAAAATGGCCCGCCGGGAGGTAGACGCCGTTATGGTGGCCCACCTTTACATTCCCTCCATTGATTCTACCAAAAACCGGGCAACTACCCTCTCCCCCCTTGTGGTCAATGGCCTGTTGAGAGAAAAAATTGGATTTGAAGGAGTCATCATCACCGATGCCCTCAATATGCATGGAGTCTCCAAGTACTATCCTCCAGGCAAGGTAGCCCTCATGGCCTATAAGGCAGGCAATGACATCCTCCTTTATCCCGAAAATATCCCCTTATCCATCGCCACCATCCGCAAAGCCCTCATCAAAGGAGAGCTTTCTCTCACCGACCTCAACAACCGCGTAAGAAGGATACTCAAGGCTAAATACAAGGCTGGGCTTCATCGCTTCCAACCTATTTCACCAGAAAAGGTCAGTGAAGACCTCTTTAGCAAAGAAAGCCAAATCCTTAAAAGAGAACTCTACGAATCAGCCCTTACCCTCGCCAAAAACGATGAGCTTACCATCCCCCTTGCCCAGCTCAGCAAGCGCAGGATCGCCTACGTGCAGATAGGAGGGAGCAAAAGCAGCACCATGCTCAAAACCCTCATGAAGTATGGACCCATTCATCCGATTTACCTTCCCCCAAATTTTTCTTCTAAGGCCCAGGCCCTGGCCATGAAGAAGCTGGAACCTTACAATACCGTCATCATCGGGGTTTTTGGAATGAATAGCAGGGCTAATGACAAATACGGCATCAGCCTTGGTACCCGCATGATCTCCGAAAAGCTGGCCCAACAAGGAAAAGATGTAGCACTCAGCCTTTTTGGTTCTCCCTATGCCCTTAAGTTTTTTGGTAAGGAAAAATCTATCCTGGTAGCCTATGAGTCTGTCCCGGAAGCCCAAGAAGCCGCTGCTAAGGCTATTTTTGGAGGAATAAAGGTCAATGGCAGGCTACCCATCACCGCCTCGGAGCACTTCAAAGAAGGCAGTGGACGCATGATCCTCAAGCCCATTAGGTTTGGCTTTGCCCTCCCCGAACAAGAAGGCATGGACAGCGACAAACTGGGTGAAATCGATGAATTGGTGGAAAGGTACATCGAGCGAAAGGCCATCCCCGGCGCTGCTGTCCTCGTCATGAAGGGCAACAACATTGTCTATGAAAAGGGATGGGGAAAAACCACCTACGACAACAAAGGAAAGGCCATCAATCCTTTTGTTCATACCTATGATCTGGCTTCGGTAACCAAGGTAGCCGCTACCACTGTGTCCGCCATGTACCTAGCCGAAAAGGGACTGCTCGACCTCGACGCTCCCCTCGTCACGTATATTCCCAAACTGAAGGGTAGCAATAAGGCCAAACTGACCATACGCCGCCTCCTTCAGCACAATTCGGGACTACCGGGCTGGCTCTCGGTCTACCAACAAACCTATTCCAACAAGCGAAAAAAGACCCTCGACAAAAAATACTACAGCTATTATCCTTCCCGTTCGCACAATTATCGCATTGCTCCGGCTCTTTACGGTTCAAAAGCACTTGAAAATCTGTTTTGGAAGACCCTGAGAGAGGCTCCGGTGCATAGGACTACCAGGGTACGCTACAGCGATGTGGGCCTGATTCTTACGGGTATGGCCTTAGAAAATATAACCAAGCGTTCTTTGGACGAATTGGCAGATTACATTTACTATGACAGACTGGGGATGAATAGAACGGGTTTTAATCCACATAAAAAAGAACTTGAAAAATACTGTCCCCCCACGGAGGCAGACCTTAACTGGCGGCAGGCCGTCATCAAAGGATTTGTCCACGATCCAAACGCTGCTATCATGGGAGGAGTCGCAGGACATGCAGGCCTTTTTTCCAATGTTTATGACCTCGCCAAACTTCTCACCATGCTCAAAAACGGGGGAACATATGGGGGAGAACGCTTCCTTTCTCCCGAGACCATTGGCCAATTTACCCGTCAGCAGCTTGATTATAATCGTAAGGGCCTGGGTTGGGACAAGCCTGCCAGAAGAGGAGAAAGTTCCTCCCCCTGCTCCAAATATGCCTCTCGTTCGACCTTCGGCCACACGGGATTTACAGGAACAGGGATTTGGGTAGATCCCAAATACGACCTCATCTTTGTTTTTCTCTCCAACCGAACCTTCCCCAACCAAAGCAATCGCCTCTTATATCGAGAAAATGTTAGGGAGCGAATTCATGACAAGGTCTATCAGGCCATTTTTTCCTACAGGGAAGACCAATATCACCAATAAAAAAAGGGAAGCCATCAGCCCCCCTTTCTACTATTTTTTCCAGGTTAAATATCAGATGGGAGTGTTCATATCCCAGGCTTCGAGTATATCAGCTACCCGCTTGACGAATCTACCTCCCAGGGCACCGTCAATGATGCGATGGTCGTAGGAGTGAGAAAGGAACATTTTGTGGCGTATGCCAATCATGTCTCCCGCCTCCGTCTCGATCACAGCTGGTACTTTTCGAATGGCACCTACCGCCATGATAGCCACCTGAGGCTGACTGATAATAGGAGTTCCCATGACATTGCCAAAGGTTCCTACATTAGAGACCGTGTAGGTCCCTCCTTCCAATTCGTCTGGCTTGAGTTTATTGTTTCTGGCGCGCTGAGCCAGGTCATTGACGGCGGAAGAAAGCCCTGCCAGGCTTAGTTTGTCGGCTCCCTTGATTATGGGAACGATGAGGTTATCATTGGGAAGAGCTACTGCCACTCCCATGTTAATGTCTTTCTTAATGATGATATTATCTCCATCCACAGAAGAGTTGACCAGGGGCAACTCTCTCAGGGCGCGGGTCAGGGCCTGGATAAAGAGGGGAGTAAAGGTCAGCTTTTCTCCATACTGGTCTTCAAACTGCTTTTTGACCTTCTTTCTCCAAAGAAAGAGATGGGTGACATCGGCCTCCACAAATGAGGTCACATGAGCGGAGGTCTGGGTGGAAGCCACCATGTTTTTGGCGATGAGTTTCCGCATCCGGTCCATCTCCACAATTTCGTGGTTGCCGCTTAGTGAGACAGATGGAGCTGCTGCAGTCTTGGGCGTAGTGGGGACAGGCTTGGTCAGGGGCTGAGCTTTTTCTTCTTTTATCGGAGCTTTGGCATGTACGGGACTCTGCTTGGGCTGTTCCTGACGATCTTTCAGGTAAGCCATGATGTCTTTTTTGGTCACCCTACCCTCTCTGCCACTGCCAGGGATGGACTCCAGTTCTGTCATGGGAATGGCCTCCTTGCGAGCGATATTCATCACTAGGGGAGAATAGAAGCGATGGCTTCCTGCATCTCCCGCAGCGACCGTTTCGGCTACGGGTTCTGCCTTGGGGACGAAGGGTACCGACTCACCTGCCTCGCTTTCTACTTCTTCAGGACCGGACTGGCCGTTGTCTGCACCTTCCACCTCAGCCTCGGTCTCTATGACAGCGATAACTTCACCGACCGGAACCACATCTCCTTCATTAAAAAGGGTTTCGATCAATTTGCCATCTACCGGGGAAGGGACTTCGGAATCTACCTTATCCGTAGCGATCTCCAGTACAGTTTCTTCTGCCTCTACGGCATCTCCAATGCTCTTGGTCCAGCCAAGGATGGTTGCTTCGATGATACTTTCGCCCATCTTGGGCATCGTTAGCTCGTATTTAGCCATAATTCTTATGTTGAGAAAAGCAGTCTTGTATTCTGATTCAGCAAATAATGTAGCTGTTGTAGAACTAAAGGCCGAGATTCGGCTTACCAGGGTTCATTCGACAAAACTAAGAGAATTTATAAAAGGTCTCAAAACGCTTCCCTCAGTTTTTTCAAACACAGCTGAAGGGCATAATAGGCCGTTCGCTCCAGGTTGATCTCTCTAATGGTACGCAGTCGGGAATACCTACTTGCCTTTATTCCCTCTCCCACCATACCAATCCAGACTTCGGGATTGTGGTTTTCTCCTTTTTCTACATAACCGGTGGTGGCAATTCCTATGTCAGCCCCCAGGGATTTCCTTACCCCCTCAGCCATGGCCAAAGCTATTTGTTCTGAAACAACCCCATGGGTATCGATAAGGTTTGGGTCAATAGACAAGTGCGATATTTTCACCGATTTGTCGTAAGCCATGATCCCTCCCTTAAAGTATCCGGAAGAACCAGGTATTTCTACCAGTTTGGCACCGATTCTTCCTCCGGTAATGCTTTCGGCCACTGCAAGGGTAAGGCCTTTTTCCAGAAATAGGTCCTGCACCTCTTTGGCTATAGCCTCATCGCCCTCCACATAGATCTTATCGGCAAATATCGCCCTGACCCTAGGAATATAAGCCCTCAGCATTTCCAGGCCCACTTGTTCTACTTCTTCCTGCACCGATAATTCCAGCCAAAGTCCATCCAGACGGGGCAAATAGGCCACTTGAAGGCCTTGGGGCAACTCTTCTTCAAGGTCTTCCATTCTGCTGGCTGCTTCAGATTCGGGTACTCCCGCAAGGCGAAAGGTATAGGCATGGTAGGGGCGAACAGGAAAAAGCTGCTGTATCCGTGGAATGACATCTTTTTCCAGCATGAATAGCATTTCGTAGGGAACTCCGGGCATGGCAAATACATAGCTCCCGTTTTTCTGAAAAAGCATACCAGGAGCAGTACCCCTTCGATTCAGGATGACCTCGCAGGACTCAGGGACCCGGGCTTGATCGGCAGTAAGGGAATTGAGTTCAAGGCCGGCATGCTCGAACCGTTGCTTGATAATGTCAAGGCTGGCCCTGTCTGTCTTCCAGCCTCCCCCAAAGTATTCTGACAAGGTATATTTAGTGATGTCATCCTTGGTAGGTCCAAGCCCTCCACTCATCAAAACCACTTCACTGTGCTTCATTTCTTCCTCCAGTGCCTCTCTTATGGCCTCTCCCTGATCTGAAATCATGACTACCCGATGCAGGCCCAGGCCCGACTTGCGTAGGATAAGCCCTGCATTGGAGGCATTGGTATTAACAATTGTTCCTTTGAGAAGCTCGTTTCCGATGTTGATAAATGAAATTCGGGACATGTCTGAGGATAAAATGGAAGGTATTGCAGATTGACAGGGTCAATGTTATTTCTTTTTACCGGGATTTCCGAATTCTCTTTCTGTCTACCTTTCCTACACCTATTCCATGCCGTGAATCCGTTGTCGCTTATCCCGAATGATGTTGTAACGAATCGAAAATACCGGCTGAATGTGGCCCCCCTTTACGCCCAAAGCTCCCAGTCCAAAGGTCATGTATCCCACGCCGGGATAATAATAGGCCAGTAGGTCCTCTCTGGGAGGCGAGTAGCCAAATTGGATGCCCAAATCCATATTGATGTAGTCACTGACCCTCAACACGAAGCCAATGGTAGCCGTAGCAGCCAATCTCAATCCAGAGACTTCCTGCTCGGTGAGGCCTCCACCACCAGGGGCCTCTGTCAGGTACTTCTCCCGATAGTAGACACCTGTCAGATCAAAGGCGATAAAAGGATACTGGTAATCCGAAAGGTCCTGCTCATACAATCGACCACCGACGGAGAGAGAAATCCCCTGATTGAGGAGCTCGACATAGTTGGAGAGGGCTTTGATCCTGGGTTCTTTCCGCTGCTGATTGTCCTGGTAGCGAAAGCTGCTCCCCAACTGAAGGGAAAATTTGGGGGCCAACTGAATTTCGCTCCGCAGGTCCAGGGTTCCCAACAAAAAAGCAGGAGCATTTATACCCATGTGGGTTCGGAGCTGACAGGAAGCCACCGAGGGATAGGCAAAGCTCAAAAGGCAAAAGCAAATGCCCATGAATCCCGACAAGCAATGGCCGAATCTCCCCGCCTTTGAATCTATATTTTTTGTGTGCCCCTGCAACATCCAAATATTGTTTTCGTACTTTCGTGGACTAGAAACTAAGCATATGGAAGAGCTCCCTTTTTGGAGTATTATCTTTTTCCTGACCCTGATTACCCTGGTGATATCGGCAGATTTTTTCATCAAAGCCTCAGAAAGAATCGGCCTCGCCCTGGGTATTCCTCCCTTCATTGTCGGCGTAACCCTCATCGCTGTGGGTACATCCCTCCCCGAATTGGTTACCTCCGCAGTGGCTGTACTAAGTAAAGGAGAAGCCTCCTCTATTGTGCCTGGAAATGTCATCGGTTCTAACATCACCAACATTGGCCTGGTACTGGGTATCATTGCATTTACCGCCAAGGACATCAAACTGGACTTCGATGTGATGAAGGTTGACGGTCCGGTCATGATAGGTGCCACCTTCCTTTTTTTCTTGTGCGTCAACGATGGAGAATTTATCCTCTTTGAAGGTATTCTCTGCTGCCTGGGTCTTGTCATCTATCTCGCCTATATCCTAAGCCTCAAAAATGTAGAGGATTCTGGTCAGGTCCCCATGGAGATAAAGGTAGAAGAAGAGGAAAAAAATAAATTCAGTTGGAAAGAACCCCTGATCCTCCTGGTCAGTGCCATCATCATCTACTTTTCGGCCGACTATAATGTAAAATCTATCCAAAACCTCGCCAAACTCCTGGATATCGGCGAGGAATTCATCGCCCTTACTGCCGTAGCCCTTGGGACTTCTCTCCCCGAGCTGGTCGTATCCCTTGTCGCTATCCGTACAGGAAACGTAGAAATGGCCGTGGGCAACGTTATAGGCTCAAACATCTTCAACATTTTTGCCGTCATGGGGATTCCCCGTCTCCTCGGTCCCATAGATGTTCCAGAATCACTCCTATCACTCGGCCTGCCAGCTATGCTTTTTATCAGTATCCTCTGTATTTTTATTGTGATGGACAAAAGGATAAATCGATGGGAGGGGCTCATCCTTCTTTTATTTTACGTCGCCGCCATCGGTGGCATCATCTACCAAATGTAAGCCTATCTACCTCAAAAATCCCGAGACCCCCAAAAGGAATCGAGATTTTTGGTATATCAGAAGAAGACCCCTTACCTAGTCCTTTTCGCTAGACCAATCCTCGAAGGGTTCCTCCCTTTCATCCAGTTTCTTTTCCCATTCCGGGTCGTACTTTGGAACTTTCACCAAATCTGGTACGATGAAGGCTCCGGGAAAAGATTCGCGAATGATCTTTTGGAAAAGAATGGCATCTTCCCTTTCCAGGAAATCTCCAATCCGCACGACGTAGTTGGGAGATTTGTACTCGAGATAGGCCGAATAGTCGGGAAAACGGCTGATCAGACTTCCTTTGACGCTAAAGGCGCTGCGGCGGTTGGTACCGGCATAGACCTGTATGCGAAAGCCTTGGACATCGGTCATCTTATTTTTGATGAGGCTGTCCCTGCGAATCCATTCTTCCAACATGGGATCAGCTTGAATGTGAAGTTTTTTACCATCCACAAAGTATCCCGATAGGCTATCGGGATCAAGCCCACCTTTTTGCGGTTCAAGGATAACCACATTGGGCTCGGGCAATTTGAAGTCTACCCGGTCTCTGAATATATCTACATTCTCATCTTCATATTTGAAGTAGATATTTTTGCCTGCGGGGGACTTTCCCTGAGCCTGAAGGCCCAAGGGGAGGAAAAACAGCAGAGCAAATACAGGAAGGAATAAGAAGTTGTACTTCTGCATCGGAAGTAAAATTTTCGGATTGGAAGCTGGTAGTTGCTGATGAATTTTCGAAGGGGAATTTCGACATTTTCCCCAAAGATACCTAACGAATAAGGGTCAGGGTAAGTTGTTTTCGTATCTCCTTATCATCTGTGGTTACGGCAAAAACCTTACAGGTGTAGACTCCTTCCTCCGCAGCCTCTCCGTAGATGTCAATCCCATCCCAAAAGAAATCAGGATTTTCGGTTTCGTACATCAGGTATCCTTTCCGGTCATAAATCTTAAGAGAAAAGTTTTTCAAGTCATAATAGGCAATGCGCAGGGTATCATTGTAGCCATCACCATTGGGAGAAAAGGCTGAAGGAAAATCTACATAGGGAGGTTGCTCGACCACTACGATTGTGGAAATAAAAAATGAACAGCCCTTGGTGGTTTTGACATGGACTGACACTTCATAGCGACCCGGATGCTCATAGACATGGGAAGGAAGAGGCAGGGTATCCCTTTGTCCATCACCAAAATTCCAAATACAGGAGTCCAGCCGGAAGTCGCTTTCTACCTTGAATGCTATGCTTTGTCCTGGACTGAGAGAGGGCCCGGGCAAGAATTTTATGCTAAGTTGATCGGAGTTTTCTACCGTTGCAGTTAGGAAGGCCACCTCGGGTTCTGCCTTGTCTTTTACCTTACAGGAGACTTTGTAGGTGGTAGAATTGGTAAGAGGTGGGGTACGCAGGCTGTCTCCCATGAAGATCACCCTCCCATCCTTGATCCATTGTACAATCGCCTTGGGACCAGCCGCTACGACCAAGAGGGCCGACTCTCCAGAACAGACAGTGTCCTCTTGGAAGGCTACTTCCGGTTCCATAGCCGCCCCTATGGCCAGGCTACTCAGCAGAAATAAAAAGCTGGCAAAGCACTTGCGTATCAAGGTAATTTTCAGGCTTTAATGTAGGGTTTGTTGTTATACAACTTTAATATTCGTTTTTCGATTGAGTGGCGACCCTCCATCTCCGCTAATGGTCAATATTTAAGTTTGACTGGTTATTTTTTCTACATGAATGAGCAGACTTTCTTTTATTCCCCTTTTTATACCCTCAGAGCGCAAAGGTATTTGTAATATCAGATTGCCGGGGACTATCTTTGTCCTTCATGGATGCATCCTGGCTTACATATATTGCCCATCAAATTGAGGGACTCGGAATGGGAGTGGGCTTGTTGGTGGTGGAAGGAGGACTCCTCGGCCTGATCTGTCTCTCACTGATCCTGGATTGGACCTCTGGACGGAGGTTCCTTCCCCTACTCATTGTGGGTGGACTAGGTATTCTCATTATTTTCCTGGTTTTGACCTGGCCTCAGGAAGGGAAAGCTGCCTTTGGAGAGATGATTCGCAGCGACAGTATAAGCCAATGGGGCAAATTTCTCCTCCTCCTCAGCGCTATCTTGGTCTTGCTCATGATTGGGAAAAGTAAAAAAAGAGGAGAATTTTATCCCTTATTCCTGGGAGGGGTATTGGCGGGACTTATCGCTGTCATGGCCCGCAACCTCATCCTTATCATCCTCGCCCTCGAGTTGCTCAGCCTTGTGTCTTACGCCCTGGTCGCCATGGAGCAAGAAGATAAGGCCTCCGCCCGATCCGCTCTTCAGTACCTGCTTTTCGGACTTTTCAGTTCAGCCCTCAGCCTCTATGGACTTTCCTGGTTATATGGACTCACGGGCACGTTCGACCTATATGATCCGGCCTTTATCAAGGCTTTGAATGAAGCAGATGGAGGCATAGTTTTAATTTTAGTTTTAATGGTATCGAGTAATTTTTTATTCAAGATATCGGCCTTCCCCTTCCATTTTTGGACTCCTCAAATTTACAGTTCCGCTTCTTATCCCCTGCTGGCTTTCCTTTCCTCCCTTCCCAAAATAGCCGGTAGCCTGGTCTTGCTTCGATTTTTTCATGCGTTTCAAAATTGGGATGACCTTCCCAGCCTCAAGATGACCCTCATGCTCATGGCTGGACTCTCAATGACCTGGGGCAATCTTTCTGCCTTGGATCAGGGTCGTTTTAAGGCTTTGATGGCATTTTCTAGCGTCGCCCACGCAGGATATATCTTGATGGGCTTAGCCTGGCTCAGCAACTTTGGAGAAGCTGCCGTCCTCTTTTACATAGGTGCTTATACCCTAATGAACCTTAGCGCTTTGATCGCTGCCCAATCCCTAAATCTTGGGGATGTCCTACAGGGATGGGCTGGTGGCGCCCGGCAAAGACTTTGGCCTTCCATTTCCCTTCTGGTAGCCATGGTTGCCCTGACCGGATTGCCTCCCAGCATCGGTTTTGTGGGTAAAATGTACCTCTTCACGGGAGGATTTTCCCTGCTGGAAGGCCCTCTTCAGGGGGTTGCGACGGCCATTCTTTCATTGGCTGTGGTCAATACTTTGATTTCTCTGTTCTACTACTTAAAACCTGGGGTTTGGCTTTTTTTAAAAAAAGGATCTACACCTGTAGGGACCAAATCTACTTCCTTCCTCCTCTACAGCCTCATGATAGGGATGAGCCTGGCCATCATTCTTCTGGGCTTATTAGGTTTTGATCAAATTTTAAACTTTTTACAGCTCCATTTGTGGAATTAGAAGTGTCTCTTACTCCTTTTACTAGCAAAACCTGGTGCATAATAATGATTGCCACGAATGAATGGCTAAAGCGCTGTTAGGCATATCATTAAGTGGCTTATTTTCAATTCCAAAAGCGCTAGTGATTGTATCGCAAAAAAATGATTTGTAATAATCAATAATTTTCCTGAAAACGGCTCATTGGGCGATGAAATAGAGAGGAAAATGCATGCCCATAATGATGGAGGCGTCTTTTAGGTATAAAATGCCAAGAAAAAGCATTATTTTCGAATCCGATAAATCCTATTGCTGCATTATGAAGGTTCGGTTATTCATGATCGGAGTGCTTGTGCTTACGTGCCTGGGAGCGTGTAAGGCAAAGAGAGATCATGTCTCTTCCAATCCCTCTATCCCGGATTCTTCTGTAGAGCCTGTAACCTTAACCCCCGATCGCCGTCCTAATAAAACGGAAGAAAGTACTTCATCAGGCGAAATTTACATTGCAATAGATAATGCACTGGAACCCGCCATCCAGGCTGAGATCAATTCCTTTCATGGAATATATCAGGAAGCCACCATCCATCCCTTATACCTTCCTGGAGAAGAGGCCATTGCGCGAATGATCGCTACGGATTCGATCCGACTGGCCATTGCGACCCGCAAACTGACCAAGGAGGAGGAAGATATTTTGGAGAGCCAATACACATTTGCCGACTACAGCGAGATTGGAAAAGAAGGCATAGCACTTCTTACGCACCAGGATAATCCCCTTGATACCCTCACCCAAAATCAATGGGAGGACATGATCTCTGGAAAAATTCGTTCGTGGGAAAAAATTTCTCCTGGCACTGACCTGGGAGAAATCAGGCTGGTCTTCGACAACCGACGATCGGGCATCATCCGTTTTTTGAGGGATAGCCTGCTGAATGGCCAGTCTCCCAAGGGTGATAACTTTTTTGCCCTGGATTCTACCCAGGCGGTCATCGACTATGTGAGAGAACATCCCACTGCGATAGGTATGGTAGGATTCTCTTGGATCAGTGATTGGGACGATCCTGAGGTGAGGCAAAGGAGGGAAGGGATCAACCTGCTAGCTGTCGGCGGGGTGGCAAAAGATTCCCTTTGTCCTTACAATATTCATGCATTCAAGCCCTATCAGACCTATTTAACGACAGACTGCTATCCGCTGCTGCGGAGCATCTATACGATAAGAAGAGAAGTTTCCATCGGACTGGGAACCGGATTCATTGCCTACCTGGCAGGCCCCCGAGGACAGAGAGTCTTGCACAAGCACGGGATCGCAGCCATCAAAGGCATTCCCCGACAGGTGAAGTTCCCTCCCAAAAAGGGGGCCCGAGAACCCGAAAGCCGATGATCAGATAAATTATCCTTAATCCAAAACCAACGATACACCCTTGATCGACGGGAAATTCACCCCTATCTAAGGTGTAGATCTTTTTCTTGCTATTAATAAACCGCTTAAGACTATGTTGAAACGTATTTTTATCTCCTCAATGCTCCTTACCCTAACGAGCATAGCCCTGGCCCAGGTACCCCTGGATCCCGTTGTCGACCTTATCCTAAAGGAAAGGTATGGACAAGCAGAAAAAAAGCTGACCGAATATGCCCAAATGGACAAAGAGCCTAAAAACCTTGACGAGGTCTACTACTGGTTGGGCAAAATCAAATACATCAACGACAACTACTCCGAAGCTGAAAAGTATTTCAAAAAAGGGATAGATGACCACTCCAAAAGCGTGATGAACTACGCAGGACTGGCCCGCATACGTCTCAAGGAAAACAACCTCTCCGGAGCTAATGAAATGCTCAACAAAGCCGAGGACTTCGACAAAGGCAAGGTACGCGAATACTCCTTCCAGCGCGCCGAGGCCCTGCTTGAAGGTACTCCCGAAATGGTCGGAGAGGCAAAGGTTATCCTCTACAGCCTCAAAGAAGAGGACAGTGAAGATGTAAGGCCCAATATTTACCTGGGTGAATACTATGTGAAGCAGGGAGTCCCCGAGTTGGCATATGAAGAACTTCAGAAGGCCATCACCAAAAAGCCCGACTACGTACCCGCCTATGTCTACCTGGCCGAATTGAAATACGAAGACGGCCTGGAGTCTAAGAAAGCAGAGGATTTCAACAAAGGTCTGGAATATGCCAATAAGGCCATCGAATTAGATCCCAACTACGCTGCTGCCTATAGGATTCGTGCCGAGCTCTACCTTCTTGCTAAGCGCTTCGACCAAGCCCGTGAAGACATGCAAAAATACGTTTCTGAAACTCAGGGCGACCTGAATGCCAGGGTACGCTATGCTTCTTTCCTTTACCTCGCCAAAGATCACGACGCCGCCATCAAGGAACTTAATGAAATTGAAGAAGCCGGACTGAGCAATAACCTCATGCTCCGCCTTAAAGGATTTTCTCTAATCGAATTGGATAAACTTGATCAGGCCCTGGAAGTCATGAACAAATACTTCGAAAACATGAAGGAGGACTTCACCATCTACCAGGACTACCAAGCCATGGGTGACATCTACCGCAAGAAAGGCGAGTACGAAAAGGCTGACGAGTACTACAAGAAGATGATCCTAAAGAACGGCGATAAGTGGAAACTCTTCGAAGAGTTTGCAGATGAATATGAAGACAAGGCAAACGAAAGGCTAAAAGAAGCAAGGAAACTAAAACAAGAAGCAAGGAAACAAAACACTATCCTTCAAACGGCCTTCAATAAGCGCTCCGAAGCCTACAAAGAGTATCAGGAGCTCAGGGCCCAGGCCGGAGAGACAGAGGGAGAAGAGAAAACTGAACTCGTCTCCAAGGTCAATGAAAAAGCTGAGTTCATGAAAGAGCAAAAAGCCATCCAGGAAGGTGCTGAAGCCAAGGCTAAGGAACTTCTGGAAGAAGCCGAGGAGGTAAAGAAGGAAGCTCAACCCTTCTATGTCCCAGAAGCCTACTACAGAAAGAAGCACCTGGAATACGTCGAGGGAGAAAGCTACCAGGCTGAGTACAAATATGCCAAGGCCCTCTTCCATATCGGTCCCGAGCGATTCGGGACTGCCGACGAGTACTTCAAAAAGTGTAGCAAGCTCGCCCCTGAACAAATCAATCCCTATAACTATCGCCTACAGATCGCTCGTGACCTCGAAGATCAGGATACTACTTCCATGGAGTGGAAAATGGCTGAACCCTCGCAAGACTTCATTGATGTCTTTGGCGATAAGGATGTATCAGAACTGAGCAAGTCCGAAAAGCGCTTCCTCGGCGTCTGCTACCAGATTGTAACCTCCAAGGCCTTCAACCCTAATGCCATAGAGGAGCCTACTCCCGATGACCTCAATTGTGGAGATGCCCTGCCTTTGGCGGAAAAACTATTAGGAGTAGAACCAGAGAGCGCACTGGCAAAAAGTATCATAGACTTCTGCCAACAACGATAATCTCTCAGGAATAATAAAAACTATGGGACTGCCTCCAGGTGAGGTGGTCCCTTTTCTTTTTATATAGACATGGGGATTTGTCTCATTTTAGATTAGCCCAAGACGTAGGTTAGTATCTACAAATTATTTAGTAGCTTTGCCTTGTTTTCCCAGACAGTAACAACTTTATACCTATTGTCTGTAAAAAGATCATTCACATTTAAAATTATACTCATCTATCATGGCTGACGGAAAAATCACCATTCAAAATGGAAGCCTTCACATACCGGATCAACCCATTGTTCCCTTCATCATAGGAGATGGAACCGGACCGGATATCTGGAATGCCTCTGTGCGCGTATTCGATGCTGCCGTAGAAAAGGCCTACGGAGGATCAAAAAAAATACAATGGAAGGAAATCCTTGCCGGAGAAAAAGCCTTTAATGAAACCGGTGAATGGCTGCCCCAAGCCACTGTCGACGCCATCAACGAGTATCTCGTCGCCATCAAAGGCCCATTGACCACTCCCATCGGTGGGGGTATCCGTTCCCTCAATGTTGCCCTTCGTCAAAAGCTAGACCTCTACACCTGCCTTCGTCCTGTGCGCTACTTTAAAGGAGTACCTTCTCCCGTTACCAAGCCAGACCAGGTAGACATGGTCATTTTCAGAGAAAATACTGAAGATATTTATGCAGGAATTGAAGCCAAAGCAGGAACCGACAAGGCTGAGCGCCTCCTTGAATTCCTCCAGGAAGAGTTTCCCGAAGACTTCGCCAAGGTTCGCTTTGGTACAGAGGAAAAGATCGCCGACTACCACAAATCCCTCGGCATGACTGCCTCTAATGACGTAACTGTAGGCTTGGGCATAAAGCCTGTTTCCGCTCATGGCACAGAAAGACTCGTCCGTTCTGCCATACAGTATGCCATCGACCACAACAGGAAGTCCGTTACCCTGGTCCACAAAGGCAATATCATGAAGTTTACGGAGGGAGCCTTCCGCGATTGGGGCTATGCCCTCGCCGAATCCGAATTTGGAGACAAGGTCTACACCTGGGGTCAATATGACCGTACCCTTGCTGTCCACGGAAAGGAAGCCGCCAACAAGGAACAAGACGAAGCCCTGGCCGCCGGAAAAATCCTGGTCAAGGATGCCATCGCAGATATCGCCCTGCAGCAGGTTCTCACCCGTCCCAAAGAGTTTGACGTGATCGCCACCCTCAACCTTAATGGGGATTATCTCTCTGACGCCCTGGCGGCTCAAGTCGGAGGAATAGGCATCGCTCCCGGCGCCAATATCAACTATGTTACCGGACATGCCCTCTTTGAAGCCACCCATGGTACTGCACCCAAATATGCAGGACAAGACAAGGTCAATCCTTCTTCCGTCATTCTGTCTGGTGTACTCATGCTAGAACACATGGGATGGCAGGGAGCCGCCGACCTCATCATCAAGGGAATCGAAACCTCCATCGCCAATAAGCGGGTCACCTATGACTTCGAGCGATTGATGGAAGGTGCTACCAAACTCAAGTGCTCAGAGTTTGGGGACGAGATCATCAAAAACATGGGCTGATAACCAAGGTCCAGATAAAAGAGAGCCGTTTCCGAGGAGAAATGGCTCTTTACTTTAAAAATGTCATTTTTACGTAAGTGTCTAAGCAACACTTATACTTTTCCTTCTTGAACTCCGCAGAGAGGAACCTGACATTTGCTTGTTCAGGGTGGGGCCGGCCAGGGCCTTGGAGCCGTTGAACTCCTTGGATTTGCCGATCCAATAGCGCAATTTTAGAGGAGAAATCACTTTTGGCTCAGGCCCGAGGCCTTGTACGCCAGAACGAGGGTAAAAATTTCCAAAGTGGCTAAAGCGAAACATGGGCATGGTGGATTTAAAACCAAAGATTGAGAATCTGAAAATGATTCGGTAGAGATGTTTATGGATCACTTGAAAGTATTATTCTTTTTCCGATATCTAGATCCTACCTAAAGTTAACTTCGGCATGAGCAATAATCCCAGAGAATTTATACGGAGGCATTGGGAGTCAATCCTTCCCTTTGTGATCTGTTTGGCTCTGCCTTGGTTGGTATTTATCAATTCTACTCCTTACCGGCAAGCTGTGGATGGATTTACCCTGCTGACAAGGTGGCTATTCTCCTCAGGCTTCCTCATTGTCCTATGGTACACAGATGCTTTTTTCTTTTCCAGGTCCAGGCATAGGCTGCATGATATAGTTGGTACTTGCAAATTTATCGATCATTGGCCTTTTCATTGGTATAGAATTATTCATCCCAGATAGATACCTGTCTTTGGCTTCTCAACAACCTGTATGGTTATTGATCTTCAGGATGCTCATGGCCTCCTTTTTGTTCCTTGCTATTCAGGGAAATTTTGACGCCCTCCGGCAAAATTGAATACCGACAAGGCCAGCATACACGAAGGATACGTCAGCAAAATATATCCCGCTTTCGACGAGCAGCAACAATCCTTCATCGTAGAAGCTACTTTCCGCAACCCGCCCACTCCCTTGTATCCTGGCACAAGGCTTCAAGCCAACATTGTCGTGGACAAGAAAGAGAATGCGCTCGTCATCCCCGCTGAGTATTTGCTTCCAGGCGATAGCGTGATGCTCGCAGACAAAACCGCCAAACCGATCGAGTTAGGCATGCGCACCGAGAAATGGATAGAAGTGGTCAGCGGATTAGCCCTGGGAAGCAATATCATCTCAACCTCTAAACGCTAAAGGCTCATGGCATCCACCAATTACAAAATTGCCTTTACGTACCTGAGCTCACGCCTTAAGCAGACCATAGTAGCGGTCCTTAGCGTTACCTTTGGGATTTCGATGTATGTGTTCATGAACAGTTTCATGAACGGAGTCAACGACACACAGACTGACATGGCTTTCAGCTCGCTGGCACACATATGGGTGTACAACGACCGCCCCAAAGATCGAACCAACCTACTGGTAGGGAAAACAGAGCTAAACGAGGTGGTTCACCTGCGAAATCCCAAAGTGATCCCGTACATTGAGGGCATCAAGAGCTCAGAACAGTACATTGATTTGCTTGAACAGCATTCCGCCGTTTCGGCTGTCGCCCCTGAGGTCAACCTCAACGTATTTTTCCAAAATGGCGCCCTGAAGGTAAATGGCAGGATCGCCGGGGAACCCTGGTGATCAATGACACTGTCCTCACGGGTAAGCAACAAAATGAGCTGGCAGCCTTCCGGAATGCCCACATAGGCTTTGTATTTCAATTCCATTATTTGCTGCCAGAATTTACTGCCCTGGACAACGTCATGCTTCCGGCGTTGAAGCTTGGGACCAAACCCCGGGAAGAAATCAGAGAAAAAGCCCTGGAAAACCTCTACCTGTTGGGCATCAGGGATCAGGCAGAAAAGGAAGTCAATCGCCTTAGTGGGGGACAGCAGCAACGGTTGGCGATTGCCCGGGCCATGATCAACGATCCGGCCATCATCATGGGGGACGAACCGACGGGAAACCTCGATTCGAAAAACACAGATATTGTGTTTAGCATCTTTCGGGAACTGGCAATAGAAAGGGGGCAGACCATCATTGTAGTGACCCATGACGAAGACTTTGCCGCCAATTGCGATCGCATCATTGAGATGTCCGATGGCCGTGTATTACCCGCCCACTGATTCATTTTCGAATAAAAAACCACCTCATGCCCCCAAAAGTCTTTCTGTTTCTTTGCCTGATAGGCCTCTCTACCCGACTTTTAGAAACACCAATTTGGCACTATCATCAGGCAAACTCTTTAGGTTTAGGGCTATTCCACAACTGTCCCTAAGTACCATGATTTCCTACAGCCTCAGTTTGGACAACAACATTTCAATAGAGGCAAATTCTCCCATCGGCCGGGGATTAACTGTCAACCAGATCAATCCGTTATTAAGTGAAAATATGCCGGAGAGGGGGCCAGTAGGCTTCCCGACCCAAAGCCTCAGGGTCAACTACCTGTTTGGGGAAATCATTCGATAGAAGTTGGGGATTTCTAATTGATCCTACCCATGGGGCTAAGCTGCACTTTAAAATGAAATGACAAGACTACCTGAGGCCAAAAGTAAATGAATGGCTCGGTAGAAGTCTCGGCTGGACACTTAATTCAATTTTACTTTTGGGCGACCTGCTCAAAGGCATTGAGGCCGCACTCCAAAAACTCTTCATATTTGTTTACGTCTGGCTCATATCCCACGGGATTGTTGAGCAGGACTTCTTCCGGACTCATCAGGACATAGAAGGGCTGAGAATTATTGTAAAAATTTACGGACTGAAACTCGGCCCATTTGCTGCCCACGGTACGCAGCTTTTTGGTTCCTCCATTCCCATCTGAAATGACCAGCGGCTCTTCCAACTTTTCTCTGTCATCTACATAAAGTGAAATCAGAACATAATCACCGGAAATGTACTTCATGATCTCTTGCTTGGGCCACACATTTTCTTCCATGTTGCGACAATTGACACAGGCATAACCCGTAAAATCAATCATAATGGGTTTATTCACCTCTCTGGCATAGGCCAATCCTTCCTCGTAATCCCTGAAACAATTGAGGTCGTGGGGACACTCAGTATCTTGTTCGACTACACTGTAATACATAGGGGGTAAAAACCCGGCAATCAGGGGCCTCGTGGTCCAAAATCCAGGGACCAGGTAAGCGATAAAGCCTGCACAGACCAGGGCTCCTGCTACCCTTCTCCAGGGGAGGGGCTTGGGAACATGATCGTGGGGAAATTTGATGAATCCCAAAAGATAAAGTCCCAACATCAGCGAGATCAGCATCCAGATTCCTACAAATACTTCCCGCTTCAAGATACCCCAGTGAGCCACGAGATCAGCGTTAGACAGAAACTTGATGGCCAGGGCAATTTCTATAAAGCCAAGGATAATTTTTAGGGTATTGAGCCATCCTCCGGACTTGGGCATGGCATTGAGCAGGCCGGGAAAGGCCGCAAAGAGGGCAAAGGGAAGTCCCAAAGCCACTCCAAAACCTGCTGCCGCTGCTGTAACAGACCAAGGGCTGACAAAATCACTGGCGGATAGGGCAAACACATTCCCAAACAAAGGCCCTGTACAAGAAAAGGAAACAATGGTCAGGGTCAAGGCCATAAAAAATATGCCCAATAAGCCTCCGACCGAGGATCCTTTATCCGCCTGATTGGCCACGGCAGATGGTAGGGTGATTTCGAAGAAGCCAAAAAATGAAAAGGCAAAGACCACAAAAATAGCGAAGAAGATCAGGTTGAGAATCGGATCTGTCGCAATGATATTGAAGACGTTGGCGTCGAGGCCCGGGATCAGGTGAAATGGCAGGGATACCAGGGCGTAAATGGTAAAAATTGATAGCCCGTAGATGGCTCCATTCAGGATGCCCTGGCGACGATTCTGGCTACTTTTGGTGAAGAAACTTACCGTCAACGGAATCATGGGGAATATACAGGGAGTCAGCAAGGCAAAAATTCCCCAAAATATTCCCTTAAAAAATAATGACCATACATTGGTGTAGTCCTCCGTCTCCGTGCAGGCAGCCACAGGAGCATTTCGGTCGATGCTTGCCCTGCGAAAAGGATTTTCCTTTGCAGTGGCTGTGAACATTTCACCCGCCATTGGAATCTCCCTTTCTCCGCCCAGTTCCAATGAAAACTCAAAATCTATCGGAGGGAGACAACGTTCCTTGTCGCAAGCCATAAAGGTCAGGTATCCCTCTACCTTGACAGGCTTGGAAGCAGCGATCTGCTGGGTAAAGCTCACAGAGTCTTCATAGCTGCTTAACTCCAACTGAAAGATCTTGTCGTAAGCCTTGCGAGGCTCCCGGCTCGCCTTGAGTTCCCCCTTCAATTCGTAATCTCCTTTCTCGTAACTAAAATTCAAGGGTATAGGACCTCCCCTATCTTTTCCAGGAGCGTATATTTTCCATCCCTTTTCAATTCGGGCTGAAAAGGTCAGTTTGTAAAGTCCATCCTCCACTTTTTCCTGAATCAGCTTCCAAGAAACAGGATCAAAAACCTGATTTTCCTGGTTTTGAAGGGGACTTAGGCTGGCATTGGATTCCTCTTCCTCGACGGGGGACTGGGGTTCAGGCTCCGATCTGTCCTCTTGACCATTTGGCTGGGGGGTCAGAACCGGATTGGTTTTGGCGGAAGAATTATCCTTTTGGGGAGTTTTTTCCTCTTTAGGAGGCTGATGATTGTCGATGCTGGTCTTTTCCTTTCCTTTCAGGGTAAAAGAGAATTCCTCATCTGTCGGTGGAAGGCATTTTTCGTCATTGCAGACCATGTAGGTTACATAACCGGATATTTTCCCTTCCCCTCCATTTACTTTTACCTTTTGTCTGAAGGTTGCATCACCCTTAAAGGTAGAGACATCGGTCATGAAAATCTCATCATAGCCTTTTTCAACCTCGCCAAATTCGCGGGTATCACCCTGAAGTTCTGCATTTTCCTTGCTTTCGAAGGTAAATGC
Source organism: uncultured Bacteroidia bacterium (assembly GCA_964564415.1). Taxonomy (GTDB): domain Bacteria; phylum Bacteroidota; class Bacteroidia; order J057; family J057; genus JALEFZ01. The sequence continues at coordinate 210,462 of CAZMAV010000002.1, read as the reverse complement.
GGTGGGTATGGGACCATCTTCTGAGGTAAATTGAGAATAGATGTGCCATCCCGGATCAACCTTTGCACTAAGCACAAGCTCGTAGGTCCCATCTCCCAAGTCCTTGGTCGAAAAAGACCAATCTACAGGATCCTCGATTTGAGCTTGCAGGGGGAGAAAGAAAAAGAGGGCTGCGAGCGCCAATAGCCATTTATATTTATTCATATGTGCATGAATATTTGTGGTAGAATTACCTGATTATATTCGGACATTAAAAATACAAGTTACAGCCCGAATATAAAACACAGGTTTTGACAGGAAATAATCACAAGATAAGCCATATTTCCCCGTAAAACTGTCGCTCAGTTGCTTAATCCACTGGCAACAGCATCCTTCTTTTCAGGACAGGTTCCGCATTTTTTTTAATCCTTATAAGAACATAAACCCTCATATGGGGCCTAGGGTTTGAGGAGGTGATGATAAGGGGAAAAATTTCATCATTTCCCATTTCTATTTTTCCGTCAGGACTGGTGAAGGAGAGGAATTCCAGGGGAATTCTGGGCTGGACTATCTGCACCCTGGCGGGAAGCTTTGATTTTAGGCTATTGCCCACTTCGAAGAAAAATCGAGGGGCGGGGAGGTCAGTCGTATCCAGCAATTGATTGATGTAGCCTACCTTTTCGGATTTGAGCAGCCCCAACGAATCGAAGCGCTGAGCAAAAAGGATGGAATCGTTGCGGAGAAGGGCAAAAATTCTCAGTTCCCCTCCCTGATAATATACTTCCATCTCCCCATTTCGCTTTCCTTCGCTCCATTCCTGCCTCATTTTGAGGCTACTATCAGGAAAGTAAACCAGGTAGTCGCCCTCCTGCCTTCCTTTTCGGAAGCTAGCCAGGGCCTTGAAACTTCCATCTGGATAAAACTCCTTTTGTAGACCGTGGACCTGGCCGTTTTTGTAAGGGACTTCCTTTTGGGTAGACCCATCTTCATAAAAGCGAAGCCCTGTACCCTCAAAGATTCCCTTTTTGTTGAGGGGATTGATGGCCTGTAGCATGCCTTTGTCATCATAGATTTTTTCTACCTGAGCCTGCAGCAAACCTATGCTCAACATGAATAGGACAAGGAAGCACTTCATCTTTTTATCTATAAAAAGTGAGCGGGAAAAGTCAACAGTATACATTCTGCCTTTCCCATCCCAGAGGTTTACAATTTTTTTTTGAAAAAAATATGATCCCATGCAGCGAAGATAACAGGTCTCCCGTCATAAGGGCCAAATAGGATCAACCTCAACCAAACTTACTTCACCAAAATCTCAACAAGGTTGTAGCTAAATACTTCAGCCTCCTTACCAAGTCAGGCATTTTATAGCCTGACTTTTTTTATTTCCCTCCACTGCCCCGGAAAATTTCCTAACTTTGATGCTATATAAACATGCGGGGGACTACGCCGTTATCACAAGGTAATATGGATTTTTTAAAGGACCTCAATGATGCCCAAAGGGCAGCCGTCACCAGCCTCGAGGGGGCCCACATGGTGATTGCAGGAGCGGGGAGTGGCAAAACCAGGGTACTTACTTATCGCCTGGCCTTTATCCTGTCTCAGGGCCTCGCCTATCCACAAGAGCTCCTGGCCCTGACATTTACCAACAAGGCCGCCCGGGAGATGAAGTCTCGTATCGCCAAACTAGCCGGTGCCGAGGCCAAAAGCATTGTTATGGGGACCTTCCACTCGATTTTTTCCCGTATCCTGCGCATAGAAGCTGAAAAAATAGGCTTTACCTCCTCCTACACCATCTATGACGCCGATGATCAGGTGAGCCTCATCAAAAACATCCTCAAGGCAAAAGGATGGGACCCCAAAGTCTACAAACCCAAGGTCATCTCTCACGGAATTAGCATGGCCAAAAACAGGCTCATCTCCCCCAAAGAATTTCAGGAGAGTGCTGTCGATGATTTCAACCTAAAGGTGGCTCAACTTTACGAAGCCTATGAGAAGCGGCTGTTTAAGTCCAATGCCATGGACTTTGACGACCTCCTCATCAAGCCTATCCTTCTTTTTCAATCCCATCCCGATGTACTCTACAAATACCAGCATCGATTCAAGTATATCATGGTAGATGAGTACCAGGATACCAACCACGCCCAGTACACCCTTACCAATATGCTGGCCGCCGCCCACGAAAACATCTGTGTGGTCGGCGATGACGCCCAGTCCATTTACGGCTTTCGAGGAGCCAACATTCAGAATATCCTTAACCTTAAAAAGGATTATCCCGACCTCAAAATCATGAAGCTGGAGCAAAATTACCGCTCCACCAAAAACATCGTTAACGCCGCCAACTCCGTCATCAAGCGCAACCGGGAGCAGATCGAAAAAAAGGTCTTTACAGAAAACAATGAAGGAGAAAAAATATGGCTGATGGACGCCGTCAGCGAACAGGACGAGGCCAAGCGGGTAACCAATGCCATTCGCGAACAAAGGCAGATGTTTAGCTTTTTCTACAAGGATTTTGCCATCCTTTATCGTACCAATGCCCAATCCAGGGCCATGGAGGACGAACTCAGGCGGGCAGGACTTACCTATAAAATCTTTGGTGGATTATCATTTTACCAGAGAAAGGAAATCAAGGATACCGTAGCCTACCTCAAGTTGGCGGTCAACCCCAGGGATGATGAGGCCCTTCGACGGGTAATCAATTATCCTACCCGGGGCATAGGCAAGACCTCTCAGGACAGGGTTAGCGTCTATGCTGACCAGCAAGGCCTTACCCTTTGGGAGGCCCTGGAAAATATCCCTATGGTAGGGCTAAACAAATCTATCACTGGCAAGGTGCAGGACTTTGTCTACATGATCAAGGATTTTGGTGTCAAGGCCAAAAACAACGATGCCTACACAGCAGCGGCCTACATCGCCAAGCACTCGGGTATCCTGAAGTCCCTGCATTCTGAAAATAATGTTGAGGGACTTACGCGATGGGAAAACGTCCAAGAACTGCTCAACTCTGCACAGGCCTTTGGGGATGATCCCGATACAGAAAATCCCGACTTGGAAAATTTTCTCGCGGATATTTCCCTTTTCACCGACCAGGACCAGAAAATTGAAAATGACGACTTCATTTCCCTCATGACCATACACTCCGCTAAGGGGCTGGAGTTCAAGTCCGTATTTTTGGTAGGCATGGAAGAAAACCTCTTCCCCTCCTCGATGGCCATGGAAACCCGGGCAGACCTGGAGGAAGAACGGAGGCTCTTTTATGTGGCCATCACCCGTGCCGAGGAAAGGCTGACCATGACCTATGCTAAGTCCCGATACCGATTTGGAGATATACAATACAACGAACCCAGCAGGTTTATTTCGGAAATTGACGAGAAATTTCTCAAGCGGCCAAAAGAATCTGTTAGGCGGGCTACAGTAGGAGGGAGTCAGCCCGCATGGTCATCCAGAAGAAGTCCTGTAGAGTCTACTCCTTCAAGAAGGGGTACAGGCAGGTCGGCGGTACAAAAGGAGGACCCCAATTTTACCCCCGCAGCACCCTCGGAAATACAGGAGGGGCAGTTGGTGAGACACCAGCGCTTTGGCAATGGAAAGATACTCAGTGTAGAAGGAGAAGGAAATGACCGCAAGGCTACTGTCCTCTTTAAGGATAAGGGAAGAAAAGTTCTCTTGCTCAAGTTTGCCAAGTTGCAAATCGAAGGATAGGACAAGAAAATTTCGAGAATAAAGGGAAAATGGATCACTTTGTCCAAATATTGTTTGGCAGGACCCCTTAGTTTATCTATTTTTGACAAAAGTAGAACGATACTCTTCCCTTTAATATTCATTACTTCCTAGATTTTTGTCTCTGTACAAGACACTTTTCTTCTCTTCCCCTTTGAGGAATGATGATGTAGGATTTGTGAAGGCGATAAAATTCCTTTCTGATTTTGAATGTAAGAAAGTACAGATGGGCAAGGGCATGTTATTCTTACCAACTCAATGACCAAGGCATTGTAATGCCTGAAATTCCACTAAGTTTATACTTATTCTTAATCAAAAAATGAAATACAGTGTTTCCGATCAACCGCTGAAGCTCCGTGAGTTTGGGCGGAACATTCAGGCCATGGTCGAGTACGCCTTGACCATCGAGGACGAAGAACTGCGAACCCGCGTGGCACATGAGATCATTCGTATCATGGGCAACCTTAATCCCTCCCTGCGGGAAAATCCCGACTACAAACAAAAACTCTGGGACGCTATTCACATCATCAGCGACCACTCGTTAAACATAGAATCGCCCTATCCTCCTCCCCCCAAGGAGGAAGAAAAGTCGCCACAAAAGCGAATGGAGTATTACCAGTTCAAGCCCAGGTACAGACAGTATGGCGTCAATGTGCAATTGATGATCAAAAAAGCGCTTGAAATGGAGGAGGGGGCATTTAAGTCTGCCTATCTCAACCTGATTGCCAATACCATGAAGCAATTTTTGCGCAACATGGACCGGGAAACGACCCCCGAACAGGTCATCGCCGAACATATGAGAGAGCTTTCAGGTGGCAAACTAGATGTCTCCGGGGATGAATTGACCATTACCAAGGCTCCTGCCAACTTCAACAACAATAACAAGTCAAATCACCACCACAACAGAGGCAAGAGTAACCGCAGAGGAAGCAAGGGTGGGGGCAGTAAAAATTATCACAGAAACGGAAAGAACAAGCGAAGAAGGTAAAGGCTCCGGCCCTGGGAGTCGAATATGAAAATATTCCCTTCATTTTCTTTTATTCGAAGAGCATTCTATTTCTTCCTTCTTAACTTAACGGGTGTTTTGCAAAGACTATAACACACAACGCTCCTATGGAATACTTCGAGGTCGAAGGAGGACATCCCCTAAGCGGGGAAATCACTCCTCAAGGTGCTAAAAACGAGGCCCTTCAAATCCTTTGTGCCACCCTGCTCACTCCCGAACGAGTTGTCATCTCCAACCTGCCTGACATCGTCGATGTCAATCGCCTGATCGATATTCTTCGGTCGATGGGGGTAAAGGTAGAGCATCTGGAGCTGGATACTTATGCCTTTCAGGCAGATGACATTGACCTGGACTATATGGAGACTGAAGAATTTTGGCAAAAAGGCCGAAAGCTCCGTGGTTCTATCATGCTAGTAGGCCCCTTGCTGGCCCGCTTTGGCAAGGCATTCATCTCCAGGCCGGGGGGAGATAAGATTGGAAGGCGCAGGCTGGATACTCACTTCTGGGGATTCCAGCAATTGGGAGCCGCCTTTGATTACGATGAAAAAAAGGGAATATTCAAAGTCTCGTCAAGAGAAGGACTACACGGCACCTATATGCTCTTGGATGAAGCTTCCGTAACAGGGACAGCCAATATCATCATGGCGGCAAGCCTCGCAAAGGGGAGAACCACCATTTACCATGCTGCCTGCGAACCCTACATCCAGCAATTGTGCACCATGCTCAACCGCATGGGAGCCAACATATCTGGTATCGGTTCCAATCTTATCATGATAGAAGGGGTCGAAGCCCTTGGAGGCTTTGAGGAGCCTCACCGCCTCCTGGCCGATATGATTGAGGTCGGGTCCTTTATCGGGATGGCTGCCATGACCCAGGGAAGCCTACGAATCAAGGATGCAGATGTCGCTCACCTGGGAAATATTCCCGAAGTATTCCGACGGATGGGTGTCAAAATGGAGATCGAAAACAATGATATCCTCGTTCATCAACAGGAAGCTTGTGAAATCGAGACCTTTATCGACGGAAGCATCCTCACTGTCTCAGATCATCCCTGGCCGGGCTTTACCCCTGACCTCCTCAGCATCGTCCTGGTCCTGGCTACCCAGGCCAAGGGTTCAGTACTGATCCACCAAAAGATGTTTGAGAGTAGGCTATTCTTTACCGATAAACTGATAGACATGGGTGCCCAAATTATCCTTTGCGATCCCCATAGAGCCACAGTCATAGGCCTGGAAAGAAAGGTCAACCTGAGAGGGATTTCAATGAGCAGTCCTGATATCAGGGCAGGTGTGGCCCTCCTCATTGCGGCCCTTTCCGCTGAAGGTCATTCTCGTATTTCCAACATTGAGCAGATCGACCGAGGGTATCAGAACATCGAGAGCCGCCTCAATCGCCTTGGCGCTAAGATCACAAGGCACAAAGGAAGTTAACAGATAAGTAGCCGAAGCGACAGTCTTTCCAAGTTTAATCTTTTATGTTTAAATTTAGGATTGTAGACCAGTTCTGTGGTTCCACTTGACATGACTCAAAGGAAAATTTCAGCCTACTGCTTACAAGTTTTTCAATTTGAACCCAAAATATTGATGAATGAAAACATATAGCTGGATCATTGCTCTACCCCTGCTGTTTTTATTTTCAGCTTCTCGTCCCGCAGAGGAGAATACCTCTATCAATTGGGTGAGCATCGAAGAGGCCGCCCGACTCGCTGATGAAGATGGCAAGAAAATTCTCATTGATTTATATACAGACTGGTGTGGATGGTGCAAGAAAATGGACAGAGACACCTACGCCAAAAAAGCTGTAGCCGCCTACATCAATGAGCACTATCACGCGGTAAAGTTTGATGCCGAGCAAAAAGAAAAGATCGAAATCAAAGGAAGGATCTACACTTTTAAAGATGTGGGGAGACGTGGGGTACATGAACTAGCCCTCCGACTTACCAATGGCAGACCTTCCTATCCAACCACAGCTATTTTGGATTCAGATTTTTCAAGGTTAACGGCCATTCCTGGCTACAAAAAGCCGGGGCAGTTGATGCCCATCCTAAGTTTCTTTGGTGAAGATGCCTATAAATCCACTTCCTGGTCCGAGTTCGAAAGGAACTATTCCAGCAATTGGTAATAGGTTTATCGCAGCATCAACTTCTGAAACTTCCGAAAGCTTCCTTTGCGGTCTCCTATGATCAGAAGATAGATGCCTGGGCCTAATCCTGTACCAAGGATAACTTCCCTCCCCTGTCCATCGGAATCCAGAACAATGTCTATCTTTTTCACCAGCCTGCCCTCCGGGTCCACCAATCTTCCTTCCAATTTGGAGAGAGGTTTAGATTGAATCTCTACTCGCCAGGGAAGGCCAGATGTTGTAGGATTTGGGTATACCTTAAGACCCACATCCAGGCTTCTCTCTGTTCGCAGTTCTATGGTAGAAGAAAGGCTGCTGCTTCCATCTACATCTACCATCCGAAGCCTGTAATAATTACTTCCGGGAAGAGGATCGGAATCATAGATCTGATAGGTCTGGGTAGAACTGCTATTTCCTTGTGAAGCCACTTGACTTAGCCTTTGAAACGCCATTCCATCCCCGGACTTTAGCACCTCAAAATGACTAAAATTCAATTCGCTGGCAGTAGCCCATGTAAGTAGTACCTGTCCGGCCTCTACTTCGTAGGTTCCATGAAAATCCAGTAATTCCACCGGAAGGAAGCTTCCGCTGTTTTCCTTGCGCAGGGCTACATCCACCCGCTCACCCTTCTGTATCCCCTGAGGAAAGTCAATATCAACCTCTGTTGTGTTGGAAGCAGATTGGTAAGTCGTCCTAGGACCACTAAACTGACCATTGAGGGTGAGCTTTATCTTGGTATTCTTCTGAAGAGGATCAGAAAGGCTCACGTAGAAAAAGTTGGAATCGGCCTTGCACATGATGACCGCAGGCTTATCGGCTGCCATATCTGTACCTAACTGAGTGTCAAAACTTTGATTAGGCGCATAAAGAATAGCCTGAGAGGTACCTTCTCCCTGATGAAAAATAACCTGAGCATCGTCGGTGTGCTTAATAATTCTAAGAGGAAGATTCGCAGCTAATCGTTCGGTCTGGATTGCACTTACATTTGGCAAGACAAGGTACTGGTAACGGTCTCTTGCTGGATTCCTACCGTGGCTGATGGACAACTGAAACATATTCACCGTCTTCAAGCTGTTGTCCTTATTGGAAGCATCAATGTTTTTCCATCTCTCCCGTCTTCTCTCTGCCCAGAGCTTGAGGTCCACTCCTCCATTGGGGAGGATGATGTAGCCCATGCCGTCGTGGTGAAACCAGGCTGTGCTCGTGAGGTTATTGAAATCCTGCTGGATATTCGCATTCAGGGCGATGCTCCTCTGTCCTCCTCCTAAGTCATAGGTCAATACTCCCCTTCGCTCGGCCTGATTGAGGGTGGTCCATATCTCGCCATTAGGTCTGGCTTGTTGTTCTACCTTGCTACCGAGAAAGGCAAATATGTCTTCAAAAATGAAATAACCCTTTCGGGCCGTGGTGCTATTGTAGGCATGGGTACGGTCGTACTCGAAGCCACCCACAGACAGCCTACCATCCGACAGGCCTCCGGCAAATTCATTGTCGGAGTTCATGGTATTTTTTCCCGCCTGTGTGGGTCTTCCTGATTTTTGCTCGCAGGTAATGCCGGGAAAGGCAGTGAAATTCATGCCTAATCGAGCTTCATCGTACTCCTTACCATGAAGCATAAAAAAGGTCGATCCATCGGTCAAGTGGTAATTTTGAGTAGGATAGCCGATGCCCAGCTCATTTGCTCCGCTGCGCCTGGAAAGCATGCGGACGACAAGGTGATTGTCAGGACGGGCATGAACAATCATATCGCTGGTAAAGAAATATTTGCTGGTATCTACAAAACCCGGCTTGCTGGGGTCCAGGTATTTGATCCTCATGTCCATAAGTTCGTCGGCCTGTGCTTTTGTAAATCCGTGATTGGAGATTCCTGCCCTTCTTGCTAGTTCACGAAGTACATTCCCCAATCTTCCGGCGTCTCCATATCGATTGGGATTCAGGACAATCCTCCCAGCTACCGAAAGGCTCATGCTCCCCCGATAGGCAAAAAATTGGGCACCTTCTTTAACGGCTTTGTAAATTTCCTGGTACTCAGCGGGACTCAGGTCCCATTGGCTTCCCCCGACCAATTCACAATAAAAGGTCAGGTCCGTCAAATAGACCATCCCATAGTTTCCCCAGAGATTTTGTCCTCCCTGGCTGTTGTGTTGGTGAAGCGAATAATCTGTGGTCAAACCGGTGTGGGGATAGCCCAGTACCTGGGTTTGGGTTCCGGCTCCCCTCGTGAGGACAGAGCTAGCGGTGTCACGGGCAGCAGATGCTTTGGTATGGTCATCCAAAAAGGCAGCCAGGGATATAGCTCCTACCAGCCTTGAAGACAGGTTGGCGCCGAGCTTTGTCCCAGGTCTGTTGAGGGTCTGGTTCCAGACGTACTTTCGATAATACTTTTCTACATCATTTTTAATACCTACGGCCCTTGGGTCTGAAGGAATATCCACATCTATGGCATCGTACATGAGGCAGGTCGTAAGTCCCAGCCATCGTGGCATGGCCAAATCTGTCCGCGTCCAGTCTCCCCAGGAGCGACTACCGGGCTGGGCATGGTCAAACCAATAGGTCAAGGCATCATAAATGGCATTCTTCAACTTGTTATTGCCTTGCCAAGCTGGATCGGAGTAATAAGCCTGGGCCATTTTCCGGATGCGCTTTTCCAGAATGTAAAGGTCGGGGCCTCTATCGGTAAAACTACCGTCATTGCGCATCAGGGCAAAAATCTGGTTTATGTTCTTGTTTTCGGCCGGAAACCACAGTCCCTGGCGGGCTGCTCGGGCCCTTACAGTATCCAGTGGATGGATAAATTGGCCAAAAACAGAAAGGGAAGACAAGGATAGGAGGAAAAAAATACCTATCATCCGGCAGGTAAGTGCGGTCCTCATAGCTAGTTTATGTGTTTGAGCTTTGTACCTCTCCCCTGGCTCAATGTCAGGATAAAGGTAATTGTTCGATCCAATAACCGATCCAAAACTACGCAACTCGATTCCCAGCCTATCAGGGAATGGTTAGAAAAACAAGCTTTTCATTTCGGGAAAATATTTGCCAATATGATAAAATTGTTCTCATCATAAACTTTTCCTAACGAAGCATAGGCCAGGGCCTGTCCCTGATAATTTGTTTACCTTTGAGGCAGACTTACCCTGGCAGAAAGCTGCCTGACCCGGATAACTACCGATAATGAGCCACCGACGATTGAATGACCTCACAGGATGGACTGTTTTTATCATTAGCCTTACGGTCTACCTCCTTACCATGGCTCCCACGGCCAGCTTTTGGGATTGTGGAGAGTTTATTGCCTGCGCAAATGAGTTAGAGGTAAGCCACCCTCCCGGAGCTCCCTTATATCTTTTGCTGGGCCGCATGTTTGCCATTTTTTCTTTTGGGAGTTCAACACATACAGCCTACATGATCAACCTCATGAGCGCCCTATGTTCGGGCTTCACGGCTATGTTTATTTGCTGGATTACGGTCAGGCTAGCACAAAAGGGTCTACAAAAGGCCAACTGGCAAGAGGAAATGAAGCAAAGGGCCAGCCTCCTGGCAGGTTTGATCGCAGGACTATCCTCTGCCTTTACCGATTCCTTCTGGTTCAATGCTGTCGAAGCAGAGGTCTATGCCATGTCATCTTTTTTTACCGCTCTAGTTGTTTGGCTTATGTTCAAATGGGAAGCCAGGGCAGATGAAAGGGATCATTTGCGCTGGATTGTCCTCATTGCCTACCTCATGGGCCTATCTACAGGTGTCCACCTTCTCAACCTACTCACCATCCCTGCATTGGCCTTGCTCTATTTTTATAAGAAGTTTAATTTCTCCTGGCTAGGCTTTATTGCTACCCTGAGCATTTCCCTCTTGATACTTTTACTCATCCAATATGGAATCATACAGGAGACCTTCAGCATAGCGAAGGATTTCGAACTCATTTTTACCGGAGCCCTCAACGATCAGGGTGAGGTAGTCAGAGGCTGGGGCATGCCTGTGGGCTCAGGTTCCTTGATTTTGACTCTACTCCTCATGGCCCTGCTGAGCCTTTTCATCTTTATCAGCCATAGGAAGAAATGGATGGTCCTCCACCTGTCTCTCCTCAGCCTCGGCATGATACTGATCGGCTTTTCCTCCTACACCTTGGTTTTCATTCGTTCCAATGCAGATCCTCCCATTGACATGAATAACCCGGAAAATGTGCTCACTTTTTTGAGTTACATGAAGAGGGAACAGTATGGAGAACGCCCTCTGTGGCGAGGTCCCCTCTATAATGGCAAGATCAAGCGAGACGCAGAAGGCCGTCTGCTCACAGAAGTGAAGGGGATGAAATATCTTCTCCTTCAGGGAAAAGAGAGGTATGTAGAGGATGTTGCGGATGAAGACTACATTTACCAAGAGGAAGATGTAGTCATATTGCCCAGGATGTGGAGCCCCAATCGCTACAATTCAGGGGCTTTTGGTTATGTCAACTATGTCGGGGACAAAGGTAATGATCCTCAAAGTCCCTACGATGACAAGCCCACGCGGCTGGAAGACCTCCGGTTTTTTCTAGACTACCAATTGGACCACATGTACCTCCGCTATTTCATGTGGAACTTTGTAGGCAGGAGCAGCGATGAACAAGACCTAGGCTGGGAAGATGGCCTGCTCCGTTCTTCTTCTTACTTTGCCGACAATAAAGCCAACAACCATTATTATTTTCTTCCTTTGATCATGGGACTTCTGGGCCTGCTTTGGCATCTTTCTTTTCAGAGAAGGGATGCTACTGTTGTAGGCTTGCTATTTCTTCTGATGGGGGTGGCCATTATCATTTATTTGAATCAATATCCCGCGCAACCCAGGGAAAGAGATTATTCATTCGTGGGTTCCTTTCAGACCTTTGCTATTTGGATCGGCCTGGGAGTGCTATTTTGGATAGAGTTGTTAAGAAAGTATCTGGGCAAAGCTTCTCTCTGGGTGGGAACTGGGCTGGCTCTTCTTAGTCCCATACTTTTGCTTTCTCAAAACTGGGATGACCATAGCAGAAGAGGGAGGTGGATAGATGTGGAATTTGCCAAAAACCTCCTCGACAGTTGTGCGCCAGATGCCATTCTCTTTACCGGAGGTGACAACGACACTTTTCCCCTTTGGTATGTGCAAGAAGTAGAAGGCTATCGAACCGATGTACGGATCGTAAACCTGGAACTCCTCATTTCGGACTGGTACATCGACCAGATTCGTCAAGCAAAAAATGGTGCTCTTCCCGTACCGATCCAGATGGAGTCGGAACAATATGCAGGAGAAAAAGATATTCTCATCAGCAATTATCCTCCCAGGCTCATTATCCTTGCTGCGATTCAGGACAGCTTGAAAAAATACGACGTCTTAAATGATGAGGAGCTAAGCTGGATGGGAAATCGCCAGGAAATGAACTGGAGATTCAGACCTCGGGGAAGTACATCAAATCCATATATCCTTCGCAAAGACTCGGTGCTGATCGACATTGTTCGCAATGTGGCTGAAGCAGGCTGGAAGCGTCCCCTTTATTTTTCCAATACCCTGGGAAGCAGCAGTTACCTCAACCTCGATGATTTCCTCCGAATGGAAGGCCTGGCCGCTCGCCTGGTCCCACTCCGGAGATCAAATCAGACTCCCAATGACATTTACACGGGGTGGATCGCACGGGAGCGAATGGAAAAAGCATTGAGGGAAAAATTTGTATATACCGGCCTGGACGATCCGGGGATTTACTTTGACGAACATATCCGCGAGCGCATCCTGGGCAATTATCGACAGTCGGCATTTAGGCTCATGTACACCTATGCCGAAGAGGTAAGCCAGTGGAAGGAAGAAATTCAGGAAGTCTACCAAGAGGCAGACAGCCTTTCTGTCAGCCAGGATTCGATCAGGCTAAGGATCAGAGAGAAACAATCAAAAATCGGTTTGGCCCAGGATAAAATTCGACAGATATTGGCCTGGGAAGCAGAAAAGATGCCTACATCCGTCATCCCCAAGTCTTCCATACAGCAAATCACGACTTTTCAGGTGATGATGAAGGCCGACATGGAGCAGGAAGGAGAGAGCTATCTTGAAGACATTACCGAGAAGGCCCTGAAAAAGCTCCAAGCCCTAAAGGCAGATGGAGTCATGCCAGGCGAGAGAAACCCAGAACTTCAAATCATTGTCCTGGGCCTCCAGTATTATATGGAAAACAACACCCAGAAGGGAATAAATCTAGACCAACGGCTTTCCAAAATTATGGGTCAAGGCCTGTTGAGAAGGAAGCAATAAGAAGAATACAACTTCATGAAAAAGAATTCCAATCCACCCGAGCACATGATCTTTGGTTTTCATCCTGTTATGGAAGCCTTTCGGTCGGGTCAGGCCATAGATAAGGTTTTGTTGAAGCAGGGACTGGCCCAGGACAAGGCCAGCAATCTTCGCAAAGCCGCCAGGGAAGGCAATGTACAGGTGCAGGTGGTACCGGAGGAGAAGTTTCGCCGAATGGTAGGCGATGTCAACCATCAGGGAGTCCTCGCTCAGCTGTCCATGGTAGATTATCACGAATTGGAGACCCTTATCTTGGACATCCAGAGTTTTGACAAGGTACCCCTCCTCCTCATGCTGGATGGCATCACAGACGTGAGAAACTTTGGTGCCCTGGCCCGGACCGCCGAGTGCATGGGTGCCCAGGGAATCATCATTCCCGTCGAAGGTTCAGCCCCCATTTCTCCCATGGCCATCAAAACTTCAGCAGGAGCCCTGAACTACCTCCCCGTCTGTAGAGAAAAAAACCTCGTCGACAGCCTGATGATGCTTCAGGCCTACGGGATACAGACGGTAGCCAGCACTGAGAAAGCCAGCGAAGAAATTTTTGATATAGACCTGTCTGAGCCTACCTGCATCATCATGGGTGCTGAAGACAAGGGCATTTCACCCAAATTACTCAAGCGAGTCGGGCATCTGGCAAAAATACCCCTACAGGGTAAGGTCCAGTCTCTCAATGTATCGGTAGCCACCGGAATGGTTCTCAGCGAAGCTGCCCGACAGCGCAGGTCAAAAGGCTAACATTTTACGGGAAGGGAATGAAGGGAAGATCAAAGATATGTCCGCTTGGCCTGAAGCGTTTCTGCCTACAGGTTCTCCTCTTTTGCAGCCTTCCGCTTTTCGCACAGGAGTCTTTTTTTGATGTTGAGGAAATTCATGCTAATGTAGAAATTCCCCAATCCCTACGAAAGTCTCTGCTCCAAAGTCGCGACAGCCTCGGCCTAAGGCTAGAATTGGAGGCTTTTCTCAGCCAAAAACAGGAGAAAGGCTGGTTGGAATACTCCCTACTGACATTCGAAGTCCAAGATGAAGACCTTTATCTGGAGCTTCACGAGGGGCCCAGGTATTATTTTTCAAACATAGAACTACAAGGGCTGGGCGCTTCCTACCTGAACCGAACTAATATTTCTGACTGGCTGAAAAAACCTTGCCCAGTCAATTGGCAAGCCCTGGAAGAAGACCTGGAAAGCTGCTTACTGCTCTACCAGGAGGAAGGCTATCCCTTTGCCTCTTTTAACCGTGAATCGCTAACATACCTCCGCTCAGGTGATAGCCTGCTCACAGAAGTTTCCTACCGCTTTGATGCCGGCCCCCTGATCAAGATTGACTCCATCGAAATCAAAGGCAACATCAGAGAAGGGGTAAATTTTGTGTCGGGATTGATTCGCCTCCGAAAAGGGGACAAGTACCAACACAGCCGGATCGCAGACATCCCCAGGATTCTCAACAACTCTATCTATTATCAAAATGCCCGCCAGCCTAAGATCACCTTTACTCCCTTCAAAACAGCCAGGATACAAATCGACCTGGAACAACAAAAATCTGGGAAATTTGACGTCCTGGTAGGCTTTCTGCCTAATCCCGATCCTAATACCGACCGAAGGCTTCGGATCACAGGCAGCATGGACATCCTCCTGGTCAGCCCCCTGAAACGGGGCGAAATCATCCAGCTCAAATACGAAAGCCTGATAGAAGGAACTCAAAACACCCTGGTTTCATTAAAATTACCCTACCTCTTGCGTACCCCCGTCAGGGCCGAGGGAGAACTGCGAATCTACCAGCAAGAGGAGGACTTCCTCAATGTAAATGCGGGCTTTACTGGAATCTATGCCTTTAATCCCTTTTTGGAGGGCAATCTCTTTGTAGATCGTCGCCAAAGTATCCTCCTGGGAGACTCCGCAGAATTTAGCGCCCTTGCCCAACCTGAGCAATTGGACGGCAACTGGACCCTTTTTGGAGGAGGGCTTACCTACAGAAACCTGGACTTCCTGCTCAATCCCTCCAAGGGATGGGATGCCAAGCTCAGGGTGGGTGTAGGGCAAAAGTCTATTCGAGAAAATCCTTTTGCCCCCGAATCCTGGTACGAAGGCCGTCCACAGGTGCAGCCCATCCAGCAAATTCAGGTAGAAGCTCACCGCTATTTTTCTATTTTTCCAAGAAATGTCATACACCTGGCCAATCGAACACAATGGCTGGGAGCAAGGGAATATTTCCGCAATGACCAATGGCAAATAGGGGGTTCTCGCATCCTAAGAGGCTTTAATGAAAATCAATTCCTGACGGATTTTTTCTCCCTTTCTACCCTGGAATACCGATTTCAACTGGAAAAACGCTCCTATCTGCTGGGCTTTGTGGACTACGCCTACATCCGCGATCGGGTTCTCGACCAGGAGTTCTTTCCCCTGGGTGTGGGCGTGGGAATGAATTATGGGACGAAGGCAGGTATTCTTTCCATTACCTATGCCGTGGGCCGGACGAGGCTCTCCCCCTTCCGGCCCAGCAGTGGAAAAATTCACATTGGATTTATCAATCAATTCTGACCCTTCCCAGTTCGATCCTTTTTGAGAACTTCACCCGGACCTTAAATCAACTTGGGATCGCACAATATTTCTAACAGGGCGGGACCCTCATGGGCCATGAGCCGCTCCATGGCAGGATAGACCTCTTCCTTATCCTCTACCTGTATGCCCAGTCCTCCACAACTTTCCGCATATTGGGCAAAGTGAGGATTGACAAGTTTGGTCTGCCAGACGTCTACCTCCAGGGCCCTCTGTTCTTTTGAGATCTTGGCAAGCTCGTAGTTGTTGAGAATCACTACTTTGATGGGCATCTTATAGCGAACAGCGGTGGTAAACTCACCCATGTATTGAGCAAAACCTCCATCTCCCGCTACTGCTATGATGGGCCTATCTTCTCCTACCGCTGCCCATGCCCCCAAGGCGGCCGGCATGGCAAAACCAATAGATCCCAGGTAGCCCGACATGATAAAAGAGTGATCCACCGTCTCAAAGTAGCGACCAAAGGAGTAAGCATTGTTACCTACATCCACCGTCATGACAGCATTGGAAGGGGCATGCTTGGTCAGGGCGTCAAAGACTACACTGGAACTTACTCCCTCGCCATTGTCCTCCTGAAGGCGAGTTTGCTTTTCCTCCCTCCAAATTCCCCATCGATTGGCAATCTCCTTCCGCTGATCGACCTTGTTGGACAAGTCAATATCTTCATCACGGAGCATATCCATGGTTACTGAGATTTCTCCCCATACAGCAGCCTGGATTTTATGAAACTTACTCAGTGCCAAGGGATCAAAGTCGATTTGAATGGTAGGGATCTTGGGAGAAATACCCGAGTGATTCGAAAAAGAGGCACCGACGACCAGGAGCAGATCAGCTTCATTCATGAAATAAGATGCGATGGGGGTCCCACTGCGTCCCAAGACCCCACAGCCTAGAGGATGAGCATCAGAAATCAAGCCTTTGGCTTTGTAGGTCGTCAGGACGGGACAGTTGAGCTTTTCGGCAAAGCGAATGATTGATTCCATGTTAAATCGGGAACCATGACCGACAATGATGACTGGACGCTTAGCTTCCTTGAGCATCTTGACAGCCTCCTGATAGGTTTCCTTAGGTGGGGTAATAGTAAGGGGAGTGATCCTTCCCTCCGGTGTTTGGGCCTTTTCATCCCCTCCCACCAGGGTCTGCTGCACTTCGTCGGGAAAGGTGAGGTGAGACACATCCCGATTGAGCAAGGCGTGTTTGACAGCCAGGCTCATCAGTTCGCTGTGGGGACTGCTGGGCAGGACCCGATGGTTGAAATCTGCTACAGCACCAAAGGCATTGACCAGGTCCAATTCCTGAAAATTCCCTGTTCCCAAGACCTGTGTCGCCACTTGTCCGGTCAGGGCAAGCAGGGGAGCGCGGTCGACCTTGGCATCCCAAAGCCCCGTAAACATATTGGTTGACCCGGGGCCTGCAATGGCAAAACATGCAGCTGGCTTTCCTGTGAGTTTGCCGTAAGCCGAAGCAGCAAAGGAGGCCGCACCCTCATGTCGGATGGCAATGTATTGGAGCTTGCCCTTCTTTTCTTGTCTGCGCATGGCATCGGCAAAACCCAGGTTGGAATGGCCTACCATACCAAAAATTCGGTTTACCCCCCAGTTGATCATGGTTTCCACCATCAAGTCTGATACAGTAGCCTCGTGGTCATCCTCTTCTTCCAGGCCTACGAATATCTCTTCCCCCTCTACTTTGAGCTGGTAGGTAGCTACCCCGTCATCAAAACCAGGGGCCTTGCCACTACATGGGTGATAGTCCCAGCCATGCCAGGGACAACGAAGCAGACCGTTTTCGATGGAACCCTCTCCTAGAGGTCCTCCCTGGTGGGGGCATTTGTTGTCCAGGGCACAATATTTCCCCTCGAAATGAGTGAGGCAGATGGTTTTATGACCAGCGGTGACGGTCATGATACGACCTTCAGGTAAGCTGCTTTTCTCATCCAATACCTTATGCCAAACGATCTCTTTTGCCATAGCAATGTCTATCTTGAATAAATGAATGGTGTAATAAATCGATCCGTACAGCCTTCTGCTAGGGATTACATTTTTTTGAATAATTCCAGTATAACTTAATTGAATAAATTGAAAGTTACATATGAGATTTAATCAATTTAAGGGTCTTCCTAAATCTTTTCCCTATATGGAGAAATCCTGTAATTTGCGTTCATGAGAGCGAAGATCATTCAGGCCTACAAGGACCGCATAGCTACCTATCAGCAGACCCTCGACGAAACCCAGGGGAGGTTTCTCTTCATTTCCTATGCCCGATTGGGTGTTTTCCTAGCTGGAGGCACGGGAGCTTATCTATTATTTGGCATAGATCCTCTTTATGGGATTCTTTGCGGAGCCATAGGACTGGTGGGATTTCTTTATCTGGTAAAAATTCATTCGGATATCGTCGCTCGCCGCGATCACCTTAAGCGGCTCATAGACATCAATCAACGAGAGATAGAAGGGCTGGGCGGGAATCGCTCGGTCTTTGATGCGGGAGAGGAATATATCAATCCACAACATGCCTTCAGCTTCGATCTCGATATTTTTGGCAAGGATTCTGTTTTTCAATTGCTCAACAGGACCGGAACTGTCCTGGGGAGAAAGCGTCTGGTCCACGAACTGGAGTTTCCCATTCAGGAAAAAAATGAGATTCTGCTTCGACAGGAGGCCATCTCAGAGCTCGGTCGGGAAATCGATTGGAACCTTGAGTTTGAGGCCAGTGCAAAAGATCAATCCGAATCCTTTGATGACACTACAGCCATTCGCTGGTGGGTCGACCACCCCCTGGTATTCTCCCATCGGAGCATTTTTAAAACCCTGGTATGGCTTCTTCCCCTTCTCCTCGGAATTTCGTTTTTGCTCTGGGTCATGAATTACGTCCTCATTGGGGGCAGGCCCATTCTGGGAGATTTTCGCTTTCCTTTTTTCCTGCCCCTCTCTCTATTTGTCCTACAACTCATCATCGCTGGCCTCAACTTGAGCAAAACCAACGAAGAACACCAGCAGGTGAGTCAGAAGGCAAGGATGCTAAGAAAGTATGCGGCACTTTTGAGCCTGATCGAGAAAAAGAAATTTCACTCCGATTTGCTCAGAGAATACCAGCAATACCTACAAACGGAAGAAAAGACAGCCAGTCAGGCCATGGAAGAACTGGCAGAAATTGGTTACAGAATGGATCAGCGCATGAATATGATCATGGGACTGGTCCTGAATGGCAGCCTCATGTGGGACCTTCGCCAAGTGTTAAACCTGGAGCGATGGAGGTCGAAGTATAAACCCTTTCTTCCAGCCTGGTTTGAGCAAGTCGCTCAGTGGGACGCCCTCAATAGCCTGGGTAGATTTGCCTACAATCATCCTGAATACATCTATCCCAGGTTGATGGAAGGAGAATTTTCCCTCAAAGCCCGCGAAATGGGCCATCCTCTCCTGAATCTGGATATTCGGGTAGATAATGATATTACATTTGAAAAACCGGGAGAATTCATCATTACTACCGGCGCCAACATGGCCGGCAAGAGTACATTTTTACGGACGGTCGGCGTCAACCTTGTCCTGGGTATGCTGGGGCTTCCCGTTTGCGCCAGGCACTATGATTTTGTACCTATAGAATTGATGAGCAGCGTACGGATTACGGACTCCATCACTGAAAACGAATCTTTTTTCTATGCAGAACTCAAACGGCTCAAGAGCATCATCGATCGGCTGAAGGAAGGAGGCAAACCCATATTCATCATCATTGATGAGATGTTAAGGGGGACAAATTCCAAGGACAAAACCAAGGGTTCTAAAGGATTTATCGAGCAATTGATCCACCTGAGAGGGGTAGGATTGGTAGCTACCCATGACCTGGCACTGGGCAAACTAGCCGAGGAATACCCTGGATTTGCCTTTAACAAGCGCTTTGAGGTATCTATTTCTGCGGATAAGCTGAGCTTTGACTACAAATTTCAGGACGGAATTTCTCAAAACCTCAATGCAACCTTCCTGATGGAACAGATGGGTATCATAGAGAAACAAAAAAGCGAGTAGCGAGTGTCCAACCACTGGCTTGTTTGCTGTACAATTTCAATCAAAAATAGATAGATCTCCTTCCGTTTTATGCTCGAAGCAATTTCATCTCTCGTATATCATATAAGATAATTCTTTGGGCAGATTCGGATAAACATTTTGATTCAATAAAAAGAGTATACTAAATGGTAAAAAATCTATATCTCTGTCTAAAAAAATTTACTCCATTGAGTGGATTTAATATGAGAGTGGAATAATAATTGAAGCTTTTATTCTGTACAAATACTTAGACGTTTAGCCACAAAAAAGGACATTAACCATGGTATCTCACAAGTACCGTTGCATTTTTATCCACATTCCTAAATGCGCCGGAACCAGCATTGAAGTAGCCCTTGGGCACTTCGACAAGCACGAGGGACGGGCGGGTCAGGACCACCGCAGCATCCGCATGATCGAGCAACCTCTCTTCTCTACCTCTACCTTCTCCTCAGGAGAAAATCTAACGGAAGCCCTGAGACGGCTTAAACACCTCTATTTCAACAAAAAAGCCAATCCTCAAAATAAAGTGGGTGTAACGAAAGAGCAGTACCAGGATTATTTTAAATTCACCATCGTCAGAAACCCATGGGAAAGAGCTTTCTCCTGGTATAAAAATGTAATCAGGGACGAGCGACACCTACAGCGCCACGGGATTACAGCCGATATTCCCTTCCATGAGTTTCTCAAAAAATTCATGGGCAAAGGTATGCTCCGGTCTCAGCTGTATTGGCTTAAGAGCTTTGATGGTAGCATCCCAATGGATTACATCGGTCGATTTGAAAACCTGAAGGAAGATTCTCAGGAAATTTTTGATCGGCTAGGCCTGAAGGGCCAGGCCCTCCCCCACAAAGTCAAAGGACAAAAAGTCGATTTCAGAGAATTCTACGACGAGGAATCTATTGCCCTCGTAGGTAATTTTTACAAAGAAGAAATTGATATGTTTGGCTACTCTTACCACGGCGACCATGAGAGGCAGCCATCCTAACATTATTCCTCAGAACTAACCCTTTAAAAATAGCGAATCACCCATTGGATCAGTTTCAGTTTGGTATCTGTATAGGGGGGTAGAAGGAGGTTGATGGCAGAGGGAAGATGCTGCTGATAGACCCCCTTTTCATTTGAAAAGGCAAGGAAGCCATAATATCCATGCCCCTTTCCTATCCCGCTATTGTTGGACCCTCCAAAAGGAAGGTTATTGTTCAGGAAATGAACCACACTATTGTTAATACAGCCTGTACCTGCACGGGTTTCGGCCATTACTTTCTTAGCCCTATCAGCCCGATTGGTATAAATATACAAGGCCAGGGGCTTTTCCCCTTTGCGGACAAAGTCGATGACCTCCTCTACCTCCTTGAAGGTAATGATGGGAAGGACAGGGCCAAATATTTCTTCTTCCATCAGGGGTGAATCTAGGGGGACATCTTTTACCATAGTCGGCTGTATCATTTTTTCTGCTGCCTCCGTGGAGCCCCCAACTACTACTTCTGCACCGAGCTTTACAGATTCCTCCAGGAGAGACTTGACCCTGGAAAAATGCTTTTCATTGACCATGCGTGGATAGGAGTCGGAGGTTTCCGGAGCAAGGCCGTAAAAAGATTCCAACTTCTTCTGCATCAAGGAGATAAACTCCTCATGCTTAGACTCGTGAATGTAGATGTAGTCAGGGGCAATGCAGGTCTGCCCTGTGTTGGCATATTTCCCCCAGGCGATGCTGTTGACGGCCGTCTTTAGGTTGGCGCTCTCGTCAATAATGGTAGGGCACTTGCCGCCTAGTTCCAGGGTGATGGAGGATAGATTTTTTGCAGCCGCCTCCATTACGATTTTTCCTACCATCGGTGAGCCGGTAAAAAATATATGATTAAATGGTAAGGCTAGCAGTTCTTGTGCCGTTTGTACAGCCCCCTCAAATACGGCCACCTCATTTTCTTCGAATATTTCTTCGACCATCTTTTTCATCAAGGCAGAAGTATGAGGGGTGTATTCGGAAGGCTTAACCATGACGGTGTTGCCTGCGGCGATGGCTGATACCAGGGGTCCAAGGGTCAAGTTGAGGGGATAATTCCAGGGAGCGATGATAAGGCAGACGCCCTTGGGTTCATAGAGGATGCACGATGAGGAACCTAAAAAGGCGATTGGCGTCTTCACCCGCTTGGGTTTCATCCACTTTTTGAGGTGGCGCCGGGCATGACGTATCTCGCTGGCTACAGCATATATTTCTGTCAGATCCACTTCGGCTGCGGGTTTCCTGAAATCCTGGTAAAGGGCATGTCGGATTTCCTCCTGGTAGGAAAAAAGGGCATCATGAAGCCGGTTAAGCTTAGCCACGCGCTCCCGAGCCGTGCTGCGGGCTACCTCGTATTGATGTCTTTTTTGAGCTTCAAAAATCCGCTGTATGCGGTCTACCTGAGTATCTGTATGAGATGTCTTTTCCATAAAAATCTATTTTACCTGATCTGGAGGTTTCTTTGACAAGCATGTTATCACTGGCCAAAAATATAAATTACGAAACTAGGCTGTGGAGATAAAGTCTTTTGAGTCTTGTTATTCACCCACACTAGAATTTATAAAAATTCCAGGCAATTTTATGAATTGTCAAGAGGCCGCTTTCAAAATAAAAACAGAGAAATTAAGTAAGTGAAAAGATTGAAATGGGCACTTTTGGGAGACATCTTTATTTAGAGACAGTGAATCAGACCTGACTTTAATGATTGATAATTGATATCGGCAAATCGGTAGAGGAGGCAGGATTCGGTAAAAAGTGGACCCAAGAAGATCAAAATTGAATTTTGAAACTACCTGATTAAGAACTTATCAATCACACAAGCAAAATCGAGAAGACCACAATTAAATTGCTAAACTGCCCCATCTATTGAGGGATAAATTAGTTCAATTCATTCTACAATCTCAACAATTCAAGTTACAGGAGGGAATTAAATCCCGGTTTTGCTCTACCTTTTACAAGTAAATCACTAGGATACAATAAACAATTACCTCACGTTTTTCCTCTTAAAGTTCTTTCTCCTAACAAAAATCTCCTGATCAAGCAGAAAATAAGGTGTTTTTTTAACCTTGTTAAACATTCCCTGCAGGTTGATTGGAAAATTGCAGAATTCAGCTATGTGAAGCAAAATCTATCTGGATTCCATTTATCAGCATATGAAACATTTGATCGCTAAGCATCCTAACGTCGCATTTTTAACCGGACTTGGGTTTCTCATGATTCCCCTTGCCCTGTTTCACTTGATGAACTTAGAAGGGCGATTTGTCAACTCCATTTATTTGGGTCTTATATTATCCTTGGTTTTTTTCGCTAAAGATGCAGATAAGGATTACAAACCCATTCTCCAAGCATGCCTTTGGGCAGGTTTATTCGTAGTCCTTTTATCTGTAGGAAGAATTGCTTTCACCAATTTATCTCTCAATCGGACCTGGGATTTTCTTTGTTTCTTTTTGGATGGCCATGTAGCTGCTGCGGGGAAAAACTTTTACATACCAACTTCTTATCAGGAGGTTTTTAAGACCCTGGAAATCCCCTACACCCCTTTCGCCAGCTTCGAAAATGAAATCCTGAAAGTAGGTTTCAAGTATCCTCCTATGACAATGCTGTTTTTTCTGCCGCTGGGCTACATGGATTATGAAACTGCTCATGTAGCATGGGGTATTTTCAATCTGTTGATATTAGGCCTAACCGTCTATGTGGCCTGGGACATGTTTTTTAAGGATGAAAAGTGGATGGGCCTGGCCAAGATAGCTGCTCTCATTATACTCTTTAGTTCTACGAGAGCCATACTCAGGTTTGAGAATACTCATATCTCGGTATTGCTGACACTCCTCCTTGCCTGGAGGGAAAAAGATTCTCCTAAAGCGGGCATTTGGTTAGGATTAGGAGTTTTGATCAAGCCTTTGGTGATTATCGTATTGGGATACTATCTCATAAAACTGAAATTCAAAACCCTTCTGGTCGCCCTGGGAGTCATACTCGCAATTTCAGGAGTAGGATTCTTGATATTTGGCCCGGAGCCCTATTACACCTTCTTTTTTGACAACCCCAACCTAAGGGTTCCGGATCGACAATACCTTACCGAATTTAATCATTCTCTGGCAGGAATGGTGGCCAAGTGGACCCATTATGATTCTTCAGCTGGGGACGTAACCCCTGTTTTTCATCCCTTACACCTAACCATTGGGGGATTGATGGGACTCATGACACTTGGGCTACTGCTCATATCTCCTAAAGGAATACAACCCCTTGAGCTTGGTCTCATCATCATCAGCGCTGTGATTGTTTATCCTGGTTCGCTTCAAGTCTATAATGTATTTCTACTTCCAGCTTTACTGGGATTGGTGGCTACGCATAAGGACTCTAAAAATTCCGGTATGAAATGGCTTGTCATGGCAATGTTTGTCTTGCCCTCCTTCTTTTTCAAAGAGGCTTTTCTGTGGAGAATGGCTTTGTACGCAATCCTATACGCCCTTCTCCTGAAAGAATACCTAGCGATAAGAAAAGGCAATTCCCCATTTGCGCAGCGAGGAAAAATAGCTGAAGCACAGGTCTCTCAGTAATAAAACAAAAACCTGAAAGCATACATAAATCCAATATCCTTCTAACAGACTGAATTCTCTTACTGACTCATTTTCATTCAACCAGATAATGCCATTTTCATGAATAACCATACATCATCCACTGCCCCCTTGCTTAGCATCGTAGTCCCTCTCTACAATGAAGAGTTGGTCATAGATACTATGTATGAAAAACTTACCTCAGTCATGGCCGAAAATGACATCCTGGACTATGAGATCGTCATGATCAATGATGGTAGCCGAGATGCCACTGAAATGAAGGCCAAGGCGATCTGCAGCAAGGATGAAAAGGTAAAACTGATTAGTTTCTCTCGAAATTTCGGACATCAAATCGCAATCACTGCGGGGATGGACAAGACTCGTGGAAGAGCAGTGGTCATCATTGACGCAGACCTTCAGGATCCTCCTGAGGTCATCATCGAAATGCTCAAAAAGTGGAAAGAAGGTTATGATGTAGTATATGGAGTGAGAACCAAAAGAAAAGGGGAAAGTTGGTTCAAACTGGCAACGGCACATCTCTTTTACCGAATTCTGAAAAAGCTGACCAGTGTGGAAATTCCGGTGGACACAGGGGATTTCCGCCTGATGGACAGAAAGGTAGTCCTGGAATTGTCCAAAATGAAAGAGAAGGCTCGATTCGTACGAGGCATGGTCTCCTGGATAGGATTCAAACAAACCAAGGTAGAATATGTAAGGAGCGAAAGATATGCGGGAGAAACCAAGTATCCCTTCAAAAAGATGCTTCAATTCGCCCTCAATGGAATCCTTTCATTTTCCCAAACCCCCCTCAAATTATCCTCATCTTTAGGATTTTTCTCTGCAGGTGTAGCTTTATGCCTCATGTTTTATGCCTTGGCTTCCAAACTTCTGGGTTATTCAGTCAGTGGATGGACATCTGTCATGTTAGCCGTGCTATTCCTAGGGGGAGTACAGCTGATTACCATAGGTATTTTGGGTGAATATGTAGGCCGTATTTACGAAGAAAGTAAGGACCGCCCTCTCTATGTCATAAAAGAAGAAGTGAATATTGGTAATGGCATGGAAGCAACAGAAATGGAAGCTATCAGAAATGTAGAATAGCATCTATAGCTTTTTGACCAAGGTGAAGGATTATCTTGTCAAGAAGCATAGGGTTAGCCCCTCCATACAAGAATTTTTAATCTCCATGAAGCCGGAATCCAGCATTCCGGCTTCATTTCTCCTTGTTGCGCTTACTTTGGCAAAATCCTACCTTTAAGGGGCTTTACTTATCCCTTAATTCGATCCTTTTGATCAAAAATCTCGACTTAGACGCCCTTCCAAAAGCTCCCCCCAAGGTCGCTCAACTCCTCCGACAACGCCTGCAAGGCTTCGATTCCCTGGCATCTATCAAAGCCCTGCACCTCCAGGATGACCTACAAACCTATGGAAAGCAGGAAGAGGATATCTTTGTTCCCCGTAAACCCGAGGTGGTATGGAAGGCATACATAGATACCCATCCCGCCAAAAGCTGGAAAGGGCCGATGGTAAATTTCTTATTCGCCTTTGATGAAACAAAGGGAGAAATATACTATGGAGCAGCCCCTGACTTTCCCTCTTTCAGGGTGGGGATGCAGTTTTATTGTTGGTTGAATATCCTGGGACCCCGGCTGATTATTGGACTTAAGCTGATGAGGCTGGATGAGGAAGAGCGGCTGATGGAAATCGCCTACATAGAAGGAGGACTCTACAGGGGAACCCAAATTCTTAGCTTTCATCCTGATAAAGGTGGAACCCGTATTCATCATAAAAGCTATTTCAGGAGTAGTTCACCCCTGCGAGATGCTACCCTCTATCCATTTTTCCATAAAAAGACAGTAGGTGAATTCCATAAAAACAAGCTAAAACTCCTCTCCTAAGAATTACCTCGCCTCAGCTGGCCGCACTTGCAAAGGCCTTAAAACCAATGGGCACACGCTCCACGCTGAGGCCCTTGAGCCACTCATCCAACTGCTCCGCATAGCTACCTATCTTGGCGATCATCTGTATGGCTTCGATCACGTCCAGCCCGGCTGTTTCACGGCTGATTCTCAGATGTATCGTATTTTTGTAGAGGGAATACCCTGCGTCAATCAGTTGGTGATTCTTCTTGAGAAGTTCTTCTGCGAGTTTTTCCTGATTGCTGGAGGGCCAGGGGATCAAGGGTGCCCAAATCTGGAGTAAATTTGCCGATTTGCCGTCGGTGGTCAGGAGTTCTATGTGGATTTTTGCTTCTCCCTTCTGGAGCAACCAGGTGCCAGGAACCTCTCCCCTTGTCTTTTCTGGTTCCATTCCGAGTTGAACAATGGATTCTTCAATTATTCCTAGTAGATGGCGCATCTTGATTAGTTAGGATGTATAAAGGTCAAGGGTGAAGTTAGCAAATGCCTAGGGTATTTCAACTACATATGAGGTCATTCCGCTCACTTGAATGCTATTGAGAGCCGTAAACTCGTAGAAGTCCGCGAAGGAATAACGGCCTCCATCAGGCATGGTGATAATCCCTTCAGCCGCCCCGTGATTTCCTTCTATGATGAGGGACCTGATTTCCAGCCGCTGTGCTTCGGGTCCACTCATCTCCCTGTACTTCCTCATGAAATCTCCCTTCCCCTCTATCACCCATTCTCCTGCCCACTCCCATCGGATATCTTCGTGGATAATTTGCTCAATCTTAAGTAGGTCTGCTTCTAAAAAAGCCAGGTTGAGGTCTTTTAAAAATAACTTCTCGGGTGAATGTTCAACGCCAGGTGGCAGGATAATTTCGGGCATGGGAGATTGATCTAAGGTATTCCTAAAGATCAGCTAAGAATCCAACAAAAGAAAATTATTTCTAATCTCCACATGTCTCCCTTGTAGGGTCTTTAGAGGGCAGGATCCTTCACCTGCCTTCCCTCGTAGCAAATTATCCAAAGAACAGAAGGCTTGGTTTACCTGGACATCATCCCATCTTTTTATCCTGGGCCCTGTCTATACTTTACTTAGAATCCTGTGATCATCCCGGATAGTTTGGGGAGAAATCCCAGAAATTCTCTTAACTTAGCCTGGCTATTTAAAGGATATAAATATTTTCAGGAGGGCAAAAAAGTAGGGGGCAGTGATGAAGAAGGGCAAAGTCAGTAGCCAATCGAAAAAAGCCACTGAATCTGAAAGGCTTTGGAAATATCATTTTGCCGCCTACCATCAGAAAACACGGCTAAGCCATTCCTAGACCAGTTTTTTGATCCCTCTCCAGACCAATTTTTCCCGGGGTAAATGGTCTTAAATGACATGATCCTCACCTTTGAATTGCAAAAGATCGGACATGCTCCCTTATGACAAAAAAAGAGCTCAATATTATAGCCTTGACCAAAAGCGAAACCCAAAAAGGGAATTTTGTTTTGGTACTGGAAGAAAATGAAGGCCGCCGCCGCATACCTATCGTCATTGGAGGCTTTGAAGCCCAAGCCATTGCCATGGCCCTGGAAAAAATGGAGCTTCCACGGCCCATGACCCATGACCTTACCCTCAATATCCTTGAAAGGGGAGAGCAGCAACTTAAGGAGGTAATCATCTCAGAAGTTCGGGAGGATATCTTCCTTGCAGAACTGGTCATCCAAAAAAATGGAAAGACAGATACCATCGACGCCCGCACCTCGGATGCCGTAGCCCTTGCCCTCCGCAAGCCCTGTAGAATATTCACTTATGAGCATGTGCTGGACCAGACAGGTATACCAGCCGAAACAGAAGGGAAAACAACCAAGCCTGAGAATAAAAGCTTGGAAGATTACTCCTTATCAGAACTGAAAAGCCTCCTGGAAAAGGCCCTTGAAGAAGAAAATTACGAAAGAGCCCAGGAGATACAAGAGGTCATCGACAGCAAAGGCTGAATTGGAAATCAACCCCTTTATGCCTATACTCAGTTCTTGTGAAAAATACAGAGAAGATTCTCCATACCGCCAGACATCTCTTCAATGAAAGGGGCCTTGTCTATGTTCGTCTCCAGCACATTTCTGACCATGCCACCACTCCTATAGATGATCCTGCTTTCCCCTACCAAAATAAAGGAGCCATCATAGAGGCCATCTTTGGCCAATGGGAAGCTGAGCTCAAAGGGCTGATGATCAAATATCGACAAATCCCCACCCTAGAAAACATAGACCGCATCTTTGCCGAGCTAGAGTCTATTCAGGAGGATCATAGCTTTTTCTTCACTGACATGGTGGAAATAAAACGGGCTTTCCCCGGAATTTTCGAGCAGATTCAGCACTTCCTCCATTGGCAAGTCCTTCTATTCGAGGAAATCCTGCGCTTTAATGTCTTCCGTGCTGCCCTGATCGAATTGGACAAGAACGACATCTCCTTTTTAGCCAATCTCCTCCTGGAACACATGAATACCTGGCCTTCCAGGTCATTGATTTGGAATAAGGTGGGTCGGGCTCCCTCCGAAAAAAACCTCTCGAACTTCTGCTGGACCCTTCTGGTACCCTACATGACTCCCCTGGGTCTGGAAGAACTGGAAGTCATCCTTCAAGAGAAGATCAGGCTTTAGGGCATCTTTTTTAGTGGAGCCATAAAAACGGAGGCCAGGGTGCAATTTTATTTTCCAAGGCCCTTACTGCGTTCATCCTTGCACTCGTGTCTTTAGGGGAGAAGAGGTGATGGGTTGTAGAGTGGGTCAGGGTCAATACCAACAAAAAAAGGCCATCCCTATGTGAGATGACCTCTTCTTTCTTATAGCAAATCCAACTTAGAGACTGTTTAGGTTTAGAGTTTTCAATTTACAGGTAGGATTTTAAGGTTCTGAGGCAGCAATTTTTTTGAGCTTTAGTGGTGCTAAAGTGAGAAAAAAATGCAAACTCAGGTTCTTGAAAGCCAATTGTAAATAAAAAGAATAATGCTCAAACAGTCTCTTAATACCTAAATACCGCATTCAAAGGTTCAGATGGGTCGGGCATGTCCTCTTTTTCGAGGCTGTATACCTTACCCCCATTTTCCCAGGTGTAAACTGCCGCTGCATTGAGCAGACAGGTATTTTTGAGGGTATTTTCGTCGTGAAACTTGACGCCATAGTTTTCATTGCTGGTGAAGACTTCACCCAGTTTGGGATCAGCTCCTCCGTTGACATAGAGGGTTTCTACACGTCCCCCCCGAGCAGCCAATACAATATCTTCCACAGAGACAGAAGCTTTTCCATTCTTTATCTGAAAGGGAAAAGCTTCCCGACTCTCCTCTTTTTTTGCCTGGAACTTGGGCTGCATGATTTTCCAAGCCTTTTCATGAAGGACTACAGGACCAAGATCATCAGGATTTCCTGAAATATGCTCTTCTACGATGTGGTTATATTTGCTCACATCCTTGTAGAGAGGTACCAGATAGTCTACAGCCGCAATGACCATAGGCTCGTCTTCATCGTGGAGCATTTCCATCAATCCTTTGTCCACCTGCCTGAAAAATTCCTTCAGGTCATCGTTTTTCTGGTCCTTGCGACCTCCCTGACCGTGGAAAACAGCGTTGTCAGATCCACCTGTAGTGTGAGACTGGAGTACGGTTGGCTTTTGCTTTTCCAAAGCATTTTTCAAGTCCTCCGGTACCAAGTCCTCGATGATTACAGGATATATGTGGTATTTGTGCACTTCGAAAAACCGAACTTCGCTCTGGCTTAAGGCCAAAAGGAAAAACCTATTTTCTCTGGTAAAAATGGGATGCAATTTTCTGGTGTAGAATTCATTCCCAATGTAAACCAGTGGTTCAAAGGATATCGGAACAATATAGGTGTGGAAGCGATCTTCCCCTATGAACACTGCAAGTCCATCTGATAGATGCAACCAAAAATCTTCTTTTTCCAAAAGGTCAAATCCTTCTGAAAGGAACTTTCTGGCCTTATCCTTGTCTAGTTCCATCTCAGGATAGAGGTTTTCCTCCACCAGTCGATCCGCTGCCTCATTGAGGGCATTTTTAAAGCGGATACGATCTTCCTGTACAGTTCCTGCACGAGAAGTAGGAATATAGATGGAAATTAAGGGTTTGTTGAAGTCGCGTTCGGCAATCAGTTTCTCGAAAGTCTCTTTATCAAATTTCATTAGCTAAAGGTTAACGGTGAATAATAATTTTAGAAAATTATTATCCTGCTACCTTTTGCCCTTTTCTGGTTGACCAGGCATCGAGCATCCAAGACTGCTTCTCAAGATTTTCCAGGAAGGAACCTATCAGGTCGTTGGTACCTTCGTCTTTGGCTATATCAGCCTTCTCCAGTACGATTCTCATCTGAGCAATCAACGCACTGTGATTTTCCAGGATGGTGAGGACCATTTCGTGATCGTCACCCAGGACATTTGCCTCTTTTACTTGGCTGTGCTCAAGGTAGTCTGACAAGCGGCTCATGGGCTTACCTCTGAGGGTAAGTACACGTTCTGCAATATCATCAATCTTGTCGCGGGCATCGGTGTATAACTCTTCGAAGCGTTCGTGCAGGTCGAAGAAATTTTCACCCATCACGTTCCAGTGGAAATTGCGTAGGTTATGGTAATATACTTGGTATGAAGCGAGCAGGTTGTTCAGCTCGTCAATTGTTTCTGTCAAATTTTTCTGTTCGAAACCTAAGTAGTTCATAAAGACATGTTAGTGATTAATGTGATATAAAAGTTGAATTAACGGAATAGCTGTCCCAAACATCCTGTGTACAGGGAAAATTAATCCAAATAAAAGATCGAATGTGTATGTGGGAATTAAATCCTTCTATTGGTATTTTTGTACCAGTTGAAAATTTGGTAAATCAGTAGTGATACAAGATGAATAGTAAATAGAAGAATCATAAACAGTATGAGTTGTTAATATAATGTTAGCAGTAAAGTAGTAAAGATAATATAGACATCTTAATCATTTTGTTTGCATACATAACTTCCTGGAAGGCGTATTGTTTTCATAAATTTCTGAAAAAACGATAAATCATAAGACATAATCATTCATCCAATCATGAAAACACAAGAACTGGAATGTCTGCTTTAAGAATTAATTTATTGGGATTAATGTTTCCAAACATCCGGTCGAAAAAATTCTTGCTTTCAAAATCAAATGCCAACCAATCAGCATCCGTCATCTTTGAAAGCTCCTCTATTCTTTCAGCTTTCTCATTCCCATAAACACCAAAAAAAGCAACTCTTCCTTCTCCCAATTCTCTTTGGAAAAATTTGACCGCCTGAGTAAAGCGTTTATCATCCTCATCAATCTTTTGTTCGGAGATGAATACCACCTGGACAGAAGCCCCCAATTGATTGAGAAGCTGGGTATCCTTGACAATTTCCTCTTCCTTCATTTCATCAAGGTCCATCAGGAACATAACTTTTTCAATGGGCTTGAACATAAAATCCTGAGGAACAACCAAAACAGGGCAGTCAGAATCTCTGGCGATGGAGGTTTCCACGGTTCCAAACCAATCATTGAGGGTAGCAGCCTCACTTTTGCCTGGGATGACCATGATATAAGGGTCCTTTTCATCGGCAACGCTTTTAGCCCTGCGCTGTTTGTCTCCGATTCGAAGGTTATAATCTACATTGGAATAAATTTCACGGGCTTCTTTGAGCCTTTCTTCAAAATGAGGAGCTGCTTTTTCTTTTAATTCCTTGACCAGTTTAGCGTCGGGATGGGCGTTTCCCCGGTTTCCAAAGCTCGCCGGACCTATGGGAAAGGGGACTTCATCTACTCCCAACAATACCACGGGAAGGTCCATCTGACGTGCCAAAAATAGTCCATAAGTACTAAGTGGCCTGAGTTTATTATAGTCTTCTATGAGTATGTAAAGCTTATCATTGTTCATAAAAGAAGGATGCAGTTTCTGCTGTGTAATAGATGAAAAGAATTGAATATCTGATGACAAAATGTTGTCATCTTTCGAGTACCGCCTACTGCTCTCTGCGATTAACTTCATACCTGCCAAGGATGATATTGAAAATGGCAAGCACAAAAGAAAACAAGATGGCCCATCCCAGTCCTTCTACCTCAAATCCAGGTACGAGAAAGTCAGCTACCAATACCATCACACCATTTATGATGATCACAAAGAGGCCTAAGGTCAATATGGTGATGGGTATGGTCAAGAGGGTGATAAGGGGTTTGATAAAAAAATTGACAAAGCCCAGGACCGCTCCGGCGAGGATAGCTATGAGAAAGCCATCGACATAAACTCCTGACAAAAGGGCGGAGGCTAAAAATACAAGCAATCCATTGACAAATAGGGAAATGATAAAGCGCATATGATAGTTTGAAGCTAGAAAGAAGGAAAATGTCTTTCTCATAAATATCTACCTTTGAAAATGAAAGGAAAGAATTGAGAGTAAAGAATTTTCTTAAGTATACATTATCATACGGCAATTTTAATTTTGCGTTTAAAATATTCTAAGTATTCGAATTCGTTTCATTTACATAAAAGAACCAGAAGGATACTTTTAAGGATATGGTTTTAAAGCAGCTAGAAGCCTAGGGTTTACTTTACTTCAACATTTTGGGGAGATCCTACCCTTTAGGTGTAACCTTGATCGAGTTTACATCACATACCCTAAAACATAGGATTAATTTAGCATAACGTATATCCCAAACAAAGACCTTTTAATTCTTGAATTGGCTATCCCCATTACTCATTCGGCTATGAAGCCCCCCCAAGCCTTGAGTAGGAGCTCCTCTTTCTGAGGGGCTTTTTTCATTTATACCTATTGTCAACCATGCGGTCAGGGGTATCAGGCCATGAGCCAGTCTGTATATGGTTTGGGGTAGGTACTCATTGATAATAGCTAGGGTTTCCGGAGAGCTTTTTAAGGGAGCCCATACCCTGGCGAAAGCGGTAAGCAATCCCCAAAAACTCGCATACAAAAGGGCGTACCGGGTAAGTCGGCGAAAGGGTAAGAAAAGAAAGAGGACCAGTAAAAAATCCAAGGTTCCCGCCAGGTTTAAAAATTGTGTGGCTCCATTCGGACTTATGCCGAGAATCTGAACGCACATTTCAATAAAAATAGCTGGACGAGGATAATAGCCCACCGCATAGAGACCATGAGAGACAAAGGTAAATCCTATGATTATTTTAAAAGCCAGAATAAGACGAGAAACCTTGATTTTTTCGGATATAAAAAAATAGAAAAGTATAGGCGAAAACATCTGAATGCTGTACTCAGAAAACTGGCCTACCTGGTAGTTTCTTTCTTTGCAGTACAAAAAGGCCAAAAAACTCAGGCTTATCGTTGAAACGATGTAGAGAATTTCTATCCTGAAGCTACACCTAGACTTATCCAACCAAAGGGTAACTCCCGCCAGAAAAAGGTAAAAAATTCCAAAAATCCTCGTCAATACGTTTATACCTAGATCTAAGCTGGGGTCTTGTACATATTCTTGCCAGGTCCCACCCCTCAAGGCTATGGTCAAGCTTTCCATCAAGTGTTGATCCCTGAAAATTTCCTGAAAAGGTGCATCCCAAACCAGATGCTGCCAGGCACGACCTAAAAAAATCAGGAATACCGCCCATCGAAATAAAATCGTGGTTCTCTCACCCCTGAAATTATTCTTCATCATTTGATATCATTCAAATCTAAAACTTGCCCTCAGGCAGGCACTGGAAAAAAGAAGTATAGCGCTAAGCATATTAATACATGTAAATATATAAATTATGATTTTATTCGATTCAACTCACCTATGCAAGCTCATCCGAAGCTAGCCATTTAACGACCTAACAAGGCCCCTGGTCCAAATACGATTTACTCACCCTTTCCATCCCTCGCGGTCCAGGCTTCGATATTGGATGGCTTCAGCCACGTGCTCGGGCAGGATTTTTTCTGCAGCAGCCAGGTCTGCTATGGTGCGGGCCACCTTCAGGATTCGGTCGAAAGCCCTGGCCGAAAGATCCAATTTCTTCATCGCGACCTTGAGCAGTTCTTCTCCCTGAGCATCCAAGCGGCAAAATTTTCGGGCCAGGCGGGATGGCATCATGGCATTGGCATAGATAGAAGGATTTTCGGTGAATCGCAGCTTTTGCCGATCTCGGGCAGCGATGACCCTATCCCGTATGGATCGGGAGCATTCTCCTTTTTGTAGGGAGGAGAGTTTGTCAAACTCTACCGGTGTAACCTCGATATGAAGGTCGATCCGATCCATCAAAGGCCCGGAGATCTTATTGAAGTAGCGCTGTACCTGATGGGGAGAACAGACACATTGACGGGTAGGATGATTATAGTAGCCACACATACAGGGATTACAGCTAGCCACCAGAAGGACATTTGCGGGATAATCGACGGTAGACTTGGCCCGCGACACGGTTATCCTTCTTTCCTCCAAGGGCTGTCTCATCACTTCCAGCACGGTCCGTTTGAACTCGGGAAGTTCATCCAAAAACAGGACTCCATTATGGGCAAGGCTGATTTCTCCTGGCTGAGGCGTACTCCCTCCCCCTACCAGGGCTACATCGCTGACGGTATGATGGGGGGAGCGAAAGGGTCGATGGGCTACAAGGGAGGTTTCAGCGGGCAGTAAGCCCACTACTGAGTGAATTTTGGTTGTTTCCAGGGCTTCTTCCAGGGAAAGAGGAGGAAGGATGGTGGGCATTCGCTTGGCCAGCATTGTTTTTCCTGCCCCCGGAGGACCGATCAAAATAACATTGTGGCCCCCGGCAGCAGCGATTTCCAAGGCCCTCTTTACATTTTCCTGACCTTTTACATCAGAAAAATCTTCTGAAAAAACTTCTTTTGTCTGGGCAAATATCTCTCGGGTATCACGGACCACAGGTTGGATATCCCTTTCTCCATCGAAAAATTCTGCGGCCTCGATGAAATTATTCAGAGGGATGACGTCCAGGTTGTTGACGATGGCTGCCTCAGAAGCATTAGCCGCGGGGATCATAATGCCTTTAAAGCCCTGTTTTCTGGCTTCGATGGCGATGGGCAGAACTCCACGAATCGGCTGAAGGGTGCCATCCAAGGAAAGTTCGCCCATGATCAGATAGTCATTGATGAAGTCAGCAGACATTTTTTGGTCAGCTGCGAGGAGGCCGAGGGCTATGGGGAGATCGTAGGCTGAACCCACCTTTTTCACATCGGCAGGAGCCATGTTGACCACTACCTTTTTCCGTGGAAGTTGATGACCGTTGTTCTGGAAGGCGGTTTTGACCCGGGCCCAGGATTCCTTGACGGCATTGTCGGGCAGACCTACGATGACCAGGCCAAACTCGCCCTTGGCTACATTTACTTCTACCGTAATCAAAGAGGCATGAATCCCCTCGACGGCAGAGCCATAGGTTTTTACCAGCATTTGTATTTCATTTTATTGTGCAATATTTGAAATACAATTAATAAAAATTAATGAACAAAGGGAAGTACATGAGGATAAATTCAATCATTGCTCATCTGTTAAGGAAGATGTCTTGTTGCCCTCCCCTTCAATTTAGATTAAATATGGAATGCAGGCCATGCTCTAGGTTTCTACCTGTTTGATTAATAGATAAAAAGTTTAACTTTCCTTTAATATTTTTCTGAGTAGGACATTAAATCAAGGCGGTATTTTTTCAGATATATTTTTGGTAAAAAGAGGGATTCGGGTAAGCAGGCTTTGCAGAAACGGAATAAAAAATGCCGATTTTAGTTCTAGAAACACAATTTTTTACATCACCCATTAAATTCTACACACCTTGAAAGAGAAACTCAAACAACTGTTTACCAACCCTGTAGAACTCATCGACAACCTCATTGTCATACAAGAAGAGGCTGAAGAAGTTAACCAAAAACTCACCAATCAGGCATTTTCTGAAAAATGGAAAGAAGCCAACAAGCAAGATATTATGACGGGTGGGGGCCTGGAATTTCAAAAAAATTGGTATTTACAACTGTATGGTTTCAATCACTTCGATGACCTCAAAGACTTCCTTTCTGACAAAGAAGTAGTCCTGGACGCCGGCTGTGGTCCGGGTTATAAATCGGCCATGTTTGCCGAACTATCGCCTGAAACCCTGGTCATAGGAATGGACTTTTCGGAAGCTATTTACATTGCTAAGGACAAATACAAGCACCTCGACAACCTGTTTTTCATCAAGGGAGATATTGCCGACACCCATCTTCATCCAGATTCAATCGATTATGTCTCCTGTGATCAGGTCCTCCATCACACCTCTAATCCTCCTGCTACCTTTGAGCACCTTACTTCCATTACCAAGAAGGGCGGTGACTTGGCCACCTATGTCTATGCAAAAAAAGCCCTTCCAAGAGAGTTACTAGATGATTACTTCAGAAATCATGCTAGAAATTACAGCAATGAAGAGCTGTGGGAGATGTCCCGTCAACTGACGGAATTGGGCAAGCGACTTTCCGAATTAAAGATAGAAGTGGATATTCCTGCCGTACCCCTGCTTGGCATTAAGGGAGGTAAGCAAGACCTACAGCGTTTTATCTATTGGGATTTTATGAAGTGCTTCTGGAATGAGCAAACTGGATGGGATTATTCCCTTACTACCAACTTTGACTGGTACTCCCCCACCAATGCTTTTCGCTACTCCGAACCAGAATTTCGGGCCATGATCAATAATAATCACCTGGATATCATTCATTTCCATGCTGAACCTGCCTGCTTTGCCGGGAGGTTTAGAAAGCCTGAGGAATAGCCAATTCAGAATGGCAAATGTTTTGCCTGAGGAACAATTATTCCCATCCTCCATAAAAAATGCTCCTCCAGTTTGAAGGGGCAT
Organism: uncultured Bacteroidia bacterium; assembly: GCA_964564415.1. GTDB lineage: Bacteria > Bacteroidota > Bacteroidia > J057 > J057 > JALEFZ01. The sequence continues at coordinate 173,499 of CAZMAV010000002.1, read as the reverse complement.
TTTTTCACTAATTATGAACACGATTAATTGTAACCAGGATTTTGAACCAAGGCACCTCCGCTGAGGTCGATCTCTGTCTGAGGAATAGGCATAAGCTCATGCTTGTTGTCGATAAAGTTTTTGCCTACTCCACGCAGAACTTCTGCAAGCCTTCCGGTACGCTTCAGGTCAAACCAACGCTGCTGTTCCATGGCAAATTCTGACCTTCTCTCTATCCAGATCAATTCCCTGAGGGCATTGGGATCTGTTTCGGTAATTTCTGGAAGAATACCATTGAGTCCTCCACGGGCACGCTCTCTAACCTGATTTAGGTATATGAGGGCTTCGGCAGATTTACCATTTTCATTCAAAGCTTCTGCTGCCATCAGGAGGATATCGGCATAGCGAAGGATGCGAATGTTTCCAGGGCCGTTTCCATTTCCTCCGGGATGCTGGGGAACCCAGGCCTTCTGATTGAAACGCTCGTTGACAATGTTGGGATTGTCTTCTACACGGGCAGAACCATCAGGAAGTACCTCTCCCGGGTAGAGGACCGTAGCCTCACGGCGAGGATCACCCAATTCGTAGGATTCGATCAAATCATCAGAGGGTCTGTTGAAGCCCCAACCTAAGTTTGGGGTACCTCTTACTCCCTGTACCTCGTTGTACTGAGAGCCAGCTCCTCCGGTCTCCAGGGCGGTAGCCTGAACTTCAAAGAGAGACTCTGAACTATTCTCTCCCTGAGGCAGGAAAATATCACCATAGCGATCCAAAAGGACGTACTCCCCGGAATTAATGACATTCATGGCATAAGTTTCTGCCTGGGTAAAATCTCCACGGGTCAGGTAGACCTTGGCAAGAAGACCTTCAGCTGCTCCTTTTGTAGCACGTCCTAGGTCAGCAGAGGGATACTGAGAACGAAGGGGCAGTACATCTATGGCATCCATCAAATCTTGCTCAATCTGAGCATATACCTGATCTGCCGAAACACGAGACTGCTCGTACTCGCTGGGCTCCAGGGGTTCCAAAATCAAAGGAATATCTCCAAACCAGCGGACCAGTTTGAAATAAAAATAAGCCCTTAGAAACTTGGACTCTCCGATAAGCCTCGCTTTGAGATCCTCGTCTATTTCGATGTCGGGAATCTCCTGAATAGCCAGGTTAGCCCTGTAAATGCCTTGATAATATCCGGACCACACCCCTCCGAAGGCAATGTTGGAAGGATTAAAAGTCAGGTTGTCTACTTCCAGGAGGAAGTTTGCATCTGTGGGAGTCGAGCCTTTGTCAGAATCATCAGAAATAATGTCGGTCAGGCCTATGTAACTAAATACGTGGACCTGCCAGTCGCGCAGCATGTTGTAGGTGGCATTGGTTGCCCATACGGCATGCTCTTCAGTCTCGAAGAAGTTGCTTGAAGTCAACTGTCCCAAGGGTTGCTTATTGAGAAAGTCTCCTTCACAAGCTGAGATTCCCACGAGGAGAATCCCCAGCAGCATGGCGTATATTAGGTTTTTGATCCTCTTAAACATGATAGTTCTTTATTTTAATTAACAAAAATAATTCAAAGTTGTTGAACGGAATTTAATTAAAATTAGCCCTTATTCCGGCGGTATATACCCTTGCGATGGGATACTGACCCTGGTCAATCCCTACACTAATAACCGATCCACTGCTGATTTCAGGCGTGTATCCAGTATAATTGGTCCAGGTGATAAGGTTAGTTCCACCGAGGTAGAAGCGGATGTTACTGAAGCGAAGGCTACGGCTTACCCTGTCGGGCAGGGTATAGCTGATCTGTAAGTTTCTCAAACGGGTGAAAGACCCATCCTGCAAGAAGCGCTCTGAAACCTCGTAGTTATGGCCTCCATTGGTAACCCTAGGCTCGGTGCTGCTTGTCCCCTCCCCATTCCAGCGGTCGAGGAAGATAGTTTCAAAATTAGGCGTACCAAATCGAGCCATGCGCTTGGCATTGATGATGCTGTTGCCCCTCTGTCCGTTAAATTCAGCTACCAACTCAAATCCTTTGTAGGCCAAGCTGGCATTGAAGCCGTAGATAAAGTTAGGAATAGGAGTCCCCAGGAAGGTCCTGTCATCAGGGGTAATCTCTCCGTCTTCATTTACATCCACAAAGCGAAGGTCTCCGGGCTCCTCTACACCCACACTGGGCAGGGTATTAATTTCTTCTTCATTCTGAAAAACACCGGCGACCTGGTATCCATAAAAGGCACCAATGGGCTGTCCCACTACGGTGCGGGTCCCCAACTTTCCTCCTACGCCGAGGCCTCCGCCCAGTATCTCTTCTTTTCCATCTCCCAAGGCAAGTACCTCATTATAAACTGTGGAAGCCACCCCACCAATGCTGTAGGAGAAGTCTCCCACCTGTTGTCTCCAGGTAAGGTTGAAGTCCCAACCGCGGTTCAGTACAGAAGCGGCATTGATGACAGGATTGTTTCTGGAGCCTACATAATCCGGAATAGGTACATCGACCAGGATATCGTCCGTAACCCTGCGGTAGTAGTCTACTTCAATCAGGAGCTTGTCGTTAAAGGCACCTAGTTCCACTCCCACATCAGCCTGGGTTGTTTCTTCCCAGCGGATATCAGGGTTGGCGAGGTTGATAACAGAAGCGCCAATGTTGAGGGTCTCTCCGGGCCCAAATACAGCTCCCAGGCCGCGATCCACTTGAGGGATACCGGCATAGGCACCGATCTTGTCGTTTCCGATCTGTCCCCAGCTGGCTCTCAGCTTGAGGCGGGAAATGGCCGGAACCTGGAAGAAGCTTTCCTCGTGAAGGTTCCACCCCGCTGCAAATGAAGGGAAGTACCCATATCTGTTGTTCACCCCAAATCGGGATGATCCATCGGTCCTAAAGCTAGCTGTAAACAGGTAGCGGCTGTCGTAGGAGTAATTTACCCTGGCGAGGTAGGAAAGCATGGACCATTCGAAGGCAGAGTTGAAGTTGGTTTGTCCATTGATCTGGCCCGAGCTGAGGAAGAAGAAATTAGGATCTTCTTCGGCTACATTTCGGCGGCTACCTCCCAGGTTTTCGGAGCGAAAAGACTGTGCCGTAATACCTCCGAGGGCATTGATGCTGTGCTTGCCCCATTGTTTGTTGTAACTCAGGGTATTCTCCCACAACAAAGATCCAGAGTAGCCTCCGTTCACAGAGATGACATTGGTATCATTTTGTTGAATGCTGGAGACAAAAAATACGGGAACGAAGTTCTTGTTTTGAAAGGCACCACCGTCGATACCGAAATTGGAACGGAAGGTAAAGTCTTCCAGAAAATTGATGTCCAGGTAGACATTTCCCACCGCCCGGACATTCTGGCCTCCATTGTTGTTGAAGGCGATTTGCGCCGTTGGGTTAGCGGTAGAAGCGCGTATGGAAGTATTTCCAAAGTTGCCCAGGCTGTCTTGAACGGGTACGGTCGGGTCTGCGCGGTAGGCATTGCCAATGACATTGGCAGCTCTTTCTCTGTCTTCAAAAATGAAGGCCAGGTTGTGGCCAACCTTAACGTTGGAAGTCAGTCCATACTCATTATTGATCCTCAGGGTAGCTCGGTCAAAGCGGGACCCCTGTACGATTCCTTCCTGGCTGAAAAAATCAGCTGAAATATTGAACCTCATCTTATCGGTACCTCCACGGGCAGAGATGGTATAGTTTTGAATAACTGCCTGGCGAAAGATTTCGTCTTGCCAGTTGGTCCCTTCCCCAAAGCTCCTGGGATCATCGAATACGGGAGGGCGACCATCATTTTCTGCCAGTTCGTTGGAGAGAATAGCGTATTCCTGTGCATTGGTCAAGTCTATTTGCTGGGTTACTTCCTGCACTCCATAATAGGCGTCAATGGAAAATTGAGTAGGTCCTACCTCGCCTTTTTTGGTCGTAACGATAATCACTCCATTGGCACCCCTCGAACCGTAGATCGCCGTGGCAGAAGCATCTTTGAGGACTTCCACAGACTCTACGTCATTGGGATTGAGGTAGGAAATATCGTCGGTCAGCATTCCATCTACCACAAAGAGGGGAGATGCATCATTGAGGGTACCCACTCCCCGGATTCTGACGATAGCGGCAGCACCAGGCTCACCGGAGGTAGGGGTAATCTGAACACCGGCGACCCTTCCCTGTAGAGACTGAGTAACCGAGGAGGTCGGAATTCGCTGCACGTCCTCGCCGTCGACCCTGGAAATAGAACCCGTAAGGTCGCTTTTCTTTTGAACTCCATAGCCAATCACCACTACTTCGTCGGTAGAAAGGTCCTGGGGTTCCATCTGAACCTCCAGGTTTACAGGTCCGTTTGCTGCCGACACGAATCTTGCAGTCCTGCTGTATCCAATGTAGAAAAAGACAATGGAGTCCTCAGGTACGGTGATACTTAGGCTAAACTCTCCATCCAGGCCGGAGCCTACGCCGACCTGAGAGTTTTTGGCAAAAATACTCACGCCAATGAGAGGATCTCCCTCTTCGTTGACGACCGTTCCGCTGACCTGGGTCTGTGCCCAGGCGCTGAATACCGAAAAGATCCCCAGAAAAAGAAAGGCATATTTTCGGACCCAGGTTTGTTTGTAGTTTGTCATCATAGTCCTTGGTTTTAGTATTTTTTAGCGTGTAAATGTTGAGTTGATTTTCAAAGAAACTTAGCGGTCACTTTCGATGAAAAACTCGAAACTCCCACCAAGCTCTGCATTGGAGTCTCCTCCGATCCATATCTCGAAGTTTCCAGGTTCAGCCTCATAGTCCATGTCTCTGGTGTAGAATGCCAAGTCTTCGTGGTCGATGGTAAATGAAACCATTCTATCCTCACCCGGATCAAGGCTTATCTGTTGAAATCCTTTGAGTTCTCTCAGGGGTCGGGTTACACTTCCGACCATGTCTCTGATATAGAGCTGCACGGTTTCAGTCCCCGCTCTGTCGCCGGTATTTTTTACCTTCACAGATACCTCCATCCGACTCTCCGAACCCAGTCTCTGGCTTCCCTGGCGGAAGTCGCTGTATTCAAAGTTGGTGTAGCTTAGCCCGTATCCAAAGGGATACAGGGGAGTATTGGGCACATCCAGGTACTTACTCGTGTATTTATTTTCGCTGATGGGCCGACCTGTATTTTTTATGCTGTAGAAAATGGGCACCTGTCCCAAGGCCCGAGGGAAGGAAACTGTCAGTTTTCCGGAAGGATTATAAGCTCCCATCAGCACATCTGCGATGGCATGACCGGCTTCGGTACCCGGAAACCAGGCTTCTAACAGGGCATCTGCATTTTCGGAGAGCCAGTTCAGTTCCAATGGACGACCGTTGAAGAGGACCACAACCAGGGGCTTACCGGTAGCTTTGAGGGCTTTGAGAAGATTGAGTTGAACTCCGGGCAGGTCTATATTGGCTCGGCTGGCAGCTTCTCCACTCATCCATCCGGCTTCGCCCACCGATGCAATAATGATATCTGAATTCTTTGCCTGCACCACAGCCTTGTTGATGTCTACATCATCCTGGTTTTCTCCTTCAATGTCGCAGCCTTTTGAGTAATTGACAGTCGCCTTTCCCTTCATGGCTCCCTTGATGCCCTGAAGTAGGCTCACAGCCTTATCTCCTGCTCCTGCTCCAAACCAGTTGCCGAGCATATCCTTGGGGGAATCCGCCAGGGGGCCGATGACGGCAATTTTCTTAAGGTCTGACTTCAGGGGCAGGGTCTGATTTTTATTTTCCAACAAGACCATGGACTTTCTGGCCACATCCCTGGCTATAGCCCTGTGTTCCTCGCTGAATACATATTTTTCCTGGCGAGCTTCGTCGGTATAGCGATAGGGATCGGCAAAAAGTCCCAGCTCAAACTTCATCCTGAGGATATACCTGACGGACTGGTCAATGTTGGCCTCGCTTACTTCTCCTTCAGCTACCAGTTCTTTCAGGTAATTGTAGTAAGTAGCTCCCTGCATATCCATGTCTACCCCTGCATTTACAGAAAGGGCAGCGGCTTCTTTATCATTTGCTACAATTCCATGAGGGACCATTTCATTGATGGAGGTGTAGTCGGTGACAACAAATCCATTAAAGCCCCACTCTTCGCGGAGGATCTCTGTCAGTAAAAAGCTGTTGCCGGTAGCAGGCACACCGTCGAGTTCATTAAAAGAAGTCATGAAGGTGCCTACTCCTGCGTCCAAGGCAGCTTTGAAAGGAGGAAGGTAGGTTTGCCTCAATTTCCTCTCTGACATATCCACGGTATGGTAATCCCTCCCTGCCTGGGCAGCGCCGTATGCCGCATAGTGTTTGGCACAGGCCATAAGGGTATTGTTGGCGGAGAGGTCTTCTCCCTGAAATCCTTTTACCTGAGCCATGGCGATCTGGGAACCCAGGTAGGTATCTTCACCCGCTCCTTCGGCAATTCTTCCCCAGCGAGGGTCTCGAGCAATATCGACCATGGGTGCAAAGGTCCAGTTGAGACCGGCAGCCGAGGCCTCGATAGCCGCTACCCTGGCCGACTGTTCGATTGCCTCCAGGTTCCAGGAAGAGGCTGTCCCCAAAGGAATGGGAAAGATAGTCTTATAACCATGAATCACATCATAGCCAAAGATCAAGGGAATGCCCAGGCGGGTCTCCTCTACGGCCAGGCGTTGAAGCTCCTTGTTGTAAGCAGCCGTATGTGCATTGAAGATTGCTCCGACCTTGGCTTGCTGAACGTCTTCTTTATAATTTTCTCTGAGGGTAGGTCCTGTCACATCCCAGTCGCTGGTAAAGAGGGTCATCTGCCCGATTTTTTCTTCCAATGTCATCAGGGCCAGTACGGAATCCACCTTTTTTTCCAATCTCCCGTCCATGGGAGCCAAGGCTTGTGAAAAGCCCATTCCTCTTCCCAAAATGAGTACAAGGATGAAAATAAAGGTCTGTTGCATTCGATTCATGGGTTAAATATTAGTTCTCGGTATAGGCGAATGATTGATTTTTCAAGCGTCGATTTGTTCGAGCCAGCCTCCTTCAAAACCAGCTCTGCGAAGCCCGTCGACAATATAAGGACTCTTCTTCATCAACTCCCAGATCAGTCCGCTCCTGTAGTTTTCAGCCTGTAACAGGATAGGCCCCTGATCTATGCCCAAATAGTCGATGTCAAACCATCCATCAGCATTGCTGCTTCCGTCTTTGGAGTTTTGTCCATATGTATAGCTCAGGTTAAAGGCATCTCTAAAACCATATTTGCCAATCAGTCGGTCTCCGTAGGTTTCCCACATATGCTCCAGGCTGGGCAGGCAGACCTCGGGAGCAAAAGGCAGGGAGCCTCCTACGGCGGTGGGAGCTATGGTCCCATCATCCCTGATGTGAATGGCGCTGGCACCTCTTGCCCAATAGCTATGAAAGCCTAATTCTTCACCCTTCCAATTGACCAAGGTGTCCTTAGGGCCATCGCAGGCAGTAAGCCCCCAGGTAAGAGAGTCATAGCCCTCAACCTTCATGGGATTTTCTATGCAGTAGGACCGATTGGCCAAGGTAGCCCTTCGGCTATTTTCAAAATAATCAATGCCTTTTTCCCTCATGTATGCATCCTGGATACCCTTGAAGTCAATGTACATTTGGCTGTACTGGTGGCCAAATAGGGGAGAAAAGTTGACGTGCGCTTGGCCCTGAAAGTCTGTCCATTCGTAAGAAGCTGTCCAACCCTCCCAGCTATCCTCAGCAATGGGATGGGTGGGTGAGCCGAGGGCCAGTACAAGAAGGATCATAACTTCGTTGTACCCATTCCAATAAGCTGGGATGAAACCCGTTTCCGGACGCCAGCCCATGCTCATCAAGTCATTGTCCTGCATGGCCCAATCCCATTCTACCCGGCGGTAGAGGGAGTCAGCCAGGGAGCGAATTTTGCTCTCCTTTTCATTGTTCCTGTCAAAGTAAACCTGTGAAGAAATCACCCCGGCCATGAGCAAACCTGTATCGATGGTGCTCAGTTCCACCTCCTTGAATCTATGTCCCTCATCCAGGGTCAGAAAATGGTAGAAAAGTCCTTTATGACCACTCACTCCAGTAGGCGCATCACCCTGTGGCATTTCCCACATTTTTTGTAGGCAAAGCAGGTTGCGATCAGCGGCTTCTTCCCGGCTGATATACCCCCTTTCTACCCCTACCAGGTAGCTGGTCAATCCAAATCCTGTGGCTGCTATGCTATAGAAGGTCTGGCTAGGTGCCCGGTCCAGGGTCTGGGCAAAGGGATTGTCCGACCAGTCCCAAAAATAATCGAAGCTCCGCCTTTGCAGCTCATCAAGGCTGAATTCCGGTAGCTCCTGCGATTGAATTTCTTTGTTCTCTGTGCTTGTACTTGTCGTATTTTCGCAGCCAATGGTGATAAAAATACCCATTAGCATGAGTAAAAGGGCTTTGTATTTCAAAAATAAGGAGTGATCGGCCTTCATAGACCTGTTGATTTGAGGGTGTAATATCAGGTAGGAAAGGAGAACCCGAACGAATCGCCCGGGTTCTCTTATCAATGATTATCAGCCTTATTGCTTGGTAAACTTCTTGCTAGCTACCCTTCCATCCACATCATACACCTTAATGATATAAAGGCCGGGATTCAGGTTTTGCACGTCGAGCCTGGTGCTATTGCCTCCATTCAAAGAAGTCTGTAGAGCCATCTGTCCTAACAGGCTGTAGACTTCTACCTTTTTGAGCCTGCGATCGGCTTCTACCGTCAATGACTGAGAGGTAGGATTGGGATATAGGCGCAGGTCGGCGATGGTCTTCACCCTATCGTTGCTTGTAACACTACAAGTCTCACCTGCAATGGCAATGTCATCAAAGTAATGAGACTTGGCATTAGCAGGAACGATACCAAAGTTAGGGATGATGGTAATCCGATCGTAGAGGGCATCGTCAGGGACAGCTGTGGTAAAGTCAAAAGTCAGGGTCGCCCACTCATTGGGAGTGGTATATTCAGCCAGAATATCACCGGAGCCATTGGATCCATCCCTTCCCTGCTCCAATTTCAATACCCAGGTAGCAACACTGTCGCTCCATACCTTCATGGTTACGGTTTTATTGCTATTGGGGAGAGCCACAGGGGCCTGCAAGGTCTGGGAGAACATACCTGCGAAGGTAGCTCCACCTGTACTTTCCTGGAAGGTACCTACCGTCATACTGGTGTTGATCCCTGTCGGATCAGGATTAGGAATGATAAATTCATTCACTGTATCCAGTTCAGCATTGGCAAATACTCCCCAGTCGGGTATGCTGCTTTCAAATGACTCAAAAGTGGCCACACAGCCAGTAAAGGGCGTACGGGTCCACTCTAGGTCATCAATGAAGTAAACGTCATTGCCAGAGTTGGCCACTCCTGCATTAAAGAAAATCGCCAGTCGGGTATGGTTCTCCCCGGCAAAGGGGCTAAAATCTATTACATAGTCCTCCCACTCGCTGGTTACAGAAATAGCCGTATCAATCTCCACCGGAGTAGAAGTACCTCCTTCAAGTTTAAACAGCATGGGTACCGCCTGATCAGACCAGATCTTAATGTTGAACTGGTTGAAGACGGAAAGGTCAATGGGCCCTCCGAAGTCCAGAACCAGGGCAGAAAACTCGTCTGCGGGGTCGCTGTATTCTCCTACTTTCTCGCTAGGGTTGTCATTGGTCAGGTCGGGATTGAGGATTTCCTGCAAATCTCCAGCACCAGCTCCATACATGATGCTGCGCTGGCATTCGAAGTCATCCAGGATATTAGGGATAGAATCTACCCCTACACAGGGATCAATGGTAGGATTGCTGATAGTGAGGTTGTCGAAGAGCCATACCTGACCATTGGCGGCAGTACCTTCTTCAAACAAAATATTGATCTGGTTGAAGTCGCTGATGTTGCTGCTACCGGAAAAATCGAAGTTCAGCTCTTGCCAGTCGGTCGTGCCATCCAGGCTAGCCATCTGATCCTTGATGCCTTGGGTTACGCTGGAAAGCTGTACCGTTACCTGAGTAACTCCAGAGGGAGGCTTTACTTGCAGGTTCAATTGAGAAAACTGGCTTAGAGAGAAGTTCAGCGGGAGGAGGGAGACCAGGGTACTGAAGGCAGCAGTTCCTTTGCTGTACTCACCTACAGTGGCAGAGGTATTCACTCCACTCTGGTCGGGGTTGGCAATTGCTCCGCTGAATGTCCCGTGTAGGGCATTGTCATTGTTCAAAGGAGTCCAGGTCAGCTTGGGAGTAGGCTCAAAGTCCTCCAGGCTAAGGCTGGTAGGAGTTTCTTCCCTTACGATATCATCGATAAAGTAGGTGTCCCCAGAATCGCCCACTGCGGCAAAATTGAAGAAAATCGCCAAGCTCCTGTGATTGGCAGAAGCCTGATCCCTGAAATCGAAGGAGTACTCCACCCATGTATTGGTCTGAGTGACCATCTGCTCCTTTTCCACGGCGGCAGAAACACCACCCTCGAGCTTGAATACCAGACGACCCGTACGGGGAGCCCAGATTTTAGCCTTTATGGTGTTGTTGGTAGATAAGTCGATGGGGTTATTGTAATTGACCACCAGGGCGGAAAACTGGTCCTGAGGATCGACATACCTTCCCACGGCATCGCTGGTATTGATTCCACTCTGATCAGGATTTGGAATAGCGGTGATATTGTCCCAACCGGCTCCGTAAGAAGCATTGCGCTGACACTCAAAATCGTCGATAATCGTAGGATCTTCGACCGTACCTGCACAAGAATCCGCAGGGCTAGCTGTCAGGTTGTCAAAGAGATAAGTATCGGTGCTGGAACCTACTCCGGGATCAAAGAAAAGTATGATAGAAACCAGGCTATCAAGACCGGCAGCCCCACTAAAGTCGAAGGTGTACTCCTGCCATACGTTGATGTTGGCAATATTTTTGGTCTCTTCGATGGCCTGTCCTCCCGGACCTTCCAATTTTAGAATGAAAGCCGTTCCTACCGGAGAATAGACCTGAATGGAAAACTTGTTGTTTACCGACAGGTCCAGAGGAGTAGCCAGATTGGCACGAAATAGGCTGAATCCAGTGCTTCCTTTGGTGTAAGAACCTACACTGTCACTTCCGTTGACAAAGTTGGAGTCTGGGTTAGTTACCACTCCAGTGTAAGTTCCGTCGATGGCTTCCCAATTGAGGGATGCCCCATTTTCAAAATCTTCGTAGACCACCTGCCCCTGCATCTGTGATGCAGAGAGGATCATAGTAGCAAATAAAAATAATAGTACTCTCACAATTTGGACTGGTTAAATTTAATTGAGGTAAAAAGTAAGTGAATAATTCTGCCAAGGCTTTCTCGGGGAAAGTCATTGGCTTATGATTAATTTCTTGTGAATGGTCTTGCTATTCTGCTTCATTCTCAGGTTGTACATCCCTTTTGAAAGTCCGGAAGGAATAGAAATCTCATAAGGCGAGCGAAGCCTTTGCTGGATGATTGTTCTCCCATTCATGTCCATGAGCATGATTTCAATGTCTCCTCCTGTGCTGGGACGAAGGAAAATCTTGTCATGAGCAGGATTGGGAAATACCTGGATTTCCTGCGATAGAGCCCTCCCGACAGAAACCTGAGCGGAATCAGTCACGAAGCCTATAGCATCCATCATTGTCTTTATCTCTGGATTGGCCATGAAATTATTCCATAGCAGGCCTGTCCGGTAGTTTTCTATCATCAAAATGATAGGTCCCTGATCGATAGCCAGGTAGGACTGGGCAAACCAGTCTTCGTTCAGGTTAAAAGCATCTCTAAAGCCCATTTTTCCCCAAATACGATCTCCATATTCTCTGTAGAGGTGGTAGAGCGTCGGAATCACAATTTCAGGCGCATAAGGAATGGAACCGAGGGCAGCAGTGGGTGAGATGGTCCCGTTGTCTCTGTTGCTGGGACCGGGCTCGTGGGCCAAATATCCATAGGGATTATCACTGGCCGTCAGTCCCCACACCAGATCGCTATATCCCTGATGGCCATCCGGATTTTGGATACACCAGAAACGGTTGATGTAGGTGTGGTTGTAATTCCTAAGGAAATAATTGGCGTAGGCATCCCGCTTGTTGCGAGGGTCAAAACCCAGGTAGGAGTAATGGGCAAAAAACAGGGGTCCTCCATAATCCTTTCCTACGATAATGGGATACCCATAGAAAGTCCGGTTGTTGACGTAGTTGCCTCCGGCCCAGCCTTCATCATAGAGATTGGGAGGAATGCCATTGGTAGGAGAAGCTATGGCAAGGAGGTAGACGATGTGGGTTTCGTTGAAGCCTCGCACCGAAAGGTTGATCTGCCAACCATTGTTGGGCGACCAGTGCCAGGTGAGGACCTTCTGTACCTGCCTGCGGTACCAATTCCACTCGACTCCATGCCATAGGGCCGTAATTTCTTGTCTAAGGGTAGAATCTTCGGGTTGATCAAAGTATTGCCTCGCGGTTAATAAGCCCTGTATCATAAAGGAAGTTTCCACCAGGTCCCCTCCGTCATCCAGGGTACTGAAAGGGATTACCTCCCCGGTAGTGCCGTTCATCCAGTGGGGCCAGACCCCATGGAAGCGATCAGCAGTAGACAAAAAGTTGACGATCTTTTCTAATCGCTGCTTGCCTTGGGCCCGGCTAATGTACCCCCTTTCTATTCCTACCAAAAGTGACATGACCCCAAAGCCGCTACCTCCGATGGTAACCAGGTTCCCCGAGGTATTTCTCTCCCTCGACAATCCCGATACCGGATGGGCAAAATCGTAAAAGTATCGGAAGGTATAGCGCTGAACCATTTCCAGGATTTCTTCCTCATTAAATTCTCGGGTCTGTGCGGTCTGTACGGGGCTAAAATTGGATTCGTTGCTTCCTCCATTTACCCCTGCCATCCTATACTGGTAGGAGGTCGTATCTCCAAAGCCTACAAAGTCTATGTAGAGGCTGTCTGTACTTTCTATAAATCGCTGCAGACGAAAACTTTGACCCCCATCATCCGAACGGTAAATATGGTACCCGATGCGATTGGCAGGCTGAGCAAAGTCCCAGGCAAGTTCGATATGGCTGTCATAGGAAGTGGCGATAAATCCGGTAGGGGGATTCACCGGATCATTGACGGCAGCGGCGGTGAGGCTCCTTACCTCATCTATATACAAGGTGTGAGATTCTCCGTCTGCCTGATTTTGACCAAAAATCACGGCTTTGGTCTGGGAAAAATCTATAACTGATTGGTTTGGATCATTAATAAAGGTATCCAGTGGGACCAAAACCTGCACCCAACTATTGGCAGGAAGGCTGTCTACAAAAGCAGATAGAGGAAATCGGGTGGACTTGGTATTGGCAGGTGCCCCTTCAAAGTAGAGGAGGGGAAGCTCATTTCCGCTTAAGCCCTCTTCGCTGTAAGCCCAAAAGCCCAGAAAATCATCGTTGGCGATGTCCTGGAAAGGAAAACCCGGGGCTATAACGAGGGCAGACCAGTCCCCGCCTACTTGAGAGGTCCAAGTAAGTTCTAAAGCATTGCTTCCGCTGTAGGCAAAATCTGTACTTGTAGGAATTTTATCACCCGAAGGACCCCTTTGTCTTAGGCTGCTGGGCGCTGAAGGAAAAGCCAATCCCGAATCATAGTAATCATCTTGGTTGCTATCAGAAAAGAAAACGTCAGAAGTCTGGCCATAATTGATATTAACAACCATGAGAAACCAGCTCAGGAAGGCTGGAATTAGCAGGGATAATTTCATGTAAATAGTAAATATAGCCCAAGGAAAATCAAGTAAGGCTATTGTTGATTTTTAGCTTATTAACATAAGCTAGACTATTATTCTACTAAAGCCAAAAAATCAGCCTCACCAATACTACGCCAATACATATAGACACTGAATATCAAATACTTATATACCTTCTCACTACGCCAAAAGGAATTTTTAGCAGGATAGACAGGGGGGGAATCCTCCACCAGGTCGAAAAGGATTTCGCTAATCGTGAGGATTTTCTCAAAAGGTCATGAGGACATCGAGTAAATTTTGCTGTCCATACAGTTTCATTTTCTTTCTCAGCCGGTAGCGTTTGTTTTCTATGCCTCTTAATGAAATATTAAAAAGGGGAGCAATTTCTTTGGAAGAAAGTCCCATACGAAGGAAGGCAGCCAACCTAAGATCCCCAGCCGTCAGGTCCGGATAAGCGGCCTTTAGTTGTTGAAAAAACTGTTCGTGAACCTGGTTAAAATTGGTCTCAAAAACCTGCCAGTCCTCTTCATCAGAGAGGCTTCGGTCTATTCGCTTCAGTAGTTTTTGGTAAAGACGGGCAGGAAGGCGATCTCCGGCTCTCGCATAGAGATCGTCGAGTTCTTTTTTCAATTCCAGCAGGGTTTCGTTTTTGCGAATCAAGCCCATGGTAGAATTTGCCAGCTCACGGCTCTTGTTTTGGACATCCCTCCTGAGCTGCTCATTTTTTTCTCTGATGATTTTTTGCTGAAATTCTCTTTCCTTCTGAATAGCGATTCGTCGCTGCTGCTTTTTCAGAAGAAATTTATGCAAATCGAAAAACAAGGAAATCAAGGCCAAGGCCATCAAAAAAAACAACAGCAGGGCATAGGAAGATAGATACCAGGGGGGAGCAATACTGAAATTAATCATAGCCCTCTGCCTGAATTGCTCTTCCTCCACCTCCAAACGGTAACTACCCGGGGATAGGTTGGTGTACTCCTTAAAAGTCTCTGTTCCCCAAGCCGACCATTCTTCATTAAAACCCAGTAAGCGATAGCGGAACCTGACCTTTCCCTCATAAAAAGGCAGGCAAAAGTTGAACCTCAAATTCCGCTGACCAGCGGCCAACGAAAGGTGTTTTCCTTCCATACTGCCCAAATGTCCCCTCAGGACCTTTCTTTCAGGGCTCAATTGTACCACTTTCGTGATCAGAGGTCGGGGAATGTCCAATTTTTCCTGCTTCCCAAAACTGGGCCGGTAACGAGCATAGCCATTGACCAGACAAAGAAGGTACTCCCCTTCACCCAGGTATTCAATCTTCTCATAATTTGGAATGAGCCTTAGCGAAAATACCTGCCGAATACTCCCTATCCTGGCCTCTATCCGATCCGCAAAGATCAAAAAGCTATCTTCCCGCTGGCCTATCCATACATGTTGGATTTCCTTTTCCAGCGCAATACCGCCTACTTGCTTCACTTCCTCCAGGCTATCGCCCTCCAAACGAAAAAACTGTCCATCTGACTTCAGGATGTTGTCATCCTCCACTGTCATCAACCTGAGGCTAAAATCCGTAGGCAATCCACTTTCCTCAGTGATTTTTTTGACCGTCAAAACTTCCTTCAGAGAGCTGTCCAGGGTCAACAGGTGCATACCGCTGTAAGGATTGATGGCCCACATGTTATTGCCTTCCCCCATTGCCAGTTGCTTGATGGGCAGTGAAAAGCCTCCTATGGCTTGCACCTGCCGCCAACCCTGGAAAGGATCATTTTCCAGCAGGATCATGCCCCCATAGGTTCCCTGAATAAATTGATTTTGTCTACCGGGAACCCTCTTCATGCACCATCCCCCACTCCGGCTGCTCACTTCCCTCAGGGCCTTACCATCCCACAGAAAACTCCCGTCATTGTGCCCGATGAAAAGCCCTTTATCACTTTCCGACAATTGCCAGACCTGGCCTTGAGTTCCCCCCACCAGGGTAAAATATGGGGGAAGCTCCTGGGTTTTTCTGAAAAGGCCATGATTTGTGCCCAGGTAGAGGTCTCCGTCAAAGTAAGAGGCTGCGTATACCGATCCAAGTTCCCCCCTCAGATCTTTAAAAAGTTGAAGAGAGGCATCCAGGTCAACCATGTCTACCCCATCGTCCAGCCCTATCCACAGATGCCTTCGCCGATCCTGGTAGAGAGAAAGCACCGTATTGTTTTGCAGACCGGAAGACTGTTCGAGGTGGAAGCGAGCCTCTCCGCTACCACTGGTAATATAGACCCCGTCGAGGATGCTTCCCCAGGCGTATCCTCCATCTGCCAGGGCCAACACCCTGTTGAGTTGGTTTTTTTCAAACTCATCCCCGTAGCCATGATTCCAAGCTTGATAGCTACTACCATCCTTGTAAAAAATGCCATTTCGAGCTGTGCAAATCAACATGTCATGGCTTTTATGGGCCATGATTCCGATCACATCCATCCTGGCAAATACTTCACTCCCTTTCAAACTTTTAAATCGAAGAGCATCCCCCCTGACTTTAAGCTCCATAAGGCATTCCCCTCTTTTAAGCAGGTATATTTTGTCTCCCACCCAATGAGCCAAGCTGATGTTGCCTCCCCCAGGAGGGGTGATGATACTCACCTTTTCATAGTCATAGAGAAAAAAAGTCGTGAAAGATTGGAACAACACCCAGTCGGGACCTATGAGAAGCTGCCAGATTTCTTGTGAAGCAATGAGATCAGAAGGCAAGGAAGCACTAAGCGAATGATAGAAAAGACGGTCTGTACTGTCATAGGACCAAAAGCCAAACTCTCCATATCCACCCCCAAAGATATTGCCTTCCTCGTCCATGCCCAGGGCCCTTACTGCCTGGTTTTCCGGAAGGGAAAAGCTGTCCCAGTGCTGACCATCAAATCGGAGCAATCCATTGGAATTGGCAAAATACATGCGTTGATCCTCTCCCTGAACGATCTTCCAGTTTTGGTGCTGGGCCTCTAAATTTGGAGTGGTAAAATTAATCAAATTTGGCACCTCCTGAGGGAGGGCTAGATCCACCCACAGCAGAAACAGCAGAAAACCCTGGCCTCGCCTAAAAAAAGCCCTCATCGAAAATTTGTTGTCTTGGAGAAGCATATCAAATGCAAGGAAAGCCTATAACTTTAGCGATCTCCCAGTACCGAAAAATACGAAAGTCTTCGTCTACTCAGTAATGTTCAGGACTTTATCTTTCCCTTCGATTGCGACTTCGTTCAGAAACTTCACAATCAGGTCCAGTTGATCGAAGGGTATGCGGGAAATTTCGTGGCGAGCCCCCTCGAAGGTGTAGAGCAGATAGCTGCTGTCAAGCTCCTCCAGTCTCCGGGCAATGGTCCGGGAACCATCCAGCCAGATATAGCCCTTTTGCTCTTCCTTACAATAGTGATGAGGCGCCGTCACATACGGGACGAGGTTGTCATCTGTTCCGTGAAAAAGAAGAGCCGGAATATTATTCTTTTCGGTGATGTAGCGTGCGTCGACCACAGCTCCCGCAAGCGAAAGTAAAGCCGAAAACTGAAGGGAGTCATATTCAGGATTATCGAATAACCAGTCTCTGGCATAGGCAGCATTGAGGATAGCTTCTGCCCCTGCGCTGCTTCCTCCTATCATCATGAGATCGGAATCCAAACCCAGTTTGCCAGCATTTTTTTTCAGATAAAGACAGGCATCCATAAAATCGGCCGCCGCCTCTCTAAACACCCTCATCTTCTCTTCTCTTGGACAGTCACAGCTAAATCCGTTTTTTTTACCCTTGCGCAGGAGGCGGTAAGAAATGGAAACTGCTACATATCCCTTTCTGGCAAGGGCCTTCATCAGCCTTACCTCATCTCCATTGTCGCGGCTTCCTCCGGAAAATCCTCCTCCGTGCATCCATACCATGAAGGGCCTTTTTGTCAGGCTATCCCCGCGGGGAGAGTAAATGTCCAACTTGAGGTCCTGCCCATCTTTTGAGGCGTAAGTCAGGGTTTTCTTATCTATTTTTGTAAAAAGATCATCCAAGTAGCGCTGCTGACCTTGGCAGTAAGTTGCCCATACCGCCGTCATGATAAAGAGTAGAATAAAAATTTTACGCATAAAGGTAGAAGGATTGATAATTCTGCCATTAAATTTAGCCTTTTTTAAGCGATTATTTCATTCCCATAATTTTCCTTTCTCCTTACTCCCTTCGTGCCACCCCGACATGGGTAACATCTGTTACAGTGTATCCACAAGCTGACTGATACCTTTGCCTTACTTCTTGGGGTCGGTCGGCATGTCGATTAGAGCCTCCCCGCCCACAAAAAAGAAGCAACCACTTAATTCTTTTTCTTCTCATGCAATGGATATACGAGCCCTGGCCCTGGTACATAGCAGGTCCTATCATCGCCTTAATTATGATGCTCCTAATCTTTTTTGGAGAAAGTTTGGGACTTTCTTCAAATTTCAGGACGGTTTGCACCCTCGCCGGTGCCGGTAAATACGCCTCTTTTTTCAAATTTGACTGGAAAGCCCAGCGCTGGAACCTCATGTTTGTCCTGGGGGCTATCCTGGGTGGAGCCCTGACTTCCCTATTTTTTTCCAAAGAAAAGGGAGTTAAAATTAGTTCATCTACCGTTTCCTCACTTGAAAAACTAGGCTTCTCCAATCCTGGCAGTTCCTATTTGCCCGAAAAGCTATTTGGCATGACTGCCTTTAGCGAACCTTCAGGAATCATACTTCTTATTCTGGGGGGCTTCCTAGTCGGCTTTGGGGCCAGATACGCAGGAGGATGTACTTCAGGACATGCCATCAGCGGGTTGAGCAACCTTCAGTTGCCTTCACTCATAGCGGTCATAGGCTTTTTTATCGGAGGCCTCATCATGACCTATATGGTATTCCCCTTGATTTTTTAACTCAGTACATGGACTTATCCGGGAAAAGTCCCAAGGCTTCTATTGGACGTCATCCAGTAAGCTGTAAAGAGGGTAGCTTTTCACAAATCTGCTTTATCAACCAATCCAATAGCGCTTTAAGTAGGCGAGCACATTGAATTCGGTATTCTTTGGAGACAATTTTTTCTGAAGCCAAGGAATTGAACGTAGGTTTAGTGCTTCTAAACCGATCCCGATTCATCGGAAAATGACGCAGGATCCGGGAAAAAGTGGCGCAAAGAAATCCAAAATAAAATTGCGAGACTACTTAATCTATTCGCGATCAAACTTAGCAATGAAGCGTCTGGTCCTCTTTATAATGGTCTCTAATATCTTTTTGTGTTGGACCCTGGCCCAAGACTGCGGTCCCCATGCTCATCACGATGTCAAACTTAACTCCTTGGAGCTGAGCACCGATTCTGCCGTTCACTGCGTAAGAGATTTTTGTGCAAAAGGCCACATTCATGGGCATCTGAGAAATTACTTTATGGCCACTGTCCACCCCAATGCACTCAGCGACTACTGGTCCAACGCCACCGGAGGCTCTATACAGTACAGATCTGCCATCTGGAAGGGACTCCAATTTGGGGTCAAGGGAATATTTACCTATCAGACCCTCTCGGCAGACCTGCAACGGGTTGATAGCATTGCCGGAAAAAGCGCCAGATGGGAAAGCGAACTCTACGATGTCAACAGACCTGGAGAAAAACACGACCTCGACCGATTGGAGGAGTTGTTTGTCCGCTTCCATTACAGGCCCAAATCTTTTGTGGAGTATGGCAAAATAGACATCAACCAAGGTCCCCTCCTCCTCCGCAGGGATGGCAGGATGAAGCCTTTTGTCTTTCAGGGCCTTTGGGGCCAACATCAGTTCAAGGACGAGTCGATTCTCAAATATGGCTGGATTCACAGGGTATCTCCCAGGGGCATGACTGACTGGTTTTCATTTGAAGAAGCTATTGGGCTTAACAACAATGGGCGCCAGCCTGACGGAGGCCAGGCTACTTATCATCGGAAAGCACCTACCCGGGGATTGATAGCTATAGGTATAAATCAATTCACCTTCAAAAAGGTAAAGCTCAGCCTCTGGAATTATCACCTCGACAAGCTTACCAATACCACCTGGCTGGAAGCTAAGTTTCAGTGGAAGAGCTTCTCATTTGAAGGTCAATATGTCTCTCAAGTAGCCGCTCCCCATCAGGAAAGTCTGCCTTACTCGGAGCGATACTACCAGCCGGATGAGACCGCGCAAGTTCTGGCTTTTCGCAGTGGGATGAAGGTAGGCGGGCTAAAACTTTCGGCGGCCTACCTCCACGCCTTTGATACAGGTCGATTTCTCTTTCCAAGAGAACTGGGCAGAGAAAGATTCTTCATTTCTCAGCCCAGAAGTTGGCTTGATGGCCTTGGAGCTACACAGGTAATCGTGCTAAGGGCAAGGTTCAACCTGCTCAAGTCCTGGGCCAGCAACCTAAGTATAGACCTCAGCTCGTCTTACTCAGACCTTCCTGAAAGGGAAAATACAAGGTTCAACAAATATCAGCGATCTTCTTTTTATCAAATGACTCTTAGGGGGAGCTATGACTTCCCCAAGGCTTTCAAAGGAGTAGAATTGGTCCTTTTGTACGTAGGCAAATTCGATAGCGGGGAAGACAACCCTCCCCTGGCAGCTAGTTTTTACCGAACCAACCTGCACCACTTCAATTTTATTACCAACATTAACTTTTGACTCAATGAAATATATCAAGTTTGTTCTAGCGGGGATTTTATTTGGTATTGTAATGACCAAGGCAGAGATTATTTCATGGTTTCGCATATATGAAATGTTTCACTTTCAATCCTTCCACATGTACGGCATCATAGGTTCGGCCATCCTACTGGGCATGATAGGCACCTGGCTTATCAAAGCCCTCAATATCAAGGATATAAGTGGTTCACCCATCGTATTTCAAGACAAAAACAAAAGCATTGCCCGTTATCTCCTGGGGGGGATCATCTTCGGTTTGGGATGGGCCTTATCGGGCGCATGTCCCGGACCCATGTTTATCCTCGTCGGCTACGGTTATCTTCCCGTCTTGATCGTCATCGGAGGGGCTTTGATGGGTACTTTCGTCTATGGATTGATCCGAAACAGACTGCCTCATTGATGCTGTAATTTTTTAATGACCATTTATACCACTGCATATCATCCATTATGAAAAAATTCTTCCCCTTTTTGGAATGGATTCCCAATTACAAGCGATCCGACCTTCAGGGTGATGTCTCAGCCGGCCTTACCGTAGGAGTCATGTTGATTCCTCAGGGCATGGCCTATTCCATGCTCGCAGGCCTTCCTCCGATCTACGGACTTTATGCCTCCACCATTCCCTTGATTTTGTATGCCCTTTTCGGAACCTCCAGACAATTGGCGGTGGGACCCGTGGCGATGGTAGCCCTCCTGATTTCAAGTGGCGTAGGCCAATTGGTCCCTACAGGCTCAGATCAGTTTATTTCCTATGCCATCCTACTAGCCCTGATTGTAGGGATCATCCAATTTAGCATGGGAGCTTTGCGCCTGGGTTTCTTGGTCAACTTTCTTTCTCATCCTGTAATTGCAGGATTTACATCAGCTGCAGCTCTTATCATAGGGTTCAGCCAACTGAAACACCTCCTCGGACTGGACATCCCCAGAGGAAAGGTCCATGAAACTCTCCTGGCGGTCTTCGAAAAATATGCTGAAATTAACCTTCCTACTATGCTGCTAGGAATGGGTGCCATTCTGGTCCTCCTGGCCATCAAAAGAATAAACAAACGCATACCAGGACCTCTCATCGTAGTTTTATTGGGAATTCCTTTGGTCTATTTTGGAGATTTAGCCGAAGAAGGGGTGAAAATCGTAAGGGAAGTACCTCAGGGATTGCCCTCCATCGGCCTTCCTTCCTTTGACCTGGAATCCATTCGAACCCTTTTGCCTACTGCTCTGACCATTTCCTTCGTCGGGTTTATGGAATCCATTGCCGTGGCCAAAGCCATACAGGCCAAGCACAAGGACTATCAGGTGATTCCCAACCAAGAACTCATCGGTCTGGGTCTGGCGAATATCGGCGGAGCTTTTTTCAAGGCTTTTCCGACAACTGGGGGCTTTTCCCGGACCGCCGTCAATGATCAGGCAGGGGCCCGTACCGGATTGGCCTCCATCCTTTCGGCCTTACTCATTATCCTTACCCTCCTTTTTCTCACCTCTTACTTTTATTATCTGCCCAAAGCTGTCCTGGCCTCCATCATCATGGTTGCCGTCTTCGGCCTGATCGATGTCAAGGAAGCCAAACATCTCTGGAAGACAGATCGCAAAGACTTCTTTCTCTTTGGGTTGACAGCCCTGGCAACCCTGACCCTCGGCATCGAACAAGGCATTTTGCTGGGTGTCGCCATTTCCCTTCTTATTGTCCTCTACCATGTCTCTTATCCCCATGTAGCAGAATTGGGACGGGTGCCCGGTACCAAGGAATACCGAAATGTCAAGCGTTTTGAAGTTTTGGACCAATGGGAAGACACCCTCATCATGCGCTTTGACGCCCAGTTGTACTTTGCCAACCTCAATTATTTCCGGGACAAACTCACCCGATTCCTCCAAGGTCGAGAAGGAGTAAAGTACATCGTCCTCGACTGTAAGCCGATCAACAACATGGACTCCAGTGCCGTCCATATGATCCACGACCTTATGGAAGATTATCAAGTCCTGGGCATTCAGTTTTTCTTTGCCGATGTAAAGGGACCTGTCAGAGATATCATGAAAAGAGGAGGAATCTTCGAACTGATCGGAGAGGACCAAATTTTTCTTTCTGTAGAAGATGCCATCCAGGCCCTCCATGAGGGAGGAGACCTTAGCCCTCATCCTTATGCGATTCAAACATCTAAGTAGCTCTAAGTAGCTGATCAAAAAAATGAAACGTAGCACCAAATCCAGGCCTAGACCCCTTCAGGTGGATCAACTGACCATGAGGGATCACCTGGCCATCGATCGTACCCGACTCGCCAATGAGAGGACCCTCCTCTCATTCATCCGTACAGCCCTGTATTTTTCCATCATGGGCATCACGGTTATCAAACTCGAGTTTCTTCAAGCCATATCCTGGACCAGCCTCCCATTCTTTGTCCTGAGTGGAATCTTATTCATCATAGGCATCATCATGTACTCCCGGACCAAGAGAAGTATAAGAGGATTGTACACAGATAAATCCTTAAGCTGATTCTGAAAAGTACTTGTGATCATAGCTATGGGAGCCTGAAAGGGAATATTTGTCCTAAGGGCTTCCATTTTTTCCTGCCTGTCCTGCTTCTCCTTTGTAACAATAGTAACATATGATAATAGTCATATTGGTTAATTTGATTTATTCCTGGACAACAGCTGCATCAAAATTATGACCCACTCCCATCACCAGGTACTCATCACTGGGGCAGGATCTGCCGGACCTACGGTTGGCAATATGCTCCTGAAAAAGAACTCCAATATCGACATCGCCCTTGTCGATCCCTCTGAGAAGCATTATTACCCACCTGCCTGGCCCCTGGACAGCGGAGGTCTCCTCGACCTCAAAAAAACCGAAAAGAATCAGGCAGATTTCATTTCCAAAAGATCCAAATGGTACCAAAAAGCAGCTAGCAAGCTCATTCCGGACGAAAATACCGTTGTCCTATCCGATTTAAGTAGAATCAGCTATGATTATTTGGTGCTCTGCCCCGGAATTCAAATCGACTGGAACAAAATCGACGGACTGAAAGAATCTTTGAGACAAAACAATGTATGCAGCAATTATGCCTATGATCAGTGCCCTTACACGCATGAAGCCATAGAAAGCATAAAGGCGGGAGACACAGCTCTGTTTACCAATCCGAATACCCCGATCAAGTGTGGCGGTGCTCCTCAAAAAATCATGTACCTGGCTAGTGATAATTTTAAGTGTAGGGGTATTTTAGACCAGATAAATGTAAAATACACCGCGGCTGGTGGGGTCATTTTTGGTGTCCGCCCCTTTCGCGAGGCCCTGGAAAAAAGTGGTGGAAAACTACAGCATAGAAAGCCTTTTTCCCCGTAATCTTAAAGCTGTAGATGGCAAAAATAAAATCGCTACCTATGATATTCTGGTTGAGGGAAAGCCCAGCGAAGAGGTAAACCTGGAATTCAATATGATCCATGTTATCTCCCCCTATGTCTGCCCCTGACTTCATCAAACAAAGTCCTTTTGCCAATGCCGGAGGATGGATCAACCTGGATAAACACAGCTTACAATCCCCGGATTTTCCCAATGTCTTTGGCCTGGGTGATGCAGCCGATACCCTCAATGCCAAAACTGGGGCAGCTATCAGAAAACAAGCCCCCACCGTAGTGAAAAATCTATTACAGCTTATAAATAAAAAAGAGTGGGTCTCACCTGCCACCTATGATGGATATGGCTCATGTCCCCAGGTTACGGGAAAAGGAAAACTCATTTTGGCAGAGTTCAACTACGATAAAGAACCCGATACTACTTTTCCCTTCAATCAGGCCAAGGAGAGATACAGCATGTATGCATTGAAAAAATATTTCCTTCCCTGGATGTATTGGAACAGAATGATCAGGGGCAATCCATGATTTACTTGTATTAATCCATATCCATCATATCGAAAGACTTTCCTTATTTTACCCAAAAGTCCGATCGACATATTTAGGGTAAAACTTTTACCTCGACCCAAACCAGTCTTTCAGGGACTGTCAACCATTTGCAGACCAGAACTATTCCTATTCATGAAAAAGAAAGGCAAGAAACTAACCTTAGGCATCCACGAGCTTTACCAAAAGTACCCCGAACAGGCAGACGAATGGCTCTGGGGAAGAAAGAACCAGGCAAATTCCAGGAGGGGCTTCCTCAAAAAAAGCGCCTGGATATTCATGGGCTCTGTCCTTGGTGCTCAGGTAGTTTTTGGCAAAACCATGCCCGAAAACCTCATCCCTGTAGGGCTTTTTGACTACAATGAAGGCCCAATCGAAGGTAAGCATCCCGATCTGCTCATCCTCAACGACCGCCCGGTCAATGCAGAGACTCCCCCTCATCTACTCGATCCTTTCGAGACCCCGGCAGAAGTCCTTTTTGTCAGAAACAATGGTATTCCTCCCACTGATGTTGACCCCGATACTTGGACACTCAGCATCGAAGGAGAAGCTGCAAGCCAAAAGAAAAGTTATACCCTCAGGGAATTAAAGTCTCGCTTTCCCGTACACACTTATCACCTCACCCTAGAATGTGGGGGAAATGGGCGCTCAGAATTCAACCCTTCCGCCAAAGGCAATCAATGGAGTACGGGAGCCGTCGGCTGTCCTAGGTGGACCGGAGTCCGACTCAAGGATGTCCTCCAAGAGGTAGGCCTCCGCTCCTCTGCCGTTTATATTGGTTATTATGGGGCAGATACCCACCTTAGCGGAGACCCTGAAAAGGTAGTCATCTCCCGAGGAGTCCCCATTTCCAAAGCCCTGGAAGATGAATCTCTCATCGCCTGGGAGATCAATGGCAAACCTCTTCCAAAATTGAATGGATATCCCCTTAGACTGGTTTTTGGTGGCTGGCCCGCATCTACCTCAGGAAAATGGCTGAATAAAATCGTAGTCAGGGATCGGATTCATGATGGACCGAAGATGGGAGGAAAGTCCTACAAAGTTCCCTGCAAACCGGTAGCACCTGGAACCAAGGTCAAGGACGAAGACATGTGCATCATAGAGTCCATGCCAGTCAAGTCCCTCATTACCTATCCAAAGAGCGGAGGCATGCTCTCTTATGGCAAAAGCCTGGAAGTAAGGGGAAAGGCCTGGGCGGGAGATCGCAAAGTCGATAAAATGGAGGTATCCATAGACTTTGGTGCCACTTGGCAAGAAGTCCGCCTTGATCCTCCACCCAACCGCCTTTCCTGGCAATCATGGAAAAGCAGGCTGAATTTCCCAGAAAAAGGATACTATGAGGTATGGGCCAGGGCCACTGATAATCAGGGTACTTCTCAACCCATGATCGTGCCAGGATGGAATCCAAAAGGCTATCTCAACAATGCCTGCCACCGAATTGCCGTCAAAGTCGTTTAATCCCATCTGTTATGGATTTACAGGAAACCCCGAAAATGGATTTTGGAAAGAAAGAAAGTCGCCTCCTTAGCCTTACCCTCTTTTCTATGGGTATCACTGTACTCGCGTTGGTTGCGGCCTTTATCCTGATTTTACTTATCCAACAACCCCAGTTGTTTGCTAAAAAGTCCTTGCCAGAGGCCATGACCCAAGTGGACCAGGAGGATAAAATCACGGATGAGATAAAAGACGGGCTGGATGTAGCTACCGGCTTTGTAGCACAAGGAGATTATGTATTGGTGAAGAGTACCTGTACCACCTGTCATTCAAGCAAATTGGTCCTTCAAAACAGGGCCAGCCGACAAGGATGGCAGGAAATGATCATCTGGATGCAGGAAACTCAGAAACTCTGGGATTTAGGTGAAAATGAAGATAAGATTCTCGATTACCTGGCTACCTATTATGGCCCTAAGAAAAAAGGCAGGAGAAGCCCCCTCCAGGTAGAGGAGTGGTATGTGATCGAGTAAGCCTCAAATTTTTTCACATATGAAAAACAAAACGCTTTTTCTGGATTTTGGCAAGCAATGGATGTACCCATACCTTTTTGATTGATGGAAGAATGCATAAGTGGATGGCAGAGGGCCTCCCGTTGGTGAAGGAAATACCCCAGCCCACCCAGGGCAACTTTTCATTTGAGAAACAAGCAGCTTATCCAGAACCCGTCATGGACATCAGTGCTATACCGGAGGCCCTTACAGACCTTAGCTAGGTAATACTGGATACCTGCAGCAAACGAGAATACGAAGGAAAAATCCAAAAAAATGGAGAATTTCGGAGAGGAAGAATCTCCGGCTCTGTCCATTTGGACTGGATAGAACTTATCCATGCAGACGGCGACCACCGCTTCAAATCCTGCCAAGAAAATGCCCCTCTCTTTCAGGAGAGGGGCATTTTCCCAGACTTCCGAATCATCACTTACTGCCATTCCGGAATAAGGTCGGCCCATACGGCCTTTGTCCTTCGAGAAATCATGGGCTACCCCTAGGTCTGGAATTATGATGGTTCATGGACCGAATGGAGCTATCACCCAAAACTCCCGGCCCTCCCCTGATTTACAGGAAGATTCCAATGTAACATTGGATACACAGCAATACATTATTTTCCCTGATATTCAAGTAAATAAGTGTATTAAATTCGGTATTCTTTGAAGAAATTTTTTTCTGAAGCCAAGGAATTGAACATAGGTTTAGGGGTTCTAAAGCGATCCCGATTCATCGGGAAATGAAATTGCGAGACTACTTGAGTAAAAGGCCCAACTAAGGTTTCAAGCAAATGGACAAGTACTTAGACATTTTTATACAAGGGTATCACAACTACGCCTCCTACCTTTGGAAGGAGATTACCTTTCAGGTTCAGCCTCTCTGGCATAACTACTTTTGGATGCTGATTCTGGTATCGACCTTTTTCTTTGGCCTGGAAGTAGTCAGGCCCTGGAGAAAAGACCAGCCCAAATTCCGTCAGGATTTTTGGTTGGACTTCTTCTACATGTTTTTCAATTTTTTCCTTTTCACTCTCATCATTTTTAATGCCTCCTCCGGTGTTATCGTCAACCTTCTCAATGGTGGAATCATTTCTCTGACAGAATTTGACCTTCAGGCCTCCAATCCTATGCAGCACTGGCCCATCTGGGCCGTCCTCCTGACAGGATTTGTAGTAAGAGACTTTATCCAATGGTGGGTACACCGCCTCCTTCACAGCAATGAAAAGCTCTGGGAATTCCACAAAGTCCACCACAGCGTGGCACAAATGGGCTTTGCCGCCCATCTCCGTTATCACTGGATGGAAAACATCGTTTACAGAAGCCTTGAATACCTTCCCCTGGCCCTGCTCGGCATAGGTCTACACGATTTTTTCCTCATCCACATCTTTACCCTGGCCTGGGGCCATTACAACCACGCCAATTTCAGCGTGGATAAGCGCATCACAGGGGGCATTGTGTTTGGCTTGTTAACCCTCTTCATTTTAGCTAGCAGCACTGGCTTATCACCTCTTTCCCTGACAGGTATTAGCCTGGGAGGAGCCTTGCTTGGAGCTTTGGTAGCTGGTCCTTACATGAAATATATTTTTAACAGCCCCGAGATGCACATTTGGCATCATGCCTACGAACTTCCAGAAGATCGGCACAAAGGAGTAAATTTTGGCCTGACCCTGGCTATATGGGACTACATTTGGAAAACCGATTACATTCCTTATGAAGGTCGAGACATCAAACTCGGCTTTCCAGGAATAGAACAATATCCCACCTCCTTTTCCCAACAAAACCTTCACGGATTTGGCATCACCAAACATGAAAAAGCAGAGGAAACGAACCCCAAAAAAGTAGGTAAAGCCTGATAAGGTTCAATATTAAGGAAGCTTGATAAAGCCTTTCAAAAAAGATTATTTTTCTTTCTACACAACGCTTCGATTTGACCTATTCACCCCAGTAAGACTCCCTTGTAGTTCATATATTGAATGGCTTCTGCTACGTGATACAGCAAGGGTTCTTCTTCACCTACCCGGTCTGCAATGCTCCGACTTACCCTTAGGATCTGAGGCCTGTGATTTAAGTCTATCCCATGCTTTTTTAAAGAAATGGACAGTAGCATTTCTGTTTGCTTGTCAAGATGGACCCACTCGCTGACCCTCTCCAGAGGGATGTCTGCATTGCTGCTTAAATTGGCTTCGTCTCCATATCTTACTTCCTGCCGCCTGACACCTTTTTCCACCCTGTCTTTGATTTCCAAACTTGTCTCCAATTCTCCAAAGCGCAGGTGATCTTCTGCCGCAATAATGGGTACTTCTACATACAAATCGAAAAAATTGCTCAAAGTCTCAGGAACATTTACTTCCCCCAGGGTTCCGATTACCCAAGGCCGACAAGGCATTCTTTTACCCTTCCATGCTATGGTTCCATCCCGCAAGCACCCAGCCACCAAGTTCAATCCCTCTTTGTTGATTTCAGAAAGGTCCTGCAAATGCAGCACGCCCAGGTGGCTGAGGTAAAGCCTTTCTCTAGCCTCTTCCAGAGAAATGATAGGACTGATGGTCAGCAAGGGTCGATGAGCCATAAGACCCGATCCCAAAGCCAACTCACCTAGATTAGAAAATCGAAGGGTAGTCTCCAGGGCCTCAGAGAGACTCATCCGGGGCATAATGGCCGGCAGGTGTTCGACCAGTCTCTTTTTTCCTGCCCTGATATCTCCATACATAATGCTGTGATGCCTTCCAATGGCTGCGATTTCCAGGGCATGCTTGGCATTCTCATCCTCGATGATATCCGCCATATCGTTTGGCAGATCTTCCTGTGCCAAAGCAAAAATTCCTCTTGTATCCCTAAAAAGAGGCTTGATTTCCTTGTCCCCATTGAGAAAATGAATCACCTCTTCCAGGTTTCTGACAGGAATGACGTCCAGGCCATTGACAATTCCCGCCTCCTCTTTCTGCCCCTCATAAACCAAGACTCCTTTTTTACCAGACTTTCGAGCTTCCATCGCTCGAGCCAGTAGACCAGCCATGGGCCTCAAACTCTGGCTAGGTCCCTCAGCCGCCAATAAAAGATAGTTTTCAGCCTTATCAGCTCCGATTTTTCCTTCTCTGACGAGTCGGTCAAGCATAACAAATACATTTATGGATCCAATTTTTCTTCCCTCTCGACAAGTGCTCTGGGGAATTTATTCCTCAGTATAAAGAGTATGGCAGCAGAAATAGCTACCAAAGTACCCATCAAGCCCAAGGCAAAAACGATATGGGCACCGTTCTCATCTTCTGCGAAGAAGGGCAAAGCCAACATAGACAGGAAACTCACCCGCATCAGCACGTTTACCACATTAAAAAAAGAATTGACACGGCCGATCACATGGTTTGGAACGATGCGTACCAGATAAGTAATTCTCAAAATCCGTATACCGGCATTGCTGATTCCCAAAATATAGGCTCCTCCCAAGAGCACGGCCACGGAGGCCATATTTGCCAGCACAAAATATATCACTGCGGCTAGAATTTCCAAAAAAATGATCAATTGTATAGGATGATCTTTTTTGATCCAGGGCACCAGACCCAGAAGACCAGCCGAAATGGCACCCAAGGCATAGACTCCCTTGAAGGAGGATAAAACCAAAGCCGTCTCATTCAGCCAATCCTTGACATAAATAGGGGCGATGGCCTGAATATTTACCAATAAGGAGAAAAATACCACATAAGAGGCGATGCCGAAGACCAGGATAGCCTTTTCCGACAAGAGGTATTCAAAGCCCTGCCTGACCCTCTCCCACAAGTTTCCCTTGTCTATCTCCTGCCTTTTCCTCCCACCATAGGGAATCTGACTGATCAGAAAAAAGGAAATAAAATAAGTGATTCCATCCATGAGAAAAATTCGCTCCAACGGCCAGGGATCAAATTGCCAGGCCTCCGGCCACCATGCCAAATCGGGACTCCCGCCCAACAAAAGCCCTCCTACCATCATTCCCAAAAAATTGGTGGTCTGCCCTTGGACCTCAAGCGCACTATTGACCTTGACATAAAACTCCCGGTCAAACAACTCCTGAACCAAAGCATATAAATTGGGATAATGGACATTATAAGTGAAGATGGTGGTGGTAAAAACCAATGCGATCAAGGGAAAAGGAACCTGACCGATAAAAAAGCCAAGGGAGGCCACCGTACATAAGATGACGCCATCAATGGCAGTCAGACCCATAAAAAGGCGTTTGCGATTGTATTTGTCAATCAAGGTCCCGGCATAGACCCCCCAAAACATAGAAAGGAGGGTAACCACAGCAACCATGGTGGCATTGAGAAACTTACCATTGGGGATTTGAACCAAGTACCAAGGAATCGCCAGCATAGTGATGCCCTGAGCAAAGCCCGAGATGGTATTAGCAGCAAAAAGAGGAACTAGGATAGAAAGTTGGGGCAGCTTTTTCGGCATGAAACAAAGTTAGGATTTTTGATCCCCTTGAAAGTATTTAAAATGTTTAGAGGCTGTTTAGTTTTTTAATTTTCAGTTTACAGATAGGTTTTTAGGGTGCGGAAGCAGCAATTTTTCGGAGCATTAGTGGTGCTCAAGTGAAAAAAATGCAAGCTCAGCTTCTCGAAAGAAAAGTGTAAACGGAAAGGATAAGCCTTAAACAACCGCTACAGATTGAAGTATCAAACCTTCCTACACCGCCCGCACGGGTAAATCCAAAATCACCTTGGCCTCATCCTTGTGCATGATACCCCCACCATTTACCCCATATTTTGTAAAAGGCAGAGCGAAAGATGCCCGAAAACGATTGCCGTCGAAGGTGAAAGGCAGCTCAAATTCCCTGCTTTTCCCCTTCATCGATAGGGTCCCCGTAGCTACATAAGACCCTCCTCTCAGCTCGATTTTTTTGGAAGAAAAAGTGATGTAGGGATATTTTTTGGGATAAAAATACTTTTCTGTTCGAAGGCTGTTGTCGCGAGCCCCATTACCGGTTTCAATTGAGTTGATGACAATCTTGCCAGAGATCTCCGACTCTACAAGTTTGCCGGGATCGAAGCGTATGTCAGCCTGAAATTCCTTGAAACTCCCATCTACAGTTCCGTGAATGGACTGGATTTCAAAGCTCACCCTGGCTTCCTCCATGTTTACCTCCCACTGCTGCCCCAGGACAAAACCCGTTAAAATTAAGACCAGGATGCAGCCCTGAAGAATATAAGTTAGTTTATTCATTGTGTTTGTTTAGCCTTAATAAATCATTCCTGCAAGACAATTGTTTGAAAGACATTGGGACTGTTAAAGTTTTTTTAAAGTTCTGATTCCCTTTATCCTTTTTACCGAGCCAACGTAATTTTTTTCAAAGTACTTAGTCATTAGCATGAAAAATCTATTCTCATATATTCTCATCTCTCTGGTAGTGAGCAGCCTCATGCTCGCCGCCTATCATTACTCCGGTTGGGGAGTAGAGCAGGTATATGTCAACCATAGCAAGGATACCCTGGACCCCAGTTTCCTCAAAAATACCAACAATGCCATGCCTGCCCTCAGTGGCGACCTGAACAATGCCCCTTCTGACTTTCTTCTTGCAGCAAAGGTCGCCATGCCCGCCGTGGTCCACATAAAATCCATTCAACAAATTCAGCAGGTCGATCCTTTCTACGAGCTCTTTGGGATGCGCCCGCTCAGGAGAAATTCCCGCGAACAGGTAGCCACAGGTTCTGGGGTAATACTAAGTGCCAATGGATATATCGTCACCAACAACCACGTTATAAAAGGTGCTGATAAACTCACCGTAACCCTACATGACAACCGTTCCTTCGAAGCGACTGTCATCGGCACAGACCCCACTACTGACCTCGGCCTGATCAAAATTGAAGCAGATGATCTCAATAGCGCCGACCTCCTGGATTCCGATAAAGTCCAGGTGGGGGAATGGGTCCTCGCTGTCGGTAATCCCTTTAGCCTGGCTTCCACCGCGACTGCAGGCATCATTTCCGCCATTGGCCGTGACCTGGATATCATCAAGGGAGACATGACCATCGAAAGCTTTATCCAAACAGATGCTGCCGTCAACCCTGGCAACTCCGGAGGAGCCCTGGTCAACCTCGACGGAAAATTGATCGGAATAAATACGGCTATCGCCTCACCTACAGGTACATATGCAGGCTATGCCTTCGCTGTCCCTTCTAACATCGTCAAAAAAGTAGTTACAGACCTCAAAGAATATGGAACTGTCCAGCGAGCCTTTCTCGGCATTACCTACGCCGAAGGACTCAATGGAGAAACCGCCAAAAAGATGGATATAAATATTACCGAAGGCGTTCTTATCAATGGGGTAGCCGAAGACGGAGGAGCAAAAAAAGCTGGCCTCAAAAAAGGAGATATCATCGTCAGCATCGATGGAGTTAAAGTGAAAAACGATGCCAAGATGCTCGAATTGATCGGCCGCAATCGCCCCGGTGATGTCATCGCCGTAACCGTTTATAGAATTAAGAAATATAAGACCTTCGACGTACAACTTACCGACCAATACGGCAATACCGTACTCGATGCGCCCAAGAGAAACGAAGCCCTCGACGAACTAGGACTGCGACTTCAAGACCTTGACGCAAGCGAACTGAGCCAACTAGGCCTCGATCGCGGTGTCCTTATCAAATCCCTTTTTCCGGGTGAGATAAAGAGGAAAACCGATATCAAAGAAGGCTTCATCATCATGGAAGTCAACGACAATCCCGTGGCCAACAGCGAGGAAGTCATTCAAAAAATATCTTCTACCAAGGGAAAAATTACCCTGGTGGGGACTTACCCTGGATTCAATAGGCTATTTGCCTACAGTTTCGACAATTAATGATGCTATCGTTTAAGTAGGCGAGCATATTGAATTCGGTATTCTTTGGAGACAATTTTTTCTGAAGCCAAGGAATTGAACGTAGATTTAGTGGTACTAAATTGATCCCGATTCATCGGGAAATGACGCAGGATTCGGGAAAAAGTAACCCAAGGAATACTGAGATGAAATTGCGAGACTACTTAGATCAAAGGCCGCCCGAAAGGGTGGCTTTTTTTATGACCATTCCTCCAGTAGGTGTTCTATTCTTTCGTTCTTTGTTCTCTTACTAAATCCCATCTTTCCCTCCAACCCCCTCAAACAGCGATCCAGTGAAAAATTCCGTTGAGATATTCTAAAAGCATAGCCTTTTTCTTCCAGATGGCGAGCCAGGTATTCCTGCTCACTCTGACCCGGAGTAGGAATCAAAGCTACCCGCTCCAGCCCAAGAGATCCATAATCCATGATTGAGCTATATCCCGACCTTGATATGACCAAGTTGGCTTGTGTCATCGCCCTAGCCAATGAAAAGCTTTCCAAATGAGGGTAAATGCGAAGCTTTCCTTCTGTCCACCCTTCCTTCATTTCTGGTTTACCCAGTACCAGGCAGGCAGTCCTACTGCCCTGACTCAATTCATCCCTCAACCTCACCTCCAACAGGCTACGCTGTGGTTCAGGTCCGGATAGGATAGCCAGGACTTCCGGCCCCCTATCTTTTTCTACCACCATCCCCTCAAAGCGGGAAAGTGGGCCTATAAATTTCGCTTTGGAAGGAAGGGGATAGGCATGGCTCAGGCTCCCCGAAAGATTCTCCTCTCCTTCATCATCGGGAATCCATATCTGATCAAAGGCCTCCAACTGCCTCATGTGTAAGGCAAAAATGGCCCTTCTCGACCAGCGCAGCAAGGGTGGAGGGATTAAGGCCAATTGGTGAGACAAAAATATCGAAGGAGTATCAAGATGTGAACATCCATAGCGATGGTCCGAGATGATGAGATCAAAATTATAACGATTTTGATATGCCCGAATGTATTCTGCCTCACTCCTTATGGCTTTCCTGATTTTTGCCCCCTGCGACAAAACGGCCAGAGATTGAAGAGGAAGATGGCTGTAACTTACCCCATAAGGAGGGAGATTCAAATAAGGCAACTCAGGATACTCACGACGAAGCAGTTCGCCGGCCTTGCCACTGGAAGCCAGAAAAATGTTTTTACCTTCGGACCTCCATCTGTCAATCAATACCATCGAACGGGTAGCATGGCCCAGCCCCCAATCCAGGATCGCAAATAAGATTCGCATGGACAATAATAAAAAAAGGGACCGCCTCTTCAGACAGTCCCTTGTCTTTTACCGAGCAAGCTCGGTTGCAAAAACATTGTAGTAATATTCCCTTTACATAAAGATAATAAAGAATACGCTTTTTCCAAAAGTCCCCCGAAAATGATGGAGATAGCTATCGTTTTAATGAATGCTACAGGCATAATGACCCAGACAGGCCCTTTACCCGACACAAGCTCCTCCTAGAGGAACTTTTTCCCTTCCTTCACCAAAAACTTGATCTTGCTATCCCCAATTTTTCCTTGGAGAAAGTAAAAGTGGTACCAAAATAGAGGATCTTTACAATGGGCCTTCAGCTTGTCCCATTCCAGGCTCATGGAAGCCTCTTGATTGATGACTCCATACACCAGAAGGGTATCTTCCCTGATCAGATAGGTATGGCTTTCGTCGAGTTTGCCGTGATGAGGATGAATGCGCATCCGCAGTTCTCCCTTACCACGGATCTGGTGAAAAGTCTCCATGAGTTCCAGATGCTCGCGAAAATCTCCATATCCCCCGGCTTCGAAATTTAGCAGTCCGATGGCCAGGACTTCCTCTTCATTGGTAATGATAAGGTCCAATACCTGCCCCATCAGCTTCTTTTTGTAATGGTAAATCTGCCAATCCAAATAATCCTCCTCTTGGAAAGTAGGAAACTCGATGGACTGGGATAGCCAGACACGTACATGGGGCAGTTCAGGAGTATTGAGATAATGAAAAAGGGCTGCCTGGACCATAAAGGGATTGTTGAGCATACCCCTCCGGTATATTTCGGAGAGTCGTTCCCTCCATGCTATCCCCAGCCAGTCCTTGAGTTGTTCTATATTCATGGATAATACTCGAATCCTAAAAGGG
Source organism: uncultured Bacteroidia bacterium (assembly GCA_964564415.1). Taxonomy (GTDB): domain Bacteria; phylum Bacteroidota; class Bacteroidia; order J057; family J057; genus JALEFZ01. The sequence continues at coordinate 138,439 of CAZMAV010000002.1, read as the reverse complement.
TCGCTCTGCCTTCTTCACTCTCATTGGAAATGTACAGGCTTCCATCTTCCCTAAAGCAAATACCCTCAGGCTGCTCGAATAGTTTTCGATCTAGGTAATAAGCCCTTACAACCTCTGTATTTTCTCCACTGTGATTCAAGACCAGTAGCATCTGACTCCGATGAGCCAACACATATATGTGGCCATTGAGGGGATGGACCGCAACCCCTGAAGGAGCCAGGGCCTTTCTCTTGTCGGGATTGAAGTCGTAGAGTACCCGCCTGATCTCCGCATCTTCATTGAGGCGACCCAGGTCCTTTTGCAGCTGATACATATTGAGGCGAATGTAAGGCTCTTCCCTTAGTTCCTGATTGGCAATGTCAAAGGCGTAAATGACCCTCAGCTCTTTCTCGTAGTCGTCGTCCTGCTGATAGGGTTCCTTGCATGCCAATAAGAGGATACCTTCTTTCTCGACGTATCCCAGCCCCTCTACATCATTATCTCCCTTTAAAAAAGTCCCGTGTTTTTCAGCTTCCAGCTCTTCACCCTCCGACTTGGCCATCTGATAAAGGGTCCCGGTATGCTTTAAGACAAAAATCTGATCATTCACCACCTCTACTCCTTCATAGTCATCGTCCTTGCCAAACTTCTGCTTTGAAACCAAGCTTTGGCTATTCTCATCCCAGCGATAAAGGACTCCGTTTTCGTCTTCGATCATATAAAAGATCCCATTACCATCGTAGGAAAGACCTGAAACCTCCTGTAGGGCTTCAGGAAGTTCATAGGCTACCCGAGGAGATGTCAGGTCGTAATGCCTAATATAGGCCTGGCTCTTTTCTACCCGCTGCTGGGGTTCAGACATATTTTTGGACATATCATCCTCTTTTTTCGACCGTTCAGGAGCATTTCCACCACAATTCAAACCGAAAAAAGCCGACAATACTAAGACAAATCTTACTGCAGAATAGGTCAAGTTCATAGTTCTTTTGGATCAATATCAGAAGAATTTAATAAAAATCTTCGATTTAGTAGAAATCTATTACATCCCCCTTTCTTACCATAGCCGCAGGGCCTACTTATAAAATTCTAAGGGCATGCAAGTTGTATTACACTCATCAGAATATTTATCAATCACACTATCTAAGCTTTTTCATTCTATCTGAATGTATCACCAAATCAAAATCCGCTGATTATATCCCAATTTTGATTTGCCTAATGCAAAAAATCATGAAGAAAAGTTCATTCTTTGACCCGCATTCCATTTGGATGGTTAGGGCTGCCTGCCTGCTCATGCTGATCTTCGCCCTCACCTCCACCTCCTTTGCTCAGCGTTCTCACATGTTTAGTGCCGGTGTGGGTACGGTCTACTACTACGGAGACCTTTCCGACATCTTTGTCAGTTCCAATCTCAAACCCGCTGCCAGCCTCTCCTACCAAAAATACCTTACCGAAAATATTGCCTTCCGTGGAGGCCTTTCTATCGGCCAAATCGCCGCTACCGATGCCATGGCCAATGACCGGGGCCGTGTCCTCAGAGACCTGAGCTTCAAAAGTACCATTGGAGAAGTTCAAGCCGTCATGGTATATGAGTTTCTCAAGGACAAATACTTTGGCAATGACCAAAAAGCCCATCATATTTCTCCCTATGTGTTCGGGGGTATGGGACTCTTCTTCTTCAATCCCAAAGGTAAGCTCAACGGAGAGTGGCATGCCCTTCAACCCCTAGGTACAGAAGGTCAGTACCTGGCCGACGGAAAAGGAGGCTACTCCCGTACCCAGATCAGCTTCCCCTTTGGATTCGGTATCAACCTCAGGCTCACCAGCAATACAGGAATTAGCGCTGAAATTGGCTATCGACTGACCATGACCGACTACCTCGACGATGTAAGCACCGTCTATCCAGATTTTGATGCCCTTAGAGAAACCAATGGCCCTTTCGCCATGCAACTCTCCACCGGCCAAAATGAAGCAGTCTTCCTTCCCGGAGATAAAAGAGGTAACCCCGAAAGCAATGACGGCTATATGTTTGCTACCATTTCTTTCAACTATTACCTTAATCGCTTCAAGTAAATCAACACAGTTAGCCAGACAGAAATACTACCATTCTATCGTTTTAATTAACTATCCTATCGCGTTCTTTTTGACAGACTTAAATCTCTACTTTCAAAAGTGAAATAATCTAGACCTAAATTTATTTACCCATTGTTTGAAAAAGGCTTCTCTTTCGGAGGGGTCTTTTTTTATATCCCTACCTGAGGAGTAAAATTTTGCTATTCAAGCATTTAATTTGATCATCTATCCCATAAATCTTTTCCTTTCCTTACATTTGTATTAAATCAAAATGGATTGTGGAAATTACTTTCTCACATCCTAATCATTCAGCTATCCCTTTACCCATTACCGTTCTTCTCCTGATCTTCAGGGCACAGCCATTTTATTTTTTCTTACCCTACAATCCACCACCCTTAGAAAATCCTATATTCTAATGGCCAGACATCTATCATTATTGATCCTTGCTACCTTGTTTCTTGCTTCGAGTTCGGATAGCTTCGCACAGAGGTCTCACATGCTTAGCTTCGGAATTGGAAGCTCTACCTATTATGGAGAGATGACAGACCAGTTTGTCAGCTCCTACTTCAAGCCCTCCATAGCCGCCTGCTATCAGAAATACTTTACTCCTAATACTGCCATCCGAGTGGGATTGGCCGGTGGGGAAATCGCTGCTTCTGATGCCCTCGCCCAAAGTTTTGGAAGAAGGGCCAGAGACCTTCATTTTAGGTCCACCATCATTGAGGCTCAGACAGTTTTTATCGTCGACTTTATCAAAGACAAAAACTTTGGTACCATCAACATCGGTGCTCACCTTTCTCCATATATGCTAATGGGCTTTGCCATGTTTTACCATGACCCTCAGGCACGCTTTAAAGGCACCTGGCATCAACTCCAACCTTTGGGCACCGAAGGCCAGTTTCTGGAAGATGGAAAAGGCCCCTACTCAAGGCTTCAGATATCTTTTCCTGTAGGACTGGGACTCAACCTCCGCCTGACAGAATTTACCGGAATTGGACTCGAAATGGGCTACCGACTCACCATGACCGATTACCTCGATGATGTCAGCACCGTTTATCCCAATCAGGCCAGCATCTCGGAGACTAGAGGAATCATCGCTTCCGAACTATCTATGAATACCAAAATATATCAATTTGAAGAAGGAATGAAACGCGGAAATCCCGAAACCAACGATGGATATATGTTCGTTACTTTTTCCTTCAATTACTTTCTGGACAAATTGAACTGACCACTCAGTATCCTTGACACCTACACCCGACACCGAGATGTAGGGGACCTAAAGGCTGTGACATATGTTACAAAAGGTTTTTTCATTAAATTTGAAAAACCCTTTTTTTACGCCCAAATTTCAACTTGCTTTGCCCAAGCTCTCGGTCGTCATTATCGCCAACAACGAAGAAAAAAATATCGCCAGATGCCTGAACTCTCTTGAGGGCCTTGCCGATGAAGTCCTGGTTGTAGATTCCGGCTCCACCGACCTTACACCGGAAATATGTAAACAACTGGGCGCACATGTGATTGCCCATCCCTTTGAAGGCTATGCTGAGCAAAAAAATTTTGCCATGGCCCAAGCAAAACATGACTACATCTTATCCATAGATGCAGATGAGGCCCTTGATGAGGACTCCCGGATCCACCTTATTAAGCTTAAAGAAGACTTCAAGGCCGATGCCTATAGCTTCAAAAGGCTCAATCACTATTGTGGGAAATGGATCAGGCATGGTTCCTGGTATCCCGATAAGCGCATCCGCCTGGTCCATCGTGAGAAAGCCGCCTGGAAAGGAGAGAAAGTGCACGAAACCCTGGTTCCTCTGCCCAACGTCAAGCCTGAAGAAGTTCGGGGGCACATCCTTCATTATACCATAAATTCACTGGAGGAACACCTGGATCAGATCAATCGCTTTTCCAGCCTGGCAGCTGAGGCGAAGTTTGAGAAAGGAAAGGCCTTCCATAGCTGGCAACTTGTTCTCACTCCCACCTGGAGATTCATCAAGGAATACCTCATCAAAGCAGGTTTTTTGGATGGCTACCACGGTTTCCAACTGGCAGTCATGGCCGCACATGCCGGATTTCTGAGGTATGCCAAACTTCGGGAGCTTTGGAAAGACCCTCAACAAGCCTCCCCATGATCCTGGCCTTCATCAATGCATCCAATTTCTGGGGAGGTGGAGAAAAGTGGCACTTCACCATGTCCAAGGCCCTGGCCGACCGGGGAGAAAAGATTCACTTCTGGGGACAGCCCCAATCTCCCCTTCATCAAAGGCTTAAACATGAAAAGAATATTTTTTTTCATCCTATTTTCATCAAGAAAATGGACTTTCTTAAGCCTTGGAAAATCCTCCACTTCACAAATGAGTTGAAAATCGCATCCCCCTATGCCCTTATCATCAATGGGTCGGCTGAGATGAAACTCGCTGCCCTGGCTGGCTCCAAAGCTGGCATTCCCAGGATCATCTATCGAAGGGGACTGGATGTCCGGGTTAATCCCTCCTGGATAAATAAATTTCTGCTCCAGAAAAAGATTACCGGGATCATCGCCAATTCTGAAGCCACAAAAAAAAGGCTCCTAGGTAGCCCTCCCCTCCTGCCGCCTCAAAAGGTAAAAGTGCTTTACAATGGTCTGGAACTTGACCCATTTTTAGCCCATCCTCTGCCTACCCAATTGCCCCAAAATCAAAAATGGATCATCGGTACTGCAGGTCGCCTCGTCCTACAGAAAGGACAACATCTTCTCATTCAAGCAGCTGAATATCTCCTAAAAGAAGGGAAAGACCTGGAAGTACACATTGCCGGAGAAGGGCCCCTGCTGACTGACCTACAAGCCGAAGTCCGTCGCCTCAGTTTGGAAAAAAGGGTTAAGTTCCTGGGATTCGTAGAGAATATGCCCGACTTCTATGCCTCATTGGACTTCTTTGCCCTACCATCTCTTTGGGAGGGTTTTGGCTTTGCTCTGGCCGAAGCTATGGCAGCGGGGAAACCCATTGTGGCCTTTGAGGTGTCAAGCATTCCCGAAATTGTCCAACAGGGTCAAAGTGGCCTGCTATCCCCCCCAGGTGAAGTAAATCCCTTTGCCAAGAATATAGGTGAGCTTATGGAGCATCCTCAACAGGCACTTGACATGGGTCAGAGAGGGAGAGAGGCCTCCAAAAAATTTAGGATGGAGGAAGCAATTGAAAAATTATTGGACTACCTCAAAAGATAGCCCTAGCCCCCAAGTATGATAAAACCCATATTCAAAAAAATGCGTACCTTGACTCAAAGATCTAAGTCAGATCCAACCCAATAATCGAACCTACATTCCTACATGATCGAACAAACGAAAGTTCATACAGAAGATAAGACAGAGAAGGCCATCCTGGTCGGTGTGTGTTCGCAAGAGATGGATTTTCAACAAGCAAAGGAATACCTGGACGAACTGGCCTTTTTGGTGCAAACAGCAGGGGCCTGCTCCGTCCGTTCTTTTATACAAAAACTTGAAAAGCCCCTCAATGCCACCTATGTCGGCAAGGGGAAAATAGAGGAAATCGCTCAGGCTGTTGAAGAGTCCGGAGCAGAGATGGTCATTTTTGATGATGACCTCTCTCCCTCTCAGATTCGGAACCTCGACAAAGCCCTGGGTGTTAAAATTTTGGATAGATCTTCCCTTATTCTCCATATTTTTAGGGAAAGGGCAAAGACAGCACAAGCCAAAGCACAGGTAGAATTGGCCAATTATCAGTATCTTCTTCCAAGACTGACGGGAATGTGGACCCACCTTTCCCGCCAAAAAGGAGGTATTGGTCTGAAAGGTGCTGGTGAGAAGGAAATCGAGACCGACCGAAGGATTATTCGGGACAAGATTACCCTACTCAAACGTCAGTTGGTCAAAATTGACAGGCAGGATACGACCCGCCGCAAAAATCGCTCTCAGTATGTCCGCGTAGCACTGGTCGGATATACCAATGTGGGCAAGTCCACCCTCATGAATCGCATTACCAAAGCCAATGTAATGGCTGAGGACAAGCTATTCGCCACCCTTGACACCACCGTGAGGAGGACAGCCCTCAAAGGCATTCCCTTCCTCCTTTCAGATACCGTAGGATTTATACGGAAACTCCCCCACCACCTGGTCGAGTCATTCAAGAGCACCCTGGCAGAAGCCCAGGAATCCGATATTCTTGTCCATGTGGTAGATGCTTCTCACCCCCAATGTGAGGAACACATGGATAATGTCAAGGATACACTCAAAAGCCTGGGCATAGAGAACAAACTCATTTTTACCGTATTCAATAAGGTGGACCTTCTCAGCGAAGAGGAAAGAATCCACCTGGAAAAAAGCTACGTAAAGCAAAATAATGTACCTGCGGTCTGCATCTCCGCCCAGGAAAACCTCAACCTGGATGAATTCAGAGAGATGCTTGTGGAGTTTCTGGTCAAAGCCTACACCCAAAAGCAATACAACGGTACCCCTCATCCTTTTCTGGAACAGTACCAGTATTTTAAGATGGCTGAGGAGCTCCCGGGATAACATTCCTCAGCCCTTTTACTTACCTCCGGCCTACATCAACCCAGTAGCCAGGGATTCGTATATCTAAGTCTTAATTCTTATATTAATTAGAAGCTTTGCCAGGGAATCTCTACCCTGGTACGAGAGACACCCAAAAAATTGCTACTCATGTCCGAAGTCGTCAATCGCCTCGCAAATAGCCCCCTCGTTACCTTTAAGTTGGAAGATCATTACCCAAAAGGTGAAAGAGTCCTCATAGATATCAAGGATCAGTTGTTTCAGGGAATGATCCTTAGGGAAAGAGACTTCCGAACCTGGGTCAAGGAGCACGAGTGGAGCCAGTATGAAGGCAAACACGTAGCCATAACCTGCTCTGTTGATGCCATCATACAGACCTGGGCCTGGATGATTCTTACAATTAAACTCCAACCCTTTGCCAAAACCGTCGTCTTTGGTACGGAACAAGATCTGGAGCTGGTGCTATGGAGAGAAGTACTCAACGACATTGTTTGGGAAGAATTCACCGATCGACCTGTGGTACTCAAAGGATGCAGCGATATTGAAATACCTACTTCTATCTATGTCGAAGCTACCCAAAGGCTCATGGCCAGGGTAAAAAAACTCAGCTTTGGTGAACCTTGCTCTACCGTTCCTGTCTACAAGAGACCCGCTAAATAAGCCTTTGTCTCTTCTCTAGAAATGTGGGAATTTTTCTGATTTAACTTCCCTATTTTCATTTTAACCTCATATATTACTTCTGAATCATAACAGAAAAAAGGAATCATGGGCATTTTTGACTTTATCAAAGGACAATTTATTGACGTCATAGAGTGGGTGGACTTTTCCCGCGACGTCTTAATGTGGAAATTTCCAGACCAGGATAAGGAAATTAAGATGGGAGCCCAGCTCACCGTCCGCGAATCACAAGCCGCTATCCTGATCAATGAAGGAAAAATGGCCGATATCTATCAGCCAGGGCGTCATGAGTTGACCACTCGCAATATGCCCATCCTCACCAGCCTCAACTCCTGGAAGTACGGATTCGACTCCCCCTTCAAAGTCGATGTCTATTTCTTCAATACCCGACAGTTTACCGATAACAAGTGGGGTACCCCCAGCCCGGTTACCATTCCCGACTCCAAGTTTGGTCAGGTAGAATTCAGGGCCTTCGGTTCCTACAATTTCCGCATTGCTGACTTTGAAAAGTTTTTCAAAGAACTGGCGGGAACCAATCCCATTCTTACACTAAGTGAAGTGGACGGAACCATCAAAGGAAAGTTGGTTGACCGCTTTACTGAGGTGGTAGCAGAGATGGCAGAAACCAATTTCTCTTTTGTCCAGATGCAGGCGCAAAAGTCTGAATTCGCTGCTGCCCTCCAGCCCCGTATTGCTGAATACCTCGATCAATTTGGCCTGGAACTGACCGACTTTTCCATCCAGTCCATTACCCTGCCCGACGAACTTCGTGAGTACCTCAACAAGAATACTCAGATGAACATGGTCGGCGACATGCAGAAATTCATGCAGTTTCAAGCCGCCAATGCAGTAGAAAAAGCAGCAGAAAATCCTTCCGGAGGAAATACCGGTGTAGAGATGGGCACAGGATTTGCCATGGGGCAAATGATGATGAACATGATGAACAACCAGGGGCAGCAGCAAGGCGACCAAGGCCAAGGCGAAGCTCCCAGCAAGGATGATATCATGGATACCCTCAAAAAACTTGGTGAGCTTAAAAAAGAAGGGCTCATCACAGAAGAGGAATTCAACGAGAAGAAAAAAGAATTGCTCGCCAAACTCTAAAGATCTTTTCCGAAAAAGCGAGGCCTGAAGCTTCGCTTTTTCTTTATAAAAATCATTACCTCCCCTTATATTTTGTTCTCCTTCCTCTAACCTAATTTATTTAGGATTGCAGAAAGCCCTGTAAAGGGCGACAGAAAAAAGTCTGCAAGGGTACTTTTTATTTTTTAATACAGATCACCATGTCAGTGTACGTCGGTCGCTGGGATTGTCCCACCTGTGGAAACGTAGGGGTCTTAGGTCCGGAAACCAAATGCCCCAACTGTGGAGCTTCACGCCCTGAAAATGTTCGTTTTTACCTGCCTTCCCATGCAGAAATCGTCAAAGACGAAAAGCGTATCAAAGAGGCTCAAGCCGGGGTAGACTGGATTTGTGGACATTGTAACACACAAAACAAAGCCGCCAATACACACTGCGCCTCCTGTGGCAATCCCAGAGATGAGGCCTCCGGGGATGAGGACCTACAAACGAGGGAGTATCATAGCCATGAGGTACCCACCGCTAGCTTCGAGCGGGAAAGAACCTATCATCCCGAGGAAAAGGACTATCAAAAAAAGAAGCCGCGTAAAAAAGGATATTTTGGAAAAATAGCTGCCGCTATTACGGCCATTCTCGTCAGCATCTTCGGTTTTCAGGCTCTGCAAAAAACCGTGGATGTCACCGTTCAGGATTTTAAGTGGGAGAGGAGTGTAGAGGCATTTCACTTTGAACCTACCAAACGAGAAAGCTGGGACCTCCCTCAAGGCGCCTACAACGTCCGTTCATTCAAAGCCGTGAAAGGCTACAACAAAGTCCTGAGGGGCTATGAAAATAAGACCATTGAAAAAAGAGTCAAGGTAGGGGAGAGAACCTACGTCTGTGGAAAGATCGACAAGGGCAATGGTTATTTTGTGGACAAATACTGCAAAGAACCTATCTACGAGACACGTACAGAAAACAAAAAAGTCCCTGTCTACGACCGAGTTCCTATCTATGGCACCAAATACAAATTTACCATCAAGGATTGGGTAGCCAAGCCTCCTCTTCAGGCAGCTGCCCAAAACCATGATCCCCAGTGGCCACAACTTCCCAGCCAGGGAAAAGATTGGAAAGAAGGGAGAAAGACAGAATCATACAGCGTAATTGTCAGAGAGGAAGACGGCGAACTTCACGAGGAAAAGGTGGGTCCCCAGTATTGGTCCCGGCTTGACTACAATCAAAAATTACCAGCCAAACATTCTATTATCCTAAACTTCTACTACGGACTGGCCGATGAAGACAAGGATCAATAAAAGCGATTTTCACCCATAAATTTCTAAAGTAATGTAGGGATTGAACATCGATCATAATCATCTTTGATTACAGCGGATCAAAAAAATGTTTGGGATAAATTGAACCTACCTAGACTTAGGGTGTAGACCCTTGCAAATCATGCTGGGTACATGCGCTTTCTAAAGCCCGATTACAGACATGCGAGTGATGAAGAACTGATGGCCCTTATCGCCAAACAAGACGAAGAGGCCTTTGATGAGTTGTACCAAAGGTACAGTTCCAGGATGCTACATTATTTCTATCGCATGCTCAACCGGGAGGAGATCAAGGCCCAGGATTTTCTTCAGGACCTCTTCATGAAGTTGCTGGAAAAGCCTCATCTCTACCAGTCGGGAAGAAAGTTTTCTACCTGGATTTATACCATCGCTTCAAACATGGTAAAGAATGAGTATCGGACGCAGGAAGTCCGAAGGATCGTGAGCCGGGTGGACGATCTCTCTCACCTTCCGGTGGGAGCTTGGATGGATGAGGGACAGCTAGACCGGGAAAAATTCAGGGAAGTCCTTGAAGGTGAAATTCAGCAGTTGAGCCAAAAGCATAAAGAAGTTTTCTTCCTCCGATTCAGGGAGGAATTATCGATAAAAGAAATCTCCGAAATCACGGCCTGTTCAGAAGGGACGGTCAAGTCGAGGATTTTTTACGCGTTGAAAAAGCTTGCTAAAAACATGCAGGTATTTGATCCAAAGAGAGGATAAATTTTTTGTAAATGGAAAAATCGACAATGCATCAAGACTTCGATCTGGAAGCACTGGTCAGAGAAAAAGACTTTGCCGATCTATCCTTAGAGGAGCGGGCAGAGGTGCTTTCAGAGGTCAGCGAAAGAGAATACAGGCAAATGAGAGAGCTCGTGGTATGGTCTTCCGAGTTGCTTCGGGAAACCCGTCCCAACCTGACTCCTCGCAGCGATATTCAGCATCGACTTCAACAGCGCCTCAGAGCTAAGAAAAAAGAAAGCCCTGTCCTCCGTGTCCTTCGCCATCCTGTGCCGGCCTGGCAGGTAGCGGCTGCCATGATTGTCTTTGTGGTGAGTATTCAGTTTTTTGATGTTTCCGGCCTCTTCGACGGTGAGCACTCCAGGCAGTTTGCTCCTTTTGCGGATTCCACCACAATGGACAGCGCCCTGAAAGTAGGGCATCATCCAGACGAAGATTCGGTTTACGCCACGTTTGAAGATTCCCTCTAGACCGGCAAAACAAAAATTTATCCTAAATCGAGAGCGGCAGAAGGTCTTTCCTTCTACCGCTTTCTTTATTTTTGTATGGACAAAGGCTTAGTTGGCCACCAGGGTTCCCACATGCTCACCCACAACAATACGGGACAGATTCCCTCCCTGATTGATGTCAAAAATCACGATGGGAAGATCGTTTTCCTGACAAAGGGTAAAGGCTGTCATATCCATGACCCTGAGTTGATCCCTCAGCACTTCGTTAAAGGTGATGGTCTCAAATTTCTTTGCGCTGGCGTCCTTGGCAGGATCAGTGTTATATACTCCGTCTACCCGGGTACCTTTCAAAACTACCTCTGCGTCTATTTCAATGGCCCTAAGGGAGGCGGCTGTATCGGTGGTGAAAAATGGATTCCCAGTTCCCGCACCGAATACTACTATACGCCCTTTTTCCAGGTGGCGAATGGCCCTGCGGCGGATATAAGGCTCACATATTTTGTCCATTCCGATAGCAGACTGTAGGCGAACCTGGGCTCCTTGCTGCTCAAGGGCATCTTGAAGGGCCATGCCATTGATCACGGTGGCAAGCATTCCCATGTAGTCTGAGTGTGCCCGACCCATACCGGTACTGGCTCCCTGAATTCCCCGAAAGATATTGCCCCCACCTACGACGATGGCGACCTGAACACCCTTTGCGGTTACGTCCAGGATTTCCCTTGCATAAAAGGCCAGCGTATCATTGTCGATACCAAAGTCCTTTTGGCCCATGAGGGCTTCTCCGCTTAGTTTTAACAGAATTCGCTTGTACTTGGTCGCCATCTGAGCTGATTAGAAATAAGTTATGGATGATAAATCGTGGTAATATACCCAAAAACGGGGCTAGCCCGAAGTATATTTTTTACAAAGGTTAAAAAAAAGAGAGTCGTAAAAACTCTCTTTGTTCCTTTCTCTTAACCTGCTTTAGTTCTGTCCAAGTTGTACCCGCTTGAACTCACTCACGGCTATATCGCCTCCAAGTTCGTCCTTGATGTACTGCTTGATAGAACGAGAGGTATCCTTGACAAAGTCCTGGTTGACCAGGGTATTTTCTTTGAGGAACTTATTGACCTTACCCATGGCTATCTTATCCCAGATTTTTTCTGGCTTACCTTCGGCTTTGGCCTGCTCCATACCGATTTCTTTCTCTTTCTCGATAATATTTTCAGGCACTCCGTCCTTGTCAACGGCAACAGGATTCATGGCTGCAATCTGCATAGCCACGTCTTTTCCTACTTCGGCGACTTCTTTGTCGGTCTTTCCGCTAAAGGCAACGGCTACGCCAATTCTGGCTCCGGGGTGAATGTAGGAAACGACCTTGTCACCTTCGATGCGCTCAAAGGTTCCGATTTGAAGCTTTTCCCCAATTTTACCCATGGCATCAGTCAGGACATTCTCTACAGAGTTTCCATCAATCTTCAATCCCATCAAAGCATTGAGGTCTGCGGGCTTTTCTTTTGAGGCCAGCGCAACGATAGACTTACCAATTTCCTGAAAATCGTCATTGCGAGCGACAAAATCTGTTTCGCAGTTGAGCTCGATGATAGTCGCTTCTGTTCCACCCTCGTTGGTTTCGATAAAAACAGCTCCCTCCTTCGCATCTCTGTCGGCACGCTTGGCAGATACCTTTTGTCCCTTTTTGCGAAGAATTTCTACTGCTTTATCAAAATCACCTTCCGCCTCGGTCAGTGCTTTCTTGCAGTCCATCATACCAGCGCCAGTTGCCTGTCTTAACCGGTTTACATCTTTTGCTGTAACCTTAGTTGCCATCGGATTAGTTTGAAATTTAATATAGTAAGGAAAAACTCGGGCAAAATTAGGATTTTTCCCCTCAAGGTGCAATCAATCCCCCCCGAGAATCCTAAAGTTTTAATGTTAAGTTAACTTATTCAAAATCAAATTCTTAAATCCCAGTATTCCCTGACAGGATTTTTTCGTATTTTTTCTTGTCATTCATGCAACCCTCGTGCCCATCTTTACTTCTACCCCAAAGAATCTTCCCTACAATGTCCTATGCGTATAGCAAGTTCATACACTGAAAAGGAACTGTTAGACGGCTGTAAGCAGGAAAATCCAGTGCTTCAAAAGGCCCTTTACCAGCGATACTACCGACTGATGTTTAGCATATGCCTACGCTATGCCGAATGCAAGGAAGATGCCCAGGATATCCTACAGGATGGATTTGTTAAGGTCTATAAAAAGATCAACACCTTTAAGGAAAAGGGCTCTTTTGAAGGATGGATCAGGAGGATTATGATACATACGGCTATCGAGCACTATCGAAAAAAATCAAAATACTTCATGGTCGACATCAATGAAGCCCATGACCAGCATTTTGAAGCCGATGCCTTGACCAAGCTAAGCACCAACGAAATAATAAAATTGGTGCAGCAACTACCTGCGGGATACCGGACAGTCTTTAACATGTATGTCATCGAAGGGTATTCTCATCAGGAAATCGCCAAGACGCTGAAAATTTCTGAAGGGACCTCAAAGTCTCAGCTCTCACGAGCCAAAAAGATGCTTCAGCTCAGAATGAAGTTTTTAAATGCCAAAGCCAGTGGCTGAAATGCGACTTAATATTCAAAAACTTCAATCTATCAATGAGTAAAATCAATTTGTATAACCTCATGGGAAAGGAACCAGAATTAAGAGGATTGCTCAAAAATAAGTTTGAGCATCGAGAGGAGGAACCGGACATAGATCTGTGGCCTGCCATCGAGGAGGACATCCGTCGAAAATCAGGACTATGGCAGACCTGGAAGCCCTACCTGGCCATTGCGGCGACACTCGCCGTCCTGGTCAGCGTATGGATTCTCGCCCGACAGGAGCTTCAGCAACCTCAACAGGTAGCAGAAACCCAAAAGCAGGAGGGAGGTTCCCTCTCCAACCACGACAACTATCGCCGTGAGCTTGCTACCCTCGAGCAGCTTCGCAAAAAGGATAACGAGGAGGACTCCGAAAGAAAAAACGCCTCAACTTCCTCCAAAAGCAAAGAAAATGAAGAGGATTACTTCGCTCCGACAGGAAGATCCCGTCAGCCCCTCACCCTCGATAAGGTGGAGAGGCAGCAAATCGCAGCCGCAACCATTAGAGAAGAAAGGCAAAACCTGAACCTGAAAGCCATCGACTGGGAACCTGAAAAGACCCCAAGCCTGGCAAATGTAAAACCGGAGAAAATTAACACAAAGATTTCTCCCCTACCTGTGAAACAAAGTAAACCTCAGAAGGCGACAGCTATCCAGAAAATCAATTCTCACAAAACCGAGATTGACCTGAATACCATCAGCCTACAGGATGCCGTGTCTTTTGCCATCGAAAAACTGAATGACAAAAAGTCCGACCTTCCCTCTCCCGTCAAGGTAGAGGAAGAAATGACCAAGTATGGCAAAAAGAAGACCATCGAAATCAAGTTTTTCAATGTATCCATTACCAGAAAAACTTATCAACCAGAAGAAAAAACAAAGTAAAAAGATTAACTCTCTGAATATGAAGTATCTATTTTTGACCCTGACCCTTATGTTGACCCAGTTTGTGGCGTTTGGGCAGGAAAAAAAAGAAGAAAATAGCCTCACCGAAATCGAAGAAAGGATTACGGTAGACGGCGAAGGTCCCGCTGCGGATACGACCAAGATTACCATCAAGAAAAAAACTGTCACCATCATCAAGGATGAAGAGGGTCGCAAGTTGAAGTTTGGCGATGTAAACAAAATTGTAGATGAAGTACAAAAAGAGCTAGCCGAGCAAAGGGCTGCCGAGGAGAAGCAGGACGATTGGGATGATGAGTACGACTACGAAGCCAAGGAAAAGGTAGACGAGCGAGACGCAGTCGAAATCGATCTCCTAGGATTCGACCTCGGTATTACCAATTATTTTGTCGATGGTAGCTACGGAACCGACGCAGCTGTTCCCGAACTTGCCCTTCGAGATTTTAGACTTGGCTCCCATGTGGCCCTTCACTTCTTAGGTACTCGGGTAAGCCTAATTGGAAAAGGTGCAGTCAGCCTTAAGACAGCCTTTACCATTGACTGGAGTAATTATTATTATACGACACCCGTTACCCTGATTGAAGGCGAAGAAGGACTGGAGTTTGGTACAGCCGAACAAGAATTAAGGAAAAATAAGCTGACTACCCGATACGCCCAGATTCCCCTTCTGCTAAACTTCAATACTGCTCCTGGCAAGGATAACAATGTCAGCCTTTCAGTCGGTGCCTTCGGAGGCTTACTTTGGAGTGCTCATACCAAGCAGGTAACTGAAGATGAGAGGCTAAAAACCAAGCGGAAAGGCGATTATAGCCTCAATCCCATTCGTTATGGACTGACTGCCCGGCTGGATTTTAAGTGGCTTGACCTCTACGTAAATTACAACCTGTCTGAGCTGTTTATCGAAGGAAAAGGTCCAGCAACCAACACCTTCGTCGCAGGGATCAACTTAATTAACTTCTAGAACGACCCATAAATATTAGCTTTTTTGACAATGGGGAATCGAGGATATCGGTTCCCCATTATTATTTGTCCCGATGAGATTCCAGGAGAGCCTTTATCTCATCGTCAAAGGCCTTGTCCAGGGCAGAGAGCCCGTCAAAATTTTTCAGGTCTACCTTGGCCCCATGTTTCAGAAGCTCACGAATGATCTCCTTGCTTCTTGATCCGATGGCATAGATCAAAGGCGTTTCCCCTTCTATGTCCCTGAGGTTAGGATCAGCCCCACGGTCCAGCAAAAGACTTACAGCCCCGAGGTTTTCTGCCCGGGTGGCATACATGAGTGCATTGGCACCAAACCTATCCTGAATATCCACCTGAATATCTTCCCTGGCTAGAAGACTTTTTACGATAGGCTCCTCCCTTTCCAATACCGCTACGGTCAAGGGCCTGCTTCCATTTTCATGTATGAGATTTGGGTCCGCTCCCCGGCGCAGAAATTCTACCACCAGCTCCCTTTCTTTTCTGAGTACAGCATACATCAGGGGGGACATTCCGTAGCCGTTTTTTTGATTCAACAGCTTATCTTCCTTATCGAGAATTTCTTCGGCTTTGGCCCTGTCTCCCTCTTCCACAGCTGCCAGCAAATCATCAATGCCGGGTTTTTGGAAAAAGCTGAATATATTCTTCATAATGATCGGCTAGAACCTTAATCGATAAGTCAACTCGCTTAGGTTGCCGGTGTTGTCTCCAACTTGAATCTTTAATGTATGAAGGCCTTTTTCTAGCCTTTTTCCATTGAAGTCATAGCAGATTTTATTCTGTCTGAAAAAATACTCAAAGGGTACCCATTCTCCATCTATGGTCCCCCTTATGGTCTCGTGGTCAATTCCGGCAAAGTCATCGTCGATGGACAGCACCAGTTGGCTGGCATTGCCTGGAATGTATCCATTATCCTTAAAATTCAAGGCTCGGATGACAGGGGCCGTGGAATCAGCCATCAAACAGAACTTCCCAAACTCCTTCAGGGAAGCAAATACATTCTGATCTCCCCCGGCTACTGATCCGGCGTACTCCCACTTATTTCTGTCCCAACGAGCCACCACCATTTTTCTTCGGTCCAGTTTTTTTGGCACTTTAAAACTTATCAGGTAAGGATTTCGCAGGGGCACCCCCTCATCCCCTATCTTAAATACATGGCTGTACATCCCAGATTCCCTCGACAGCTTACGCACCTGTAGGTGAAGCCGGGTAAAAATACTTCTATGGGGAAAAAAGACCTGTAGTTCGTCCAGCTCGACAAGGTTGTTTTGATCGGGAAACAATTCTTCGTAATAATAGAACTCAAGGCCCTTTTCCCCCTGGGGATTCTTTATTTCCAGGGGATAATCATAGCGATCCAAGGTCATCAGGAATACCATTTCCTGCCCAAGATGATAACTGGGAGCCAGGGTTTTGAGCTCGCCGAAAACATTCTTGTAGAGCAATCCCTCCTTCATGTTGGCACTAGGGCGCTCTACCGTGATCTTCAGAATTTGGTGGTTTTCTTCAAATGAAAAAGCTGGACTGTTGTAATAGGTAGCTTGGGAAGGAAATAGAGGAATTTGATCGTCCAGCATTAAGTTACCCTCTACGGTGCTGGTATTACCGGCAAAATCCTTGAGTTCTAGCCGAAAACTCTGCTTTTCATTGTCTTTCAGAGATATTATCCCTCCTGCTACAGGGGTATCATAGCCGCTAAAGCTATTTCCAGGAATGACATAGGCCCTTTGGAGTTTCCTCCGACTTGCTGCATAGTGCTCATAATCTATGTGCATGTTGATATTTCGGCTCTCCTCAAAGGCAAAGGTATCTAAGCGAAAATCATGGATCAGTTTTCCGTCCAGATATAGCCTTGCGTAATTGATTCCACATTGATTAGGGGCTTTGTCCAGCCGATCAAAAGCCATATATTCTATCCCTATCTTACCTTTGACCCGAATTAGGTCCCTGATGCGGTACTTTCCTCCCCCAAGGTTCTGGGGGGTCAGGCGCAGTTTTTCCCATTTTCCCTCTACCCGGGAGTCGATTTCCAGGGGTTCAAAAGCTAATTCTTGAACGATGGGATTGATGTGATCTGCCACTTTTTCAGGATAAAACTGCAAGGGATTGACGATCTTTTCGTCTTTGTCCCTGATCTCAAAATGCAGGTGGGGACCGTAGGATGAGCCAGAATTTCCGCTATATCCGATAATCCCTCCCTTTTTTACCCTTATCCGATCCCTGGGTAAGTATATTTCCTGCTCATACTTTTCTTCTTTTTGCTGTCGGTCAAAAACCAGGGCTTCATAGGCATCGGAAAAACGATCCAGGTGGGCATAGACAGAAAAATTTCCGTCATCATGCTTAAGGTAAACAGCCCGACCAAAACCAAAGGGGGAGGCTTTGAGTCTGTACACATAGCCTGAAGAAGCAGCTTTTACAGGAATACCGATCTTGCGGTAGGTCTTGATATCTATACCCGAGTGAAAATGATTGGACCTTAACTCTCCGAAGGTTCCCGCAAGGGCTGTGTAGTTGTCCATGGGATAGACATAGCCCTCTGAGGGAGGGAGAAATGCCGAAACACCTATCCCAATAATGAACAAGACAAGTATGGTTAATTTTCCTTTTCCCAAATTATCTAACATGAAAGTCGAGCATTTTCTTCCCTTCTAAATTGGCATCAATATGATCCCCGATACTCAACGCTCCTACTCCTGCAGGGGTTCCCGTAAAGATCAGATCTCCTTTTTTTACCGTTATGAATTGACTGAGATAGGTGATCAGGTGATCGATGGGAAAAATCATATCTCCTGTAAAGCCTTCCTGCCTTTTTTCTCCATTGATGAAGCAGTCAAAACGAATATCCTGGAGGTCCGCAAAATCCGTGGGAGGAAGGAAGTCAGAAACTGGAGCAGAACCGTTGAAACCCTTGGCAAGTGTCCAAGGATGACCCTTGGCTTTGGCTTCCGATTGAATGTCTCTTGCAGTAAGGTCTATGCCTAGCCCTATACCATCAATGTAGGAGGGCACGAAGTCTTTTTGAATATATTTCCCCTCCCTGGCTATTCTAATGACCAGTTCACATTCAAAATGAAGGTCTTGGGTAAATTCGGGATAGTAAACATCCTTGTTCTCTCGCAGCACCGAAGTATCGGGTTTGAAAAAGAGCAGAGGCTTGGAGGGCAGGGGATTATTCAGTTCCCTCGCGTGCTCC
Organism: uncultured Bacteroidia bacterium; assembly: GCA_964564415.1. Lineage (GTDB taxonomy): Bacteria > Bacteroidota > Bacteroidia > J057 > J057 > JALEFZ01. The sequence goes on along the minus strand of CAZMAV010000002.1, from coordinate 119,933 downwards.
TGATAATTCCTACCCACACATATGATTTTCATTCGAAGTTGTCTTAAAAATCCTTACAGGCACCCTTGGTCAGGGTTTTGCCATCGATTAAGTCCTCAATGGTTACTGTACTTTCTCCCCCGTAGGTAAAGCCTTGCTCGGGAGTCCAGATGGTAAAGGTCTGCTCACAGTTTTCCAGGACGGTTTTGGGCCGCTTATCCTTTTCAAACTTTAAGATCCACTGATTATTTTGTAGTTCAAGGCGGTAGAGTCCGTTGCAGGATTCGCGGTTGGGACCTTCACCAAAGGGGCCCATGACTACTTTGCGATTAAAATAAGTACTATCCTTGAGTTCGAGGCGATAATTTCCATTTTCGGCGCAGTAAGCTCCCATGATTCTTTCCCTCACTTCTTTTTCTGAAGGAGGATTTGGCCCACATGAAGTAGACACAGCAATCAACAGGACTGCGAGGATGAAGACTGAATTTCTCATAGAGCAAACTTAAGAATTGTGTTGGATTTTCTCACGAAATCACTGTAGGATTTGGTTTTTGAGGGCGCATATTTTACTTAGAACATCGATTCCACCCTCTTTTTCGAAGGCACTACCTACCACGATCATGTCTGCCCCTGAGTACCAGGCTCTTTGCGCCTGCTCTCTACTTCTGATTCCCCCTCCCACAATCAGGGGAATCCTCAGTTCTTTACTTACCCTTTGAATCATCTCCGCAGAGACAGCTTCCAAGGCTCCGCTGCCTCCGTCCATGTAAATCATCTTCAAACCCAATAATTCTCCGGCAAGGGCTGTAGACATGGCGATATCAGCCTTATCTCGGGGAATGGGCAGGGTATTACTGATATAATTGACCGTGGTCATCCTTCCGCTCTCGATCAACATATAGCCGGTAGGGATCACTTCGAGGGGGGACTTTTTTAGCAAGGGAGCGGCCTCCACATGTCTGCCGATCAAAAAGTCCGGATTTCTGCCACTAATCAGTGAGAGGAGCATAATGGCATCAGCAGAGGCTACAATCTGTGTCGGAGAACCAGGAAAAATAACAAGGGGTAGATCTACCTCTGCCTGAATAGAGGGGATGAGTTCCTGGATGAAGAGGTCTTGGGTGAGGCTTCCTCCTATCATCAACCAGTCGACCCCCATTCGCTCTGCTTCACGGGCATATTCGATGCCACTCTCCAGGCTTACCTTGTCGGGGTCCAGCAGCATGGCCAACATTTTCTTGCCGGAGGCTTTGTTTTTTTCTAACGTAGAGAGGATGGCCAATGGATACATAAGCAGGCTTGTCTTCGAAATCAAGGTTCAAATTAAGAAAAATTACTTCTCCCGGACGAAACAAGAAGTAGAATAATACTACAGTTACTGACCAAACTCCCAGGGATACCCAATAAAAAAGGTATCCACCAAAAAATGGGTACCTTCACCTGCGTTTATGCCGTCTCAAAATTTTTCCTAAATCCAGGTATTATTCTTTTTCTTTGTCTCCTTCTTTTGCCTCATCGGGACTCTTCTCGCCATCTGAGATACTCTCTGTGTTACTGGCCTTTGCTTGGACCCTATCTTCCGGTTTTGCCGTTTCTGCCTTGGTCGCCTCTTCATCCATTTTGAAGAATCTCCCTTGGAAGAAGAGAATGACAACAATGCCTATGGAAATAGCGGCATCTGCAATGTTGAATATGGGCCACAATGCCGTGTATTGACCATTGAAAAGAGGGACATATTTCCAGTCGGGTAAATAACCTTTCCAGATATCCAGGTAAAACATGTCTACCACCCTACCGAAAAAGAGTCCTCCGGAGTAATCATTAACCTCTGCAAACCAAAGTCCATAGAAGGTTCGATCGATGATATTGCCTAAAGCCCCTCCAAAAATCAAGGCAATAAAAATGGGAAGGGCTGATTTGTGATCCTTTAGTTTATACAAAACTACCCCGATAGCTGCCACGGCAAGGATGGAAAAAATGGAAAGGATCAATTTTCCGGTTTCTTCCGACATATTTGCGCCAAGGTTGTTGAATAATTCGGAAATGGTCAAGCCAAAGGCGGCTCCATTATTTTCTATGTAATGCAACTTAAATACATCCCCGAGAATTTTTATTTCTCCTGCCTCGCCCTTATCCATATTGAACTTGACCAGGAGTTTGACAATTTGATCCAGGACGATAACGACCAGAGATATCGAAAATAACTTTGTAACTCTCTTCATGAATTAGCCTCGGTTTGTAGGAGATTTCTTAATGGATTGTTCTTTCTTGGCCTCAATGGTAGTAGTGGCGTGGGGGACTACCCTCAGCCTTTCCTTTGGAATCAATTTTCCCGTTACCCGGCACTTCCCATAGGATCCATTCTCTATCCTAATGAGGGCTTTTTCCAGGTTATAGATAAACTTGGACTGTCTGGCCATGAGCAATTCCACTTCTTCTTTCTCTACGCTCTCATTTCCAAACTCAGTAATGTTGAAACTGTCAGAGGTATTTTGGCCGATTTCCTTTAGGCTGTCTGCCAGTCTTTTGTATTCTAACTTTGCCTTATCCAACTTCCCCTTGATGATATTCCTGAACTCCTCGAGCTCACTTTTGGAATAGAACATTTTTTCAGTCATAAATCTGTGGTTTAAAGCATAACTCTAGGAAACCTTGGCAATTTCGATCTTTCCACTCGCTCCATCGATTTCGATGTCTTCTGCCTTTTCCAGCTCTTTTTCAGCCACCAATTCTAATTCCTCTGTCAGGGTTTCCGAACTAATGTAGGGCTTATGTGCCTTCACGGCTGTATCCCATGAGGAGTGCGTTGAGATTTTTACCTGGATTCTATCAGTCACATCCAATCCACTGTTTTTGCGGATATTCTGGATGCGATTGACAAATTCCCTGGCAATGCCTTCCTGCTTCAGTTCTGCCGATATCTGGATGTCCAGGGCTACTGTATATGCAGCATCCGAAGCGACAGACCAGCCGGGTATATCCTCACTAACAATCTCTACATCAGCTAACTCTATGACGAATGCCTGTGAGGAAAGTTGCAGTTCCGCCTTACCCTCGCTTTCAAATTTACAGATATCATCTTGGTCAAACTTTGCCAGGGCAGGGCCAATTTCCTTGATCAGGGGCCCGGCCTTGGGTCCCAGTTTCCTGAAATTAGGCTTGATCTTCTTCACCAAGATACTATTATCTTCCGTAATATATTCTAATTCCTTGATGTTCACCTCACTTTTGACCAATTCCTGCACCTTCTTCAGCTCTTCTCTCATCCCGGTATCCAGGATAGCAACCATGGCTTTGCCCAGAGGCTGACGCACTTTGATCTTTTCCTTCCTCCTGATGCTGAGAATGAGAGAAGTGATGCGCTGAGCCATATCCATCCTAGCCTCGGCCTTTTTGTCTATGTACTTTTCTTCAGACTGTGGAAAATCAGCAACATGAACAGAGCCGAATTTTTTCCCATCTGTCAGGTCCTGGTAAAGTTTCTCAGCAAAAAATGGGGCAAAAGGACTCATCAATATGGCTACTGCCTCCAGACATTCATACAAAGTTTGATAAGCTTTATCATCTCCCTCCCAGAAGCGCCTCCTCGAGAGCCTCACATACCAATTGGACAATTGCTCCTGTACAAAACTGTCAATTTCTCGAACGGCCCGGGTAGGTTCAAAGTCTTCCATATATTCCTCCACCCTGGCTATCAGGGTATTGAGGCAAGACAAAATCCATTGATCGAGTTCGCTTCTCTCCTCTACAGGAATTTGTTTTTCGTAGGAAAAAGAGGTGATATTGGCATATAGGGCAAAGAAATTGTAAGTATTGAAAAGGGTGCCGAAGAACTTTCGCTGTACCTCCTGTACCCCAGCCAGGTCAAACCTGAGGTTGTCCCAGGGCTGAGAATTGCCGATCATGTACCAGCGGGTAGCGTCCGCTCCGTATTTGCCAACGGTATCGAAGGGATTCACCGCATTCCCTAATCTTTTGGACATTTTCCTTCCATCCTTGTCCAGCAGGAGTCCTGTCGAAATCACATTTCTAAAGGCTGGCTGGTCCTCTAGCATCACAGCAATAGCATGGAGGGTAAAAAACCAACCCCGGGTCTGGTCTACTCCTTCCGAAATAAAGTCCGCAGGAAAACGAGACCTAAAGAGTTCCTCATTTTCAAATGGATAATGCCATTGGGCGAAGGGCATCGCACCGGAGTCAAACCAAACATCGATCAGGTCGGACTCTCTCTTCATCGGCTTACCAGTATCGGAAACCAGGGTAATTTCATCCACTCCAGGCTTATGCAGGTCGAGGGCTTCCATGAATTCCATCATGACCTTTTTTTCCAGGACTCCAGCCTTGACCGCCTTTTGCATTTCTTTTTCCAATTCCGCTACCGAACCGATGCATATTTGTTCTTTTCCGTCTTCGGTAGACCAGACAGGTAGGGGTATTCCCCAAAAACGGGAGCGGGAGAGGTTCCAGTCTACGAGGTTCTCAAGCCAGTTGCCAAAACGCCCTGTACCTGTAGAGGCAGGCTTCCAGTTGATTTCCTTGTTTTTGTTGAGCAATTTATCCTTTACTGCGGTCGTCTTGACAAACCAACTATCCAGGGGATAATAAAGCACGGGACGATCTGTCCGCCAGCAATGAGGGTAGGAGTGCTCGTATTTTTCGACCTTAAAGGCCCTGTTTTCTTGTTTGAGCTTGATGGCTATGTCTACATCCACGGATCTCTCCTCCTTCTGACCGTAATCTTTGACATAGCGGCCGGCAAAGTCAGTGATTTCCTTGACAAATCTTCCCTGCTTGTCTACGGTAGGCGAAGGATTTCCTTCCGCATCCGTTGCCATGATGGCGGGGATGTCATTTTGCTTGGAGACAAAAAAGTCATCGGCTCCGAATGTAGGCGAAATATGTACGATACCCGTACCATCCTCGGTGGATACAAAATCACCCAAAATGATTCGGAAAGCTGGCTTGGAAGGCTGGATATAGGTAAAGAGTTGGTCGTACGTCATCCCGGCGATATCAGCACCTTTGAAGCTATCCACCACCTTGTAGGGAATGAGTTTGTCACCTTCCTTATACTCTTCCAATGGGAGGTCAGCTACTTTTTCGTTAAAATATTTTCCCATCAGGTCGCGAGCCATCACGATCTCCATGGGCTTATAGGTGTAGGCATTGAAGGTCTTTACCTTGACGTATTCAATGTTCTTGCCTACGGCCAGAGCTGCATTAGAAGGGAGGGTCCAGGGGGTTGTGGTCCAGGCTACGAAGAATACCTCCTCATCTTGGAGCAGACGCTCTTCCATGGGATGGCCTGTCTTTTTTACCTTGAACTGAGCGGTAACGGAGGTGTCCTTGATGTCTTTGTAGGTACCGGGCATGTTGAGCTCGTGAGAACTCAGCCCTGTTCCTGCTGCCGGCGAATAGGGCTGAATGGTAAAGCCCTTGTAGATAAGTCCTTTGTCCCAGAGCCTCCTTAGAAGATTCCAGATGGACTCTATGTAATTATTCTCAAAGGTCACATAGGGATCGTCTAGGTCAACCCAGTAGCCGATCTTTCGGGTCAGGTCATCCCACATGTCCTTAAATTTGAGGACGTCCTTTCTACACTCGGCATTGTACTCACGAATAGAAATCGTCTTCCCGATATCTTCTTTCTTGATTCCCAATCGCTTTTCCACCTGAAGCTCTACTGGCAATCCATGGGTATCCCAGCCTCCTTTTCGATGCACCTGAAAGCCCTTGAGGGTCTTGTAACGGCAAAAAATATCCTTTATGGTACGGGCCAGGACATGGTGAATGCCCGGCTTACCATTGGCAGAAGGAGGACCTTCGTAAAAGGTAAATTGGGGATTTCCTTCCCTGACACTTATGCTTTTTTCGAAAGTCTTGTTTTCGTCCCACCATTGAAGTATTTCTTTGTCTATGCTGGGAAGAGATAGGTTTTTGTATTCGGGATAGCGTTTAGCCATAATTGACCAAAAAGGTATGTTTTTGCGTGAGCGAGAATAAAATCGGCGGAAATTTTTCCTAGAAAATTGAGTTTAAATATAAGAAAAGCTTTTTACAATTTCTTTGGCTCAAGCCTCCATTTGATGCAAAAATGGAAATTGCCCTCATCACTTATTTTATTGCAAAATCCATTAATTTAAAACCATCATCTAACCTATCCATCATGAACAAGCATCTCATTATCATTTTCTCTGCTCTTTTTTTACTTATCGGCGCTCAGGGTTGTAAAATGTCCAGGTTACTTAAAGAACAGCAAAACGAAATCGAGCGTTTGGCTTATGGAAATATGTCCGAAAAGGAAAAATTCACGGGTCTTGCAGAAGTATTGATAGAAGCTACCCGCATAGCCCTGGATTACGATGATCCTGATAAGACCCTCAGGTATCTCACAAAATTTTCAAAGAAAAATAAGAAGGAATTGAGGTTGCTGGTAGAGGAACTGGAGCCCTGGGTAAATCGCATGAGTAAAAAAGACATGCTTTCATTGGGCCAAAGCATTATCACCAAACCTTATCTCAGAAAACTGGTCACCCTAGGCCCCAGAATCGTCAGGTTGGCTGAAGAGGGCAACGCCGAATTAGGACCCCTAAAACAGGTCCTCCTCCTTTATCGACTCAGAAAAATCATCAACTGATTTATTCTCCTCCTCGCTCATTGAATCCTAGAGGGGGTCTCGCTCCTCCTTGTCCTTCATTTTATTTTTGAAGCGGTCTATCCAGCGATTGCCATTTTTTTTGCGTTCCTCCCGAAGCTCTTTGCGCTTTTGGCGGTATTCCTTAATGCGCTGAAGCAGGTCCTCGATGGGATCGAGGATGCCATCCTTTTTGGGTTCCAGCCTATACATTTCACAATCCAGGGACGAAAGAGCTGAAGGCCCTGGCTTGGGCAGGCGCTTGTTGCGCATGCTGCGAAACTTCATGTCAGAATAGACCTTCTGCATAAATTTCCCATAGATAGGCAATGCAGTTTTAGCACCCTGGCCCAGGCTGAGTGATCGGAAACGAACCTTGCGCTCATCCCCCCCTACCCAGACTCCTACCACGAGTTCTGGAGATATGCCTATGAACCAGCCGTCAGTTTGATCCTGGGTTGTACCGGTCTTTCCTCCTATATCCCCCTTGAGTTTGTAGCGAAATCTCAGTCTACGCGCCGTACCACTGTCAACCACCGTTTCGAGCATATGGGCCATGATATCTGCTGTTCCTACGTCCATTACCCGATTGGATTCAGGTTTCTGGGGATACTTAAATAAGACATTTCCCTCTGCATCCTCGATCCGCTCAATAAAGATAGGCTTGGTTCTGATTCCTCTATTGGCAAAGGTGGTGTAGGCACTGACCATTTCCTTCAAGGTAAGGTCAGCCGTACCCAGGACCAGGGTCGGATCGCGGGGAAGGTCAGATTCAAAGCCGAATTTTTTTACGAAGTCATAAGCCTCATCCACCCCTACCTTCATCATCACAGCTGCGGATACTGTATTTACTGAGTGTACCAGTCCTCCAACCATAGAGTAGTATCCTTCATATTTTCCATCCGCATTACCGGGGGTCCAGTTGTTATAATCTTCATAGGTAATTTTGGTATTGGGGATGTACTCACAGGGGTCCACGATGCCCTGTTCGATCGCGGCTGCATAGATCAGAGGCTTGAAGGTAGAACCTACCTGGCGATGGGAAGTGACGTGGTCGTACTTAAAATGATCATGGTTGATGCCTCCTACCCATGCTTTCACATGGCCATTCTTGGGGTTTACAGCCAGGAGACCCGCATGGAGAAAGGACTTGTAATACATGATGGAATCCAGGGGAGATATTTCCATTTCCTTATCTCCCTGCCAGCTCCAAATCTGCATGCTGACCGGAGTATTAAAGTCTTCCATGATTTCCTCCTCGGAAAGTCCTCGGTTCTTGAGGCGCTGGTAGCGGGGGGACTGCTTCATGGCCCTCCGAATCCCGGGATCAGTGGCCTTCCAAATTTTCCTTTTTCCCCAATGCTTGTCGAAGCTCTTTTGCAGGCCAGCCATATGGGCTTCGACGGCTTTTTCGGCGTGGTTTTGCATCCGGGAGTCCAGGGTGGTATAGATTTTCAATCCATCTGTGTAGATGTTCCACTCGCTACCATCAGGCTTGGGATGTCCTTTCAGCTGGTCCTTGACGACTTCTGCCAATTCTTGGCGAAAGTATGCAGCGGTACTGCCTTTGGAGGTCACATTGTTGTAATCCAGATTCAGTTCGCCTTCTTTTAGGGACTGGGCATCGGATTCTTCCAAGGAACCATATCTCAGCATTTGATCCAGGACCACATTTCGCCTTTCCAGGGCCCGTTTGGGATGGCGGCGGGGATTATAATAGGTAGTGGCCTTGAGCATGCCGACCAGGACAGCAGCTTCCTGAACTTCAAGCTGAGAGGCGGATTTGTCAAAAAATCGCTGGCTGGCCGCAGCCACACCAAAGACATTTTCGCCGAAGGGAACGGTATTCAGGTAAAGGGTCAGGATTTCCCGCTTTGAATAAGTCTTTCCCAGGCGTTTGGCAATGATCATTTCCCTGATTTTGTTGATGGGCAAGCTCAGGAAACCGTGAGATTCTCTGGGAAAAATATTTTTCACCAATTGCTGGCTGATGGTACTGCCCCCTCCTGAGGAAGGATCTCCAAGCAGGATGGATTTAAAGGCCACCCTCAGCATGGACCTGGAGTCCACTCCACTATGCTGAAAAAAACGGACGTCCTCAGTTGCGACAAGGGCTTCGACCAGATGAGGAGGAAAGTCCTCATAGGACATTTCTGTGCGATTTACCAGATAATATTTTCCCAATAGTGCCCCATCTTCTGCATAGACTTCTGAAGCAACACTATTCTGAATATTGGAGAGTTCCGTGGCTTTGGGGAGTTCGCCAAAAGTTCCCCACAAAACGAGGAGGTAAAGCAGGAAGCTGAAGGTCAGAACTCCTCCAATTCCAAATAAAGAGGCCACTCCTATTTTCTTCCAAAACTTTTTTGATTCCAGAATGCTTCTGGCCTTCTCCAAAAATTTATTTTCTGCCATAGTCTAGGTGATGGGTGGGGTAAAGGTCTTTCTTATCAAAGATTGCCATATTCGATACAGGCTTCACAGAAAAATGTATAGGCTATCCTTGCTGTTTTTCTTCAGCCCGTCGAATTACCTATTTTTTCCTCTACGAAATTTAAGATCATTTGATTGATATTTCGGAGGGATTCGTGGGACCAGCCTCCAATATGGGGGGAAAGGAGGACATTTTCTCTCGAAAATAAGTCCTCGTATAACGCCTTCTCATTTTCGTCCAGGTCGTGAAGTTTTTCATTGGGAAGGACGTCCAGCGCAGCAGCTCTAACCCTTCCTGCTTCCAGGGCATCTATGAGTCCCCGGATATCCACGATAGGCCCTCTTGATAGGTTGAGAAAGTGGATAGGTTTTTGGAAAGAGGAGAAAAATTCAAAATCGACCCAATGATTTGTTTCCTCCGTCAGGGGAATATGTAGGCTCAAAATTTCTGCTTTTTTTTTGATTTCATCCATAGAGGCTTCTTTGGCAAAGGTGTCCCCATAATTATGGAGGTATTTGTCATAGACCAAGACCTCCAAACCAAATCCGCTAAGCTTTCGGGCCACGGCCTTCCCCGTAAAACCATATCCGATTAGCCCTATGGTCTTTCCACCTAATTCCTGGCCTCTGTTTTCTTCCCTTTTCCATGTAAATGACCTGACCTCCCGATCTGCCCGGTACAGATGATGCCTCATGGCCAGCAACATACCCACCATATGCTCCCCTACAGAATCTGCATTGCCCCCCTTGGTATTTTTTACCCCGATTCCCTTCTCCCTGAGGTAATCCATATCAATGTGATCCATACCCACCCCAGCCCGAATGACCAGTTCAAGCTTGGAGGCACGGTCGATGGCTTCTCGATCCAACTGGATGCGGGAGTTCATGATTAGAATTTGATAATCGGGAAGTTGGGACAGAATTTCTGCCCGATTCCTACCCGGAAAATAGTGGACTTCAGCCCCTTTCTCTTTCAGGGTCATGACAAAATCCTCTGGAAAACGATCTATGATCAATATCTTCATGGCCGCAATTTCTACAATTCTTTATACCTTTTCATCATGAAAATAACCTGGACCTTTTTGTTTCTTTCCATGGCTAGCTTCTTTTTTTCACATGCCCAGGGCAGCGGAGACTCCACCGAAATCCTTCGCAGGGCAAAAATAGACGTCGAACATCTCTGTTCTGATTCCCTGGCAGGCCGGGGATACATCGGTGAGGGCCATCAGAAAGCTGCCCTTTACCTCGCCAAAAGATTCAGAGAAATCGGTCTGCTCCCCATCAAGGAGCAGGAAGCCAAGAGCCCTTATTTTCAGGACTTCGTATTGCAGATAAACCTGGCTAGCCAGCTTCAACTTTCCATCGACGGGAAGGACTTTGAGGTAGGTGAAGATGTCATCGTCAATAAGTTTAGCGGTTCAGGGCAGGTGAGCGCCAGGATCATTGATGTGGGATACGGGCTTGAGCCAAGTAAAAAGGTCGAGGGTGAGGTCGTGTTGTTGCGTGCGGGATGGCCTGCTGAGATCGCAAATTCCACCGAAGAAAGAGAAAAATACAAGGAATTGTCCAAGACCGTAGACCGCTGTGCTGCCTATGCGGGTCTGGGAGCTAAGGCCATTATTGTCATTCAGAGAAAACTAACCGCAGGTTTTACCAGAGATCAAGCTCCTATACCTATTCTCGAACTCAAGGAAACTGCCCTGCCTAAGCGGTATAAGAAAGCCAAAATGAAGGTTGAGTCCCGAATGACTAGCGTCCAAAGTCAGAATGTCATTGGGTACATTCCCGGTAAGGTAAAGCCGGATTCAGCCCTCATACTTTCCGCCCACTATGATCATCTTGGCAAATTGGAATCGGCCATCTTTACCGGTGCCAATGACAATGCCTCGGGCACCTCCATGCTCCTGTCTATGGCTGAGTATTTTCAAAAGCATCCTCTGCTGGATTACACCCTGGTTTTTATCGCTTTTGGAGGAGAAGAAACAGGGTTGGTAGGATCAAATTTTTATGTCAACACCCAGCCTATTTTTCCTCTAAAGAGAAGTAAATTCATTCTAAATCTGGACTTGATGGGCAATGGTGTGGATGGCATCACAGCTGTAGGAGGAAAAGACCACCCAGAAGCCTTTGACAAGCTCAAAAAACTCAACGAAGAACTCGAAGCAGTCCCTGTGGTAAGGGCTCGCCCCAATGCCCCCAACTCCGATCACTTTTTCTTCCTTCAAAATGGGGTTCCCGGCTTTTTTATCTACACCCTTGGCGGACCTCCCCATTATCACGACGTCAATGACAGACCAGAAAATCTTGAATATTCTCGCTATGTAAATGTAAGGGAGTTGCTGATCCGATTTCTAGAATCAATGTGATTTACCCTTATCAAATCAGTTCTTCCAGTGCGGCAAGTCTGGGGTAATCTGGATGTGTGGCCCTGAGTCGGTCCAGATAGAGTCGGGCCTGAAGGCTATTCCTTTTTAGGCTTTGTAAGAAGACCATATTTTCCAGTGCCTTGAGGTCATCTGGATTTTGAGCCAATGAACGGGCCAGGAGGCTCTCAGCGGTCCTAAAATCCCTTTGATTCAGGGCGATAAAGGCCAGGTTGGTTTTTACCCTTGCATCAAAGGGTTTTTGATCTTCCAGTTTTTTGAAAATCGCTTTTGCTTCATCCAATACACGAGGATCGCCTTCTCGGCCACGTAGAAGGTTTACTCCTGCCTTCAGACCGGCATCCCAGCGTTCCTGGTTTTCTTGATAAAGTCCCATAAAAATTTCAAATGCCTCTTCATGCTGACCCAGGATTTCGGCTATTTCGCCTTTGAGAAAAAGCTGTAGAGGGGTGTAGGGAACAGAAATTTCTGCTATGGCTTCCTCAGCTTTTTGATACTCGCCTTGATAAAAATAAAACCTAGCCAGGTCGTAGGGGGAGAGAACCCCTTTTCTTTTTTTCACCTCCTCTTCAAATGCTTTTCCCCGCTGCTGAGTCTCGTAGTAATTGAGCCAGGCAAGGGCTTCTTTTTTACGGGATACCTGGCTGTCCGTCGCACACACAAGGCGTAGGATATCAGAAACCTTTCCAGTCTCCAGTGAATCTTCCTTTTGAACGACACGAATATAGTGGTCATGAAAACTCACATGGGGAATGTCAGAAGCCCCTCCCGAGGGCATGTGGCAAGAAATACAATTGTTATTTTCTGCACTTAGCTTATCTTTTTCTTCAGAGCAAAGCTTTTCCATCCCTGATTGGTGGCAACTTTGACATTGACGGGAGAATACATCTACCTCTGTTTGACTGATGCTTTTGTGGGGGTCATGGCAGGTGGTACAGGTCAGTTTACCCCTGGACTGAATAAAACACTGGGATTGCTGAAGGCGCTGGGCGTGGGAGGCAATTCCAAAGGCATTTTGATCCGGGTCGACTTCGACAAAGACATCTCCCAGTTCACCCAGGGCCATGGCGGGTCGAAAATCAGCCATTTCTTTTCCCTCGTCCAGGACATTGATCCCCTGCAGGTGGCATTGCTGGCAGACATCAAACTGCTTTTGAATGGGCAACTTTGCGGGGTTGACGATGGAATAATCGCTCTCCATTCCTACGTCAATCATCTGTCCTGCTTCGATCTTCTGGATGTGAATGGCACCGGGTCCATGACATTTTTCACAGTCTATTCCTTCTGAGATATACCTGTATCGGTTTTTACTTCCCTCTGCCCGGTCTACATATCCGGTATGGCAGGCCATACAGGTAAGGCCTATTTCCCTGTCAAAACGCGCGTTGTTAACATCATAGCCAGGGCTGAGGTCCCAGATGGCTTTGTTTACATACCAGGTGATCGGGGCCTCGTAGAGATAACCCTCCTTTTGGATCAGGTATGAGCGGGTCTGATGCCCTGAACCGACTACATAATCGACCTCTTCCCAACGCTGGTGCAGGGTGTCTTTTTCATCGATCCGGTATTCTCTGATGTAAAAGCGATCGCCTCTCCAAAGGGCCTGGTAGTGCATGTCTAATTGGGCATCATAGACGGTCTCCTTCTCCCCAAATCGCTCGATGAGATTGTCCCGGGAGGGAGGATACATTGATTTTCCCATACCCGTCTGAAGGTAGGACTGGGTAATCTTGGAATGGCAGGGCTGACAGGCTTCCACCCCTACATATTCATTTTTGGGGTCAAGGGAGGCAAAACTTTTGGCTGTACGCACACAACTCCAGGCGCAAAGACTGACGACAAGTGCCCCAAGTATTCCGTAGAAGAGTTTATTTTTATTTACAATAACTTGATCCATTCCACAATCCTTTCAGCCAATCGCTGCAATCCATAGATATTATTGTCATAAACAATATGGGGCATGGTCTTGAAGTCCGAAGGAAGGTCCCGACCATGCTGGGTGATGAGAAGCAAAGGCTTCCCGAGGGTATGGGCAATTCCCACCTTGTAAAACACATCGGGATGCTTGTAGGTAAGGTCTGCGATGATGACCTCAGCTTCATTTATAGAAGCCCATGTACCCTCGAGACGGCGTTCTACATACAGGCTTCCGGTGCGCCGGCTTTCGAATCCCATGGCTCCAAGGGTATCCTGTATGTGCATCCAGATACTTTCAGACCAATAGGCCTCCAGGGGCATGAGGACCAAGGCAGCCCCTTTTCGGGTGCCTGGTGGTGGAGATCTAAAGATCGGCTGTACCAGTATTTCTCCCTCCTTTCTATTTCCCTGAACTTCGGGTCGCTTCTTGGGGCCCTGGTAGTGGGTCAAATTCAGTCCTTCCCAGATTTCATCCTTCACGCAGAGCTGGAGATTTTCGTCTCCCCACATCATACTTAGACTTCCATAAGGCTCGTAGCTTTCAGACCTGAACTGAAACATCAAGCTGAAAGTATAGCCGGAAATACTCTGGTTGGTTCCAAAGAGGAGAAAATTTTGATCTTGCTGATGCTTGTGAAACAATTCTCCCAACTGATCCAGGTCCAGGGAGGGAAAGGTAGCTCCCGAAGCTGTAGACAAAAAGGCAGTAATTCTCTCATTCTCGAGGTACTTTTTTGAAATCTGCTTCATTACCCCGACCGCCTTTTCTACTGCGAATTTATCCTCATCGAAGTAAAACATCTCGTGGATCATGCTGTTTTGGTCGCTGACCAAGCCCCTGATGTCCTCGAGAAATTCTCTTATTTTTCTCCTTATTTTCTGAGCCTGAGAGGAGAAAGTTTCAATTTCTGCATTATGGAAGCGAGCGGAAGGGCCGAATGACAAGGAAAGCTGAATTTTTTCTCCGTGGTCAGACACTCCATCCAACAAAATCTTAAGGAGAAGCTTCCTACGCTTTTCAAATATCTTTCGAAGTCCAGTATAACCTATGTTGTAATACAATTCACCATCGGTGGTGATCATCCGGATCGAGAAGACGTTGCCATCCAGATGCTCTACACTCAGGGTCTGGAGAATATGGTAGAGTGATTCGAAAGGAAGCTGATCGTCAAAGTGGAATGAGTCGGTGAGGGTAATGATTTCTTCCTCTTCGATTTCATAATCCTCCGGGCCTGTAGGCTGTATTTCTGTATCGGAAACCTCGTCATTGGAAGCGGCCTCTTCTTCTTCCTTGATGCGAATTTTTTCTTCTTCGAAAACTTGAATCTCTTCCTCCGTAGGCTTTTCCCAGGTCCCGTGGAGCATATCCCTGATCTGGTTTCGCTCAAACTCATACTTTGCCACAATGACAAACTGTCCCTCACCAATTTCGGAGTTTTTGCTGAAGCGAATATTGATATTGACGCTGCGATTTTCGCTGTCCGAACAGGAGGAAGAAATGGTCCTTGTCAGCCCTTTAAAGCCTTCCGCACGTTCTTTGAGTTCTTCGTAGTCGAGTCCATAAAAACTTCCCTGACCGTAGGTGATCAGGTAGGAGGTAAAATTTGCGGGAGCCAGAAAAGTCTCAGCAATGAGTTTTAGACGGCCGATATATTCTTCCACCGAAGGAAGGGCAAATCTACCATATAGGGGAGGACTGGTTCTCATACAGTTATAACGAAGTATTTTCGGGCTCTTCCCCCGCTGATTTCCTATTTTTCCAAGACCTGAACCACCCTGTCGGGATAGTCAGATATGATTCCATCCACCCCCATGTCGAGCAGTTTTATCATATCTTCTTTTTCATTTACCGTCCAGGGGATGACCTTCATCCCCTTCTCTTTCCACTCCTTTAGCCTAGAGGAATCTATAAGCGCATAATTTGGACTGTAGATTTCGGGAATAAAACCGAGCCTCTCCAACTTTTGTCCCACCTCATCTTCCTGTCCTACCAATAATGCCAAACTAAGCCTGGCATCGATTTCTTTTTTGTTCCTAAGCTCGGCTATTTCCTGCAAGGTCCGAATGTCAAAAGATTGAATGGTGCTTCTTTCCTGGACATTTTTGGACTGAATGACATCTATCAAACTTCGTACAAACTCTTCAGGAGCAGGATGAAAAACTCCATCACCCTCCGGACGAGACTTGGTTTCAATGTTGTACGCCGGTGCTGCCATTCCCTTGATTTTGACATAGGATTCTACCGAATCAATAACCTCCGAAAGCAGGGGCTTTGTTTCGGCACTGTGGGTCTGATCAGGAAAACGAGGATGCCCACGACCTCCGCAGGTATATTGGCTCAGTTCATCATAGGTCATTTCATAAATATTGAAGCTTTGAGCTTCTTTTTCTTCAATGGGTCTACCTTCCTTGTCTGCACAGATTCCTGCCGAGAGCCAGGGCTCGTGGGATAATACAACCCGTTTGTCTTTGGTAATGACAGCATCCATTTCCAAGGTACTGACGCCCATGTTGAGGGCCAGGATAAATCCACCGAGGCTATTTTCGGGATAGTGCCCCCTGGCTCCCCGATGTCCCTGTATGTCAATACTTTCTTTCTGTTTCAAAGGAGAAGACCCGGAGCTGTTGGAAGCTTGTTGATTTTGGCAGGAGAGCAAAAATAGCATGGCTCCAAACCAAACAAACACATTTCGCATGAGGGAATCATTTTCAGGACAAGCTAGTAAAAGTCCGTATGAGAGAAAAGCCGGAGGAGCCAAGTGGTACTAAAAATTTAGTCGAAAGGCCGTGTAGATATTTCTTCCTGCTGCGGATATTCTAGAAGAAAAAGGCCTGTAATGCTGGTCCAATATATTTTCTACCCCCAAGTCTACCTCCAGGTGCTTACTCAGCTTATAATTTGAGCGAAAATTGAAAATGATCCAGGAAGGCCAACCTTCTGGAGTAGCCGCATCGATGTTGTTAAAATCCCTGGGACTAAAACGATTCAGCCGTTTCCATCCCTGATACACTGCCTCAAAGCGGAGGTAAAATTTGTCTCGCTTATACTCCAGGTGGCTTCTGCCAAAAAGAGGTGGAATATGGCTGAGAGGGACATTGGGTTCTCCGGTCTGTATTACATCCCCAAATGTCCAGTTGAAAGAAGAAAAGAAGTGAAAAGGCTCCAAATCTACCTTCATTCCCAGGCTACTGCCCATCAAAAAGGCCTCTTTGGCATTTACATTGGTCTGTACATTGCTCAACATCCCCTCATATATCACAGAATCAACCCCGGCATCCCTAACCACGATGGCCTGGTCATAATAGCTTCCAAATGCTGTCCATTCTACAAATACCTTGTCCCGAATTTTCAACCGCAAAGAAAAATCGCTGTTGTAGGTGTACTCCGGATCAATATCGGGATTGGGAAAAACCACATTACCGGGCTGGGAGTCGAAGACCTTAGCCACATCATCCAGGTTGGGGGCACGAAAACCTGTTCCTGCTGTCCAACCAACTTCCCAAAAACTTCCAGATTGATAGATAAATTCAAGGCTTCCACTGGGGGCCTGATTGCGCTGATTCAAAGTGGAAAAAGGAAAGGAATAAAAGCTATTATCCTCAAAATCAGCTGTCAGATCTACCAGGGTCCACCGCAGTCCTGCACGCATTAAGAGGTGATCATTCCACCGTTGGCGAAAGGTCGCATAGGCCGCATAGGTATTCATCCAACTTCCACCATCAGGATAGCGGGTATCGAGGGGCCTGATTTCCTCATTGATAATGTTCTCACTTCTCGCCTCCGACAACACCCGATTGGATACAATCTCCAGTCCGTAGGACAGTTGGCTGCCTTGACCAAGATTTTTAAACACATCCAGATTAAGGCTTCCAATGTATAGATCTTCGACCCGAAGATTGAGCCAATCGGCATTCAGGCTGCGGCTATTCCTGCTCTCCTGGATTTTTTGAAAGGCCGTCGTCACCTTCACCTCCTCCCATAAAAGGCTTGGCCGGGTATGATGAAAGTGATAAGCCGTAAGTAGCCTTTCCTGAGGGCCGTAGTACCACTCTGCAAATCGCAGTCGTCCATCTCTCTCCTGGGTAAGGCGATCGTAGCGGGGAATATCGGTCGAGGAGGAAAGCTGGAAATTTAAAGTATGTGATTGATAGGGACTGGGGAGGTAGAGGATTTTTTGTAGGAAATCGAGTTGACGGTAACCGGTGGCTACCTGCCGATTAGGGTCATCATTTGCTATGATCTTGTCTTCTTCCCCTTTTCTGACCACAAAGGAATCCCGAATTCCTAGGCCTTCAAAGGATTCTCCCCTTCGTATTCCGACCCTCAGATCTCCAAAATCCATCAGCGAAAGGCTGGTCAGAGAAGCCCATTTTTCTCCCCCTATATGGATATGTCCATGGATTCTTTTTTCACGGTTGGCAGAAGAATACCTCGAAGAAATATGGGTCTGGGTCTCCACCTTTCCCGTGGTAGATACCTCAGGCCTCAGGGTATAAAAATGCATGACTCCTCCCAGGGCATCCGAACCATATATTACCGAGGCAGGTCCAAAAAGCACTTCTGCCCTGGCTACTATCGAAGGGTCAATGGTGAGAACATTTTGCAGATGACCCGACCTGTAAATGGCATTGTTGAGCCTTACACCATCTACCACCAAAAGAACCTTGTTGGCCTCAAATCCCCTTAAATTGGGGCTTCCTCCCCCCATCTGACTTTTTTGGACAAACACATTGCCCGTGAAAGTGAGGAGGTCCGCAGAAGTCTGAGGATTCGCAAGCTGGATTTCTTTTTGGGTCAAAACCGAGACTTGCTGGGCTACCTCACTCTTTTTTGTCTGAAACTTACTTGCCGTAAATACCACATCGCTCAATTCGAAGGAAGTACTTTCCAAAAATAAACCAAATGAACGATCCCGAGCCTTTTTGTAGGAAATTTGAAGGGGATGGTAGGAAGGATGGGTTATTTCAAAATAAAAATTTTTCCTATCTCTGGGCAAAGAGTCGCCCAAGATGACTTTTCCCTGCTTATCGGTAAATCCAATGAGCCTGGAATCTTCTTGATTTTCAATGAAATATACTACCCTGGCAGAGTCCACAGGGTTGAGATCTATTAAATCCTTGACATAGAGGGCCTCCTGTCCTGGGCTTACTGAGGCAAAAAAAAGTCCCAACAACAAAAAGAACCATTTATACATCCACATCTTTTCAGCTTCGATATTCATTAACATGAATGTATTCATATTTCTTGAAATATCCCCCGTAATGTCTGCTCAATGTTTCACGAAGAGCATTTATCACATTTTGCACAGATGATAAGTACTAAGCTCTCGGATGTATATCAGAGAAAAATAATTTCTCCCTTCCTGAGTTTCAAATCTCGTTTTCTCTTCTGAATGAGTTGGGCATCCTCCAGAAAAATTAATTTACCCTCCAGAATGACCTTGGCTCCTTTTTCTATGACCAATTGGCTATTACCTTGAAAAATGATGCTGCTGGTTTTATCCAGGTACAAAACTGAGTTTTTCCGAAGGTATATCCCTCGTCCCGGGGGAATGAGCAGGCGAGTAGGACTGATGTAGGTATTTGTCTCGGGATGGGGCTTTTGCCGGTTGGGGGTTCCACTTTTTTCCAGTCTCAGCTCCGTCTTAGGCATTATTTCTAAAAATTCAACTTGAGCGCTATTAAGGGCTTTTTGCATCTTCAAGGTCCCACACCAACGCTGATCCTTCCTCAGCTTCCAGTCATTCAGATTAATGTCCAGTTCATAACTTCCATCCTCATTTTTGTCCATTATGCTAATGGTAATCCCGGCGATGATGTAATCATCCAGGCTATCGGCCTTTTTGCGATAAATAGGATAATTGCTGACCGGAAACACTCCTGACAGTCCTACCTCATCCCCTACATCAAGGGCATCATTTTCATTTCCTGTATTTCCATAGGTAAGTTTGGGCTTGCCTCCCTCCATTTCTGCCCATATGTCGATCTGATCGCAGGATTTTCCATCATTATTCCCGTGCATAAAGGGAACACAAATTTGGCCATTGCTGTCCAAATCTACCTTGATAAACTGAAAGTCGTTTTGTCCTGAAAATGGATTGGGCCTCCCCTTCTCGAAAGCCTGCCAATATTCCGCCTTTTGAGAAGTATAGGTATAATCGAAATTACCTTCTGCATTCATCATCTTGATGGCGTTGACACAGGCTTGGTTGAAAGGACTGAGACTGGGATTATTTCTATCATTGAGTCTTCCTGACACGACGTACATATAAATTCCTTTGGATACCTGTGGCTCGTCCTTTGTCGTATCGCTATAGAATAATTTATGATCCCAATAGTGTCTCTTTTGGTGATTTTCTATCCATAAATAGTCCTTTGAATCGGGAATAGGAATGCGAATCACGTCCCGGTCGGTCAAAAAATCTCCCAATTGGTAGCGGCCCGACTTCTTCACTTCCTGAGCCTCCATCCATCCCAGCCACCATGCTTCCCATGCATTGACGGTGTAAAAAGGAGCATGCCAGGCGGCCATCATTCCCCATCCTTTCTGGACGTAGTACCTGTTGCCATCTGAGGTATTGGCACCCATAAGATGGGGACATTGGAAGAGGTTGTGGGCAAATTCGTGGGTGTTGTACATCCAGTTGTGCTTGGCATCTGCATAACAAGTGGCAGCTGTATGTCCGGCATTTATCCTAAAATCTGTCCCTGGGATATTCAGGTTACCTGTATTTCCGAACCCATTAGAACCCGGAGCGCGGTGGTTGATGATGACATAATCCAGGATTCCGTCGGGCTCCGACCTCGAATTATCTGATTTGTATCGGGGAAGATTCTCTCGGTTGTCGTATTTGGACCAGTCAAAGTCGGTATCATTTTCGGCGATCCAGTCGATGGCCTCCTGATTCATCTGCACATAATTGCCGTAATAATTGCCTCTCCGGGGATTTCGATAGCGCACTGGAACCTGTATGGGATAGATATCCGCGGTGACTTTGAAGCTAGCGCCCGAATTCCAGAAGTAATATTCGCTGAGGTTGTGCTTCATGTCCGAACGCTCAAACCAGGAAGTGTCAGGAGCAAAAAGTTCATTGTTTTCGCCTTTTGCGAATCGAGGCAATTCTCCCTTTTCTGAAGAATTGGGCCAGGCCGGCTGCCCGGGCATGAGGTCTGCATTGGTATATCGAATAAAAATGACCAACATATGTAGATGGCCTTTGGGGGTGTGGACATATCCCAGGCTGCTGTGAGGCTTTGGCTGAGCATGAATTCCCATAGCAAGTAGGAGGGGAAATAAGATGATCAGACGATTCATGATGATTGGGATGATCCGATGATAGAAGACTCAGATGGTTTTGACTTCAGGAAGAGCTTCAGGTCTCAATTATTTCCATCAAAACGAGGGGAGGTGGTCCATTCATTGGCAAAAACTCCTTCCCTTAAGAAGACCTTTTTCAACGTCATTCCTATGATTCTAAGATCCAGGATAAAAGATTTATTTTTCACATACCAAAGGTCGTACTCAAATCTCTTTTTGAAGGGAATGCTATTTCTTCCGTGAATCTGTGCCCATCCTGTGATCCCGGGCATGACGCTGTGCCTCAGTTGTTCTTCTTTTGTATACAGGGGAAGGTATTCCATGAGGAGGGGACGGGGACCTACGAGGCTCATCTCACCTTTGAGCACATTGAACACCTGCGGAAGTTCGTCAAGGGAATACTTTCTGAGGATTTTTCCAAGCGGCGTAAGGCGGTCCTGCTGCCGATAGGCTTCGTCAACTCCTTCCGGAGCATCGTAGAGGGTAGAAAACTTAATGAGTGAAAAGGGCTTTTCCCTGAATCCAGGCCTTTGCTGTAGGTAAAAAACCCGCTTTTGGGAAATAAAAAGACCGATAACAATGAGCAAAAACAGAGGACTACTCAAGATGAGAATAATTAAGGCAAGTAAGAAGTCTCTGATCTTATAAAGCAAAGCTGAAGGTGTTTATTCGCTCCAATGTCCAATACCCAGGGTCAGTCTAAAGAAAAATCCGTCGGGATTTGCGGTCAGGCCCGTAGAATCATCAGTAATTCCTCTCAAGATCCAATCTGCTCCCACTCGCTGCATGTAGCCTATGGATATGCCTGTCTCCATGTGATAAAGGGTCTCTCCTTCAAGCAGTTTGTACCAGCGGGCATTTAGAGCTACTTCCATCATTCCTCCAAAGGAAGAAGACCGCTTAATCTCTGCGTCGTCAAGGTCTACCAGACGTATGCCCACTCTTCCTCCCCCTATTCCCGCACTGGGATAGACGATCATTCTATCCTCTTGCTTGAATACTATGATCCCAGACTTGAAAAGGAGGTAATGGTAATTGATGGAGGGACGAAAAAAGTCCTGGTAATTGTAATCTCCCCGAATCATGAAGTTGTAGGAGTCAAAGCCCATGGAGATCCTATTGAAAAATTGCTCGAAACCCACGCCGAGGGTAAGGAAATTGTTACCGACAGCATTGTGACCCTTTTGGGTCAGGGGTCCATCTACCCCACTTAGGTCCAAAAAACTTCCTCCAACCATAACCCTGCCGGCGCTCAATTTCTGAGCCTGAACCGGTGCTATAAAAAGGATCAGAAGGCCGAAAAGAAACAAGCCCCTGAGATTTTTTTCTATGCCATTATCGAAGTTTCTCATATCCTATCACTGGATTTCCCATTTTTTGGGTAAAGTAGACACTGTAGACCCTTCCCGCCTTCATGGTAAGGTTAGGAATTGAGTCAATGAGGGTCTGAGTCAAGTCATTTCTCAGGTAAATGGTCCTGTTACCCGCCCCTACATATTCAAAACCAGAGGAATTCAAAAAGTTTTTTCGATCAATGACAGTTGTGTCATTTTTGACTTCAAGAGAGACAGAGACAAAAAGATAGTTCATATTCACGAATCGAATCCCTGCTGTCCCATCCTGCGGATCGTCGAAATCGTCCAGTGTTCTCACAAGTACGGGTTTGCCAAAGCTATCAACCAAAAATAACGAAGCCGGAAAATCCGTTACATCAGAGACTTCAGAGTTGAATTCCAGACCTTGGGTAATCGGTTCTTTGGACCTATTATCCAAAATATCAAAAAATAATACATCAGAACTGTCCCTTTGACTACTATCCACTGTTACCAGGACAGAACCGTAACCTTCACGGGGTTCTTTTCCTTCAAAGGTAATATCAAAACCCAACCAATCTACATCGTCTGCAGTGCTCAGCCTTACATCAATAGGATCTACCCGTGCATTAAGGTTGGAAAAACGATAAGAAAATCGCTTTTGAGCGACTGGCTTTTGGAATTCCTCAGGGGTACAAGCCGACAAAGCCAAGACAATAGCAAGGAAAATGACAGAAAATGGTCTTTGAAGCATATGTGCATTATTCAAAAAAGACAACGTCAAATCGAAGGAAACGTTGTCCCTTTTTATACAACTATTGCAGGCTATCACCCGCCTCAAGAGAGTCAGCTTGTTGCTGTAGAATCTCGAATACCTCTTCCGGCGTCAATCCCAGGAATTTTATTTCCTTCTCAGCATCATCAGTCAGTTCGTCATTGGGATACTTTTCTATAAAGGACTCATAAGCAGCCCTTGCTTTTTCGAGGTTTTTCACCCGCTCATGATAGAGAAATCCTTGTTTGAACAAAGCGTCCTTGGCCCTTTCTGTATTTGGGTATTCCGCTACAATCTGCTCATAGATTTCCAAGGCCCTTTGTATATTCTGGTCAAAGCCCTCGTACAATTCAGCAGCCATGTACATGTACTCAACCCTCTTAGCCGTATCTGCCTGTACGGGTGCTTCCTTCAAATAAGCCGCAGCCAGTTCTTTGGATTTTTCCCTGATTTCTGCCTGGGTAGCCCCGCTTCCCTCTATCATTTCTTGGTACTCTGCCTTCAATGCCGATACCTGTTGCTCCCTTTCCTTTTGAGTGCAGCTGTAGAAAATTAGCAAGGATAAAATAAAAAATACCTGCAGTTTCATCTTCGAATGATTTAAAGTGTAATAGCTATTGGGGAATAAATCGGAAAATCAAAATACCTCACCAAAGATAGAAGAGGATATATTCCCCGGCAATAGGTAGAGGAAAAAGCTGCTCCGAATTTGGGTATCAGAGCAGCATATCACTGTCCGAGATAAAATTATTTAAGGCTTTTGCCTGGTTCAAGTCGGATATAGTCCAGTGCCATGTCCTTGATCATTTGATTGATCTTGGGTATTTCATTTTTTCTCAGTTCATACCAAAGGGACAATTCTTCATCGATGGTCCCTGTAATCTCTCTCCGAAATTCTTTGGACTGCTGGGTAGGCCGATGATCGCCGATGGATTCCAAGGCTGCCAGGTGAGCCAACTTATTGTTCAATTTTATAGGAAAATTCAAAGGGTCCTGCCCACTTCTGTTTTTTGTCTGGTAAAGACTTTTTTCCACCTCCGTCATTACAGCATCTATCTCTCCGACCTTAGCCAAGAGTTCTTTTGCGGTGCTGTCCTTTCCATAGTCTTTTTTCAGCCTGTCAAATTGCTCGCGGGTCTCCCGAATCGCAATGATGGCCTCGTGGGTTTCGCTCAATTTATCTCTGATTCCCAAAAGAAAATCAAACTGTTCCTCGAGAGCTGATTGACTGGCATCTGATAGGGGATTGGGAAGGATGGTAAAATCCTGCCACATCGAATCTCCATCTACAGAAAGGCAGACCTTATAGTCACCAGGTACAGCTTTAGGCCCATCCATCTGTCCCCACCAAAGGACCATTCCTTTAAAATCCTTGGCATCTTCATATTTCATGTCCCACAAAAATCGGTTGATACCGGGCTTCATTCCCTCAAACCATTTCTTAGCCTCATTATCTTTTGAACTGAATGATTTTATGAGGCTCCCGTCATTTTCGTAGAAGGAAACAGATATTTCTTTGCCTTCTTCAGGCTTCTCCTTGGCGAATACATGGACCATTACCCCACCGGGATGGTTTTGTCCGGCCGTTTTTGGGTTTCCCGTACTGATTCCCCCCATACGATAGCTAGGCATGGGTGCGAAAAGGTGAAAATCCTGTTGCGCCAGCCTATTGTCCAACTGTCGGAGCAGGGTCAGGTCATCAATGATCCATAATCCTCTCCCCTGTGTCGCGGCAATCAGGTTATCATTCTTAATGGTCAAATCAGTAATGGGTACGATGGGAAGATCGAGTTGAAACGGCTGCCAGTGAGCCCCATCATCGACAGAAATATACATACCGCTTTCAGTACCTGCGTAGAGAAGGCCTTTTTGGACAGGGTCAGCTCTTAGTACACGGGTAAAGTGATCCTGATCTATTCCCTTGACAATAGGAGCCCAGGTTTTCCCATAATCCTTGGTTTTGTAAAGGTAGGGCCTGTAATCTCCTGATTTGTACATCGTAGCGGCAACATAGGCTCCACCTTTTTGATGAGGATCCACGTCGATGCTATTGACCATGATCCAATCCGGCATATCAGGCGGAGTTACATTCTCCCAGTTTTCACCATTGTCCCTGCTGATATGTATGAGGCCATCATCCGATCCTACCCAGATCAGCCCCTTTTCCATCGGGGATTCCACGGCTGCAAAAATGGTGCAGTAGTATTCTACTCCTGTGTTGTCCTTGGTTATCGGTCCTCCAGAGGAAAGCAATTTAGAAGAATCATTGCGGGTGAGGTCAGGACTGATGCTGGCCCAACTTTGCCCCTCGTCGGTGGAGACATGAAGGTGATTGGAACAAGCATATAGCCTGTCGGGATCGTGGGGAGAAAAGAAAATGGGGAAATTCCACTGGAAACGGTATTTCATGTCCTTTGCTCCATGTCCCATCGGATTATCGGGCCACACGTTGATGGCTCTTCGGGTATTGGTCTCGTGATCGACTCGGGTGAGGTATCCTCCGTAACTGCCTCCGTAAACTACATCGTTATTTTCAGGATCTACAGCTATATGGGCACTTTCGCCTCCTGCAGTGGCTTCCCAGTCTCTTTCTCCGATGGAGCGCCCGAGGGTACGGTGAGCAATCCTGATGGTAGAATTATCCTGCTGGGCTGCATAGATTCGGTAGGGAAAGTGATTGTCCGTACTTACCCTGTAAAACTGAGCTGTGGGTTGATTGTAATAGGTGGACCAATTTTCTCCTCCATCGAAGCTAATCTGTCCTCCTCCATCGTCGCCAATGATCATTCGCTGAGGGTCTTCAGGAGCGATCCAAAGGTCATGATGGTCTCCGTGAGGTGCCCGGTTTGCCTTGAAAGTCTTGCCCCCATCAGTGGATTTATGGTAACTTACATTCATCACATAGACCGTATTCTCGTCCCTGGTATCTGCATAAATCCGGGTGTAGTACCAGGCTCGCTGTCTCAAGGCTCTGGAATCATTGGTCTTGATCCAGTTTTCACCTCCGTCGTCGGAGCGAAATACTCCTCCCTCTTCAGCTTCAATGATGGCCCATACCCTATCTTTTTGCACGGGAGAAGCAGCCACACCTATGATGCCCAGGGTTCCTTCGGGCAATCCTTTTTTTCCTGTAAGCTTCATCCAGTTGTCTCCACCATCCGTACTTTTCCACAACTCCGACCCTTCTCCCCCACTTGAAAGGCTGTAAGGGGTCCTTCGGATTCGCCAGGTGCTTGCGTATATATGCCTGGGATTGGTAGGATCCAAGATCAAATCTACCGCTCCGGCATCTGTATTGGCGAATAGAATTCTTTCCCAGGTTTTTCCTCCATCCTTGGATCGGTAGACACCTCTTTCTTCTGAAGATTGGTACAGGTCGCCCATTACAGCAGCATAGACAAGGTCCGGGTTTTTGGGGTGAATACGAATCCGAGATATATGCCTTGATTTAGGGAGGCCCATCTGTTCCCAGGTTTGTCCTGCATCGAGAGATTTCCAAACTCCATAACCGTAGGAGACATTTCCCCTCACTGTCTTTTCTCCTCCTCCTACATAAATGACATTGGGGTCGTACTCACTCACGGCTACCGCTCCAATAGACCCCCCAAAGTATCTGTCAGAGATATTTTCCCAGGTTTGTCCGCCGTCTTTGGTACGCCAGACCCCTCCACCTGTTGAACCAAAGTAAAATAAATTGGGATTCCCGGGCACTCCAGTCACAGCGCATGACCGTCCCCCCCGATAAGGGCCAATGGACCTCCACGTCATCCCTTCCAGGAGTTTGGGCTCGAGCTTTTCGGCAGGAGCTTCGCTTTGTGACTCCTTTCGCTTGTTCCCCTTCTTTTTGCCTTGTGCCCAGGCTGTACCGTCAAGCAAAAGCAAGGCCAGTAACATCAAAATTATCTTTGTGGTCAGTAGTAGTTTTCTTTCCATTGCCATTGATATTATTTTTTCGGATACAGAAAATTATGATAGATATCGAGCATATGCAAACGCCAGATCAATCATCTTCCCCTTCAGGCATTTTAATTCGAAAAGGAGAAGTTGCAGATATCCCCGCCCTGTCCAAACATGGGAAGGCTACCTTCCTGGAGACCTTTGAAAAGGCTTATCAGGGAGAACCAGCATTTTTTGACTATGTGGATGAAGCATTTACCCAAGAAAATATCCGCAAGGAGATGGCATGTCCTCAATCCGAGTTTTGGATCATGGAAAAGGAGGGAAGTTTGCTGGGCTACGCAAAAACCATCGTCGATATACTTCCAGACTGCATTTCAGAGGGTAAGGGCTATGCCCTCAAGCGTTTTTATTTCTACAAAAAATGGCATGGAAAGGGTTTAGCCCATCGCCTCATGAAGCACTGCCTTGACCAGGGACGTAAGAATGCGTGCAATATTGTCTGGCTGGGAGTATGGCCTCAAAATACCAGGGCGATCAAGTTTTACAACAAGTACGATTTTCAATATTGCGGCGAAGTAAAGTTTACACTGGGTAAAAAAATAGAATGGGACTGGGTAATGAGCAAGCGATTGGAAGAATAGAATGAAGAATGAGACAAAAAATTCTTATATCCTTACTCCAATTTACAGAGGTAAGATTATACAAGTATAGAAATTTTTAATGAAGCTACTTAGCACTTTTTTTGTGGAAAGGGTAGATCATCTATGTTTGAATCATATAGGAGTAAACTCATTGCCTCCTTCTCTTTCTTTTTTGTACTAAGTGTACTTCTTACCTCTGTTTGCCTGATATACAATAAAAAAGTCAGGAACCTTGACCAGATCACCATAGAAGTGGAAAGGCTTTATAGCCTTATACTCATGGATACAAAAATTATTGAGGAATTTCTTTCTTACGCTCCCAGCAGCAAGGAATTTCACTCAAAAAAAAATAGTCCTTCCCTCGAATATCACCACAACCTTCACAAGGAAATATTCAAAGATCTGAGGGAACTCCTCAAGGACCTCGAAACCCAGATGCATTTTGTCTCCAAGCCCATCAAGAAATTGCCTACCCTCTTGATAGACAATGATGTTCGTATTCAGACCATGAAAAATCTCTTATTGGAAAGGGGATATCGCCAATACGGCATAGAGGGGGTTATGCGAAGCAACATTCATAAGTTGGAGAGAATCCCCGGCTTCGAACTCGCGGGTGTCCTAAGCCTTAGGAGAAGAGAAAAAGACTATATTATTCGATCCGAAGACAGGTACATCAACCTTCTCCTGATGGAAAGTGCCGAAATGAGGGAAAAGCTCGATAAAAATCCCACGTTGACCGCCTCGAATAAAAAAATAGCCCGCTATCACCTGGATACCTATGTGGAACAGTTCAAAAAACTGGTTGAATTGGACCGGAAAATGGGGATCAGAAATCACTCCAACCTCCGGGCGGAAATAGATCTTACCCATATCCATATCCAATCACTTATAGAAGAGTCCATCGGCGAAATACAGAATATCAAGTCCGATAATCTCCAAAATTTTAAGCTCATTTTGGGCCTGACCATCGGCATACTCCTTATTTTAGGTGTATTTGTTACTTACTATTTCTCAGAATTACTCACCAAAAACATTGCATGGCTGAGTAAGGACATATCTTGCTTTATAGAAAGAGATTTTGTCGAAGACGAATCGGAAGCGAAGCCTCAAATAGGCAACGACGAAATTGGTAGACTGACTGACAGCTTTTTCCTGCTCAAAGAAAAAATTTCCCTTTATATCAAGGCCCTGAAGGCTGAAAAAGAAGCCGCCGATCGCGCAAATCAAAGTAAAAGCCTCTTTCTAGCCAATATGAGCCATGAAATACGAACACCCATGAATGGAGTTCTGGGCATAGCCCAACTCCTGGAGCAGACTCCTGTGGACGGTACCCAAAAAAATTACCTCGACCTTCTCAAACTTTCCGGCCAAAAACTCCTCGGTATCATCAATGATATCCTCGACTTTTCCAAGATCGAGGCCAATATGCTCGAAATAGAAAAAAATAACCTGGATATCGGTATGGAGATCTCTCAGGTTATCCTGCTACAGGAGCATGACGCTATCAATAAAGGGATAGAGATCAGAAATGAAATTCCACCTTCATTGCCCAAAATGGTACAGGGGGATTCCATTCGTATCAATCAGATCTTCTCAAACCTCATATCGAATGCCATCAAGTTTACCGAAAATGGCTTCGTCGCCCTACGTGCCCAAGTGATAAAGGAAACTAAAGATACCTATCACCTCGAGTTTGAAGTAGAAGATACAGGTGTAGGTATTTCGGAAGAAGCTCAGAAAAAGCTTTTTATAGCTTTCTCCCAAGCCGATGAATCCACTACAAGAAAATTTGGCGGAACAGGCCTGGGCTTGGCCATTACAAAAAGATTGGTAAACCTCATGGGGGGAAAAATTAGCTTAAAGAGTCAACCTGGACTGGGAACTTCTTTCTTTGTAGAGATTCCTTTTGAAAAAATTAATGAACCCGATCGACCCAATCATAAAATTGAGGATTTTTCAAAGGTATTTAGAGGTAAGAAAGTCCTTTTAGTAGAAGATAATAAGGTCAACCAAAAAGTGGCTGGACTGATGCTCAAAAAGCTGGGCCTCGAATATGAAATTTGTGAGAATGGAAAGGAAGCCGTAAAGGAGGTAAGGCGAAATTCTTATGACTTTGTTCTCATGGATATTCAGATGCCTATCATGGATGGCTATCAGGCCACCAACGCCATTAGGCAGCTCCAGCAAAATAATATTATTGAGCATTTCCCCATTATTGCCTTGACAGCCAATGCTACCAAGGATGACAAAAATAAAGCCCAAGCTGCCGGGATGGATAATTTTCTGACCAAGCCCCTTCTCATTCAAAAATTAAAAGAAATCCTGATCCAGTATTTGAAAATCGAAATCCAACCCATATAGGGATTAACTTAGGAATCCGTAAATTGTAACCATGTCAAGCCCCTGAAAAAAGGCCTTTTTCTCCTATGCTCGTCCGAATCAAAGATTTTTGGAACAAACAGAAGGTGCTTCGTCGCTATGGAAGGTTTGACGAAGAGACCCTCTTGATCGCTACTGAGGATGGAAATGAAAGCTGCCTTGGTATTCTTCTCAAAGCAGGAAAAAAAATTGACTACAAAGGAAGAAAAGGACAAACTGCCCTCCATAGAGCTCTCGTCCATGATCAGACTTCCTGCCTCAAATTTCTCGTCCGACAAGGCGCAAACATAGATGCCCAGGATACAATCGGACAAACTCCCCTCATGTATGCCGTCGAATACAAAAATAAGGAGGCCTTCGCCTACCTTTTAGAGAAGGCTGCCAACCTTGACATCATGGACCAGATGGAGGAAACCATTCTCTTCAAAACCATCAAAGCTGGAGAGACCACCCTGTCCAGAAAATTGATTGATGCAGGAGCCGATGTCAATCATCAAAATATAAAAGGCGAAACCCCTCTCATGGTCTCAGTGGATACAGAAAGCATAGGCATAATTAAAAGCCTCCTTCATCACGGGGCTGATCCCGTTCTGACTGACGAGGATGGAAAAACAGTACTCCATCGCAATGTCCCCAGCTTGAGAATCAAGAAAATCCTCCAAAAAGCCAGCGTCCAACATCGAATCGAAGAACACGACAAACACCTTAACCTCACAGAGATTTTCGGATCAGGAGACTTCGATATTCTCCCCATCGCAGATGGACTTCTCACCCAGTTTCCTCGACTCAGTGCCCTCCTCATAGGTCTTGCAGATGGATTCTACGCCAATTTAAATGAACAATATGACCTACAAGGCTTGGAAAAGAAAGGAAGAGAATTAATCGATCACCTGGAAAAATTGGCTGAAGAATCTATCCCACAGCGCAATCCCGCCAACGGCCAGGCAAAGACTCAGGAACCAGAGTCCAAATCAAACTCCCGAAAGCAGGAAGAAATCGACCAGGCCCTTGTTGAAGCCGTCCAAAACGAAACCTATCACCTGGTAGAGTTTCTCCTGAAAATGGGAGCAAGGCCTAAGGCAAAACAAAAAGATGGTAAAAACACCCTTTTTCTGGCCGGGAAAAATAGCAAACTTGTCAAGGTACTCCTTACCTATGGAGTAGATCCATTCGAAGAGGACAAGGAGGGCCAAAGCCCTTATCTCCAAGCCAGGAAAAATAACTGGAAAGACATCCTCGAAATATTCAAGAATCATGAAAAACCTTAGCCTTATTTTTTTCCTATTTTTTCCCCTGGTTTGTTGGAGTCAGGAAATCCAAAAAGATACCACAGTTATCTTCCCGGAGGATTGGATAGGAAAATGGGAAGGTGTACTCCACATTTTTGGGCCCAAAGATACCCTCCAAAACATACCGATGGAACTTAAGATCTCTGAAAATCCAGAGAATGGAAGGTGGAACTGGTTCCTTATCTACAAATTAGAGCAAGAAGACCGGAGGGCCTACGAATTAGTCCTGATTAACGAAAAAGAAGGCCATTACCGAATAGATGAGAAAAATTCGATTCTCTTGGATGCTTACCTTTTTGGAAATTCTCTGATATCAAGATTTTCTGTTAATGCCTCTTTGCTTACGGTCATTTATTCCCTTGATCCCTATACAGAGCAGGTCACCTTCGAAGTCTTTGGAGGAAGCAAAGAGTCCCCCTTTAGTAGTGGGAAAGATTTAGAAGAATTTGATGTTTTTTCTTACCCTATCAATACCCGACAACAAGCCATCCTAAATCGAGTACCCTGATTCCTCATCCTTTTTCGATGCCTGAGAAGGAAGATAACTATGGATGATAGCTTCTAGTTCGGGCTTTTTATCCTGCTTATGGATAACTGAATGGAAGTTATTTTGCTTGTTGGTACAGGTAGGATCATTGCCTCTTCTTTCTCGGATAAATTATCTGTAATAATCTTGCTTACCTTTTCCATAGGAGACATCAAATCTTGAAAAAGTGCCTAGCCTTCCTCCCTTAGTTGGACCCGCTTGGAGCGCTTATCATCAGGACCGGATAATTACAGTAATCTTTTTTAGAAATTAAAAATGGCAGTCCCCAGATGGAACTGCCTTTCATTAATTTTATAGATCAGACTTACTTTACCTTGATGATCTCACCGGACTTTATCTTCCCGACATATTTTCTGAGTTCATCTCTCACCTCAGGTGATAATATCACTAGGCCGATCACGTTGGGAAAAGCCATAGCGAAAATCATTGCATCCGAAAAGTCTGTTACTTTACCCAAAGAAGCAGCAGCACCTACTACCACAAAGCCACAAAAGAGTACTTTATAAGTAACATCCGCCGTACGGCTACCACCAAAGAGATAGGTCCAGGATTTTAGTCCATAATACGACCAGGTAATCATGGTAGAGAAGGCAAACAAAATCACAGCCACGGCCAAAATATAATCGAAAAAGGGTAGAACAGAACTAAAAGCCTGTGAAGTAAGGGCTACTCCGTCCGAAGCATTGGGGTCGAGGTGATTGTCGGTAATGATAATGACCAGAGCAGTCATGGTACAGACGACGACCGTATCAATAAATGGCTCCAACAAGGCTACGATTCCCTCACTGGCAGGATTGTTGGTTTTCACAGCTGAGTGAGCAATCGATGCAGATCCTACGCCAGCCTCATTAGAAAATGCAGCTCTCCTAAATCCTTGTATCAATACTCCTACAAAACCTCCCGCTACAGCTGTAGGTGAAAAGGCTCCTGAAAAAATCTCACTGAAGGCCAGAGGCACCTGTGGCAGATTCATCCCGATGATGATCAAAGCTGCCAGTACATAAACCCCTACCATGATGGGTACGATTTTATCCGTTACGTTGGCAATGCTCTTGATTCCTCCGATGATGACAATGGCGACCAGACCCGCCATGATCACCCCAAAAATCCATCCATCAAGGTGAAAAATACCAATGTTGTCAAATTGCTTATATGCCTGATTGACCTGAAACATATTTCCTCCCCCAAAGGATCCTCCAATACACATAATGGCAAAGAAGGCCGCAAAGATTTTTCCTAAGATCTTCAAGCCTCGCTTTTCCAAGCCACGACTCAGGTAGTACATGGGCCCCCCCGAAACTTCACCTTTGGCGTCTATGGTCCTGTATTTTACTCCCAGTGTACATTCCGTAAATTTGGATGACATTCCCAGCAAACCAGCAATGATCATCCAAAAGGTAGCTCCCGCTCCACCTATGGAAATCGCAATGGCTACCCCAGCAATATTTCCCAGACCTACCGTTCCTGAAAGAGCAGCAGTCAAAGCCTGGAAGTGGGAAACCTCTCCTTTTTCATTAGGGTCGGAATAAGCTCCTCGAACCACATTGATGGCCAGGTTAAACTTCCGAATATTTACAAATCCAAAATACAGGGTGAAAAAAGTCGCTCCCAACAATAAGACGATTACGACTATAGGCAGAAAAGAAACCTTATTTACTTGAAAGGCATATATCTCTCCTCCATCAAAAGTGTAGGTCGAGGAAGCATTGAGCTTTATGTCAAAGATGAATCCTTCAGCTTCTACCCTTCCATCCTGATCGAGAAACTTTTCCCGTTCATATTCCAAAACCACTGTTGTGATTTCATCCGCATTAGCGTCTTTGGAAATAGATGTATTTGAAAAGCTAAATGCTTCAAGCAGATCCGTATCTCCCTCTACATTTACGCTGATAGATAATTCGTCATTTTCCTTGTCATACCCATTCTTCTCTACACGAACGAGGTTTCCGTCAAAGTCTATGGTCTCCCCCAATTTTACCTCTGTCCTGGAAGGAAATTTCAATTTTACCCTGCCTTTTTCACCTTGAAGCACAAAGAACCTTTTCCCAAAAGCTTGCTCTATCGTATCGATCTTGGTGTATGTCAATGAAAATGGCGGATTCTTAAAAAAATCCTTCTTAGACCGGGCAACTCCCATTTCCTTTATCAAGACGTCCTCTCCAAAATCGGGAGCAAAGAAAATCAAGGAGGAAATTGGATCTCCAAATTTTCCAAAACGGTCGTTGATGATGTAATCAATCCCGTATCGATCAATGGGAATATTAAAGATTTGACTCTTTTGGGCGGGTTCTTCCGTCAGCACAGAGTCCGTCATAGTGCTATCAGGGTTTTGAGCGAATATGGCACCGAAACAACTCAGCATAGTCGCCCAAGCCAAGGTACTTTTCCTAATCATTCGAATGACTTGATTGAAAGTTATGGTTTACATGGACATTTTGATAAATATATAAGGAATAAAAGCTAAATACCAGTTCCTTAAGTTTGCCTATCAGAATGAAAAATTTCTTCCCTTTTTTTATCTTGCTCTCCGAACTACTCAAATAGTTGAGGATGAAAAACTTATTCTACCTGATCGTCATCATATGTCTTCCTTTAATCGCCTTTTTCCAATTTCAAAATTGGAGAAAATTCCATCCTCCTAAGAATTACACAGAATCCCCAAGTCCAGACATCGATCCCAATTATCACAATTCCGATGTGGTCCTTCAATATTTTCAGAGCCTGGAACAAGCTGCCACCTATGCTCGCTTTTGTTGGAAAGAACACCGCATAGATGTAAAATCTACTTCGCCCCATAGCAGCACGGAGCAATCCTATGTCGATACCTATCAACAATACCTTGCCAAAGCCCAAATGCTCAAGCAAAAACTCATCAAAAGCGCAGAGTGGAAAAAAAGAGGATTTGGGAATGAAGAGATTATTCTTTTGGAAGAAAAGGGGAACTTCTTACCCAAAGAACTGACCTATCTTCTCGACAACAAGGTAATCGCAAAAGTCGGAGACCAGAGCCAGTTGGTATTTGAAGTCCAAAAAGTTTTGGTAGAAAAAGGCTACTTCATGCCTGTAGATGGTGTTTTCAAAAGAGAAACCCAAGAGGCGCTAAAGAAATTTCAAACGGACCAGGGTATTTATTCCTCGGGAGTTTTAGATAGATTAAGCCTGGAAAAATTATTTGTAAAAATAGAAATGTCAGCACTCCCAGATAGTCTGGGCAGGACAGACAGCATCAATTGATGCTATCGAGACAAAATAAGAAGAGGATTACTCGACCACCTTTACCTCATCAATAAAGTATTTGGTATCTCCCCAAAAAGACACAGTGAAGTACCGCTCGTGGTAATGAATGTTTACTGTGTTTCCTTTAGCCTGGGCATCTTTGATTTGATTGACCAAATCATCATCCCAGGGATAAATAGAAAATCCCCACTTGTCGGACGAAGCACCTCCTTCATGGCCTCCTTCGTTAAGGGATCCTTCCCAGGTTTTGATGACCAAGCCTTTTCTGCTGAGCTTTGATATCTTACCGGTTCGACTGCCATCACTGAAAGTCGCATAACGGGCAAAAGTGAAGTATCCCGCCAAGCCTAGTACCAATATCAGGCTTCCAAAAACCAAAAATTTGCGAAGAAATCGCTTTACTTTATCCATGGTTACTTTGATTTAATATCTAATGTGAACTTTTGTACAAATCCTTAATCAAATATACGGCTTTGATCCAAAGCAAGTATGAATTTTTCTCAATTTCTATGATCGATTCTTACAAAAACCTCATAATTAAAATAACCCTTCTCTTCTTTCTTTTGTTTTCCCACTCCCTGCATAGCCAGGTGGTCAATACGGAAAAACTAAGATCCGAAAAGACAAAAAAGAAGTTTTTCATGGACGGAGACTTCAATTTTGGCCTTACCAGCAACAAAGCGGGTCAGTCCAGCCGTTATGGATTTCGGCTGAGGGCAGAGTATTATCAAAATAAACAAAAATTTCTCCTTTTTACAGGGGGCAATCAAATCCGCTTTTTAAGCCGCAGTTCTGGCTCAGTCCATGTCAATTTTGTCAATAATAGATTCGCCCACCTAAGGTACAATTATACCTTTCAACCCAGGCTTACCCTCGAAGCCTTTTCCCAATTGCAGTTCGACGAAATCCAGCTAATCAGAAACCGCTCACTGACCGGCACTGGATTACGGATAAAGATCACAGAAAGCGACACAAGCTCCCTTTTTCTGGGAGCCATTGTCATGTATGAATATGAGGAAGAGTTTGTAGAAACCGATGACCCACAACCCAGCGAGATAGACCTTATCAACAGAGACATCAGGGCGAGCACCTATGTGTCGGCGGCCTATGCCTTTACTTCCTTTTTTAGTATAGATCATGTGACCTACTACCAACCTAATCTCAGGAATTTTCAAGATTTCCGAGTATCTTCCGAAACCGTTGTTACAGTCAATGTAAGCAGAAAAATTTCATTTAAAACCTATTTTCAGCTTATTTATGATTCGAGACCTCCAGATCCTGCTGTACCTAATACCATGTATAGCCTCACTACGGGCCTGAGCTTCTCGATCTAATTCTAAACCATTCACATGCGAAATTTTATAGGGATTCGAAGAGAAGATGCAGACAAAAAGGGAGAAAAAAGAGTGGCCATCGTTCCCGAACTCGTAGAAGAAATGGCCGAGAAAGGCTTTCAGTTTTGGGTACAACCCGCCAAGCATCCCAAAAACGGAGAAACCAAAAGAGCTTTTCTCGATACAGAATATGCCTATGCCGGAGCTAGCATAGATGAAGACCTTCAGGATTGCAGGGTGATTTTTGGTTTAAAAGAAATAGGTATCGACCATATTCTCTCCCAAAAAACCTACCTGTTTTTCTCGCACACCCATAAGGGCCAGATCAAAAACAGACCCATGCTCAAAAAACTGGTCCAACAAAAGGCCAGCCTGATCGACTACGAACTCATTCAGCACAAAGAAGGGGGAAGGATCCTGACTTCCTTTACCTACTTTGCCGGATATGCAGGAATGATTGATAGCCTTTGGACCCTTGGAAAAAGGCTGGAGGGAGAAGGGCACAACACAGTATTCTCAAACATTCCTCAAGCCGTAGAAAAGGGAGACCTACAGGAGATTCGAAATTTATTCCATGAAATAGGAATGAAAATCAGAGAAAATGGCACTCCCACAGAGCTTCCCCCTGTCATAACCTGCTTTCTGGGAAACGGAAAAACCTCTAGTGGGGCACAGGAAATCTACGACATCCTCCCTGTGAGAGAGATCAAGCTTCACGAACTGCAAGAAACCTATGAAGAAGGGGATCGCAAATACATCTACAAACTCGTTTTGGATATTCCCGAGATGTACCGCTTCAAAATGGATTCTCCCTATCATGAAAAAAAAATGGTACGTACTGATCTTATTAATCTTTACCTAAAAGAACCCTACCACTTCGAATCTAACCTTGACCAGGTATTCCCTTACTCCATGATGATGATGAACTGCATCATCTGGGCACCTGAATTTCCTCGGCTACTCAGCAGAGAAGATACGGCCCGATGGCATAAAGAACATAAAACGCTTCGAGTCATAGGGGATATTACCTGCGATCCAGAAGGAGCCATCCAGTTTTCAAAGGAGACCTGGATTGATAGACCGGTATTCATTTACGATCCACAAACCCGAAATGAAAAGTTTGGCTTTGAGGGTGAAGGGATCGCTGTTATGGCTGTAACCAACCTGCCCTGTGAATTTCCCGCTGATGCTTCAAGCAGGTTTTCTAAGGAACTCTCTCCTTACCTCCCGGCCATCCTTCTCGCAGATTACGATTCCAACAGCCCCGAAGAAGCAGGCCTTCCATCTGAAATTGTGGGAGCTACCATCCTCTGGAAAGGAAAGTTCACCCCAACTTACAAATATATGTCATTATTTATAACCGATTGATTTTCAAATAATTATATTATTTTCCACCTATACCCTTTGTCTCCCTTAATTTTTCGACCGAAAAAAATGGAGAAACAATCAATCTCTGATCTAAATGACTGAGGATGAGATGAATTCCTACTTAAAGGAATAAGAATATCCGTCTTCTTGCTCCTGCAGCGCCTACATTCTAGCTTTTCAAGGTCAAAAATCGACCTAAGATCCTCTTGTATCGAAAAAATCCTCTTCCAGTAAGGAATACCTTGCAGAGAATGCAGTTTTTCAGGGAAAAATTTTCCTGAGAATACCCTACAATACTTCCTCCCAAACCTCTTTTCGACTCATTACATATGCCTCCATGGGTCTGTAGGCCAGGGTCACTTATCCCCAATCATGTGTACAATTATGTAAAAGCCTGATTATCAAACCTAGCTTTTCCACAGGTATCCTTTATCTTTCGTTTAAATCTTACTTAACATTGGGATAACCTATGTCCACATGAATGTGGATAGATGCTATTTTGGTGGAAAAGTAAAAGTTATACATATGCAAGGGGATAAACCATCAATTTAATCACAGGTTTTTCCACGGATATCTTATTCTTCTTTCTACCCTCTCATATTTTTCCACCAGGATGTTTACATGTAGATAAGTCAATCACTGTCCCAACTAAGGTCTTGTCATTATTAAAATTCTAAATTAATATATTTCTAAAACTAGAAGGATACGGCTATCAGAGATTCAGGACTTTAATCGATGATGAAATTTACCTGGAAATTTTCACTTACCTAAATATCCTTTCATATTCATATGAAACAATCCAATATTGGAACTTGTGAATAAATCCAATAAGACCTAGGATAAATATCGAGTCAAGTATTTTTTAAAAAAATTATCCTACCTATCCACAGGACCATTACTACTACTATTATTTTTTTATTTAAATTATATATAAGAAGTAAGTAGGAAGAAACTCAGGAATAGAATTCAAACTTCTGTCAGATTGTAGAATTGGGAATCAAGTTTTGACCTATGATTCTTTTCCGCCTCATGACCTGATAGAGATATCCATAAATATCTGGATTTTTCCCCCATTCCTGTCCTGTTCAAAACTTATCTTCATGAGAACATTAAATTGGCATAAGCTTGATAACCACTGTTTTTCATGTAAACAAAATAGTAGATAACTTTGTCAATAAGCTGTGGATAAGGGTATGTAAGAATGCCAGATCCTATGTTGGGCAAACAATTATTCTTACTTTTATCATCCTTCTTCAAGAGTACATCGAATCAAAATAGCCTCTCCTGCGAAGTTTCCTGGAAATGGGTCATTTTGCGGGGATCTAGGGCTCATTCTCTTTTTCAAACATGAAACAGTTACCAGAAGAGCATAAATCCGCGTACACTTCAATTTCCTCATTGGGAGAATTCGGGTTGATCCGGCACCTGACCGAAAAATTTCCTATTGTCCGGGAGCAAACCATCAAAGCCGGGGGAGATGATGCCGCAGTCATCGAGACTTCGGAGGGAATGGTTCAACTTCTGTCCACCGATATGTTGATCGAGGGTGTTCACTTTGACTTGAGCTATGTGCCTCTTCGCCATCTGGGATACAAAGCTGTGGTAGTCAACCTTTCCGACATCGTAGCCATGAATGCAGAACCGATTGGAATCACGGTTTCCATTGCCATGAGTTCCAGATTTTCGATCGAGGCCCTCGATGAACTATACGCCGGAATTCAACTTGCCTGCGAAAAGTACAAGGTAGACTTGTTGGGTGGGGATACCTCCAGCACCAATCAAGGGCTGACCCTTTCTATTACCGCTGTAGGTCAAGCCAAAAAATCAGATGTAGTTTATAGAAATCAAGCGAAGCCCAAAGACCTGATTTGCGTGAGCGGAGACCTGGGAGCTGCCTATGCAGGATTTTTGGTATTAGACAGAGAAAAAACAGTTTTTCTCAAATCACCCGACATTCAGCCTGACCTGACAGATTATGATTATGTAGTCGGAAGGCAACTAAAGCCTGAGGCTCGAATTGACTTCATCCAAAGACTCAAAGAAATCGGGGTTCGGCCTACTTCCATGATTGACATCAGCGACGGATTGGCTAGTGAATTATTTCACATCTGCACCCAAAGCAAAAAGGGCTGCACCATTTATTCCAACAAGATTCCCATCGATTGGCAGACCAATAAAGTCGCAGAAGAGTTCGAAATTGGAAATACAACCTTTGCCCTTAACGGTGGAGAAGATTACGAACTTCTATTCACCCTGCCTTTGGAAGATTTTCAGAAAATCAAAGGCATCGAGGGGATTCATATTATCGGCAATATATCAGAGGATGAAAACATCATGCAGATCATTCTGGAATCAGGACAAGCCGTAGACCTCCATGCTCAAGGCTGGGCACATTTTTCTCACGGATAAAAATACTCATACCTTTAACGCCTACACAAGCATGCAAAAAATTATTTCCTATAATGTTAACGGAATCCGAGCTGCCCAAAAAAAAGGTTTCTTTGATTGGTTGCAGGAAGAATCCCCCGACATTATTTGTCTTCAGGAGTCAAAAGCTCAACCCGATCAACTAACGGAAGAAATGCTCAGTCCTGAAGGCTATCATGGTTACTTTTTTTCTGCAGAAAAGAAAGGATACAGTGGGGTAGTCATTTATTCTAAAAAAGAACCCAAGCACGTAGAGTATGGAATGGGCATAGAAGAGTTTGACAAAGAGGGCAGAATCCTACGGGCTGATTATGATAATTTTTCAGTTATCTCTCTTTACTTACCCTCGGGGTCAAGTGGAGATCACAGGCAAGCGATTAAAGAGGATTTTCTCAGAGATTTTCCAGGCTATGTCAAAATTTTATTAGAAGAAATTCCGAATCTTATCATAGCAGGAGATTACAACATATGCCATACTGAACTGGACATTCACGATCCGAAAGGAAATAAAAATAGTTCAGGTTTTTTGCCCCACGAGAGGGAATGGATGACCAACTTTATGAATGACCTGGGGATGGTGGATTCTTTCCGAAAGTTCAATGAAGAAGGAGACAATTATACCTGGTGGAGCTACCGAACCCGGGCAAGGGCCTCAAACAAAGGATGGAGGATAGACTATCAAATGCTATCCTCTGCAATTGAAGATAAGTGTCTAAATGCCCGTATCCTTTCGGATGTCGTCCACTCGGATCACTGTCCCATTTCAGTAACCATGGACATCTAAATCTTGGCTAAAGCTGCTGAATGCCGAAAGGGTTAAAAATTGCCCCTCTTGCATTTGGGTAAGTCGGCCTTTGTTTGCAAATTATGTAAGCTCCTGTCCACACACTTCTATTGAAAAATTCCCTTGCTTAACTCCCTTATGTGTAGGGAAAAGTTTTTGGTTACCGAAGCATTGGTTTAGCTCATATTAAAAAAATGAATCAGCATCAACAGACGCTCAACAAGCGAATGCAGGATTTTCGCCGGAGGTATTACACAGATAAAATTATCCGCGGATCTCTTCTCCTCTTGCTTATCGTAAGTTCTATTTTGTTCATAGTTCTCCTGAGTGAAGGAATCTTTGGTTTTTCTTCCGGTGTAAGAACTGCCTTCG
This sequence comes from uncultured Bacteroidia bacterium, assembly GCA_964564415.1. Lineage (GTDB taxonomy): Bacteria > Bacteroidota > Bacteroidia > J057 > J057 > JALEFZ01. Next base: position 78,902 of record CAZMAV010000002.1, on the reverse strand, counting down.
TCTTTGGCCTTCTCTTCCTCTTTGCAGGAGTCCTCGGCTATATGGTCCTTTGGCCCATGGCCCAGCTGATGAACCTCACAAAAAATATATCGGACTGGCAAATTGCTAAACTGGTCCAAAACTATTTTCCTGAGGTCAATGATAAGCTGACCAATTTCCTCCAACTAAGAGAAAGAAAATTTCAGTCCGGCTCTTTGACCGCTGCAGCCATTGATCAAAAAGCCTCAGAAATAGCTCCGGTAGCCCTAAGCAGTGCCATCAACCTAAATCTAAACCGCAGATACCTTTGGCTTCTGCTTATACCGATTTTTTTCTTTGGCCTTACTTATCTGATCAACCCTGCCCTGCTTAGCTCTTCGAGTACCAGGCTCATCAATTACAGGCAGGAATTTGTTCCCCCCCCACCTTTCGAAATATCTATTGCCAACCTTCCTTCTGAGATAGTAGCAGGAGAAGATTTTAAACTTGAAGTTAACGTATCCGGGGATCAGCTTCCATCGGAGTTATTTGTATTCCTAAAAAATGATGAGGAAGATCAAAGCGAATACGTTGACTACAGTTTGAAGAAGAATTCGCCTAGCAATTTTGAGTATACCCTGGCGGAACTCAAAAATGATTTTTCCTTTTATATAGGCAATCCTGAACTCAAGTCTCAGACCTACACTGTTTCTGTTTTGAAGCGGCCATATATCAGAAACTTTTCAGTCTCCATCGAGTACCCTGCCTATACCGGATTATCACCCGAGAAATTGGAAGACAATGTGGGCGATTTTAAAGCTTTAAAAGGCTCTCGAATTTTCTGGACCCTTCAGCCACAGGGAGATATTTCAAAAGCAGAATTTGTAACACCGGGTCAGGGGATACTTTCCTTCACACCTTCGGAGGATGGTTCGCAGTTTCAATATTCTCAGCGACTCATGAAGGACTTGGAATATATGATTTCCCTAACTGGAAACTCTGAAATCAAAAATATTGATACGGTAAAGTATAAGGCTGGGGTCGTTCCTGATCGCTATCCCTCGGTATATGTATTCTCTCCAAACAATGACTTTCTGGTGGACCTCAATCCGGTTATGCCACTAGAGCTTGAGGTAGCTGACGACTTTGGTTTCTCCAAGTTGCAGTTGATGTACCGTTTTGTAAAGTCAGGAGGTACGAGTTCTGTAACAGAAAAATTCCAAGCATATGACTTGGGACTAGATAAAAAAGTCCTTCTTCAACAGATGGGTTACCAGATTGACCTCACACAATTGGGACTTAGTGAGGGAGATGAATTGGAATACTATATAAAGGTCTGGGACAATGATGGAGTTTTAGGTCCAAAAGCCTCCAGCAGCGCCACATACAAAGTTGTATATCCTACCCTTGATGCGAAATACGATGAGGTAGGTCAGCAGCAAGAGGAAGTAAAAAATGACTTGAAAAAGCTCAAGGAAAATTCTGAGTCGCTTAAGGAATCCTACAAAAAAATGCAGGAAAAACTTCTAAGTCAGAAAAAGCTATCCTTTGACGATAAGAAAGAGCTTCAGCGCATGATCGATGAGCAGAAGGACATGATGAAGCAGTTGGAAGAAACCCAGGAAAAATTTGAAGAAGCCAAAGATAAGCTCCAGAACAACCAGATGATTTCTGAGCAGACCCTTGAGAAGTACGAGGAGTTGAATAAGTTTATGGAAGAATTGGAAAATCCAGAACTTGAAGAACTACTCAAAGAGTTAGAGGAGAAGATGGAGGACCTTGACATGCAATCCGTCATGGAAAAGATGGAAGAGATGCAGCTCAATGACGAGGATATTCAGAAAAGCCTGGAGCGTACATTAGAATTGCTCAAGCAGTTGGAGGTGCAGGAAAAAATAGATGAGATTCGAAATAAACTGGATCGCCTGGCTGCTAAACAACAGGTCCTGGAGGAAAAGACAGAAAAGTCTGAGAGTTCTGAAGAGATGGAAGATGTAAAGGAACGCCAGGAAAGCCTGAATGAGCGAATGGAAGATATTAAGGAAGATCTCGAAGAACTGGGAAGTAAAAAGGATGATACCAAGACTCCGGATCAGGAGAAAATGGATGACCTTCAAGAGAAGGGCGACGAGGCCGGAGATGAAATGAAGGAGGCCAGTGAAAAGATGGATCAGTCCCAGAAAGAGATGAAGGATGGAAGCAGAAAAAGCCAGAAGTCCGCAGAGCAAAAGAAAAAGAGTGCAACTCAATCTCAGAAGAAGGCTGAGCAGAAGATGAGGGAAATGTCCGATCAACTTAGCCAGATGCAGATGGACATGCAGTCTCAGCAAGATAAGGAAAACCTGGAGGATTTGAGAGAATTACTGGAAAACCTTCTGACTCTTTCTTTTGACCAAGAAGACTTGCGAAATGAGGTAGAAGAGCTTAAGTATGGTGATCCTGCTTTGAAAGCCAAAAGTCAGCAGCAAAAGAAGCTTCAGGATGACATGGAGCTCCTGAAAGACAGCCTGGAATCCCTGGCCAACCGTGCCTTCCAGATTCAGAAATTCGTACTGGACGAGAGCAAGGGGATTACCGAAAATATGGAGAAGTCTCAAATCTATTTTCGCAAAAAGCACGTAGACTTCATTACCCAGTACCAGCAGGGTGCCATGACAGGCATCAACAATCTGGCCAATATGCTCTCTGACATCATGAAGCAGATGCAGCAAAGCATGAAGAATCAGATGCAGGGAAATGCAATGTGCAACAAGCCCAATGGCCAAAAGCCAAACATGAAAGGCATGGGCAAGCAGCAGCAAAATCTTAACCAGCAGATGGAACAACTGATGAAATCAGGTAAAATGAATCCATCACAGCTTCAAAAAATGGCTGCCCAACAAGAAGCCATCCGTAAGCAACTGGAAGAGGCCATGCAGAAAATGAAAGGAAGTGGAAATAAGCCATTGGGAGATATGGATAAGGTCATGAAGGACATGATCCAATCTGAGACTGACTTGGTAAACAAACAGCTGACTTCTGAGACGATGAAGCGTCAGCGTCAAATACTAAGCCGACTCCTTCAGGCAGACCGTTCGGTAAGAGAAAGGGAATTAGACGATAAGCGGGAATCCAGGACGGCTCAGAACCTAGACAAAAAATCTCCTGAGGAACTTTCTCTCGAAGAATACAAAAACAAAATCAGGCAGGAGTTGCTGAAATCTAATAAGTTGGAATATTCCAGTGATTTCCTGATCTTAATTGAGCAATACTTCAAAAAGCTAGAAACTGCGAATGAGTAGCCCTTCAGAAACACGCAAGCTGCTTTTCAAGCAATTGATTTTACCAAGTAGCCCGGATATCATTCATGATATAGAGGCAGTGGTAGATGAAATCAAGACAGCGCTTGAATTCAAAGAGGATGTTTATGGAAATGTAATGGTCGCCGTTACTGAGGCTGTCAATAACGCAGTTTTCCATGGCAACAATGAAGACCTGAACAAGAAAGTCTATGTGGACTTTGAAATTGTAAATCAATACAGACTTGTGGTGAGGGTAAAAGATGAAGGAAAAGGATTTGATCCCAAAAAACTTCCTGATCCCACCTCTCCTGAAAACCTACAAAACATTGGAGGGAGAGGAGTCTTCTTGATGGAGCAGCTCTCCGACGATCTCAAGTTTTTGGATGAGGGAAGAATTTCAGAAATGGTTTTTAATATTTGATGGAAAACATTTCTTTTTTCTACGAGTATAAAAATTTTGTTTTAGATAAGGAGGACCCAGTTAGCGACTGGGTCCTCTTAGTCATTAATGCGCATCAGGCTGAGTTAGGTGAAGTCAACTATATTTTTGTAAGTGATGATTACCTGCTCCAGTTAAACAAGCAGTTTCTTTCCCATGACTACTACACAGACATCTTGACCTTTCCTCATGAAGAGGCAGGAGAAACTATATCTGCGGATATATATATATCGGTAGACCGTGTGCAGGAAAATGCAATCAACCATGGAGGAGATATAGAAGAGGAGCTGCACCGGGTTATGATTCACGGAATCCTCCATCTGCTTGGTTTTGACGACCATGGTTTTCAGGAGGCCTTAATGCGCAATAAAGAGAGAGAAGTATTAAATTTGAGGAACTTTTAATGTTCCACGTGGAACATAGAACTATAAAAAGTCAAACTCCCTTACTCAAAAAGTGTGGGTAGTTCCTTTAAGCTTAGACGGGCTTTAGGTTCCACGTGGAACATTATTTAAACTTGATGAACTCATGTTTCAAGAATATGACGTAATAGTAGTTGGGGCAGGACACGCAGGTTGTGAAGCTGCTGCAGCTGCCGCCAATATGGGATTGAGAGTGATGTTGGCTACTATGAACATGAATACCATCGCTCAAATGTCTTGTAATCCAGCGATGGGAGGAGTGGCCAAAGGTCAATTGATAAGGGAAATAGATGCCCTTGGTGGTTATTCTGGTATTGTGACAGACAAGACCATGATTCAGTTTCGGATGCTGAACCGCTCCAAAGGACCAGCCATGTGGAGTCCCCGTGCACAAAGCGATAGGATGAAGTTCGCTGAAGAATGGAGATTGGCCCTTGAATCTACTCCTAATGTTGATTTTTGGCAGGAAATGATCACTGGACTCATCGTAAAAAATGGAGGGGTAAAAGGAGTCCGTACCCAATTAGGACTAGAAATTCCCTCTAAAACCGTAGTCCTAACTAATGGAACTTTTCTCAATGGATTGATTCATATCGGAGAAAAGCAGTTCGGAGGAGGTAGAAGTGGAGAAAGAGCCTCTAAAGAAATAACAGCACAACTTAACGAACTCGGTTTTGAAAGTGGCCGAATGAAAACAGGTACTCCACCCCGTATCGACGGAAGAAGCATAAATTGGGAAAAAACAGAAGAACAGCCCGGCGATGAAAACCCAGGGAAGTTTTCTTTTACAGATACGACCTCTCTAAAAGAACAACGACCCTGCCACATTTCATATACCCATCCCAAAACCCATGAGATTCTAAGAGAAGGATTTGACAGAAGCCCCATGTTCAATGGGAGAATCCAGGGATTGGGACCTCGATACTGTCCTTCTATTGAAGACAAAATTGATCGTTTCGCTGAAAGAGAAAGGCATCAACTCTTTCTCGAGCCTGAAGGATGGAAGACCATCGAGGTCTATGTAAACGGTTTTTCATCCTCCCTTCCTGAGGATATCCAACTGCGAGCCTTGAGGACAGTACCTGGATTGGAAGATGCCAAAATGTTCCGACCCGGATATGCAGTTGAATATGACTTCTTCCCCCCTACCCAACTGAAACTTTCTCTGGAAACTCAACTCGTAAAAAACCTCTTTTTCGCAGGTCAGATAAATGGAACCACTGGATATGAGGAAGCCGCGAGCCAGGGACTCATGGCAGGGATTAATGCCGGTCTCAAAGTCAAAGGTGAAAACCCATTTATCCTGAAAAGAGACGAAGCTTACATCGGGGTTCTGATTGATGACCTGGTAAATAAGGGTACAAAGGAACCCTATCGTATGTTTACTTCACGTGCAGAATATCGGACCCTGCTCAGACAAGACAACGCTGATCTCAGACTTACCCATTACGGTTACCAGTTTGGAGTAGCTAAAGAGGACCGGTATCAGCGTATGTTGGAGAAGCAAGCAAAAGTAGAAGCTCTAAATAACGCCATCAAAGAGACCAGTGTAGCACCGGATGAAGTAGATGAATATTTGGTTTCAATTGGAAGTTCCCCTCTTAAACAGAAGATGAAGGCTGTGGCTATCCTGACCCGGCCGAAGGTGAGCCTGGATGCCCTGATTGACCATTCTCCAGAGTTGAAAAAAGCTAGTGAGGGAGTAGAGGAAGAGGTGAAATCGCAATCAGAAATTCAAGTCAAGTATTCAGGTTACATCAAAAAAGAAAAGGAACTTGCTGAGAAGATGATGCGCCTGGATGAAATTAATATTCCAGAAGAATTCGATTTCCATCGGCTTTCTTCCTTGTCTTCTGAAAGCCGTGAAAAACTGTCCAAAATGAAACCTAAAAGTCTTGGACAAGCTTCCAGAATCAGTGGTGTATCTCCAGCAGATATATCTGTCCTCATGGTTTATATGGGAAGATAAGACCCCTATATTTAATTGATCTTCCCTACTGTACAGGGCAGAGATTTTTATGTAGCTCTAAGGATGGATATGTAGGTCTTTTTTTCCTCTGAAAAATTACTAGAATGCTGAAAATGAGTTGTTTTTAGCGTTAAAATTTCGATAAACTTCAGGTCAGCGAAGTATTAGTTTTCTGACGTCTTTTTAAGTTTTTTAACTGCTTTTATATGTCGGTGAAAAATGTTTTTATCGAAGCTGAGAGGAAAAGAACCTATCAGCTTTGTCCTATCTGCCAAAGTGAAAAGATAAAGATGGTTCTCTCTGCAACAGACCAAACGGTTAGTAGAGAGAAGTTTCAAGTATGGGAATGTCAGAACTGTAGCGCAAGATTTACGCAAGAAGTACCGGTAGAAAGTGAAATTGGTCGCTACTATCAATCAGAGGAATACATCTCACATACCGATACCAATAAAGGAATTATCAACCGCCTTTATCAAGTCGTCAGAAATTATACCCTCAACCAAAAGGTAGATCTGGTCAAAAAGCTATCCGGAAAAGATCAAGGAAATATTTTAGATTTAGGCTGTGGGACAGGTGATTTCTTAGGAGCGATGGAAAAGTATGGATGGAAGACATTGGGACTTGAACCAGATGAAGGAGCTAGAGCCATCGCAATGGAAAAAAATAATGTTCATACCAAAGAAACTCAAGAGCTCTTTCAATTGGAGCCCAACAGTTTTGATATGGTATCTATGTGGCATGTCCTTGAGCACGTTCATGAGCTGCATTCCTATCTTGAACAGATAAGATCTATTTTGAAAAATGACGGGAATTTGATTATCGCTGTTCCCAATTATCAATCTTTGGATGCTCAGCATTATCAAGATAAATGGGCAGCTTATGACGTTCCCAGGCATCTGTATCACTTCTCCCCTCTTTCGATGGAAAAACTTCTTGAAAAAAATGGCTTTCGGATGAAGAAAATGAAACACATGCCATTTGACTCTTTTTATGTAAGTCTCCTCAGTGAGAAATATAAAGGAGGGAAAGTGAACCTTTTCTCGGGATTCTGGCAAGGCTTCCGCTCATTTCTAAATGCTAATGGACATGCAGAAAAATGTAGTTCTGTATTGTACATAGCGGAAAAATCCTGAGCAGGATCAGTCATACAGACCCATTTGTTCGCCAACTTGGAGCAGCTCATTTACCGCCAAATGTCCCACGGGTCCTAGCTCCCTTGAAAAATCATTCACATATAAATCTATGTGGGAGCGCATGACCGACTCTTCCATTTCCTGAGCATAGGATTTAACGAAGGGTGTAGATGAATCTGGATTTTGAAAGGCAAAGTCAACACTGCTTTTCATGATTTGATTAAGATCAGAAATAATTTTTTCACCCAAAGATTTCTTTGCTACAATGGCTCCCAAAGGAATAGGAAGCTGTGTTTGGGACTCCCAGTGTTCGCCTAAATCTTGAATCAAGCTAAGACCATGTTTCTGGTAGGTAAATCTATTTTCGTGGATAATAACACCAGCGGCCACTTCACCCTTAAGAATGGCAGGCATGATTTCGTGAAAGAGATATATCTTTTTATTCCTGAGTAGCGGAGTATAATATCCCAACAAAAGATTCGCAGTGGTATTTTCGCCAGGAATCGCAACAGGAAGTTTTTCTCTTATTATTTCTTCTATGCCCTTCTCTCCTTTTGTGATGAGAAGTGGACCACAGTTATTTCCGAGGGCACTTCCTGCCTCAAGCAACTGGTATTTTTCCTTGATCCTCCCATAGGCATTGTAAGATATTTTCACCATGTCCAATTCCCCTTCCAAAGCTCTCTGGTTAAGATGAAGAATATCCTCAAGAATTGGCTCAAACTCATATCCTTTTAGGTATACCTTCTTGTTGACTATGGCATCAAACATGAAGGTATCATTGGGGCAGGTACTAAATCCTAGCTTTATTTTCATTTTTTATTGAAAAAACGAGAAGAACAGAAAAAAGTTCCCTTACATCAGGAGATCTGGTTGATGAGCTACCAAGGGAATCTTATTGTCTCGGGGGTTGGAAGCGGGATTTACATGGTAACCATAAATCTCAAACTTATCGAGATAGGGGGCTAGGTCTTTGTAATACGAATGAACTTCGTCTGCGGTATCAAAGCTCATTTCATGGAATATTCGGATATTCTTTTGCTTACCTTCCAGACAGGAAAAAATAATATCTGGATCACCCAGATCTCCTGAAATGGCTACGATTTCTTCTTCATCCTCAAAAATATACCCGTAGCTCTGCATGTTTTTCACATGAAGACCAAATGTGTTGATTGCACAAATTTCAGGTATATCAGAAATGGAAGTAAATTCTACAAACTCCTCAACATTACCGAGTCCATAACTCAGAAATCTGTTTAGGTTATGCCTAAAAGATTCATCAGGATAAATGATCCTGGTCTTTTTAGGGCTGTGCATATAGAAGGAATGATGGAGGATAGTCGTGCAAAGGCTTCCAACATGGTCATCATGAAAATGAGTAATTATGATATAATCGAGGTCATCTACCAAAGAATTCTGCCTGAGCATGGGGTACACCGTGTGCCCGCAGTCCAAAAGAATTTTCTTATCGTTAATTGTAATGCATGCTGAAGAATTTCCAGCATCAAAATCAAATGCTCCTCCTGTACCGAGAAATTTTACTATCATATCCGAAAGATAGTTGGGTGGGTACACCGAACCTTAAGTGTGGACATTTTCATGATTTGAAAGTAAGTTACAATTAAAATTTGTAAATTTTCATGCTTTGTAAAAAAGAAAGGCTTTTCGATTATGATTCAATCCATGACCGGCTATGGCTCGGCTACTTCTTCTTCTCCTAACTTCACCGTAACGGTAGAGCTAAAATCCTTGAACAGCAAATATCTTGAATTTCAGCTAAAGCTCCCCCGAGTGTATATGAAGTACGAGCATAAGCTCCGAATTGGATTGACTGAAAACCTTTCCAGAGGAAAAATCACCATGCTCCTGAATGTCGATGTGCTGAGCGGGGATAAACGGACACTTAATATTAACAAAGCCCTGGTAAAAAAGTATCACAGCGAATTAGTAGAATTGGCTGAATATCTCGAAATACCCGCTCAGGTTGACATGGAACTGTTACTTTCCATGCCGGAAGTAGTGCCTACCGAACTAGAGCAGGCCGACCCTGAAGAATGGGAATTAATAGAGAAAGCTTCACGATTGGCTGCAGAAGAATTAATCAATAGTCGAAAGGAAGAGGGAAAAGCTTTGGAAAGAGATTTGGAGCAAAGGATTCAGGCTCTCCATGAAAATCTTGAGGAGATCAAAAAATTAGCTCCGAAGAGGCTGGAAAATGTGAGAAGCCGGATTGAGCAGTCTCTTGAAGAAATTCGCCATAAGGTAGAAGCAGATCCTAATCGCTTTGAGCAGGAACTGATCTTTTATATGGAAAAATTTGACATTAATGAAGAAATCGTTCGCTTGGCTCAGCACCTTACCTACTTTGAGGAACTCAGAAATTCTGATGAAAGTAATGGTAAGCAACTTCAATTTCTAAGTCAGGAAATGGGCAGAGAAATCAACACCATCGGCTCAAAGGCAAACGATGCCAATATCCAGCGCCGTGTAGTAAGGATGAAGGATGAACTAGAGAAGATAAAGGAGCAGGTCTTGAACATAGTCTAACCTACTTTCCTTTAAATTTTGCTTCTCGTTTTTGGAGAAATGCAGCTATTCCTTCAAAAAAGTCTGCCGTCATGAAATTTTCTCCCTGGTTGACTGCCTCTCTTTCCAGCCCGGCTTCAAGGCCCTGGTGAATACCAGCGTGAAGATTCCGCTTTGTATTTCGGATGGCAATAAATGGCCCTTCGTTGATCGACCTGGTTATCTTTTCTACAAAATTATCCAATTCTGAATCAGGTAGGACCTTGTTGACAAGATTGAGTTTTAAAGCTTCCCTGGCAGAGATCATTTGGTTGAGGGCCATCAGTTCAAAGGCCTTATGGTAACCTACTTTTTCTGGCATGAAGAAAGCTCCTCCTCCATCACTTGAAAGACCGATACGGGTAAAAATCTGATTAAAACGAGAAGTTTCAGATGCATAAAGTAAATCACAAGCAAGAGCGAAGTTGAAAGAAGCTCCGACACAGTTCCCACGGATTTTTGCGATGAATATCTTATCCATTTCTCGCATGGCTTTGACCATGACATTATAGGTATCACGCAAAAAATCCGTGACGCTGAAGTTTTTTTCACTTACTACCCTTGGATCCAAATCCGCACCGGCACAAAAATCTGGACCTGAGCCTGTCAAGATGATTACCCTAGAATCGTCATCTTTACTTTTTAGGACTTCCTCTTTAAGCATGACTGCCATGTCATTGCTGAGGGCATTTTTTCGTTTAGGATTGTTGAGGGTGATCGTTTTTATCCCAGCTTCCTCTTGGACCAGAACTTTACTTTCCTGTTGTACTTCTGTCATTTTTTAGGAATTTATGATGCATGCATAATACTAACAATATAAAAAAATAAATAATTATCCCTATCCGTACAATTGAGTATAAACAAGGCCAATGAACGTAATAGATTTTGTCGAAAACTTCCCAGATAAATCGAGCTGTCGATCTCACTGAAAATCTCATCGAGGGCGTTTGGGTGTAGTTGGTAAAAAATGTGGGCATCGAGCGCATGATTGTCATTCCTGATTGAGAAGCGGGGACTGTTGATATGGAAACCAAGGCCCAGATTGATAGAGAGGCCGAAGGGATCACTGATGGAGCCCAAACCTACTCCTTACCATTTGACTCAATTACAGATTTCGGCACACAAGCTACCTCTTTGGATTCATGTCATGATTTCAAACGCAAAGAGATGGTTCTTAGGAATTTACCATAGGATGAGTGATACATATCTGCAAAACTATTTCAATGAATTTTGTTACAAACAAAACCGACCCTACTTCAAAGAACCCTTGTTTGACCCTCTGGAGAGTGCCCCTGTAAGCCATCATTGGAAACCCTAGCTGTGGTAGCGAACAATCATTAAAAAATATAATGAGCGTGAGAGGATGATTTCTTCAAACAATTCTGGCAGTCTCATTATTTTGAGCCAGGAAAGCCCTATCTTTACTTTGAAATCGAGAACAGATGAGCGTACTAAAATTAAAAATGGCTACCGATCCCTTATGGGTCAAGCATGTCGTAGAGGGAGATCTACAAGAGATTCTCACTGATCATGCATACTGTGAGCAAAAGGCAGCCTCATCGGCTATCTCTTTGATAGTCCAGTATCCTGAATTTCCAGATCTGGTAGAAAAAATGTCTGATCTTGCCCAGGAGGAGATGGGACATTTTAGGATGGTTTTTAGAGAAATCCAGAAAAGAGGACTTGAGTTGGGTAAAGAAAGAAAGGACTCTTACGTAAACGAATTGGTAAAATTCATCAAGGTGAAGGGAAAATCCAGAGAGGAATCTCTGGCTGACAAACTTCTATTTTCCGCCATGATCGAAGCTCGTAGCTGTGAAAGATTCAAGGTATTATCTGAAAACATTGGGGATCAAGACTTAGCAACATTTTATCACAAACTAATGATCTCTGAGGCGAGGCACTATACCATGTTCATCAAACTAGCTAGGGAGTTGTGCCCAAACATAAATGTGGAGCAGCGATGGGCTGAGTTTCTTGAGTTTGAATCTGAGGTTATTTCACGATACGGAAAATCAGAAAGAATTCACGGCTAGGTGAACTTTGTTTTACCTCCAGTTGTTCCAACTGCTCTCATAGTATTGAATAAGTACTTGATTATCAAGCTTATTGGCTTTGACCTTTTGCTTTCGGGTATCTCCGTCAAAGTAAAATAAACCAGGTAACATACCTTCGTCAAGATACTTGAGTTCCAGCTCTGAATCAGAGAGGTTCAAATCATTTGTAATTTTTGGAATATAATCCTCTGGATCGAGGTTTGGTAGACTGTCGGTTTGTGGGTAGTGAATGGCGAGGTTAAAACCCCACTCTCCAAAAGCTGGAACAAAGCTTCGATAGGGAATGGTATATGGAAATACCTCTTTTAGTGTTTCGTGTATGCACCAAAAAGCTTTAGGGGCAAAGTAGGGGGAAGTACTTTGTGTAACTATACATCCTCCCATGGCAAGTCGCTTTTTGGCGATTCGATAAAAGGACTGACTATAAAGCTTGCCAAGGCTTGTCTCATGTGGATCTGGAAGGTCAATGATGATGACCGAATAAAAATCAGAACTATTTTCCAGAAATTTATAGGCATCCGCATTTACAATTTTTACCCTCGGGTCAGCCATTGAGTTTTTATTCAGACGCTGGAAAAGTGGATGTTCCTTTCCCAATCTTGTCATTTCAGGATCCAGGTCCACCAGTGTAAGAGATGAAACTTCCTCATATTTCAATACCTCTCTGGCTACCAGGCCATCTCCTCCCCCAAGTACGAGGACATTTTCCATATTCGAACTTAGTCTCATAGGAATATGAACTAAGGGTTCGTGGTAGCGATACTCATCTCGGGAAGAAAATTGTAGATTTCCGTTGATAAAAAGCCTTGTATCTTTATTCCATTGGGTGACTACGAGCTTTTGATAGGCAGTCTGTTTGGAGAGCAAAACCGGATCACGGTAAAGGCTTTGATCAAAGAAGCTCACCAATTGGAAGGAGGTAATCAAACCTAGAATAAGGCCTCCAAAAATGATACAAGCAGAAATAAAAAGTAGGGAAAATCGCTTTAATTCTTTTCGAAAAACCCAGGCGTTCATGATAGCCACTAGGATATTGAGCATTCCTACCACAAAGGCTGTTTTCATGGTGCCAAGCTTGGGAAGCAATATTAGGGGAAAAATCAGGGAAGCGATCAGAGCTCCAAAATAATCATAAGAGAGTACGTCCGAGACGGCCTGGCGTAAGCTTTCATATTCCCTGACAATACGGGTCAACAATGGAATCTCAAGTCCAATAATACTGCCTAGTATTCCAATCAATACAAAGGTGGCTCCATAAAAATATGGAGTTTGGGAAAATGCAAAATATAAAATTAGGGTAGAGACCCCACCAAGAAGACCAAGTATGATTTCGAATCGCACAAACCAATCCAAAAGATCTTTCTTGAAAAACCTCGAAAGATAAGATCCCACTCCCATAAAGGATAGGAAAAGACCAATGATAACAGAAAAATGTAAAATGCTCGATCCCTGAAAGTAACTTGCAATGGTACTAATCAGCAATTCATACAGAATCCCGCAAATCGCAATAACAAAGACTGAAATCAATAAAATTGGTGAACGGTACTTCGTTTCACTGGCTATTGCTGCTCTTCCAGGTGGCATATTTACTCTCCGGATTTGAGGTGGAGTTGAAGAAAGAAATCGTATACCTGTGAATTTAACACACTTTCACTTGCTTTCATGCGAATTCTTTTCGAAAGGACTGAATTGGAAGAATCACTCTGGATATCATATATAATTGCATATAAAAGAAAATCCTGCTGAGGCGTAAAAGTATAAAATAAGCTGTAAGGTAAAATTGGAGGGAATAAAAATCCCGCGCCCAGGGTTAAGGTTTTACTTTTTCGGTCTTGTTTTATGCCTATTCCTCCCAATGAAACTACATAAGGAGTATTATATTTTTCCTGGAGGTATAGAATATCATCATAATACAGACCCACCCAGTTCATCCTTTCATGTTGTCCCTTTTCTGTAATCCACAACTTGAATAGACTCATGTCGTTGAAGGTCGAAACTTGATTTTCATCAAATGAGGTAGGAGAAATTACCTTGGTTTCGATACCAAAATTGTCAGAATAGGTATTGATAAGGCTTAGTAGCTTTTTTTTTGAGTCTTCGGATTTGAAGTAATCCATTTTCACTTCTTTCCGATCGTCATAATGCTGAAAAAAAGGATCAAGAAAAACTACCTGATCGATACCAAACTTATATCCTTGTAGCTTCTGTTTTTTAGGATCCAAAAATTCATTTGTGGAATTTCCATAATTTTTAATTGATTGAATGTAGGGGTCTCTTTTCAATGCTTTGGTGAAAAAGTTTTTGAACTCTTTTTCTTCCATTACTTTTTCCAATCCATCTTTAAAAAGTGATAGTGATTTTTTTTCATCCACTTTAAGAAAATATCCTTTGGAGTAGAAGGCCTTTCCAAATTGGTGGATAAGGGCTTGAAGACATTTTTCAGTACGCCTGCTTGGCTGATTTTTAAGTAGATTCCAGTTGTATAAAATAGCCATGAGATTTAGCTCTTCGTCCATTAGCCCACTAAAGAAGTAGTACAGACGATTCTCAGGGGCATTTTTTTCCTCAAAATCAAGGTGGACATCCCAAAATCGCCCATAATTGGCATAATTTGCCAATCCATAGAGGGCAAATCCTATTTCTTTTGTTAGAAAGGGGGATTCTGGATATTTTTCGAGAAGGGTAAAAGCGGAGTATATGCCTCGCTCGAATTGTTTCTCCAACATATACTGCCTTACCATTTCGAATCTACATCGCCGTTGAAGTTTGTAAAACCGGTCAGGTGATAGAATAAATTTTTTCCTTCCTTCATGATTCATCTTTCTGACCTTGCGCCTGACCAAAATCTGCCTTCGCTTGGGATTGGGATGCGTCTGCTGTCTAAAAATTTTCTGGCTGTTGATTTCATTTAAATTAGGACGGCTATCGAAAAAAATGGAGTCTGGAAGCTTTAGATAAGGGATGTCAAATAATGAGGGATGGAAGTCTGCTTGAGCAAAGGGTTCAGCAGAATTTCTTAAAATATCGAAAACCTCTACGGCTGCCCATAGTGAATAATTGGATTTTGTATAAATATTCAGGCCCTTGAGATCAGCTTCTTCTTCCTTCTCTTTGGAATATGTATTGGTTTCGGTGATGGCACGCTGATAAGCCTGGTATTGAAAATCTGACGATTGAGTCCTGGTATAAATTTCCTGATTGTTTAGATAGATATCCAGAGGATGCTGATCGACAAAATGAGTGATTTCATGGGAAAGAATATATGCAAGCTGAGCTTCGTTTTCCAGTGTCGCGAGTAGCCCCAGGTTGATGAGGATTATACCCTCATTAGAGGTAAAAGCGTTTACACTAGATGACCTGACGGTGTAAAACCGTAATTTCTTTCTGATTTCAGGATTTTTGGCTAGCAGGATATCAGCTACCTCTTCGACGTATTTGCTTATAGGATCATTAAACAGAATTTTTCCGCTGTGCAGTAGCTGATCCATGTGATACAAGGATTCTTGAAAGAATTCTTCTCTTAGCTTCTCTTTCTCTTTACCTATCTTCGGAAGGCTTGATATTTTTTTTCTGAATTTATTCGGGTATGGAAGGAGGAAATCCTCTGGAATTTTACCTGTTGAAAAAAGAGGCTCATATTGAAATTGACTTTGCCCTGGAGATAGCTCTGGAAAAATTAGGATAAAAAAAGCCATCCACCAACATGTGAGAAAAACCGGATGACATCTCGGGCAAGTATTCATACAAAATGAAGTGCTGCGGTTCAAAATCTGAAGGTAAATGCGGTCCTTGATTTGTCGCTCCAGTTCAAAAGAACCGTAAATAAGTTGAATAGGACAAATCTTTCTCAGCCACTACCTATACCTGTTCGAGTAAGGTTTTGAATGAAACGAAACGATTTCCGTATCTTTCTTGATGAGCGTCGTGAAATTTTTTGGCGTGTTTCCGCTCAAATTTTCTATAAATAGCTACCGAGAGGCAATGATACTGCACGCTATAGGTGACCATTTGATCATCGACAATAGGGTCAAGAAGCTTTAAAACCTTGTGAGATTCAAAAAACTTCGTAGCCATAACTTGAGGAATATGGACGTCTTGCATCCAGGCCAACCAATCATTTTCGATTCCTTTGTCCAATGAAATAGTTTGGCTAAAAATAATCATACCCTTTTTGTCTGTTATTTCGTAATAAAGGTAAAGTTAGGAGTAAATTCCGATCTTAAAGAGAAAAAATCATACTTATGCGCAGAATCCTCACATATTTCCTGATTGCTGCCGGCCTGATCGCTTTGATCATTATCTTTTTTCCTAATGGAGGAAAAGGAATCCAATTTGGACAGGCAAAGCTTCCTGATGATGTGAAAAAACACCTAATCGGAAAGTGGAAGTGGAAGTCTACTGTAGATCCTTTTGACAAAAGTAATAAAAGACTCGCGGAGGTAGAAGGACAGGAGTACCTTGCCATAAATGAAGATGGGACCTTTATCGAATGGTCAAAAGAGCAGTCCAAAAAAGGGATTTGGATATTAAACAAAAAGCAAACGGCCATTGCCTTGGTTTACGGTCAAGATAAAAAGAGATTAAACAGAATGGCTTCCTCCTTGCTCACCTATGAGTACCGCCATAGAATTAAAAAATTGGATCAGGAGGAATTAATACTGGGTGTGCAGGGAAGACACGGCATCGTGGAAACTTCTTATAAATCTATCCCAAAAGAAGAATGGGAAAATCTAGTCTCGATCACACGATAAATGTTGCCAAAGTACGAGCTAAGAACAAAATATGAAGATGACAAGCCATGGATCTGGGATCAAATCAGAAAAAAATGGTTGGTTTGGCAGCCTGAAGAAGCCGTAAGGCAGCAGTTGATTTGCTACTTGACTGAAGAAAAAAATATCTCCCCTGCATTGATCGGGGTAGAAAAGGAGGTCAAGTATCACAAAATTAGGAAGAGATTTGATTTGGTGGTGTTTGATCGAAATGGAGTCCCTTTTATCCTTATCGAATGTAAAGCGCCTGAAGTACAAATTACCAAAGCCGCCCTCCAACAGGTCGCTATGTACAATGCTACCCTTGAAGCGCCCTATCTATTGCTATTTAATGGGCACCAGTGGGCTTTTTTTTCCAAAGATGACCAAGGTATTTTTCAATTTGTCCCTAGAGGATGGTATGATCAGTAAAAAACCTTAGGCATAAGATTATGCCTTTTGGGTAAAGCTGATGAGTCATTTATTTCCTCAGAAAAGTTTTGCCTAAATCTCCGGTCTAACAAAGCTATATCTCCCAACTGCTGCGAATAAGACTTCCTCTTTGTGGATCGAGGGAAATACGAAGGTGGGTATCTATTTCCTCTTGGAGATCTTCGACATGTGAAATCACACCTACTACCCTTTTTTCTTTTCGGAGAGACTTCAGGGTCTGAAAGATAATCTGTAGAGAATTTTTGTCTTGGGAACCAAATCCTTCATCCAGGAAGAAGAAATTTTGATCTGCCTGTACCTGCTTTTGAACCTGATCAGAAAGGGCAAGAGCCAAACAGAGGGCTGCTTGAAAGGTCTGCCCCCCTGAGAGTGTTTTGATGGATCGCCGCCGTCCTTCATTCATAAGGTCTCTGACGAAAAAATTATTTTCAGCGTCAACTTCCAGGCTAAGGGCATTCCCGGTAAGTTTGAAAAATCGCTGATTAGCAGCAGCACAAAGATTTTCAAGGTGCTTGGTGGAGACATGTCGGACAAATCCTTTTCCTTTAAAAAGCCTTTCCATCAATTGCAGGTTGCCTTTTCGGTTTTCGGCCTTCTCCATTTTTTGTTCCAACTCTTTCTTCTTCTGAAGATCAGCTTCCAACTGGGCGATGGTACCAGAAATAACACCGATATTCTGCTTTTTTTCATCTAAAAGGTCGGTTAGTTCCAACTCATCCTTTTTTCGGGTGAGGAAATGGTTCTCATCAAAACTTTGGTCTCCGATGTCTTCCTCGACATCTTTCAGACTTGTCTGGCATTCGGTTAAATTTTGCTCGTAAGCTCTGATTATTTCTTTTTCGGTGTCAATGTGGATGGACTGATCCAGAATTTCTGATACCTGTTGAAGAGAGTGGAAGCCGCCTTTTTTTATTTCGTTTTCCAATTTTTGGCTGAGTTTGGCCAGATTTGAAAGGACTTCTTGACGCTGTTGTTTTTCTGCGTGAAGTTTACCCTCCAGAATATTAATCTCCTTTTCCATGGTTCTGACCTGGCTTTGAATTTGTTCAAAGGTATCAGCTGCCCCATCATACTCCTTGAGGGCTTGATATTTGAGGGATCTGAGCTCATGCTCCTTCTTTTCGATTTCATTATTCAGGGTCAGGATGGTGATCTGATTCTTGACGGCGTGTAGCTGTCCGATCAATTCACTTGATTCCTGTTGGATTTCCTCCAATTTCTTCTCGTAGAGCTGTCTTTTTGACTGTTGCTCTTTTTGACTTTCGTAAAGCCCTTTGATTTTGAGCCTGATCCCCTCGATTTCCTTTTTCTGGTTTTCCCTTTGTTTTATCTTTTCCTTAATGAGGTCGGGATCTTCGCTCTGATAATCTTTCCAGATGAAATGTGTCTGATGCTGAGCAATTTTAGATGCTATCTTCTCTTTTGATTGGATGACTTCCTGACGTTCCTGTTGAATTTTTTTTGACTGGCTCAGGAGGTGGTTCAATTTTGGGAGGGCATCTGTGAGTTGAAGCCGGGCCCGATTTACCTCCTGCAATTCTCTTTCTACCTTTCGGGTATCGGTGGAAGCACTACGGAGGTGCCTGGGGTGAGGATGATGATGGTTTCCACAAAGGGGACAGGCTTCTCCCTCAGACAGATTCTGAGAAAGGGAGTATAGTTCTTTGTTGAGCTGAATCTCCTGAAGTTCTTTTTTGAGTTTCTCTTCTTTTGCATCCAGGCTGCATTTTTCTTCTTCGAGAAGTTGAATTACCTTTTGCACGGGTAGTTCATGCTGTCTGGAATCTATACGGCTGGCTTCGAGGATTTTTTTCTTCCCGGATTTTGCTTCTTCGATGCTCCTCTGAATTTTTCGCTCATTCTGAAGGACAAAATTTAACTCCTGCCTAAGGCTGTTTTTTTCGTGGAACCAATTTTCCACCTCCCTCAGTTCCACCTCATCTACCAATTGATCCTGTATTTCTTCTTGTTTTCTCTCTGAAGAAATGATTTCTTTATCGGTAGCTTCAATGTTCACGCTTAATTGCTGAAGGTGCTTACGGGCTTTGGTAATTCTATCTTCCTTTCCCTGAACATTGAGGTTTATATCCTTGATTTTCAGAATACTGTCATATTCTTCAGCCTTTTTTTTCAGGCTATCCCTTTGCTGATAGACCTGCTCGGCATGTTTAAGGACAGGTTCTCGGGCCTTAAGTTCCTTATTACTGCTTTGCAGATCTTCTCTCTGCCTTTCGATCCGATGATCTACATCCTTGAGTTGACGGGAAAGGTTTTGATGCTCTGAAATTGAACTTTTAAAGCGATCCAGACAGAAAATATATTCATCAAGACGCTTCCTTTTCCCTTGAATATCCTCTTTTTGCTTGAGTAATTCTTGGAGTCTTAGTTCCAAATTTTGTTTTCGCTCTATCTGGTTTTTAAGCAATTCTAGTCTGCTGAGTTCGGCACGTACCTGTGTGAGTTGTCTTTCGAGCTTCTGCTTTTCCTGGATGAGTTTTTCTCTCTCGTCTATTTTTTCCTGGATATATTCTTTGGTAACTTTTTCATATTGGAGGTGTAGGGCATGGAGCTTTTCTATATTTTCTCTATTTCGTCTGAGGAGAATTTTTGTGTTTTCGCTAAGGTCAAATTTGTGGAGACCAAAAATATCGGTGAGCATGTTCTCCCTTGCCGTACTTTTCAGGTGAATAAACTCCTGGAATTTACCCTGAGGGATAATGATGGTTCTCCTAAAATTTTCATAATTCAACCCAATGATTTCTTCTACGTCCGGATTCGGGATAGGAGCCCATTGATGATTGTCCCACCTGTAGAAATTTCGATTGAGGGACTCTATCTCCTCAAATTTCTTTTTCCTTCTTTTCGCTTCCAGGGTGAATTTGAACCTGTCCCTATTCCCATCCATAAACTCGAAGTCCAGCCAGAGTTTGTTGGACTTGAGGTTCATCATGTTGTAGTTGGTGCCACCTGCAATGCGTCCTTCCAATCGCTCACATTTTCCATAAAGTGTAAGAAAAATTGCATCCAGAATAGAAGATTTGCCACTTCCGGTAGCACCAAAAATACCAAACAGCTCTGCATCGATCATTTTGCTAAAGTCGATGAATTGCTTTTCCTGATAGGAATAAAGGCCTTGTATTGAGAGGGAAATGGGTATCATGAATCCGTGGATGCGTTCAGAATTTCTTTGAAAAGGGCTATGAGCTCTTCTCCTGGTTTATGCTGCAACTTATATTCAAAATAATCTTCGAATAGGTCCTCTACACTTTTGCTGAGGTCTATCTTTTTTCCAGATGTGAATTTGAGTAAGTCAGGATTGGTAAACTCAGGGATAATCCTGAGGATTCCAGAGTGGCTATCCAGGAGGCGTTTGTTATCGGCAGCTCCGAGGTGGTGATCAGTTACAAGGGTAAGTTCCACTAAGTGATTGGGATGATCCTTCAACCAACCAATAGCTTCCTCTACTCCATGACATTTGTGCTGAATGGTGGGCCTGCCTTTGGAGAGGTAAATTTTCTGATGGCTTACCTGTTGTCCGGCTTCGGCCTCTATCAGCACCACGTTTTTTTCTTTCTGCCTATCGGATACACTATAGCAGAGAGGACTGCTGGAGTAAATAATAGGAAAAGCTTCATTTTGAAGTTTTATATAGGAATGAATATGTCCCAGTGCTACATATTGTAGGTTTTTGGGAAAATTAGAGGGATATATGGCTTGAGCTCCTCCCAAGCTGAGTACGGACTTTTCCTCGCTATCTTCCAGTCCTTCATTTGGCTGTGCACTATCGGAGACGAAGAGGTGGGTCATGAGGATATTGACACCTTGATCATCAAAATATTTATCTGCCAGTTTTTTCCAATGGTCCTGTAGCACCTGTCGGAGATTTTCTTCCTGATCCTGCTTGCCGAGATACCTACGAAGGCGTACTTCATTGGCATAGGGAGTAAGAATCAGCCTGAGAGGAGAAGTTACTTTTGGCAGGTTAAGTTCGATGAAGCCTTCATCACTTCTGAGAATGCGGAGTCCGCTTTCGAGTTGAAAAGGTTGAACTTGGGAGTGAGGGTAGCCCAGGAGAATGATGCCGCATTCCCGGGCAAGGGGGTCTGGAACTTCAATTCTATCCGGAGAATCGTGATTTCCGGCTATGCCTATGACAGCTCTTTTTCCATTGTCGGCCAGCTTTTTGAGATGGTGGTAGAAAGTTTCGATAGCTTCTATGGAAGGATTTGGAATGTCAAATAAATCTCCGGCAATCAGGACGGCATCAACCTCACTTTCTTCAGCGATTTGGCAAATTTCATCTAAAACTTCCTTCTGTTCTTCAAGGCGGGAAAAATGTTCCAGCCGCTTGCCCAGATGCCAGTCGGCTGTGTGGAGTATTTTCATATGAAATCCGGACTTGGATAATGCTGAGATTCTCTTCAGGCTAAGAGGCCTGATTTTTCAAAACAAAAGAAGATATCAAAAAGTCAGGGCAGGCTCAACTCGCTTTATACACAATGGTGGATATCTCCTCTTCCCTAAAGATTTCGTGGGCGGCGTCCTGAATTTGATTGGCCGTTACCTTCTGTATGTCGGCTATAAATTCTTCCTGGGGGATGATACTTCCAAAGTCAAGGATGTCCTTGGCCATGGAGAGCATTTGATTGAGGAGGTTTTCATGGCCGAGAATCATTTGTCCTGCCAATTGCTTTTTGGCCTGAGAAAGTCTAATGATACCCAGGGGCTTATTTTTGAGGTTATTCATTTCCTTCCACACCAACTTATGTATCCTCTCCATGTTACTTTTTTCGCAGGCATAATAAATGCCCCATATTCCGGAATCGATGTAGGGTGTGTAGAAAGAAGAGATATTATAAGTTAAGCCAAACCTTTCTCTGATGTTGAGATTGAGGCGGGTATTCATGGCAGGTCCTCCCAGGAGATTATTGAGGACGAGGAAGGGCACATAATTGTCTTTGCGCAGGGGATAAGCTTTTCCACCGAATATGATGTGGGCCTGATCGCTGATAATGCCGCTTTCCTGCCTGAAGTTCCGGGTATGGCTCGGCGGGGTAAGGCGCTTTTCACCATGGGGAATTTCCAGTGGATCGAGGTATTTAGCAATGACCCTTTCCACTTTTTTTCTGGAGACGTTTCCCACAATGGAATATACGACTTGATCCTGGATGAAAGACCGATCCAGGTGGTTTTTGACCTTGTTTTTGGTAAATGATCGGATGCTGTCTTTGGTACCGAGAATGGGGTGGCCCAGGCTGTGATTGGGATAAATCATCTCGTCGAAATCCTCGAAGATAGCTTCTTCCGGAATATTTCGGTAAAGATCAATTTCTTCAGATATGACCTGTTTTTCTTTGACGATTTCTCTTTCCGGAAATGTTGAATGGAAGGTAATATCCGTTAATAATTCTGTGGCCCTTTCAAAGTATTCTGATACCATGGAGGCATAGAGGCAGGTCTTTTCCTTGGTGGTGTAGGCGTTTACATCTCCTCCGACCGATTCCAGGTAATTGAGGATGTGAAAGGTCTTCCTCTTGGTCGTTCCTTTGAAGATCATGTGCTCGATAAAGTGAGCCATGCCCATTTCTCCTTCTCTGTCATCGCGGCTTCCCGCATTGATGACATAACCACAGTGAACGGTTTGGGTGTAAGGAATATATTTATAGATGACCCTGAGGCCATTTTGTAATTCGTAGACGATCGTTTCCATCAGATTTTCTCTGCAAGAACTCGAAAATAAACACATTTTACTCAATAAACCATTACTTTCATTCTGATACTTTGTTACATGCTTATGAAAAATAAATATCTCTTTGCTATGAACACATCTGCTATTGCCATTTTGATGCTCACAGGCCTGTTTTTGTTCAATGCTTGTGAGACTGTTTGTGATCCTTCCAAGAACGATGAAGCAGGAGGCGAGTTTTTTTCTGTGATTTATGAAACGCCAGGGGGAGAAAACTACCTAGACAACATCTACAGGGACGACAAAATTACGGTGTTTGTAGATAGAAGCGGAGGAGCGGATGAGGTGCCTGAGTTTGACCTTATTTTTCCAGGCTACGAAAATGGGAAGTTTGGTCCTTTCAGGTTTACTGAAGAATGGGAAGATCCGGCTTCGGGGAGGGTGAGGGTAGAAGAAATTTTGCAGCGAGCCTTCGCCTACGATTACTACATTCGGAAGGATACTTTCGGAGTAGATACGTTTAGGGTTGAATTCAGGGTGGGCGCAAACGAATGTAATTATTTCTGGGATTACATTCGTTATTACAGAAATGGAGAAGAAATTCAAAATATTCCGGACGATCGTAGGTTAGAATTACGGTACACCGAGTGATAGCGCAGGAATTACCCCTAATTTTTACCGTCTGCGAATCGCCGTTTTAGAATTCGGCTCATTTAATCGATATTTACGATACTGGAAAAAATGGAGTATTTAAATATCTTCTCTTGGAGTAATAATTAATCCGTGATATGAAAGGAAACTTGTATCTGATACTGAGCCTGACAGTGAGTCTGTTGCAGGTAGCAATTGGATGGGGACAGGGATGTGAGACCTATGAAACCGAAATGAAGTCCTATTTTAAAAATTATTCTCCCAACTCCTCGAAGTATATTCAGGTCATGGAAGAATACTGGGAAAAATGTCCCAAGCCTACGGCAGAGATGAACCTCATCTACTATTATACCAAGGCCAATTATTATTTGAATGCTTATCAGAACAAGCGAAGCCGAAGAAGTGCCTATGAGATGGCGCGGGATAATTATTACCTGGCTGCCCAGGAATTCGATTTACTTCGGGTGAAGCGATACAGCGGCGATGATTTTTGGGAGACCTTATCGGAGCGTATCAAAACCGTTGAAGACCAACTTGCCTCATCTGATCCCTACAGCCGATATCGAGGGGAAAAATTTACGAGAAGATTGGAGGAGCGTTCTCAGCAGGGTTCATGGGCAAAGACCCATTGGGTCATCAATGTGAGCAAGGGGACCAGCCGTGCCGCAGAAGAACCCAGCCGACCCTCTTTTGAAAAAAAGTACTACTACAGAGGCAAATACGTAGATAAAATCCCTGAGTCGAGGGAGGCAGGGGAAAGCACTGATGAGAAGGAAGACTTTGGTTATGTAGGCCAGGTGGATACCTTAAGCCTGATGGAATATCTGGAGTGGATGGAGAACCAAAGCAGCAAAAGACCCGAAGAAGTCTATTTCGATGCCACCGCCTGGATCAAAGCTTTGGGGCCCGGCTACGAAGCCTCTATCAATGTAATGGATTCACTGGTGATGAAAGATATTCCTGGAACAAGGGGCAATACCATTCTTAAGGTTGCTTTTGGTGAGGCTGTTGCCAGGATTGAAAGTCAAGAGAGTGTGTACAAAGATGACATAACATTTATAAAGGTAAAAGTCGAAAGCGGAGAAGAAGGCTGGATCCCACAGGTGGCGACTATTCCTGATGGTGCCCTGGCAGTCATTACGGAGAGTGTGATCGCAAGTGTACGGCCCGGCTCCAGGCTGGACAGGGGAAGGTTTATTCTCTCGCCGGGAGACCTTGTGGTGCTAAGTGATGAAGAAGAAGAATACATACAGGTAGTAACCCGCAACTTTCAATCCACCGGATGGATCAATACCAATAGTGGATGGAGTATACTCTATGACGACATTGTGATCGGACTGATGTACCAGGAGGCCATGAAGCTTCCTTACCTTGTAGACCGGAGAAAAGAGTTAGAGACCATCACCAATTACCCAGGGTTTTATGATTCTTCCCTTTCAAAAGTCGTCCTTAGTGAAATTGACTCTTTGAGGTGATATTTAGAGAGACATTTTCTTAAAAATATGCTCTGGAATACTTCGGATGATCAGCATGATCCATCTCCAAATTCCCCTGACATAGATTACGTTTTTTTTCTTTTCTACGGCTTTGGCAATTTTCTTAGCGACTTGCTGGGTTTCTGCTGTAAGAATGGCCGGGGGATTCATCCCGGTGATCATCCGGGTTCGAACGAAGCCGGGTTTTACGCTGAGTACGTGAACTCCTTTGTCTGACAGGCGGTTTCTCAAGCCCGAAAGGAAGGAGGTAAATCCCGCCTTTGCACTGCCATAGTAGTAGTTGCTTGCTCTTCCCCTTTCTCCGGCCACCGAGCTAATGCCTACGATCCTTCCTTCTTTTCTTTCCTCGAAATCATTGGCTATGTGGTGTAGGATAGAACAGGCCCCAATAAAGTTGACGGTGAGGGCATGAGAAGCTTTTTCCCAGTCTTTTTCCAGTTCTTTTTGGTCTCCCAGATGTCCAAAAGCCAACAAAACCATGTCGGGCTTATGAGGTAAATTCTGATAAAAAGAATAGTGGGTGTCGATTTCGGTTGCTTCGAATGGGTGGATGCTTGGATGTATGCCATAGCGGATTTCGAGGTCTTTGGCTTCCTTTTCAAGTTCTTCCAACTTTCTACCGGCCAGCAGGAGATGATGCTTCTCCTTAGCATAGTGGTGGGAAATCGCTTTGGCAATATCAGAGGTAGCTCCCAGAATGAGAATATTCATGAAGCTAAGGTAAGGAAGGATAAGAGGAAATATGGGTGAAAGTCATAGAGATTTCCCAAAATCTCCATGACTCCAAGGATTTACAGGGTAATGTCGTAGATCACCCAGGTATCTGCCCAGGCAAAGTTGAGGCTGGGATTTTTATCATCAAACCAGATAGAAAAGGCTTCAAAGCTCTTGGGTGCTTCTTTCACATCTGCTTCTACCCTTAGGACATCCTCCTTCTTTTTATAGGTATAGGCTCCCCATTGACCCATGCCCTTGTTGAAAATCAGGGTCCACTTGTCAGCTTCGGGAATGGCAAAGAGGCTATAAGTTCCTGCTTCAAGGGTCTTTCCTTGAATTTGAATGTCTTTGGTCAGGAAAATTTCAGTTGCTTCGTTGGCTCCCAGACGCCAGACATTTCCATATTTTATTTTTCCTCCCAACATTTCCCTTCCTTTCAGATGAGGCTGGCTATATACTACACGGACATAGCTTTCATCAGCTTTTATGTAAGAAGATGCCATGGGACTCTTTCTGGCTTCAACAGCTTTACCTGAGATTTTTTTCAGGGTGGGGCGGGCTTTTTGAGCGAGAGAGACCTGGAAGGAAAGCCCGACCAGGAGAAGGATAAAAATAGTCTTTTTCATTTCTGCTTAGGTTAAATGAGTATTGGGCATGAATCTACACAACCCAGGCACAGGCGAAACGTAAGCGGGGAGACAGTATCGGGATAAGACCAGATTAAAGTTTGACCGCTTTCTCTGCCTCTTCTTCCTCTTGAGCAGCAAATTTTTCCATCGCCCATATGGCCAGGCCGCCAGCAACAACAAGCCCTACAGCGATGATGGTTTCCATGGAGCTAAACTCAGGAAGGTGCCAGTGGGTGTAGCCGCTGAGGACAGGTTCTCCCTTTTTCAGTATTAGTTCACCGGAGTCATCCTTCAGGAAAATCTTGTCTTTCCAGGGCCAAATGATGGCTAAAGAACCCACAATGAAACCGGTCATGAGAGAGATGGTCTGGTCTCTGTAGTTTTTGAACACCCAGGAGAGAACCCTCGAAAATGCCAGTAATCCAAGGAATGCCCCAATACCTACGGGGATGATGATTTTGGTATTCAAATTTGAAATGGCATCTACCATGATCAGCTTATAGTTGCCCATGATGATGAGTACAAAGGACCCGGAGAGGCCGGGAAGGATCATGCTGCACATGGCGATAGCTCCGCAAATCATGAGGTAGTAGATGGCCTCATTTTCAATTCCGGGCTTTAAAAATGTAATGAAGAGTGCCAAAGCAAGCCCTAAGATAAGGGCTGCAACGGTGGCTAGGTTCCATTTGCTGACAGATTTGCCTACGGAGATAATGGAAACCAAGATAAGCCCAAAGAAAAATGCATAAAGCCAAATCTCAAAAGAAGGATTTTCATTTTCTAGCATCCATTTGAAAAGCTTGGCCAGGGAAAAAAGGCTTACGCCCACCCCCAAAAAGATCATGGATAGGAAGTTTCCATTGATATGGCTCCAGAATTCCTTGAACTTTCCCTGGAAAAACAGTTTGACGGCTATAGCATCTACGGATTTGATGGAGTTGATCAACTTATCATAGATACCTGTAATCAGGGCGATGGTCCCTCCCGAAACGCCGGGGATAACATTTGCTGCTCCCACGGCCAGGCCTTTGAAAAAGAGGATGATGGCATTTTTCATGGCGGTAAAACTAAGAAAAAAGGAATCTTGGGAAAGAAATTGAAGATGAACGGAAAGAAAAATTTGATTTATGTCCCAAAGGCAGGATTTAATGGTAAAAATTTTCCTGGTCAAGGGATCAAAAGGGGATCGACAAAGTGTGTACCAATTTCAGAGACCGTACTTACCAGGGGAAGAAGAATTTTACTGGCCAGTCCAAATAGCAGGAGATAGCCGATGATGTCGGTAAAGGCAGTGATCAAAATGGAAGAGGCAACGGCAGGATCTACTCCTAATCTCTCTAGGGTGATCGGAATAATGGAACCGGCAAAGCCTGCCAGCATTAGGTTGCCAAACATGGCTAAGAATACAACCAAGCCTAGCATAGCTACAAATTGTGGGTCGAGATCTGAATTGACAAAGGCTATGACAAGTGAAACAATAGCTCCTAGCATGAGTCCATTCATCCCCCCGACACTCAATTCTTTCAGAACTACACCTACGGCTTTTCGTGTGGGAATGCCATCGGTAGAGATTCGCCGGATGGTAACGGCCAGCGTTTGGGTAGCTCCATTTCCCGACACTCCCGCAATGATTGGCATGAGAGAGGTTAGCAGGACCAATTTATCTATGGTATCTGCAAAAGTAGAAATGGTAAAAGCAGCTACAGAGGCAGTTACCAAGTTGATTAGCAACCAGGGAATGCGACTTTTTACGGCATCTGCCCAACCTCCTCTCAGGTTTTCTTCATCCGAAACACCCGCAAAACTGAGTAAGTCCTCTGTGCTTTCTTCCTCAATGACGTCCATCACATCGTCAAAAGTAACCCTGCCCAGGAGGAAGCCTTCCTGACTGATGACCGGAAGGGTAGGAAGGTTATACTGAGACATGATTTTAGCTACCTCCTCTTGATCTGTATCTACCACCACGCTGACGATATCTACAGACATGATGTTTCGAATAAGTTCGGTATTTCTTGACACAAACAAGGCCCTGAAGGTAAGGTAGCCCTTCAGGATGCCCTCATTGTCAACGACATAAATGGTATAGAATTCCTCCATCTCTTCCGATTGGGAGACCACTTCGCGGAGAGCTTCCAGTTTTGACATGGTTTCCCGGACCATGACTACTTCCGGATTCATGAGGCCACCTGCGGTCTCCTCGTCGTATTCCAGTAGTTGGTTGAGGACGTCTTCTTCCTCGTCGCTGAGGTGGCGGAGGATTATTTCTTGCTTGTCTTCGGGTAATTGAGAGAGGAGGTCGGCCCCGTCGTCGTAGTCGAGTTCTTTGAGGATTTCGGCAGCCACCACTGGGTTGAGCAAAAGGAGAAGTTGCCCTGGATAGCTATTCTCATCCATCTCCGAGATAGCTTCAGAAAGGACTTCAGGGGGAAGTTCCCGTATGATCTTTTGTTGGGTTTCGTAAGGGGTATCTTCCAGCACCTGGGCGATCTCTGTAGGATGGAGAACTGCCATCAAAGCCTGAACACGAGCATTGGGGGATCTCAGCAAGCGCTGTACCCGATCGATTCGATCTTCCTCACGGCTCCTGGTTTTTGCCATACCTCATCACTTTGTTCTACCCTTACCGGGTGGTTAAAGAGGAAAGACCTTGAATCATTTCTATCTGAGGGTAATAAAAGACCCTGGTAAGTCCGAGGTCATTGGTAAATATCAGATAGGCAATAATAAGTATAGCTGCACCTTTATTCGGAGGTACAACTATGTTCAATTGGTCAATTTGATGATCATCAGAATCACACCGATCAAAAACATGAAGATTGAGATCTTATTGATCACGTGCATGGCCTTCAAATTGAAATTTGAAGGATCTTCAGGGTTTATCTTTTTGAAGGTAAGGTAACCTGCTATTTTTTTCCAAATTTCCATGATTTTTTAACCGATGGGATTAATTGTTGTTTCAACGAATTAAAGCTACAAAAGAAATTTTTATCAAGTTTATTCTATATGCAGATAAAACCTACATTTTTTATTCAAAAATGATTATCACAAATGAATGGCCAATTGCTCCTGGGGTTGTTATAAATAGCTTGTTTTTAATACCAAGAGCGCTATTTGTTATATCGCAAAACATGGTTCGTGATATTCACTAAAAGAGTCAGGCAAAAGATATAGTAGCTTTTGATAGGCTTTGATATTTTTATGGAAAAAAATTATTGTTTTTTGTAATTTCACTCAAAGAGACAAAAGGCTACTTCCTCAGAGAAGAAACGGGCATAACCCATGATAGGCTCATTGTTCGGCTACGAAGGTCTTTCTTCAATGGAGGAATTGGACTGAAATCGAAGAAAATTTATACGAATTGTGAAGGTGGACTCGTTCAGAATTTATACCTAAGCAATATAATTCCCCAGTGTTACATGAAAAAGCTTGCTCTGGTCTTTCTTCTTTCCATTATCCTTGTACCTGTGACTTGTCTGGCTCAATATGAGGCAGATTTTTTTGGGTTAGATACCCTCGGAGATTCAAGGAAAATGGTCTTGCCTCTGATTTATTTTCCGGAAAATTCTGCTGAAATAAGTGATAGGGCCAAGGAAGAGATCAGCTACATAGCTTTTATGTTGCATCAACATCCTGAAGCTACCCTTCGGATACGAACCCAAGCCCTTTACAAAAGATTTGACCGAAAGCCTCGTCGCCTGAATAAAAGGCGAATGAAAAGGATTCGCAGGCTATTGAAAAAAGATTTTCAGATTTCCAGAAGGAGGCTCGTTACCATCCACCATCAGCCCTGGCAGTATCGCTCCGCCAATGATCCAAGGCCGAGCAGATTGGTACAGCGCAGGGTAGTCTGCGACATTATCTGGGATTAACTCTGAGGCGCGGGTAAGTAAAAGAGACCTCAAACAACCAAAGCTGCTGTTTCTCATATGAGAAATAACAGCTTTTTTATTCAGAAGCCTAAAATTCACGAAATTTTAGAGGTGCTAAGGACAGCCCACCTTAAAAGGGGGGGGGTGGGGAGTACATTCGAAAGTAGCTTTTCAAATGATACTCCAAGGATCAGGACATGTAGAGGTAGGGCTTCCAATCTTCCCTTACCTCTCCGGCGAAGTTGCTGAGAAACATGACAAAACTCGGACGAAAAGGCTGATGGCCCAGAGACATTCCAGCTTCTTCGGGTGTCATGCTTCCCTTTTTTGCGTTGCACTTCTGACAGGCTGTAACGAGGTTGTCCCAAGTATCTCTTCCTCCCAAGGATTTGGGTACCACATGGTCTATGGTAAGTGAATCCTTACTTCCACAATAAACACAGCGGTTCCGGTCGCGCTTAAAGATATTGTGGCGAGAGAGATTGACACGCTTGTAGGGCAGATTTACATACCTGTACAAGCGAATGATGGAAGGGAAGCTAAAATCATCGCTGATGGTGCGCAGCCTACGGGAGGCATTGTCAGAAAGCATTTCTGCTTTCTTGAGCATTACCAACACGAAGGCCCTTTCCACAGAACAAATTCCGATGGCCTGATAATCCTGATTCAGTACTAAAACACTTTCTCTAACTATCATCGCTTAATGCTAATCAACTCATGGGTAAGCGTCTGTTTATCTGAATGTATAATTCCGATACTGGTCAATTCATCTATTCTCACATGCCCTGAAGCATGGATGATTGTCTCCTTATCCACCACGATACCTACGTGGGTGATCTTTGATTGGTTAGGCTTGGCAAAAAAGGCGAGGTCTCCGGCTTTTCGCTTCCCCCAATCGATAAGCATACCCTTACTTTCCTGCGGGCCTGAGTCTCTGGGAATATGTTTGCCGGACATGCGAAAGACACGCTGTGTAAGCCCTGAGCAGTCGATCCCAAAGGAAGAGCATCCTCCCCATAGATAAGGAGAGTAATGAAAGGCCTTGGCAAGCCGCCGGGTATCCGCTAATTCCTCTTCTCCAAAAAAGGTACTTCCCCTGACCAATTGAGGATTTGAGGACCTGGGATCCCAGATGTCATGGGTTTGATCTGATAAAAAGGGTAAACGTGCTCCCAAAGGCAGGACCTGCGGGTAGGTGGAAGAAGGAAATTCAAGCCTGGCCTCCTTGACCCACTTCCAGTAAAAGAGGGAAAAATCCAGGTTGGAATCGATTTCTGTAAGCATTTTGCTGTCTACCCAGCCCTTGTAGCTATCAAAATCACAGCGAACAAGGGTCCAGGAATCTTTTTTCTCGATATAGTGGGCGATATCTCCAAAAATTAGCTGGCTGGTCATCTCCGAGGACTCAGAGGGAGAGGATCGGATTGGGATTACGGCTTCGGTGCAGTAGAAACGCCGTTTTATATGACTGCCATCTTCGGACATGTTTACAAAAAAGTAAATAGCTATTAGCTAAATATTACCAGAAACAGCTAGAACCAAATTTACAAGTATTTTGGAAAAAAATGCAGGAAAGATTCAATCTTTTCTATAAATTCGTTTACAATTTCGTTTAACCTTCTAAACTCCTTGCAAAGTGCCGCCAAGCGCGGCATTTTTTTACGATGAGATATTTATTTTTATATATATATATATCTTTTCTTTTCCTCAACACCTGCCATTCACAATCCATTACTTTTTCGGGAAGGGGAATTTCTTTCGATTATAGTCGGGGTAGAACACTTAAGCACAGACCCTCAATGGTCTTCGAATTGCCTCGTGTCGCCAGGGACTATCGCCTGGAATTTTTTTATGGTACACGGGGGAAAAAAAGTTGGCAGCGCCTTTACAATCTACCCAGGATAGGCGTGGGGCTCAAGTATCTAGACTACGGCAACCTCGATGTCTTGGGTAGGGTTTTCGCTATCTACGGCTTCATCGACCAAAAATATCTTCAAAAAGATCCATTTACCCTATTTGGTAGATTTGGCCACGGCTTGTCGGTGCATAGCAGGATATTTGACGATCAACTCAATCCCCTCAACAATGCTATCGGTTCACATCTGAATCTTCATGCCAGTCTGGGGCTAAGAATGGAATACCTCATCACGCCTCAGCTCGCCTTGCGTTTGGGTGCCCATTTTGCTCATCAGTCAAATGCTAGGATCTCAGTCCCCAATCTGGGTTTGAACACCCTCAAGTTTTCCATAGGAATGACCTGGCACCTCAAAAGGGAAGAAAGTCAGCCCATTTCAGAGCCGGATAGTAGTCTTTGCCTGGCCAAGTGGCAGTTTATTCCTAAACTGAGCCTGGGCCTCAAAGAGGAAAAAGTGTCCAAGGGCCCCAAGTATCCAGTTTACATCATTGGTTTTCAGATAGCCCGGAGCATCCGGCAAAAAAGAAGAATCCTTCTGGGACTGGAAAGTCAATGGGACATGGCGGCCTCCGCATTCAGAAGGAATCAGGACATAGATGAGGAAGATCAGGGATTGCTTATTTATAACCCCTCGCTTTCTCTGGGGCATGAGTACCTGATGGGGCGGATAGGATTGCTGACCCAGGCCAATCTTTATCTTCGAAAGACCTGGGAAAGGCCGGATTTTTTTGCCGCAAAAATCGGGACCAATCTCTATTTATTTTCCAACTATGACAGGGAAAACAAGCAAAATCTATTTTTCGGAATTTATATAAAAACTCACCTGGCAGTGGCTGATTTTATGGAGTTTGCCCTTGGATACCAATTTTGATTTTATTCTAATAGACAACTCATGCTTGAGCATGGTTCTTCTCTCCTAATTCTTGAAAATCAGATATTTTCTGGTAATAAAATTAAAAACCGCTACGAGGACTACAATGATGGTCTTTGATACGGTGTAGTGGACAGGTAAGTACTCGGTGAAAAGGTACATAAGGAGGATGTTCAGGAAAAAACCGAACATCGCAAAAAGAAAGAATCCTGACATCTCCTTCCATCTTTTGTGTCTGCCTCCTTCAAAGACAAAGGCAGAGTTGAGGAAGTAATTGATGAAAATGACGATGATCGAGGAAATGGCATTTGCCAGGTTGACCTCCATGAGAAATACCTCCTTGAAGAGGATGAGAAGCCCCATTACCAAGATGTAACAAACACCTCCTATGAGGGCAAACATGAAAATTTGTCGGCCGAGGCCCCAGTATTTCTTAATGGTCGCGGATAGGTTCATCTCAATGTGAAATCAAGGATTTGATGGATATTTTTGTGGGTAAGGCAGGTTCTATGGCTTGCTTTAATCCCAGAAAACGGCTTCTATCTTAGCTTTGGAATAAGACAGCGGCAATAATTATACCTTTTCTCTAACAAATAAAATCGAATCTATGGAGGAATTATATTGAAAATGGCCAAAAGGATAAAATGGAAGCTTGAAATGACTAAGCTGAGTGTATATGGTATTCCTTGTTAAAACAGGGAAGCAAAAAATCGATGAAGTGGACGGGTATAGGACAGAAATTTCTGAACCAATTTGTCTCCTGGCTACGTATGGCCAAAGTCGGGGATAGTTTTTTGATTGCTCCCTGTATTTTTTAATAAAAATCACTACATTTGCAAGCCGAAACTGAATTAGTATGGAGTACGATAAATCTTTTTTGAGAGAGTACTCCCTAGACGTAGCGCGACTTAAAGACGGGAAGTCTGAAGCCAGCTACGAAGTCGAAGGGAAGTTTTTTGAGAGGTTCGACAAGTCGCAGATAAAAGAGGGAGAGGCAAGGGTAGACATATCCCTTGAAAAAACGCCCTCCCATTTGGATGCTCACTTCACCTTAGGTGGATGGGTATACCTGGAATGTGACAGATGCAGGCAGCCTTACAAGCAGGAGCTTGAAAATCATTTTCACATCGTTTATTCTTTCAAAGAGAAGGAGAAAGCCAGTGAAGATACTGAGGTCATTTACATCGATAAGAACGAAGAGGAGCTCAGCTTGATTCAGGAAATTTATGACTTCATTCACCTCTCCCTGCCTATGAGAAAAGTCCCTGACCCCTCGGTTCACTTATGTGATCCAAAAGTATTGGAGGTGTTAGGACTGGACGAAGAAGGTAAACCTGTAGAAAACGTCGAAACTGAAGAGGAGATTGATCCTCGCTGGGCTGCCTTAAAGCAGCTAAAAGACAAAATGGAATAAGACCGACTGAAAATAATCAATTGAGATCATGGCTCATCCCAAGCGAAAAATATCGAAAACGCGGAGAAACAAGCGCAGAACGCACCTGAAGCTCAAGCCAAAAGCTTATTACATTGATCCTGAGAGTGGTGAGGCTACCCTCTATCACCGTGTGAGCCTTGAAAGTGGCTATTACAGAGGAAAGCAGGTAATTGCAGGCGCCAACGAGGAGTAAATCCCGCCGGTCTCCAGGCTTTTTCAGGTAAGAAAATAAAGATTCCCTTCTTCGTCGGAGGGAATCTTTCTGTATATCTATTTTGAGGAATGAGTAGGCTAAATAGCTTTTGCTGGGTTGCCAAAGACTGAGCTTTCCTCCGGGACATCCTGGAAAACGATGGCCCCGGCGGCGACGGAGGCTTTCTTTCCGACCTTCACACCGGGATGAATGACAGCGCCCATGCCTATAAAAGCCTCATCACCGATTTCTGCTCCACGACCGATTCTGGCTCCATCTTGAAGGGTTGCATAATCACCAATCAGCACATCCATTTCTACAGAGACATAGTTGCCAAAAAGGTTGAGGTTGCCGATTTTGGTATTGGCACCTACGAGGAGTCCAGGTCCTCCCAGGTTGCCCATTCCTATGAGGGCATAATTGGAAATGGCGTTCATGGGATGGAAAAAACTGTGAACCCTGGCTTCCTTACCCTCGACAAGGGCCATTCCGTGCTTGCGAAGGGTGGGGTCTTTTTCTGCAATGACTACCTGGGTTTTTGGATCGGCGAGGAGAATATCGCTATCCTTAGTATCTAACTCCGAGACCACCAATATATCATTGATTTCTTTGTTTAGGTCCTCTTTGTTAGCTGTCAGTAAGCCAAATACGACGACGTCAAGGGCATTGGCAATGTCGATGGCCATGCGGGCCTCGGCTTCGGTCCCTACAATAAGGACAGGGGTACGATTTTCTTGTTCCATCAGGTGCAAATTTTGGATACCTTAACGTAAGTATAAAGCGAAAGTTTTCCTATCTGCCTTTGAGCTATGCATTTATTCAGAAAAAAAGATCGGTCTCAGCATTGGCAGCAAATCAGTGATGTGTTGATGAAACTCAGGGGTCTTGGGCAGTGGAGAGGTCGTGAGATAAGGCTTCCCCACATGGACATGATTCGCTTTCCCTTTGAGGCATTGGACAAGGACCAACCTCAGCGTGAAATTGTCCTTCACCTAAGGGAAAACATTAAGGATCTGTGGGCAGAAGAAATACCCGGAGGACAAAAAATATACCTTGCAACTTTTCATGGAGACCTGGAAAAGTTTCTTGTAGAAATACTGAGCAGGGTTCGACAGCGGTCTTACCTTAGAAGCGAAAAAGACAAAGCCACCTATCGCAGTTAAATTTCATGGATGTAGAGTTCACGGATATTCAGTTACCTTCTCAAAGTGCAGAAATTTTTGAGCGCCTGAGCAGGGGCTTATTTATTAGTAAAAATCAGCCCGGCTTTCAAACTCAAGATTTGTATGGAGTTTTGGAGCATCGTAAGGAAGATTTTCGGCACTATTTTTCCCTTATCGGATTTTACCTGGAAGAGGGGGAGGACTATTATTATTTCAGTCGGGAGGAAAATAAGAGTCAAATCGAAGACAAGGTTGAAAAGCTCTTTCGCTATTTGGATGGTTTGGAACTCCTTTATCTTCTGATTCCTAATCTTGGGCCCGGCAGCCTAATCAACATGGCAAGCTTGGGGGACAGGCTTGAAAGCAGCAAGCAACTGAGCCGAAAAGCACTTAAATTGGGGGTGAGGGCGAGCCAGGACAGCCCGGAGGATAAGTTTAAAGCTTTTCTTCGTAGCCTGGAAAAAGAATCTTTTGTCGCCGCCCTGGATGATCAGCAGGAGGAGTTTTTGGTATTGGACGCCTTTGATTACCTGGTCACATTCTTTTACAAACTAGATCAAAACAGCTAAATTTCTACCTGAGTGGCTCACCTAGCTCAAATCATACTTATAGAAGTCGGAGGCTACAAGCGCCTCTATTTTCCTTTGGACTCTTCTACCCTTTTTCTACATTCTCCTGCCCTTCCCTCTGCCTCCTTTTTACCCATTTTTCAGATGGTCTACAGGGGAGAATTCCCATCCAGACAGGCCCTTTCGCATTATTTCCCGGGTGAAAATTCCTGGATAATTTTTGAATTAAAGGGGGATAAACATCCCTTTATGGTAGCTTTTGGAAGGTTCGACAAATCACTGGGTGCATATTTTTTGAGTGGGACATTTGAAGAAGAAATTTTTTTTGAGGAGGGGATAGCCAGAAGAGCAGATTCTTTGATCGCCCTGTTCAACTCACATCAGTGGGATCACAGCGAATTTGTGAGGGACAAAGAAACTTACAGGCGCCTGCTATTCGGGCAGGAAGGAGGGAAAAAACTGAAGCGTTTTACCTGGACTTCTGAAAAAAAATATGCTGACCTGCTACGACTCCTCGCAGGTGATAAGTCGAACTTCTCCCTTGCCGATGGGCTCTTAGATACCCTCCTATTTTCCTCCGGAAAAGGCCATACCGAAATCAACCTGAAGTCTCTGAGGGATCAATTGAAGGACTTTGAACAGGCTCGAAGAGATCTCGAATTTTATAAAAATAAGAAAGAAAACATCGAAGAGTTGCTGAGGATCGATGTAGAAATAAGCCAATTGACCGGCCGACGTCAGGAGCTGATCCGGGAAGGATTTAGCGCCGAAAATTTCCTAAAGGAAGAAAGGCTAAGGATACTCGAACAGCACAAAGTCAATAAACATCAGCTCAGCATCCTGCAGGATCAGCTTTCAAGGACAGAAAGTGCTTTTAACGATAATTGGGAGGGCTTAACCAAGAGCCTCGGATATGCCGAGGAGAGACTTTCCCAGGCAAGGGAAAAAGAAAATAAGTATCAAGGTAAAAAGACGTCCTCCAAAAAGTCCGGATCAAAGGGAAAGGAAGCTTCTGAGTGGTTGCTCAAAAGAGAAAGATGGTTAGGGATACAAAAACAAGAGCTCCTGGACAAGCATATTAACAGAACCCTGGAGTTGAAGGAAGAGGCCCTGGAAAAGCTGGAAAAAATTCAGGCCGAAAGGGAAGCCCATCTTGAGTCCTACCTAGGAACCAAGGAAGAAATAGCCACATGGGAGGCCTATCAGAAAGCCCTATCCACTCCTGCATCGGTACGTACTGAGGACACAGCTCCCGACGAAACCTCCCGCCTGCATCTTCAAGAGCAACTGGAGAGCCTCGAACAGCAGCGCAAACAAGAACTGGAGCTTAATTCTCTGCGGGTTGAAAAAGGAGAAATACAGTTGGAGGCTCGCCTGCTTCCTCATCAGCACCGTCTGAAGCAGCTTAATCAGTGGTTAGAAAACAGGTCCAATAGTTTCTACGGTTGGCTGGAAGATCGCTATCCGGGATGGCAGAAGACGATCGGGAAGGTGGTGAAGGAGGACGTCCTCTTCCAGTCTGGCCTGAATCCCAGCGTGGTCAGGCTCAATGATCTTCTCTACGGCATCCAGCTGAGTATCGGTGAGATAGAGCGGAAGGCCCCTTCCTTAGAAGAGCTCAAACAAGAGAGACAGGAAACAGAAGCAGAAATAGAAAAACTAAGAGAAAGCCATCAAGACTTTGTGGAGGAGCAGGAAAAACAGCGGCAAAATATTGATAAGAGATACAAGCAGCGAATCAGGCAGCTTCGTAGCGAATTACAGCAAATAGAAATCCAGCGGGAGCAGGCGGAACTCAGGAAAAAGAAGGCTGCAGTTGCTTCTAAGGTCCAAAGTCGTGGACAGCAGCAGGAAGTCCAGCAAAAGCTACTTAAGCTACAGTATGAAGAGGTCGCCAATGAAAAGCAGTTGGAAGAGTTGAGAGTGCGGGAGGTGAGTATGTTTGAGGAGCTGCAAAGGGACATGGAGCAGAGCAGGGAAAGGGTGGAAGAAGAGCTAAACCAACTATCGACTGCCTTCGAAAAGGAAAATAAAAGCTTTGAATTCGAGAAAATTGAGGATGAAGAGGCCTACTTGCTGGATCGCCTGGCTCACATCGAGCAAATTCCTCACTTTGAAAGGGAGGTGAAGGAATTGGAAACTCGCCGACAGCAACTGAAGATAGAAAACGAAGAGGAGCATCAGAGACAAAAAGATGCATTTGAAGTATTGGAATCCAAGGTATTGGAAACCCATCGTGAATTGGATCAAATAGAGGCTCAGTTGGAGGATTGGAAAAAATACAAGGATGAGCAAAAACTCAAGGCTCCGGCCCAGGCAAATTCAACTACAGCCTTTGAGGAGGCTAGAGACCTATCCACCCTTGGCACCCGCCTAAACAGGCTGGATGAAGAAGAAAACATCCTTTCAGGGAGGATCAACATCCTTGCCCGGGAATTTCTTCACCATTTCTCAGAGGGCAATATCTTTACCTTTCCTTCATTTGAGGAAAAAGATGCCCTGGCCTTAATGCTAAAAAAACTAAGAACTTTGGAGGAGGAGGGCCTGGAAGAAGGACTTGCTCAGCGCTTTTCTTCCTTGGTTGGCAGGGTGGCGGAGCAAACCCGTGTACTGGTAGAATTAGAGCACGTACTTAAGGGCGAATTACCCAAACTTGAAAGCTATCTGGCTGCGTTACTTCCCTCAGGATTGAATTTTCGAGTTGATATTCATCCTGCTTCACATCCTCTCCTTGGAGTGCTCAAACAAATAGGAGCGCTGAATGAAAGAGAGGGGGAAGCCTTGGGAGGGGTTTCATTGTTCAATGCTGCTCCGGATTCCGCGACTAACCAGGAGGCCCTGAAACTATTAGCATCTCTTTCTTTGGAGTTGAATGGGATTTCATCCCGATATCTGAGGGGGACAGAGGCCTTTGATCTCAGTATTCTCATAAAGTCGGATGATTCCGGAGCGGGCTGGGTAGATATAAAAAGATTACCTGAATCTTTGTCTGCTTGGACCTCGGCTTGGTTACGTGGAGCAGGCCTTAGGCATCTAAAGGAAATTTTTCCTGAATTTCCGATGTACCTGTTTTTTGAAGACATTGATAAGTTGGGTCCGGGATATGCATCTCAATGGGTGGAAGGACTTCAGGTAGCGGATATAAAGGTGATTAGCAGTAGTCAGTTTGGTGCAGGAGCCGAAAAATTTGGCAGGGTATGGATTGAAGATGGAAAAACTTGGAAAAACTAGTACCTGTATGTCAGTATCTCCTTTTTTGTTCAATGATTAAGATGAATAACCCTAGAATTTCACCTGGAGATTGTGAATGGGAGGGGCAAAAAAAATTAGGGGACTCAATCCCAAGTTGGGAGAGTCAACCCTAACCCCTAGCTTCTGTATCTGGCGTAATGCCGATGACCAAAAGTATATATTTTAATTTAGTTAAAAAATTATCCCAATTATGTAATATTATAAATGCAGTAGGATACGGCTGTCAATGGATATTTTTCTTTCCATTTACATATAGGATAAGGGATAGGTTTAGGAAAATGCTGAAGGGAAAAAGCCTATTTTAAGGGAATGAGACGAGATTTTGGAGAGAGATGTCTCTGTAGGAGATGAAAGATTTTTTTTCTTAAAAAAATCAAGGTATGTAATGATCAGGCGTAGTTTTCTTCCTGATTTTCTGCTTCGTCTGTCTCTTCTTCATCCTCGGCGAGGGAGAGGACCTTGTAGACATAAAAATTATTATACCCTTCTCCGATATTGATGCCGATTTTTTGGACCTGAACCAGTTCCAGGATAGCCAGGAAGGTAAATACGAGGAAGATTTTACTTCCTTCTTCGAGGACAAAGGAAGTAAAGTCCAGTTGTTCGACCTCTTCTAGTTTTTCTCTAAGCTTATGTTTGACGTCATTGAGGTTATAGGGATACCTTCGGATGACGTGTTGGGGCCTTTGGAGCTTATCATTGTGTTTTTCCCAGATTCGCTTGAAGGTCCTCATAATGGTGTACATATCGAGGCCCAGGAGTTCCTCCTTGGGAAATTCAGATTGGAGAAATCGTTTTTCTTCAGGCTTAACATAACCCCTCTCGTTTCGCTGCATCTGAGCCTCCTCTAATTTGGCGATATCTTCAAGGACGGCCTTGTAGCGCTTGTATTCCAGGAGTCGCTGGACGAGTTCTTCTCTGGGGTCGACTTCCTCCCCCTCTTCGTTGAGGACGGGCCTTGGGATTAGCATTTTGGCCTTAATGCGCATGAGGGTGGATGCGACGAGGATAAACTCGGCTGCCAGCTCAATATCCATCTCCTTCATGGTCTGCATGTAATCCAGAAAATCGCGGGTAATATCTGCGATCGGGATGTCATGAATATCCAATTCGTCCCTTTCTATGAAGAAAAGTAGGAGATCAAAGGGCCCTTCGAACTGCGGAAGCTGTATCCTGTAGCCATTATCCATGCATGCAAAGATAGGTAATTTTCAGGGCTTAAGTCAGTTCATCAGTTCTAGTTGTTTGGCAGCTTCTGGGGCGTAGGGAGAATCAGAAGCCTGTATCTTCTTAAGTAGGCGTTTGGCGGACCATTTTTTTCCTGCCTCCAGGTATGTTTGAGCCAATTTCCATCGGCTATCTTCATATACCTGAGATTTTGGGTATTTCAGGTTATGGCGGAAAGCCTTGATAGCGGTTTTGAAATTGCCGTTTTTCTTTTCCACTAGTCCCTTGTAATAATGGGCCAGTACATTGGTGGGAGAGCTCCGGATGACCTCCTCGAATTTTTCCCGGGCCAAGTCCAAGGTATCAGTCCTGTAGGCATATATGCCCTCATAAAGAAGATCGGAAATAGCATTTACCCTCAGGAGATGGGCCTTTTGGTTTTCATCTTTAGATATTTTGGCGGAGGATTTATAGTAGGCCACCCATATAGAGTCCTTTCTGGAAATTTGTGGGGGATCGCCCAGTCCATTACCTATCTGACTTTCTCCCACCAGGGGGATATCATCATATTTATTCATGTCCGCTCTTACCTTACTCTTTTTCTTTCGGAATCGTCTAATTTTAGGAAGGGCTTCAAGAGAATTGACCTGATTTGGAGCTGATGATAGGTCCTGTCTACCCTTCAGCTGATTTTCGATGATGGTGACAGGCTCAGGAGGACTTTCCTGGAGAGCAGAATCATAGAAAGCAATTCCCGGCTGAGGCAGATTTTTTTCTTCCCTTGTTTGAGCTATTTGGAGGAGAGCTGATGGTGCAGGCTTGGGTTCCGCTTTGGTTTTAGCTGGAGGCGAGGGAACTCTTGAATTGGGTTTAGGGCTGATTTCAGGTGGAATTCTTTCGGGCCTTTGCTCGGCGATTTCTGTGCTCTGCTCCTCTTTTTCCTCTTGGAGGCTATCTATCAAGGCAGGAGGTGGTATATTGATTTGAGGCTCAAAATTGGAGTTATTTTCGGCGATGAGTTCGTCCTTTTTGCCCAGCTTTCTCAGTACAAAGACACTGAGGATGAGAATGACAAGTCCAGCGGCTACTCCAATGATGATGGGCATATGCTGCTGAAGCTGAAGGCCTACCCTGGACTGTCTTCTGGACAATTGCTCCCTCTTACTCATTCGCTGCTGCACCCGTTGACAATTGTCCTGATAAAGCCTATGAAGGCTTGCCCGGGCCACTTTCATGTCCTTAATCTCCTTCAGCCCTTCGATAGCATCAGCCAGGAGGGGATCCTCCCGAAGCTGCTGCTCGATGGACCTGCTCTCCGATGAATTTAACTCACCAGAAATGTACCTCTCCAATATGTCTATCTCAGGGACCATCTGTTTGCCTTGTAAACGTCGGATGCCTCCCTACTGAGGGTCATCCACCGCGATCTTTGTTAATAGAATTTTTAGGTTGCGCTTGCCGTTTTGGATAAAGCTTTTCACCTGCTTAATGCTGTAGCCCGTGATATGAGCAACCTCCTGATAGGATTTTTTTCCCAGGTAAAATAATTCTACGCAGTCTTTTTGCCCTTCTTTGAGCTGTGCTATGGCGCTTTCCAGCCGATTGAGGCTTTCTTCTCTATCCAAAAGCTCAATAAGTGCCCGGGGATAAATCTCATCGCTGCTTTCGCTTTCTTCCTTGATGACCTCAATCTGTTGTCGAATTTTCTTTTTCTTCTCCAGAAATGCGAGGCAGTGATTCTTGCATACGGTATGTAGCCAGTATTTGAAAGCGCGGACTTCGTATTTCCCCAAATCTGACATGAGTTTTTCGAAAATCTGCATCGACAGGTCTTCGGCTTCCTCCTCTACTTTGACATACTTCATACATACCAAAAATACCACATGAGTGTATCGCTCATACAGTTCACCCACATAGGACGTGTCCCGGCTCTTTTTGTAGGCCCGGACCAGTTCTTCATCCGATAGGTCTTTGATATGTCGAGGCTTTTTAAATAGCATGAAGTCCCGCGATCGGAGGAAATTTATCCTTCTGAAA
The DNA here is from genome assembly GCA_964564415.1 of uncultured Bacteroidia bacterium. Lineage (GTDB taxonomy): Bacteria > Bacteroidota > Bacteroidia > J057 > J057 > JALEFZ01. Next base: position 36,227 of record CAZMAV010000002.1, on the reverse strand, counting down.
ATAAGATAAAAAGAAAGGCCGGATTCCATAAATCCGACCTTCATTAGTCCTGTAATTTTTCTCTCCTTTTTTTGCTACTCTTTATTGATCATCACGAATCATTTTTTGTGATCCAATCCAAAGCGCTGTTGGGGTTGAAAACAGGTTACTCATGATAACCCCAACGGCTCTCTAGCCATTCATCGCTGACCGTCCGAATTATTTCCTGTAAAACATAAAGATTCCGCCATCGTCTCCGGCTTGCTTAAGGGGACTTCCCTGAGGAGTTTGAGCTGTGATGCGCTGCATGACGGATCTTACTTCTTCGATGAGTTCGTTGGCTGGGAGTTTATCCTTGCTGTTATCGTGGAGGTAGCGTATGAGTTGGCTGGCAAAAGGACTGTTCTGACCGGGTTGTCCATCCCAAACCTTTTCTATGTCGCCGGAGGTAAAAGCCCAGCGGGAGCGGTGATTCTCATCCAGGCGGCCGCGGGAGGCTGTGGCGAAGAGGGAACCTGCATAACAGGCATCTGCAATTAGAAAAGTGTGTTTGGTATTGATGGTGCGCAGGTAGTCGTGGATGGTTGAGTTTCTGATGAAGTCGGGAATTTTATTTTGACGAGCTTCGACAGGGACCCAGTATCCCAACTGTGAATAGCTGTCGTAGTATCCATGACCAGCATAGTAGATCAGAAGGTTATCTTCAGGAGAGATGGTTTCCTGAAGCTGCTCGAAGGTTTCGAGGATATTTTCGCGGGTAGCCTCCTCATTGAAGAGTGAGATGACATTTTCATCTTCAAACTGGTACTCTGAGGTAAGCACATCGGCCAGGTCTTGGCAATCTTTGACGGCATTGTGGAGGGGATTCCAGTTTCTGTATCGGTTCACGCCAATGATGAGGAGGTAGTTTTTAACACCCCTGTTGGCATAAGTTCCAGGAGTAGGCGAAGAATAGTTGGAGGCGGTGGGATTGGGACCCGAAATATCTTCGAAAGCAGGAGGAATATATTCTAGGGTAAAGGACTTTTTTGTTATGTTTTCGAACTTATCCTTAGCCAGTATTTCAATGGGTACGACCCTGGAAGAAAGCCTTAGAGAAGCGGCAAAAACTCCATTTTCGTCTACACTTATCTCGTGTCCATTGATGGTAACGGCAGTAACCCCCGAGACGTCATAGACTTTTCCTTCGATGCGCTGCTTAGCATCGGTAATTCTGATCGTGGCTTTATCCTCCACATTGGGATAAATCATGGTGAGGTTGGGACCGATGTGGTCGACGCTCTTAATTTCAGAGATCCTGAGGTAGTCGACTTCTACCGCCATATGGCCATCTAGGGTAAAGCCAAATTCGTTGCCGTAAAGCTTTTTGGCAGGCATGTGGTCAACCAGCTTCTGATTGATGAAGAAGTACCAGTGATCGGCTACTTTTCTGATCATCAGGGTATTGTAGGCGTGCTTTTCGAGGGTCTTGGAATGTCTCCACCTCCGATAATCGTGGGTACGCCCACGGTCATATTTTGAAATTCTGAACTGCTGCTGTCCATTGAAGAAGAAGTTGTACTCACTTCCTCTTACATCTCTGCCAAAGGTAAGGCCGGTCATGCGGTGGCTGGCTCCCTTGACGAATCTAATTCGCATCTCCACCTCGTAATTACCGGAGTAATTCATTGGGATGGGCCGGCGCTTGGTGTAGGTGTGGTCATTGCGGGAGGCGCAGTAATAATCGCCTTCTCCAATTTGCTCGACCAGGTAGACCGAACCGATGTCCCAGTTGTTGCGGTTGTCTTCAAAATCATCATAGAAGGCAGTGTGCTTGTCCTTCGAAGGAATCCCAAAATACTTGCTGGGCACCCATGAAGTTTGAGCAAACAGGTGTTGTCCTCCAACTGCAAAGGCAATGATGAATGATAGAATTCTGAAGTGGGTAGAATAGTTAAATCTCATAGATCCTTCCAGCTTATTGCCTGAATCAAAAGTTTTGGATATTCAATAATCAACAACTTTCGATAGCTAAAATATTTTTCCTAGATACAGAAAACCAGACCAGGACAACCAAGGGTCCGTTTTCTTAACGTAGTGGAACCGATGCTCGTCTGATCGGTGCCTGATGCATGATAAGCGAGACCTAATAGACCCTCGCTGCGTCTCTTTTCTAAACAACAAAAGAATTGGGTTGGTTCACATTTGGGTAGCTGTCGATCCTTACAGTGTTTGATTTGGATTACAAATTCGTGAGGACTTCCATTGTATCTATTCCATCTGCAAAATCACTCAATCCTGGCTGCTGGGTACTTCCGAAAGGAATCTCTTTGCCCACGATGGCCTGTATCTGGTGGCGATGATGGGAAATGAGCTTTTTAACTTTCTCCTGGTCCTTTACCTTGATCAACTGAAAGTTTCCCATCTCCATGGGTTTCAAGCTATTTCCGAATAAGAACAGTCCGAAATTCAAAGTAATGAATTCCTTCTTTATTACCCCTTTTCGGGCATTATCGAACAAAATGCGTTCCAAATAATGGGGATTGACCCGTGAGCTTGGATATTCTTCTATTTTTTTTTGTAACCTCTTCCAATCAAATCCATCTAAAAGGATTAGGTTACTTACATTTCTACAGCCCAGTCCATTGTAGAGGAACATATCGTCGCAGAGTTTTTCTAACTCTTCCTCTTCTACTTCGGCATTCAACACAGCTACGGAAAAGCGATTTTTGCGAATCAGCCTTGGAATCCCTGAATATCGGGCTTCAACATACCTGGCGGTATTGTTGCTTCCTGTAGCGATCAGGTAGTCAATTTTTTGGGGACTGTCTACAAGGTTAAGGCGTTGATTGAGTTCAGGCATGATATTTTTCCACTCTTCGATGACCCACTGCATGAGGACCCTGTCCTGATGGGACAACTTTAGGTACAATCGATGTCCACTTAGGATGGCACAGAGGGCATCGTGAAATCCTACTAGGGGGAGGTTTCCGGCAGCGATAACTCCTACTGTTTTGGAAGGTCTGGCGGAGTCGATCGTATATCTGTCAAGAAATCTGCGCAGGGAGTCAGGATCAAACCAAAGGCGAATGCCCTGAAGTGCTCTGTCAATGTAGTAGGAGGTAAACCAAGGATTTTCAGCCAGCGCCCTTTTTCTGACCTGTGCAGGGAGGTTTTCTGGAGCAATCCTTTCACCTAATTTCTTGAGTTTTTCTATCCAGTCTTCTTTGCTGAGGGTTTTTTTCATCCATTCGATTTATAAGAACAAAACAATAATCTTATTCGTTTGCTTACAAAAAGTGATTGTTTTTATTTTGCAATCTCACAATAAGAGTATTAAGTCATGGCAATTATAATAACTGACGAGTGCATCAATTGCGGTGCATGTGAGCCAGAATGTCCCAATACAGCTATATACGAGCCCGGAGTGGAGTGGGCCTTTGCAGATGGTACCGGGCTAAAGGGAGAACTGGACCTCGGGGATGGGAACATTGTAGACGCAGACGATAAGCAGGACCCCATTTCGGATGAAGTATATTATATCACTCCCTATAAGTGTACCGAATGTACCGGTTTTCATGAGGAGCCCCAGTGTGCGGCTGTGTGTCCCGTAGACTGCTGTGTGCCCGACCCGGATTATGAAGAAACCGAAGAAGAACTTCTGGAAAAGAAAGAATGGCTGCACCTGGATTAAGGGAAAAATTAGAAATTCACCTTTACCAGTAGCTTTTTTAGAAAAAAAATATACCCTTGACCAAGAAAAATTGGTTTGAGGGTATTTCTATTTAAGCTCAGGGCTGAGGGAATTCCACTAGCTCTTGGTACAAGTCTCATGACTGGGTAAATCCCAGCATTTTCTTTCCTTAATCCAAAATCTTCCTTTTTTCCCTTGGATCGGCTGTTTCGATCTTATATTTGGGTAGGTCATCGACTTTTTTGATGGCCATGAGACATAAGCTAACTTTCTTTCGTCATGAGTGCCTCTCCTTATGAAGTCGTCATTGGCCTTGAAATTCACATTCAACTGGCTACTCAGTCGAAAATATTCGCTCCGGAAGCATTCACTTTTGGCAAGGCAGCCAATCACCAGGTTTCAGTCGTGAGCATGGCCCACCCCGGTGCCCTACCTCTTACCAACAGCGAAGCTGTATACTATGCTGTTAAGTTGGGCCTGGCCATGGGCTGTCCCATAAATTCTCCGGCTTATTTTGACAGAAAAAACTATTTCTATCCCGATCTGCCCAAGGGTTATCAAATCTCCCAGGACAGACGTCCTATCTGTGGACCTGGAAAGGTGAGCTTTCCGGACCGGGAGGGAAGCATCAAAGAAGTCCGTATCTATCATATTCACTTGGAGGAAGACGCAGGGAAATCGATTCACGCCCTTTCCCTGCATCACTCTATGATAGACCTCAACAGGGCGGGTGCAGGCCTGGTTGAAATGGTAACCCAACCCGACCTTCGCAGTCCAGATGATGCGGCTGCTCTGATGATGGAAATGAGGAGGGTGGTCCGATACCTGAACATCTCTGATGGCAATATGCAGGAGGGCAACCTTCGTTGCGATGCCAATGTTTCCCTGAGGCCCCAGGGACAGAAGGAATATGGTACCCGTGTCGAAATCAAAAACATCAACTCATTTTCCTTTCTGAGTAAGGCCCTGCAGTTTGAAATTCAAAGGCAGGCCCAACTGCTGGATCGGGGAGAATCCATCGTACAGGAGACGAGGACCTACATTCCTGAAAAAAACAGAACCTCATCCATGCGAGACAAAGAGACGGCCGACGACTACCGCTACTTTCCCGAGCCTGACCTTCCGCCAGTCCATGTTAGTACAGAATTACAAGATGAAATTCGAGTCTCCCTGCCCACTCTGCCCTCTGAAAAATATAGAGAGTATCAAAATCTAGGTATTTCCCACAATGAGGTGTTGGCCCTAATCGAAGAAGTTAACTTTTCTTCCTATTATGAAAGGCTTTTAGATCTGGGCGTCGAAGCCAGGGAGGCTGCCAATTGGATGCTGGGACCTGTAAAAGCTTATCTCAATGAGAAGCAAATTGACACGGAGGCTTTTCCCCTGTCAGCGAAGGGCTTGCATGCATTGATTCGGTTGATGGAGGAAGGAAAGATAAACAGGCACATTGCCAGGGAACAAATCTTTCCGATGCTTATGAAGAATCCTGACTTATCTCCGATGAAGATCGCGGAGGATGGAGGATTTCTGACTGAAAAGGATGATGATGAACTTATGAGCCTGATTTGGCAGGTTTTGGAGGATCATCCCGAAGAAAGAGACAGATTCAAGGAGGGGCAGAAAAAATTGAGAGGTTTCTTTGTTGGCAAGATTATGAAAGCCAGCAAGGGGAAGGCAGATCCCAAAAGGGTAAACGAACTCTTGGAAAAGGCTATTTCTTAGTAAAAAGCAGGGTTTTATTCTATTTCCTTTATTGGAAACTTTTTTGCATTATCTTACTTTTGAACCAACATAAGTAGGCAGACGGATTGAATTTGGCAGTTTTTGATAGCTTTCTTCTAGGGTAAAAGCAGACCGGGAAACACATGATTTGAAAGTTGCCGGACAAAGCCGCAAAACTACTTTAGATCACCGATTAATATCTTTATCATGGACGAATCGACAAATGATATTCTGGAAACGACCAAGAATGACATGGAAGCAGCTGTGGAATTTTTGGTAGCTCAAATGAAAAAAATCCGCACGGGAAAGGCTTCACCCACCATGCTTGAGAGTGTATCTGTAGATTACTATGGAAGCATGACTCCCCTTAGTCAGGTTGGAAACGTATCTGTAGCCGATGCAAGGATGCTAACGGTTACTCCCTGGGAGAAGAATATGATTCCGGTGATTGAGAAAGCCATTCGGGAGTCTGGTTTGGGCCTCAACCCCAGCAGCGACGGTGATTTGGTGAGGATACCTATTCCGCCTCTCAATGAAGAGAGAAGAAAAAGCCTGGTCAAGCAGGCAAAAGAAGAGGGGGAGCAGGCCAAAACCAGTGTTCGAACCGTGAGACAAACAGCCAATAACGAAATCAAGAAAGCTCAAAAAGAAGGACTTTCAGAGGATGACGCCAAGAAAGCCATGGACAAAGTCCAGGAAATCACCAACAATTACAACAAGAAAATCGATGACATGATCAAGGAAAAAGAAAGCCAGATCATGACTGTCTAGGCAAATCTTTTCTGAACAATACCCTCATAAGGCCCGATTGTCTTCGATCGGGTCTTTTTTATTTAAAAACTGAATTCAAGGGGGCCTACGTGCATAGGCAGGGTCATGTGGACGAGGGTACCCCTCACCTTGCCAGTTTCGTCCTTTTCTTCCTTGATGTCCAGGAAATACTCCTTTTCAGTCATTCTGGCAAATAGGGCAAGTCTATCCTGGGTAATCTGCATTCCCTTAGAAACATGATCATTGGGGCGGTTTCTCCGCCTTTGTTTGCTGGCCTCGATGCCGATGCCATTGTCTCGGATATCTATGCTAAGGTAGTCTTCGTTTTTCTGGCTGATGTTGATTTCGATAAGGCCTCCTTCTTCCAGGGACATGATGCCGTGTTTGATGGAGTTTTCGACGAATGGCTGCAAAACCATGGGCGGAATCTTGGTTTCGGAGAGATCCAGGTCTGAGTCAATGCGCACCTGGTAGTCAAACTTTTCGGGGAAGCGCATTTTTTCAAGTCCCATGTAGAGCTTTAGACGGTCTATTTCCTCACCCAGAGAAATGTAGTCTACTTTGGTACTGTCTAGGTTTTTCCTGACCAACTTGGCAAAGCTGGAAAGAAACTTATGGGCTGTCTTTTTGTCGTTTCGCTGGATATAATTTTGAATGGATTGGAGGGCATTAAATGTAAAGTGAGGGTTCATCATGGCGTAGAGGGCCTGATGCTCCAACTGAAGCTTTTCGGCTGTATTTCTTATTTTTTGCTCTTCGATCTGCTGCCTGCGCTGGTGGATATAGCTGTGATAGAAGTAATATCCAATAGAAAAAATAGAGAGAAAAATAAGAATGAGAAACCAATTCTCCTGCCAGAAGGGAGGGGTAATGACGAAGGAATAACTTTTGGCATAATCGTAGTTCCAGGGTTCTGTTTCTCTCTTGGCGGTAATCATGAAGGTATAGCTTCCCGGGTCGAGGTTAGGGTAGAAGACCGAAGTGGTATGGGTGGGTTTTTGCCAGTCTTTGTCTACTCCTTTTAGCTGGTAGCGATACTCGACTTGTTCGGGGCTTTTGAGGCTGATACCGATAAATTCAAAGTCTACCCGAGTTTGGGTGTAGGGCAGTTCCAGATTTTTGGGTAGGTTCATGTCGTTCAGTTCGTACTGTGGCAGCCAATCCTGGGGTGACTTGTCTAGGATTTTTGTGATGTAGAGGGCGGGAGGTGAGGTGAGCCGCCTTCTTTCACTGCCTTGGGGCCTGTAGGAGGCACCATTAGAAGTACCGATCCAAATACCTCCCCGGCTATCTCTGAAGATGGCATTTGCATTGCACTCTTTGGAGAGGAGTCCATCTTTTTCGATGTAGTGCTCGAAAGGATTTTTGTTCAGATCTGGAGAGTATTCTCTCAGATCGAGGCGATAAGCTCCATTTTCGGTGCCTACCCAGAGGTATCTTTGGGCCTCTGTGATGAGGCTTACCACTGTATGTGCTCCCTGTGTGCCGCTAATTTTTACCCAACGAGCTTTTCCCTCTTCTATACATGCCAGACCTTTCGAACTGCCCACCCAGATTCTACCCCGGGGGTCTTCCTCCAGGGTAATGACATTATTTCCGATAGCCGTATCCCCATCGAAGGTAAAAATCCTGCCTTCTTCAACATAGGCGAGCCCGGATTTGGTACCGATCCATATCCTTTTCCTTGTGGGAAGGATGTTGTAGACAGTAGCTGATGGAAGGCTGTCTTTGACCCCATATGTATGGCTGATCTTTCCGGATTGGTAGGTAGAAATACCGTGGTCAGTACCAATCCACAGCCTCCCTTTGCGGTCCTCACTTACCCAATAGACTGCATTGGCCTGCAAGCCTTGATCTTCGCTAAAGACAGTAAAGCGGTTTTGGTCGTATCGGGTTAAGGTGCCATTGTAGGAGGCAAACCAAAAGTTGCCTTTGCTATCTTCAAAACTTGAGCAGATGTCCTGGCCCCCTAGCCCGTTTTCCTCGGTGTAATTTCTGATCAGCCGCCCATCTCCCAGGACACTGATCCCCTGGTCTTTGCTGCTGACCCAGATATTGCCATCCCTATCTTCAAGAAAGGACTTGGCCAGATTGGATCGCAGGACCCTTCTGCCGGAAAAGGTCTGAAAAACACCCTCCGTTATTCTGATGAGCCCTCCACCGTCTGACCCAAACCAAAGATTGCCTTCTGAGTCTTCCATGGCTGAGGTCAGCTTGATATTGAGTCTTTCATCGTCTGCTTGAAAAGGAAAGGCTGCATCCTTTTCCGTATCGATAATTCCTATTCCATTGCCCGTTCCGAGCCATATTTCTCCATTTTGATCTTCCGTAATCGCAAAAACCCTGGGATCAGAAAATCCTCGATTTGAGAGGGTGTAGTAGGAGGTTCTTTCACCCAATCGGTATACCCCCAGTTGGGTTCCTATCCAAATCTGCTGTCTTCGGTCCTCGAAGAGGCTAAGAACCTCCATCTGATCGAGGTTCTCTATACGGCTGGGTCTAATGTTTTTTCCTTCTTCCCAAATAAAAAGCCCACTCAGGGTAGCTATCCAAACCCTTCCTCTGGAATCACATAGAATATCCCGAATGCTGAGGTTCATCATCAAGGAATCTGGATCATAGGGATTGTGGACAAAGGAATCCTTTTCTGCCAGCCAAAGCCCATATCCATTTGTACCAATCCAGACCCTGCCCTGAGGATCCTGGTTGAGGGAGGAATAGCCTCCATTGTCCATTCCTTTTCGCGAAGAAAGAGAGCGGATGGAAAAGCCATTATAAAAGTCAAGTCCGTTTTCAGTGGCAATCCAGATATTTCCATCCCTGTCCTCCATGAGGTCTTCGATAAAATTGCCCGAAAGGCCCTCTTGGACGTTATGAAAACTCATCCCATCAAATCTGTCTATGCCCCTATGGGTACCCAGCCATAGGTAGCCCTGATGGTTTTCGAGCAAGGTCATAACCTGTGACTGCACCAGTCCATCCTCCCTGGAGTACCTGGAAACATTATAAACTTGTCCCCACAGACCAAATCCCATGGTCAGCAAGAGACCGATAAAAAAGAATCTTTTCATGAGTGATCAGACTTGAGAAACTGGCCTCCGGCAGTCAGGCCCCGGCCTTTGATTCCTTGTTCATATAAAAGTAAGAAGAATACCTACTTCTTTGGGAGCGGTTTATCAAGTGTGTAGGAGGATGTGAAAAGCGTGTTGGAAAGTGCTCAACCCGGGATTACTGAGCGAAAAGGCTTGACTTCTTTGGGATGCTTTTTAATATATCCCCTTATGATCCGCTGTACATCGGGGGCTTCCACTTTTTCAGGGATAGAATGGCAAATACTTTCAAAATCCTGCTGGAGGCTGTCTGTATCAAGGTAGGCATAACCCCGGTAGAAGCCGTCCTTGATCAGGACCACTGATCTTTCATCATAATTTCTGCCTTTTCCGATGACGAGGTAGGAGTCGCGGTTCATCCTACCAAAGGCCATTCTGTCGATGAGGTCCTGCACCCTTTCGTTGTAGGAATCGGGACTTTCTTCTTTAAGGCAAGCGCCCTGACAGATGTGCAACTGATAGTGAAAGCATCTGCCAGGTCCTTTTTCTGCCCCATAGAGCTTCGGGCAGAGCTGAGATTTCCTTCCCCTGCTGGCGAGGGCAGCTTCTGCATGTGTTCTTCCTGAAAAGCCGGCCAGTGGCATGTCTTCTTCCCTGTATTTATCTACATATAGTTCCAGATAGCCATCTGCATTTGGTTGGGCATAGATGGCAAATTTGTAGGACCTGCGGGTCTGAGCACGGTTGTACTCCGGGAGGATGCGCTTGATCTCCTCATTTTCCAGGAGGAGAGCGATAAGCTCGCTTCCCGTCAGCTCAAATTGTACATCAGCCACCATTTCAAACATGCGCATGGATCTTTTGCTCTTATGGGCAGCAGAAAAATGGGACATGACCCGCTTCCGGATATTGGTACTTTTACCGACATAAATGATCCTTGCGTTTCTGTCCATGAGATAGTAAACCCCGGTCTCTTCGGGAAGAAGGTCGAGAACCTCCTTCTTCATTTGTGGAGGAATGCGGATATGTGCGGTCTCTCCGGCTACCAATTCTTTGACCCTGCCTTCTTCATCGGCGGAAAGAAGGTGATCAAACAGCTTTATGGTAGCATCGACGTCCCCCCATGCCCGGTGCGGGGCTTCGTTGATGATGTCGAGGTTACGGCAAAGATTGGAAAGGCTGTAGGATTTAAGGCCGGGAAGGACCTTTCGGCTCAACTTAATGGTGCAAAGTTGAGGTCGGATGTAAGTGTAGCCCAGTTGGCGAAATTCCTTTTGGATGAAGCTATAATCGAAGCGCACGTTGTGGGCGACAAAGACGGCATCTTGGGTAATTTCCACAACCCGTTTGGCGATCTCATAAAATTGTGGGGCATCCTTGACCATGTCGTTGTCGATGCCTGTAATTCTGGTGATAAAGTCAGGGATGGGCATGCGAGGATTGACAAGGGAGGTGAATGAATCCACAATTTCACTTCCATTGTAGCGGGCCACGGCTATTTCTGTGATCCGATCACTGTAAGGGTCTCCTCCAGTAGTTTCAAGGTCGATGATCGCAAATTCCTTTGTGGAAGGCATAAGGGTAAAAGTATCGAGGGCTATGAACGATGTGGGTAAGAAAGCTAGCTAATATAAATGGAAATGGCGAAAATTCCTGCTACTTTCTTTACTATTCCTCTTGGCTACTAAATAATTTGGATCTTTGTATTATAGGATTTTGCTTAGCTTCGAAGTGAAAAAATTACAGGATATGCTCGGACTTTTATTATGTTGGACCCTTTATTTTGTGCTACACAGCCTTCTTGCTGCTGACTTTTTCAAAGCCTGGGTCGCTCCTTTTTGGCAGGGCTTCTATCGTTTGTTGTACAACGGAGTAGCGGTATTGGGCTTTGCAGGTATTTGGCTTTTTCAGCGCTCTCTGCCAGCGCATACCTTTAATTTACCCGGATCAATGATATGGGGGTATAGCGGAATTTTCCTGTTGATCAGTGGCCTAGTGGTGGGAGTAATTGCCTTGAAATCCTATGATTTGGGTGAATTTGCAGGCACAAGCTATCTCGATAAGGACAAAAATAAGCTCTCTCCGGAGCTTCAGACTCAAGGACTCAATGCCTGGGTTCGTCATCCCTTGTATTTTGCTACTCTCCTGATCATATGGGGCTATTTCCTATGGAAACAATCAGACATAAGCCTGGGGGTAGCCGGTACTTTTTCTATCTACCTGATCATGGGGAGTGAATTGGAGGAAAGAAAGCTGATCAAAACATTTGGAGCGGACTATCTCAATTATAAAGCAAAGGTCAAAAGATTGGTCCCATTCGTGTTCTAGTCCAACCACTTCTCAAGAAAAGTTCCTTTGAGGTCCTCTTCCACATCCACATCGGAAAGGGGTTCGAGGAGGGTATATGATTTGTTGAGCTTATCGAGGTCAGCCAGGGTATCTTTAAGCACAGAGTCGGTGCTCCACCTTTTGTTTTTGAATACTTCCTCAATGACCTCTTTCATCCCAAATATATAATAACCTCCATCGGTGGCAGGACCCAGAACGGTGTCTTTGTTGTCCAGGGCTGCAAAGGCCTTGGCCAAGTGCCGAGGCTGTAGGCGTGCATTATCGCTGCCGATGATTACGACCTTTTCGAATCCATGTGAAAAGCCCCAGGAAAAGGCATGCATCATTCTATCTCCCAGGTTTTCTCCTTGCTGGGCATACCTCCAAAATCCCGCCTGAGACCAGAGATCCTCTTCGGGCATTTCATTTCCATAAAAAACGACCTTACTGGCAAGGCTGAATTCGGCCACATACTGGGTATGTGTGAGAAGTTCTCGATAGATGCCAAGGGCTTTTTCATGACCCAGGGTCGCTGCAAGTCGGGTCTTGGCCTTTCCTGCTACGGGATGCTTGACGAAAATCAAAAGAAGGTCATTCATGATCGGGGGAACTAATTTTGTGTACTTCTCCGGTCGTCCCATCCATTTCCACCCAATCCCCCTGTTGAAGGTCTAGCCTTCGGGGGAGCCGGGTAATGGAAGGTATCTGAGATTCGCGCAAGATAATAGATGCGTGAGACAATATCCCTCCGACATAGGAAAGGACCCCGTCGACCTTTACGAAGAAGGGACTCCATCCAGGATCCAAAGATTCGGTAAGGAGAATGATGCGGCTGAAGTCAGGAAGCTGGAGATTTTTCAACTCAGCCTTATCAACCTTCCATATTTGACCTTTTATTTTTCCGGGATAAATACCAAGGCCAGTTTCCTCACTTTCCCTGGATTTTGTAGGTCCATTGGCCAGAAAAGAAAGTGGAAGGCGACGGTCATGATGATTCCACAAAAAAGTATCCATGTCCCAACCCGAAACCTGAGGGTAGGTGATGTTCTGATAGATCTCTTCCGAAGATTCACCCTGAAGAAGAGCCTGAAGATCTTCAGGATTATAGGCGGAAAAATCAAAGCCTTCACCAAACCGGGCCTGACTCTGTTCTACAATTTCGGTCCTAAGCATATCGAAGTATCTCATGGTATGATGCCTGAGCCATTCTCTGGCGATCATGATTTTGAGAAAAGGCTGAGTAAGCCATGAAATCAACCGGGACTGTCGGACTTTCTTGGGTTGGCGTAAGGGAAGGCGGCTTTCTTTGGATATTAAAAAATCCCATTCTTCCTCACTGTACTCCCTAAATCTCTTTTGCCCAATATCGGATTCGTAAAAGCCCCTGTGCCCATATTCTTTTAAAAATTGGGGAAGGGGAAGCTCTCCGCCTACTACTTTGCCAAAGGCCTGCATCAGTTGGGTGCTTTCGCTTTTATCCTGATAATGCTGGAGCCAGCCTAGTTTTGAAAATAATTTCATGGGCCCTGACATAGAACCAGTGAGGGCTTGCATGAGGGAGACCAACTCTACGTAAACCACCTGAAGGTCTGTTTGCCAGTTATTGAAGGCTATTTCAGGGGCATTTCTCCACATAATTCTTCGCTTTTCTATGACCTGGAGAAGGTATCGCTGTTTGTTGCGGACCCATCTTCGTGTGCGGCCTACCACCGACATCTGCTCTCTTATGACCCTCAAAAACACAGGCCATTTTAGGAGCATCTGATAGGGACGTGGGCCCACCCGGTACAGATCTTCGGCTCCTACAGATTCACAGACCAAGGAGGTGGGCAATCCCCAGGCGACCATGGTATCCAAAAGGGCTGAAAGATTGATCCAGGGCATGCCTGCAGAGATTTCTATAAAGTTTCTGGTCTGCAGGGAGGGATCTAATCGTTGATAATAACTAAAAAGGTGTTTGCTGGAGGCTGCAATGATGGCCGTCATCATACGGGAAGGCTGGGGAGGAAGAATTTCCTTGTGGTTGGCTGAGGTCAGCAGTTCTTCAGCTTCTTCCTCCGTGGTGAGGGGCCGGGCCTGGAGGACATATGCTTTCTTTTGTATAATGATAAATTCTATGTCTATCCCCAAAGGGGCAGAAAGGGGATTCTCCATTAAAATCTTATGCGCATAAGCGGCCAGTTTGATGAAGGCAGGAATAAGTTTTTTGTCGGAGTGATTTTTGGGAAAGGGACGCCAGATTTTTAATAGGGAGGACCAATATATGTCCCTACTTTGAAATTTGGGCAAAATAAGCGACCGGGGTTCTACCTTTCCCGATACGAGGGCATTTCCGAGGCCCTGGGCATATTCCAGTTTCCAGGCAGCCTGGCGATAGGCAAAAAGCACCCCGTTGTATTGTGGAGCCAGCATTTCCTGGATGATGACCATCTGGCCATGAGGTTGGGGGTAAGAATCGAATACCTCTTGAATGGCCTTTTCCAGCTCCTCTCTAGAGACATTTAGCCTGGTAAGGAATTGTCCGGCGTAAGATCTTATCTTTCCGTCTTCTTTGGAAAAGGAAGAACGAACAGCGACCGGAAATGTGAGCTTGTCAACCTGAGTGATAAAGCCCCTTCCAATAAAATCTCCGTAAGAAAGACCCACGAAGTCCGGGGTCGGAATGCCCAGCCGCTTGATATGTTCGAGTTGAGAAAGCTTACTCATAGCCCAGCAAATTGAGTAATTTTTCTGTAAAATCCTCTACGTCGTCCAGCATCGGAAAATGATCCCAGGAGGGGATGACCACAAATTCCGATTGAGGAAAGTCCTCCTTCCATAGACCAAGGTATTTAGATTTTACGACCCTTTCTCTATCTCCCCAAACGAAAAGAAATTCTTCATTCTTCAGTTTGCCCTGTACATCGCGGTACCAGTCTGGTGTGATGAGGTCAAAAAATACCGGAAATGCTTCGCAGTGGGCATAGTCATCAAAAAACCTGTGAAGAATCCTGGGCGGAATATTTTCGGGTTGACGGAAAAGTCTTCTTTTCCAGACAGGTCGGAGGGCGGGATTGGCGATAAGGGACTGCATGCTTCTTCTGATCCACATGGGTTTCATGAGTTTTGGGAAAAAGCGCTTATGCAAAGATGCACCTATGATGGACTGAAGGATGACTTTTTGGGGAGTAAATTCCCTTCCATCGGGCAATTTGTAGTTTCTTGTTGCCCATTCGAGGAGGAGGGAGCCACCAATGCCGTGGCCGTAAAGAATCCAGTCTTGCGTTAGATCAATGCAATCTCCCACGGCCTGTATGAAGGGCTGCCAGGGGTCCTCGACTTTTGGGAAGGGCCTTTCTTCGAAGCCCGGTAAATCCGGAATGTGGACGGATAGAGAGATTTCGTGGCGACGAAGGTGGGAGAGAAAGGGTCGAAACCTGGTTTTTCCTCCTCCATTTCCATGTATCATCAGGATTTCGGGCATAAAAAGGTCTGTAATTTAGGGTCAAAAGTAGGGATTGAAACTAAATTTGTTCAAGCCAATTTTTGGTAATTCTGCTCATCTCTTCAAATACTTCCTCCCCTTCAAGCCTGCTTCTTTGGAGGATTTTGTAGGAGTGATCTGCAGTATGAATACGATGTAGCTTCGCATTTGGACCGATTTCTTCAACTACTTCCTCCAGCAAATTTCCTGTAGAAAATGTATCTCTGCTCCCACTTAAAAAGAGTTGGGGCACCTTGATGGCTTTGAGATGACGGGCCCTTTCCTTGCTTGCTTTGCCTGGGGCATGAAGGGGAAAGGCAAAGTAGATTATGGCTTTGAGAGAAAGTTCGTGTGGGCCAGCTGCCACATGGGAACTCATCCTTCCTCCGTAAGAATGTCCTCCCAGGAGGAGCGGCAACCCGGGCTTGAGATTTTGGGCAAATGCTGCTGCTGCCTCTACGGTTGAAAGGCTGGTTTTATGTGATTCCCTTCCCCCACCCCTTTCCATGTAAAGAAAATTGTACCGGAATACCGCGAGTCCTACCCGCTGCATGGCCTGAGCGATGGCCACCATGTTGGGATGATCCATGCCTGCCCCAGCCCCGTGTGCCAGGACGAGGAGACCTTTAGGATCGGGAGGCGTCGAAAGGCAATAAGAGCTTAGGTCTTTGTCTGAAACAGGATTGAAGTTTCCTTTGATGTGGGTGCTGGACTCGCTCATGGAAAGAAAATTTGAGGCCTTGTTAGATATACTGAAGGATTGACGATTTTTTTACGAATTTGCAGCGATTTACCTCGAAACCAAGGCGGATGTTCGAGAAAGTTAGGCAGATATACAAATGACGGCTGACTGACAAGAATTTGTATCCATCATTTCATTACTTAGCAAGCTGGTAAAATAATCCTTATGCCATCCGACACCGAGATCGCCAAGCCCATTATTGATGTGATCATTCCTGCCTTTAATGAAGAAGACTCAATAGGAAAAGTGCTGAGAGATATACCCGAAGATTGGGTTAGGGAAGTAGTGGTAGTTAGCAACGCATCTACAGACCAAACCGAAGCACGGGCCAGAGCGGGAGGGGCTACAGTCTTGGTAGAAGAAAAAAAGGGATATGGATATGCCTGTTTGAAAGGAATCAATTATCTGGAAGAGGAACCCAAAGGAAGCAAGGCGGATATACTGGTCTTTCTGGACGGCGATTATTCCGATTTTCCGCAAGAAATGCCTAACTTAGTGGCACCCATTATCAAAGACGGTTATGACATGGTCATTGGTTCCCGAGCCCTGGGCGACTGCGAGAGAGGTGCCATGACTCCCCAGCAGGTATTTGGCAATTGGCTGGCGACTAACCTTATCCAACTGTTTTACAAGGTCAGGTTTACAGATCTTGGCCCTTTCAGGGCTATCAGGTTTGATTCATTGTTAGACCTGAAAATGGAGGATAAGACCTTTGGCTGGACAGTGGAGATGCAGGTAAAGGCTGCCAAGGCAGGCCTTAAGAGTACAGAAGTTCCGGTTCGCTATCGAAAAAGAATTGGAGTATCCAAGGTATCTGGTACCGTGAGGGGAACCATCATGGCAGGGTACAAAATAATTGGAACGATTTTCAAATTACTTTGAAGGCACTGGATCACAACAAGAGAATATCGGGCTTTTTTTACGTTAAAAGAAAAAACCTTACAACTAAAGCGGCGTTTTTGTTGCAATTTGTATAAGTACATTGGAAATTTACACACAAATTTATCAGACGAGCACATGCAAGTCTTTGAATATCTGGTATTATCACTCTATTTGTTGGCCCTGGTGCTGATTGTCCTCTACAGTATCGGACAATTGCACCTGGTCATTACCTTCCTGAGACACAGGAAGAGATACAAGGCCGAGCCCCCCCTTCGGGGAGATGACGTGCCTTTCGTTACGATTCAGCTACCCATCTACAACGAGTTATATGTAGTCGAGCGCTTGTTGGACTCCATGGCTGCCATGGATTACCCCAAGGACCGCTTTGAAATCCAATTGTTGGACGACTCCACCGACGAGACTGTAGAGGTGGCTGCCAAAAAAATCCAAGAACTCAAGTCAAGGGGTATACAAGCCGAGCACATTCGGCGTCCCGACCGCAAAGGCTTCAAGGCTGGAGCTTTGGGATATGGCCTGGAAATAGCCAGGGGGGAGTATATTGCAATTTTTGATGCTGACTTCCTTCCCGGACCTAGCTTCCTGAGGGCCACCCTGTCCAATTTTACCGATGAAAATATCGGAGTGGTGCAAGCAAGATGGGAGCACCTCAACAAAAACTATTCTCTCTTTACCGAAGCTCAGGCTTTCCACCTTGATGCTCACTTTACCATCGAGCAGTTTGGGCGAGACCTGGGAGGCTTTTACATGAATTTCAACGGTACTGCGGGGGTCTGGAGAAAAGAATGCATCATCGATGCAGGAGGATGGGCTTCTGATACCCTCACCGAAGACCTTGACCTGAGTTATCGTGCCCAACTGAAGGGCTGGAAATTCCGATATGTAGATGAGATTGGCGCTCCTGCCGAACTTCCGGCAGAAATGGGAGCCATCAAATCTCAGCAATACAGATGGATGAAAGGCGGAGCTGAAGTAGCTAGGAAAATGTTGATCACTCTCTGGAAATCCAAGACAAGTCTGACGAGAAAACTACATGGTACCCTCCACCTCCTGAGCAGTTCAGTCTTCATTTTGGTTTTGCTTTTAGGAGCTACCAGTGTACCCCTGCTTTACCTTAAGCATGAGGTGTTTGGGGGAAGGGTAGATTTCCTCCTTGTGCCCGTGGGAGCCTTGCTGTGTAGCTTTTTGATCCTGGCTCTCTTTTACATTTCCACTTCTATGAGGAGAGAGGCCAACCCTACCGAAGCAATCAAGCGCTTTCTGCTCAATTATATTCCCTACCTTTCCATATCGATGGGGCTTTCCCTGCACAATACCATCGCAGTCTTGCAGGGCTACGCGGGAAAAAAGACCCCTTTTATCCGAACGCCCAAGTTTAACCTCAAAAAAAGAGGCGACAACTGGAAATCGGTCAAGTATAAGTCTGGAAAAATAAGCCCCAGTGTATTTATTGAACTGATCATGGCCATTTACTTCCTGGCGGGTGTCTACATGTGCTTCCTATTCGAGGATTATAGCATCATGCCCTTTATGCTCATGGAAATGCTGGGCTTTGGTCTGGTAGGTTATTACACCCTTCGCCACACCTTCCTCAAACAACGTGCATAAGCTACTTTTTATAAACCTGAAAGCCCGCTCTCAGAGTGGGCTTTTTTTATGGCATTTTCCAGTCCATGTATTGGATTGCGGTTTGAATGTGTGGAGCCACGCTGGTTTCTAGTTCAATTTCCTCCTCTGTATCCGGATGCTTGAAGCGGATCTTATAGGCTTGAAGCATGAGGCCGGGAAGGTTGAGTTCCTCCTTCCACAGCTTGTTGTGGAGGCTATGCCCGTGTTTCTTATCCCCCAGGATAGGATGGTGCTCATAAGAAAGGTGTCTTCTGATCTGATGTCTCCTGCCCGTGATGGGATGCACCCTCAGGAGGGAATAGCGTACGGTATCGAATTCTTGAAGGGGTATAGGCAGTTCTTTTTGTCCCAATGTCCAGTAGTGGGTTTCTGCCTGCTGAAATTTTCGGCTGGGCTTTTTTCTTAGTTCGCGGGTGATGAACCCCTCATCTTCCGCCAGTCCCCTCACAATGGCGAGGTACTCTTTGTCTACGCTCTTTTCGGCAAAGGCCTTCATCAAAAAGTTGGAAGCTTCCTTGGTAAGGGCAAATAACATGATGCCAGCAGTGGCCCTGTCGAGTCGGTGTACAGGAAAAAGATAGGTTTTGAGTTGGCGGCTGAGGAGATTGAGCAGGTTGTCAAATTCCTCCTGGGTATATGCATTGCGATGGACAATCATGCCGGCCGGTTTGTTTACTGCTACGATGTGCTCATCGAGGTAAAGAATTTCCAGATCAGTAGATTCCATTTTTTGATCATTGATGAAATTGGCCTTCAAGGTAAGCATAAATGGCGTCGATTGACTAGATTAGATCCTATCTGTTTTTAGTATAATCGGCCTTAGAGAAACAAAAGTTTTTAGATTTTTATTCCGACATGGATTTCAAATCAACCTACCTATTGTTGATCATAGCTATTTGTCTTGGCTCCCCTCTCCGAGCCCAGGATAGCAGGGAGCGCTACGAAACAAGAAAAGACAGCCTCCTTAAGGAAATCTCCCATGCCAGTGACACCTCACTTGCTACTTGCTATTACATGCTGGCAGCTAATCTCGCCGTATCCGAAGAGGAAGCCGAGGTTTACGCCAACAAAGCCATGGAACTTTCAGATTCGATAGATTTTCCCCTGGGTCAGATTCGTGCCCTCTTTATCCTCGGCCATATCAAGTATGCTAGGGCTGAGTACCATCCCTCTATTGGATTATATAAAAGAGGGATTAAGGTAGCTCAGGTTCATGGCCTCTCTTATGAAGTTTTAAAGGGTTGGAGTTACCTCTCTACGCCCTTTTATTTTCTGGAAGCATATGATAGCTGCATCTATTACAACGAATGGTTTAGGCAGGAAGCCCTAGCCCAGGGAGATTCCAGTAGATTGGGATTGGCCTATTTCAGGGATGGAGAATTTAAGGTGATTCAAAACCGAACCAACGCCGGAATCAGGTCTCAACTAAAAGCTGCTGAAATATTCGAAAATATTGGGGATAGTACCCAGTTAGCCGAGAGCTTGTCAAGCATTGGGCTGATTCTGGCCAAGACGGAAAGAAATCTTGAAGCCCTGGACTATTACAAAAAATCCCTCAGTCTGTACTCAAAAATGGGAAATCCCGCCAGGCAGATCATTACCCTGGTCAATGCAAATATCAGCTATGGGAAAATGGGCAAACTCGATTCGGCAAAAATTTACCTTGATAAGGCTCTCGACATTCTGGGAAAAAGTAAAAAAGAAGGAAAAGTTGAGGGGATCTACCTTTCGCCCCACGACCAAGCCAGCTTCGAGATAACCATCAAAATAAACCAAGCCAGTTTGTGGATCAGGATGGAAAAATACAGAGAGGCCCTGGACACACTGAATCGGGTAAGGGAAAAGAGGGCCGCTTATTTCAACAATTATTACCTGGCCAACTTCCTCAATACTTCAGCTAAGGCACATATGGGCCTGGAAAACTTTGACAAGGCAAGAGAGGATGCCGGGGAAGCCCTTGGTCTTTTCAAAAGAATCAACCAAGCCAAAAGCCTACTCGAGTGCCTGGAAATTCTATCCAGGATTGAAGAAAAATCAGGGAACTATGTAGAAGCATTAGAATTTCAAAAAAAATATCAGACCCTTAAAGACAGCATAAATAAGGAAAAAAGAGATGGGGAATATCAGGCCCTCTTGCTGGAATACGAAACAGAGGCCAGAGAAAGAAAAATCGCCGAATTGACACAGGAAAATCTCGAGGAGGAAAATCAGCGTAATATTCTGATTGCTGCCTTGGTAATACTGGCAGTTTTGGTGACAGGTATTTTCAGCTATTTCAGGATAATAAATCGTAAAAACCGCCAACTGCTAGAGCAGGAGAGGGAATTGGATCGAATGAAGTCCCGCTTCTTTACCCAGCTTTCCCATGAGCTTCGTACCCCCCTCACCCTCATATTAGGGCCCTTGGACCAATTGATAGACCAAGAGGAATCTCCCTCACAAAAGGAAAAGCTCTACCTGATGAGGAGAAATGCCCATCGCCTACTTCAATTGGTCAATCAGGTAATGGACCTATCCAAGCTCCAAGCCGGTAAGTTGGAACTCCAAGCAGCTCCCATACAGGTAAATTCCCTACTGGAATACATCTTTTCTTCCTTTTCTTCAAAGGCAGAAGAAAAGAACATTGATTACCAATTATTTCTACCGGAGCAGGCGGTGGAAATCTACCTTGACGAAGAAAAATTTCAGCAAATCATGGGCAACCTGCTTTCCAATGCCTGCAAATTTGTCCAAAAAGGGGGGAAGGTTCATCTTATCATGGAGGACAGGTCCGAAGAAGTCTCAATAAAGGTGGTGGACAGCGGTCCGGGGCTAAGTCCATTGGAACAAGAGCATATCTTTGACCCCTATTATCAGACAGGAGGCGGGAGGCAGGTATCCGAGGCCGGAACGGGCATCGGACTTGCGTTGAGCAAGGAGCTTGTCCTTTTGCATGGGGGAAATATTTGGGTTGAGAGTAAGATCGGGCAGGGCAGCACCTTCACCCTAGCCATGAGGAAGGGCAGAGAACACCTTCAGGCGGATCAAATCAATCTCTTTAATCAGCGAAAATCTCTGGATCCAACGTTGCTGCCTGCTCTCACTACGATGGAAAGGCCTTCCTTGTCTTCAAGAGTCGAAGATTCAGAAGAAGAACTATCCTTAATCCTGGTCGCCGAAGACGAGGGTGATATGAGGACCTACCTTCAAAGCATCCTTGAAAATAAATACCGGTTGATCTTGGCAGAAAATGGGAAAAAAGCCTTGGATATGGCACAAGAGCAACAGCCAGATCTAATTATCTCCGATATCATGATGCCGGAAATGGACGGGATGCAATTTGTTGAAAGCCTAAAAAAACATCCTAGCATTGAGCATATACCCTTGATTTTCCTCTCGGCAAAATCTGGAGCAGAAAGCCGTCTGGAAGGTTGGGAGCGGGAAGCTCAAGCCTACCTTACCAAGCCTTTCCAAGCTCGGGAATTACTTTTGATTATAGAAAGCATCCTGAAAAACATGAAGCGGATGCAGGTGCGATTTAAGGGGGAAGTTATTCTGAAGCCTGCAGAGGTGGCCGTAAACTCCAGAGAAGCCATTTTTTTACAGAAGCTCACGGACTACCTGGAGGCAAACCTGGACAACAGCGAACTGAGTATAGAAGGTCTGGCAGGAGAAATGGCCATGAGCCGATCTCAACTCAACCGCAAGCTCAAAGCCTTAACGGGACAGAGTCCCACCCTCTTTATCCGAAATTTTCGTCTGCAAAGGGCCCGTCAGTTGCTCGAAGAAGGGTATGGAAATATCTCAGAGATTGCAGATAAGGTAGGTATTTCTTCTCCCGCCTATTTTTCCCGGATTTTTTCTGAAACCTTTGGGAAGGCACCTTCTGAATGGACCAAGAAATAGCAGCTGACCAGACTTTTCAACCTAAAGACAAGATATTGCGACATCAAGACAAGTGATGGATATGTTTTTAAAATCCATGAGAAAAGTTGAGCCCAGAGGATAAATATCTGCAACCTCCCTACAGCTGATTTTTCATGCTAATGGATAAGTTGGGATTGACAAACAAATGTTCAACCCTAATTCTTTAGCAATGAAGCATTCACAAATTATGGGGAGCCTGTGCCTCATTTTTCTGTTTTTTCTCTCTGTGGCCCAGGCCCAGGTCAATGAGGAAAATCCCCTTCAAAACAACAAAAAACTGATCAGTGAGGAGGAAATCGTACTTAGCTACACCAATGTATTCGGGTTTTCCGGGTCCGGTACAGCAAGTGAGTTGGTCTCGGGAATCGCCTATGATATACAATCTGGAAATCTGACCGAAACCAATCGAATCAGTACCCAGGGTGCTGCCCAGTTGCCCTATGACCCTAGTACAACGGCTCTTGCGAGTGGAGATTTCTTTGGAGATGACTTTGGCGAGGGCATCGTCCATGCCTTTAAGACAGAGCAGGGCAACCAGCCGGCAGCAGCCTTCTTCGTCGAACTGAGAGCAGCCTTTGATGGCAATCCTCTTCCTTCGAGTGCCAGTCCCAACATCGTGCTTGTGGGAAGTATGAATAATGGTAGCAGCCTCAGGCCCCGGATTTCAATGGCCTCAGGTAATTTTGACAATGATCCCCAGGATGAACTTGCAATTGCTTATCACGGATCTTCAGGAGCGATAGAAATTGCCATCTATGACATCAGCCTTAGCTCTGGTGGAGGACAGCGCAGTATTGTGGCCTCTTTGATCCATACCGAGACCGGAAATACCTTTGATAACGATGGAGACATCGTTCCAAAGGGCTTAGCCATAGATGTGGTGGATTTCAATGTGGATGGCAGAGATGAGCTAGCCGTCGCGTACGAAAAAAATGATGGATTGAGCCTGGATGTTTTTCATGTGGATAGCCTCGACCAGTTTAGGTTGAAACACCGCAGCGAAGTCTTTCGAACGGGATTTGATTACTGCTCTTCCTCTTCGACCAGCTTTAATTCTTCGAATCTCAGCCTTGACATTGCTGCCGGAGATTTGAACTCCAACTTCTTTGGAGAAGAATTGGCCATGGTGGCCCACTATGGATTGATAAGTGGTACAGGCAGCCCAGGAAACAATGAAGGCCTGTATGTCTTTCCTCTCAGGGAATCGGAAGATGAAATGGGCATGGTCGTGCCGGACTGGTGTCCAAATAGTGGGGATGGGAGATATTATTCTTCTACTGAATTTCATTTTAGAGATGACGAAATCGCCATTGACGTGGAGACAGGGGACCTGGATGGAGACCTAGATGATGAAATAGTAGTTGGTACCTCTCCCAAGGTCTTTGTCCTGGACGTGAATTTTATAAATCAGAGCGGAGGTTCAGCTTTATTGACCCTTGACGACTTGGGTAGCATCGGCCTTTCCGCACCCAACTACGATCAGGTAGGGGAAGCCCAATATGCGGATAACTTTCTAGCTGTGGGTAATGTAGATCCTCTTGAAGGAAATTTTGGTAGTAATTTCAGAGCTGAAGTTGTGGTAGCAAAGAACTTTCCCCTGATTCCAGATCCCATCAATAGTGATATAGAGCAATACTTTGAAATCAAGGTATACGGTTTTGAGGAGTCTGGTCCCCAGGGTGCCATCGACTTCGGTAATCCCGTTATCAAAGCTGAAAGAACACAGATAGATTTTACCGGGACTTCAGCAGGTTTGGGGCCTAGGTCCTTTTCGATAGCCATGGTTGACCAAGATGGGGGGAGCGTATATTTAGGTCGGCCCACCCGTACAGATCTAACCGAAGTCCTCAATCCCTTATTGATCCTCAATGCTCCTCCTACGCATTTCGATGTCTTTGGGAGCAACAGCTACGACCTGTGCAACCTCTACCCCACAGGTGAAACCAATCCTGCTGCCAACATCGACCATTTTCAGTCCATCTATCGGGAGCTAACTCAGCAGAGCTTTTCATTTTCAGCAGAATTTACGACCGACTGGGCCGTATCGAAATCTGTGGAGGCTGGTTTTGCAGCTTCGGGTTTCAGCCTGGGAGGAAAGTTCGAGAATACCTACGGTGAACGGTTTTCCAAGGTAGAGGGAAGTTCGAGGGAGGTCAGTATCATTCAGCAGCGAAATGCTGGACGAGACGATGAACTGCTGGCCTATCTTGTTGATTACTCCATCTTCGAATATCCAGTCTTCAGAAAGGGAGATGATAGCGTCCTGACCCATGCGATGGTGGTCTTACCCGGAGGCGTCAAAGAGGCATTTACCGGAGTGAGGAGCAGCATCCATCGGTATCAACTCTCACATCAGCATGGCAATTTATTTTCCTACCCGGAAGACGAAAGCGACCTCTTTGTCAATCCCGGAGCCTCTGCGGTCTACAAACTCAGTTCTCAGGAAATCAGCAAAAACTCTGGCTTTAATTCAGATTTTACCATTCTACAGTCTGACGCTACGAGTCAGTCTCTGGCCTCCGAGGTTAGAAATGAAACCACGGTGGGTGTCAATGCCGGAGGAGCTTTTAAGGGATTTGGACTTTCTGCCAGTGTAGAAGGCACGTACAGTGAAACAGAGATAGAAACAAGGACTTCCAGGTATCAGCGAGACGTAGAGATTCAGGGTATCTTTGGAAAAGGTGAGGACTTGACCATCCCTGGCGATTATCCCTACTTCCTCACGCCCCTGATGTACTGGGACGAAAACGGTTCTTTGGTCCTGAATTATTTGGTAGATATACAAAAGCAGGGCTTTTGGCAGACTTTTTATGACGGCTATGATCCGGCCTTCCTGCTGCTTGACCCTCACAAGCCTGAAAAGGGGATCGAAGACCCTGCGACCTATAACAATGCAGACCGTTATCTCACGAGGGACATCATTTTTTCAGGTAGGGCTATAGCAGGAGACTCCATCGACATTCGTGCCCGCATTCACAATTACGGTTTTCAAGGCACTCCCCAGGGCCAGGACATCGATATATGCTTCTATTACCTGGACCCAAGTGGTACAGACACCCTGGAATCCATCGGATGTACCTCAGTTAATCGCTCCCTCTTGGGCAGGGATGACGGCTTTGATTTTGCCATCGTGGACATGCCTTGGAACATACCTGCCAACTTGGGACCCAATACAAAGGTGGTGGCCATTATCGATCCCAAAAATGATTTTGATCAGGAAATCCATGACTATCCCAGGGGGAATGGTGTCTCTAACAACATCGGTTGGACCTGTCTTTTCAATCCCAACTGTGGAACACCTTCAGATCAGGCTATATTTTTTCCGGATGGGCTTACTTCCACCCTTCCAACGGCAGGACCTGACCTAAACGTAAAGGCTTTTCCCAATCCTTTCAAAGATCAGCTTACCCTGGGTTTATACCTGGACAGAGGTGTGGATTTGCAGCTTTCCATTTATGATCTTCAGGGTCGTGAGGTACATTCGGAAAAGGTAAGAGGGCAGGCAGGGGCTCAGTCTTTGAGGATAAACAGTACTGCCTGGCCGGAGGGAATGTATATCTATCAGGTAAAAAGCAGTCGAAGCCATACATCAGGAAAGATTTTGCTCAGGCGATAATTGCTGTCGATAGCAAGGATCTGAGCGAAGAGGGGCTGTCGGGGGGCAGCCCCGTTTTTTGGGGATGGGGTTAAAGAATTGCACACTTCTTAAGTTCAGTAATTGTTAGGAAAAGTAGATGGGAATGCAGGCAAGGAGAGAAAGATATCCGATAATTCGAATCAGATCGGGGAAAGAAGGATTCAACGGAAGTGCCTGATAAATTTATCTACCATTTCCTCCCGCTCGGATAAATTTGAAAAAGGATTTGACTATCAGCGAGCCTATGTATTGTTGAAAGACAGTATTTATAATCAAACTAACCAGCGATTAATCAGTGAGATGGAGGCAAAGTTTGATGTGGAAAGAAAAGAAAATAACCTGGCTCTTCAACAATTAACCATCCAAAGACAGCATGCCTCTCTCAGAAGCCGAAACCTGGTTATTGCCTTTTTGCTCCTGGTAGCCCTTTTCCTTGTTGGAGTATTTTACTGGCTTTTTCAGCGTAGAAGGAATAAAATGATCCAAAAACCAGAGGAGAAAAAGCTAGAGACTCAATGTCTTCATGAATTATATGCCTTCAAATCTCGTTTTTTTGCCAATATATCCCATGAGTTTCGGACTCCCCTGACAGTTATTCTTGGGATGAGGGAGGAAGTAAAAAATCAAGAAAGAGACAGCTTAGTCAAAAGGAATGCAAGACATTTATTGAGGTTGGTAAATCAGTTATTGGATCTAAGTAAATTGGAATCCGGCAGTTTACCTATTCAATACACCCGAGTGGAATTGGTCTCCTTTCTCAAATATCTCATAGAGTCCTTTCACTCCTTGGCCGTACAAAAAGACATTGAACTGAAGTTCACAAGTGAAGTCTCTACACTGGAAACAGATATTGATCCAGAAAAAATCTAAAATATCTTATCAAAGATACTGGGAAACGCCATCAAGTTTATCCCTGAGGAAGGGCGCATTCACATTTCTTTGCAGGTTTCCGAAGATTGCTGGCTTTGCGAAGTAGAGGATAGTGGGCTGGGGATATCGGAAAAAAACCAGTCATATTCCCATCGTTATGCTAACGGCTCGTGCAGCCGTGGAGGATAAGCTCAAAGGCCTGAAGCATGGGGGGGATGCATATTTATCGAAGCCTTTTGACAGAGAAGAATTACTCATTAGGCTCGAAAAACTAATCTTACTCCGCCGAAAACTCCAGCAAAGATATTTAGTACCTTCGGAAATAAAAGCTGAGTAAAAGGAAGATATTTTTGTGCTGAAAGTAAGGCAAAAAGTACTCGATAACTTAAGAAAAGAGGATTTTCCGGTTGAATTTTTGGCACAGGAGGTCAACTTCAGCCGTACCCAATTGTACCGCAAGGTCAAGGCCCTTACAGGTAGAAGTGTCAATCAATTCATTAACCTGATAAAAATAGAAGCATCCAAAAATTTGCTCAGGGAAAAAAATCTTACTGTCAGTGAGATAGCCTATCGGATGGGCTTTTCAGATCCCAACCATTTTATGCCTGTCTTTGCCAAAGAAGAAGGCATGAGTGCCAAAGAATGGCAGGCCAACTCCTGATACAACATCCATCCAGCCCTTCGCAACTCATTCCCTATATTTTCGCCCAATGGTGGAGCCCCCAGCGAGATACCCTCTTAGCCTTACCTGGAAACTCAGAATTCGTCATCCAGGAAAATCCTCAGGATCCTCCTACCTATGGGGATGGTAACATCACAGGGATTTGGTGGATTGATGAGCGGCTTCTACCTGGAAAACCATTTGACCTTGTACTGGATATCGACCTAAATATTGATTGTGCGAGCCTTAGGAGGGATAAAAATCCCCTTTCACCCAAGGCGGGGGACGTTTTTGCCGGGAGCATTGCCAGGGAGATTTCTTTTGAAAGGGCTGTCAATGTCGAGAGATCTATTAGCGGTAGAAATATTCAGATCCCTCCTAATCCTTTTCAGGACAGGCCATTGATAAAAATACCAGATTTCGAAAGAACTTGTTCTGCCCAAGTCTTTGATCTTACTGGAAAAAGGGTCTATGAGGAAGAAGTCCCATCGGGAAATTGGGTGTGTTTAGACCTGGGGTCGCTTCCAGAGGGGGGCTATAGGATAAGGCTGATAGGAAGTGAATCGCATACTTCGAAAATGATTGTAAAAATAAAGTAAGATCATTTTTTAATGATTACTTCGCCTCATTGAAAAAGAGTCATCCAAGCTCTTCAAGCAGCAAATGTTTGATCCAAGAACAGTTGATTGGAGGCCAAAGAAAACCCTGGATTTACCCATAGTGATGATCAGGAATGAATGATTGAAGCGCCATTGGGGTTGTGGAAAGCAATTTGTCTTTAACTCCAATGGCGCCAATTATTCAATCGCAGAAAAATCGTGATGATCATCGACGAATCCCGATTTTAACATAACCTTAACAGCTGAATCAACTTTTTTCGATAACTAATCAATATTTCTCTGGAAACAATTGATCTAATAGTGAAAATTGCTTCTTATCCCAGGAATAATTTTGACCGCGCAATATCCATTATTTTTCATATAAGTTGGTGCTTTAAAGCTATTTTTCTATATTTCACAAAGGCCTTCAGAAATTTCCCCCTCCTAAGGCCAAGATTCAATATCAAGTATTGACCCATCGAGTGATAAGAGTCACTCCATGTTTCCCATTGCCATATCGGTAGGAAGCTTTTGGCGAGTCTTGCTACCCGAAGATATACGCACAATCAATTACGATCTTCCGTTCTTTTTTCATCCACATCTAACTCTTAACTAACCACGCATGAAGCTTTACTACTTAAAGTGGGTGCTCGTACTACTCGTACTGGCGCCTGGGTACGCCATGTCTCAATCTTCCTACTATTGGGCAGATGGTAAAAAAATCAAATTGACAGAAGATCGCTCAGCCATGATGATTCATTACAGGAGCGAGCAGTCTGGTTTGATCAATGATCTACAATCTCTCAAAGAGCGAAGAGCCGTCAAAGAAGTGCAGGTTTTCCCTCAAAAAGAGAGGATCCTGGTTCAAATGAATGAGTCTGCCAACCGCGACCTATCTACTGAAGGCAAGGTACTTCAAGCACTGAATGTTCAGGAGTCTCAGATACGGAGTGCGCATTTTGCCTGGAGGCTGGAAGATGGATTTCAGGTTTTTCAGACCCACGAGATTGTCCTGCAATTAAAGCCGGACTATGAACTGGAGGATCTCCGATCTATTTTAAACCAGCCTGGAGTATCCTTTCTTCGCAAGGACTTCCTGTCTTTCGTTTTCGATGTGAGCGATATAAATCAGGTCCTACCCCTTGCAAATGCCCTTGAAGAAAGTGGCATGGTGGAGTATGCCACTCCCGACTTGTACGCCGAACTCACCCATCATAATGATCCTCTCTTTGGGCAGCAATTTCAGATGCACAATACCGGGCAGACCATCGATGGTTTCTCCGGAACCAATGATGCGGACTGTAATGCCCTTGAAGCCTGGGGAATCACCCTAGGTTCATCCAGCGTACGTGTGGCAGTGATCGATGATGGAGTAGAAGCACATGAAGATATGGGTACTCCGGTAGCGGGCTTTACCCCTGCTACAGGTGGAAATGGAACCCCGAGTGCTTCAGGAAATCACGGTCAGGCCTGTGCAGGAATCATTGCTGCCGACCATAACGGGATCGGAGTTCAGGGGGTAGCTCCCGACGTGGAGGTGCTCGCTGTCAATATTTTCGCAGGAGGTGAGTCTACACAAGACCTTGCCAATGCCATTACCTGGGCTAAAAACAACGGCGCTGATGTCATGTCCAATTCATGGGGATATACCTCATGTACCTTTTCTGCTTCCAACCTGACAAATGCTTTGAACGATGCAAACAGTAATGGCCGTGGAGGCCTGGGCTGTGTGATTGTATTCTCCTCCGGAAACGGTTACAAATCCTGTGTGGACTATCCCGGTAATGTATCTAGTGTCGTCGCAGTTGGTGCCTTCGGAAATGATGGAATCAAGTCTAGCTACAGCAATGCAGGTACTGACCTGGACATCTCGGCTCCCAGTAATGATATTAGTTCTCAAGGATTCTTGACAGGAGCGGGTGTCCGCACCACAGACCGAATGGGCAGTCCTGGGTATGCAAGTGGAAATTATACGACTTCTTTTGGAGGAACTTCCGCAGCTTGTCCTGTTGTAGCAGGGGTAGCTGCTCTGGTCGTATCCGTGGATCAGAGCCTCACCTCTACCCAGGTTAAAAACATCCTCTATACCACGGCCAAGGATTTTGGAGCCTCAGGATTTGACAATTCCTATGGATGGGGAGCCGTCAATGCCGAAGCTGCTGTCATTGCAGCCGGGGGAAGCGGTGGCGGAGGAAATCCTGCCTGTGGGACCAGCATTAGCAGTTATCCCTATAGCGAAAGCTTTGAAAGTGGTACAGGTGCATGGACTCAAATCAGTGGAGATGATCTGGACTGGACAAGAGATTCAGGTGGAACACCTTCAAATGGTACCGGACCTGCTACAGGTGCGGCTGGGAGTTGGTACATGTATATCGAAACCTCTGGAAATGGTACAGGATTTCCCAATAAGACAGCTGGATTTGAAAGCCCCTGTTTTGATTTGACGAGCCTTTCTGATCCTGAATTTTCCTTCCAGTATCACATGCAGGGCAGTGATGTAGGTAATCTCCAGGTCCAGGTGAGTACCGATGGAAGCAGCTTCACCACAGTCCGTACCATCAACGGCAACCAAGGATCAGCATGGGGAAGTGAAACCATCGACATGGCAGCTTATGGCAACGAATCTGCGGTAAGAATTCGATTCTTTGGAACTTCAGGAACCTCATGGCAGGGCGACATCGCCATTGATGATGTTCGGATGGAATCCGGAGGATCAGGCGGGGGAGTAAATCCTTCCTGTTCCACCACGATCAGCAGTTTTCCTTATGGTGAGAGCTTTGAGTCTGGTATCGGAGCATGGTCCCAGGTGAGCGGAGACGACCTGGATTGGACCCGTGATGCCAGCGGAACACCTTCTTCAGGTACCGGACCTGGTTCAGGAGCAGATGGTAGCTGGTATATGTACATTGAAGCTTCTGGTAATGGTACCGGTTATCCCAATAAGACGGCGATTTTTGAGAGTCCTTGCTTCGACCTGACGGCCCTCGCCGATCCCAGCTTTAATTTCTCTTACCACATGTATTCTTCAAGAAGCTCTTCTGATGTAGGAACCCTCCTGGTACAGGGAAGTACGGATGGAACCAACTACACCACCTTAGCAACAATAAGTGGATCGCAGGGAAATACCTGGAATACCTCAAGTATTGATCTGAGCAGCTTTGCTTCTTCCTCAGGCTTTAGCATTAGATTCCGGGGGACTACAGCTTCCACTTGGAGGGGCGACATCGCCATAGATGATGTTTCCCTTACTTCAGGAAGCGCAGGACCAAGCTGTACTGATGTTACGGTCTCCATCACGCTCGACAATTACCCGGGAGAAACCAGCTGGCAAATCACCCAGGGAGGTAGTCTTGTGGCTAGTGGGGGAACCTATGGAAGCCAGCCCGACGGATCGACGGTGACAGTGGCAAACTGCCTATCTGATGGATGCTATGACTTCACCATTTTCGACAGTTTTGGAGATGGCATCTGTTGTGCCTATGGAAATGGATCTTACAGCGTAACCGGAGGTGGGTCTACCCTGGCCTCAGGAGGTAGCTTTGGCACCAGCGAAACGACAAGCTTCTGTGTGAGCGGAGGTTCTGTAGCCAGCATTGGCGTTACCGCTACCACAACGCCAAAATTCTCGGCAAGTAAGGCAAAGGCTGGCTTGAGTTTCTATCCGAATCCCGTATCTCATACGATCAATCTTGAATATGGAGACAAGGACGCCAGCTACGAGGCACGCATTATTGATATGAAAGGCCGCATGCTTTGGAACTCCAAAGTAAGTGGAGGAACCGCTATCGTTGATGTGGCAGACTTACCTGAAGGAATCTATTTCTTCCAAGTTATGGATCAGGATGAGATTATGATCGAGAAATTTGTAAAAGAATAGTCGTCTAAATTAACTCCATGATAAAGGCCGGGCTAATTACAGCCCGGCCTTTTAATAGGAGCATCAACTTAAATCATACATGCAATTCCACACGTATCAGTTTGATTTGCCCGGTTCTGTTGAAGATGTGTTTTGCAAGGTCTTTACCCAATTTTTGACCCTCAATTCTTTGTACATCCCCTCCAAACTCCAGGTGAATGAAGCTGCTATCAGAACGACGATAAATCACGGGTACCTGGCAATAGGTGAAGCCCAACTCTCCTACTTCTAGCTGAAGTTCTTCTGTTTCACCTTCAACATTGAAGAATTTGAAGGTATCTGCCTTTTTCAAAAACTCCTCTGGATGCATAAAAGTAGGGATGAATGATAGCTCTCCGTTTGAGACACGCACTCCCAATTCCGCCCAGCGGTTGAGAATATCTTCCTTTACCTGCCCCGTCATTCCAGGTTGTTGCGCCCCTTTGTGAGCGGGGGTATGAGAATAGGGGTCCGTTGGGAAAGCACCATAAAGGGATGGATTTTTGTTGATACCGATTCCTGCACGAATCTCATAATAGCGGTCTACCAGTCTTCCCCAAAGGTCTTGATCCATTTCTGGATAGGCATACAAGACTTCTTGAGTCGCAAGTAAAAGTTTCGAAACCATGTGCCAATAGATGCTTCCCAGGCCTTCATAGCCAAAGAAGGTTCCCGATCTACCCGTAAAAGCTTTATGATTGAACATCTTTTCGAATACCCTCAGATAGGCATCTCTTTCATTGCCTACCATTTCGCTGAATCCTTTTTTGGAAAGCTTATCCAGCGCCTCTTTGAGGTCATTGGCATTGTGGAAGTTGCCTGAGAAGTGGTAGTTCCCTTTGACATCCCTGTGTAGCAAGTGGGAATCACGTTTAGAAAGTAATGCCTGAGCAAGTTCTGAACCCTCTACAAATTCCTTAGGAATGTGATTTTTTTCCAAAAAACGAGGGAGGTCTCTGTTTGGATAGAGCAAATAGCTATACTGATCTTCCCTGTAAATGGCACTTGCCTTCAACGCATCCAAGACCTGCATAGATTCCCCAGCATCCAAAAGACCGGAGGAAAGCACCGCTACCTGGCCTTCAAGCATTTCATATAGATGAGAGACTTTCACTTCATTTTCTGTACAAGTAATGAGGTTGTATGAGTGATAAAGCCCATCTTCCCTTCGATTAAGTCTTATCGCATGGTCTACATATTTCTGAGCGAGTTCAAAGAAATCCATTATTTCCTGCTTACTGAGAGTTTCCTGCATCTGGATAAAGCCTTTATAGCCCAGAATCCTGTAGACTTCCCCCAATATACCCAGTTCATCAAGCATCTCTTTCCTTTCCTCATCACGGAAGCGGCCTGATGTTTTTTCTTCATAAGATTCAAAGCATTCAGTAACTCCTCTTAAAAGTTTAACGACAGGCTCATTCAGGCGGAAAGAGTCAGTCTGTAGATTGCCAAACAGGTTTTGGCAGAAAGTGATGTAGCGCCTGATATAGCATAGGGTTACCATAGAAGCTCCATTTCCGACAAGGGCATTGTTGGCGTCATTCCACTCCGGTCTCTGTGTATTTAGCCAAATACCCGTTTCAGGAACGAAATTATAGAGCTTGGTGAGAAGGGTAAGCAGTAATTTTTCGGTAAGGGTGGCCTTTACTATTTCTCCATCTTCGTTGTAAACCAATTTCCCATCTCCCCCGGCCTGATCGCATCTCTTTTCAATTTTTTTATTCTCTAAATCATCAAATTCGATGGTATCCTGAGGATCAGCCAGGATATCCTTGTAGCTTTTTATCCTGTAGGGGACGTTGGAATAAACAAAATGATCGGTGAGCAAGAGTTCATGGAGGGCTTCGGGGTCATGAGCATTTGAAACCTCAAGCAATTTTAACAAATATATGATTTGATGGTCTCCCCAGTATCCAATGAAAGACCAGGGATCGTCTGGCTCTATCACCTCCCAGTCAATGCCATTTCGGGTAATTCTGTAGGGATTATATCCGTCTATGGTGGATGCATTGACGAATTTGGTAATCATCGAGTTGATGTATGCAGGAAAGGAAATGGCCAGAGCCTCCCAATTTTGGAAAATATCCCTCCAGTTACCTTGATAGTAATGGCTGTTGCTGCCATCCTCCTTTTTGGTTTCAATTGAAAACTTGTTCCATGGTCGGCTCGGGTCCCCATGCCTACGGCTAAAAGAAAGAGGAAGGTATTCATAAGCAATACGGAGCAGGTCAGAATTGTTGGTGGCCTTGGCTTTGCTGATCAATTCCATGTACTGGATGTTCTCAGGCAAATCTTCAAAGAAAATAACTTGCTCGCCTAGAGCCTTGGGGCAGATGGTTTGTACATAATCCAACAAATCATTTTTTTCCACCCTGTACTGCTCTCCAAAGATTCCTCCCCTCATGATATTGAAAAGTACATTGGAATAATGTCTTCCTACACTTAGAGAATAGCCTGTCATTTGAAGGCCATCAGCCATGCCCACCAATTTTCTCAGGGATTCGGTACCCCGGGCAATGTCTTCCTGAAGGTCGAAAACAATTTCTGACTTATCCTTATCTAGGTTGTCAATCAACTGTATTACCTCAGAGTGGTCTTGATTAATTTCTGCGACAATAAACCAGTTTGAAGCATCTTTTACAGGTAATTGAACTGTACCTTCTATGAAATAGCTTCCAGGTTCTGCGCGGACGTCAACTTCTGTTTGGACGGCTTTTCCCTGTCGAAAATGGGGGACTTGACGACTTGACAATAGGTAATTTGAAGCTTCCATGCCCGCAGACCAAACTGTAGTAGCCTTCAAGGCTTCGCTGGGTTCCGCTTTATCTACGATCATGGCACTCAGCATATATAGTCCAAGGCCTACCCCTTCTAGCAGTTCATTTTTTTTATAAGCATGGCTAAGGTTGCTTCTAATGTCTTGCAGCATATTTGATATGCCAAAGGGAAGGATGTTTTGTATGCCATCCAGGATTCTTATGGTGCTGCTGTTTTCACCGAGATTAATGAGCTGGGCATGTTTGACAAAGCCATATTTAGCAGAAAATTGCCAACTGTACTGAAAGCTTAAGTTCAGTTCGTGGTTGATTTCCTCAAAAATTATAATGTTGCCGACAAGGTTTTTGTACAGATTTCTACTTATAGGATAAAGATGCTGGTAAGCCTGGGAGAAAGGCTCCCACACGAATGACTTGCCATCTTTATCCATCGTCAGGATGGTTTTGCTCCCTGTCAGCTCTGCGCTATCCGTCAGTTTGTCATCGGTATAATACGGGAAAAGGGTATGTTCTTGGTTTTTGCGTCCAGCCGTAAGGCCTCCAGTAGTGGAAATGAAGAGCCAATGGTCGGTATGGCTGACCAATGAGATGAAAAAAGGCCTCATCGAATCATAATTCGATATTTTGTAGAACTTTTGACCATTGAGCATTTTGTATTCGCCTTCGACGGGCTTATGTTCCTGATGAAGGACAGTATTTCCCAAAACATGCGGTGATCCCATATTATCTGAGTATTAGTAGTGAGTTTTTTGAAGAGGTGTAATCTTTTGGAAATGAATGTATGGCAACATGGCTATTAAAGTTGTGCAAAAAGGAAGGCGAAATACAAGGGTTTGGGAATAAATTGGAGGTATTTTGTTAAAATCAGCTTATGAGATGGGAAAATTTAGCTTTAGGCCCGCAACCAGCAATCGATTTGTGGGTATGGGTATGAATTATAAAAAAATTGGTGTGGCTAGCCTTCCTAATCTTTTTCTTCGATCTGATGTGGTGCTGCTTTGTGGGTCCATTAGCACCTGTTATGGGTTAATCGCGGTGAATCGGTACTCCAATCAACTGTTCTAATTTCTCAGTATTATTCTGGTGCTCAATTATTTCCCGGATAAAAGCCCTTGACTTCCTGGACTTAATGGATCGTTCGACCTTCATGGCAGTTGACCTATCCTGGCCAATTTCAAAAGAAGCCGCTATTTGCCAGGGGCGGTATTTGTAAGTAAATTTTCTTTCTTGTCCATGCCTATTTCCGCGGTTATGGTCTTCCAATCTTTTTGTGAGGTCATGGGTTTGACCAATGTAATACTTATTAAATTTTGGGGAATAGAGGATGTAAATGAAATACTTCATGTTGTACTGTTTATAAAAAAACACACCGATCCAAAGATAATTGAATCGGTGTGTGGGAAAGCTCCCCCGGTTTCCCGAGCCTCGGGAGAACCAAGGCCGTATTGATTAATCCCGACGAGTCGGGACTCTAACCAACTGAGCAAAAAAACACACCGATCCAAAGATAATTGAATCGGTGTGTGGAAAAGCTCCCCCGGTTTCCCGAGCCTCGGGAGAACCAAGGCCCTATTGATTAATCCCGACGAGTCGGGACTCTAACCAACTGAGCAAAAAAACACACC
>CAZMAV010000001.1:0-492551 GCA_964564415.1 uncultured Bacteroidia bacterium | reverse complement strand
ACTTCTTGGAGAAACATTCCATTTGGGGTCCGTCTTCTGCATAGGTCACTTTGTAGTGGGGATTATCTCCACCGGGATTGTCCACCTTAAAACCCGTTCTTTCTATTGCCGCAACTGCACGAGGGTTAAACGCAGTGGCTTCTGTACCACCTGAATAGGTATTGATCCCATCTTCAATTCCATAATAAGCAGCTGCTGTAGCCGCCCAAATTTGGCTCATGTGGCTTCTTCGGCTATTATGTGTACAGATAAAAGTCAGGTTTGCCGACTCATTCGACTGTTTTTTCGTTTGCACGAAGAGTGCAATTTTTTTTAATTGATTCTTGCGTTCCTGAGGAATAGCGTCCATATCGGCTACTACCGATTCAATGTAGGTTGACAGTTCGGGATACATGGTTTTTGATTCCTTGGGTTGTGATGGCCTTTCTGCGATCTCTGTCTTTGAAGAATCATTATCCACCTGTAATGATTTTTCTTGTTCTTCTTGATTTCCCGAGCAGCCAACAAAAAGAAGTGCTGCTACTGAGAGTGTTAAAATTGATTTTTTCATTGCGCAATTTCTGTTTATGGTTTTTAGCAACATCCTGAGCCCGGTATGCAAGCTTCAGCTTGTCCGCTTAGTTCTGATAGTTTGTTCTTTGTTTTTTCTTCGGGGATTCCGCAAGAATCCTTTGCCAGACAATCTGTGTATTTGGTAGTAAGTTCAAAACCTTGTCCGTTAAACTCTAATCCGTACTTTTCAATACTTTGACCTTGATATTCAACTTCTATGGGTAAGTTGGCATCAATCTTCAGTATTTTCTCTGATAGTGCTATGATTTTAAGTAGTTTCTCTGGATGCAACCTATGCTCATAATCGTTTGCTTTCCAAAGCTGAAAATTGATCATCTCTTCTTTTCGCACCCTGCCTCCACAGTCGATAAAATGCTTGCTTACGATGCCCACTTCGGTAACATGAAAGTGTTTGGGAACGAGTTTTCCGTTGGGTAATTCAAATTGAATGAACTCAAGGTTCTTTAAGTGCTCTTTGATCTCTGTTAGTTTCATTTTGTTAAGGTCATTGCAATATTACGATAAGGTTAAGAAAATTTTTTTAGCAACAGTCTTGCTCTGAAGGTGATGGGTATTGGTCGAACATATTGAGGAATTGGTTTTTTATTTCAGCCCAACGTTCAGGATTAATACAGTAGCTCACGCGAGAACCTTCAATGGTTCCCTGAATGATTCCAATACCTTTCAACTCTCTCAAATGTTGACTTATGGTAGCTTGTGCCAATCCAATTTCCTGCACCAAATCGCCATTAACACAAGCATTACTTTTAAGCAGAAAATGCAGAATGGCTACCCTTGCCGGATGAGCAAATGCCTTTGCTGTAAGTGCAATTTCATTGTCTAAGTCTGTGAAAAGGTCTGTTCTAGTTACACCCATTGCTATTGTAATGACATTGCAATACTACGATTAGTATTTTGAATTCCAAGTGCCTAAAAACAATTTCTTGCTGTGCGGTGCTGAAGGTTGGTAAATGGAATGAGGCACGAATGCCATGCACCTACCGAAGGCACATGGTCGTAGGTAGGATTATCACGCTGATTCAACTTGTTCTTCAAATGCCTGGAGTTGCTAGAAACCAAAGAAATGTTATGGGTAATGAAAGATACGCAAATCAGTAACAAACAAGAGAAAGAAAAAACAGCTTAAAAGGCACTAAAAGAAGGGATTAGCTAAATAGATGAAAAGTAATCACTTCCCAATACAAAACTTGCCAAAGATATTCCCCAGCACCTCATCTGTCGTGATCTTTCCGGTGATTTCGCCGATGTAGTGCAGTACCCTTCGGATGTCGATGGAAAGCAAATCCCCCGTTACGCCCGACTCCATGCCGGCTTTGACTTCTTCCAGGGCGGCGTGTGCCCGCTTGAGGGCATCCAAATGCCGAACGTTGGAGATCAGGGTCTGATCGCCCCCATCTTCAGAAAAGGATTCTACCTCCTCCACCATGCGGTCGCGCAGGCGGTCGAGCTGCAGGCCCTGCTTGGCGGAGATCAACAGGATGTCCGAACCCGTCTGTGGGGCCGCTCCCCTCGGCGCCATGCCTCCCCGGTACATGGCCTTGCTGCGCATCATGTCGAGCTTGTTGCCAAGCATGATGATGCGGGTTTGCTCCGGCAAATTCAAAGAAGACACATAGGCCTTGGCTTCCTCGGCACCCTCCTGGTTGAGGTCGAAGATGTACAGCACAAGAGAGGCGCGCTGGGCCAAGTCCAGGCTGCGGTGAACGCCCTCTTTTTCAATGACATCCGTCGTCTCGCGCACCCCGGCCGTGTCCATCAGGCGAAACTCTACTCCCTTGAGGATTAAGCGGTCTTCGATGACATCGCGGGTGGTTCCCGGAATATCGCTGACAATGGCCCTATTGTCCTGAAGCAGGGCGTTGAGCAGGGTGGATTTACCCGCATTGGGCTTGCCGATGATGGCCGTGGGTACCCCCTTCTTCAAGGCATTGCCCAACTGGAAGGAGTCAATCAAACGGGAAGTCTGGCCCAGCATTTCCCCGATCAAGGCCTCCAGTTGGCTGCGATCGGCAAATTCTACGTCTTCCTCCCCAAAGTCCAATTCCAACTCTATCAGTGAGGTAAAGTCCAACAATTTGCTGCGCAGGCGGGACAGTTCCTGGGAGACCCCTCCCCGCAGTTGGTTCATGGCCAGGCGATGGGAGGCCGCCGAGGTGGAAGCGATCAGGTCTGCGATGGCTTCAGCCTGGGCCAGGTCCATGGCTCCATTGATAAAGGCCCGCTGGGTAAATTCTCCCGCTTCAGCCGGACGAGCCCCCTGGTCAACCAGGAGGTTCATTACTTCCCCCAAAATGTAGGGCGAACCATGGCAGGATATTTCAACCACATCTTCACGGGTGAAAGAATGGGGTGCACGAAAGACCCCTACCACCACCTCGTCCAGGACCTTCTGCTCTTTGATAATGTTGCCATACTTCATGGTGTAAGCCTCGGCCTTGCTGAGGTCTCGAGAAAAGACCTCATTTACCATATCGATGGCATTTCTTCCCGAAAGCCTTATGACCCCTATGGCTCCCTGGCCGATGGAGGTGGAAATCGCTGCAATGGTGTCCAGTTGCTTCATGGCACAAAAGTACAAAAATGAAGACGGGAAAGTGAAAAGGCCCGAAAGATCATTTCCTGCCCTTCTTAACGCGGCGTTAACACTTCTTTGACTAACCGTTAAGCCTCTATCGTCGTAATTCATACACTGAGAAGAATCAACAGAAAATACAGAATATGAATATGAAACTCAGAAAATTAACAGGACTTTTGCTGGCCGGGATCTTCGGCAGCGTCCTGACCCTGGGCTCTTACAAAGCCTTTTTTGACCAAAACAAGGAGACCGTGGTCAGGGTAGCTCACGAGTCTAGCCTCCCCATCGTCAACAGCCGCTACCAAGGCCAGACAGAAGGAAACTTGGACTTTACCGCCCCCGCCGAGGCAGTCATGCCCTCCGTGGTCTTTATCAAATCTACCCAACTTCGCTCCTCTTCCCCCGCCCAACCACAGATGCCCGACTTTTTCAGGGACTTTTTTGGAGAAGATTTTAGGGGAAGAATGCCACAAAACCGGCCCCGGGTAGGGTCTGGCAGCGGAGTCATTATTTCTGAAGATGGCTACATCGTCACCAACAACCACGTGGTGGAAAATGCCGATGACATCGAAGTTTCTCTCAATGATAACCGGACCTACAAGGCAGAATTGCTCGGAACAGACCCTTCTACCGACCTGGCCCTGCTCAAAATCAAGGAGAAAGGCCTCGATGCCCTGCCCATCGCCAACTCTGACGGAGTAAAGGTAGGGCAGTGGGTCCTCGCTATTGGAAACCCTTTCAACCTCAACTCTACGGTTACGGCTGGGATTGTCAGCGCCAAAGGACGAAACATCAATATCCTCAAGGACCGTTCAGCCATCGAGAGCTTTATCCAGACCGATGCAGCCATTAACCCTGGTAATTCCGGAGGGGCCCTGGTCAACCTCGCTGGAGAATTGATTGGCATCAACACGGCAATTGCCAGTCCTACGGGCTCTTATTCGGGATATGGTTTTGCCATTCCCTCCAACCTGATGCGTAAGGTCATTACCGACCTCATAGAATATGGCATGGTGCAGCGGGGATACCTGGGCGTCATGATCCGCAGCATCGACGGTAATTTTGCCAAAGAAAAAGGCCTGGATATTACCGAAGGGGTATGGGTGGATAGCCTCATGGATAATTCCGCAGCCCTTGACGGAGGTGTCAAAAAGGGCGATGTCATCGTAAAGGTGGATGGCATGGAAGTCAAAAATTCTCCTTCCCTGCAAGCGGCCATTGGCAAAAAACGTCCCGGTGATAGGGTAGACCTTACCCTGGTCCGCAATGGCAAAGAAAGTGAGGTCAGCGTGGTCCTGAAAAACCGCGAAGGAAATACCGATACTGTCAAGGCAGAGGAGAAGGGCTTTATGTCCAAGCTCGGTGCCAAAATGAAGGCCATCGACAAGGAGACCGCTAGAAAACTAGACATCAAAAGTGGGGTAAAGATTACCGATTTGAGCCCCGGGAGGCTGACCCGACAGACCAATATCCGTGAAGGGTTCATCATCACCAAAATCGACGGGAAAGAAGTAAAAGAGCCCGCTGACGTAGAAAGAATCCTAAAAAATAAAGAAGGAGGTGTGCTGATTGAGGGCCTTTATGAGGGTTATCCCGAGACAGTCTACTACGGATTTGGAATGTAGGATTTACATAATCCAACCTAATAACAAATAAGTTACTTTACCGCCAGCTCCTCAGGTTTATCCTGATGGACTAGCGGTTTTTTTGTGATTCTCTTCTTTTTAAAATGAAAGTATTGGCATTAAATGGCAACTCAGGGCTGAGGGGCTAGGGGCGGCAGTCTCTATAATGCCACGGAGTTCTTCTATGGTAAATTGTGGCCCCTGCCCGTCTTTAGCTACGCTGAGCCTGAACAAAGGAAAAGGCCGTGAAAAAGGCTAAAATAAGGGTAAGTAGTTTTTTCATATGAATGGGGTTAGCGATGGGTGTTTGGCTAGCTTAACTTGTGGGAATGTCTGCTCGCTTGGGAAATTTCGCTGTTAGACTTTTCAGCTTTTAGGAAAATAGAGAAAAATTTTCCCCGAACCCAACCCCACAGCCTGCTTCTCTCGTGTAAATTCAAAAGCATCCCAAGACGCCCGATGAAAACAAAATACATACTTTCTAGCCTGATTTGCCTCATCCTGGCCTCTACTAGCATTCGGGGACAATATAGCCTTCCCCTCTCAGGCAGTGTTCGGGATATACAGGGAAATCCAATAAGCGGTCGGGAAGTCTTTCTGCAGGTCCAAACTCCCGGGGGCAGCCTTTCTTTTTTGGACACCACCCTAACCGATACTCAAGGGCAGTTTTTTTATACCCTTAATTTTCCGGTGGATTCGTCGGGGATTCTTCTCTTACAGACCCGGGACTGCCAACAAAACGGCGGAGTTCTTCTCGGCGATAGCCTCACATTTTCCTCTCAGTCCGGCTCCCTGGATGCTGATTTTCTTTATTGTAAACCCCCTTGTCAAGCTCAGTTTTCCTGGACAAATAGCTTTGCCAATAGAATTGAAGCTCAGATTCTGCTGCCCCGAAGTCCGGGAGCCAGGCTGCAATGGGACTTTGGCGATGGGGATACCGCCTACGGTCCTCAGGTGCTACACGACTATGCCCAACCTGGAGCCTATCAGGTCCAACTGATCCTCGATGATCCCCTGGTCAGTTGTGAAGACAGCTTTCAGCAGACGGTCAATATTCTGGGAAATGACCTTTGCCTGGCAGATTTTCAGCCCCTTTTTCTATCCTGGGACTCAGTACTCTTCGAAAATCTCTCTCAGCATAGCCTCACTTCCAGTGGGAGTATCTCTCATCAATGGACCTTTGGAGATGGAGAGAGTTCTACAGATGTTTCTCCTACCCACCTGTACGAAGAAGAGGGAGATTACCTGGTCTGCCTCCTGATCGAAGATGATTTCGGCTGCCGGGATACGACCTGTCAGACGGTATCTATTCTTCCTCCTCCCGGCTGTGATGCCGGCTTTGTCTACAATCAAATCAGCAACTTGACCGTAGCCTTTTCGGCACTTTTTGCCAAGGAGGGGCAAGACCTTGCCTGGTCCCTGGAAGATGGTAGTCAATATACAGAAGCCTCCTTCTTTCACACCTTTGACCGTGCAGATACCTTCGAAGTATGTCTTCTGCTCAGTGATAGTGTGCAGGCATGTAGAGATACCCAATGCCAGCAGTTAATTTTATCCGGCAGCGATCTCTGCGCATCGGATTTTACCTGGAACTATTTGGATAGCAACGAAGTAGCATTTTTTCAATTGGCGGGAGGCTCTAAGCCGGAGGATTTTACCTATCAGTGGTCATTTGGAGAGGGGGGAAGCAGCAGCCTGCCCAATCCTGTTTATTCCTATACAGATACAGGAAATTTCACGGTTTGTCTTAGCATTCAGGGAAATAATTGTAGCCAAAAGCAGTGCTATCCTATAAAGCCTGGAAGTTTAGACCCTGGCCTTTACAGCATCAGCGGCTGGGTTTACCAGGGTGGACTTCCCGCCTTCGATGCCCGGACCTTTTTGTACAAAAACGATACCCTTAGCCGCCGCCTTGATTTGTTGGGAGAATTGAAGCCTGGTTTTCAGGCGTACAAATGGCAAAATCTCATTGCTGGGAGCTATCTCGTCCATGCTGAGCACCTGGGGGATGGAAACTTTGTCCCAACCTATCTGGGAGGTGAGATTCACTGGGAAGAGGCCCTTGCCAGTATCCTCAACGATCGAAATGTCGTCAATCCTCCCCTTCGTTTGAGAGAAGGAATTGATATCGAGGGGAGTGGAAGCATTTCCGGCAAGCTTAGTGATGGGTTTGACTCCCTCAACTCTCTACCTCTTGCCGATCGCTTTGTGCTCCTCCTGGCTGACGATGCTCAGCGAAGTCCCATCAGCTATGAAAGCTCCGATGTTGAAGGAAGTTTTACCTTTGCAGGATTGCCCCTGGGGGTTTATTGGCTGCACCCCGAAATTCCCGGGATTTACACAGCCCCCAAAAGGGTAGAAATCAAAAGCTTTGGAGAGGAAGTAGCAGGTATCGACTTTGCTGTGGGCGATGGATTTATCTTTCCTACCTCAAGGGAATCAATTTTTGAGCCCTCCTTCAAGGTATTTCCGAATCCTGCTCGTTCTCAGGTAAAAATAAGTGGGATGAAGGGAAGCAGGGTGAAGATTTTTAATGCGATAGGGCAGGAATTGGAAAAATTCACCATGGATGAGTCAGAAGAAAAAATATTGAACCTCCACGCATGGCCGGAGGGTCTGTATGTGATAGAATGGACAAAATCGGAGTTAAGGGTAAGAAAAAAATTACTCTTAAAACCTTGAAGAATCGCGATTTTCAATAAAGGCTGTCGTCGCCGCTTCTGTGGGTCGGCAGCCCTCTTTGGGCATATGGAGATAGAACCCCAATTGATCGATGACTGTGCAAAGGGAAAGAGAAAAGCACAGTCAGAACTGTACAGGCGCTGCTATGGCGTGCTGATGGGAGTCTGTATGCGTTATCACAAACAGGAAGATCAAGCCGTAGCCGCCATGAACATGGCTTTTTTGA
This sequence comes from uncultured Bacteroidia bacterium, assembly GCA_964564415.1. Taxonomy (GTDB): domain Bacteria; phylum Bacteroidota; class Bacteroidia; order J057; family J057; genus JALEFZ01. The sequence goes on along the minus strand of CAZMAV010000001.1, from coordinate 484,870 downwards.
AGATTCTCAACAACCTGAAGAAAAAAAAGGCCCATGTACCCTTTGAGGCATGGATCAGGAGGATCACGATCAATACTATTGTAGATGACTTTCGCAAAAACAGGAAGCACAGGGAGTCCATCTCCTATGTTGACTTCGAGGCCCAGGGCGATCCTTCGGAGATGGTGGATGTCAATACCGCCGATCTACATTTTGACGCCGAAGCCCTCGAAGTGATAATCCAACTACTTCCCCCAGTTAGCAGGGAAGTCTTTAACCTTTACGCAATCGACGGTTATACCCACAAGGAGATCAGCCACATGCTGGGGATTTCGGTGGGCACTTCTAAGTGGCACGTGAGTGCGGCAAGGAAGAAAATAAAAGAACAAATCGAGTGTATCGAAGAAATCAAGCATCCAAAACATTGACATGGGAGACAGATCTCACATAGACGATTACCTGAGGAGCAGGTTGGCTGAGCGCCATTATCCCTTTAATCCCGAACACTGGTCAGGGGCCGAGCAGCTCATTGCTCTTCAGGAACAAAGGAAAAGACGACGCTTTCTGATTTGGCTTTGGATGGGAATGGGCATCCTGGCTATAGCCACCTTGTCCACCCTCGCCCTCAATGTCCATTTTTTAGGTACCGAAGAAGCTCAATACCTGAGCTTTGAAAGCTGCGATCAGCCAGAAGAAGACCTCTCAGTCCAGCCCGGTTTTTCCCCTAAAAATCCAGAAAATGAGAAGTCAGAGCCATCATCATTTCCTCATGGGGAGCAGATGTCAAATCTAAAAGATCAGGTAAGTAAGCCAGACGCTAACCGGACCTATTGGAAATCTCTTTCTTATCCAAAGATCAAAAAAGAGAATCAGAGAAGGCTAGCCGGAAATAGCGAAATCATACCTGAGAATATTCAAGGCATAGAGCCAGGGAATATAGAAATCGAGGCAAGTTTCGCCGACAGTCTGGGTGAGGGATTTGAAAAAAGAAGTAGGCCTGTGGGTCCTCGCCATCACCTGGGGATGGAAGTTGGGCTTCAATGGAATGCACCTTTTGGAGATGCCCTGGTCAAGGATTGGGTCAACGCGGATCCCCTGCCCTTGTTGGGACTGCGATACAGCTACGAATACAGCTCCAGACTTAGCCTTCGGACAGGTCTCCGTTATCACATCTTTTCGGGTTTGGCCAGCGACTCGACTTTTACTTCAACCCGCTTTGGCTTTGGGGTGGAGGAGAGAAGGGTCCTCCGATCGCCCCGGCATCTTCATCAACTTGAGCTACCGATCGGGCTGAGTTGGAGGCTTGGCGATAGACATTATCTGGACCTGGGAGCTTATGCATCTTTCTTGTTGGAAGTTACAGGTCGGGAAACAGAAGTTTTACAAAGTGGAGATACCCGATTATCTCAATCAGAAGAAAGGGTTGGAGGACTGCGTCAGGGCTTTAGCAAAATCAATGCTGGAACTTACCTGAGCTATCGTTACTACCTCGGCAAGGGGCAGTACTTGTCGGGTGAATGCAGCCTGGGACTTAAGGACCTGACCGATGATGACTTTTTTCTCAACAAAAGGAAGGACCTGGTCTTTAGTGTTTGCATCATTTACAGCCGAAACCTCATCCACAGATGAAAAAAATACTTGTCACACCTTTGTTTGGTCTAATATTCCTCATTTGCTGCGAATTGAGGCCTCTACCTGAGAGCCAAATTGGGGAGGTACGGTTTTTTGCCGCGGGTGAAATCGGAGGAGAGGTCTTTCGGAAGGAGGCCGGAAAGGAGGAATATTTTCTTTATACCGCAAAGGAGTCAGATGGCCAAGGCTTGGCAGTCTACTGGGGAAGCTTGAGTCCCAGGGGCTGTATAGACTGTCCCGAAAGCCTTGAAATTCGTTTTCGAGACCTGAGAAAGGGTATCGAAGCCAATCCTTCTCACATGGACAGCCTGCTTAGTCCGGGCAAGCGTCAATTCTATTTCGCTGAAGGGGTGGAAGGAAGGCTGAAAAAACGGGTATCCTTTTTCAATGAAGGTTCGGACGACCCGGGTGTTCAGTACCAATGGAATTTTGGTGATGGGGAATTTTCCTCCGAACGAAACCCCGTTCACGTTTACCAAAATCCCGACCTGGAAGATGTAGAGGTCTGCTTAGAAGCCCTTCCTCCTTCAGGTTGTACCTCTGTGGTCTGCAATGACCTGGACCTTACGGATTCTACTTGCAGGGCGGATTTCGACTATGTGATTCAGGATAATTCGACCTTTGTGAGTTTTGATGCACAGGTCAAGGGCAAAGCTCCTTTCACCTATCAGTGGACATTTGGAGATGGAGGAAGGGCTTCTCTGGCCAATCCCGGATATTTTTACCTTCGCCAGGATCGGTACAGGGCCTGCCTGAGGGTAGAGGATGCCCTGGGATGCAAGGTCACTCTCTGTAAAAACATAGCCGTAGACCCTGAGTTTTGTACTTATAATTACAACTACAGGATATCATCTGTGGCCAGCAAAGACACTTTGCAGGGAGGACGTATAGAAATTCTTTATGTTGGAGAGGGGGGAAAGACCTATTCGACATCCTGGGGCAGGCAGGAGGGAACTTCTTTCTTTGAGCTTCTCCAACGCCAGCCCTATGAAACTAATGAGGATGGCTTACCCACTTATGCCTTTGATTGTGAGTTTAGTTGCCGTCTTTGGAGCAAAGACGGCGAAGAGCTCAGGCTGAATATGGGAAGGGCTTCAATGGCTGTAGCTTTTTGATACAGGATAAAAAAGAAGGGTAGATTTGGGCCTTGGAAGCTGGGATACCTATCTTTGTCCCATGGGTATTTTTGATTTATTTCAACGAAAAGACAAAGGACCGGGAATCGAATCCATGGAAGTTGACCACATGGGTTGGAAGGAGGTTCGGAGCAATAAGCATATAAAGGTTTGGCAGAGTGAAGAGTTTCCCGCTCAGCTTTCCCTTAATTATTTTCCTTCAGCTCCCGATCTTCCCCGACCATTGAGTGATGTCGAGAAGCTGAGAAAATTTTACCGAAAGAAACTCGCCCGCTCTGAGGGGGCCGTTCTCAAGGTCGAACCACTTCAAATCCAGGGATATCGAGCCCTGGAAACCCTGTTTCGCATTCCCCAAAAAAAGCAGCCAGGTTTCATTTATGTGGGTGCTTTTACCCTGCCTTTTGCGGATCGCAGCTATGTAGTCAAGGTTCAGGAGCAGGAATTTACCCATATCGGGGAGCGGGAAAAGAGGATCGAACAAAAGATGCTGGAAGAGAAGCCTCAAAAGGTGAACCAGGATGGAAAGCCCCTGGGCTGGGAATTCGATCCCTATGATCCTGACCTAAAAACCCGCTACACCATGAATCTAAGCGAGGAGATGAGGTTTGACCTGTTTTTTCCTGACCACCCCCTCTCCCACGTTCGTCAGTACATGTACCGGCTGAAAGCCAGCCTCTCCCTGTCGGATCAGTTGGGGGAGCTCCAAGCTCTGGAGGATTGAGCTTCTGTCAGTGGTCCTGACCTTTCATCCAAAAGCGAAGGCCATCCCCCGGTTTGAGTTGACCCAGGGCGTCCAAGTCATGGTCTTTACAAAGGGCCAGCCTGGGATAACCTCCTGTACTTTGGGCATCTGCCAACAAGATCACGGGCTGTCCTGACCCACTCACCTGAATACATCCCGGTAGTATCCCTGAGGACAGTATTTCTCTGATCCCCGGGTCGGGATATGGCAGGGGACTTTCGAGCCGGTAACCCATGCGATTGGAGGCAGGGCCTATTCGCCATTTATGCTTTAGAAAATGCTCCAGGTAGGCCGGTCGGAACAGATGAAACTCGGGTCCCTTCAAGACTTCCAATTCCAGGAAGTCCGAAAAGGTAGGGGGGCTTATTTGAAGGATATTCTGAAAATCCCGGGCTTCTACTCTGATTTTGTGTCCTCTTTGAAGGGGAGGTAGGGGTAGTCCCTTCTTCCTGCTCTTGCTGATCCAATTTCCACCTACGGCCAGGTAGGCCCTACATCCGGAGCGGCACCTGCCAAAGGAAAGAACCTGCTCGGCCCCTACAAAGAGGGTCCTGTATTGCTCTGCCGCTTTGCCATCGATGCTGGGGCTCATCTCTGCTCCGCAAATGGCAATAGCAGCTTTTCCTCCAAATTCTAACCTCGGCCCTAAGAGTGTCATCTCGAGGAGGGGCTGATTCTTGTCATTACCCACAAGTAGATTGGCAGTGGCCGCAGCCCCCCGGTCCATGGCCCCTCCCAGGGGTACACCCATATGCAGAAGCTCCGCGGAACCCTGGTCCTGGACTGAGGTCAGCATCCCAGGATAAAGAATGTTTATTTCGAGATTAATAAATTCCATGAATAGTTATTTTGCTTTATTCGGGATGCCCATTCCTGATAGCCTTTTTCATCAATGCGTTGGAAGATAATCCTGTCTTCATTGGTAATGAGAAAGGGAAAGTCCTGATCTGGCAGGAGAAGGGGTATGGGGGTCCTCCCAATGATCTGCCATCCTCCGGCACTTTCCTGGGGATAGATTCCTGTAAAATGACCCGCCAGCCCCACCGAGCCCCTGGGAAGGGAGACCCTCGAACTAGCTTTGCGAGGGAAGGGGAGGGGACTGGGCATGTCTCCCAGGTAGGCAAAGCCGGGTAGGAAGCCCATCATGTAGACCCTAAACTCCTGCCTGAGGTGAAGGTCGATCAGGTCTTCGCTTTTCATGCCCTGATGACGGGCCATGTCAACAAGGTCAGGGCCATGTTGGCCCCCGTAGCAGAGGGGTATACTGATTTTTTTTCCCTTTCCTTCCCCCTCGTCGGGGTCCAGGTCCAACGTTTTCAGGTGAGCCCTTAGCTTTTCGGCTTGTGCCTTTCCCGGAGCAAAATAAAGGGTTAAGGAGGAAAAAGCCGGGATGATACCAAGAAGGCCATCAGGAGGAGAGTTCCTAAGTTGTCCCCACAAGGCCTTGACCCTGCGATTGGTTTCTGCTGACACTTCTTCCCCCAAGCTCAAAAGCAGTCCTCTTTCCCCGTAGGCTTTTATGTTGATTTCATCATTCATTCCCTGGCGATAGCTCATAATCTTTGTGTAAATTTCCCTGACTTTCATCGTTTTGCTGGCAAGTTTTGCAGACCTACCTGCCACTCCGAGAGCTGTTGGTAAACTGCTTCGGCCAGGCGTAAAGCTTGAGGATGGTCTCCATGGAGGCAAAGGCTATCCACCTCCAAGGCTAGCGGTCTTCCCTCCCTGGTCAGGACTTCTCCCTTCTCCAGAATCTGATACAATTGTGCCAATACTTCATGCTTATCAAGAAGGGCGGAAGGCTCCGATCGGGAAAGAAGACTGCCATCTTCTCGGTATCTTCGATCCAGGAAGCCTTCTCTGATGTAAGCCATGCCTTTGTGCTTAGCCATTTCTTGAAGGAGGGATTCGGGCCTACCCATGATGGATAATTTCGGATTGAGGGCGAGCAGAGCCTCCAAAAAAGTCTCCGCCGAACCTTCCTCCTCATGAATCCAGTGGTAGAGAAAGCCGTGGGCTTTGACGTAAGAAAGGCTTAGGCCAAGAGCTCCTGCCATTCCCGATAGGGCAGATATCTGATACATGATATCGGCTTTGAGCTGGGAGAGGGGTAGGCGCATTTCGATGCGCCCAAAGCCCCTGAGGTCGGGCAGGGAAGGGTGAGCACCTATTCTCAGGCCCTGTTTACCTGCTTCTTCAAGGGTATGAAGGAGGGTGGAAGGGTCTCCCCCATGGAAACCACAGGCAATGTTGCAGGAAGAAAGAAAGGGCATAAGAGCGACGTCATGGCCCAGACGGAAATTGCCGTAGCTTTCCCCCATGTCGCAGTTGATGTCGATATATTTGATCATAACCAGCCTAAGGCAGTACCGATACTTTTGCCTCCCAGAAGGAGGGCGACCATCAAAATAAGCAGGGCCAGGAGGTTTGCCAAGGGAGTATTGGTATATTTTGCCAAAATCTCGCGGTCGTTCATGACCCAGATCAAAAAGGCAACGATAATGGGAAGAAGGAGGCCATTGGCAAATTGGGCGAAAAGGATGACAGATATGGGCTTAAAACCTGCCAGGGAGAAAAACAGGCCACTGCCCAGGACGAGCATCCAAACAGCCCTAAATCGGGGTGAGCGATGATCTGAACCCCATCCAAGAATACCTCCGGTGGCATAGGCCGCAGCCAGGGGAGCGGTAAGGGTAGAGGAAAGACCCGCTGCAAAAAAGCCAAGCCCCAGTAAGGTAGATGCCCAGGTGCCTAGCAGAGGTTCTAATTGCCTGGATAGGTCGCCGAGGTCCTCATATCCCTGCCCATAGGAAACTACCGCTGAACTCAGGATTATGGCGATGGTAATAAGGCCCCCCACCGCCACGGAAATGTAGGTATCCAGCCTGGCAGCCCGGAGGTCAGATGCATCCTTCCAACGTTTTTTTGACCCTGAAGCATGGAGAAAAAGGTTGTAAGGTACGATGGTCGTCCCAATCAGGGCCAGGGCATAAAAAAGCCCTCCCTCGGGAATGCTGGGAATGAGCATACCCCGGAGAATTTCTTCCAAGGGGGGGTGGAGTAGGATAGCTGTGAGGACGAATATCAGGGACATAAGCCCCACAGCAAATATCAGAACCTTTTCTATGAATGGATAGGCCCCAAAATAAAGGAGAAAAAAGGCTAGCAATCCCATAATGGGTATCCATGCGTTGACCTCGACCTTGTCTGAGAGGGAAAGGGGAAGGGCGGGAAGGCCGAGCAGGGCACCGGTAATATTTCCGGTTTCATAAGCAGCATTGCCGATAAGGATGGCAGATAGGATAAGGGCTGCAGAAAAAAAGTAAGAAATAGGACGGGTAATTTTTTTGCGGACGGCTTCTCCCAGCCCCATTTTCCCTACCACACCCAGGCGTGCTGCCATTTCTTGAAGGACGATGGTAGCCAGGATAGAAAAAAGCACTGCCCAGATGAGTTCGTAGGCAAAATTAGCTCCCACCAAGCTTGCTGTCGTTACGGTTCCCGGGCCGATAAAGGCGGCGGCGACCATAGCTGCGGGACCCAGAGGCAAGGTTTTTTTTCTCATAACATGAAAAATGATTACCAGGAATCTTTTAAGGCGACAAAATAAGAGCGCTTTGGAGGTTGAAAACAAATCATTCATGATAAGCTCGACAGCATAAAGTAAGCAGAAAAGCTAAGCCTCCAAATTCAGAAAGGCGCTGTTCAAGCGGCGGATAGGGGAAACTTCCTCCTGTTTTTTTCATCCTTACATTGTTATAGGTTGGAAAATGTAGCTTTCTATGTAAAGTTTATGTTAAACTATTTTGATAAAAATCTACTAATCAGTTTTTTGTACTAAGGCCATAATTAGTCTATTGAAAAATGTAAGTATTTTATTCCATAATTATTACATTTGACATATATGAAAAGATCCTCGCTCTTCGTCTTTTCTTCTTTTGCCCTCAACTGTACTTTGCCTGTTTGAATGAATGTATCGGATCGATATGCATGGAAGAATTCTATGTGTAGGTCTGGGTTATTTTATTTTTCTGGAACAGAGGCTAAGCTTTTAATTCAACATTAGTTTAAAATCATCTCATGAGACTATCAAATTTACTAGTTCAACTGCTGCTTTTGGCTGGACTCCTTTGCTTTGGAAAAGGGCTGCAAGCACAAACCTCTCTTTATGCTGAGGATTTTGGCTCTCAGGTAGGAGATGGGATTGTAGGATTTTCTGGAAATTCCTCACCCTTGTCATTTACCTCTTCCACAAACGGCTGGTCGGTAAGCCAGTCTTCCAATGGGCTAACCGCCACCTCTGATTACGCCAGGGTCGATAATGCCATTCCCAGTTTTTCTGGAACAGACGCCAGTCGCTTTCCTAGTTTTGTGTTCCGCGATGTGGATGAAAACACTACCTGGCTCTCTCCCCTTATCGACATTTCTTCTTACTCCACTGCCGACCTTGAGCTGGTCGTCTGGGAATTAGGAACCCATGAATCTAGTGATTTTGTAAGGGTAGAAATGATTGTAGATGGTACCCCAACTGTTCTCGCTACGGAGTCAGACGATTTCTCTAACGTAGGAGGAGGAACTGACCTCAATCCTGACTTTATCACGATCAGCCAAACCGCTGTGACTGGAAACTCCCTTCAGATCCGCGTAACCGTTTTAAATGGTGCAGGCAGTGAGTACATTCTTCTAGACGACGTCTCCGTGGTGGGAAATGGCTTTAATCCTCCTTCCTGTACCTTTCAGTTTTCCTCCAGCTCAGCTGTTTGCGATGCCATTACTTCAGGAAATGACAGCTATACGGCGACCTTCAACTTTTCTGGTGCAGGAAATGGAGATTATACAGTAACTTCCAATGTAGGAACTGTTGTCCTTGATAGCGATCCTGATGTGGCTACCAGTGGCGCTTTCCGCATAACTGGTGTGCCCGAGGGAAGCGACGTAACGGCGACGGTGAATAGCGTGAACTGTAGCAATATATTTTCGACCCTTTCCTCTCCTTCCTGCAATCCCCAGCCCGACATCGTCATCAACGAAATTCACTACAATGGTCTTCGCTCGGGCACGGATCAGGACGAATTTGTCGAGCTGTTCAACAACAGTGGCTTTGCTGTAGACCTCAGCGGATGGTCTTTCTCCGAAGGTTTTGTATTTACCTTTCCCCAGGGGACCACTATCCCCGACCAAGGGTTTTTGACCATTGCCTTCAACCCTGCAGATTTCCTCAACCAGTATGGTTTCGCTCCTGATTTTCAGTGGACTTCCGGAGGACTTTCAAACAGCGGTGAGGACATAGAACTCCGCGATGCTTCGGGTAATGTGCAGGATTTTGTAGACTATGATAATGGAGGTGTATGGCCTTCTGCTCCTGACGGATTCGGTCCCTCTCTCGAACTGAATGATCCCGGATTGGACAATAACAATGGGGCCAACTGGTCGGCTTCTATCATCCAGGGAGGTTCTCCCAATGCTCCCAATGGTACGGGTTGCTCGCTAGACCTAAGTTTCAACACACCCGACTGTGAGACAGAAACCCTAGGAGCCAATAATGATACTTACAGGGCGGTCGTGGACTTTACCGGTGCCGGAAGCGACACCTACACCATAGTCCCCAATGCCGGTAGCCTGGCTGCTGCCTCTGATAATCCAGACCTCGTCGCCGCGGGAAGCTTGATCTTCGAAAATATTCCAGAAGGTACCGACCTTAGCTTCAGGATCACCTCTACCGGAGGGTGTAATGCCCCAGTCTTGGTTATCGCTCCTGTCTGTGAGCCTGCAGTTCCTGTGGTCATCACGGAAATCATGTACAATCCTAGGGAAGGTGGACAGGATACAACAGAATACATCGAGCTTTTTAACAATTCTAACGTCAGCGTGGACCTCAGCGGTTTCACCTTCGTCCAAGGGGTAAGCTTTACCTTTCCTCAGGGAGCCAGCATTGATGCAGAAGCCTATATCGTCATAGCCGGAAATGCTACAGCCTTTGAGAACTTTTATGGCTGTGCTCCTGACTTTGAGTGGACCAGTGGGGCTTTGAGCAATGGAGGCGAACTGGTACTGATCAATACGGGTACCAATGCAGAGGTAGATCGTGTAGATTATGACGACGCCAACGGCTGGCCGACCACACCCGATGGAGATGGTCCATCTTTGGAATTGATCGACATCAACGGCAACAATGAAGACCCTGCCAATTGGGAAGCTTCAGCCGGATTTGGTACTCCGGGTGCCGCAAACACTGGTATGATCAGCGATTGTCCTCCTGCTGCTCCCGTTTTGGAAGCTCGGGCAGACCTTTACCTCTTTCCTTCACTTAGCTGGAACGAGGTCAATTTTGTCGATTCCTACACAGTAGAACTAAGCATCAATGGAGGAGCTTTTGCCCAGCGTGCCATATTGGAAGCAGGTACTACGACCTTTACGGATACTGTGGTAGACTTTGGGGTAGACCTCAGCTACCGCGTGGTTGCTACCAATGTCAATGGAGCCAGCGCTTCCAACACAGCCACTGTTCAGTATCCCGCTACCTTGCAGGACCTGGAGCTGGCTTTTACCTGCTATGATATTGCCAGCAATCAGTTGGTATGGACGGTCAGCAACTCCAATGCTGTGCAGGTGCCCTATATCTACGCTCAGTTCTTCTCTCCTCAGCGCGACACCCTGGTAGCCATGAATGGAGACAGCGAGTTCCGTACGGACAACAATCCTCAGGTAGGTGCTACCCCTGGAGATGATAATATCACAGGTATTTGGTGGATCAATGAGGAACTCCTTCCCGGAGAGCCCAATGCCATTAGCTTCAATGTCGATCTGAACAATACCTGTCCTGTAGCTCGCATGGCTAATACAGCCTCTCCCCAGGCTCCTCAGGGCTTGATGAAGGCCAAGGTATTCATGCCATTGTTGGCTACTAATGTAAAACAAGACTTCCTGGGTACTCAGATTCAGGTAGGACCCAATCCTTTCGGCGAAGTGATCGCCATTGAATCCAGTGAATTGAATGGTAAGGCAACAGCCAGGCTCTATGACCTGACAGGGCGCATGGTGAAGGAAGTTTCTATTCAACTGGGAGGCCGCGCCGAAATCCAAACTTCTGATTTGGAAAAAGGTGTATACCTGCTCAGTATCGGTTCCGGGCAGGGAGCCTTCACCACCAAAGTCGTGAAGAAGTAATTTCTGCCTTAAAATTTTAGCCCATAAAAGGCCCTTCCAGTTTAAATGGGAGGGCTTTTTTTGTAGGCATATAATTTAAATTGGGAAGACTCAGAAAGATATATTTGTATACCCTCACAGACTTCATGAACAAAGGAGATGGGTACAACAACAAGTTTCCGATACTGAAAGGGGCTAGCTTTATTCGGAAAATTAAAATAGATTGGATCTTGCTTTTTTTTGGTAAAAAAATGTATCTCATGAAGCTATCATCCCTTCTTTTGTTGCTGCTCCTTCCATTGATCGGCTTTACCCAGCAAAGCGACTCTGCCTACATCGCAAAAAATTACTTAAAGACAGTTGTTGATATTCCCATGCGCGATGGGGTAAAGCTACACACCATTATTTACCAACCTCGCGAGGCCTTGGAGACCTATCCTATTCTGATGCAGCGTACCTGCTACAGCATCGCGCCCTACGGAGAGGATGAAATGCCCAAGCGCCTGGGACCCTCCCGATACCTGATGAGAGATGGGTATATTTTTGTCTACCAAGACGTGAGGGGAAGGTACATGTCAGAAGGAAAGTTTGACAACATGAGGCCCAATATCCCTGGCAATGACCCTCAAAACAAGAAGGATGTCGATGAAAGCTCTGATACCTACGATACCATAGAGTGGCTCATTACCCATGTCGAAAACTGCAATGACAGGGTAGGGCAGTGGGGCATTTCTTATCCGGGTTTTTATACAGCTGCAGCCCTTCCCGATGCCCATCCCAACCTCCTAGCCTCTTCTCCACAGGCTCCTATCGCCGATTTTTTCTTCGATGACTTCCATCACATGGGAGCCTTCACCGAGTCTTACTTGATGACCTTTCCTGTTTTTGGGGTACAAAAGGATGCAGGTCATACCCTGCCCTGGTATCAGGACGAGTGGAAAGAGCTCAGAAGTCTTCCCTTTAGAGATGACGCCTATGCCTATTACAAAGACCTGGGCAGCCTTAAGAACATTACTGAAAATTATTTCCCTAACAACTTTTTTTGGAAGCAGGTGGCGGAGCATCCCAACTACGACGAATTTTGGCAGAAGCGTAGCATTCTTCCACACCTGGAAGAGATAGATCATGCTGTGCTGACCGTAGGCGGATGGTTTGATGCCGAGGACTTATATGGCCCTCTGAATATTTACAAAACCATTGAAAAAAATAATGGTGGCAATAAAAACAGCATTGTGATGGGACCCTGGTCCCATGGCGACTGGTCCCGAGAAAAGGGCTATCAGGCGGTCAATCATATTTATTTTGGAGACAGTATTTCTACTTTTTACCAGAAAAATATTGAAAAGCCCTTTTTTGATTTTCACCTGAAGGGTGTGGGAGCGCTGGATCTGCCGGAGGCTTATATGTTTGATACCGGCTTAAAAGAATGGCAGAAATTTGAGGCCTGGCCTCCGCTGGACATCGCTCCGGTCCAACTGGGCTTTGCTGCTGATGGAAGGCTGTTGATCAATGAAAAGGGGCGTAAAAAAGATGTGTTTGATTACGTCAGTGACCCAGGTAAGCCTGTCCCTTACCGCTCCGAGCAGGCCCCCCTCCGCTTTACTCCCCGTCCCTACATGACTGATGATCAGCGTCATGCTTCCCGCCGGCCAGATGTCCTTACTTTTCAGAGTGAGGTCCTGGAAGAGGACATGACCTTGGCGGGCGAAATCCTGGCGAATTTGAAGGTAGCCATTTCTACTACGGATGCGGACTTTATCGTTAAGCTGATAGATGTGTACCCCGATGATGAGCCTAAGATCGGCCTTACCCCGGAAAATGTCTCAATGGCCGGTTATCAGCAATTGGTTCGTGCTGAGGTGTTCAGGGGAAAATTTAGGAACAACTTCGAAAAGCCTGAGCCATTTACTCCCGGAAAGGTAGAAGACGTGAAGTTCCCCCTCCAGGACATCCTACATACCTTTAAAAAGGGGCACAGGATCATGGTACAGATTCACTCTACATGGTTTCCCTACATCGACCGCAATCCTCAGCAGTTTATGGATAACATTTTCGAAGCCGAGGAGGAGGATTTTATAAAAAGCGAAATCAAGGTATACGGCAACAGCAGTATCAGGATCGGTGAAGAAGTGAAACTCGATATTTTGCCATCTGATCGGAATTAGGAGGAAATCTTGTTTGTTTGAAAGGGAAGGGACTGCTTTTTTGAAAAAAACCTTTATTTTTAAGCTAAAGCCCGAAAAAATTGCTAGACTTCGCGTATGGATAGCTCTACCCACCGCTCCCTCATATGGAATGAGGAGGGCCGCCAGCCTTTCAAGAGGGGGACCAATCACCTTGTAGTAATCGGAATTGATAAGTATCTCCATGTTGCCCAGCTAGACAATGCTTGTCGGGATGCGAAGTTTGTTTCAGAAATGCTTATCCAGCGATATCAGTTTGATGAGGCCAATCGTATTACCCTTTATAATCAAGAAGCCACCAAAGAAGCTATAGACCAAACCTTCCGGTCTCTGATCGACAAAGTAAAACCGGGAGATAATTTGATTGTCTACTTTTCGGGTCATGGGCATTATGACAAGGTTCTTGATGAGGCTTATTGGGTTCCGGTGGACGCCCGGTTTAACGCAGTCATGGACTACCTGTCCTATACCTATATCACCAAAGTGATAAAGGCGATGGCAGCTCAGCATGTTTTATTGATTGTTGACAGCTGTTATTCGGGAGCAGCTCTTCTCCGTGAGCGAAACACCCTGTCAGAGCGCCTGGAGAGGGACCCTTCTCGTTGGCTCTTGGCCAGCGGCCGCAATGAGGTAGTACCTGACGGAATTGCAGGACAGCACAGTCCTTTTGCAGAAAAGCTGATAGATATACTAAAACGCTATGCCCTGGAAGGTATCCGTCTGGGTAGTTTGGTGGATAAACTTACTACTTCGGTAACCTATAACTCTTATCAGACCCCTATCGGTAGGCCGATTTTTGGTGTGGGCGATCAGGGGGGAGAGTTTATTTTTCATCCCAAGCAAAATGAAAGAAAAGATTGGGAGGAAGCAAGGGAAAATCATATGCCTGAGTCTTATCGGGGATACGTTCGGGCATATCCAAAAGGAAAATATCTCGAAGAGGCCCTTTGGCAGATTGCAAGCCTAAGCAAGAAGGTAGCCGACCATGATGCCTACCTTGAAAAATTTCCAAACGGACAATATGCCGATGAGGCTCTAAGGCAGATGCGCTCATTGGAGGAGGAAGAATATTGGAAAGACATCCTCAAACGAGACAGTCTTTCTTACTACCGTGAATACCTGCGCAAGTATCCAAAGGGCAAGTTTGGGAAGGAAGCCAAGGCCAAGATTGAAGCCCTGAGAAATAAGAATGAAAGGGTTGCCTCAAATGAGATAACAGAAAATCTACCGCCTAAAATAAAACCTTCCAAAGTTGAAATTCCCAAACAAGACCCTGTAGATAAGGGAGAATCTCCACAAAAAGAGCCCATTTCCCCATCTATGTCTCAGCCGAGATCTTCCGGGAAAGAGCCCAGCGACGGTCAAATATTGAGAAACCTGGGCATCGGTGTACTGGCATTGGCCCTTATTGGTCTCATCGTCTTTGTCATCCGGCCTAAAGTCAAAACTGAAGATCCTTTGATAGAGGATAAACAAAGCACAGAAAGGAAACTTCAGGGGGCATCCTCTGTCATGACGGAGGCCAGGAATCAGTCTTTCCAGGGCAATATACGGGAAGCCAGAGAAATGCTTGAGAGCTTTGATTGGAAAAAGGAAAACGATGAGGTAAGCCGCCAGGGCATGGCCTTGCTTGATAGCATCAAAAAAGAAGAGAAACGAGATCTTAAGGTAAAGCAATACCTCTTAGAGGCTAAAGCCCTGGGGAAAGAGGGGAAAATTGAAGAAGCTGCTAAAAGATATGACCTGGCAGCAAATTTGACCCAGGGTGAAGAAAGAAAATTGATCACGGAAAAATACAGCCAGCTAAAGGATAAACTTAACTTCCTTCAAACTCCAAAGGGAAAACTGTATCAGAAACTAATTGGGAAACATGTATTTGGCAGTCATTTTTTGGCAAAATACGGGACTTGTACCATAGAGGAGAGGGAAGATGGCCTTTATTTCTCAGGTTTACAATATCCCAAAGTCAATAACAGCGAACATAACGCAGATGAAATCCTTGAAATAAAGGGCAAGGTGGAGATCATCGATGGAAAAAGATTTGCTGTCAATGGCCTCTTCCGCCTAAAATACAAGGCAAAAAGTAACCTTCGTCGGGACCCCAGTAACGATTACTGGAAGGGATGTGATAAAAGGGTGGAGGGTAGAATCATCTTTTACAACTGGAGCGATCGGCTTTATTGGCGTATGCAGGGTAAAAACCTTCGATCCTGTGCCGGAGATCATGACATAGATGTGATTCCAAAATAAACACAAGTACATAATTCTATTTTTTCCGCCGCTACGGACTGATTTACCTTTACTTTTTAAGGGTGTCGCCTTCAAAATCGCCATGCCGGGATATTTTATTAACTTGACCCTAGTTGAATCATTTCTTCAAAACACAGCTCTGTGAAAAAACTTAACCACTGGGTATTTTGGCCGCCCTTTATCTTTCTTAGCCTCACCCTTTACCTCAGTGTACAATCTCCAGAACCCTTTGTTGCAGCTGTGCAAGAGGCCACGCAGTGGATACTGACGAATTTTGATTTCCTTTTTTCATGGGGTACCTTCATTTTCCTCCTTATTCTGCTGGGAGTCTACTTCTCCCCCCTTGCCAAAATTAGGATCGGGGGAGAAGCTGCCAAACCCATCCTGTCTAAATGGCGCTGGTTTGCCATCACCCTCACGACCACCATTGCTACGGGCATCCTTTTTTGGGGGACGGCAGAGCCTATGTATCACCTTCATAGTCCCCCGGAAGGCTTGGGATTGGAAGCGGGAAGCAGGGGAGCCGCTGTATTTTCCATGTCTACCATGTTCATGCACTGGACCCTGACGCCCTATGGGATTTATACCCTCTCGGGCCTCCTTTTTGCCCTGGTGTACTACAACCTTCGTCAGCCCTTCAGCCTGGGTTCGCTGATGTATCCCGTCTTAGGACGATCGGCCCACGGATGGCTCGGAAGAATCATCGATATGATTTGCCTCTACAGCCTGGTGGCAGGGATGGCGGCCTCTATGGGTACAGGAATCATTACCATCTCTGGCGGGCTGCACAAACTCACCAGGGTCCAGGAGACGGATTTTCTCCTGGGGGTTATTTGTCTGGTCATTGTCGCCAGTTTTATCATTTCAGCTGCCAGCGGCCTTATGAAGGGAATTCGCGTCCTTTCGGACTGGAACATTAAGGCCTTTTTTGGCCTGGCAATCTTTACCCTGATTTTTGGACCTACCTTGACCATGTTTGAGTTGGGCGGAGAGGGATTGTGGGATTACCTGATAAATTTCCTGCCTCGCTCCACCAACATCGGTTCTGAGTTGGACAAACCCTGGGAGCACAGTTGGACGATCTTTTACTGGGCCAATTGGCTGGCCTGGGCTCCCATTACAGCCCTTTTCTTGGGGAGGTTATCGGTGGGCTACACAGTAAAGGAATTTATCCATTACAACTTACTGCTGCCCTCCCTTTTTGGTGGGCTATGGATGATCATCTTTAGTGGAGGCGCCATGGGATTTGACATGAATATGGAAGGAAATCCCCTAAATCAAGTTCTTCAAGCCTCGGGCCCACAAAATGTCATCTTTGAATTGTTCAATTACCTGCCCCTGGGAGTGGTGGTGAGCAGCATTTTTCTCCTGATCGCCTTCTTGTCCTACGTTACTGCTGCCGATTCCAATACCTCAGCCATGAGCTCCATGTCCAGTGTGGGGATTTCTCCTGAAAATCCCGAGTCGCCCCTCTGGATCAAGGTCATTTGGGGCCTCATCATCGGAGTCCTCTCCTGGACCATGATTGCCAACTCCGGAATTGAGGGAGTCAAACAAATTTCTGTATTGGGAGGATTTCCAGCATTGTTTTTGGTCATACTGGTGGGGATAGGCCTGGTTAAGCTCATGATGAATCCCGAGGCCTTGAAAAAGTAATTTTCCAGCTTCAAAGAGAAAATATGAGACTTCGGATCGCCATCTACCTGTTTTATTCCTTTGTCTTACTGAGCCTCTCCAAAGGCCAGGGTCGCCTGCTGACCAATTACCAGCGGGGAATTTTTCTGGAGGCGGGAGCCTCTTCCGTAGGCTACTCACTCAATATCGAGCAGGTAGTCTTCCACTCCTCAAATTTTGCCGCTACCCTTCGCCTTGGAGGGGGGGCTACTTCCGTGGATGCTTATCTACCCCTTGGATTTCATCTGATCTTTTTGGAAGGTAAGCATCACCTGCTCCTGGCTCCTACAGCCACGGTCCGGGTGGAGATGAAAGCCCCCTTTGAAGTAAACAACTCCGATACCTTTTTTCATCTCCAGGGGGGAATAGGTTATCGCTTCCAGTCGCACAATTCGAGGATATTTTTTCAGGCCCTTTTTTCACCTGGATTTATGTTGGATCCGACCCGGAACCAAATCACTGAAGAGGACCCGGTTTTTCAGACCCGAGTAGGCGCTGCTTTGGGGATAAAATTATAGGTCGATTTACGCGGCTGGCGGAAAGCGCTCATGATCTTTGATGTCGAGGGCGAGTTTGAGGTGTCGCTCTTCCTGTAGGCAAATAGCCTTGATGATGTCCTTGACAGGGTAGGTTACAAACTTATTGACGGAGGAGGTAATGACAATGGCGTCGTGGTCCTCCTTGTCCAGGTCCCTGAGCAGGTGGATGAGGCTTTCCTGATGGTCCAAAAATTCTTGTAAGATCTCCTCTCCCAGGGGATAGGTAGGGGGAGCCAGGCCATTGGCAGGACTGGGAGTACCTTTGGGATCAGATTTGAGCATGCGTACTAGCATAGAACCCCAAAGGTCAGGGAGAAGAGGGAGTTTTTCGCGCTTGCGGGACTTCCGGGTTCCGTCGTTGACTTGAATCAGGGTAGGCAGGTAGGTCTTGTTGACGGCCATGATATAATGAAGGTACTGGGCAATGCTCCAGCTTTTTACATCTTCCCGCCAGTTTAGCTGTTTGGTGCTCAGGAATCCCAATGAACCTGCAGCCTTTTTCCCCAGTAGATCCAGCCTTTCTATAATGTCTTTTAGGTATGGATTATTCATGCCATTGCTACCTTAACCTTCATAACGCATAATCTCTGCCAAAGCGTATGAAGCCTTGACCAATAAAACCAATATTTTCTGCCAAAATAAGAATTGGTACAAACTTCAGATAAAAATCAGGTATGGGAAGAGGTTAAAGGAGTAAAACCTTGTGCTAAGACAGGCAAGGGGGAAATAAATTTTCTGCTTTTTACAGGTAGGAAGAGTCTTTTACTTCTTGGAGCATCGCTGAAGTCAAAGCTAACAAAGCCTTCCCGCCGATGAAGAAAGCTGAGGGGCAAGCTGGGAACAAGCCCCTTCAGCTGTAAAAGGGTAGATAGGTATGTATTTTTGCCATTTGTTCAAAGAAGGTCCATGAGTCCCTTCGCTTATGTGATGAAAGCCAGAAGCCAAAGTACTTTAATTTAGTATACAAAATTTTGAAGTATCCTACAATTTTTTATGAGTATAAATGTCTGATTTTTGATATAATTGATTGAATGTCAGTGTTTTGCGTTTATATTTTTATTATTATAATTTGTACAAAAATTGTCAATTCGAAATGGATTCCCGCTCCATAAGAAATGAAATCGGGAGACTATTTAAACAAGTACTTAATCATGGGGCTACCTACTTCCGTTTGCCTGACAAGGCCCCTAATGCCAACTTGGACAAAGTGTAAAAAGAAAAACGCAGGCTTTCGCCTACGTTTTTCACTTCAACACTTCATACAATTCCTTAGCAGAGCAAGGGCCAGGATGATTGCTGATACAAAGTAATAAACATTGAATTTACACGGAGAAAAAGTACGGATAATGTTCGAGAAAATGCAAATACTGGCTTCTAAGTTTTTTCCTTTTCATAGTAATGATTATCACAAATGAATGGTAAAAGCGTGGTTCGGCTTATCATAAATAACCTGTCTTTCATCCAGGAGCGCCATTAGTTGTATCTTAAAAAATGATTCCTACTAATCATAAGTAAATCCAAATTGTAGCCCTCGGGATCAATCTCGAGTTACTTTCCCTGAAGTCCTCTGAAGGGTGGATCAGGATAAGGGAGCCCAGAGATTGCGCCCCTACCTAAAATCCTAATTGGTAAATTCACCCCATCATGTTAGTTTTGAAGGAACCAAGCTAGAATTCCATGGCGAAGAAGCGTTCCAAAAAACCTATCCGTAAAAAGGCTCCTGCCTCTAAAAAAGCAGAAGCTCCCAAAAAGGTCGAGAAAAAATCTACCTCTCCATCTCCTTCCATGAATCCCACGTTGAGAAAAGTCCTTACTCACGGAGGCCTGATCCTGGGGTTTATGGTTCTTTTGTTTATGTATTTCAGTCCTCTTTTGAGTGGGGAGACCCTGAGAATGGGCGATATACAGCAATTTGCCGGTATGACTCAGCAAGTAAAGGATTACCGGGCCGAAACGGGAGAGGAAGCCTTCTGGACCAGCCGGATGTTTGGGGGAATGCCCACCTACCACGCGGGCTTGCAATACCCCAACAACCTGGTAAGAAAGGTATATTCCCTCTATTTTCAGTTGATTCCTCCGCCGGTATCCTTCATCTTTTTGATGTTTATTGGTTTCTACATTCTGCTCAATACCCTCAAGCTTGGTCCTCTTTTTAGCTTTTTGGGAAGTGCCGCTTTTGCTTTTTCTTCCTATTTTTTCATCATCATGGAAGCTGGACACACCTCGAAGGCAGCGGCCATAGGATTTATTGCTCCGACCCTGGCTGGTGTCCTCATGATTTACAGAGGAAGATGGCTGACCGGGGCTGTGCTTACCGCTTTTTCTATGGCCCTCAGTCTCTGTGCCAATCACGTGCAGATCACTTATTACATGGGCCTGATGATTGTGGTTTTGGCTGTAGCCCTCCTGATCGAAGCCGTTGTAGAAAATAAATTTGCCAATTTTGCCAAAGCCACCGGCATCGCCCTCCTGGCGGTGGTGCTGGGAGTCGCTCCCAATATCGGCCATCTCTACACCTCCTACGAATACGTGCAGGAGACCATCAGGGGAAAGGCCGAACTAAGTCCGGAAGAAGGAGAAGAGCCATCGGGAGGACTGGACCGCGGATATGCTTTTGATTGGTCCTATGAGGTCGCCGAGACTTTTACCCTCATGGTGCCCAATTTTATGGGAGGAGCCAGTCAAACCTCCTTTGATCGTGGCTCTAAAAACTATGAGTTGATAAGGGAAAAATTTGGAAACCGTACAGCTAACTCCCCCATGCCCACCTTTTGGGGGAAGCCCATCTTTACCTCCGGACCCGTGTATGTGGGAGCCATCGTATGTTTCCTCTTCGTATTGGGCCTCATTTTGGTCAAAGGACCGATCAAATGGGGCTTGCTCGCAGCTACCATCCTCTTTATCATGTTTTCCTGGGGGGGGAATCTGATGTGGTTCAATGGCTTTATTTTCGACAACCTGCCTTTGTACAATAAATTCAGGGCGGTGTCCATGGCTTTGATCATCCCCGAGTTTACCATGCCCTTATTGGGCCTCCTGAGCCTCTACCGTTTGACCAAGCCCAAGGAATTTGGTCTGAGCCAGGGGGACATTACCCGCGCCCTCTACATTTCCGGGGGAGTAACCGGAGGGCTTTGTCTGATATTGGCCCTGATCGGGGGAAGCTTATTCGACTTTATGGGATCGGTGGACCAGCGCTACCTTCAAAATCAAAATGGGCAGGCCATTGTTGATGTCTTTGTAGCCATCCGAAAGAACATGCTTCAGGCCGATGCCTGGCGTTCTTTTGGCTTAATCGCAGCCGCTTTCGCCATCCTTTGGGCCTACGTAAATGAGCGCCTGAAGAGCCTGCCCCTGGTTTTGGCTTTGTTGTCCGTCCTGGTCATCGGCGACATGTGGATGGTCAATAAGCGCTATGTCAACAACGAAGACTTTGATAAGAAAGACAACTACGAAAAGCCAGATCCCACTCCCGCCACCCGGCAAATTCTTCAGGACAATACCTACCATCGGGTGCTCAACCTGAGTGTGGGCAGCTTCAACAACAGTGCTACCACGGCCTTTTTCCACAATGATATCGGAGGGTATCATCCAGCCAAACTGCGCCGCTACAATGATGTTATCCTCAACCTGCTGCTCCAGGAAGTCAATTTCCTTCGTCAAATGGCATCGGAGCAACAGGGCCAGCCCCCAGTGGCGGTATTTCAGCAGACCAGGACGATCAACATGCTCAATGGCAAATACATCATTTTGGGTCCCCAGTCTTTTTGGCGCAATCCCCTGGCCATGGGCAATGCATGGTTTGTGCAGGATTATCAGGGGGTTCCCGATGCCAATGCTGAAATGGAGGCCATGAAAGACTTCGATTATCGATCCAAGGCCCTCGTTGATCAGCGTTTTGCGAAAGCCCTGGAAGGCTACAATTTTCAGAAAGATTCAGCGGCCAGCATCCGACTGATCAATTTCAGTCCCAATGAAATCAGCTATCAGTCCTCCTCTAGGTCGGATCAACTGGCCATTTTCTCTGAAGTCTATTACAACAGCGGAAAGGGTTGGAAGGCCTATGTGGATGGGGAAGAAGTGCCTCATATCCGGGCCAATTATGTGCTGAGAGGGCTTCCGCTCAAGGCAGGAAATCATGAAATCACCTTCAAAATGGAGCCTGAAAGCTATTATTTGGGTGAAACCCTCTCCCTGCTAAGCTCCATCGTCCTCTTTGTCTTTGCCCTGTTGGCAGCTCTGCTAGCCTGGAGGAGAAGCCAACAAGAGGCTTCCGATGAGGAGGCATGACATTCTTTTACAGGGTGATATGATTAATGACAATGGGAGTAATAATCTGATATTCAGTATATTACTCCTTCTTTTGTTTTTTCGGCATACCCGATCGCTTGCCAGCCTGTTTGCTGAGCGCATTTATCTCCCCTTTAATTTGGTATCAGTCCACCTTTAACCCAACCGAGGAAATCAACTTAATTGCTGTTACAACCCTTCCCGGATACGATGGGAGTAAGGTGGAAGAAGAGATAAAAAAGCTATTGTACAAAAGGCATCTAACAAACTGCCGTCTGATGGGGTAAGTTCAGTTTCCTGGCTCCAATTGCTTCCATTTCTTCTAAAGACAAAGGCAGAGCCGGAGCCA
The DNA here is from genome assembly GCA_964564415.1 of uncultured Bacteroidia bacterium. Taxonomy (GTDB): domain Bacteria; phylum Bacteroidota; class Bacteroidia; order J057; family J057; genus JALEFZ01. The sequence continues at coordinate 462,950 of CAZMAV010000001.1, read as the reverse complement.
TCCCCTTTGCTGTCCTCTCCGGGGGCTCCAATCAGAATGAAACTTCCGGAAATGGCTACCTGTGTGGCAAATTCGTCAAAGGATGAGGATAGGGATGAATGAACGATTGCCTCTTCTATCCAGGTAGAACCGTTTCTTTTGAATACATAGGCTGATTCCGCGAAGTTTCCCGTCAGTGGAGCCCCAACCAGGGCATAATCTCCATCAACATCTACGCTTGCTCCAAATTCATCAAAATTACTGCCATTGGAAGCTGTGATTTTGAACTCCTGGGCATGAATCTGAGAGAAAACAACAGATAATACGAAGACTAAAAAGGATATTTTGTAGGCCATGGCATGGGGTTTTAGGATTTCAAGATAAATTACCTTCAATTTAAGCCTGGCTGCCATACCTAATAAGAGGGAAATAAAGAATCCCCATTTTTGAGGAATCAAAAAAGGGGGTTCCGACACCTGATCAGAACCCCCTTTCATTTCAGAAAGCTTGGCAACTTATCCAGCCAATTCCTGGTCTCCCACTTCGACTTCCGCTTCTTTCATGGCGTTAAAACCACCTTTTATGTCCAAGAGGTTGTGATAACCCCTTGACTTTAGGATAGAGGCTGCAATCATAGAACGGTATCCGCTCTGGCAGTGAATGTAGAAAGTATCTTCCTTGGGAAATTCTGCCAGGTGATCATTGATGTAATCCAAGGGAGCATTTTTGGCTACCCTGGCATGCCCGATCCTATACTCTGAGGGTTTGCGCACGTCGAAGACAGGGGTCTGCGGATCTTCTTCAGTTAGGCTTTTGAGTTTTTCTGCCTCAATGTGGCCTACCTTGTCAACTTCTTTTCCGGCAGTTTTCCAGGCTTCAATGCCTCCTTTCAGAAAGCCCAGGGTATTGTCAAAACCCACGCGAGAGAGACGGGTTACGGCTTCTTCGATCTTATCTTCAGGAGCCATCAGCAAAATGGGTTGCTGCACATCCTGGATCATGGCTCCAACCCAGGGAGCAAAGCTTCCATCCAGGCCGATAAAGATCGAGCGGGGAAGGTGAGCCTCGGCAAATTCCTCCATGGAACGAACGTCCAGCACCACAGCCCCGGTTTCATTGGCCGCCAACTCAAATTCATCCGGATTGAGGGCATTGTCGCCTTTGACCAGAACTTTTTCCACGCTCTCATAGCCTTCCTTGTTTAGCTTGACATTGAGGGGGAAATAAGCAGGGGGCGGCATCAGCCCATCGGTTACTTCTTCGATAAATTCCTCCCGGGTCATGTCTGGACGGAGGGCATAATTCATTTCTTTTTGATTGCCCAGGGTATCTACCGTTTCCTTCATCATGTTTTTGCCGCAGGCCGATCCTGCTCCGTGAGCCGGATAGACAACCACATCATTGGGGAGAGGCATGATTTTATTGCGAAGGCTGTCATAAAGATGTCCTGCCAATTCTTCTTGGGTCAGGTTGGCAGCTTTTTGAGCCAGGTCAGGACGGCCGACATCGCCGAGGAAGAGGGTATCACCTGAAAAGATGGCTCGTTCCTTCCCCTTCTCATCCAGAAGAAGGTAGGTCGTACTTTCCATGGTATGTCCAGGGGTATGAAGGGCCTTTATGATCACATCTCCAAGCTTGAACTCCTGTCCATCTTCAGCCACAATGCAGTCAAACTTTGGATTTGCCGTAGGACCGTAGACGATGGGGGCTTCCGTCTTCTCAGAGAGGGTCAGGTGCCCACTTACAAAGTCTGCGTGAAAGTGGGTCTCGAAAATATACTTGATTTTGGCCCCCGCTTTTTCTGCCTGATTGATGTAGGGCTGCACCTCGCGAAGAGGATCCACGATGGCAACTTCTCCCTTGCTTTCTATGTAGTAGGCTCCTTGAGCCAGACATCCCGTATAAATTTGTTCGATTTTCATCCTAAAGTCTTTTGGTTCGATGTAAATAAGAATTAAAGCTAAGCTTTATCACATAATCATAAAAATACGGAGATAAATTACCGGGGTTGGTCACTCCTGTTACATAGTCAAATCACCACCATAAAGCAAAACAGCCTGACCAGTAGGCCAGGCTGTCTTTACTTGTTAGGCTGACAGATTGAAATCAGGACTCATCACTGCCTTCTTCCATTTTGTTGGCAGCTATGGGAGCTACTCCTACCCAGTGGTCTCTTCCATTGCCATAGGCAGGATAGGAAGAGCGGCTGGGCTCAAGATCATGGTAGTTGGTCTTGGAAGCGATTTTTCCGGTAGTTCTTCCATGAAAAAGGGTATAGCTGCTGATTGTTCCATCTTCTTCCTTTTGGACGTCTACGACAACTCCGATGTGGCGGATTCCTCCGAGATTGAAGAGTTGCTCCGTATTCAGGCTGTCGGGATTCAGTCTTCCCGAGGCATAAAACATCACAGCTCCAGGCTTGATGTACTTAGCGCTCGCCACGGGGTCTTTGATTTGTATGAAATCGCCTTGTTCGTGATACCACTCGGCGATGCCCCTCGATGATCGGTGGGTAGCAGGATCGGGAAGGGTATACCCAGGGCAGCGACGTCCCAGGCTGTCTAAGACCCGGTGAAAGATTCCCGAACAGTCGGTAAAGGGCTTCTGGTCATACATGAGCTTCTTGGCTTCCAGGCGATTGGCGATGGTGAGCAGGGAGGCCCCTAGGGGGACATTGGCTGATCCACAGGCCAAGGAAAGGGAATCCATCTCATACCAGGCCAGGTTCGTTTCTTCTACCTCTGGTTCTTCTTCTCCTTCCTCCTCCATCATTGTGCCCTTGGCGACAGAACTGCTATCCGTGGAAGTAGCATTGGAACTTGAATGGGTATTGCCTGGTTGGCAGGCATAAAAGAATGTCACCATAACAAGGGTGATCAAAGTCAGATAATTGGGGGTTTTCATCATGTTCAGTAAATTAAATAGGTAATTTTCAAGAGTAAATTATAAAATCATTCGAAAGGGTACAACGGTAAATGAAAATTTTTGATAAACAAAAATAGTAATTCATGGCAATCTATGATCTCCAAGGTGGGAGGTAAAGGCTTTTGCTGAGCGACTTTCTGACATTTATTCCTATTTTTCAGCATTCCTTTCCTGCTACAAGTGATTTCTGGCAATGGTCATAACAATTACCTTTCTGAGGAGTCACAGGACTGTCGGTTTTATTCTTTTACATTTGAAAGAGCCTCCGTAACTTGACCTTCCTATGGCAGAAAAAAGCATTTCGGGCAATGTACTGGACAGGTCCCTGATCCGCCGGCTGATCGCCTACGTCAGGCCCTACCTTTGGCCATTTCTAGGGGCTCTGGGTCTGACCATTCTCTTGGCTATTCTGGGACCTATTCGGCCTGTTATCGTACAGCGAATCCTGGACGGGCCCGTAGCCAATGGCAATAACGAACTTTTACAGACCATGATTCTGGTCTTGTTTTTTGTCCTCATCGGAGAGGGGATCGTCATGTATGCCAATACTTTCCTGACCAATTGGCTGGGCCAAGGTGTGATCCGGGACATGCGCAAACAGGTCTTCGATCACATCCTGCGGAGAAGGCTTAGCTATTTTGACCGTACGCCTATTGGTACCCTACAGACCCGTACCATCAGTGATATTGAAACCCTCAATGACGTCTTTTCTTCGGGCTTGGTCCGTATCCTGGGGGAATTGCTTCAGCTATTTGCCATCATAGGCTTCATGTTCTACACCTCATGGGACCTGGCCCTGGTCGTCCTGACCACCATGCCCCTTCTCTTGATTGCTACCTACATATTCAAAAACAAAGTGAAGGTTTCCTTTCAGGGGGTAAGAAAATCCGTGAGCGAAATGAACGCCTTTCTCCAGGAACATATCAGCGGGATGAATGTCATCCACATTTTCAACAGAGAGAAAAAAGAGATGGATCGCTTTCTTGACATCAACCATAGGTTGAGGAAAGCCAACCTAAACTCTGTCATGTATTACTCTGTTTATTTTCCCGTCATCGAGATCATCACTGCCCTCAGCCTGGGTTTGCTGGTGTGGTATGGGGCAGGTAGGGTAGTTGACGGAAATATGCGATTTGGTGAGCTAGTGGCCTTCATCATGTTTGTGCAGATGTTTTTTCGCCCCCTTCGCGTGCTCGCCGATCAGTTTAATGTTCTGCAATTGGGAATGGTCTCCGCAGAGCGAATCTTCAAGGTGCTGGACACAAAGGAGTCTATCCCCGACGAAGGAAGCCTGGAGGAGCTGCCCTCCCTCAATGGCCATGAACAAAAGGGAGTTGATGTAAAATTCGAAAAGGTGCATTTTGCCTACCAGGAGCCGGAATGGGTGCTGAAAGATATTAGCTTCCATGTAAGGCCGGGAGAAAAACTGGCCCTGGTTGGTTCTACTGGTTCTGGCAAAACGACCATCATCAATTTGTTGAGTAGGTTTTACGAGATTCAGGAAGGGAGAATAGAAATCAACGGTGAGGACTTGAACGACTATAAACTGGATGCCCTTCGCTCCCTGACTGGAGTGGTTCTCCAGGATGTATTCCTTTTTTCCGGTAGCATCTATGACAACATTACCCTGAACAATGATCAAATATCCAGAGAGAGGGTGGAGGAAGCAGCCCGCAAGGTTGGGGCTCACGAATTTATCATGAGGCTGCCTGGGGGCTACGATTATAAAGTCAGGGAACGTGGATCTACCCTTTCCCTGGGGCAGCGGCAACTGGTCGCTTTCGCAAGAGTCATGACCTACGATCCCCGCATATTGGTCATGGATGAGGCTACCGCCAACATAGACACCGAGTCGGAGGAAATCATACAGCAGGCCATTGAAACCGTGATGGAGGGACGTACCACCATCATGATCGCCCACCGTTTATCCACCATCCAGCAGGCTGATCAAATTCTGGTTCTCAGCAAAGGAAAGATCATCGAGTCCGGAAATCACCATGAACTCATGGAAATGGAAGGAGCCTATTATCAGCTACATCAAAAACAATACGTAGGAGTCTAAGTAGGGGAAAATTCTTTTGGATTTCTGCCCACCTACATATGCCGGGATAAGCTATATAAAAAAATAGCTTGCCTAAAGCAGGCTTCCTATGAAAATGAGGAGGATGGGAATGATGAAGAAAATCAACATGACATAGGCTACACCGTAGATGCGGTTTTCCTTGGCCAGGTTGCCGAGGGAAAGGGCAAAGCTTATAGGAATTTTTCTAAGCACTGGAAAGGGTAAGAAAATCACTACTCCCAGCAGGTTAAAGAGAATATGAATAAAGGCTACTGAAAGTGCGATTTGAGGATTTTCGGTATTGAATAAAGCAGCCAGTAGGGCTGTGGTGGTGGTACCGATATTGGCACCCATGATAAAGGGAAAGGCGTGTTTCAGTTTGATGCTGCCGGTGGCCGCCAAAGGAACCATGAGGGAGGTGGTCACAGAACTCGATTGAAGGACCACGGTGGCGCCTACTCCGGTAAGAAAGGAATTTAAAGGCTTCTCAAAGACATACCGATTTAAGTTGCGCTTCAATTGGCCGATGACCACCAGCCTTAGCATAGAAGAAAGGAAGCGAATCGAAGCAAAGAGCATGGTCAGTCCTACCAAAAGGGAGAGAAAGGCATGGTTGCCCAGGAAAAGAATCAAATATTCAGAAGCTACCTTAAAGGGGTAGAATACCCTGCCAAAGTTGTTGCCTTCTAAGGGGGGAAGGGCTTCGGAGATCCCCATGGCAAGTCCGGAAATGCCCCCAGTAGACAATTCCAGGACCATGAGAATGAGGGTCGTAAGAATATTGAACATGTCATGAACACTGGCTCCGGCTAATGCTTTTTGAAATTCCTCTCTATTTCCAATATGTCCAAGGGCCACGATGGTAGACGTTACGGCTGTCCCAATATTGGCTCCCAAGATAAGGGGGATGGCAGTCTCTAGGGCAAGCCCGTTGGAGGCGACCAGGGTCACAATGATGGCAGTGGTGGTGGAAGAAGATTGAAGAATAGCGGTGGCCAGAATCCCTACAAAGAGGCTAATAAAGGGATTGGAAGTGATAGGCAGGAGTTCATCCACCCATGCCTGTCCCAGCAACTGAAAACTACCCGTCATGGTATGGATGCCCAGGATAAACAAGGCAAGGCTCAGAAGGCCGCCCAGAAAATGTACGAATCTGGCCTTGTCATACGCAGGTCCTACAGGATAAGACAGGTGCTCGGCTCCCGTAGTAAAAGAGGGAATTTGCTTCCCTTCTTCCTTATTTCCACCCTTATTCTTCTTAGGCTTGACCATGAATTCTTCGATCTTCCAAATATTTAAAGCCAGACTAAGCATTTATGTTTAGTCTGGCTCTCCTTATCCATTACCTTTATATTGATGTTGAATGTAGGTGAGCATAGAAGCCCATCTCCATTTAAATTATCCATTCCCTTCAATTTGGATAATCAGCATAAGGAGGTAATCCAGGCAAACTACCATGTTGACAAAAGGGGCTAGAATTGACTGATAAACTGCCCGGCTAATTCGGGTCTCATGACCAGGGTCATGAGGATGCCCCCCAATCCTCCCCAGAGGTGAGCGTCATGACCGATGTTGTCATTGCCCTTGAAGGTCATGTAAAAGCTGTAGGCAAGGTAAAGCAGGGCAAATATCCAGGCTTCAAAGCCAATAGGAATAAAAAGAAGGGAAAGCTCGGCTCTTGGTGCGAAAAGCACAAAGCTCATGACGATGGCACTGACTGCTCCTGAAGCTCCCAGGGCATTATAGTGAATATTATTTTTGTGCCGGATCATAGAAGGAAGGCCACTTAGAGGAAGGCTGACAATGTAGATGGCCAGAAATCCAATAGATCCAAGCAGGTCATTGTTGGCCTCCAGGATAGCGCCAAAGTTCCAGAGGACATACATGTTAAAACCCAGGTGAAGCCAGTCTGCATGGATGAGGCCGCTGGTAAACAGGCGATAGATTTGATTTTTCTCAGAAACAAAATAGGGGTTGAACAGCAGGGAATTTCTGAGGGTGGGATTATAAAATGCCCTGATGCTGGTAATGACGGTCAGGATGACGATGGTGAGGGTAATAGGTGCAGAAAAGGCCATAGGCATGTCTTTTTTCCCAAAAGAGAGAGATTGACATACAAAGAACTGCTCTCTTTGGCCCATTGTCAAATTTAATCCTGCTTTTTCTTCGCAAGTTTGACCCCAATCACAATCCGGATGCCTGGGTTTCGACTTCTTCTTTCAAAGCCTTTCGAAGGCGCTCATCTACTGCGCCCCATGTTTTTTCTGCCCTCTTTTTATTGGCTTTAAGCAGTCGACCCTCACCCCAACTTTCGGTTATGACCATCAAGCGCCCCTCTTGACGAGAAATGCTTCTGACCACCTTGCCGGGATGTAGGAGGTGTCCGGGCAGGCTGTAGTTGATCAACCTAAGCCCAGCTGTATCCACACAGGAGATGATGGGGTTTTTGCGGGTAAATCCAATTTTTACATTGATCTTCTGACAGGGGATAAGCTCTCCCTTTTTTTTCTTTGGAAAAGGAGCCGTAAAATGAATATTGCTGCACATTAGCTCCAATGCCCGCGCATCACTTAGTCCCCTAGCCTCCTCCTTTTCCAGGAGCACATGAGAAACCCGGTAATGGTGATAGCCCTTGTGGAGGGAGTCAAAGCTATCCTTTATGTCAGGGTGGCCGCAAAGCAAAGAATCCCGAGACTGGCCAGGGAGAAATAAGGGCAGGCAAAAAAGTAGGGCGAGAATTATTCTTCTATCGGGCATGGGCATGGTTAACGTTTGGTGCAAATAGAGCAACTCTGAGTCGGATTTACCAGAAGAATCTGAGTCTTTTAACAATTTCAGGGGTAAAGTTTTCTTTCATTTTTCTCCCACCCGCTTCCAAAATTCTTCCCTGTAAGCTTCTACGAATTGTTGTTTGGAGGTATTGATTCCCAGGCTCTTAATCAGGTTGAGCAGGCGATGGGGATCCTGCCCTCTTTTTTCGATAAAGGGTAAAATGCCATGGGTCCAGCTCATAAGGGTGTCGGAGCAGTTGGCAAAGCCACTTCAAAGGGTTTTTGTCAGGTTTTGATATTCCCTTTCGTCTAATCCATGAGGATACCAATGATTGAAAAAGGCCTGTTCGACATCATCCTGATCGAAGTCCTTCCCATCTTTGAGTTGCACAAGAGGGTAGGGGGAGTTGAGCCATTTTATGAGGGGAGAAGAAAAGGGATTAGTTATCTGAGGCTTTGTCAAGGGAAATAAATCATAGGCACAATGGTGTTTGGGCCTTACCAGCAGGGGATAGAAGCGCTTGCCCACCTCCAAAAACGCCATGCCAGGGCTGGGAAGATAGAAGGATAAGCGAAAACGAGCCTTCCGCCAATCATCCGAGGGAAGTACCTTGACGCTCTGTACTATATTTTTGAATCCTTTTTTAGCTGGAGAAAAAGGAAGATGCAACTTTACATGGGTAGGCAGGTCAAAAGGCCTGTCAGCTAGGAATGGAAATATGGCCCTCGATTTCAGCCCTGTGTCGAGAAAGCCTGGCAAGAACCTGGCTTCGGATCCAAACCTCCATGAAATCTGGAAAATATCGTTGGTTTTTGAAGCTGACATAGATGTCCTCATCTCCCGGAGGAAGTTCAGTTTGAGCCTTGTCTCCTTTTCAGGTCAAGATCAAAGTAGCTGCTTCTTCGGCTGTGGCTGTGTAGGTAAAAGAGTACCATTCATTCTCATGAGAAAGAAGGCGGTAGGTCTGCTGGCTGCTGCCATTTTGAAAGATTTCTATGTCCAGCCGCTGTTCGCCAGGAGAATCCACCTACACATCGGGAAAATAAATTCAAATGTGGCGAGTGGAATTTTGAGCCTGGGAGGAAAGGCCTAGGGAGGCAAAAATAATAAAGACTAAGGAGGGATAAATGGCTTTCATAACTTTTTCTATTTGCCTCAATATGTTTCCTCTACAAAAAGATAGAAATAAAATGTGACCAAAGCGCCTGCTTTGGGGATGAACCCATCCTTTTTGGAATAAGCTATAGGAACAAGGCAAAAATACCACTGGCTTTTTCGCCAAAAATTAAGGGAGAACAAATCAAATTCAGGACTATTTTAGTATTTTAAATGCTTGGTTACGAATGTTGTTTGAATCAATATGTTCGAAATGATAAAAAAGTATATCTGGGTTCTTTTGTTTGGTTTGATTTTTATGGTGGGACTGGAGCTTCAGGCTCAGTTGCCCTATGATGAGCCCTTTGGCAACATGAGTCGGGAAGAATACCTGGAGGCTGAAGAGCTCTCCCAGGAAAGCAGTGATGCCCTGGTCCTGCTGAATTTTAGGGCTATTTCCTTCGTCCCCTCTGTCACCCGTCCTGTGGTGGACTACTACGAGCTGAAAAGGTATAAAATCCTTTCCGAAGAAGGACTGCAGTTGGCAAAACAACAATTTACCATCGACAAAACAAGGGAGTCCTTGATTTCGATAAAAGCCCTTACCTATCAGTTAAATCCCCAAGGGGAATTGGTCTCTTACAAGGTAAAAAAGAGCCGGATGAACAAGGAAAAGGTCGACAAAGACCTAAGAAAATACAGCTTTTCCCTTCCTGTGGTACGCATCGGCTCGATCATAGAGGTGATGATTCACCGACAGAGGAAGTCCTATAATAACCTGGAAAACTGGGAATTTCAGTTGGAATATCCGGTAATTAAGGCGGAGCATCATTCCTATTTGCCGGCTGCCTTTGAATATTCTCGCCTCCTCGAAGGCAATGTCAGAGACATACAGATACTCCGGGAAAACTACAAAATCAATTATTCGGAATATCCTTTTCAGACTCTCTCCGAAGATGGATTCAATCGTACCCAGACCCAGAAAGTCCCACTGATGTACTACGGGAAGCACGAAACCCTGATTTTGGAAGAGCTTCCGCCCTTGAAGCAGGAGAGGTTCAGCCCTGAACCCAAATTGTTTATCCCTCGGGTAAGCTACCAGTTGCTAAGGGACAGGTATTTTGGGCGACAGGGAGTCAAGAATTTTTCGGATTGGGACAAGCTTTACTCCTACGTAGAAAGAAAGTATCGCCTGAAAAAACTCAAGGCAAGGCCCAAGGAGTGGAAAAAAGACCTGAAAAGGCTAAGGCAGGAAGGTGATTCTGAAAGAGACCGCCTTCGAATAGTATTTGAAGAGGTCCCCCGCCTGATCAGTTGGGATTCCACCCTGGACGTGCTGCCAGACAAGCTCAAAAAAGTGTGGAGCCGTGAAGAGGGGAGCGGAGCTGAGATTAACCTTATCGCTTATGCCCTCCTCTTAGATGCCGGCCTCGAAGCCTATCCCATCCTGATCTCTACTGTGGATCACGGTCCTTTGCAGACCGAACAGGCCTACCTGGAACAGTTCAACCACGTCATCCTGGGAGTCGTAATCAGTGGGGAGATGCTCCTGGTAGATTTGGTCAATGGGCAGGAAAACCTCAATACCCTGCCCGCCAGGGACCTTAATCAGCTTGGGCTGATGATGGGAGAAGAAGGATATCGTTGGCTTCCCCTCCGGCAGCAAAACCCTACCGTCCGCTATACCTACAGCAGATTCCGCTTGGATGAAAGTGGGACCCTCATCGGGGAAATTGAAGAAATGCATCGCAAGCAGAGCCTGGCCGAGGCCCAGTCCCAACTGGCCGAGGCAGGAAGAGATCCCAAAGCCTATTGGCAGGACTTCCAACTATCAGGCTTGAGTAAAACCCTTGTGATCTCCGGCAACCAAAATGTAGCAGAAGGCCCGGAAACCCTCAGCATCAGCTGCAGGGTAAATACAGAGGATTTTACCGAAGTATCTACCAATGTCCTCATCGTCAATCCGATGATGATCCGGCAAATCAAGGAAAATCCCTTCGATCAGGAAGTAAGACTGACCCCCGTAGACCTCACCCGCCCCCTTCGCGAATCTCACCTCCTTGGACTGGAAATTCCAGAAGGCTACGAAGTCGTCCAGTCTCCTGAACCCATCAAGGTTGTCCTACCCAATGAAGGAGGGGTCTTTGTGTATAATTTTACCCAGATGGATAACTTTATTCACGTTTCGAGTAGCATTTTTCTAAATCAAACCTTATTCTTACCCAGCGAATACGAAAACCTCAAGCGTTTTTTTGATCTCGTAGTGAAAAAACATAGGGAGGGAATCGTAATTGCTAAGAAAAATGAATAAAAAGTCTCCGCGATTTGCAAATGTTGAAAACATATGTAAATTAGCGAATGACTTCATAAAAATGAACTATTCCTGTTTCAAAAATATTAATTGGTGGTGGCGCTCGAATACTTCTTCGTAGCGATCCACCTTTTTTATTAACCATAAGAGATACGGGTTTATCGCTAATTGGCGGTAAACCCGTAAGTTTTTTTAATCCGTATGAGCGTAAAAACCGCATTCAAGACCCGACACAAAAAGCTTTTGGCAGATACAGTGACTCCCGTATCTCTCTACCTCAAGTTGAGAGATCACTTTGCCTATCCCATGCTACTGGAAAGTTCTGATTATCACGGAGAAGAAAATACCCTTTCTATCATCGGGCTGGAACCCTTTGCCTCCTATGAGGTAAAAGCTGGCAAGGAAATCAGGACCTATCCCGACGGCAACAGGCTGGAAAACGACCTGCCTACTGCCGGAAAGATCAAAATGGCCAGCAGTGAGCTGAGGAGAGTTCCCGAATCCCTCCAGCAGTTTCTCTCTGAGTTTCCCCTCGACCATGAATCCCTGCCTTTCGAAAGCTTTGGAGCCTTTGGCTACCAGGCCTACGACATGGTCCGTTATTATGAAAAGGTAGATATCCAAGAGAAAAATGGGGGAGAAAACAGCATCCCGGACATGCAGTATTTCCTCTACCGCTACCTCCTTGTCATCAACCATTATCACAACGAACTCTATCTTATAGAATACGAGGTGGATGGAAAAAGTCGATTGGAGGAAATCGAGACCCTTATCAATTCTCAGGCCCTGCCCCGCTATAATTTTCGAGCTGTAAATCCTGAAGGCGCCAACATGGAAGATGAGCACTTTCTTGACATGGTGGCCAAGGGAAAGCAGCACTGCCAGCGGGGAGATGTTTTCCAGATGGTCCTTTCCAGGCGGTACAGCCAGGAATTCAGGGGCGATGAATTTAATGTCTATCGTGCCCTTCGCTCGGTCAACCCTTCTCCTTATCTTTTTTACTGCGATTTTGGGAATTTTAAGCTTTTTGGGTCCTCGCCGGAGGCGCAGTTGATCATCGAAGGAGGCAAGGCCATCATTCACCCGATTGCAGGTACCTTTAAGCGCACCGGAAACGATGAAGAAGACCTGGAGGCAGCAAGGGCCCTCTTTGACGATCCCAAAGAAAACAGCGAGCATGTCATGCTGGTAGACCTTGCCCGAAATGACCTGAGTCGACATGGATACGAAGTAGAGGTAGATACTTACAAAGAAATCCAGTACTACTCTCATGTCATACACCTGGTTTCTAAGGTAATGGCGAAGATCGACCCCGATACCAATCACCTCCAACTCATGGCGGATACCTTTCCGGCGGGTACCCTCTCCGGGGCTCCCAAGGTCAGGGCAATGCAACTGATCGAGGCCTATGAGCCTGGTTCGAGGGGCTTTTATGGGGGCTGTATTGGATGGCTGAATGCAGAAGAGCGCTTCAACCACGCCATTATGATCCGCTCCTTCCTCAGCCGCGGCAATACCCTATACTATCAGGCGGGAGCAGGAGTAGTGTCGAGGTCCGTCCCCGAAAAAGAACTTCAGGAGGTACACAATAAATTGGGCGCACTCAGAAAGGCCATTCAGATGGCCTCAGATTCATCCTCACAGAAATAAATTGATGAAAATACTCGTACTGGACAATTACGATTCCTTTACCTATAACCTGGTTCACCAAATACGGGAGCTGGGGTATGGCAAACAGTTGGAGGTGTTTCGCAATGACGAGATCAGCCTGGAAAAAGTGGAGGAATTTGATAAAATCCTCCTTTCCCCCGGCCCCGGCATTCCTTCCGAAGCTGGTATCATGCCCCGTCTGATAGCGAAATATGGCCCTCGTAAGCAGATTTTGGGAGTCTGCCTGGGACATCAGGGCATTGCCGAAACTTATGGAGCCCAGCTCTACAACATGCCTGAGGTTCTCCATGGCATCGGGACTGAAGTCCATATCAAAGAGGAAAATGAGGGGCTTTTTCGGGGCCTGCCCCGGTCCTTTAAGACAGGTCGCTACCACTCCTGGTGTGTGAGCAAAGACAGCATCAAGCCCCCCCTTAGGGTACTGGCCACTGACGGACAGGGAGAAGTAATGGCCCTCAAGCATGAAGATTACCCCGTGTATGGAGTGCAATTTCATCCCGAATCCGTAATCACAGACCACGGCATCAGAATCCTTCAAAACTGGCTCGAAATCCCCCTGAGTTCCTCTCCCCCTTCTACCCACGAAAGTCCCAGTTCCTCCGCCATGAAAGATATCCTCCAGCACCTTTTTGAGCATCGAAGCCTGGACAAGACCCAGGCAAAGGCTGTCCTGACCAACATTGCAAAGGGAGGCATCTATAACCCTTCCCAGATCGCTGCCTTCCTTACAGTTTATATCATGAGATCTATAACAGTGGAAGAATTGGCGGGATTTCGCGAAGCCATGCTCGAACTGTGCATCCCGGCAGAGTTGGCCGAATACGATCCCATGGACCTTTGTGGAACCGGAGGAGATGGCAAAAATACCTTCAATGTCTCCACCCTGGCTTCTTTTGTTGCCGCAGGAGCAGGGGTGAGGGTGGCCAAGCACGGCAATTACGGAGTTTCTTCTGTTTCCGGCTCTTCTAATGTCATCGAATACCTGGGAGGGAGTTTCTCAAATGATGCTGGCCTCATAAAAAAGCAAATCGAAGAAGCGGGTATTTGTTTTCTCCATGCCCCCCTATTTCATCCGGCCATGAAGAATGTAGGGCCTATTCGCAGAGAATTAGGAGTCAAGACCTTTTTCAACATGCTGGGGCCTATGGTCAACCCTGCCTTTCCCAACAAGCAACTGGTGGGAGTATTCAGCCTTGAACTGGCTCGCCTCTATGGCTATCTGTACCAGGAGACAAATAAGCGATTCACCATTCTGCACAGCCTGGACGGTTATGACGAAGTTTCCCTGACAGGACCCTTCAAGGCCTTGAGCCAGGATGGGGAGGAGTTGATTCGTCCCGAGGACCTGGGCTTCAAAGCCCTCCATCAGGAAGAACTGCATGGGGGTCATAGCATAGAGGAGGCGGCAGAAATATTCATGGCCGTACTTGAAAATCGTGCTACCGAAGCCCAAAAGTCGGTGGTCCTAGCCAATGCAGCGATGGCTGTGGATACCTATTTTGCCCCGATGAGCAGAGAAGACGCACAGGAGGCGGCACGGGAATCTTTAGAAAGTGGAAGGGCCTTACAATCATTTCAAACATTCATTAGTATAAAAAACCAATGAACATACTCGAAAAAATCGTAGCCCATAAGCGGGTAGAAGTGGAGCGCATGAAATCCATGTACCCGGAGAAACTCTTGGAACAATCCATTTTCTTCGGAACTCCCTGCGTATCCATGAAGGAATACCTCAAGCGTCCCGACCTATCGGGGATTATCGCTGAGATCAAGCGTAAGTCGCCTTCCCAGGGTGAGATCAACCCCTATATTTCTGTAGAAAAAATCTCCATTGGATACATGCAGGCCGGCGCCTCTGCCCTGTCCATCCTTACCGACAAGGAGTTTTTTGGGGGAAGCAAGGAGGACCTGGAAACTGCCCGGCAGATGAATTTCTGTCCCATCCTGCGCAAAGATTTTACCATTGACAGCTACCAGATTTTGGAGGCCAAATCCATGGGCGCCGATGCGATTCTCCTGATCGCCTCCATCCTTAGCCCCGCTGAGATTAGCGAAATGGCAGCTTTTGCCCATAACCTGGGAATGGAGGTGCTCCTGGAAGTTCACGATGAGGCCGAATTGGAAAGAAGCCTAGGTGAGCACCTGGATCTGGTGGGGGTCAACAACCGCAACTTAAAGGACTTCTCTGTCTCTGTGGATACTTCCCTTCGCCTGGGCCCCATGATTCCTCAGGAATTCACAAAAGTGGCCGAAAGTGGACTTCGAGATCCGAAGGAGGTCCTTCGACTTAAAAGAGCAGGTTATCAGGGCTTTCTCATGGGGCAGCATTTCATGGAACAACCCCTGCCCCACAAAGCCTGCGAAAGGTTTATCGAAGAGTTACAGAAAGAAGAAGAATTGACCCTTAATTTTTAGGTATGATGAAACTCAAGGTATGCGGCCTTCGCCTCCCGGACAATATTGACGAAGTCGTCGAACTGAATCCCGATTTTGTGGGTTTTATTTTTCACCCTCGCTCAGCCAGGTATGTCGGCTCTTACCTGGACCCTTCCTATGCCAGGATGCTGGATGGGGTTAAAAAGATCGGGGTTTTTGTAAATGAGGAGCAAGACTTCATCCAGGATTCCATTGATCGCTATGGGCTCCACGGGGTTCAGCTCCACGGGGATGAAAGTCCAGAATTGTGCAGGCAAATGAAGCGCTCCGGGGTCATGGTCATCAAGGTGTTTTCCGTGCAGGACGACTTCGACTTTGATCGCCTGAGGCCTTATGAGGATGGGGTCGACTATTTTCTTTTTGACACCAAGGTAAAGGGGAAACTGGGAGGAACAGGACAGCGCTTTGATTGGTCGATCCTGGATGCCTATGATTCTTCCGTGCCCTTTTTCTTGAGTGGAGGGCTGAGCCTGGACAATGCAGAAGAAGTGCTGCGAATGGGACTGCCACAGCTGGCAGGACTGGATGTCAACAGTAAGTTTGAGGACAAACCTGGATTGAAAAATATCGCCAAACTGGCTCAACTGAAAGAAATCATGGAGGCTCAGGTATAGCCTCCGGCAATCATCGAAAAAATCAAAAAAAACTATATTATGAGTGTGCAAAATTCAGTTTTTCAGGTAAATGAACAGGGCTACTTCGGGAAGTTTGGTGGAGCCTACATACCGGAGATGCTCTATCCCAACATTGAAGAACTTCGGAGCCGTTATATGGAAATAATCTACGAAGAAGGCTTTCAGAAGGAGCTTCATCAACTGCTCAGGGACTACGTGGGCCGTCCCACCCCGCTTTTCTTTGCTTCTCGCCTCAGCGAGAAATATGGAGCTAAGATTTACCTTAAGCGAGAAGACCTGTGCCATACTGGTGCCCATAAGGTCAACAATACCCTGGGACAGATTTTGCTGGCCAAGCGTTTGGGGAAAAAGAAGATCATAGCCGAGACAGGTGCCGGCCAACACGGAGTGGCTTCAGCTACGGTATGTGCCCTCATGGGAATGGAATGCATCGTCTACATGGGCGCCGTCGATATTGAGCGGCAGCGACCCAATGTTGAACGTATGAAAATGCTGGGGGCCGAAGTCAGGCCTGCTACCAGTGGGAGCCAGACCCTTAAAGATGCCACCAATGAAGCTATGCGCCATTGGATCAACAATCCCGACGATACCCATTATATTATCGGTTCTGTGGTAGGTCCCCATCCTTACCCTGATATGGTGAGCCGTTTTCATGCTGTTATCAGCGAAGAAATGAAGTGGCAGTTGGAAGAAAAGGAAGGCAGACCCAATCCCGACTACATAATTGCTTGCGTGGGCGGTGGCAGCAACGCCATTGGTTCTTATTTTCACTACCTGGACGAGGCAGAAGTCAAGCTCATCGCCGCCGAGGCTGCGGGTTTTGGCGTTCATTCTGGAAAATCAGCGGCTACCACCCTCCTGGGTACTCCCGGAGTCCTCCACGGGAGCAAAACCATCCTCATGCAGACTCCGGATGGGCAGGTGGTCGAACCTCATTCAATCTCTGCGGGCCTGGATTATCCCGGAATAGGTCCGGTACATGCCCATCTTTATGACGTGGGTAGGGCTCAGTTTTACGACATCACCGACGACGAAGCCATGGCAGCAGGCTTTCAATTGAGTGAAATTGAAGGGATAATTCCGGCGATTGAAACTGCCCATGCCTTCGCCGTCCTCGACAAGATGGAGTTGGAGAAAGAAGAGATCGTCGTGATCAATTGCTCTGGAAGAGGAGACAAGGACCTCAACACCTACATCAAGTACAGAGAAGAAAAAGGACTATGAAGCGCATACATCAGTTATTTCAGGAAAAAGAAAGGGACATCCTATCGATTTTCTTCACAGCCGGCCATCCCCGGCTGCAAGATACCCGGGAGATCATTATTGAGCTTGAACGGGCAGGGGTAGACCTTATCGAAATTGGAATGCCCTACTCCGACCCCATCGCAGATGGAGAGACCATACAAAAGTCCAGCCTCAAGGCCCTTTCTAATGGAATGAGCCTAGACAGGTTGTTCGAACAACTGGCAGGGATACGCTCAGAGGTAAAAATTCCCTTGATCCTCATGGGCTACCTCAATCCTGTCCTGCAATATGGAGTGGAAAAATTCACACAAAAAGCTGTCGAGGTAGGTATTGATGGATTTATTCTTCCTGACCTGCCCATGCACGAGTACCTCCATCAGTACAAAGCCCTTTTTGATGATCATGGACTTTCTAACATCTTTCTGATTACGCCCCAGACTTTGGAGGAGCGGATCAGAAGCATAGACCGCCATACCAGCGGATTCATTTACATGGTTTCAATGGATAGCACCACGGGCAGAACCGGAGATTTTACAGAGAAGCAGCTGAGCTACTTTAGGCGGATTCAGGAGATGGACCTCAATAATCCCCGCCTGATCGGCTTTGGTATTTCTGATCATCGAACTTTTGCGGCTGCCTGCCAGCAAGCTCAGGGAGCCATCATTGGTTCGGCCTTTATCAAAGCCCTAGAGGGGGAAGGACCATTGAGTGAAAAAATTCAGGGCTTTATCCACGGAATCAAGGCTCCCCAGGTCAATCATTAGCAGCCACAAATCCAGCATCAATGATTATTCAACTCAAAAAGGAAATTGCTTCTTCAGAAAGGGAAGAAATCCAAAACGAGCTCAACAAGATTGGCTATAAGGCCAACGAAGTAAAAACTCAATTTGGCGAATACCTCATCGGGGTAGGGAAGGGGGCTTTTGATCCCCGTCGGATTGGTGTTCTCAAGGGAGTCAGGGACATTCACATCGTATCTGATTCCTACCAATTGACCTCTCGTAAGTGGAAGGTAAGGCCCACGGTGATCGACCTCGGAGATGGGGTCAGGATAGGGGGTAAAAACCTGGCCATCATGGCAGGCCCTTGTTCTATAGAAACCGAAGGCCAAATCCGGAAGACCCTCGAGCACCTACAGCGGGAAGGGGTCTCCATCATGCGGGGAGGGGTGTATAAACCTCGTTCTTCCCCCTACTCATTCCGGGGATTGGGAATCAAGGGCCTTAAGGTGTGGTCTTCTTTGGCCAGGGAACACGGCATAAAAATCATCACCGAGGTCATGCAGGTCTCTCAGATTGAGGAAATGGTCGACTACGTGGATATTTTTCAGGTAGGCGCCCGAAACACTCAAAATTTCAACCTGCTGGACGCCTTGGGTGATGTGGATAAGCCGGTCCTCCTCAAGCGAGGCATTTCCGGGACCATCGACGAGTTGCTACACTCGGCAGAGTATATCTTTTCCGGCGGCAATGAGAGGATTATGCTCTGTGAAAGGGGAATTAGAACCTATGAGACAGCCTATAGAAACACCATGGATATCAATGGGATTGCCGTCATGAAGGAAAAAAGCCACCTCCCCGTCATCGCCGATCCCTCACATGGCATAGGGATCCGGGATTTTGTGGAACCCATTGCATTGGCTTCCGTCCTTGCAGGTGCCGATGGAGTGATCTACGAAACCCATCCTGTGCCTCAAAAGGCTTATTCGGATGCACAGCAGACCATCAGTTTTGAGTCTTCTTCAGAACTGATCCGCAAACTCCGGGCTACAAAGGCTTTGCAAGAGAGACACTTCGAGATTTAGATAGTTCCCGACGGGGACACCTTTGACCCATATGATAACCTGTCCGTTGCCCTCTCTTTACGAATAGATAATTCTTTATCTTTAGATTAATGATTATCACGAATCATTTTTTGCGATACACCCATAGTGCTCTTGGGGTTGAAAACTAGTTACTTATGATAAGCCCAACAGCGCTTTAGCCATCCATTCGTGATAATCATTATTATGCTAAGGCAAGGATTGACTTATGCGGCAGCTAAGAGCAGCTTTATTCCTTTTGTGCTTCAGCCTGACCCTCAACGGACTCCGTGGGCAGGGAGAGGCATTAAAAGTGGGTACCAAGGTCGGAGAGGCTAAGGACAGCCTGAAAAGGCTAATCAAAAGGCTCGATCTCCATGACTTGAAGCGGGTAGATGCACTGAATGACTATGCCCGTATACATCGGGATTTTGCCCCCGACACAGCCTTAAAATATAGCCGAAAGGCCCTCAAACTCGCCTCCCAACTCGAAAGCCCAAGCGGTCTTGGCGAGGCTCACCTGAATTTAGGCATAGTTTCTTCCAGTTTTGGAGCTTATGCCAATGCTGCCGAGCACCTTTTTTCTGCCATTGATGCCTTCTCAGAAGCCGAAGATTATCTGGGACTCTCAAAGACCCACAATGCCCTTGGCGATATGTATTATTACACCCGGCAGTTGGAAGAGGCCCTACAGGAGCATCGGACGGCCCTCGAAATTGCCCGCCGCCATGAGTTTTCTGGTCAGGAAGCCATGACCTTCGGTTACCTGGGGCATTTTTATGAAAAACAGGGCGACTATGAAAAGGCCCTCGACTATCAGCTTCTGGCCCTGGACAAGTACCGGGAACTGAAGGATTATCAAGGTCTTTCGACCATCAACGGCAATCTGGGTAGCATCTATGAGGATTTAAAGTCTTATGACAGGGCTCATGAATACTTTGAAGAGGCCCTCGAATATAACCTGCAAACCCCTAATCAGGAAGAAAGGATCGTTCACCTAAATAACCTGGGGGATGTTTTCAGAAAAAAGCAGCAATACGAACCTGCCCTTCTCTACACTCGTCGCTCTCTGGCCCTGGCCCGGCAACTGGACAATCCCTATCGCATTCGGAGTGCCCAGCGTGATCTTTCCAAGGCTTTTGGAGAAATGGGAGAGTATGATTCCGCCTACTTCCACCTGGAAGATGCCTACCTTCTTCACGAAAAATTATTCAACTCGGAAGGAGCCTCACACATCGCCCGCCTCCAAAGCCTGCACGAGACGGCCAAAATCCAAAAGGAGATAGAAATCCTGAAAAAGGATAAAAAAATCAATCGAATTACCTGGTTTTCCTCCCTGGGTGCCCTGGGCATGATTACCCTCCTCCTGGTGATCTGGGAAAGCCGTCAGCGATTGAAAGTCAGGAAAGATAAGGAACTGGCCGGGGCCAGACAGGCCCTGATGACCCAGGAACTCGAAAATAGCCAGCTTAGGGAACAGAAGCTCAAGTCGGAACTGGAAGCGAGTAGCAGCGAACTCAGTTCTTATGCCCTGAGCATCGTCCAGAAAAACAAAATGCTCAAAGACATCAGGACCCAACTCAGCCACCTCAGGACCCAGGACAAATCCTTAAAAGCCCCTATTTCACAACTGCAAAGAAAAATCGATGAAGGCTTTCACTTTGACAAGGATTGGAAGAAATTTCATAAGATTTTCGAACAGGTCCATCCACAGTTTTTCAAGGAATTGAACGAACAATACCCCGACCTCACCCCTGCCGAAATCAGGCTCTGTGCCCTGCTCCGCCTCAACCTTGATTCCAAAGATATTGCTACCATCCTGGGCATTTCTCCCGATAGCCTAAGGGTAGCCCGGTATCGATTGAGAAAAAAATTACAAGTGGAAAAAGGAAGCAATCTGATGGGTTTTATCAATGCCCTATGAGATGGCAGACTTTCTCTATTGTTTACTTAATGATTTTATAATGTTATTTCGAATAATACATGATTCATTTTATATATAACTGATTTTCAGGGTATATATTTATTACGCTAGTATAAAAGATGCCTTTTTGTTGCTCCCTGTTTAAAGCCTTGTTGCCTTTTTTCAACAGGTAAAATTTGAGAATTCTCCCCCCATCTCCCCTTTTTGTGCTTGCTTTCTATCACGTACCTCAAACATCAACACGATGGCAAATTCATTACGGAACACTTTACTTGTACTCGTTGTCTTTTTTGGATGCTCAATGATGGCCCAGGGACAACAGGTATTGTTCAAGCGCTACATCCAGGCGACCGGCTTTGACCCCAGCAATCAGATTCCGGTATCTTCTGACGATGCTGAGCAGGAAAACAATGCCATGGATGACTTAGAAGACGACGACCTCGACGCGGGTTGGGAGGGTGAAGCCCAGGATCAAAACCTACTGACCACCGGCATGCGCTTCCGCGACATGTTTATTCCCAAAGGAGCGGTAATCGACTCCGCTTACATCTACCTGGCATCACACGAAGCCAAGGGTGCGAACGACACGGCCAAGCTTACCCTTCATGGAGAAGCTGCCGATTTTGCCGCTACCTATGATCTTAACACCCTGATCACCGACCGTACCTACACCGCTGCCTCTGTCAAGTGGATAGTGGCCGAAGAGTGGGCCATTTACCAAATCTACCAGACTCCCGACATCAAGGACATCATCCAGGAAATCATCGACCGCCCAGGATGGGAAGTCGGTAATCCCATCAACCTCATCCTCACAGGGGAAGACCAGGGACTAACCGATACCTTGGAAAACGCCAGGGAGTTTGAAGCCTTTGAAAACATCGCCGATCCTGCCGACGGAGGAGACGGACAGCGCCACCCTGAGCGTATTCCCCAGCTTTTTGTCTACTACAGCTTCCCTACCCACTTCGAGAGATTTATTCAGGCTACCGGCTTCGATCCCAGCAATCAGATTGAGGTATCTTCTGACGATGCTGAGCAGGAAAATGACGCCATGGACGACCTCGAAGACGACGACATCGACGCTGGATGGGAGGGAGAATCTCAGGACCAGAACCTGCTGACTGCCGGCCTTCGCTTCCGCGACATCTTCATCGATCAGGGAACACCCATCGACTCTGCCTTCATCTACCTGGCTTCTCATGAGGCTAAAGGCTCTACCGATGTGGCTGAAATCACCATCAAAGTCGAAGATGCCGACTCTGCCCTTACCTTCGACCTCAATAGCCTCATCACTGATCGCCCCACTATCAACGATACCATTCAGTGGGTCGTAGACGAGCCTTGGTTCCTCTACACCGAGCACCGTACCCCTGACCTCAAGGATCTGGTACAGGCCGTCATCAACCGTCCGGGATGGAAAAATGGAAACGCCATTTCCTTTATTTTTGAAGGTAATGACCAGGGTATTACCGATACCGTAGAAAATGCCCGCGAATGGGAGGCCTTTGAAAACATCGCCGATCCTGCCGATGGAGGAGATGGACGTAACCACCCTGAGCGTGTGGCTCGACTTCGTATCTATTTCGATGGTGCTACCTCCGTGGACTACCCCCTAAGCTTTAATGCGCTCAAGGTATACCCAAATCCAGTCTCCAACGAGCAACTGAAGGTAGAACTGCCCTCCAGCACAGCTGCCGAGATAAGAATCTACAACATCAATGGACAATTGATGGATACTCAGTCCTCTAAAGGAGGGAAGCTCACATCAGTAGACGTGAGGAATCTGCCTGCAGGAAGCTATTTCCTGAGGGTCGAGCAAGACAAGCAAGTCTTCACACAGAAAGTTACCGTATTGGCAAACTAATTTAACCGCCTTGTTGCTCCGCTCGATGATCGGGGCAGCAAGGTCTTTTTGATTAAAAAGGTACTTAAGTCCCTGTTTGGACACATCCCATTTTTCCCCTGACCCCAAAGAGGCATGTATACATTGATCCGCAACAACATCCTGAGGCTGATATTTCTTTTTCTGACCCTGGTATCCGTCTCTCTTCTTTCGGCACAAAGCTACGTGCTGAAGGGAAAAGTCCGCAATGAAAAGACCAAAGAAGCCCTGACCGGTGCTTCTGTAAGTCTCCTCTATCTTGAAAAAGGAACCAATACCCGTGCAGATGGCTCCTTTTCTATTTCCCGTATCAGCAGCCAGCGGGTGAGGGTAAGGGTTAATTTCATCGGCTTCAAGCCCTTCGAATTTACCCATGACTTTCTCCTCGATCCTGACCCTGACCTAAGCATTTACCTGATTCCGGAGGACATGCAGATGGATGCCGTAGACATCACGGGTAGGGCCGAGGGACAGTTGAGGGCATTTTTGCAGCAAAAAAGAGCCATTAACATAAAAAATATCATCTCTGCCGAGCAGATTCAGACCTTCCCTGACCTCAATGCCGCTGAGGCCATACAGCGAGTTCCGGGCATTACCCTTCAAAGAGACCAGGGAGAAGGCCGTTATATTCAACTCCGGGGAACAGCTCCCGAATTGGCCACCTTCAATATCAATGGAGAGCAAGTACCTTCGCCTGAAGGAGATTTCAGATTTGTAGGCCTGGATATCATCGCTGCCGACCAGATAGAATCTATCGAGGTAACCAAGGTACTGACACCTGACATGGATGCAGATGGGGTAGCTGGAAATGTGAACATCGTAACCAAAACCGCCACTACCGAAGAGCCGGATGTCAGAGTTGTGCTCACAGGGGGATACAACAACCTCCGTCAGACCCCAAATTATCAGGGTCAGTTTTCCTTTGGAGAGCGATACAAGAAATTTGGCTTCCATATCAATTCCTCCTACTTCGTCAATAATTTTGGCTCGGAAAGCATGGAATTCTCCTACATCAAGGGGCCTTTTTTCAATAGCCAAAACCTGGGAGTGGACAATTATCAGGTCCATTTCGAGGACTTGCAGATTCGCCATTACAACATTACCAGAACCCGCCTGGGCATTAGCCCCTCCTTTGACTATGAGTTTAATGAGAATCACATGATTTACCTCCGCGGTATCTACAATCGCTTTACTGATAATGAGCTGCGTCGAAGAAAGGTCTTTGGCTTCGAGGACCCGATCGACAAGCACCTTTATCTTTTTGGGGATGTAGAGCACGACATGAGGCAGCGAGAAAAAATCCAGGAATTGGCTACGGTCAACCTGGGGGGAGAGCACAGCTTTGGCAGGATAGAACTGGACTATATGGTGCAGTTGGCCAGGGCTAGTGAAAATATTCCGGATCAGCAGGAAATTTACTTTGAAAGTCCGGGGCAGGCGACACAGTTGGGCATAGATACCAGCGAAGAAAGGTGGTTGAGGGTGACTTATCCCCTTCGTCAGGACTCGATCAATGCCTTTTCCTTCGATCGCTATGAAATGGATGAGTACATCTGGGAAAATGACCGGGTCATAGATAATAACTTTGCTGCTCGATTCAATTTGAAAATACCCTACAGCTTCGGGATGAAGCACAAAGGCTACTTCAAATTTGGTGGGAAATATCGGTTTAAGCGTAAAACCAGAGATATTGACTCCGATGTATTTGGAGCCTATCGGACCACTTCCCGCTCCTATGCCAAAGAGGGAGATCCCCTGAACCTCCTGACTGTCTCTGACGGATTCAGAGATGACAATGTCCTTAACCAAGGCTACGTAATAGAGGCTATGCCGGCTCCTGAACTCGTCGATGCTTTCTACCTCGCCAATCGGGAATTTTTTATCTACGACCAGTCCGAAACCCGCTTTAAAACCTTTAGTGAAGATTATTTGGCTTTGGAGGACATCTATGCAGCTTATGGGATGATCCGCCACGACTGGGGTAGACTTATGATAGTGGGAGGACTGCGCTTTGAACTCACCGAAGTGGCCTACACAGGCAGGAATGTAAAGGCTTCCAGGGGAAGGTTTGTCTCCTTTGATACCCTGATGGATACCCGTGATCATCCTTTTTTCCTCCCTCAGGTGCAGCTGAGGTATAAATTAGACAGGCAGACCAACCTAAGGGCCGCCTACACAGAGACCTATCAGCGCCCAAACTTTCGCGACGTATTGCCCTACCGAGAGAAGGACAGAGACAAGGTAACCTATGGTAATCCAGACCTGATCTATCCGCGTTCGACCAATTTGGATCTGCTGGCAGAGCGCTACATCCGCGACGGTATTCTGTCGGGCGGTGTTTTTTACAAGCACATAGACAACTTTATCTTTTATTATACCCGTCATGCCCACGAGTGCGCCCCGGGAGACTGTGGACTCGATGAGATCACCAAACCCATCAACGGAGACTTTGCCAATGTCTATGGAGCTGAAGTACAGGCCCAGTTTCAGTTTAATTTCCTTTCTGGAAAGTGGTCCAACTTTGGTGTTTATGCCAATTATACCTACACCCAATCTTCTGCATTTATCAATAAAAGGCTGCCTGCCAATATCAGCTCGGCCATCGTTACCTTCCAAAATGACGACCTGAGCCAATTCAGAGATGAAAGTCAAATGGAGGAGGTCTCCCTTCCGGGACAGGCCAACCACGCCGCTAACTTTTCCATTCTCTACAACGGAAATCGACTTTTTGCCAGGATTTCGGCCAATTACCAGGACGACTTCTTGTACCAATTGGGAGTGGATGAAGATGTAGACGAATACTACGGTGAGGCCCTTCGCCTGGACTTTACGGCCAACTATCAGATTACGCCTCAACTCAAGGTCTTTGTTGATGCCATCAACCTCACCAATACTCCTCTTTACTATTACCTGACCTCTCCTTCCCAGGCCTTACAGCAGGAATATTACTCCTGGTGGGGAAGGTTGGGCATCAAACTTTCATTTTGATGGGAAATCAGTTCAGCTCCATCACTTGATCACCCATGTCATCCGGGACGAAAAAGAAAAGTTCTTTTCGTCCCGAGCCTTCTAACCCCTATTTTTTCAATCCATGTGTACTGCATTTACCTTATTCTACAGATCCATCATCATCGGATCCCTGAGCCTCATTTTTTTGCTAGGCTGCCAGTCCTCCTCCGACTCTGGTTTTTCGGCTTCTTCCAATGGAGAAAAAATTCGTCCTCTCTACATTACCGAGAAGACGGCTTATGATACAGATGATCCCGCCATTTGGATTCATCTTACCCATCCCGAAAAGAGCCTCATTTTGGGTACAGATAAGGATGAAAAGGGAGGACTCTACGTCTTTGACCTCAAAGGCAGGATCATCGAGGAAAAAGTAGTCAGGAACATTCGCCGCCCCAATAATGTAGACGTCGAATACGGCCTTGCCTGGGGAGACACGAGCATAGATGTAGCTGTGCTGACCGAACGCCTGGATCAAAAACTCAGGGTCTTTCGCTTGCCGGATATGAAGCCCATTGATGGGGGAGGCCTGGAGGTATTTGAGGGAGAAAAGCAAGGGGAGTACCGAGCGCCCATGGGGATCGCCCTCTACAAAACTCCTGGCTTCGGGGAAATCTATGCCTTTGTCAGCCGGAAAAATGGACCTCAAGAGGACTACATTTGGCAGTACCGACTCTTCAAGGGAAAGGATGAAAGCATAAAAATGGACCATGTCCGCAGCTTGGGGAAGTTTAGCGGCCAAAAAGAGATTGAGGCCCTCGCCGTAGATGATGCCCTTGGCTACCTGTATTATTCAGATGAAAGCATGGGGGTAAGGCAGTACTTTGCCTCTCCTGACAGTGGGAAGGATGAAATTGCCCTCTTTGCCAGGGAAGGCTTTGCAGATGACCGAGAAGGAATTTCTATTTTTCCTACTGGAGAAAAAAGTGGCTACCTCCTGGTGTCTGACCAGGAGGCCAATGAATTTCATGTTTATGACAGGGAGCATGCCTCCAGGGCCTTACTGGCGGTATTAAACCTCTCTACTCAGGCTAGTGATGGCTCCGAAAGCTGTGCAAGGGCCCTTTCTCCGGATTTTCCCCAAGGCCTTTTTGTAGCCATGTCAGACGACAGGACCTTTCAGCTATATTCCTGGGAAGTATTGGAAAAGGAGATCAAAAAACAGCAAAATCTGGTTCTTCGAAGGGAGGAATAAGAAGCTGAAACCAACCTGGCCGGGATTTATTCATTAGCGGCCGACCCAGACTTCAAACATATCCCCACGCTTTTTAAGTTCGAAGTACTTTTCCTCTTTGAATTTGTAAAGGCGGGCAGGACGGCCCGAACCAGTGGGTTTGCGCATTTCTGGAAGCTCCTCCAGGATATTGAGGCTCTTGATCTTTTTCTGAAAATTTCCCCGATCTATGCTACGCTGTAGCAGGGTCTCATAGAGTTTTTGGAGTTCGGAAAAGGTAAATGAGACGTTGAGAAGCTCGAACCCGATAGGCTCGTAAATGATCTTGTTGCGCACCCGGTCAATCGCTGCCTGGATGATGGCTTCATGGTCAAAGCCAAGGTCCGGCAACTCATTGATGTCAAACCACTTGGCATCCTCTGCGTCAGTCTGTGCATGGAGGGTATAAATGTCCTGCCTGACCAGGACGAAATATGCCACCGAGACAACCCGCTGCCTGGGGTCCCGCCTGGGATCACCAAAAGTGTAGAGCTGTTCCAGGTAGTTGATGTGAATTCCCGTTTCTTCCTCCAGTTCCCGCTTTACCGCTTCTTCGAGAGATTCGTTCTCAGCAACAAAGCCTCCGGGCAGGGCCCAGGAACCCTGGAAGGGAGGAAACTTTCTTTTGATCAACAAAACTGAAATCCCCGATTCGGGTTGGTAACCAAAAACGACGGCATCAACGGCTAGGTGAACTTTGGGTCGGTCGGCCATAAGGAGCTTAGATCAAAAAATATCCAGCTTTTATCAAGCCAGAATCTCAAATTATTCAAGTTTTCGCAAGGAATATAATAATTTTAAACCGCAGGGCTGATTTTACGTTTTTATTGTACAGTTTACTCAAAAAATTAACCATTTCCGAATGAGGTATATCAAGCTTGCAGGTGCCTGTCTCAACCAGACGCCGCTGGCCTTTCGCCACAACACCAGAAATATCCTGAAAGCCATCGAAGCAGCCAGGCAGGAGGGAGTTCAACTGCTTTGCCTACCGGAATTCGCCATTTCGGGCTATGGCTGTGAGGATGCTTTTTACAACAAGTATGTGCTTCAGCGATCCCTGGAGGCCCTGGAGGAAATCGTAGAAGCCTCGGAGGATATCACCCTGTGTGTTGGCCTGCCTATGGAGTACGAAAGCTGCTTGTACAATGTAGTAGCCCTCATTCACGACCAGGAAATATGGGGCTTTGTGCCCAAGCAATACCTCCCCGGTGATGGAATCTACTATGAGCCCCGCTGGTTCAAGGCTTGGCCTGAAGATGTAGTGGTCAATTACCAATGGGAAGAAAACTATTACCCTTTTGGAGACCTGATTTTTGACATCGACGGTGTGAGGATCGGACTAGAGATCTGTGAGGATGCCTGGAACGGTGTGCGCCCGGCCCAGCGCCATTATCGCAATGGGGTGGATGTCATCATGAACCCCTCAGCTTCCAATTTTGCCTTTGGCAAATCAGAAATCCGGCAGCGACTGGTTACAGAATCTTCCCGGGGCTACAATTGTACCTATATTTATTCTAATTTATTGGGCAATGAAGCGGGGAGAATCATCTACGATGGAGAAATTCTGATCGCCCAATCCGGCGAACTCATCGCTCGAAACCAGCGCTTTACCTTCGACGATTTTGATATACTCTCTGCGGTGGTCGATGTGGAAAAAGTCCGCATTCACCGAAGAAAATCCTTCAACTACGATCCTGAAATCCCAGATAACCTGGTCAAGGTCTTGGGCAGCTTTTCTTCTCAACTCCCCGAAGCCCCCCCAGAGATTCCTCCCTACGAGACCAAAAACGAGGAATTTTACCTGGTAGAGACCCTGGCCCTCTTTGATTACATGCGAAAGAGCTACAGCAAGGGCTTTGTTCTTTCACTTTCGGGAGGAGCTGATTCCTCTGGTTGTGCGGTCCTCTGCAGTGAGGCCATTAAGAGGGCCTATCGTGAATTGGGAGAGATGAAATTCAGGGAAAAACTGTCCTACATCAATTTTGAAGAAGGTAAGACCCTGCTCAGCCAACTGCTGACTACGGTTTATCAAGGCACCGCCAATAGCGGGGAAGCCACCCTCGAATCCGCCAGGGAATTGTCCAAGGGGATTGGCGCGAACTTTCATCATTGGGATGTGGAGCCCCTGCATCAGCGCTACATCGGACTGGCGGAATCAGCCATAGGCAGAGACCTAAACTGGGAGCAGGACGATATTACCCTTCAAAACATACAATCTCGCCTCAGAGCCCCCGGTATCTGGATGCTCGCCAATCACAACAAGGCCCTGCTCATCACTACCTCCAATCGTTCGGAGGCAGCAGTGGGCTACGCTACCATGGACGGAGATACCTCCGGAGGACTGGCTCCTCTGGGGGGGATGGATAAGGATTCCCTTCTGGAGTGGTTGGTTTGGGCAGAAAAGGAACTGGAAATTCCCTCTTTGAGTTATGTGAACAGCCTGAAGCCCACTGCCGAACTTCGACCTTCTTCTCATGCCCAGACCGATGAAGGGGACCTGATGCCCTACGACATTCTCGATGACATAGAAAAGGCAGCGATCAGGGATTACATGTCGCCCTTGGAAGTCTTTGTAAGCCTGAGAGGAGGAAAATATAGCGATGCCCAACTGAAGCAGTGGATTCGTAAATTTTTTACCCTTTGGTCCCGTACCCAATGGAAAAGGGAGCGCTATGCCCCCTCTTTCCACCTCGATGATGAAAACCTGGACCCCAAGACTTGGTGCCGTTTTCCCATCCTCAATGGCGGATTTTGGGAAGCCTTGGAAGAAATGGATGGCTGGATCGCCGAACCCTGAGCCAGGCATCTTATTCGATTATGCTTTTGATGCTCATAATTTAAAGAGACCAAGACCCTCATTGTGGAATATCTGCAATGAGGGTCTCTTCAATTTTACCCAATCTTAGGTATTGATAAGCTCACAACAGACCTACATATTTGTTGCCGTTTAGAATAAGTCTAAATAAAAATGGACTTTTCTGAGTTTCGTTTTTATGAACTAAATCAATGCTTTTACACATATGAAAAACCTTATTTTTATTAGCATCCTAGGGCTTTCCTTCCTTTTCTTCTCCTGCGACAATGGGGAGCTTACTCCCATTGAGGAGCCGGAAACCTACAGTTTTGAAAGAGACAATGCCAGCACCGTTTCTTTTTCCGGGCAAACCACCCGAATCAAGATGGGCGAGGAGCTTTCTTCTTCCATGAAGGATTTTGACAATGCAACAACTGCTTCTTTGCTGGAAGCGTACCGCAATGAAACTGCCAACGGGGGTGATGCCGATCCTTTTAGTGATGCCTCCCTCAATGCTTCAACCAAAAGCGTGAAGTCCAAGGTAGCAGCTTCTGCC
This sequence comes from uncultured Bacteroidia bacterium, assembly GCA_964564415.1. Classification (GTDB taxonomy): domain Bacteria; phylum Bacteroidota; class Bacteroidia; order J057; family J057; genus JALEFZ01. The sequence goes on along the minus strand of CAZMAV010000001.1, from coordinate 432,643 downwards.
GATTTCTTTTCTGCCAATACGGTAGATGCCAGCGAAATCAAAGCCGATTTCGAAACCTGGATCAACGCCCAGGTGGATGAAGTTTTTCCTAGTGAAAATCAGGCTGCCGCAGAAGGAGCACCCGGACAAATTGCCGATGGTTCCAGTGTGCGCTACGTCAACGCTCAGGGCCTGGAATACGACCAAATGCTCACCAAAGGCCTTATCGGAGCACTCATGGCTGACCAAATGCTCAACAACTACCTGAGCACCACTGTCCTGGACGAGGGCTCCAACCGCGAAGACAATGACAATGGTGTAACTGTCGACGGAGAAAACTACACCAACATGGAGCACAAGTGGGATGAAGCTTACGGCTATCTTTATGGCACCTCTCCGGATGCTGCCGATCCCAATGCGACCATCGGTCAGGATGATGCCTTTTTGAACAAGTATGTGGGCCGCGTAGAAGGAGATGACGACTTTGCCGGTATCGCCGACGAAATCTACGAGGCTTTTAAATTGGGACGCGCTGCCATCGTAGCCGGAGATTACGAGGTACGGGATGAGCAAGCCAACCTTATCCGCGAGAGGGTATCAGAGATCATCGCGATTCGCGCCGTCTACTACCTGCAGCAGGGAAAGTTTGGCCTGGAGCAGCAGCCCATCGCCTATGGAACCGTTTTCCACAGCCTTTCTGAAGGTTACGGTTTTATCTACAGCCTGCAGTTTACCCGGATGCCCAACTCTGACAGCCCCTACTTCACAAAGGCTCAGGTAGATGGATTTATCGATCAACTGCTGGGAGATGGAGATAATGGACTCTGGGACGTGACTCCTGCTACCCTGGAGGAGATATCTCAGTCCATCGCAGATGCTTTTGACTTTACCGTAGCAGAGGCCGCAAACTGATGTGAGCCGGCCAGCTACCTATTGTATAGCCGACGGGATTATCCCGTCGGCCTTTCCTTCAAAAACGAGCAAAGACCTTTAAATTTTAATCTACCCTCTTTTTGAGTGTATGCTCAAATAGCAATAATCAGGAAATCAATGAGGATCTTACACCTAATTCTTCTATCTCTTCTCCTGACCCTGGTGGCCTGTGACAACAGCCCCATGCCTCAGGAAAACATCGATGACTTTGACAGGCAGGCCATGCTGACCAATTGGGCAGATAATATCATAGTCCCTGCCTATACCGATTTTAATAGCCAAGCTCAAGCCTTGAAATTGGCAGGAGAAAACTTTGCCCAGAGCCCTGACCTCAATCAACTGGAGCAGCTAAGAAGCGCCTGGACAAATGCCTATAAATCCTGGCAGCAGGTAGCCATGTTTGCCACTGGAAAGGCCGAAGAGGTACGCCTCAGAGACTTTCTGAATATTTACCCCGTGGATACCAGCGCTCTCCTGGAAAATATCCGTACCGGTAACTATGACCTGAGCCTGCCTTCAGAATACGACGAACAAGGCTTTGCCGCTCTGGATTATCTCCTTTACGGCCTTGGCAGCAGCGATGATCAAGCCCTTGCATTTTTTACCACAGACCCTGACGCCTCCGCCTTTGCTGCATATATAGCCGAACTTACTGCCAGAATAGAAGACCTTAGTACCCAAGTCCTCCAGGACTGGGAAGGAGAATACCGGGATGCCTTTGTTGATAACAGCGGAAATTCAGCGACAGCCTCCGTTGATCGCATGGTCAATGACTACATCTTTTATTATGAAAAACATCTCCGCGCTGGTAAGGTAGGTATTCCCGCCGGGGTATTTTCGGGTACTCCTCTGCCTACACATACAGAAGCCCTCTATCAGGGTGGAATTTCAAAGGAACTGCTTCTCATTAGCCTGGATGCCGTTCAAGATTTTTTCAATGGAAAGCATTTCGCCTCTGAAGAGGAAGGCCAGAGCCTAAAGGATTACCTGAATTACCTTTCAACAGAAAAAGATGGGAGCCAACTCAGCCAACTGATCGACAACCAGTTTGAAGAGGCCCGCACCCCCATCGAAGGCCTGGACGAGGACCTCAGCACACAGGTACAAAATGACAACCTTAAGATGCTGGATGCTTATGATCAACTACAGCTGAATGTAGTCTTGCTTAAGGTGGACATGCTTCAGGCCCTCAACATCAACGTGGATTATGTAGATGCTGATGGAGACTGATTCATCACCTGTAAGGACAATCAATGTGTTTTTTCCTGATTTATGATAGATCGATTTAATGCATATATGAAAAAAGATACGGAAGCGTCCCCTCTGGCTGTCTTCCGTATCCTTTTTGGGCTGATCATGGTCTGGAGCATGGTTCGCTTTGCTGTCAATGGCTGGATTGAAAAATTTTACCTCGATCCCCTCCTGCATTTTACCTATCTGGGCTTCGAATGGGTAAAACCGCTGGGAAGCTGGACCTACCTGGTCTTCTTTATCTGTGGACTTTCGGCCCTGGCTGTTGCCCTGGGATACAGGTATCGCCTTTCAATGCTCACTTTTTTCCTCAGTTTTACCTATATCGAATTGATGGACAAAAGCACCTACCTGAATCACTATTATTTCATCTCTATCCTTAGCTTTTTGATGATTTTTCTTCCTGCCCATGCCTACTATTCCCTCGATGCCCGCAGGAAGAAGGAAGAAGCTTTTCAACGCATTCCAGCATGGAGCATCGATGCCATAAAACTTCTTTTGAGCATAGTCTATTTTTATGCAGGACTGGCCAAACTGAACTCTGACTGGCTCCTTCATGCCATGCCATTGAAAATTTGGCTCACAGCCAAATACGACATCCCCCTACTGGGTCCCTGGCTCCAAAAAACTTGGGTACACTACGGGTTTAGTTGGGCGGGAATGCTCTACGACCTGACCCTCCCATTTTTGTTGTGGAATAAAAAAACACAGGGCCTGGCCTTCATTGCCGTAGGAGTATTTCACGTCTTGACCGCTATTCTCTTTCCCATAGGAATGTTTCCCTACATCATGATGCTTGGGGCGACCATCTTCCTGGGAGCTAAATTCCATCGGGAAGTCCTGAATCGACTTTCCAATTTGCTGGGCATAGACCAGGCACACTTTGACAATGGAAAAAATTGGGACTTTTCTCAAAGTCTTAACAGAAAGCTTACCCTGGGAACAATCGCAATATTTTTCTTGCTGCAGTTTGGCCTTCCTATGCGCTACCTTCTTTATCCTGGAGAATTGTTTTGGACAGAAGAAGGGTTTCGCTATTCCTGGCGGGTCATGCTTATGGAAAAGGCTGGTTACGCCAACTTCAAGGTGGTTGATCCACAGACGGGGAAAAGATTTTATGTGGATAATTCGGAGTTTCTCACTCCTTTTCAAGAGAAGCAAATGGCAGCCCAGGCAGATGTTATCCTGGAATACGCCCACTGGCTTGAAGACCACTACCGGAGTGAGGGAATTTCGGACCCCGAAATTTACGTGGAGAGCTTCGTAGCCCTCAACGGTCGAGGAAGCCGACCCTTTGTAGACCCCGAGCAGGACCTTACTAAGATTGAGCCTTCGCTCAAAGCAAGGTTCTGGATTCTACCTTTTAACGATGAAATCAAAGGCCTGTAAACCCGGCCTCTTAGCATAGAAGTGAATGAAGACCTTTGTCTTAACCTTTGTTGCAGTCTCTTTCCTGGTGAATGTCAGTATTTCCCAGTCAGACATACATATTCACCTGAGTCTTGAATCGGAGGCCGCCCTCACCGAAGAGGTAGAACTCTACCTTACTCCCGGTAATAAAAAGTTTAGTTCCGACAGCAAGGGGAAGATAGAGATCCAGGCTTTGGAGAATGGGACTTATGAGCTTCTTTTCTTCGCCCCTTCCCTTGAAATTTTACGAAAAATCATCGAAGTAGATGGAAGGGATATGGAGCTGGACATCAGGCTGAAAGAACCTGAATACCAGCTCAATGAGGTGATCATCGCTCAGCGAAAAAAGGAGCTTTTTGCTCTCCGGCGCATGAAGGAAGTAGAGGGGACGGCCATCTATGCCGGCAAGAAAAACGAAGTGGTGGTCCTCGACCAACTCACCGCAAATACGGCCGCCAACAATGCCCGCCAGATCTACAGTCAGGTGACCGGACTCAATATCTACGAGTCTGACGATGCTGGTCTCCAACTCAATGTAGGGGGAAGAGGGCTGGACCCCAACCGCAGTTCTAACTTCAACACCCGACAAAACGGCTATGATATCAGTGCTGATGTCCTGGGATATCCTGAAAGCTACTATACCCCTCCGGCGGAAGCCCTCAGCGAAATTCAAATCATTCGGGGGGCCGCCTCCCTTCAATATGGAACTCAATTTGGGGGAATGATCAATTTTAAATTTAAAGAGCATATCTCCGATCGAAAAATATCCCTGCTTAGCCGTACCAGTACAGGCTCATTTGGCCTGTTTACCTCTTTCAACCGCATTTCGGGGACACTGGGAAAATTCAGCTATGCCTCCTTCTTCAATTACAAAAGAGGTAATGGCTTTCGTCCCAATTCCAACTACGAATCTCAAAACGCCTTTGTAGACCTTCACTTCAGTCCCTCTTCAAAAACCTTCATCGACCTGGAGATCACCTATCTCAATTACCTGGCTCAGCAGCCTGGGGGACTAACCGATGCTCAGTTTTACAGAGATTTTACCTTTTCAAATAGAGAGCGGAACTGGTTTGCAGTGGATTGGAAACTGGCCTCCCTTCGCATTGAGCAGCACCTTGGAAAGCGAAGTGAGTTGAGCATCAATCTTTTTGGCCTTGATGCCTCCCGTAAGGCCTTGGGTTTCCGTACCAATAGGGTTTCGCAGACCGACGATCCAAGCGCTCCCCGAGACCTCATCCTTGGAGATTTTAACAATTGGGGGGCAGAAACACGACTGCTGACTCGCTATGACCTCGGGCAGAGAGAGGCCGTCCTCCTGTTGGGTATGAAATACTACCAATCAAATAATTTCGCCGTACAAGGTCCTGGCAGTGCTGCACAAGGACCCGATTTTACCTTGGCTGATGAGGAGTTTCCCTTTTATCCCAATCAATCCTCATTTCGCTTTCCCAATCTCAACCTGGCCCTTTTTGGGGAGCATATCTTCCACCTGACAGATAAGCTGACCCTCACGCCAGGAGTTCGCTTTGAGTACATTCGCACCCAAAGCGAAGGGAGCTATCAGAAGGTTGACTTCGATCTGGCGGGCAATCCAATTCGGGATACCATTTTTAGAGATGACAGAGACCTGGATCGTCAGTTTGTCCTCATGGGAATGGGGGCCAGCTACAAGATCGGCAAAAGGATAGAGGCCTTCGCCAATTTTTCCCAGAATTACCGCTCCGTTACCTTTTCCGACATACGGATCGTCAATCCCTCCTTTCAAGTTGATCCCAATATCTCTGACGAAAGCGGATATACCCTCGACGGAGGAATACGGGGAAGCCTCAAAAATATCCTCTCCTACGATGTAGGAGCCTTTGCAATCCGCTACAACAATCGCCTGGGTGAGGTCTTGAAGGCCCAAACCCTACAAAAAGCAGACGGAGAAATCGTGGAGACAGGAAGGGTTGTTCGGTACCGGGGCAACATCGGAGACGCCATTATCTATGGAGTAGAAGGACTCCTGGACTGGAACCTCGGGCAGACATTCTTTCCCAAAAAGCTCAATTGGAAACTCAGGGCCTTCGTAAATGCTTCCTTTATTCGCTCTACCTACCTCCGATCCGAAATACCTGGAGTCGAAGGCAATCAGGTCGAATTTATTCCTTTGGTAAACCTAAAAAATGGGCTTTCCTTTGGACATAAGAACTTTATCGGCAGCCTTCAATACACTTATCTGTCCAAGCAGTACACCGATGCCTCCAATGCCGAGCAGGACCTTAGGGACAACCAAAGCGGAATCCGAGGAGCTATCCCGGCTTACGATGTCATGGACCTTTCCCTCTCTTATTCCTGGAAATGGTTGAAATTTGAAGGGGGGATTAACAACCTCCTCGATGAGCGATACTTTACGCGGAGGGCGAACGGCTATCCGGGACCTGGAATTATTCCCTCTCTTCCTCGTACCTTCTACCTATCCTTGCAGGTCAACCTGTAAATACTCAGGGATAGTCATCTATGAATGATTATCACGAATGAATGGCTAAAGCGCTGCTGGGGTTTTCATAAGTTGTTTGTTTTCAACCCCAACAGCGCTACTGATTGTATCACAAAAAATGATTGGTGATAATCCCTATGGATAGGTAAAATACCGCTGAGGCTTTCATGAGTAATTTGTTTTAACTCCACCAACACAATTCTTTCTTCCTTAAAAAGATTGATGATGAAGATGATTAGCCAATTGCTCTCGTACATTAGGAATAAGGGCCTGAAAAAAGAGGAAGAGTCCTCTATGTGACAGGCCTACTCAAATTAGCCCTTGATAACAGAAGGCTAAATTCCCTAGCTTTGTCCTATGAACAGAAATCTCTTTTTTGGAATTCTCATTTTACTTTTTGGCACCCTAGCCAGCTGTGATCCCTTCGAAAATCCCCTCAGCGAAGGGACCCTGGAGTTTTCCAACGATACCCTCAACTTCGACTCCCTCTTTGTCAATTTCCTTTCTCCCTCCGAAATTTTGGTTACCTACAACCATACCGGACATCCAGTCAATATCGATAGGGTCTGGTTGGAAAATGGGGAAAACTCCGAATTTGACATGATCGTAGATGGAATCCGTGGGGATGATGTGGAGGATATCGTCATCCCCAATCGGGACAGCGTCCACATATTTGTCAACCTCAAGTCAGAATTGAGAGACGATTTCGCAGAAGAATACCTCAATTTTCAGATAGGGGAGGAGGTGCAAAAAGTCCTTCTTTTAGCCAGAGTGAAAGATGCCTACTACTTCAAGGCCAGGTACATTCGAAGTTACTCGGCGGACCCCGACTTTATCGAGGGCTATTTTTTTGGACGCTCGGGTAACCTCGATACCACCCTTACACCGGAAAAACCTATCATCTTTGACGGTCCTATCATCGTGCCGGAGGGATTTACCCTAAATATATTGCCGGGGACAGAGATTTTCTTTACCCCTCACAAGATATCTGCCGGCCAGGATACCCTGCCTCCGGATACCTTTGCCCTATTTTCTACCCTAATCGTAGGGGGTACCCTCAATGCACAGGGAGTGGCAGGTGATCCGGTTCTCTTTACAGGCACCCGCTTTGATTCTTCATTTTTGGAGAAGCCTGCCCAGTGGCGGGGCATCCGCTTTTCGCCCAGCAGCCGAGACAATATCCTCGAGCATTGCGTTGTGAAAAATGCCCTTGTCGGAATCCAGATTGACTCCACTTCCGTCAATAACAATCCCAAAGTAATCCTCAGAAATACAGAAGTCAGGAATTCCGGGACCTACGGCATCTGGGCCCTGGGATTCGATCGGACAGGGAATGTCAGTGAAAATGGCCCTCCGGTTATCCTGGGAGAAAATTCCTCCATCAATAACTCCAAAGAGCGCAACCTCTTCATCCTCGCAGGGGGCAAGCACGACTTTTACAACTGTACCTTTGCCAACTATGGGGTGGGATTTTCAAGAAATACCCCACAGGTCTTGGTGAGAAACTGGTTTGAAGATTTTTTCAATCCCGGCACAGCAGTCCTCTATCCTACCTATACAACCTTCACAAATTGTGTGATTTATGGGAATGAAGAGGATGAGTTTGTGATCGATACCGTACAGGGAGGAGCTTTTGAAAAATTGATCCTGGATCATTGCCTGCTTCCCCTTTCCGAAGACAACAACCCCCTGATTCGCCCCCATACCCGCCAATGCCTCATCAATGTAGATCCCTTGTTCAACGAACCCCTGATGCGGGACTACAGGCCAACGGAAAGTAGCCCTCTCATTGATGCGGGTAGAGAACTTCCCTTGCTGGTGCAGCAACGCATCATAGATCAAGACATCCGGGGACCGGAGTTTCCCAGAAATCTACCCTTGGACATAGGTGCTTATGAGTTTTATCCAATCGAGGAATAATTATTCCTCCCACTCTCCGTAGAAGCTCTGGGCAGCTTCCTGGGCCTCTTTGACAGTAACTCGCTTGCCGTCGATGACCCCTGCGATAAAGGCGTCTTCCACCCCCATGGTCTTGATGTCCCGAAGAAAATTTTTGGCCTCATCCAGGGTAGTAAAACTCCCGATGACGTAGCGGTTTAGGTCTCCGGCCTTTCGAATCTTCATGTTGATGAGATTCTGGGAGTATTCATTAAGGTCAAAATGCCTGAAAGCTCCGATCTGCACCTCAAAACCGACTTCTATGCGCTGACCTGCCTCGGCCAGCAGTCGGTTGTGCTCCTGCCTCAAACGTTGGAATTGTACCTTGGTAGAATCCAAACGGCTGCGCAGCATGACTTTTTCATCATTTTTATTGAAAAGATTACATCCCGAAAGGGAGAGCATCAAGGCAGATAGGGATAAGAGCAAGGCAAGAGAGGGTGAACATGGCCCGAAATTCATATGATAATTAGGAGTCTAAAGAAATAATGCTTTCAAAGGATAATTATTGTTTACAAACAATATGGTACAAATTAGTAAAAAGCTTATTTTTCCCTCAAATCAATCCTTACATGAACGATGAATGGTACCTGATCGCCAATCCCGTGGCGGGAAGTGGTCTTCCGATGAGCGAATGGAATGGAATCCAGGAAACCCTCACTGCCGTAGGGATAAAATATAAGGCTAACCTCTCAGAGGCAAAGGAGCATATCTACCATCTGGCACAGCGAGGCCTGAACCAGGGGTATCGGAAGTTTGTAGCGGTAGGTGGAGATGGAACCCTTCATGATGTCCTAAATGGCCTTTTTAGGCAAAAAGAAATACCCAAGGAAGCCTTTATCCTCACTGCATTTCCCATGGGTACGGGCAGTGACTGGTCCAAGAACTATGGCATTTCCCGACGCATGGAAGACTTTGTCTACATGCTTATCGATGGAAAAAATATCCCTCAGGACATCGGGAGGATCTCGCTTCAGCAAAAGGGTAAAACAAAGGAGCATTATTTCATCAATGTGGCTGGCCTGGGCTACGATGCCTTTGTGGTCAAAGAGACCCAGCACAACAATGCCAGTAGTACCTGGGCCCGGATTGCCTACTTGTTTACTGCCCTTCGCTCCCTTAGCCTCTATAAATCCCAGTTTACCCATATCACAGGAGAAGGCTTTGAAAAAAAAGGCATGGCCCTCTTTTCCAATGTAGGCATCTGCAAATTCAGCGGTGGAGGAATGTCCATGGTCCCCAGGGCACTGGCCGACGACGGCCTCTTTGACATTACCTTTGTGGATGAGATTGGCCCTCTGGCTGTCCTTCGCAATATCATCAAACTCTACAACGGACGCCTTTACTCCTACAAAAAAGCCCACCACTTCCGAAGCCCCTTCGTAAAAATCGAGGGAGAAGAGCCCATCCTCATCGAGGCCGATGGCGAACTGCTGGGAAGCACACCTGCCCATTTTGACCTGATCCCTGCTGCAATACAGGTCAGGGTTCCTTCGTCTTATAAATCCTAATTGAAGCCAAATCTATCTTTTTCCGTAAGTTGTACCATGGATTTGATTGACACCCAAGACCTGAAACCCATGATCGAAATGGCCAATCAGGTATTTGAATTAGAAAGAAAGATAGCCAACATCCCCGAAGCTCAGCGACTACAGCGAAACGTCAGGAGAATGAGGCAGGCCCTTGAAGACAGTGGGATTTTGATCTACGATCCCTATGGAGAAGAATGGTCCGAAACCAGGACCGACTGTGAGGCCAGCATAAGTGGAGATTCTCCCGAAAACCTGCGCATAATTGAAGTCATTAAGCCCATACTCAGGTGGGAGGAAAAAGGCCTTCAGCAAATTATTCAAAGAGGAGTTGTGGTAGTAGGGAAAGCCTGAGCTGCCCATCACCCCTCTTCATTAAGCCTAAGCCAGCACTTATGACAATAAATTTTGGAATAGACCTCGGAACGACAAACTCTGCCATTGCTAAATTCGACCAGGGAAAAATAACCATCTTCAGAAATCCCATCGGTCAAAAACAAACCCTGCCCTCCGTCGTGGCCCTACGAAAAGGACGTAGACTAATAGGAGAAAAAGCCAGGGAATATCTGCTCCAAGCTCCCGATCAAGTAGCGGCTTCCTTCAAAAGAAAAATGGGAACCTCCGAGACATACAGGGTAGGAGGGGAGACCTTTACCCCTACCCAACTTTCATCCTTGGTCCTCCAGGAACTCAAAAACTTTGTCCACAGTGGGGAGCAGCCCGCTGCGGCTATCATTACGATACCGGCCTCCTTTGATACCATCCAATCCAACGCCACAAAAGAGGCAGGATATCAGGCAGGCTTTGAGCAGGTAGTCCTCCTACAAGAGCCTATTGCCGCCAGCCTGGCCTATGCCAATCAAGATGAAAAATCCGATTTTGAAGACGGCAAATGGCTGGTCTACGACCTGGGAGGAGGGACCTTTGACGTGGCCCTGGTCAGCATACAGGAAGGTGAAATGAGGGTCATTGACCACGAAGGAGATAATTTTTTAGGTGGGAATGATTTTGACCGACAAATCGTAGAAGGTCTGATTCTTCCCTATCTCGAAAGCCAGGGACAATTTAACAACCTTTTTGACGAGGCCAGGGCAAAAGGAGGCAAGTACAATGTCCTTTATCAGTCTCTCCTCCTGAAAGCGGAAGATGCAAAGGTGGAACTTTCCCTCGCCCAACAAGCCGAAATTGAGTTTGAGACCCGGGATGACAAGGGCGAAGAGGTAGAAGGCTTTATCACCATCACCAGGGCCCAATTCGAGTCTATCCTTAAGCCTTATCTGGACCGTACCCTGGAGATGATTCACCACATCCTGGAGCGCAGTCGCATGGGCGCTGAGGACCTAAAATTCGTTTTGATGGTAGGAGGATCGACTTACATCCCCTACATCCGTAATCAGGTCAAAGAGCGCCTGGGCATAGCCGTCAATACGGAAATTGATCCCACCACGGCCGTAGCTGCCGGCGCTGCTTATTTTGCCGGGACCAAACCCTTACAAAAGGCAAAGACCAGCCAAGAGAAAACCACTCCTTCCCCCTCCGATATAAAGGTCAAAATGGCCTACCAAAAAGCCACCCAGGAAGGCAAAGAGTATTTTGCAGCACGCTTTGAAGGAAAGCTCCAGGACCTCAACTACCGGATTACCCGGGGGGATGGAGGTTATGACTCTGGACTCAAACCCCTGAGTGCCAAAATTTCCGAGTTTCTACCCTTGGTGCCCAATACCTACAATGAATTTTTCCTCAAGGTCTACGATACCCACAACAACGCCTTGGACATCAACATTGAGCCTATTGGCATCACCCAGGGTAAGTATGCCGTCGTGGGCCAGCCCCTTCCTCAGGACATCTGCCTGGAAATTGATGATGTAGAGAATGAAACTACTGTCCTGGAAGTGGTATTTGAAAAGAATGCCATTCTCCCCCTAAGAAAAACCCTGGTCAAGCAAATGAGCCGGACCATCGCCAAGGGCTCTGAAGAAAGGCTGACCATCTCAGTAGTGGAAGGTCCCAGTACAGCCCTTCCCGCCGCCACTCAGCCCATTGGCTTTATCAGCATCTCCGGAAAAGACCTCAACAGAGACCTGGTCAGAGGTTCCGATGTAGAAATTACCTTAGAAATCTCTGAGTCCCGGGACCTCAAAATTTCTGCCTACCTGATGATGACCGACCAGGAATTCGAAGATGTCTTCACCCCTTCGATGAGAATGGTCAATGTCTTTCGCTTGAAAGAAGAACTCCTCGCCCTGGCAGAGAAAGTGCGAGGCGAAATCTTTGAGCTGGAGGAACAAGGCAATTACGAAGGCGCACAAAATCTCGTAGACCTGGAGTATGACATCCTGGCCCTGGTCGACCGTTCTAAGAAATTACAGGAAAATGACTCCACGGATGAAAAATTTCAAATCGAGGACCTCAAGCGTAAACTGGCCCAAAAAGTGGACGAACTCACCCGGGATAAATTTATCATAAGGGTAAAAAATGACTACTTCGAGGCCAAAAGGGACATTGAGTTTGTGATCGACCACTACGATGCCAAAGAGGAGGAGAGAAAGAAATATGAAAAGCTGCTTGAGGAAGAAAAAGTCATTCTGGCTACCAATTCCTCACTCAGAATCCGTGAATTTATCAATCAGGTCCAGCGCCTCAATTTTCAGATTCGTTGGAAGAGCAAGTCTTACATCAGAAATCTTTTTGCAGGATTGGTTTATGGACGATTTGGTCCCTTCAAAAATGCTGACCGTGCCAATAGGTTGATCGATCAGGGGCAGGAGGCCATCGCCGCCGACAATGACGACGAGCTTCGCGTCATCATCAATCAACTCTTTGACCTCCTCCCTCCCATGAAGCGGAAAGACATTCACCTGGGGGGAACCGGTATCTCTTGAGTTATTTGCCGAGGAGGCCTCTTGGACTTGGGATGAATGAGAAATTGGAACATAAAAAATGGGGCCATCTCTTTATTTGAGATAGCCCTATTGGTTTTTTGATGCTAATCCAACAATGATCAAGGGAGATCTGAGATAGACTTTATTCGATTACGGAAAAAAGTAAGGCTGCTGCTGCGCTCGGTTCCATTTTTGAGGTTAGGGAACTCATTCAGTATCTGTCTAACCTCGTCGTCATTCAGCGGGCGGCTTTTTCCCGTAAAATTGTTAATCACAGCCCATCTCTCAGCTGATTTTCTTATGTAATACATAATCCAACAATTTAATTACCCCTAAAAAAAGAAATTCCAAGTGGGATTTCATATTCATAGAAACTCTATTTCTTACGATACCCTAATCAAATTCCAGGCTAACTCAGTCCCAAAGGTAGAAAAAGGCCTGAAAATTGTCTGTCTGTTCAATCAAACTCGCTGGTTATGAGGGTTTTGGGTGAAATAAAATAATTACCCTTGTTCAGCCAATCACCTTAGAGGTAAGTGGTAAATGTCTCCCGTATTTCCTTCATTGAAAATCGCAGGTAAATCTAAGACGAAAAGCCCATGGCTAGGGTTTAACCTAAGGTAAGATACTTATCCCCACACCAAGTGGATATCTTTATTTTAACCAACTCCTTTTACCATGCCTAAGCATCCCATAAGTCAGGGCTTTGTCTTTAGCAAAAATCTTATCGGATAAATAATATTTGTACCTGATTCCCCTCCCATGCATATTTGAAAGAGATGTGAAACCTCGTGTCCATGCACCTGCAAAACGATAATTTCTGCTATTTTGTCCCTGAAACCCCAGTTTCATCCCTGCGTAACCGCAAAGAAAGCCAATTACTTGAAAGGCGACAAATTTTCGCTATCAAGTAAATTCGTGTTTGGTCGATAATATTTTTCAAAAATACATCAATGATGAAGAAGGTCCTGATTTTTTTCTTCCTGTTTACCCTCCTGGCCCTGGCTTCCCGGGCTCAATTGGCCCCTTATCAGGCTTATTTGCCTATCTATCAGGAAGCTATCGAGCTCTTCGAATTAGAAAAATACGGAGCCGCCCGCAAGAAGCTCGATACCTTTCTGGAATTTGAAGAGGACCTCCGCGCACAGGAGGAAAATGACCTCCATGCCAACGCCAGGTATCTCCAAGCCGTCTCAGCCTATAAGCTCGCAAGGAAGGACGCCGTCCAACTCCTCGATAAGTTTATCCGGGAATTCCCAGAAAATACCAAGGCCCCCCTGGCCCGCTATTACCTGGGAAAGTACTTTTTTGAGCAGCGAGAGTACGGAAAAGCCATTGACCCCTTCCAGTCTGCCGTTCAAAGTTCTAACCTCAACAAAGAGGTCTTCGACGAGGTGGTATACCTCCTGGGCTACGCCTACTTTCAGGTCGAAAATTACTCGCAGGCCCTTCGCTACTTCGACATGGCCGCCGCTGAAGCTAACCCCTATCAGGGAGACGCTCAATACTACCGGGCCATCCTCTATTACAAGGAAAAAAACTACCCAAAAGCCTACGAGGCCTTTGACGCCATCGAAGATTCCGAAAAATATGGTCGGGAGACCAGGGTTTACCTCGCTAACACCCTCCTGAAACTCCGCAAGATGGATGAGCTATATGCCCTCGCCGACGAACTCGTCCGGGGACCCCGGATCAGGGAGGATGAAGCCCAAATCTACTATGTCGTCGCCAATGCCTCCTTTGAGCAGGAAGACTACCCCAAGGCTGTGGCCTATTACGACGAGTTTGAAAAAAACAGAGGAAGACTGGAGCGGGTTGATACCTACCGCTATGGATATTCTCATTACAAGGCAGAAGACTACGAAAAAGCCATCCCCCTCTTCCAGAAGGTGATCAAGCAGACCGCCTCCGATACCCTTTCCCAGGTCGCCTCTTACTACCTGGGCTTTAGTTTACTGGAAAAAGACAACCAGGATGCTGCCAAATTGGCCTTTTCCAGTGCAGCCCGAAGCGGGCAGAATACCATCCCAACCATCACTCAGGATGCCCTCTATCAATACGCCAAAGTAGCATTTGCGACCGAATCCTATGACGATGCACTTAAAGCCCTTCAAAAACTCATCAAGGATTATCCACAGGCAGGTTATAAAGGTGAGGTACAGACCATGATTGGGGAAGTCTACCTTTTTACCCGAAACTATCCCGCTGCCATCCAGTACTTCGAGAACATTCCCCGAAATACAGAGAGAGCCAAACTATCTTACCAGACCGTCTGCTATTACTATGGCCTGGACCTTTTTGAAAAGAAGGAGGGAAGAAAAGCTGTCTATTATTTTCAGAAGGCCATCGATAATCCCGCCAAAAAAGAATTTACCCAGTCGGCCCACTACTGGAGGGCCGAAACCTACTTTAGGGGAAAGGCCTACGACCGGGCTGAAGAAGCCTTCAAGGAATACCTCAACCTACCAGGTGTCAACAGCAACGAGTATTACGCAAAGGGATTTTATGGGCTGGGTTGGGCCCATTTCAAGCAAAAGTCCTATTCCTCTGCCCTGAATAATTTTAAGGCCTTTATCGAAAAAGCTGAAAATGACGAAAACCGAAAGCTCATCGTTGATGCCCACGTCAGGGTAGGAGACTGCTATTTCTTGAGAAAGAGCTACAACTCAGCCATTACTTACTACGACAAGGTAATCGGCTTCCGCTATGCTTTCGGAGACTACGCCTACTATCAAAAGGGAGAGGCCTACTATCGCCTTCGAAATTACGATAGCTCGGTCAGTAACTTTGGCAAGTTGGTGAGCAGCTTTCGCAAGAGTCCCTTCCGCGACAATGCCCTGGACCGAATGGCAGATATTTATGCCACATGGTTGAAGGACTATCGAAATTCCCTTAAGTACGCCGAACTTCTGGTCAAGCAATACCCACGTTCTCCTTTGGCTGGAGTGGCATACAACCGAATGGCCCTGGCCTCTTATCAACTGGGAAAAACCCAGGATGCTGTTAGGTACTACAAAAAGGTGCTCGAAGACTACGGGGGAGACAAAGACAACGCCCAGTTGGCCCTCGACAACCTGAAATCTTTGGTTTCGGCATCGGAATTTGACAAAATCCTCAAGGATTACCGCAAGTCCAATCCCAACATGGATCAAAATTTGGCGGATTTGGTCTTCAACACTGGAAAAGAAAGGTACTTTTCAGGAAACTACTCCTCAGCCATTTCCCAGTTTTCTACTTACATCAAGGATTACACCAATGGTCCTGGTTACCTGGAGGCCCTTCTCTACCGGGCTAGGTCCTACCGCGAGACGGGAGATTATAAGAAGGCCCTCAAGGACTTTGAACAAGTATATACCTCTTCGGTCAAGAATAACTTCACCCTGGAAGCCTTGCTGGAAGCAGCGGAACTTAATTACGAGCAAAAGGATTTCCAGCAAAGCCTGGCCCTTTACCAGCAATTGGAGGAAAATGCCAGTGTAACTCCCAATCGGGTTCAGGCCCTTTTTGGCATCGCCAAAAACCATAAGGAATTGAAGCAGTACAGCCAGGCCACTGCCGCTTTAAACCAAATCATAGAAAACAACGAAGCCAGGGTAGATTCCCGCACGGAGGCCAGTGTGAAAAAAGGTAACGTAGAGTACCTCAGTGGCAACCTGGATGCTGCCCTTGCTACCTTTGATGCCGTAGAGCAGGACTTCAAGAATGAATACGGAGCAGAAAGCCAGTTGATGATCGCTCAAATCACCCTGGACCAAGGCATCGCCTTAAAAAAGTCCGGACAGGAGGACGCTGTCAATTTGAAATTTCAAAATGTGATCGAGGGCGTAAAGTACTTTGCCAATCAATACACGACCTACAACTACCGGAAGGCTAAGATTTTTCTCATTGCCGCTGAAGCCTATTATCAGATGGGTAAGGTATTTCAGGCAAAGGGAACCCTGGGCTCCATCATTCGGGAGGCTGCCTATGATGACGTCAAAGAAGCTGCCACCAAGCGTCTGAACGAAATCGAGGCTGAAGAAGCCGCTTCAGAAAATAATTGATCCACCCACAAGCAAAGCTCCATTAATCAAAAACCAATGAAATACTTCGCATATAGCCTCAGCTTTTTTGCCCTCATCTTTTTGACTCTTTCCCTTTCTTTTGGGCAAAATGAAAACCCCTTGGAAGGTAGAGATTCCCTGGTTCTGGAAAATGAAAGGATAGAGGATGTCATCGACAGCGACAAGCCCACCATCAAGGTCGAGTATCAGGAAATCAAGCAGGGAAAAGATCAGCAGGTAGAATTCAATTCAAAGCCCTACAAGGTAGAAATCGATTTTCAGCCCGCCGAACCTAAGATTATTCCTATTGAAAAGACGCGGGAGGAAGATTTTACCCATAACTATCTCAGGATCGGAATCGCCCGATTTACCACCCCCCTCGCCGAACTTTACCTAAACAATGGGCAGGACAAGGATCTGGATTATGGATTTAGGTTTAAGCACCTTTCGGCCCACACAGATATTGTACCCCTGCGTAATTTTCGTCAGGATGAGGGAGACCTGAAATTGTCAGGCTTTCAAGGTGATTACAACTACAAGGCGAACCTCTATGTGTACAATACTGCCTATTGGAACTACGCAGGCGATGATACCACCCTTTTTCCTTCAGAGACCCAGCTTCGGGAAGACTCCCTCCGCATGTCCTACACCAGGGTCAATGGAAATGCGAGCATAGGAACTGTCTATGACAGAGACAGGGGCTATTTTTATGATATTGGCATCGGTTCCAAGGTGCTGAATAGCCGACGGGGAAACAACGAATTTCACGTAGGACTTTTTCCCGAGGCGGGGCTTTATTTTGGTAATGAGGGTGATTTAGGCTTGGTCAGTGAGGTGACCTATGTACGGGGGCGGGTCGCGGATTCTTCTCAAAACCGATTCTATGCCCATGTCAATCCTACTTTCAACTATGTCAATGATCGCTTTTCCCTAAAAGCCGGAGTTGATTTTGCTTTCTTCAGGAACAGTGCGGACTCGACGGGCTTCACCAACCTCGGACCCGATGTGGAGGTGGCTTATCAGGTTTTGCCCCAAAGCTTGACGGTAGTCCTGGGCGCTACCTCCGGGATGACCCACAATCACCTCTACGACATGTTTTTTATCAATCCTTACCTGGACAGAGATATTCAGATTCAGCCTACCCTGGAGAGAATCAATGTCTATGGAGGAATAAAGGGTAATCTCAACCAGTCCTTAGATTATAGTGTGCAAGCCTTCCACAAACGTCGGCAAAATCAACTGATCTACCGCTCCATGGACAGCGTGTATTTCCAGGCCCTCTATGACTCCCTGGTTACGATCACAGGTCTCCATGCCGAACTCAATCACGATGTAAGCGACAACATCGTAGCCGGCGCCGCGCTGAATATCAACATCTACAATACCTCAAATCAGGATTCCATGACCCAGCGCTTCTTCCATGCAGTCCCTTTGCGGGTAGATGCTTTTGCCCAATATCAGACTCTGGAAGATAAGCTCACAGCTCGTGCTGACCTGAGCTTCTATGGGCCAACCCCCTTTGGCGTGGATGCAGAAGGGGAAATCCTTACCCGTAATGCCTTCCTTAACCTGGGAGCAAGGGTGGACTTTCGTCCTATCCCTGCGGTTTCGGTATACCTCGGCCTCAACAACCTCCTGAATGGCAAATATCAGCGTTGGTTTAATTATCCTGAAAGGGGAATAGACGTGATGGGAGGGTTGACCTTCTCTTTCTGATCCCTGTAATAAGTCTACCAAAGAGGAAAAAGCAATAAGAGGAAGCATCCTTGCAAAAAAGCCAGTGATTTATACCGAAAAATCGAAATAAGAGCGGTTTGCGCGGGTAATGTTTTAGTAACACTGACTTAATGGCTATATTTGTCAATCAACAGAGATGCAAAATATCGGGTACGGATGAAAGAATTCTTTTACTTCTTCGTTAAGTGTAAAAGTGAAGGATAACATGACATGGGGGTAAACATCGACATATACCTTAGGAATGCGTTCAAGGAATTGGATGCCTTCTCTATTCCCGGCTTAGGTACCTTTCGAAAGGTGCATCTCTCCGCTGCCCTAGACGAGGAAGAAAATCTGGTCCATCCTCCTCGTGTCGAAATCGAATTTTCCCCTCAGGTCGATACCCGACTTTCCTTTGTTCGCTACCTTACCCAGCAAGTGCAGATACCGCCAGAGGAGGCGGAGAAAATTGTAGCGGACATTTCTGAGGATATAAAAGGCCAGGTAAGGGAAGAGGGTAACTTTGACATGCCCGAGATTGGTGTATTGTATGGGGATGGAAAGGGCAGCTATGCTTTTTCCCCCTATGAAGACAGCAGAGACGCCTTCAGTAGCGAATTTTTTGGTCTCCCCCCCATCGACCTCAACTCCCATGGAGAAGTAGGCGAATACTTCAGCCCTGTCGAACCCGAAGACAAATCTATGACCCAACCTAAGCCTGCTCAACCCTCCGAAAGAAATAGAAGGCCGGGATTTTCCGCCCTTACCCTCATTCTTGTTTTCCTCATCCTGGGAACTGCCGGTATTTTTGTCTGGCAAAATCAAGCCCTTACCCGCTCTAGCCTATTGGATAAAAATTACCTTTCCATCACTGGGTCCTCCAGTGAGGGCAGTGAAATGCTGGCCGACAATCAAGCCTTTGAGGAGTTTGAAGTTCCGGAGTCCCAGCCTGCTGCCAATGCTGAGGCCCGCCGGCAAGGAGATGGGGAAAAACCGGATGCCGGGCCTGCTTCCAGTTCCAGCCAAGAAAATACAACTAGCAGTCCTTCATCTAAGCCCTCATCCCCTAGGCTTGAAGAAACTCCACCTTTCACCAATAGCCGAGCCTTAGAACCTATGGGGCTGCCAAGGGGAGGAGGAAACCAGGAGGAAGAAGGGAGCATGGAAACTTTTAACAGCGCCAACGCCCGCCTGTCCCAAGCCCAATCCTCCTATCACCTGATCGCAGGGAGTTTTGCCAAACCTACTCTGGCTGAGCGCTTTAAAAAGCAACTTTTGGAAGAGGGATACAAAAAGGTAGAGATTTTACCCTCACCGGAGATTGGGAAATACAGGGTTTCCATTTTTCAATCTCAAAATTTGCAAGAGGTGAAAATATTTCAGTCAAACCTGAAAGAGCAGGGCCGAAGAAAGGGATGGATACTCGAAAATAAGTAAGCCCGATTGAAAAAGACGATGAAAAGGGAATCCTGAGGGTTTCCTTTTTTTGTAAACCTTTCATTTACAGATTCGTATCTGATTTTGAACCAGGATGCTTTTGCGAAAATTTTCAAAAGTTTATCCAATTCAAGAAAATCTTAAGGATAATAACTTCTTTAAACAAGGAATTTATTTCTGCTACAAGTCCTTTGGAGTAAAAAATAAACAGTTTAAGCGATTGTTTGAATATTGAAAATTCATATCTTTGATTATCAGCATTCTATTTAATAAATAATAGCCTCAAATGAATCATATCTATGTGGGAGTAGCCTCCACTGAGCAGCCGAGAAAAGTGATGAAGCGATTGATCAGCCTATCTATCCTATGGCTCTTTTTGATATTTTCGGGTTCACTTTGGAGTCAGACGACTTCTTACCACCTGATTGCAGGTAGTTTCAAGACCCTCAAATCGGCCAACGAGTGTGTGGATGCCCTGACCATGAAGGGTTTTGCGCCAAAGATTATCTTCCCTACCTCCAAGAGTTCCTACTACCGGGTTTCTATCTATAGTTCTCTGGACAGAGGTACAGTGAGCAGCTATAAATCACAACTGCCCAGCGCAAAAGGGTATTGGACCTTAGCTGTAAATGGTAGCAACCTCAGGGTAGATGCTCCCTCATCTCCTCCCAATCCCAACTACGGCAGGGGAACACTGGCCGGTACCCCTATCTACCACGTCATCGTCGGGAGTTTTCCCAATCGAGGTACGGCACTTCGGTCACAGGGGGCCAGACAAAGCCAGGGCTTCGATGCCTATCTCCTCGATCCTGAGCCGGGAAGTTCGACCTATCGCCTGGGGGTGTATCGCACCGCTAACCGCAGACAGGCAGAAGAGTTTCAGAAGCAGCTCCAGCGAAGTGGAAAGGTTCCCAAAGCCTGGGTCCATGAAGAGAAAGCCATAGCCATGGTAGACCCCACCAATGTAGAGGCCAGTCAGGCGGGACGTCGGGTCGTAGGTGGCGTTTTTCACCTGATCGGAGGAAGCTTCAAAAAATTTGCGGATGCTGACGAGTACAAGCAAAGCATGGAAGGAAATGGCTACAGTGTAGTTATCTTATTTCCCAAACCTGGTGTATCCTCCACTTACCGGGTTTCCATTGCCCGCTCGGCAGTAAAATCTCAGGTAGAGCAGGTCAAGCGCCAATACAAGAACCAGCTTAAGAAAGACGCCTGGATTTACCACGAAAAGTAGCATCCGATGCCAGATAAATAGTATCAGCTTAAGATCTCCTGCCCTTAGAGTTTGTGTAGTCTATGCAAGAAATGATTTGAAGGTATTTATTACCCAAAAGAATCTAATCTTGAGGGGGGAGGTCTAGGGTCCCGTCAAAGTAAAGGGAATCTTCTTCTCCGTACTTGGAGATCCACCACTCGCGAAAGTCCTCCACATTGAAGGGGAAGTTAAAGGCAGGGCAGTCCAGGCGAGCCATGATTTCTGGTGAAGGCTGGGCAAACCGAGCTTTTCTGTAACTTTTGAATTCTTTATCTGCCAGGAGAAGCTGCATGAATCTCCCATAGATGGGAAGGGCGGTAGTGGCACCCTGTCCGGCCATGGTTCGGAAATGAACCCGCTGATCATCAGCTCCAACCCAGGCCGCAGCTGCTAAATAGGGCATGGTTCCCACAAACCATCCATCGGTCTGTTTTTGAGTGGTTCCGGTCTTACCGGCAAGGTCAAGTTTAAGTCCATACTTGCTTCTCAGACCTTTAGCCGTGCCCTCATCTACCACGCCCCTGAGCATTTGTAAGAGCATTTCTGCATGTTCGGATTCGATTACCTGGGGCTGTACCTGCGTCCGGGTCGCATCGTGGAGAATATCGCCTTCGGGAGATTCGATGCGTACCAAGATCCTGGGCCGAATTCTCTTACCTCCGTTGGTGATGCTTCCGTAGATAGAAAGCAAATCTTGAAGTGCAATTTCAGCTGATCCGAGGGCGATTGAGGGGACCTCGGGCAGGGGATAGGGGACTCCCATTCGCTTTGCCATTTCGCAGACTGAACCCGGGCCAACTTCCATAACCATTTTGACAGCGACTACATTTACGGAATGAGTAAGGGCTCCTTCCATAGAATACTCGCCTCCGTACAATTTATCTGCATTGGAGGGAGACCAGTTGCCGTGGCGGGCATAGGTGGTTTGCTCATTTGAAGTGAAGCTACAGGGATCTATGCCCTCTTCGAGGGCCGTAGCATATACCAGAGGCTTAAAGGCAGAGCCTGGCTGCCTGCGAGAGAGAACGTGGTCGAATTGATAATGGCGGTGATCCAGTCCCCCCACCCAGGCCCGAATGAATCCTGAACTGGGGTCCATGGCACAAAAACCAGCCTGTAACAGAAAATTACTGGCAATGATAGAATCCCTGAGGCTCATGAGGGTATCTGCCTCCCCCTCATAGGTAAAAAGGCTGATCTTTCTTTTCACGCGAAAAAGGGAATCGATGACAGCATCTGAGTAGCCCCTTTCCTTCCACCTGCGATAATAGGGGGTAAGGGACTTTTTATCTTTAAAAATACTGTCGGCCACCCTTTTTTTCCTTCTGCCCCTCCATTCCCGATCAAATTTTTTCTGGATACCTTCCATCTCTTCCCTTACCGCCTGCTCTGCATAGGCCTGAATTTCCGAGTGGATAGGAGTATAGATTTTGAGTCCATCCTTGTAGATGTTCCACTTTGATCCATCGGGCCTAGGGTTGTCATCCGCCCATTCGTTGAGGATTTGCCTGAGGTAGGCCCTAAAATAGGGTGCAGGACCTTCGTGATGGGAAGGAGTATGGTAATTGAGTACAAGGGGGAGGGCCACCAGGGAATCAGCAGTTGAAGTGCTTAGGTAGCCGTATTTTTCCATCTGTCGCAAGACGGTATTTCGCCGAAACCGCGCTTGCATGGGCCTTATCCTGGGATTGTAATACGAAGGGGCCTTTAGCATTCCGACCAGGGTGGCAGCTTCTTCCATGGAAAGGTTATCGCAGTTTTTCTGGAAATATCGGAGGGAGGCCGATTGTATTCCGTAGGCATTTTCTCCCAAGAAAACAGTATTGAGGTAATGCAGGATAATCTCTTCCTTCGAATAAAGCTTTTCCAGGCGACGGGCAACTTCCATCTCCTTAAGTTTGTTGATCAAAATCTCCATGAAGGGATAGTCGCGGCGGGGAAACCACTGCTTTGCCAGTTGCTGAGAGAGGGTCGACCCTCCTCCAGCTGAGGAATCTCCTCCCAACAGGCTTCTGAAGAATACCCGAAACAGACTTTTGACGTCTATCCCCTTGTGATCATAGAAGCGGGCATCCTCCGTAGCGATAAGGGCTTCCTTGAGGTGTAGGGGTAGGGCATTGAGCTCCACAAGGCTGCGGTCCCTGATGTAGTATTTTCCTAAAAGCTCTCCATCTATGGAATAAATCTCTGAAGCCGTATCGAAGGTATAGCCCTGTAGCTCTTCATCAGAGGGAATGCGGACCCAGTAGCCCCTGCGCACGCTAAGGTCTAGGAGAAAAAAAATAAAAATTAAAAAGGCAAAGGAAAAAAGTAGCCAAGAAAGGGCTTTGTGATCACGGCAAAAGTCACTAAGGGCCTTGTAATATTTACCCATGAATAGCTTCGCTTCTTTCTTGCCTGGTTTAGCCACAGATAAGGATCATTTTTTCAAAACTACTAAGTATTATTATAAATTCATGTCGAATGTCCCTGGATTCCCTTTCGTAAGGAGCTTTTTTTCGACACAGGTCATTCTAACAACAAAATTTGGATTTATAGATGCTGGCCCGGGACAATATGGATTTGAGTAGTATGTTCGGATAATTCTCTATGCCTTAGTGCCAAACTTAAACTTATTCTGCCAGTTAACCAATGTACATTTCTTTTTAACGGAAGGGTCCACTGGTTTGAGAATCGTAAAACTACCTGGGCTCAACTATTTTTTGAATGATGGAGCCTGTCGGCAATTGAGAATAGATAGATATGAGAAAGATGCTTTGGCTTTGCTGCCTTTCGTTGCTGTTATGTGCGTGTAAAGATAAAAACCAAATCAAAAATTGGGAAGGAAAGGTAAAATTCGACCTTTCTCTATTAAAAAATGAAGGAGAAAATAGTAATCTCCATGGATACACCTTTTGTGTTCCGGGCGAACCCATGCTCATAGAGCAGCTCCGCCTGATTCACAAGGACCTTGAAGTGGTGGATCAGCCCCAGCGGCTTTGCGATTCCGGGCACTTTAGATGCAGCTTCGCGCCGGTATCCCAAGACCACCTCCCGCACCTGAAAAAAATAGCCCGGCTTTCCTATGTAGAGGAAATTCATCCCATCTGGGCAGAGGAGACTCAGTGATTTCCGGACCAGATTTCCTTCCAGGTCTTTTTACCATTAACAAAATACGTCCAGACGATACTCTTGGAGAAAAATCCTCCCTTTGGAAATGTGGTGGGTGGCTCTTGATAAATTTCCTTTCGTCTCTTTCTCCAGTACCCCAATTTTTGGTAAAAAGCCATGTGCCCTTTAAAGATAGCTTTGAAGGTCTGTCCATCTCCCTGTAAGAGGCTTCGGAGGGCCCATACGCCATCGAGTAGCATCCTGACAAAGAGATGAGAAAATACCTTTGCCTGAGGCAGGTTCTTGAGCATCATGATCAGGCCGTTTCTCACGTTGAGAAAGGTCTTTCTGGCATTTCCCTGGGGTAGGGTACCCCCCCCTACATGGTATACCACACTTTTTGGGGCACAGCCGATGCTGTAGCCCAGGTTTTGGGCGCGCCAGCAGAAGTCGATTTCCTCCATGTGGGCAAAGAAATCGCCTTCAAAAAGTCCGATTTCATCCACTACGGACTTGCGCAGCATCAATGCCGCACCCGTGGCCCAAAAGACTTCCATTTCCTCTTCATACTGGCCCCTGTCCTTTTCCAATTCATCAAAAACCCTTCCTCTGCAAAAGGGGTAGCCATACTTATCGAGGAAGCCTCCGGCAGCACCTGCATATTCGAAATGCTCTCTATCGTGAAAGGCCCGAACCTTGGGCTGACAGGCAGCCATCTGAGGATTCGCTTCCATCATGTTGACGAGGGGCTCCAACCAATCGGGACTGACTTCTACATCACTGTTTAGCAGGACAAGGTAGGGACTGCTGATGGTGGGCAAGGCTTTGTTGTTGCCCTCCGCAAATCCGTAATTTTCGGGTAGTTTCAGTACTTCTACTTCAGGGAAATGCTTTTGGGTAAAGGCTACACTGTCATCGGTAGAGCCATTGTCTACGACCATGATTCGTGTGGGGCGATAGGTGGTCTTGATCACCGAGGGGAGAAATTGCTCCAGAAATGACTTTCCGTTCCAGTTGAGAATGACGATGCTTACCTGCTTCATCGGGGATGGATTAGAATGAAAAAAGGCCGGAAAGCGATGATGTCGATTTCCGGCCCAATATTACAAATCATTTTGCAAGGGCTTCACCCTTCCATCCCGAATTTACTCATGTCCAATCCAGGAATGTTGGGCATCATGCCTTTGGTAGCACTCTCCATCTTTTGACGGCCCTCTTCTTCGGCCTTTTCCAGGGCTTTGTTGACGGCTGCTGCGATCAGGTCGGACATGATCTCCGGATCATCCTTGTCAATGACGTCGGGATCAATCTCTATCTTCATTATTTTCCGATTGCCGTTGGCTTTTACACGTACCATTCCTCCGCCGGCCTCGGCTTCTACGACAATCTGGTCCAGAGAGGCCCGTACTTCTTTCAGGCGATCCTGCATCTGCTGGAATTTGCCCATCATGTCAGGTAAATTGAACATATATTCTGTCAGTTTAGTCGGTTGAATCTTGTTCTAGTTGAACAACTAGCTTTTATCCAGAACAATAGACGCGGAAAGAGGCCAATTTATTTTTATTGATAAATGAACCTATGGGATCATTGTTAGCAGATGAAAAACGATTTTGTTCAAGCTTTAATATAACAGATTGTTACTTAAGGAACTAATTTAGGCCTGCTTTGTTAGCTTCGGCGAAAGCTTATCTCTGCCTCCGGGACCTCGCTTCCATCTTTTGTGAGACCATAGCCAGAAGGCGGGTTCCTGCCGTATCATGGCTTCAAAGCGCTCAGCCTGAAGATCTGTAAAGGCATAGGCCATGTCTTCCCGTAATGGAAGAAAATCCTCTCTCGGAAGTCGTTCTAAACCTAAGCTGTAGTAACCACGGGCTTTCTTGCTGGCCCTTACAAAGTAGACCTCCATGCCAAGTTCTAGGCTATACCTGGAGGTAGACGTAAAAAATGCTGTAGGCCTTCCCAGGAATTCAGTAAAATAAGCCCGTTGGGATTTATGGGGCGACTGATCGCCAAGGACTACTACGAATTCTTGTTTGGCTACGATTTCTCTGATTTTTCGGACATAGTGCTTCCTCGGCAGGAGATTTCCTCCTCTGCGAATGCGTATATGATGGATCAGGCCATTAAGGGTCTCACTTTTTGGGGGGGTATAAATGCAGTAGCCTTTTCTCTTTCCCGCTGCCAGAATGTCCATTCTGGCTCCCCAAAGTTCGAAGTTTCCGTAGTGTCCTGCCAGGAGAATGGCCGGCTTTTCGCTACGCAGGAATTCTTCCCAAACTTCCTTATTTTCTATTTGAACCCTTCGAATGACAGCTTGGTCCCTCATGGAGATGGATTTCAAACTTTCTACCAGGAGGTCGCAAAGATGGCGGTAAAATTTCTCCATGATTTCCTCAAGTTCTCTCTCGCTTTTTTCTGGAAAAGAGCCCGAAATATTAGCCCAAACCACCTTTTTCCTATATCCAATGGCCTTGAAAATGACGAGAAAGATAAGGTCGCTGACTTTGTACCAAAACCAAAAAGGCACTAGACTCAGGGGATAGAGAAATCCGAGGGTCAGGAAAAATTTTAGCTTTCTCAATGGCGCAAAAGATAGGGGCCTAATTGTCATCCAGATTAAGCCCGGGATTGTAGCGGGTCCTGTCGCGCTCGTAATCTATGATATCCGAGGTCTGCCCTTTGTTACGGGCATCCAGGAGGGTGCGCCATCGAGGATTGTTGATCTCTCCATACTTATTGGAATGTAGCAGCTGATATTCATTGGTGGCGAGGTCGGGATCATAAAATACAAAGAGGATATTATTTTGGGGCCCCAGCCGGTTGTAGCGCCATATTTCATAGGGAATCAAGCCTGTCTCCGAGGGGTGTCGGTCCACGTGATTGGGAATGCCATAGGTGAGAAGAACCCTTCCCCGGTCGGTCTGCCAGCCTTCGCGGAGGGTGGATTTGAACTCCTGGTTGACATACTTGAGGGCCATGAGGTGGCCGTTCCACAAGGCCCTGACCGTTTTTTTCTTGGTCTTTCTCCTTTCGAAGTAGCTGTAGATGAAGTTTTTCTTCTGCTGGTAATTTTCCAAGACCTTGATAAAGTTGCGTTCATCCTTGGTCGCTTGATACTTGACAGTCTGAAGGTAGTAGTCGAGTTCCTCCTCTGTATATTTGTTGAATACGTCGATGTCCGAGTTGGCTGCAAAGGTATTCTGGTCAAAGGCCGATGCGATCCGGGAGTTGTAGACGTAAAATTTCTGCTTATAGGTCCTCATGATGCTCTGTTTGGGATGAAAGAGCTCTACCTGAAGGTAATAAATATTGGAGGGGAGATTTTGGATGGGAATTTCTTCCTTGTAAACATTGATGATGCGGGCGGCCCTCACCCGCTCTTCAGTCTGGTAGTTGAACAACCTGTTGTTGCCCTGATAGATGACAGACCTGATCCAAACTTCATCTTCAAAGAGGAGGTTGGCATTGTAAATCTCCTGGTAGAAGACCAGGGAGTCTTCGTTGAAAAAGCTTTGGTTGGTGACCATGGGAATGATTTCTTCCCTTCCGGCCTTGCCAATTTTATCCTCCGGGCGGGGCATCTCTCCGGCCGACCATTTGATATCACTGAAAGCCACGTCGTCGCCGGGCAGGGATTTGGCATAAAACTCCCGAAAAGCCTGGGTCCTGACCAGTGTCAAAGAATTATTGTCTACAGCTGTAGCCGCAAGGAGGTACTTTCCTGATTTTATCCTGAGGGTATGTACATTAAGCAAATTGGCCTGCTGACGGGCATTGATGCTGGTATCTGCTAACAAACGCTCAGGAGGAAGTTGGAGATTGTAGTTATCCTGATCTACCAGCAGGGTATCTTTGCCCTCGAGTTTGTAGAGATAGAGATCAATATTTACGTTGGCCTGGTATTTTTCTGGTGCTTCTTGCTTGAAAACAAGGCTGTTGCCGGCTACTGCCACATGAATTTCCACATAGGGCGAACCAGCAAATTTACTTTGACCGTACTGGGCTTCTACCATAGGTAGGTTGAAGCGACAGATATCGACAAAGAGTCCCGGTCCATTGCTTTGCCCAAAAGCCAGACCGCTCTGGAGGAGCAGAATGATAGATAACTTCTTCATTTTCATTAGATGAGTCATCAAAAATAAAGATTAGCTGTCACTTTACCCAGCCTGGACTTGCTCGCTTCAGGATTGTACCTTTTCGTTGAGCTTTTCTTTCAGGTAATGGGCGGTATAGGACTCTTTGACGGCAAGTAAGTCCTCAGGTGTCCCCTGAAAGAGTACCTGTCCTCCACCTTTTCCCCCTTCCGGCCCCATGTCGATGAGGTAATCGGCGCATTTGATCACATCCAGGTTGTGCTCAATGACCAGGACCGTATTGCCTCTCTCTATAAGTTCGTTCATGGCATTGAGCAGTTTTTTAATGTCTTCAAAATGCAGACCTGTGGTGGGCTCATCGAAGATATAAAAAGCTTTTTCGGCCTGAGATCCCTGGCTAAGGAAAAAGGCCAGTTTCATGCGTTGGGCCTCCCCTCCGGATAGGGTAGAAGTGGACTGGCCCATTCTCAGGTAGCCCAGGCCCACCCGATCGAGGATTTCCAACTTGGAGACAATCTTTTTTTCATCTTTGAAAAAGTCAATGCCTTCCGAAATGGTCATGTTGAGGACGTCGTCAATGTTGCGATCCTTATAAGCGACTTCCAATACGTGTTTTTTGAACCGTTTGCCGTGGCAGACGTCGCACTGGAGCTTTACATCGGGAAGAAACTGCATTTCTACGGTTACAAATCCTTCGCCCTGGCAGTTGTCGCACCTTCCCCCATCAATATTAAAGGAAAAATGTCCGGGTTTGAGTCCTTTGATCTTGGCCAGTTGTTGCTTGGCATAGAGTTCCCGTATGTGGTCATAGGCCTTGATATAGGTTACAGGATTTGACCGCGCAGACCGACCTACCGGACTTTGATCTACCATTTCTACCCGCTGTACCTGGTCTATGTCCCCTCCCAATTCCTTGAGGGCTCCTCCCTTATCTGAAAAATCACCTAGGTGCTTTTTTAGGGCAGGGTAAAGTATTTTTTGGATGAGTGTACTCTTGCCCGAACCACTGACTCCCGTGACAAGGGTAAGTCCGTAAAGGGGAATATCTACATCAACCCCCTTGAGGTTGTGCAGGCGGGCACCTCGAAGCTGGAGCCGACTTTGGACCGGTCTTCTTCGTGTGGGCAGGGCAATTTCATCCTTGCCAGATAGGTATTTGCCTGTTTTTGTGTCCGAACTCAGAATTTCCTTAAAAGTACCATTGAAGGTAACCTCTCCTCCGAGTTCGCCTGCGCCAGGACCCATGTCTATGAGTTGGTCAGCGGCTTTCATCACAGCCTCGTCATGCTCTACCACAATGACGGTATTACCCTGGTCTCTGAGAGATTCGAGGATGGAAATCAAACGGTCCGTATCTCTGGAATGAAGTCCGATGCTGGGCTCGTCCAAGATATACATGGAGCCAACCAGTCCCGATCCCAGTGAAGTCGCCAGTCGAATGCGCTGCATTTCCCCACCGGAGAGGGTATTGATCTTGCGATGGAGGGTGAGGTATTCAACTCCTACTTTGATCAGATAATTCAATCGGGAGGTAATTTCATCCATGAGGCGGCCAGCGATCAACTGGTCTACATCCCCCAGTTCAAGACCCTTAATGGCATCAAAGAGCTCATTCAACTGCATGAAAAGAAAATCCGAAATCGAGTAGCCATCAATTTTTACATAAGAGGCATCCTTTCGAATCCGGCTTCCCTTGCAATCGGGACAGGTCGTATAGCCCCTGTAGCGAGCGATCATGACCCGATATTGGATTTTATGGGTCTTTTTACCTATGTATTCAAAAAACTGGTTGATGCCCCAGGTGCCCCCAATGCCATTCCACACCTGATCCTGCTCTTCTTCAGTCAGGTGCTCGTAGGAGCGGTGGATGGGAAAATTGGTCTGGCGAGCAGCCTGAAGCCAGTTTTGGAGGTATTCATTCATAACCTCTCCTCGCCAGGGAGCTACAGCCCCCTCATAAACGGAAAGGTTGGGATCAGGGATAACCAGATTTCTGTCAATGCCAAGGACCCTACCAAAACCCTCACAGGTCTTGCAAGCTCCGTAGGGATTGTTGAAGCTAAACAAATTGACGGAGGGAGGCTCGAAACTCATTCCATCCGCCTCAAATTTTTCCGAAAAAGGCTTAGGCTTTTTATCGTCCACCACAATTCTACAACTTCCCTGCCCCTCTTGGTAAGCTGTCTGTACACTATCGGCTATCCTGCTGCGTAGGTTTTGAATGTCCTCCTTCCTTACGATGGTCCTGTCGATGAGGAGGGTCATGGTCTTGACCTCTTTGAGATTCTCTCCTTCAAGTTCGTCCTCAATATCTACGATACGCCCATCCTTCCAAATCCTTGAAAAGCCTTTTTGTAGGGTAATTTCGAGTTCGGCCCGATAGCCCTTGGACCTGACCTTGATCTCTGAGAGAATATGGATTTTACTTCCTTCCTCTTGGTCCAGGATAAAGTCCACCACATCCGTTACGCTGTCCCGGGTGACCAACTTCCCTGATATGGGTGAATAGGTTTTACCTGCCCGTGCAAACAGGAGCTTGAGAAAGTCGAATATTTCTGTGGTGGTTCCTACTGTCGAACGGGGATTGGAGGTAGATACCTTTTGCTGTATGGCAATGGCAGGGGCAATGCCTTGTATATAGTCAACTTCGGGCTTGTCCATTCGCTCCAAAAACTGACGGGCATAGCTGCTGAGACTTTCAACATAACGCCTCTGTCCCTCAGCGTAAAGGGTATCGAAAGCCAGGGAGGACTTACCGGAGCCACTGACTCCTGTGACCACCACCATTCTGTCTCGTTCCAGTTCGACCGATACGTTTTTGAGGTTGTTGACCCGGGCGTTTTTTATAAAAATATGGTCCATGAATGCGTAAACAAAAGGTTAAGCATAGCTAACTGCCAGGAGGATAGAAAGTTGTACCAGGAAATAAAAAGGAAGAAACCTCATTAATACCTGAAAAGAGGGACTAAAAGTAAGTAAAATTTTGCTTTGCCTGCTATATTGGTTGGCTTGCCCTATCCAGGCAGGAAATTCTATCCTTCATGATTGTATCAAATCCTTACACCCCTGTCTATTATAGGATACAGGGAGTACAGCGGTCAGGGAAAGCACATAGAGAAGTATAATGTTTTCTATTTCTTACATGGAGAATATAATTTTTACCAAGAATTATCATTTTTTTGGCTGATTTTAGGTATTTTTTCAAGAATCTGATTATCAATATATTATGATTTTTTAAATTGAATCTTCAGATATGAAATAAGATTGTCAAAAATTCGTTGTTTCGCTTTTAATGTGAAGAATAGCTTTGCTTTTTATGGGAGATGATTCCCATTCATCCCCTCCTAAATTCGGTTCAGACCCATATTTTTCCCATTCATGTAGGTGAAAAACTGACTCTGGCATTTTTTATGCATCCAAAGAGTAGTGAAACTGGATGTAAGTTATTTGTGAAAAACTAGCCGATAATTTAACTTAGGTTCACTTTGAGGTCTATACAGATACAATACGATTTTCCCTTGAGCTTTTTGGTACCATTTCCTTAAGCCACTCTACACTCTTCTTTTTTCTCGCTGGGTTTGGTACACCCTCAATAAAAAACGTATGGATAATTCGCTCATGAAAAAAGCACAGGACAAAGACCTCATCAAAGCGTTTATAGCAGGAGAAGATTGCTGCTTCAATGAATTGCTAACCCGCTACAAATCCAAGGTATTTACGACCATTTACCTGATTGTAAAAGACCGCGAAATTGCAGAAGACCTTTTTCAGGAAGTCATGATCAAGGTAGTCAGGATGATTCGCTCCGGCAAGTACAACGAAGAAGGGAAATTTCTTCCCTGGGTTGTTAGAATTGCCAGGAACCTTGCCATTGATCACTTCAGAAAGGTCCAGAGAAATCCCATCCAAAACGAATCTGCCGATTACGACATTTTCAACTCGGTTCAACGCTCCGAAGCTTCTTCCGAAGATCAAATAATAAAGGAAGAAAATGCTCGTTATATTCGTAACTTGATTCAGGAATTGCCGGATAAGCAACGAGAAGTTCTCGTTATGCGTACATACGGTGAACTCAGTTTCAAGGAAATAGCGGATATCACTGACGTGAGCATCAACACCGCCCTCGGAAGAATGCGGTACGCCCTGCTCAATCTCAAAAAGCTCGCTCAGGAGTCCGAGAAGTCCCGAGCCTATGATGGAACCCGATAAGGAAAAAAATATACTGCGCTTTGTCTTTGAAGAAATGAAAGATGAAGAGGCCAGCAGTTTTTTGTCCGAGCTCTGTTCTGATGACGAATTGTGGAATAGTTATGAAGAGGTGGACAGCCACGTCGAAGCCCTACAGGGCTGTGAAGTTGAACCCTCTCAGGAATCCCTGGATAATATCATGGCCTACGTCAGGTCCAGTAAAAAGTCCTCAAATATTTGGGATAAAATTAATCTCCATGTAGTCCTTGCGACAGCTATGTTGATTTTTGTCCTGGCTGGAGTGGCAGGATCGGTCTACAAGGTAAGGCGGTCCCAGGGATTAAGTCCCGATCGACACAATGTCAGTCAGAAGTTGGATTCCAAATTAGAGTGGGAACCCCGGCACATCGATAAGAATCTCGAAGACATCCGATCGGATATCCACAACCTTATCAAAGGCGACAAACTCTAAGACACATATAAAATTTAAACAAGAGCCCCTCATTCAATGAGGGGCTTTTTTTATGCTCGCATCAGATCCTCGCTTCCTCGTTGAATTTCTTCCAGGATCAGATGGGCGGCTTCCAATGCCCTAAACCCATCTTTTAGAGACACCCGTACTTTTTCGCCCTTGAGGATAGAATTGGCAAACTCTTCCAATTCCATTTTAATAGAATTGACTGCCATGACTTCGGGCTGCCCGATATTGACGTAGCGGGTCTGCTGTCCATTTTCTATGGGGATGGAAGGAAAGGGCAAACCCTCCTGTGGGACATCCGAAATTTCATAGGCCTCTATCTTTTTATCCAGAAAATCTACCGAGAGGTAGGCATCCTTTTGAAACATGCGAAGTTTGCGCATATTTTTCATTGAAATGCGGCTAGCCGTAAGGTTGGCCACGGCTCCATTTTCAAATTCTACCCGGGCGTTGGCAATGTCCGGAGACTGGCTGACGACAGCCACTCCTGAGGAAGAAATGCGAGCGATGGGAGAGGGCAGTAGGCTGAGGACAATATCGAGGTCATGAATCATGAGGTCCAGGACAACCGATACATCTGTTCCTCGCGGATTGTACATGGCAAGTCTGTGCGCCTCAATAAACATGGGCTGGAGAGAACGGTCGGAAATCGCCAAAAATGCCGGGTTGAAGCGCTCTACGTGGCCGACTTGTACCACCAAACCGGGTTTTTGCCCGCTGAGGTCAAGGAGTTTTTTCCCTTCCTCAACGCGATGGGTGAGGGGTTTTTCAATAAAAATATGCTTGCCTGCCTCCAGGGCTCTTTGAGCTGTCGAATAGTGATGGAGGGTAGGTACCACGATGTCAAGGGCATCCACCTCTTGAAACAAGGCCGCCATGCTTGCAAAAGCTTTTATGCCAAATTCTTTAGCTACCTTTTCTGCCGTCTCCCCATCTTTGTCATAAAAACCCACCAAGTCTAAATCAGCTATTCCCTTGATCAGCTTGATGTGAATTTTTCCCAAATACCCCGCTCCTAATACTCCTATTTTTACCATAAAATCGCGACTTGTTTCAGCCCAAAACTAAAACAACTTGAGCTTTTCTTTTTTATGAAAAAAATTACCAGCAAAATGTTTGTGGAATCTCTTGGTCCCAACATTCTTTAAGTTCCGATTCGCTTTTTCTAACCAAATTGAGTGATGCCCCTTTACCTTATTTAAGGTACATATTTGGTGAAGAATATAATTAGTCTTAGGTATTTTGATTTTTTTTTTTGTGGAAGTACCCTGTAAGGTTATATTCGTTCTATGTCTTAATTAGATTTAGTCTAAATAAAATGAAGCAACTTTACACATTCATTGCACTTTTGATTGTTCCAGCATATTTATCGGCACAGGTAGACCAAATATCTGTTGGGCCTAGTTATGCGAATGACACCTATTATTCTCTTGCGGATGGTATGATGGCTACGAACAGCCACACTGCTTGGGACATTGCCTTTGGTGTAGATGGTTTACAAGAAGGTGGAGTCTTTGTTAATGAGGCTATTGCCCTTTCTATGGGACCTCCCTTACCTGGAGTTGAGATGTACTTTTCGGGGGCAACTGATTTTGCTACAGCAGATACAAGTGGTATGTATCAGTTGTTCAATCCTGAACTGAGCTGGTCAACCGGAGCAGCAAATAGAATTGGCAATCCTAGTGACCCCTTTGATTATGGATGGGGGATCTACAATCCTGGAATCAATAAGGTCCTGGGAACCCATGTATATTTTGTCAAGCTTAGAAGTGGAGTGTTCAAAAAGCTTTCTATTGATTCACTGGTACTTGATACCTACACCTTGAGGTATGCTAACCTAGATGGAAGCAACGAACACACACACACCATAAATAAGAACGATTACCAGGGAAAAACACTAGCTTATTTTTCTTTGGAAGCAGATTCTGCCCTCGATCTCGAGCCTCTTAATTGGGACATGAAGTTTACCCGCTATGCTACTCAGTTGAATGCTGGTCAGGGAGATACTGTTAACTACATGGTAACCGGGGTACTCTCCAACAAGGGAGTTGAGGTGGCTCAGGCTGATGGCATTGACCCACTGACAGTAAACTACGCTGATTATGATTCTCTATACACCGATTCTCTCACAGCCATTGGGCATGATTGGAAGAATTTTAACTTTGGAACATCTCAATGGTCATTGCCTGCGGATAGGGTATATTTTGTAAAAACCAAAAGCGATGAGCTTTGGATGGTTCAGTTTATCGATTTTGAAGGTTCTTCAACAGGGATTAGTACCTTAGAAAAGACCTTCCAGACCACCCTGACTACCATTGAGCGGCCTCGTATCCTCAAAGCTTTTGATATCTATCCTAACCCAGCCACTCATGTGATAAATGTAGCATTTGATGCTCAGAAGGTGGCTTCTGAAGCAAATATCCGCATCCATAATGGTCTAGGCCAGGTGGTCTTTCAGCATACTATCCGGATGCAGATGGGACTAAATTTAAAAAGGCTGTCTTTGAACCTTGCCCCTGGCATGTACCATGTTACCCTTCAACTTGACGAGGACATAGTAAGTAAGCCAGTCTTGGTAAAATAAAATTTATACATGATTGTCTGCGACTTTACCCCTAAAGTATTTGAGGTTTTCTTAGTTACAAGTCATTGATAATTAAGCAAGTGGAAAATGTGTAGATTTTTTAGGCTAGATTCTAGGCTAAAAACCCTAGACCATCTTTCCAAGATTCAACCTTATTTAAGACAGAAGCCTGATTCCAGCGACTTAAGTGGGATAAAAAAACGGACAAACATTAATTTAATATGAAAAAAAAAGTTTTAACACTTGGTATTGTATCGCTCTCCTTTCTGGCAGTTTCCTGTCAGCAGGAGGGCACCTTTTCTGATGATCCCCATACTGGGAAAACGTTAAGAATCGTATCTCTGTCTGGTTTTTTGACTGAAACTCTCTATGATTTGGGTCTAGGTGATCAGATTATTGGGAGAGATATTACCAGTGTCTATCCAGAGCAAGTCAGCAAAGTGCCAGCTTTGGGACATGTGACCAAATTGAATGTGGAAGCCATTCTAGAAATGAATCCCGATTACATACTGGCAGAAAAAGAGGAGATGGAAAAATCGACCTCCTTGGGCCAGTTGAAAAATGCTGGGATCAGCATAATCGGTGTAGAGAGTAGCCTTTATTTTGACAATGCTCTAAAGGCCTCAAAGACCCTTGATTCTCATTTTGATATAGGCAAAACCAAGATTGAAGAATTGGAGGCCAGGATTCGCCAAGATAGCCTTAAGCTTGTTGAAACACTTAGCAAATTTGAAGACAAACCCAGGGTTCTTTTCATTTATGCTAGAGGGGCTGGAAGGCTTTTGGTAGGAGGTACCCATACAGGTGCGGCTGCCATTATAGAAAAAGCTGGTGGGGTCAATGCTCTCCAGTCATTCGAGGATTACATTGCCCTTATGCCCGAATCCTTGGTAGAGGCACAACCAGATGTGATTCTCATGTTTAAAAGTGGCCTAGCCAGCCTTGATGGAAAAGAGGGTCTGTCCCAGATACCTGGAATTACAGAGACGCCAGCATACAAAAACGACAGAGTTATAGCTATGGATGGGCATTATTTGATATCTTTTTCATCCAGGGTAGGGCAAGCTGCCAATGAATTAGCACAATTGATCCATCAAAAATGACATGAAGCGGAGCTGGTATACATATATTACATCAATATCAGCCTTGGCCATCATACTGGTGGCCTCCATATTTGTGGCTCTTTTCTTTGGAGCCTATCGCATGGACATAGGGGAGGTCTTCCCAGCATTGTTTAGCCAAGAACCTTCTCCACAGACTTTCCTTCTCCAAAATATTCGCTTGCCAAGAATCCTTTTGGCGACCTTGGTGGGAGGAGGTTTGGCTATTTCAGGAGCAGCTATACAGGGCTTATTCCGGAACCCTTTGGCGGATCAGACTTTGATTGGAGTTACAAGTGGAGCTTCCTTGTTTGCAGTTTTAGGCATTGTATTCATGGGATCAGTCCTGTCCTCACTTGCTGAGCTATTCAGCCAATCCATTGTAAGCATTTTTTCCTTTGCAGGGGGATTTGTGACCACTTACATGGTCTACTTCCTATCTAGAAAAAATGGCCAAACTGATGTCATGACCATGCTCCTGGCTGGAATCGCTATTTCAGCCTTTGCTGCTTCGATTTCTGGGGTTTTTATTTATCTCTCCAACGATCAACAGCTAAGGGATATAACCTTTTGGACCTTGGGAAGCCTCAGTGCAGCCAATTGGACTCAAATAGCAGTTGCCCTACCTATTGTGTTATTGGGAGGCATAGTAATTTCAACGAAGTCAAAGTCTCTCAATGCGATTTTGCTTGGAGAAAAAGAAGCCAGATACCTAGGCATTGATGTAGAAAAGGTGAAATCTACCCTTATTTTTTTCACTGCCCTTGTGGTGGGGGTATGTATTTCTGTAAGTGGCATCATTGGGTTTGTGGGTCTGGTAATTCCACATTTTCTACGACTGATGCGGGGACCAGACTATAGGTATC
The DNA here is from genome assembly GCA_964564415.1 of uncultured Bacteroidia bacterium. GTDB lineage: Bacteria > Bacteroidota > Bacteroidia > J057 > J057 > JALEFZ01. The sequence goes on along the minus strand of CAZMAV010000001.1, from coordinate 395,391 downwards.
TGCTTCCTGCTTCAGCCTTGCTGGGAGCTGTTTTTATGATCTTTGCTGATACCCTTGCGAGGACCATCATTGCCCCTGGAGAATTGCCCATAGGCATTCTTACTTCAATGGTTGGAGCTCCATTTTTTCTTTGGTTGTTGATCAAAAGTCAAAAGGAAAGGATGACATTATGATTTCTGTTCAGGATATAAGTGTCTCTAAGGGCAAAAAGCTCATTGTAAAGCTAGCTTCCCTAGAAGTAGAGCCTGGGAAGATTTCAGTTCTGATAGGAAACAATGGGGCAGGAAAGTCAACCCTCTTTGAGGCAGTAGCTGGGGTCAATCCCCTATCTAAAGGCAGCATCCAATGGGATGGCCAAGCCCATGTGTCTTTTAACCATCACCAATTGGCCCAGAGAAGAGCAGTTTTGTCGCAAAAAGTAGATGTCGCTTTTTCATTGAAGGTGAAAAAATTGGTGGAAATGGGGGCATATGTGTCTGACAATACCCTATCCAACGAACAAATTGATGGTTTGGTCGAGCGATCATTGGAAAAAGTTGGACTAAAAGACTTTCAACATAGAATCTTTTTTACCCTCTCTGGGGGAGAACAAAAAAGGGCCCTATTGGCCAAGTGTATGGTCCAGCTTGATTGCTGCCAACATTCGGGGATAAATCAATACCTTTTCCTTGACGAACCTACAGCCAACCTAGATGTGCAGCAGCAATACAAATTGATGAAATTGGTGAAAAAACTGGCAAAGGATAGAAAAATCGGGGTCTTGGCTGTGTTGCATGACATCAACTTGGCTTCACAGATGGGCGACGAGATATTGATGATGAAGGAAGGCAAAGTCGTCCAACGGGGAAAACCCTGGGAGGTAATAACTGTTCCTTTGCTGAATGAAATATTGGGTATACATGCGACAGTTCAGCCTCATCCCATTTGGAATTGCCCTTATGTTACCTATTTGCCTCATGCGATAAAGCAGACAGATACATCACTGAATACCAATTGTTAATTCTTGCTATATGGATAAGTTCCAGTTGTTGAAACAAAAAATGGCCAAGCTAAAAGAAGATGAACCCAAACTCAGGAATAGGGATTTGGCCCATCGCTTGGGGATCACCGAAGCCGAACTCTTAAGTCTATTTGTAGGAGACACCGTTACCATGCTTGAGGGTAAGGTAGAGAACAGTCAGGAAGGATGGAAGAGCCTACTGAAGGATGTAAAAGAGATGGGATACGTGATGGCACTGACTAGAAATGAGCACTGTGTGCATGAACGCAAAGGAGTCTATGACAACATAGAGTTCTACAAGGGTGCCCATAACATGGGGGTGGCTGTCAATCCTGACATAGACCTTCGGTTTTTCATGAACGAGTGGCACTATGGCATGGCTGTAGTCATGCCTGGAAGGAATGGCGTTCCTCTTTATTCTTTTCAGTTTTTTAACAAAAAAGGTGATGCTGTACACAAAATCTACTCTACACCAAAGTCAAAGCTGGAGGTGTACCAACAATTGGTTGAAAAATACAAAGCCGCTGAACAAAACTACATCATGGATGTAGACCCGAGTCCATATGACAAAAAAGAAGAATTTCCAGATTCAGAAATAGATGTTGTTGGCTTCCAGGAATCTTGGAAAGACTTGAAAGATACCCACCATTTTTTTGGAATGCTAAAGAAGTATGAAGTAAGCAGGATACAGGGCTTTAGGTTGGCTCCAGAAGGATTTACCCAAAAAATTGACAATGAATCCGTGGTGAGGGCATTGGAAATGGCGCGTGATAGAAAGGTTTCCATTATGTGCTTCCTTCATAGCAAAGGATGTGTTCAAATCCATACAGGGGAGGTGAGAAACCTTAAATTTTTTGGCGACTGGTACAATGTACTGGATCCCAATTTCAATCTACACTTAAAAATGCCAGCGATTAAAGAAAGTTGGATTGTCAAGAAACCTACTACAGATGGTATTGTAAGTAGCCTTGAATTGTTTGATGCGTACGGCAATTTGATCGTCTATTTTTTTGGAGCCAGAAAACCAGGAATACCTGAGTTGGATACGTGGAAATCAATCATTTACGATCTCTCCAACGACCTGGTAGAACTCAATAATTCACCCACTTAATTTTTGAAATAAGATTATATGTGCCAATACAAATTGTTGTCGGGAAGCTCTTGCGGAAGCACCAGTCGATGTAAAGGCTGTGGAACTCACAAAGTCAATTTTAACAACATCATTATCAAATTCGACCAACATGCCTTCCCTAATTTTAAGGAGAGCTTGGAAGACTGTCATTCATAAAACATCAAAGGGCATAAGGATAGGAGAAACATCTATTTTGATACCAAGGTATCTGGGATGAGGCTTGTTTTTCCACTTATGAAATCGGAGAGCTCCCCTCGATGTTTCATGAGGCAGACCTCAACATGTATTTGGCAGAAAGCATAGAAAACGACAATAAAACGAACAACAAATACTTTCACGATGAACAGGTTTAGCCTTGTTGTAATTATTTACCTCATTCCTACCTTGTTGTGGGGACAAGGAAATTATTCGCCAGACTCCTCACGAGAGGAAATTCAGTTGGATGAAGTGGTCGTGACGGCTCAGTATGCACCTACGAGTTCAAAGAATTCTCTCCATGTAGTCAAGGTGATTAAGGCTGAGGATATAAAGCGGCAGGGCCAAATCAGTCTTGCAGAAGTACTTACCAACCAATTGAACCTTCTTGTCAATACAGACCCTATTTTGGGCAATGGTCTTCAAATACAGGGGATAGGTGGAGAAAATGTGCAGATAATGATTGATGGGGTACCTGTCATTGGGAGGTCAAATGGAAACATTGATTTGTCCCAAATCAACCTCCAAAACATAGAGAGAATCGAAATCATTGAGGGGGCCATGTCAGCCACCTATGGTTCGAATGCTTCAGGTGGAGTGATCAACCTGATCACAAAAAAGGTTCAGGCAGAAAATATCCAGATAGAGAGCCAGAACCAATATGAATCTATTGGTATTTTGAACAATTCATTTTCTATTGGAGCCAGGAAAGGTAAGCTACATGCGGGAATTATAGCCAATCGTTACCATAGCCAGTTTGGGGAGATTGACAGCCTTCGCCAATATGCAACTGTAGAGCTACCCTCAGGGGGAACTTACAGAGGGAGGGTAATCCCCTGGAATCCCAAAACGCAGTACGGCCTGGATGGGACATTAAGGTATTATGTGTCGGACTCCACCAAAATTACCTATCAATACCGGTATTTTGATGAGGAGTTAAGAATTTATGGAGAAATTCGACGTCCTCAATTTAGGCCTTATGTCATTGATGATGTTTTTCAGACCATTAGGCAAGACCATAGCCTAACGCTCGAGAGTTACCTGAGTCCTTCTCTATACCTAAAATCAACGACTGCCTATAACCAGTATGGCCGTTTGAGCAAGAGCATTAGAACGGACCTAGAACCTGATACGACTAGCCTTGTTCCAGGGCAACAAGATACCAACAGGTTTACAGCATTGCTGCACAGAAGTATCCTCGGTACCCAGACCAAGAGAAAGTGGAATGGGCAGCTAGGCTTGGAGGCAATGTATGAAACAGGTGCAGGAAGCAGGATGGTCGATAGCACAAGAGCACCTTTCAATCAAGCTGATCTGGGGAATTATGCAGGCTGGGGAAGCTTAAGGTTTCAGGTCTCTGAAGACCTTGTTCTTCAGGGAAACCTAAGGTATGGCTACAATTCGAAGTATAGACACCCACTGGTTCCTGCCTTCCATCTCAACTGGCAGCCCACACCCGCATTTGGCGTGAAAATGAGCTATGCCAGAGGGTTTAGGGCTCCATCATTGAAAGAATTACACTTCAATTTTGTAGACGTTAATCACTTCATCGTGGGAAATCCAGAATTGGAGGCAGAGTATTCACACAATGCTTCTTTGTTTGCTGAGTTTATCGAGAAATTGAAGGAAAAACACAACTTCAATTTTTCAGCTAAATTTTTCTATAACCACATAAGGAACAGAATCATCTTGGCTGAGTTTGCTTCCCTACAGTTCAATTACCAAAACGTGGATCAATTTCAGACCCATGGGCTTAATGCACAATTTACCTATAAGTTTGGCAATTCGTTGATGGTGAAGTCTGCCTTTGCCCATACCCAACTATTTAATTTTTGGTCAGAAGACTTTGAAACTAGGCGCTTTACGGGTTTGAATGAATGGCAAAATGAGCTTTCCCTAGAAATTCCATTTGTTGAAACTCGTTTGTACCTAACTCATAGATTCATTGGTCAACAAATACGGTTTTTTACAGACGATGAAGGGCAATTGAACCAAGGCTTCATAGGGGACTACCATTTTGTAAATGCCACCCTAAGCCGCTCTTTCTGGCAGGATCGCATTTTCCTGGCAGTAGGAGGAAAAAATATCTTAAACACCCAGACCATCCCAACCAATGTACAAGGTGGTGGGGCACACAGCAATACAGGTAGCAGCATATTGTTGAATTGGGGTAGAACATACTTTGTTAGGCTAAACTTTAAAGTGAGTAGGTAAACCCTTTTTCCCCATTCCTTGTAGCTCATGATAAGTGAATGGGGAGGGGGTGCCTTCTTTTTACGTCCTCTTAAAAAGAGAAAGTAACTCGATAAAATAATCCCTTCACATTTCGTACTAGCAAATCCCCTCATTTCCTTTAAATTTGCCGAAAATGAATCACCCATTGACATGGAGATCGCCAAAAAGTATTCCCCAAAAGACATAGAAGAGAAATGGTATCAGGCCTGGATTGAGGCAAAGGCTTTTCGCTCTACGCCCGATGAGCGGGAACCCTACACCATCGTCATGCCTCCCCCAAATGTAACCGGTGTCCTCCATATGGGGCATATGCTCAACAACACCATTCAGGATGTCCTGATCCGAAGGGCCAGGATGATGGGGTACAATGCTTGTTGGGTGCCTGGGACCGACCATGCCTCCATCGCTACTGAAGCCAAGGTGGTGCGAATGCTCCGTGAACAAGGAATCAAAAAGTCAGACCTCAGCAGGGATGAGTTTCTCGATCATGCCTTTCAGTGGAAAGAAAAGTACGGAGGCATAATTCTCCGTCAACTCCGCCGCCTGGGTGCCAGCTGCGACTGGGAGCGGACAGCCTTTACTATGGATCCCGAATATTCCAAATCTGTCATTGACGTCTTCTGCGATCTCCATGAAAAAGGCTATGTCTACCGGGCCAATCGCATGGTCAACTGGGACCCCGTAGCCAAGACCGCTCTTTCCGATGAGGAGGTCATCTTCAAGGAAAAGGATGGCCTGCTCTATCATGTCAAATATCCCATCCAGGGGCTGGAAAATGAATACCTGACCATTGCTACCACCCGTCCCGAGACCATTATCGCAGATACTGCAATCGCTGTCCACCCTGAGGATGAGCGGTATGCACACCTGCACGGCAAAAAAGCCATCGTCCCCATTGTAAATCGTCCAGTTCCCATCATCCTTGACGACTATGTCGAAATGGAATTTGGTACGGGAGCTCTCAAGGTTACGCCCGCCCACGATGTCAACGACTACGAAATTGGTATTCGCCATGAATTGGAAATTATTGATTGCCTGAATGAGGATGGGACCATCGCTGACCACATGCCTGTTTACAAAGGCATGGATCGCTTCAAGGTGAGAAAACAAATCGCCAAAGACCTTTATGAAGTCGGCTTGCTCGCAGACAAGGAACCTTACAAAAATTCTGTGGGCCACTCCGAGCGTACCGACGCTGTCATAGAACCTCGTCTTTCTCTGCAGTGGTGGCTGAAGATGAAGAAAATCTCCCAACCGGCTCTGAAGGCTGTCAATGAGGGAGAGATCGAATTATTACCGGGAAAATTTATCAATACCTATCGGCACTGGATGGAAAATGTAAAGGATTGGTGCCTTTCCAGACAGCTATGGTGGGGACATCAGATTCCGGCATATTATGTAGAGGGAAGCGAAGAACCTATCGTGGCACCCAGTCCGGAATCAGCACTGGAAAAGGCGAAGGCTCAGACCGGTAATCAAAAATTGAAGGTTGAGGATCTGGTTCGTGATGAAGATGTTCTCGATACCTGGGCTTCCTCCTGGCTTTGGCCCCTATCGGTATTTAACGGACTTACCAAGCCGGGAAATTCTGAGATCGAATACTATTATCCTACCCAGGTGCTGGTTACTGCTCCGGAAATACTTTTTTTCTGGGTGGCCAGGATGATTATATCCGGTTTTGAATACAAGGGTCAAAAGCCCTTCAGCCATGTCTACCTCCACGGCATTGTGAGGGATAAGCAGCGACGAAAAATGTCAAAATCTCTGGGCAATTCTCCCGATCCCATGGATCTGATGGAAGAAAACGGTGCTGATGGCGTCCGTGTAGGAATGCTCTTTGCCTCACCCGCAGGAAACGACCTGCTCTTTGATGAATCCCTGGTAGAGCAGGGACGTAACTTTGCCAATAAGATTTGGAATGCCTTCCGCCTTGTCAAAGGTTGGGAGGTTACCAAGAAGCCCATCGGAGAGCGAGAAAAGTTTTCCATACAATGGTTGGAAAGCCGTATTCAGGAAGTAGGAACTGAAATCGAGGATCACTTCGAGAAGTTTCGCCTCTCCGACGCCCTGATGAGTATCTACAAACTAATCTGGGACGATTTCTGCTCCTGGTATCTTGAGATGATCAAACCAGATTATGGTGATCCCATTTCCCAGCAAGTCTTAGATAAGACCCTGGTAATGTTTGAAGAACTCCTTAAAATTCTTCATCCCTTTATGCCTTTCATTACGGAGGAACTCTACCACGGACTCAAAGAAAGGGAAGAGGGAGATTTTATATGCCTGGCCCAATTGCCGAACTTCACAGCCGAGAGGCCAGCGATTCTGACTGAGGTGGAATTGATAAAGGAGGTTGTGGGAGCCATAAGGAATTTCCGGGCTTCCAAACAGATCGCCAACAAGGAAAGCATTGAAGTCTTTATAAAAAGCCCGGAAGCTCAGGTATTCCATCCCTACATTCCCATTTTGGTCAAACTCCTTAATATTTCAAAGGTGGAAGTGGTATCGGAAAATGTAGAAGGTGCCGGTTCGGTCAGGGTAAATACCCATGAGTTCTTCATTCCCCTGACGAATGTAGACGTGGAAGCGGAAAAAGAGAAAATCGTCAAGGAGATCGAATATACCGAGGGCTTTTTGCAGAAGGTTGTCAAAAAACTCTCCAATGAGCGCTTTGTGAACAATGCCCCCGAAAATGTCGTCAACCTGGAGAAGAAAAAACAGTCGGATGCCGAGGAGAAGTTGGAATTGCTGAGAAAAAGCCTAGCGGATTTGGGCTAAAAAATCACGATTGATGGTTTTACGTCAATAATTGAGTCATAGAAGATAAATTTCTTCCAGGGCCCCTTTTAAGAGGGCTTCCTCTTTTTGGTGCCTGCTTCAAGGGAATATTTTTTTGAAAATACCCTTCTCCAATCTCCAGGGATGGCAAAAGGGAAAAAAATAATATAATTTAAAGTAAATTACATAAAGGCAAATTATATTTAAACTAAGGAATGCAGCGAATCCGGGATTCCGGAGAGACAGTTTTTCTGACATAAAAAAATCGGGAAAAATGGCAACAGGGATACCCAATCAAATTAATGAGACTGCATGAATCTATATGTTTTTCTAGCCCCTTGCTTTTATGGTCGACATCAAAGATATCTTACTCTTAGGGAATCCCCTTCTACATCAAGCTTCTGAAGAGGTAAAAGAAGAAGAATTACAAGGCATGATTCCCCTCATCAAGCGTATGTACCGCTTGATACAGGCTTTTAGACAGGTTTACGGTTTTGGGAGAGCCATTGCAGCTCCACAGGTAGGTGTATTAAAACGAATGATCGTTAAAAACGATTCTGAAGAACTTTCGCAAGTGTTTTTCAATCCCGTCATTACGGAGAGAAGTGAGGAGACCATGACCCTCTGGGACAATTGCATGTCCTTTCCTCAATTATTTGTACGTCTGAAGCGGCACAAGGGGATAAGGCTGGTTTACCGGGACATTACCTGGGAGGAAAAGTCGATTTGGTTGGAGGATGGGGAGGCAGAATTGCTTCAGCATGAGATAGACCATCTTGACGGAATCCTGGCGATTGACCATGCCCGGGACAGCAGGGATTTCAAATGGGTACCTCCCTCTTCGGTGTATTGATCAGGAGTCTTTGTGGATCAATTACAGCTAAAATCCGAGGCCTGGGCTAGCTGAAGCCACCAGGCAGAAAAGCAATCACTCAAAAACTTTCCAAAGGGTGAATTCTCAGCATAAAAGTCGAAATATCGCTCTACAGGTTTATCCTTCAACCTGTCAAAGCAAAGTTCAAAGGCCCCTACCAGGGCGAGATTGGAGGGTTTGAATACCAAAACGGTGAAATTTACCTTTTCCACCGGGATACGCTCAGTGATCATGCGATTGGAGCGAATAAAAACGGATTTATGTATCCGCTTGGACAATTCGTAGGTCTCAAGAAAAATTATATAGTCCAATTCCTTCAAAGCCGCCAGTTCTTCATCCGCCTTGCTCTTAGCATCATAGGCATTCTGAAAAGCCTTGCCTAGGCTGGGATAGGCATTCATGAATATGACGGAATCGGCCTCTGTGGTCAAGGGAAGTTGTTCTTCAAGCAATTTACCCAGTTCGATGATAACTTCATTTTTAAGTTTGCCAGCAAAAGAGCGGTCCTCCTGTCCCTGCTTTAGAAATTGCACGTATTTGCGGTCAAAGGTAGGGTCGAGGTTGAAGTTTTTGCCTGAAATGTAGATCCCTACCGTCATTCCCTTAAAATCCTGGTAATTCTGAGCAGACAAATAGCCCATAGCTGTACAGAAAATAAGGATAGCTGAGACCAGTCGTGTAGTGAGTGTTGCCGGCATAAGGCAGAATATTGGAATAAGATGCCCTAAGATAAGCCTTATTTTGAGCTTGGGGGCTATGATCTTCAAAAATGTTTTGGGCATTAATTGAAATGACCCAAGGGCGAGGGTCAGTTGTGCTCGACAATCTCTTCGCTGCGGATTCTACTTTCAGAATCGTTAAAAGCAGAGCTGCCCCCAGAATTGAAGATCAGCCTTCGGTCGTACTTTTTGATCAGTCCAATGTCGGGGGCATAGATTTCGTAGGAAAAAATATTAAAAATCCCCTCTCTTTCTTCCCTGAGTACCATGACGCATTGTTCATAGGTTTTGCCCCGGACGATGACCGTGGTATCGATAGACTGATAGGTAAATCGCTGGTCATCCATGTTGTTGAAGAGGTTACCATTCCAGGTCACCCCTGGGAAGACGGGAAACTGGAGGACGAGGACCCTTTGGTTATTGGCGAGGCGTTCGGCAAAATAAGTCTGGCCCTCTACCGGCTCAATATACTGGGCATAAACAGGCCCAGGCTGAAAGCGGTACTCGGTACCAAATTCCTCCTCCGAACGAGAGGTCTCTATGGTGCGCAGCACCCGGCCACGAAGATCTGTGGTGGTATCGGAGAGGAGTTCCCGACGAAAGTACCGATCAACCACCGGAGCATCCAGTCCATCAGTAGTAAAGGTAGTATCTTCCACATACATGATTCGGAACTTTCCAGCTTCATTGGGGAAAAGGCGGTAGGTATGCTCAGGTATGATATCCTGGGTGCGGTTACAACCCAATCCAAAGAGCACAAGAGCGATAATGGGTAAAATATATTGTTTTAGCATGAACGATCCCTTCTATCTACAATGGTCGTAAGGAGTATTCCCATTGCCAATTGTAAATGTCGATTCTTATAACGTCAAAAAGAAATAATTCGTGTCGTGAGGCCAGTTTTGGAAATTTAGCTATCCTTGACTGATAGGTTCCCTGTATTCCCAATTGGAAGGCCAGGGATCAAGCTTCTGCCAATACTTTTCCACGTCGAATTCACTTTTTGATCCTACCAAGGGCCTGAGAACTTAGTCGGATTTTGGTTGTGCATTTAATTTCCCCCTCCCTTTTTTATCGAATAAGGGTAAGGGTGCCTAATTCGTTTATCTCTTTACCCCCAGGGACATCCGCTTGAAGGTGATAGAGGTAGACCCCCATAGGCGCTGGTCTTTCGCCCTGGAGATTTCCATTCCATGAATCTCTGGGATTGTTGCTCTCGAAGACAGCCACTCCCCAGCGGTTGTAGATGACAAGGCTGAAGTTTTCCAGGAATCGTCCCTTTATTTCGAAAAAGTCATTGATACCGTCTTGGTTAGGGGTAAAGGCATTGGGAGCCAGGGTGGACCCATCGGGGCTTACCACATAGGGACCCAGGAGAATGGAGTCCACACAACTGCTGTCTTCATTGAAGGTCTTGAGTTGGACAAAATAGCTCCCGGTATCGGCGTAGGTATGAGAGGGATTAAACTCTGAGGAGCGGCTTCCATCGCCAAAGTCCCACACATAGGTACTGCCTCCCTGCGAGGTATTTTCAAATTGGAAGGTCGCACTGCTGAGAACGACGGGGGTAAGGGTATCTGGCTGAGCCCGAAATCCAGCACGAAGGAAGTCTTCAGATTCGATGGAGACGAAGTCAGCCCGTGTACAGCCTTCGATGTCCACGACCTCTACTTCGTAGATTCCGGCAGAAAGACGGCTGATGCTAGGGCCCCGCTGTGGAGGTTCTGTATTCCAGGTATAGCTGACATTGCCCCTGGCATCGCCCACCCTCACTTCTGCACTTCCATCTTCCTTTCCAAAACAAGATTCGTCTACGTGGTCAAGCTCAATGATAAATCCAGGTTCGTCTAAAATCTGAATCGTATCTCTAATGGTACAATTAAAACTATCCCTTATAGTAATGGCGTAGATGCCCTCGTCAAGGTTTTGAGCCACAGGAGCGGTTTGGGGAGGATTGGTCGTCCAATTATATCGGTAGGGAGCAGAACCCCCCTGTATATTTACACGGGCTTCTCCATTGGCGAGTTGACAATAGCTGTCGTCGATGTCAATGTTGGAAATTTGAAGGAGAGGATTTCCGGGCATGTTGAAGCTGACGATCTGTACACAGGAGTCGGCCCCAGTCACGATGACAGAATAACCACTTCCACGAAGGAGGTTATAGGCAAATTCTGAGGTATCATTGAAAATGGGTGGATTGGTAGACCAGTCGTAGAGGTAGGGGGGAGTTCCTTGGGAGACGTTGACCCTGGCAATTCCTTCTCCCAGTCCACAATTATCTTGTTGAAGAATATCTACGGTGAAAAAGGGTCCTGGCTCGCTGCTTACCAAGCCATTGATGCTGGCCGTACAGCCATTGGCATCGGTAACGGTCAGCAGATAGGTTCCCGCTGTCAGCTCGGTGATGGTTTCGGTAGTATCTCCCGTCTCCCAGAGATAGGAATAGGGGAGGGTCCCTCCACTGGCATCGGCCCTAAGTTCTCCATCAGGGGTGGTACAGCCTACAGCATCCTGGGTCAAAAAGCCCGTGGTGAGGGTATCTGGTTCTTCGATTTGGAAAGTCGTATCAAACTTACATCCCGGACCTCCTCCATCCTGAACACTGACAAAGTAACTTCCTTGGTTCAGCCCACTGAGGTTGCTGCTCATCTGAGAGATTTGATTGCTGTCAGCATCAAACCAGGTGATGGAATAATCCCCATTTCCTCCACTGGGGACTGCAATTGCTTGACCATCTTGCTGGCCAAAGCAGCTAATGTCTTCGGCGTTGAAGTCAACATTAAAGCCATTATTGGTGGAATCAACCTGGGCCAGCCAGTTGTATTTACAGCCTGTAGCGTCGGTAATGCTAAGTAGGTAGCTGCCAATGGAGAGTCCGGTAGCTACTGGCGTAGTCTGGCTGTCGGCATTGGCATCCCACTGAAAGGTGTAGGGGGGAGTGCCATTGACGATGTCATTGATCAGGACTCCGCCGGTTCCGTTTCCATTCAGGCAGGTATCCGGGGTAGTGAATCCGGTGGCGCTAAAGGTTGATACCAGGGGAACAAAGATGGCATCGCTGGCGAGGCATCCATTGGTATCTCTGACCTGGACGGTATAAATCTGACCACCAGGCATTCCGGTAATGGTATCGTTGTTGACATTTGCATTGCTGGACCAGATGAAGGTTACAGGACCGCTACCATTATGGGTTACGAAGGCAGTACCTCCACGTCCGCAGGTATCTGCCTCCAGAAGGGTTACTGTGGCGTTGCTTACGCAGTTTATTTTCTTTGGGGTGGGAGTAGGTGCAGCGGTAAGGCTCAAGAGGCTGCTCAAAATAAAACTAAGAAGTGTAGCGTATTTCATATTCCGGTGTATTCTCTGGGATTCTTATAAAGGTACAGCAGGGGAGCAAGGCCTTGGCCCAACATTCCTTTTTTATATGTCCTCAAATCCAGCTTTCCCTAGCTTTTAGGATCAAATCTAACAAAAACTCCCTCGTAGATCGGCCATTTTTTTGCCCTCAATAAGGGAATTCTTGTGAATATCTACATTAGAATGAAAAATCCCCTATGCTTTGTCCCAAAAGACATCGAAAAATCCACTTTTTTGTATTCAAACGTAAAGCGGAATCTAAAAGTATGAAAACAGATTCAGGGAAAGAAAGCTCCAAGCCTTTCCCACTTTGTGCTGGTATTGTTTGGATGCCTGTAAAGATTGATCTTTTGGGAATCAAGGGGAATGAATACATTTGAGAAATGGACAAGCTAGGCATGCATGTACTGGTAGAGTTGACGGGAGCTAGCTCAGAGCTTCTCAACGATGAAGGTATGCTCAGGAAGATGATGTACGAGGCGGCCACAGCCATTGAAGCCACTATCCTGAAAGATTTTTTCCACCGCTTTCAGCCTCAGGGAATTACAGGTATACTGGCCATTTCGGAGAGCCACCTGACCATTCATACCTGGCCGGAATTCAACTATGCAGCAGTGGATATTTTTACCTGCGGAAACGATGCCCTACTGGAAAAGGCCATTTTACTCATGAAGGACAGACTGCAAGCAAAGGAGGTTCAGGCCAAGTGGATAGAGCGGGGAGCCTCACCCTTTAAAACAGCTATAAGTCAGCCTGAACGTGAATAGGGATTAACTTGATAAAATTAAGGCTTACCTCACCACTTCTATAAAGTCAGTGTAGACGGCTTCATCATTGCCATTGATGGACTTAGCGGTATTTTCAGCTCTGTCTAGGAAGACGATTTGATACCTGAATTCCTCACTTTGGGCAAAAGGAGAAAGGACATTGGTAAAATCTACCTTGACGCTTACCTCTCCCTGTATGGAGGGATTGCGGGTATCCTGGGTAAGGTTGGGCAACCGATAGGTGTATTCGATGGGACTGTTGGGATTGTTGGAGCGGGAATCTATCAGCCTGAGATTGATGGTACTAGGATCATCTTCGGGAAGGACACCGATATCTCCATCACCATCCTCGAAGCGAAACCTTACTACAATGGAATCTTTGAGGCTCTTCACGATCTTAGGAGAAATGTCGAGTACCTCTATTCTGGGTTCCACTGGAAAGAGGGGCTCTCTGTTACAGGAAGCAAATAGTAGAATAAGGGATGAACCTAGAATCAGGGGTATGATGATGTTCCGCATTTGAATCAATATTATCCAATATAATCACATCCAATGTATTTCTCAATAGGAGAAGCCCTAGATGTCATGCTTTTTGTCAAAAGTGTAAAAAATGGGGAAAGAGTGAGTGTTGAATCAATGGTTAGAAAACGAAAGTCTCCCTCTAAAGTTTGACCTACACCAGATAAGATGCTATTGATGGTCATAAATAAATGGCTAAGCGCTGTTGGGCTTATTTTAAATACCCTGTTTTAACCCTAGGAGTGCTATTCTCAATAAATAAAGAAAAAATAGGGGGGAAGCATGTCCGAGTGGGCTGGTGAGACGACTAATTTATTATATTGTTCAAAACTCAAGATAAACCGAGGTTCCGAAACGGGTAGCAGTTATCTTTTGCCACCAGGTCTAGGGCAGGCTACCGATTTTCGGATCAAATATTTCCAGCATGATAAAACTCAAGAAAGTCCTGGTCGCCAATCGCGGAGAAATCGCGGTCAGGATTCTGCGCGCATTGTCAGAACTGAGAATACAGACAGTAGCTGTTTACTCTTACGAAGATCGCTATTCCCTGCACCGCTACAAAGCTGATGAGGCCTATATGATTGGTGAGGATTCTGAGCCCCTTAAGCCCTACCTCGACATCGAAGGCCTCCTTGCTACTGCCAAAAGGAAAGGCGCGGATGCCATACATCCCGGTTATGGATTTTTATCGGAAAATGTCCGTTTTGCCCGCCGTTGTGCAGAAGAGGGCCTCATCTTCATCGGTCCCCGCCCCGAGGTCATGCAGCAACTCGGCGATAAGGTAAGGGCCAAGGAAGTAGCCAAAATCGTGGAAGTTCCCCTTATTCCTGATAGCAAGGAAGAGCTGGACAGCCTTAAAAAAGCTTTGGTTGAAGCAGAGCGTATTGGTTATCCCGTCATGCTCAAAGCAGCAGCAGGTGGGGGAGGCAGAGGTATGCGGGTCATACAGTCGGAAGAGCAGATGAGCAAGTCATTTTTTGAGGCGCGCAACGAAGCCCGCAATGCTTTTGGAGATGATACGGTATTCCTGGAAAAATTTATCGAAGACCCCAAGCACATCGAGGTGCAGATACTCGGCGACAATTACGGAAACATCGTCCACCTACACGAAAGAGACTGCTCCGTGCAGCGAAGGTTCCAGAAGGTGGTGGAAGTCGCTCCCTCGACCCTTCCACAGGAAGTGAAGGAAAAAATTCATGACTATGCCATGAGGATCGCCCGCCATGTGGAGTACAACAATGCAGGAACAGCCGAATTTCTGGTGGATCGTCACAATAATATCTATTTCATAGAGGTAAATCCCAGAATCCAGGTCGAGCATACCATTACCGAAGAGGTTACGGGCATAGATATTGTGAGAAGTCAGATTCTCATAGCCGCAGGTGCCCAACTCTCCGATCCAGCAATTTTTATCAAGAGCCAGGAAGATGTAAAAACCAATGGCTTTGCGGTACAGTGCCGGGTGACCACAGAAGACCCCGCCAATAATTTTCAGCCTGATTACGGTACCATCCTGGCTTACCGAAATGCAGGAGGGTTTGGCATTCGCCTGGATGAAGGATCTTCCTATCCCGGAGCGAAAATTTCTCCCTTCTTCGATTCCATGCTGGTCAAAATTTCTGCCTGGGGACGTACCCTCAAAGGAGCTTCTCAGCGTATGCGCCGTACCCTCAGGGAGTTTCGCATCCGAGGGGTCAAGGACAATATTCCCTTCCTCATCAATGTGATGAACAATCCTGTCTTTCAGCGGGGAGAGGCTACGGTAGGATTCATCAACAACTATCCCGAACTTCTCCAACTCAACCGGAGCCGGGACCGGGCTACCAAAACTTTGCGCTACCTGGGCCATATCCTGGTCAATGGAAATGATAGCATCAAAAGTGGATATGATCCCAGACATGAGTTTAGGGAGCCAATCGTGCCCATAACTGAAAGGAATACGGCCTATCCCAAGGGTACCAAGGACCTACTGAATGAACTGGGAAGGGATAAGTTTTTGGAGTGGATGAAGCAGGAAAAGCGCATTCTCATGACCGATACCACCTTTAGAGATGCCCATCAGTCTCTGCTGGCTACCCGGATGAGAACCATGGACATGTACAATGTATCGGAGAGTTTTGCCCGTCTCCATCCCGAACTCTTTTCCATGGAGGTTTGGGGAGGAGCTACCTTCGATGTCTGCTTGCGATTCCTGAGGGAAGATCCCTGGGAGCGCCTGGCTATCTTCCGCCGAAAAATTCCCAATATCCTCCTCCAAATGCTGCTGAGAGGATCGAATGCAGTAGGTTATGCAGCCTATCCCGATAACCTGGTAGAAAAATTTATTGAAAAGGCATGGGAAACGGGGATCGATGTCTTTCGGATTTTCGACTCGCTCAACTGGCTGGAGGCCATGAAGGTGAGCATACGAACCGTCAGGGAGCGTACGGAGGCCTTGGCTGAAGCCTGTATTTGCTACACCGGCGATATCCTGGACCCCGAAAAGTCCAAATACGACCTTCAGTATTACTTGGACCTGGCCAGAAGGCTGGAGGATGAGGGGGCACATATTCTGGCTATCAAAGACATGGCTGGTCTTCTCAAGCCTATGGCCGCCGAAATCCTAATCGGTGAACTCAAGAAGTTCCTGGATATTCCCGTTCACCTCCATACCCACGACACATCTGGTAATCAGCTGACTACCTACTTCAAGGCCATCGAAGCAGAGGTCGATGTGGTAGACGTCGCCATCAGTTCGATGTCCGGACTGACTTCTCAGCCCAATTTCAACTCTTTTGTCGCCATGACCGGGGGACACGAAAGGGAAACGGGAACCAATCTCGAAAGTCTGAATAAGTTTGCCAATTACTGGGAGGTGGTCAGGGAGTATTACTATCCCTTCGAATCCGAATTGCGAGCGAGTACTGCAGAAGTCTACGACCACGAGATTCCCGGAGGCCAGTATTCCAACCTCCTTCCCCAGGCCCGTTCTCTGGGCTTGGAATCAAAATTTGAGCAGATCAAGAAAAATTACGCCTTGGTCAACCGCATGTTTGGCGACATTGTCAAGGTTACTCCTTCCTCAAAGGTGGTGGGCGATATGGCCTTGTTCATGACTTCCAATGACTTTAGCGAAGCGGATATCATAGAGCGGGGAGATGAGATTTCTTTTCCCGATTCAGTCAAGGCCTTTTTTAGGGGAGACCTGGGACAGCCCTATCGGGGTTTTCCCGAAAAGTTGCAGAAGATCGTCTTGAAAGACGATACCCCTTACACTGACCGGCCCAATGCCCATCTCGCTCCGATTGATTTCGAAAGGGAATTCGAGCAGTTCAAATTGGAGTTTGGAGATGATCGGATGAAGTTTACAGATTTTCTCTCCTTTAAGCTCTATCCAAAGGTCTTTAGGGCTTATTATGAGCACCTGCTGACCTATGGCGAGGTGATCAAGCTACCTACCAAGGCCTTTTTCTATCCCCTCAAATCTGACGAAGAAATCCTCATCCGCCTAGATCCAGGAAAAAAACTCCTTGTTCAGTACCTCTATAAGCTGGAGCCGGACGAAAACGGAATGCGAACGGTCTATTTCCGTCTGAACGGGCAGACAAGGGCCGTTTCGATCCGGGACCTAAATGTAAATGTGGAAAAATCTCAAAACAGGAAGGTCTCAGAAGCCAGCGATGTGGGTGCGCCCATACAGGGCAAACTGACCAAGTTTTTGGTGGATGAAGGAGATGAAATCAAGAAAAACCAACCCCTCTTTGTGCTGGAAGCCATGAAGATGGAGTCGACCATCACAGCCAACAAGGTCGGAAAGGTCAAGAGGCTTCTGCTCAACGAAGGGACCATGGTAGAACCAGATGATGTCGTCCTGGAATTGGAAGAATAGCCTCACCACCTTAATTCAATTCGGAGTAGACCCACATAAGGAAGGCTCCTCCTGATCACCTTAGGTCAGGGGGAGCCTTTGGATTTGAGCAAGGGGCAACTAATTCTTAGAGGTCCAGCTCTTTGAGGCTGCCATTGGGCAAAATGAGGTACACCTTCTTTTTGATTTCAGGAGGGGGAGGAGGGGCAGGAGCCTCCTTTTCTTTTTCCTCTTCTTCAGGGTAAAATTTTACCTCCATAGAATAGGTGTATTGCAAGGCTGGTTCCAGAATTTCGGGATTCACCACGATGTCGTAGTACCTGCTGGAAACAGGCCTGTAATATTGGGCAGTGGTCTTATTGATATTCTTAACCTCCCCATCTTTTGGGATTTCCAGGGAATAATTGGTGAAGGCCTGATATGAGCTGTACCTTTCTGTCGGAAAATAGGTTTGCTGGCCTTCGGTGAGGATTTTCCTTTTTGCGCTGAGGTCAATCCCTGCCTCCTTGTAGAATGCTATCTTTTTTCTGAGTAAGGCAAGGCTGGCCTTCCTGAGGCTGTCGTAGATGGCCTCCTTGTTTTCTACAAAATAATCTACCTTGATCAGGTCATATACCTGATTCCGAGCACAAATACTCACAAATTTGTCGAGTAAGCCCGGTTGGGTATACCTGATGTGGAGGTTTTTCATCATTTCAAAGCCCTTGGGTACCTCCGTGTAGGTATTTTTACTGAAAATCTTCTTCTCCACCTCATACTCATAGAGGGGAACCAGGGAAATCATATCTACAAGCACTTGGATATCATCTTCTTCGAATTGACTAAGGCCCTTTTTGATCTTATCCAGGCGCTCATTGATCAGGTTGTCGGTTTCTTCTATGGTCTCACCTACCTGTACCAGGCTAAAAACAGCCACATAACTGCTGGCCCTTACATTGTACATGGCCCTGAGGGTTAGGGTCACTTCCTCTGGATTGTGATTTTGTCTGAGGGTAGGGATTTCTACCTGCGAGTTGACAGATCGCTGCTGATAGTTGGCATTGCCGGAGACCTGTGCCCTGGAAAGAAAGGGAAGGGCTGCCCACAAGAAGCTGAGCAAGAGAAAATTTTTGATAGTCATGGGATTCTATTGGTAGATGAAACATTGTTCTTTTCATTTACCTAGATAGACATGGCCAACAAAATAAAACAGCCGCAATGGGTAGCGTCCCTTTGCGGCTGTATGAATACCTAATGTGAATCCACGAAGTGATCAGGTTTTTCTTTTCTTCTTGCGGGCAGCAGGAAAGAGAATATTATTGAGGATGAGTCGGTAGCCGGGCGAATTGGGGTGGAGGGAGAGGTCGGTGGGATCTTCCCCTACAAAGTGGCGATAATCTTCGGGGTCATGTCCTCCATAAAATGTCCACATACCCTTTCCCAGGTTTCCATGAATGTATCGGACTTCATCAAAGGCCTTGAGCTGACCCATGATGAGGACATCTTTTTTAAGAATACTCTTTTTGAAAGAGGTGGTCTGCCCCATGAATCCCTTTACGGTGCGGGTGTGATTTTGGCATAGCATGGT
This sequence comes from uncultured Bacteroidia bacterium, assembly GCA_964564415.1. Classification (GTDB taxonomy): domain Bacteria; phylum Bacteroidota; class Bacteroidia; order J057; family J057; genus JALEFZ01. Next base: position 376,401 of record CAZMAV010000001.1, on the reverse strand, counting down.
GGGTACAGGATCCCATTTGGCAGAAAATTCAAAAAGGGTAAAATAGTCCATGGACTCAGGCACACGGCGACCTACATTGGCGTCGATATTGGAAAATTCGTACTGGTAGGGATTGCGGACCAGCTGAAAATCCTCAAAGGCCAGGCATTTTTCATAGTCGAGTTTGTCCTGGGCATTGGGATCGGCGGGATCTCCGTCATACATGTGCTCACAAATGTCTACACCTTCGGCGGCAAGAGCTATATCGTAGCTGTCGGTCGCTGAGCACATGGCAAAGAGAAATCCCCCTTTGGTACAAAATTCCTTGATATTTTTGGAGACGGCCAGTTTCATCTGGCTGACTTTTGAAAATCCATATCGCTGGGCGTTAGCCTCCTGGGCTTTTACATCTTCCCGATACCATTGGACATTGCGGTAGGAGGCATAAAACTTCCCATACTGCCCGGTAAAGTCCTCGTGGTGAAGGTGTAACCAATCGTACTCGCTTAGCTTTCCATCCAAAACTTCTGGATCGTAGATTACATCATAGGGAATCTGTGCATAAGTAAGGGCCATGGTTACGGCATCGTCCCAGGGTTGCTTATTTTTGGGAGAATACACAGCAACTTTTGGCGCTTTTTCGAGCTTGACCGCATCCATATTGACCGATTCCGAACTGACATAGGCCAGGATTTCGTTGGATTTGGCATCGGTGATTCGCTCGTACTTGACATTCCTGATTTGTAGCTCCTGCTCGAAGACACTGGTGTATTTGAACATAAAACTACCTCCCCGGTAGTTGAGTAACCAGTCTACATCGACTTGATATTCCAGTATCCAATAGGCGATCCCATAGGCTTTGAGGTGTTCGGACTGGCTGTAGTCCATGGGAATCAAGAGGTAATCGGCTCGGCTGAAGAGGAAGGACCCCATCAGGCAAATAAACAACATCCATTTTTTCATAGAGAAACTTTCTTTTTTAGCAGCAATGTGGAGCTATTTCAATTGGTATATTAAAACCTCTTCGAGGCTTGGAGGTTAAGTAATATAAACAAATTTTGCAGAAGAAGAGGGGCAATTTGTTGTTTAGACCTACGCTTAAGTACATGAATTGTTGCTGATTTCTTATTTTGGCTTTATGAATACATTAAGTTATATCCTGGAAGGGCTTAAAATGTCTTACAAGGCCATCTGGTCCAGCAAGATGCGCTCTATCCTGACCATGCTTGGGGTGGCTACGGGAATATTTGCCATCACTGGCATCCTGACCATGGTCAACTCTCTGCAAAGCTCGATTACTTCTAACCTATCCGCTTTGGGCAATACCACTATTTTTGTCCATCACTGGCCCTGGGCCGAGGGAGGGGAGGAATGGTATAAGTTTATCAATCGTCCGAAGGTAAGTTACAGGGACTTTACCCGGCTCAAATCCGACCTCGAAAATGTAAATGCCGTGGGCTACGAAGTTGCGGCTCGGGGTCAGAGCGTTCAGGCCCAGGGACGGTCAGCCTCCATGATCGATGTGGTGGGAATCACCAATGACATGGGCAAGGTAAAGGAACTGAACTTCAGCCAGGGGAGATTTTTTAGCGAATTGGAAAGCCACCTGGGAAAGAATATTTGCATCCTGGGGTACAACATCGCCGAGTCCCTCTTTCCTTCATCCGCAGCCGTGGGTAAATATGTAAGGGTGGGGAAGAAGCGACTTCTTGTCATTGGGGTAATGGCCAAGCAGGGGGGAAACTTCTTTCCGGGAATGCCCTCGGAAGATGACAGGGTATATGTCCCTTACAAAACCCTGCCGAGCATGTACAACCTTTACGACAGAAAAATAGACAAGGTCATCACCATCAAGGCCAGCGAATACACAGATCTGCCTCAGGTGGAGGAATCTACCTCTGCCATCATGAGGGCTTCGAGGGGACTCAAACCCCGGATGGAGGATAATTTTGCCATCAACAAACAGGAGGCCCTGATGAAGCGATTTGAAAGTATCTTTGGCTACCTTGAAACGGGTGGTTGGGTCATCAGCATATTTTCTATTCTGATCGGGGGATTCAGCATCGGCAATATCATGTATATTTCAGTTAAAGAAAGGACCAATGAGATCGGCGTACAAATGGCCCTTGGGTCGAGCCGAGACTTTGTGTTGTTTCAATTTCTGGCTGAGGCCATCCTCCTATGTCTCATTGGGGGGCTCCTGGGCATTTTGATCACTCTGGGATTGGGAAGCCTGATTCAGGCATTTTTGTCTCGCACAGATCTCTCTTTTCAGGTAGCTTTTGCTTTGGAGGACCTTGGAATAGGCCTTTTTGTAGCCTTTTTGATCGGTCTAGTGGCCGGCCTGATACCGGCTTCTATGGCTGCTCGTCTGGATCCCGTTGTTGCGATTCGACAATCTTGATTATTCTATTATATTATTGGCACTTCCTTAATTTTTCTTTAGACCTAATAAAACGCATACCTGCATGCACGTAGTCGAACATCTGCTCAACTCCAAAAATCCTACGGTAAGCCTGGAGATTATCCCCCCAAAAAGGGGACGCCATGTAGAGCAACTGCACAAAGCCATCGAGTCGGTCCTTCCCTTCAATCCTCCCTTCATCGACGTAACCAGTCATGCGGCAGAGGTCATTTGGGAAGAGATGTCCGACGGCATCTTCAAGAAAAAAGTTAAGCGAAAAAGTCCGGGTACCTTTGGGCTTTGCGCAGCCATCAAATACAAGTACAACCTTGAACCTGTCCCACACATTCTTTGTGGAGGTTTCACCAGGGAAGAAACAGAGGATGCCCTGATTGAGCTCAATTACCTGGGCATCGAAAATATCCTGGCTATCCGGGGGGATAAAACCAATATCCGCCAGGTCCCTCAGGACCGCTCGGTCAACAACCATGCCCTGGACCTGGTCACCCAGATCAATGACATGAACCAGGGCCATTACCTGGATGACCTTATCGATGCGGCTCAGTCCAATTTTTGCATTGGCGTAGCCTGCTATCCCGAAAAGCATTTCGAATGTCCCAATCCGGAGTACGGACTACAGATTCTCAAGGATAAGGAAAAGGCCGGTGCCCACTATGCCGTATCACAAATGTTTTACGACACTTCAAAGTTTATTCAGTTTGTCAAGGACGCCCGGGCTTTTGGTATCAACATGCCCATCATACCGGGGATGAAAATCATGACCTCCAAGCGACAGCTGAGTAAGTTGCCCTCGATTTTCCACATTGACATACCGATGGAGTTGGCAGATCGCATGATGGCCGCGAAAGACAGAAAAGAGGAAATTCAGGTGGGAGTAGACTGGGCCCAAAAGCAGTCTATTCAGCTACTGGAAGCAGGCTTTCCCTATCTCCACTTTTACATCATGAGCAAGACTTCTCCCTTTTTAAAGCTCATGGAGCAAATGAAAATGAAGGTATAAGAGTTTGTCGTTCGTCAGACAACATATTAGGAGCCAGAGGGTTTATTTACTACAAAAATTTCAATCCTATGAAAGCAGTCTGGAACGGACATATCATTGCTGAAAGTGACAACACAGTCGTGGTTGAAGGCAACCATTACTTTCCCATGGACAGTGTCAACAAAGAATACCTGATGCAGAGCGACCTTGAGACCACTTGTCCCTGGAAGGGAACCGCTACCTATCATCACCTCCGAGCCAATGGAGAAATGACGCAGGATGCCATGTGGACCTATAAGGAGCCCAAAGAGGCAGCCAAGCTAATCAAAGACCACGTTGCCTTCTGGAGAGGGGTGGAGATCCTCGAATAAGACCCTTTTTTATAGAAATTGCTGAGATGGGAAGGCTGAACAAGTCCTTCCCATTTTTAGTTGAAATAAGAAATTTAACTCTATGGCAAAATTCATCAAACCCATTCCTCCTGGTCCAGGACAAGAATCCGTATGGGACTATCCCAGGCCCCCCCGCCTGGAACCTGTCTCCGAGCACATCCGAATTGCACACCAGGGAGTCATCCTGGCCGACACCAACCGCGCCTATAGGGTCCTGGAAACCAGCCATCCTCCGGTCTATTACCTCCCACCTGAAGATGTAAAGATGGAGTACTTTCACAAGCAGGAGCGTGGAATGAGCTTCTGTGAGTTCAAAGGCAGGGCTATTTATTACACCATTCAATTGTCCGGGACCTCTATCCCACAGGCGGTTTGGGCTTATCCCGATCCCAGTAAAAATTTTCTTCCGATCAAGGACTACCTGGCCTTTTACCCTTCCAAGGTAGATGAATGCTACATCGGTGATGAAAGGGTACAAGCTCAGGAAGGAGACTTCTATGGAGGCTGGATTACCAGCAAGATCGTCGGGCCCTTCAAGGGAGGAGCCGGTACCTGGGGATGGTAGGCTAGAGAGTTTTTGTCTTTTCATTTCAGCAGGAGCAGGTTCCTAGGTTGTACCTGCTATGTTGTCTCATTGATTGGTAGATTTTTTAGATAATGACAGGAACCTGGATCAACGCATTTGCCATTCTTCTGGGAGGGATGCTAGGCCTACTCATCAAAAAAAGACTTCGTAAGCGCTACACTGAGGTAGTCTTTCAGGCTTTGGGCCTCTACACCTTACTTTTGGGAGTAAGCCTGGGCCTAAAAAGCGATGCCGTCCTTTCCATTATTCTTTCCCTGGTGATCGGGGCAGTATTGGGAGAATGGATGAAGATTGAGCAGAGCGTAAAGCGGCTGGGGGAATATATGTCAAAGGAAATGAAATTGGGATCGGAAGGCTTTACCAAGGGACTGGTGACAGCCCTTCTTTTGTTTTGCATAGGGCCTATGTCTACCCTCGGTGCCCTGGAAGATGGGCTGGGAGAGTCTCGCAATCTCCTTTTGACCAAGTCCACCCTGGACTTTGTGGCGTCCATGGTCCTCTCTTCAGCCTTTGGTGTAGGCGTCTTGTTTTCTATCATTCCCCTCCTTATCTTCCAAGGAGGAACTTCCCTCGCTGCCGAGAGCCTGGCTCCCCTCCTAGGTGAAGATTCAGCCTTTCTGGACCAACTGAGTGCTGTAGGCGGAATCATGTTGATTGGCATAGGCATCAATATTCTGGAGATCAAGGAAATTCGGGTAATGAATATGCTTCCCGCCCTTATCCTCATTGGCCTCTGGGTATGGATCGAAGGCCTGGGATTGTAGGCCTTCGATCCCATCCATGGGGTTGAACCAAGCCGATCTAATGCCAATCCCTGCATGGATATGAGGATCTAGCTGAATTTTTTGTAACATGGGCTTCCGATAACTTTCAGAACTATGGCCCTGAAAACTTCCGGCTCCGAACCAAAGCCTGTCACCTGGCTCATTATTACCGGTTTTGTTGTTGCTTCCCTCTCGGTTCTCATTATGGCTTACCTAGCTTATACCCAGTTGCTGGAATTGAGAGAAATGTCTCAGCGTAGTGGTCAGCCTGAGCGTTTTATCAACCTAATGGATGCTGTCCTGGATGATTTTGACCAGGCCTCTATTCTTATTCGGCAGCAGGCCATTGCCCCTAAGTCTCCCCTGGAGGATCGGGTAGACCTGGACTACCGACTCAATCGCTGGAGAGTCAAGGTAGATAGCATGGAGTCCCTGGCGCTCAACCTAGGATGTGTCCCACAGACCAAGAGACTTGGGGCAAGCCTGGAGGAGAGGTACCGCATCCTCGACAAGCTCGAAAATGAATATCGTCAGCCGGCGGCAAATCGGCCCTCTCAGGATTCCATTTTTCTGAACAAGCCCAAGATAGAGCCTTATTACCTTGAAAACATGCTTCACTTGGTCCGAGGAGACAGTTCCGCACCCAAAGAAAAGGAAGATTTTTTCCTTCGGGACTCGATCTTTCAGACCACCTTGTTTCCCTATCTCTACGAATTCACAGCCAAACGAATTCAAAATGAAAAATTCCTTTTTGGCCTATTAGAGGAAGAAGAAAAGACCATTTTGGTCCAGAACCTGATCCAGGCTCAATTGGTCTCGGAACTCAGAAGCATTGCGAGGGAGCGTTATAAAGAGGTAGGGGAAAATGCCAGTAGGGCCAACCAGTTCATCGGATTTTCCACTGTGATGATCCTGTTGCTTTGCATTCTTTTTTTGGCAAAAATCATATCGGATGTGGAGAAAAACCGAAGGCTACAGGCTCAGTTGTCAGAAGAAAAGTCTCGGGCGGAGGCATTGGCCAAGGCAAAGGAAGAATTTTTGGCCAATATGAGCCACGAAATGAGAACCCCTATGAATGCCGTGATTGGCTTCTCGGATCAATTGGCAGAGACATCCCTGGCCCAGGAACAGCAACAATTACTCCGTCCCATCCGGCATTCTGCCGACCTTCTCCTTGAACTGATCAACGATATTCTGGACTTTACCAAATTAGAGTCGGGCAACTTTACCCTCAGTAAGGCCCCCTTTGACCTGAAAAAAGTCCTTCAAGAGGTTCGTGAAATATTTACCCTTCCTGCCCGAAACAAGGGTATTGCTTTTTCCCTGGAAGTCGACCAAGGCCTTCCTTCCTTCGTATTAGGCGACAAAATGAGGCTCAAACAGATGTTGTTGAACCTCTGCGGCAACGCCGTCAAATTTACCGATGAGGGGGGAGTAAAGCTGAAAGTCAGAAGAGAAAGCAAGGAAGATTCAACGGTCATGCTCCGCTTTGATGTCATCGATTCGGGCATTGGAATTCCGGAGGAGGAACAAAACCGCATATTCGAAGATTTCATCCAGGTCGAAAAGGGAAGCGCAAGGAGGTTTGGAGGGACAGGCCTTGGACTTTCGATCACCCGCAAGCTGGCCTTGCTTCATGGGGGAGAAGTAGCACTTTTCAGTAAGGTAGGGAAGGGGACCAGGGTGAGCCTTCTCCTTCCCTATCAACTGAGCAGTAAGGAAGAAATGCTGGTTGAGGGAGGAGAGTCAGAACCCAGGCAGGTGCATCCCGATCTTAAGGGAGTGAAGGTCCTGCTGGCGGATGATGATGCCTACAACCGGCTTCTGGTCAAGGGGCACCTAGAGCGCTGGCAGATGGAGGTGGTGGTCGTCAACAATGGCAAAGAAGTCGTAGAAGCCCTTGAAGCCTCTTCGGATTTTGCCCTCCTGATCATAGACCTGCAAATGCCTGAGTTGGATGGAATTCAGGCTACTGAGATCTTAAGAGGTCGTTTGGGAATGAGCCTGCCCATCCTGGCCCTCACCGCGACCTCCTCGGCGGTCGAGAAAGAAAAAGCCATGAAGGCGGGGGTGCAGGCATTGATGCTCAAGCCTTTTAAGGGAGCCAGCCTTCACAAGACCCTGGTCGGTCTGCTGGATTTGGATTGGGACAGGGTAGAGGAGGTGGAAGTAGAAAGCTCCTCCAAATATCATTCTCCCAATGAGCCCTTCCCTGAATTGTACAAGGCCACCCGTGGTGATCTGTCCATGATGAAGAAAATGCTTGGGCAGTACCTGACTCTTTCCAAATCGAATGAAGAAAAGCTCCTCCAGGCTTACAAAGAAAAAAAGGGGGATGATCTGGCCCTACTGGCTCATCGCATGATCCCCGCTCATCGCCATCTTGGCTTTGGGGAGGTGGTAGCTCAATTGAAGCAGATAGAAAGGCTTGGGGAGGCCCAAATCTTCAACCCTGAACTGGAAGGACTGATGGAAGAAATTCTGGATCGCCTCCTGGAATGCCGAAAGCAAGTAGTTGAAGTGCTGAGCCAAGGCTTGGAAAGGCCCTAAAGAGCTTGATGTCCATAGGCCAACAATGATTTCCTCACAGTAAAGGCATAATTTTATATATTCCGCAAAAAGACAAGAAGACCTGATGACCACTGATAAGAACCTGATTTACGTAGTCGAAGATGATGATTGGTACCGGGAACTCCTGGCCTATCACCTGGAAACCAATCCCGACAACCAGGTTGAGAAATTTCCCGATGCCAAATCCTGCCTGGATAAGCTCCACAAGGGGCCGGGCATCGTGACCCTGGATTATAAACTCCCCGATATGGAGGGAGCCAAAGTCTTGAAAAAGATAAGGGAATACAATCCCGAGACAGAGGTCATCATTATTTCGGAGCAAAATGACATAGAAACAGCTGTCAACCTTCTCAAAGAAGGGGCTTATGACTACATTGCCAAGGCTGATGACATCAGGGATAAACTCCTGAATACCATCAATAAGATCAGGGAAAATCAGTCCCTCAAAACCCGGATTTCCACCCTTCAGGAGGAGGTAGAGCAGAAATACGATTTTGAAAAGACCATAATCGGTCAAAGTCCTGCGATCAAGCGGGTGTTTTCCATGATCGAAAAGGCCATTAAAACCAATATCTCGGTTACGGTAACGGGTGAAACGGGGACGGGAAAAGAACTTGTCGCTAAGGCCATCCATTTCAACTCTAAGCGGAGCGAGCATCCCTTTGTGCCGGTAAATATGGCCGCCATTCCAAGCGAACTGATCGAGAGTGAGCTCTTTGGGCATGAAAAGGGAGCTTTTACAGGAGCAAACCAGCGCCGGATAGGAAAATTTGAAGAGGCCGATAAGGGCAGTATCTTCCTGGATGAAATCGGTGAAATGGACATTACCTTTCAGGCCAAGCTGCTGAGGGTGCTACAGGAAAAAGAAGTCGTAAGGATTGGTTCCAACAAGCCTGTGAAGATAGACGCCCGCATCCTCGTAGCCACCAACCGCAACCTGCTTGAGGAGGTAAAAGCCGGAAATTTTAGGGAGGACCTTTATTACCGCCTTTTTGGATTGCCTATTGAACTACCCCCCCTGAGGGACAGGGGCAACGATGTCATGATTTTGGCCAAGCATTTTTTGGAAAATTTTTGCAAAGAAAATGGACTGGAGGTCCTGGGTTTCAGTCCTGATGCCCGTCAACGACTCCTGGCCTACAACTATCCCGGTAACATTCGGGAGCTCAAGTCTGTGGTGGAACTCGCTGCTGTGATGAACAATGGCTCCGAAATACAGGTCGAAGACATTACCTTTTCCAATTTTGACCCCATGGCCAATGTAGTGGCAGAAGAAATGACCATGGAAGAATATAAGCATCGGATCGTGGAACTCTTCCTCAACAAATATGACAACAACATCAAACTGGTCGCTGAAAAGCTAGACATTGGCCACTCGACGATCTACCGGATGCTCAAGGAAAAAAAATAGGCCGACAGGGCAGGTCCATAGACCGCTGCTCCCATCCGGGGAGGAGAAAAAATGCTGGCTGTTGATAATTTGGCTCCAGACCTCTAACGGCTCAGTCAAGATCATAAATATGAAACTTTTTGCATAACTTATGGCCTTTGTTTCCGTTAGAAGTCTGAGGCTTAAATAAGAAAACCTCACCAGGAGTCAGGAATACTTGTATATTATTAATTACATATATAAAATTCACCTTAAGCTCCTCGGTTGATTTCTCAAATCACACTTTTGCTTATGCTCACCACGACAAGAACGAAGCTTGAAAAACTTACCCAGAAATTTAGAGAGGTCAGGCAGCAAACGGAAAAATTGGCGGCCCCCCTCAAGGCCGAAGACACTGTAGTTCAGCCTGTGATCGATGTCAGCCCGCCGAAGTGGCACCTTGGACACACCACCTGGTTTTTCGAGGAATTCTTGCTGAGTCAGTATATTCCCAATTATCAGCGTTTCCATCCCCGCTACAATTATCTCTTCAACAGCTACTACGAAGGAGCGGGAGATCGGGTACAGCGTGCTTACAGGGGGAATATGACCCGTCCTACCCGCGATGAAATTATAGAATATCGTAAATATGTTACCTCGCAGACCCTGGATTACCTCCACAATCCTGACAGTACCATCGATGAGCGTGCGCTTTATATTTTGGAGGTAGGACTCAACCATGAGCAGCAGCATCAGGAACTCCTGGTCTATGACATCAAGTTTATTCTGGGCCATAATCCCCTTTTTCCCTCCTACAGTGAAAAGCCTTTTCAAGGTCAAATTGAAGGTAGGGTAGTGGAGATGAATTTTCTGGAAGTAGAAGAAGGTACCTACACCATAGGGTATGAAGGCCCTGATTTTCACTTTGACAATGAAGAGGGTATCCATCAGGTCTATCTCCACGGCTATGAAATCATGGACCGACTGATCACTGCAGGGGAGTTCAAAGAATTTGTAGAAGCCGGAGGATATAAAGATTATCGATATTGGTTGGAGGAAGGCTGGAAATGGGTCAATACCCAAGAGGCAGAAGCTCCCTTTTATTGGTTTGAGGTAGATGGAGAATGGCATCAATTTACCCATCATGGCCTTGAGAAGCTCAACCTTCAGGCACCCATGACCCATATTAATTTTTATGAAGCCAATGCCTTTGCCAACTGGAAAGGCCTGCGCTTGCCTACGGAATTTGAGTGGGAGGTAGCCGCCAAAACCTATGCCCCCCGGATACCCGAAGAGGCAAACTTCGTCGATACAGAGTTTTACCGTCCCATTCCAAGGCAGGGTGAAAACCATCAGTTTTGGGGAGATGTGTGGGAATGGACACACAGTGCCTACTTGCCCTATCCCTTTTACCAGGCAGAAGCTTCGACCCTAGGCGAATACAACGGCAAATTCATGGTCAATCAGATGGTTCTTCGTGGGGGAAGTTGTGCTACGCCTCGCGATCATATCCGGCTGAGCTACCGAAATTTCTTTCATCCCCACCTGCAGTGGCTGTTCAGCGGGTTTAGGCTGGCCAGGTATAAATAATCCTCTCTAATTCACTCCTAAAATTACTTCATGGATACCCTTACCAAGTATGATCAGACCTTCGCCGAAGACGTGAAGAAGGGCCTTGCGTCTACGCCTAAATATCTTTCCTCCAAGTATTTCTACGATGACAAGGGCAGCGAACTCTTTCGGCAGATCATGCGAATGCCCTCCTATTATCCTACAGATATGGAATTTGAAATTTTCCAGACTCACAAGGATAAAATTCTTCAGTATTTCTCGGAGGGAGAGGAAGCTTTTCAACTCCTGGAATTTGGTGCTGGTGATGGACTCAAGACCAAAATTCTCCTGGATTACTTTCAACAGCAAAAGGCCTCCTTTACCTACTGCCCCATCGATATTTCAGCCGCTGCGGTAAATCAATTGGAGGAAGATCTACGAGTAAAATGGCCCAAGCTCCCCCTGGATTCTTTCATCGGGGATTATTTTAAAGCCCTGGAAGCATTTTCTGAAAAAAGCGACAGCCGAAAAGCAGTCCTCTTTTTAGGTTCCAACATTGGTAACTTTACAGATTCTCAGGCTTTTCAATTCCTTCAATCCATGGCTGAGGAACTCAAGCAGGGAGATAAGGTCCTGATTGGTTTTGACCTTAAAAAAGATCCCAAGGTCATCCTAAGGGCCTATAACGATCCAGAAGGCATCACTAGTGAGTTTAACCTCAACTTATTAAGACGGATCAACCGGGAACTGGGCGCTGATTTTAATTTGGACAAATTTATCCATGCCCCCAGCTACAATCCCATGACGGGAGAAACCAAAAGTTACATCGTAAGCACCGAGGCCCAGGTGGTACAGTTGGAGGAGTTGGACATGGAAGTGGAATTTTTTGCCTGGGAAGCCATTTGGACAGAACTCTCTCAAAAGTACGACTACAAGATGATCCAATCTCTCGCTCAGAGAAGCGGCTTTGAGGTAGAGGCCAACCTGACGGATGCCAAAAACTGGTACGTTGACTCTATATGGCGAAAATGCTAGAGGCGAAGCAGTTGGAAGAAACTTTCTACGTCGATATTGGAGCCGCAGGCGATCAGGCCTACTCTTTTTCCTTGTAATTCATCGTGAAGGGGACCCAGCAAGGCGGCCAAAGAAGCAGCCCCGGCTGGTTCGGCAGCCAATTTGATTTCCGCAAACATGACCCTCATGGCCGTACGTAGTTGATGATCCTCCACCAGGACGATCTTATCCAGGTTTTGCTTACAGAGTCCGTAGCTGTATGGCAAAGAAAAAGGAGCCCCCAGGCTGTCGGCGATGGTCTTAACGGCTTCGATGCGTTCGGGTTTACCAGATTGAAAACTGCGGTGCATGGAATCTGCTCCTGTAGGCTCCACTCCATACAACTTGCAATTGGGCTGCAAATACCTGAATGCTGTGGATACTCCTCCCGCCAGACCTCCACCCCCGATGGGTATGATCAGGGCGTCTAGATCGGGAGTTTGTAAGGCAAATTCTCTTCCCATGGTTGCCGTACCAATGGCCGTAGCCTTGCCTTCAAAGGGGTGAATAAAAATCCTTCCCTCTTCTTCTTTTATTTTTTCAACCTCTTCGAAGGCGGCAGCTACATCGGAAACCAGGACCACTTCGGCCCCAAAATCTTTGCAGCGGTCGACCCTGTAGGGATTGGCCGAACTGGGCATGACGACCTTGGCAGGAACTCCTAACATACGAGCTGCAAAACTTACGGCAATGGCATGGTTGCCAGCACTGACAGCCGTTACCCCTCGCTTTTTTTGATCCTGGTCCAGTTGGAGCATGTTGATCAAGGCCCCTCGTGGCTTGAAGCTGCCTCCGTATTGGAGCATTTCAAGCTTGAGAAATACCTCCGTATCATTTCCCACATGTTGATCCTTTCCCGGTCCCCACCAACGGCTGACAGGGGTCTGGGCGACATAAGCCTCCAGTAGCTTAGCCGCCCCTTCAATTTCCTCCAGGCTTGGAGGAACCACAGATAAAACTTCTTCGGACATGGACGTGTAGAGCTATCGATTGAGCTTTAAATATGGTAAAAAAACCTGATTTTCATCCAAATTTACCCCAGGGAAAGGTGTTCTCCCTAAAATTCATTGGCCCAGGCTTTACCTTAATCTTTCTTAGAATGTAGAAACCAAGCCCGGTAGAGTCAGGCTTTGAGGGTAGATGGGATGCTTATGGCTCCTGAACCTGTGTTCCTTAGAAAATACCCGATACATTGTGCCTGCCTGCATAAAAATCTATTTACATTTGGAACATCATGGAATTCAAAAGGAGAAAAAATAGCGACAAAGAACTGCTTGAGTTATATCATCATCTATTGTGGCCTCGCCTCATCGAAGAGAAGATGTTGATTTTGCTTCGCCAGGGTCGGATCAGCAAGTGGTTTTCCGGAATAGGCCAGGAAGCCATCGCAGTAGGTCTTACCCGAGCTTTAGAGGAGGAAGATTACATCCTCCCCTTACACAGAAATCTGGGCGTTTTTACCTCTCGGGGTATTTCATTGGAAAAGCTGATCTGCCAATGGTTGGGAAAGCCTGGAGGTTTCACCCAGGGCAGGGACCGCTCTTTTCATTTTGGTAGCCTGGAACACCGGATTGTTGGGATGATTTCACACCTGGGAGCGATGCTGCCCGTCGCTGATGGCCTGGCATTGGCAGGGCGACTGAAGGAAGAAGATTCCATTGCCGTGGCATTTTCGGGAGATGGGGGCAGCAGTGAGGGTGATTTTCACGAAGCCCTAAATGTAGCAGCAGTCTGGGATTTGCCTGTACTCTTTGTGATCGAAAACAATGGCTATGGCCTTTCTACCCCCACCAATGAGCAGTACAGGGCAAAAAAACTGTCAGAAAGAGGAAGGGGATATGGAATGCGGGGCCTGAGCATCGACGGCAACAATGTCCTGGAAGTCTACCATACAGTGAAGCGGCTGCGTCGACAGATGAGGCGAAAACCCCAGCCCATGCTCCTAGAATGTGAGACCTTTCGCATGAGGGGACATGAAGAAGCCAGTGGAACCAAGTATGTCCCTCCTCATTTGTTTGAAAAATGGGAGGAAAAAGATCCCATCGCCAATTTTGAGTCTTGGTTGGTAGAGGAAAATATCCTGGACAGCGATTTAAGGACCTCTATCAAATCCGAGATGAAGGCCGCCATCAACGAAGCCGTGGACAAAGCCTGGAAGGCTGAGTCCCTCCTCCCTTCACCAGAAAAGGAGGTGCGGGAAATCTGGGCGCCCGCTGTGAAGGCCCTTGTTCAGCCCGGAAAAAAAGCTCGGGACATGCGCTTTGTAGATGCGATTCAGGAAGGTCTACAGGAAGCTATGGAGACCCATCCCGGGCTGGTTCTCATGGGGCAGGACATCGCCGAATATGGCGGGGTATTCAAGATAACGGAAGGGTTTGTAGAAAAATTTGGCAAAGAGAGGGTGCGCAATACACCCATCTGCGAATCTGCCATTGTAGGAGCTGCCATGGGATTGGCTTTGGCGGGGCATCCGGCCATGGTTGAGATGCAGTTTGCCGACTTTGTTTCCTGTGCCTTCAATCAGATCGTCAACAACCTGGCCAAAACTCACTACCGCTGGGGAGCTTCCCTGAATGTAGTCCTTCGCATGCCTACGGGTGCCGGGGTGGGCGCAGGGCCTTACCATTCCCAGTCAACCGAATCCTGGTTTACCCACGTACCGGGCCTGAAGGTCCTTTTTCCTTCCACTCCCGAGGATGCCAAGGGGCTCCTGCTCTCGGCCTTTGCCGATCCCAATCCAGTTTTGTTTTTTGAGCATAAAGCCCTTTATCGTTCTCTGACTGGGCCTGTGCCTCAGGGAAATTATCAACTTCCCATAGGAGAAGCCAGGATAGCCCGGGAGGGTGAAAGCCTGAGCCTTATCACCTACGGACAGGGCCTCCATTGGGCATTGGAAGCAGCAGGTGAATTTGAAGGTGAGGTGGAGGTCATCGACCTGCGTTCCCTTATTCCCTGGGACAGGGAGAGAGTTTTTGCTTCTGTAAGGAAGACGGGTAAATGCCTGGTTTTTTACGAAGATACCCATACCGGAGCCTTTGGAGCAGAGATTGCAGCCAGCGTTGCGGAGCATTGCTTTGAGCAGTTGGACGGGCCGGTTTTGCGACTGGCCTCTCTGGATACCCCTGTTCCCTTTCATCCTAATCTGGAGCGGCAGTTTTTGCCCAAAGAAAGGTTGAGAGACAAGATTACTGAACTATTAGAATACTGACAGCCCACGATAGAAGCCCACAGACCGTTTGGGAGAAAAGGGCTTTTTACGTAGATTTGAAGATAGCTTTCACCAATTATATTCATTTTGAAATTTAGCAACGAGTTGAAATTTGGGGTTTTTGCGATGCTGGCCACAGCAGCTGTGATCTACGGCCTCAATTTCCTTTCGGGTTCTCCCTTTTTCGGGCCTCCATTGGAACTTTACTCTACCTATCCCAATGTAGACGGACTGCTAGAGGGCGATCCCATCATGATCAATGGGATGAGGGTCGGAAGGGCCAAAGACTTTCAGTTGGACCTGGAGTCGGGAAAGGTCAAGATAACCCTCGAGTTTTTCGATCAATTCAGCATTCCCCGTTCGTCGGTTGCCATGATTGCCAGCCGTTCTGTACTGGGAGAGAAAGCTATTAAGATCATCAACCTGGAGGATAGTGTGCGTACGGTCCCGGGCTTTTATGAGTTTGGCGAAGACATACAAGGCACGCTGGAGACAGGGATCATCGACAACATGTCTGACCTTGTGGAGACTCAGGGCGCCTCCATTATTATAGAAGTAGCCAAACTCGCCAAGGAACTGAGACAGATTACCGAGCAGACTCAGATCCTGCTGACGGATGAAAACAATACGAATTCACTGACAGCCTCGGTCAACAACATCCGGGAGACGACAGTCTACCTGACCAGCATTTCTTACGAGATCGACAGCATAGCCAAACAGTTTTCCTTCATCTCTGAGGATGCCCGCAGCATTGTCTCCAATATCGAAGGCAACAACGACAACATCAACAGGATTTTCGACAACATCAAAGGGACCACTGATTCCCTGGTTGCCGCCTCAGACGAAATCACGGAACTCCTCACCGATGCTTCTTCGGCTGTAGAAACAGTAGAAAATACCGTGAGCAAGCTCGATACCACGACAGGGACCCTGGGTGTCCTCCTCAACGACCGCGAGATTTACGACTCCCTCCTGGTTACGACCAAGGAAATCAATGGCCTGCTGAGGGAGGCAAAAAGCAATCCCCAGCGCTTTTTTGACGATATCAAACTCTACCTTTTCGAGCGAAAAAACAAAGACGCAAAGAAGGAGGAGGACTAGGGCTTCGGTCAAAGATTTTTCTACCTTTTTCCTTTCTGAATAAGTAGAAATCGTGGTTTTTCGCCTGGCTTTTACTTTTCCGTCTTGGCACAGCTGTCATTGAGGTGTCAGAGTTGGCATTCCAGCGAAAAAAGGCTTTTTGGGGCTCTCAGCCTACAGCTTTTTTTCCTTTTACTCGTAAAATTGTAAAAAGTAAAAGGAATCTCATGGCTATGGCTATCTACCCATCACGGAAGTTTGACCTCAGCGAGGAGGACCTACCCTCAGAACTACCAACTACCCTGAAAGCATTTCAGGAAATGGAAGTCGAGGAGGAGCCCGAAGATATTCCTCCTCCTGTCAATCCCTCAAAAATCATGGTTCTCCGTATGCTGGTGATCATGGGCACCCTTGGAGCCCTCTTCATGGTACTCAGCATGGCCGCTATCTTGTTGGGATGGTAGTTTTTTTGTATCCCTTTTTCTTTGTCCCCTGCCTTTTGCCATTCTATTTCTTTTTATAAGCGTCAAACCTCTTCTGCAACTCACCTTCTGCTTTTCACCGGATAGTCCAGGAAAATTCCCATTGTCGCAGTACCCGTGAATTTCGGCCCTATTTATGCTTACTCTTTGTGAACTGAGTCAAGGATCGCAACATTACTCACAAGCAGGATTACCAATTCTCAGACCGTTCCCGATCTCCCTTCCTGTATTTCCCCAGTCAAAAGGAGAGAAGTTTAAAATCGCATCAACAGAGAAGGTTTCGAGCTTGGGTAAGTGAACGTCCAAGTTCTCTCAGCATCATCGGCTAATACACCTAAGGCAATTCGCAGGCAATGACCCTTCATTACTATCAATCTATCGCCACGGCTTTTCTTTTCTACCATGGCCAACTGCAGGATAAATACCACCTGGAACCTTTAGCGGCCATCTATCCGGCATTAAATAAGGTGCTGAGTCAGGAGTTTGGATCAAATATTTGTATTTCCTCCGGCCATGTCCTCCTAGAGGGAAAATCCTCCCCTTACCTCGATCTGATCATCTCCAAGGCAAGTACAGATTTTTGGGAAAAGGAAGGAAACTGGGCCCTGGTAGATGGAGGAGAAGTCCTGGCTATAGTGCATAGCCTAGAAAGCGAAGGAGGCCATCAGCTGAGGCAGACCATCGATCGAGCCGGCCTGACAATATATCTAAGTAAGGTCCGCGATTTTTTGCCTTCTCATGCCGGAGAAAGCCTGGAAAAATTGCTAGATCGCCTTTCCGCCCTTCCATTGCAAGCTGTTCAGGGAGAAGTCAAGCACGAAAAGTCTCTGGTATTGGATAAAAAACTGGAACAGGGTCGACACCTGAAGTCCTCTTCCCTGGAAATTCCCATTCCCCTAAAAGAACCCCTTCGCAACTCTCCGGCTTCATCTGCTGAGGAAAGGAAGGTAGAAAAATTTGATCCGGGCAGTCCAAGAGGAGCCGATGGCAATTATCTTATCCATCAGGCAGTGCTGGATGGGGATACTTCTGCTGTATCGGAATACCTGGAGCAGGGCGGAGACCCCGAACTCAAAAATAAACAGGGATACACAGCCCTTCACCTGGCTGCACGCTGGGGAAGAATGGATATTGCAGAGCTTTTATTGGAAAGCCAGGCATCTGTCAACAATCGAAACTATACCTATTGGGCCCCCCTTCATCTGGCGGTAAAAGAAGGCAGGGAGGAAATGTGCCAACTCTTGATCGACCATGGAGCTGAGGTCGAAGCTCGCAACAACCGGGGAAATACCTCCCTCCACATCGCTGCTGTCTATGGGCAGGTAGGTTGTGCCGCCGTGTTGCTGAAAAACAGGGCAGATATTCACGCTACCATGGAAAAGTCCATGCAACCCCTTCACCTGGCAGCTTGGTATGGCCAGGCCGAGATCGCTCAGATGCTCATCGGAGAGGGTGCCGACCTCAATGCGCCCAATGAAGATGGCAATACCGCCCTTCACTTCGCTGCCTTCAACGGGCAGGTAAAGGTCATTAAAGTCTTGATGGTCAATGGTGCCGACCCCAGCCGCCAAAATGACTCCGGAGACACCTATCTCGACGGGATCAACGAGGGCTACAGTGGTGAGATGATCAAAATACTAGACTAACCCTGGAGGAATTCTAATACGCTTCTTTGTTTTCAGCTTGCCACCCCAAGTGGAAAGGGCCCGATCCCTTTCCTTACTTCGATTCAATTTCGGGATAGACTTGGTTTAGACCCAGACAAAGGTTCTAGCGAGAAAAACCCACAGTCCCCTTTTTTACGTCCTCTTTCCTTTTCAACACCACAACGGTATAGTAGATTCCCTGTTCGGTGGCGGTGTGCATGACGTACTTGATTGCATCGACCTTTTCCTGATCGATTTCCTTATAAAGGGCTTCAGTGATGTCTACTCCGCCTTTTTCGAAGTGAGACTTGTCAAAGTAGAAGGATAAAATTTGCTGCCTGTCTTCCATAGTAGATGAATTTTTTAGTTAAAGCAAAAGGTAAAAAGCTGCCGGACGACAACTGCCTTATGTTACCCAATGACAAATTCATATGCCAAGATGTGACGAAAAAGACAGCAACTTATCGTAAAGTTGGTCTACATCGATGGGTTTGGTTAGGAAGTCGTTCATGCCGAGGGCGAGCATTTCCTCTTTGATTTGTGGAGATATATCGGCGCTAAGGCCAATGATAGGGATGTTGTGATTTCGGAGCGGGGTAGAGGTATCGCGAATTAGGATGGTAGCCCTCTTGCCGTCCATTTCGGGCATGTGAAGGTCCATGAGAACCAGGTCAAAGTCCTTTTTTCCCAATATTTCCAAAGCTTCGATACCATTTTCGGCGATAGAGGACTTGATTTGCTGGCGCTCGAAGAGCTTTTTCATCATGAATTGATTCATCTTGACATCTTCGACAAGAAGGATTTCAAGCTGGCTGAGCGGGCTGTAGTCTTTTTCTTCCGGGACAAATTGGGCCTCCTGATCGGATAATTTTATTTCGTAAGGAATGTCAAAGGTGAAGGTACTTCCCTGACCTAGGTTGCTCTTGACCTTCAAACTATCTCCCTGCAATTCAATCAACTTTTGTGTGATGCTCAGCCCCAATCCTGTACCCCCGTATTTGCGATTCATCTCTGCATGGGCCTGTCGAAAACTTTCAAAAATAATGCTTTGTTCCTCTTCCGATATGCCCATACCTGTGTCCTTGATGCTAACCATCAAGAGAATTTTATCTTTTTGTTTTTTCTCGGCCTGAATATTGACCCTGACCCTCCCTACATGTGTAAATTTAATGGCATTGCTGATGAGGTTGCTTAGAATCTGTTTGAATGAGTTTGGTCGGATCTCCAATCAATTTGTCAGGAATCCCCTCCTCTTTTTCTATCCTAAAATCCAGCCTTTTTTGTTTCGCCTGTAAGCGATAGGTTTTGTCCAAGGTCTGGGTAATTTCTGAAAGTGAGAAGGAAATTGACTCAAAAGAAAGCTTTCCTGCTTCTATTTTGGAGAAATCCAAGATGTCGTTGAGAATATGGAGCAGGCTATCGACCGCCATCTTGAGGGATTGGGTATCTTCATCTCTTCTGTCGCGGTGTAGAATTTCAGTAAGGCCTATGATAGCATTGAGGGGAGTCCGAATTTCGTGACTCATGCTGGAAAGAAACCGAGACTTGGCCCTGGTTGCCTCCTCTGCCTTTTCCTTTTGCTTCAAGAGTTCATAAGTCCGTTCCTCCACCTTTGACATTCCTCACTCAGTTTATGGATCAGGTCCAACATCTCCCCATGGCTGTATGTGCCTACAGCTGTATACACAGCTCCGGAGGGAAGTTTGGAATCTACCACGATGCGGTCGGCCAGTTCGAAGCCAAAGCTTTCTTCGACCATTTCGAGAAACTCGGTAAAGACTATCCCTTTCATCCTTAATATTTTTTCCCATAATAGTTTTTATGTAGAAAAATATTAAGGCGATAAACCGCTCATGATTACCTGACTTTATTTTTTATGTTAGACCCCCATATGAATGTGAACGTTTTCATCCGTGGGGATAGCTTGACACACGAGCATCTTGCCCAGGTCTATTTCAAAGTCGAGGAGGGCAGTGGGATCATCCATTATTACCTCTCCTGATAGTAATTTTCCCATGCAGGTCGCACAAACCCCTCTTTTGCAGGAATAGGGCAGTTTAATTCCTTGAGAAATAGCAGCTTCCAATATGGTAGCCCCAGAGGGCACCCAAATATTGTGGACCTTGTCACCCAGTCGGACGCTTACTTGTTGGGCAGGTCGGAGGGTACGCTTCTGCCTATCAAGCATGCCAGGATTGGACAGAAATAGTTCCAGGTTGATGGAATCAGGGTTGACATTCTTCTCCTGTAAATACCCTTTGGAGAGGGTCATCAGGCCTTCGGGGCCACATAGATAAAATTCTTTTTCCCGCCTTTCTTCCTTTTGAAGGGATTGGAGCCAATTTTCCAGTAGGTCTTTATCAATTCTTCCAGGTATGTGGGGGAGGCTAATTTCTTCTTCGGGGCGAGAAATGACATGGGTAAGGTCAAAACGATCGGGAAATTTTCGCCTCAGTTCTTCTAGTTGGTCTTTGAAAATAATGTCGCTCTCTGTAGAGTTCGCGTAAAGCAGGCTGAAGCGGCTGTAGGGTTCCTGGAAGAGAATGCCTTTGAGAATAGAAAAAACGGGGGTGATGCCGCTTCCTCCTGCGATACCTATCAGGTGGCGCCGATGCCGGATGGCAAAATCGGCAATGAAGCGACCTGCCGGGCGTAAAAATTCTACCAGGCTGCCCTGCCGCCAGTGATTGTGAATGTGATTGGAAACCAGACCGCCAGGCACCTTTTTGATCGTGATGGCCAGGCTGTCATCCAGTTTGGGAGTACTGCTCATAGAATAGGAGCGAAAATGGGTCTCACCCTCGATTTCGACTTTGAGGGTGATGTATTGGCCGGCCTGATAGGGAATTCGGTCTACCTTGGGTTGTGAAAATCGTAGGCTGATGCTATGATGGGTTTCCTGAATCCTTTTGGCGATAGGTAATATATAGGTTTGTAACATGGATTGAATTTCTCTGGTTGAATATCGAAGGGCAGAGGTGAAAAGCAACAAGAAAAAACCAGCCAGGGCATAGGCGCTAGCTGGATGAATTTTACACCTGAAACAATGATCAGGAGTTTTTCTTTTCCTCTTCCTCTTGGGGAAACCATTCTTCGCCGATGCTCTTTCCGAGGGAGGCTCCTCCCATGGCACCCATCATAGAAAGCATACCTCCAATCAAGGCCCCTGTACCGGTGCCCAAACCGGGGACAATAGATCCCAGCATAGACCCCAGCGCAGCTCCGCCAATGGCTCCTCCTGTGCCTCCTACATTTTCTACGCTTTTGACCTTGTAGTCTCTGAGGGTGAGTTTGCCATTTACCCACTTAAAGGTATCGCCGGTCTGATCTACAATTCCGAAGCAGACCGATCCAAGGAGGTTGTACCGGGTGAGTCTTCGGGCGATGTGCTCCCCCCACTTATGGGCTACTGCCTTGCGAATACCTTCTGAAAGTCCCAAGGCTCCCAGGGTTCTTCCTCCTCCTTTGAGGGCACCTTGTGAAGCCTTGTGTACGACCCTGTAGGTGAACTGCTTTTCGTCGATTTTACCAGATTGCCATTCCCCCATGCTGCGGCTTCCTTCCTGGAGCATGGCCTGAACCCCAGTGATCAGGGCAGCCGAAGCAGCACTGATGGGTATTTCTATGAGGATCGGGATTTCAGGGGTATCTGGGGCATCCTGGCCTTCCCATTCGATGGGAACAAAATATATTTTCCTGGGCATAAGCTTCCTTTCTTTCTCCGCGGAAATCATGTTTTTATAACCTCTAATACGAAAATTAGTTTATCGGGGTTGAAAATGCAAGCCAAGAAGGCCTGGCTTTCCTGCTTCTGAGCCTAAATAAAGGAAAAAGTCGGCCCAAAAAGGACCGACTTCAGCTAGGAGCGGGTGATTAATTTGGATGGATTAATCCAAAAGTAGTCTAGGTTAATATTGTAGCGTTGAAGGGGCAGGAACTTCAATTGGCGTGAAGTTGATCCAACTGTAACTTGATTTTTGTCTTTCTTACCTTGATTTTATCCTGAATTTCCTTGGACTGAGCGGTGAGTTCAGGTTGATTGAGGCGTTCTCCGATTTTCAATCTTTCTTCCACAGGTACTGTCCTAAAAAATCGGTAAAAAGTCCTCCGGGATTCTGGGTCGTCTCTTTGCTTTCCCATAGCTCCACAGGCGCCAAGTGCTGAGACCAATTTCATAAAATCGCCTTTGTAAAAGGGAAATAGCCAGTAATAAACCCGTCCGGGAAGCTCCTTCGCAAGTTTTTTCATTTCTTCAAGGACAGCCTCACGGGTGTATTTGAGGTCGGCTTCGTCAAGCCCATGCACTTCCTGCTTCGATAGGGGATAGGCTTTCAGAAATCGGTGTAGGCTGAGATAGGTTTCTTCTATTTTTTGAAGCTTGGGGTGGGCGGATTGAAATTCATTCCAGTTTTTCATGTCGTTCAATAATCTGTAATGTTTGCAAGAGCTTTATCTCGATTTTTCTTTGACCAGAACCCATATCTTACATTTATGTCTTAATTGTAAGATAATGGAAAATTCCGATGGTTTAATCCCTGCATTCCTCGCTGAAAGGGTAACTGAAGGGGATTTGCCTGATCTTTGGCAGCTTAGGTTTTGAAATATGGGGGTTTTTAATGCAGACCTGTGCAATTTAACGAAAATATATTACATAAGTAAAATAATTGGATAAATGGTTATAAGTTATGTTTGACAGGTAAGAAATAAAATAATAATGTCCTTGCGGCGTATTTAAGATACCTTTGGGTTAGCTGCATGAAGATTGCCATACTCAATGGGAATCTGGGGGCTGTCTCAATACTTGAGCAGCCCCTTTCTTGAATGGATTAAAATCCCCTCTCTCTTCTCTTGGATATGTCAGAAAGCTGTCTAATTTTAGCTTCGGAAAATTTCGGTGAACTATCCAAAGACATTCCCCTCAATGAAAACCAACAATACCTGGGTACATCCCTACACAGCTCCTGCTCAGTATCAGAAGCGGGTCGCCTATTTCAGCATGGAATTTGGCATAGACTCTGTCTTCCGCATTTATTCCGGCGGTTTGGGCTACCTGGCCGGTTCCCACATGCGATCGGCCTACGACCTTAAGCAAAACATGATCGGCATAGGCATACTTTGGAAATATGGCTATTACGATCAGGTCAGAGATTCCAACAGTTCGATGAAAGCGCTTTTTCGCGAGCGTTTCTACACCTTTCTTGCGCAAACAGATATCGTAGTAGATGTCAATATCGGTGGGCATTCGGTCAAGGTACAGGCCTGGTACCTGGCCCCTGAGGTATTTGGGACGGTACCCATGTATTTTTTGACAACAGATATCGAAGGAGTCAATGATTACCTCTCTCAGACCATCACCCATCATCTGTACGACTCCAATCCCTCGGCACGTATCGCCCAGAGCATTGTCTTGGGTGCAGGTGGGGCCAAGGTAGTAGAAGCCTTGGGGGGGGCAGATGTCTATCACATGAATGAGGCTCATGCCCTTCCCTTGGCTTTTCACCTCTACAAGCAACTGGGGGACCTGGATCAGTTGAAGGAAAAATTGGTTTTCACCACCCACACTCCTGTGAGGGCCGGAAATGAGGAGCGAGACATCAACCTCCTTTATCGGATGGATTTCTTCTCCGGAGTTCCTCTAGATCAGGTAAGAAGCATTACAGGGCATGAGCATAGTGATGCCTTCGGCTATACTCCGGCTGCCCTTCGCCTCTCAAAAAAGACCAATGGTGTGTCTCAGCTTCATGCAGAGGTATCCAATAAAATGTGGGAAGGAGTCAAGGAAAAACCTGCGATCATAGGCATTACCAATGCCCAAAACCAAAAATACTGGCAGGACCATGAACTGAAGGAGGCGTTGGAAGCTGATGACAATGAAGCCCTGGTAAAGCGCAAAAGAAAGTTGAAGGAGGAGCTCTTCCGCTTCGTCGCCAATCAAACCGGAAACCTTCTTGACCCTGACGTCCTTACCATCGTCTGGGCAAGGAGATTTGCCGGCTACAAGCGAGCCGACCTTATCATGCGCAATCACCAGTACTTCTACGAACTTCTAAGCCAGAAAAAGTACCCCCTTCAGGTCATTTGGGCCGGAAAACCCTATCCCCTCGATGAAATGGCTGTTGATCTCTTCAACCGTCTTGTCAAGAATACCCACCTGGCACGCAATGCTACGGTGGTTACAGATTATGAAATGGATGTTTCCGCTTTGCTCAAAAAGGGCTCGGATATCTGGCTCAACACCCCCCGTCGACCTAAGGAGGCCTCCGGAACCTCAGGCATGACCGCTGCTATGAATGCCAGTGTAAATTTCTCCATCAACGATGGCTGGATTCCCGAGTTTTCAAAGCATGGTCACAACTCTTATGTGATTCCAGAAGCTGACGAAAATGCTCCTGTTGATATTCAGGATGAGCACGATTACCAGCACATGATGAGGATACTGACCGAAGAAATCATGCCCACCTACTACGATGAACCAGAAAAATGGTGGACCCTGGTCAAGACTTCCATGAGAGAGGTGGTGCCCTTTTTTGACTCCAGCCGCATGGCAGATGAGTACTATACCCGCCTCTACAGCTAGGGCATCATAACCCATATTTTTGCCTCCGGGATGGCTTTTCCTCCCGGAGGCTTCTTTGTGAAAAAATGAAGGGAGCTGGGGAATGAATAAAAACCTATCATGAAAGTTGGCATCATCGGGGCAGAGAAGAAATAAATAGAATATTCTAAATTTCAATAGAAACAATTTAAAGATAACTTAACATAGAAATGAAAAGATTTAAATCTTTGCATATCTACATGCAAGGCTCTATTTAGACGAGTCAATCATAGTTCAATCCCTGTAACATCTATGTTTGGGTAGAGATGTTGGGTTTGGGTAGTTGCGTTTTTACAGAATAATCTTAAGATTAGTTTCTATAGAAACTAAATACTGCCTATGCTAAAGACCAATAAGATCGAAGACCAAAATTATGGAAAAGACCCCAATAAGGTCCGGGAATCCAACCACTACCAGCAGGAGTATGTCCAGAACTTTGTCGAAAAGTGGGATGAACTGATCGACTGGGATGCCCGTGCAAAAGGTGAAGGAAATTTCTTCGTTGAAAAGCTGACGGAACATAACAAGCGCAAAGTCCTGGATGTGGCAACTGGTACGGGATATCACTCCGTCCAATTGCTCAATGCGGGCTTTGAGGTTTCCAGTGCAGATGGAAATCCTCAGATGTTGGCCAAAGCCTTTCAGAATGGCTGTAAGCATGGACATATCCTGCGGACCATTCAGGCTGACTGGCGATGGCTCAACCGCAGCGTTTATGGGAGGTACGATGCCCTTATCTGCCTGGGTAATTCCTTTACCCATCTATTTTCTGAAAATGACCGCCGCAAGACCCTGGCCGAATTTTACTCTGCCCTGCGCCATAACGGCATTCTCATCTTGGACCAGCGCAATTATGACAGCATCCTGGACCACGGATTCAGTACCAAGCATACTTTTTACTATGCCGGTGCTCAGGTAAAAGCCGAACCCGAACACATGGACGAGGGACTGGCCCGCTTTTGCTACCAATTTCCCGATAAGTCTCGCTACCACCTCAATATGTTTCCCCTCAGAGCGGCTTATGTGAGGCAGTTACTCAAGGAGGTAGGCTTTCAAAAGGTGACCACTTACGGCGACTTTCAGGAGACTTACCGAACCGAAGAGCCTGATTTCTTGATTCACATTGCAGAAAAAACTTATCAGCCTGAAGAGTAGAAATTTCATCGACAAACAAAGTGGCGCTGGCCGGGCTGTAAGAGGCTCTGTCGGCGTTTTCTAAGCAACTTTCAGAATTACCATTATGGATACACAGGATCAGGTAAAAATTACGCAGTCCTATTACGACAGCAGGGATGCCGATACCTTCTACCACATCATTTGGGGAGGAGAGGACATTCATGTCGGAATTTACAGGGAGGGCGATAGCATTGCCCAGGCCAGCCAGCGCTCGGTCCGCACCATGTTGGAAAAAATTGACGAACTCAAAGAATCCCATCACATGCTCGATGTTGGAGCCGGATATGGAGGGGCCGCCCGCTACCTGGCTCAGAACCGGGGCTGTAGGGTGACCTGCCTGAATCTCAGCGAAGTGGAAAACCAGCGAAACCGAGAGAAAAACAAGGCTGCCGGACTGGATGGAAAAATCGATGTCGTAGAGGGAAATTTTGAAGACCTTCCTTTCGAGGATGAGAGTTTTGACTTTCTATGGTCAGAAGATGCCATCCTACATTCCGGAAGGAAAAGGAAGGTACTCGAGGAGTGTTTTCGGGTGCTCAAGAAGGGAGGGAAGATGGTCTTTACCGATCCCATGCAGGCCGATGAATGCCCAGAGGGAGTGCTGGACCCCATCTTAAAGCGAATTCACCTCAGGGAAATGGGTTCGGTAAAAAAGTACAAAAAGATGGCTGAAGAGATAGGTTGGACCTCCGTAGAGTCATGGGAAATGCTTGAGCAACTGGTCAACCATTACTCCAATGTGCTCAATGAATTGAATAAAAACCATGAGCAAATGAAAGGGGAGGTTTCAGCCGATTATCTGGATCGGATGAAGTCTGGCCTTCAGCACTGGATCGACGGGGGCAAAAAAGGCTACCTCAACTGGGGAATCCTCCTATTGGAAAAGTAATGGTGATTATCGCGATTGAATGGTTAAAGCGCTGCTGGGCTTATTCTAAGTAACTTGTTTTCAACCCCAGAGCGCTATGGGTTATCCCCCAAAAATGATTCCTGATAATCATTAATCATTAGGATTTTGGATTACCAAAAGATTGTTCCTTTCATCAAGTAGATCGAAACCAGCCCAACCAATAGGGAGCATCCTATTTTCCAGGCCTTGTGTGGGAGCTTCATGAGCCCCACGACCAGAAAACTTAGCAGCATCATGAGTATGACGATGACGATCTGACCAGCTTCAAGACCCAGGTTGAAAGTCAGCAAAGGGCCCAGGATACAGGCCTCCTTACCCAGGATAGCCTTTAGGTAATTGGAGAATCCCATCCCGTGGACAAAGCCAAAAACAAGGGCGGTCAGATAGCTGATTCTTGCCGCACGGGCCGAAGGTGATACATTGTCCTTCTTCCCGAAGGCCCGGAAGATATTGAGGAGGGCTGTCAGAAAAATCGTGACCGGAATCAGAAATTCGATGATCTCCGAGGGAATACTCAAGACATCCAGTACCGAAAGGGCAAGGGTAATGGAGTGTCCTATGGTGAAGGCCGTGATCAAAATCAAAACCCTGCGCCACTCCCTTGTTTTGTACATTACTGTAAGGGCAATCACAAAAAGAATGTGATCATAGCCCTGTATGTCCAGGATATGTTCCAGACCTGTGGGAAAGTAAATGCCAGAACCTTCAAAGCAATTCATGGATCAATAAGTTTAGCTGTTAAATGGTGTAGGCGATGAGCCCTTCCTGGCCCATGCTTACCTCGACCTGTGTACCCGAAAATTCCAATTGGAGGAGATTGGACTGAAAATAGCCATCCATGGGGGAATTCATACCTACGGAATCCAGGCGCTGGCCCAGGCTATCCTTCCACACAGGACTGAGGCTCATGTCTACCTGTTTGAGTTCTACCTGACCTTTGAACTGCTGCTGAACACGGGTCTTCTCTAAGGCAAAATTGAGGCTTCTGACCTCAATGCCTTGCTGATCTTCCCGGGGAAGAAGGTCGAGTCGCTGCCCATCCTCAAAGAAAAGGCTAATTCCATCCAGGGCTTCAAATATCTCCTCCGTCTTGGCGATGTTTCTCCAGATGGTATAAATCACCTTCTCGAGGCGCTTTCCTTCTACCTTGGCAATCTGTTCAAGTTCTTCTTCTTGAAAGTAAAAGGGGATCAGGTCAGGATTCATGGATTATTTGGTAATCAATGTTGAGGTCTAGCTTCACTTTCTGCTTGTCAAAGCGTCCTTTAGAAAAAACACGGACAGCATTGTCGAGGCCCTTTTGGATTTCCTTTCGTTTTTCTTCTGGCAAATGGGTAAAATCCCGGCATTCTTCGCTGCAGCAGCCTTCGTATTGGGAGGCGCAGGATTCGCACTGAATAAACAAGAGGTTGCAGATTTCGCTTTTACAATTGGTGTGGGTATCGCAAGGTTCACCACATTGATGGCAACGGGCGATGACTTCCTCGGAAATGCGCTCTCCCAGCCGCTCGTCAAAGACGAAGTTCTTTCCCCGGAACTTATTGGGAAGCCCTTCCTCTTGAATGTCATGGGCATATTTGATGATGCCTCCCTCCAGTTGGTAGACCTTCTCAAAACCTTTGTGCTTGAAGTAAGCCGAGGCCTTTTCGCAGCGGATTCCTCCCGTACAGTACATAACAATGTGCTTATCGGCGTGGTCCTGGAGCATTTCTTCAATGAGGGGTAGAGAATCCCTAAAGGTATCTACATCAGGGGTAATGGCTCCTTCGAAATGCCCGACTTCGCTCTCATAATGGTTGCGCATATCGATCACGATGCTATCTTCCCGGTCGGTAAGCTCGTTAAATTCCCTGGCGGAAAGGTGCTTTCCGGTTTGGCCGGGGTCAAAGCTCCTGTCGTCCAGGCCGTCGGCTACAATCTTGGGCCTTACCTTGATCTTTAGCTTAAAAAATGACCTTCCGTCGTCTTCATAGGCAATGTTGAGCCTTAAGCCCCGAAGCCATTCGTAGCGGTCGAGTTCCTGCTTAAACGCCTCTAAACCAGATTCTGGCACAGAAATCTGAGCATTAATTCCCTCTCTTGCCACATAGGTCCTGCCCAAGACAGAGAGTTGCTCCCACCGCTGAAATAATTCATCTCGAAAGGCCTGAGGGTCCTCGATAGCATAGTATTTGTAAAAGGAAATGGTGATCCGCCTTTCCTTACTTTCCCGAATCCTCGCCTTCAGGACTTCCTTGTTTTCTTTATTATGCAATGCCATGACTGAATACTCGTTTGTGGAATGAACAGTTTAGTTAACTAGCCAAACCCAAGAAGTACATATTTCCAAAATTCCAATAGGTTTTTTGTTGAATAATTATCACCCCACTTATTGTCATTTATACATTATTTTGTTATTAATGCCTTGGAAAATTCAAACAACCCCCATGAAGCTGTACCTGTCCTTTGCTGCTGCCCTGACGATGATTATTTTGTTTACCTCCTGTCAGGTTAATGAGCCTCAAAGCTATTCAGGCAGCGTTCTGCAAATTTCGGAGAAATCTCCAGAAGAAACAACGTCTCTCTACGGATTTGACATAAATCAGGCCGAGGTCGTGCGCTCCGTCATCAAGAGCAATGAAAACCTGAGCGAAATCCTCCGCCGCTACAACGTTTCCCTGGCTCAAATTCACGAACTAGCCCAGCTTCCAAGTGAGCTTTTTGATGTCCGCGGGCTGAGGGCCAACAAGCCTTACACCATTATCCACGACAGAGACTCCCTCAGGACAGCGCGCGGATTTGTCTATCACCCCAACCTTATCGATTATGTGGCTGTCCACCTGGACGACTCCATTGAGGTGGTTCAAGGAAAAAATAAAGTTGATACCCTGACAAGGGTTCTCACCGGGACAATCAATTCTTCTCTTTACATGGCTGTCATGGAAGGGGGAGGAAGCCCAGTCCTGGTTATGGAACTTTCAGATGTCTACGCTTGGGCCATTGACTTTTTTGGTCTGCAGGCCGGGGACTGCTTCAAAGTCATCTACACTACCTATGAAGTCGATGGGGTAGAAGCCGGTTTTGGCGAAATCATCTCTTCAGTTTTTACCCACATGAATGAAGAGCTATATGCCTTTGCCTACGATCAGGGAGAGGGAAAGGAGTATTTTGACGAGCATGGCAACAGCCTTCGCAAGAACTTCCTGAAGGCTCCTTTGCGCTATTCCCGAATTTCTTCAAGGTTTTCCTACAGCCGCCTCCATCCCATCCTCAAGATTCGAAGGCCCCACCTGGGTGTTGATTATGCTGCTCCCAGAGGAACCCCTGTCTACACTGTGGGCGACGGGAGAATCATCACCAAGACCTATTCCAGAGGGGCAGGAAAAATGCTCAAGGTCAAGCACAATGGCAATTATACGACTGCCTATCTCCACCTCTCCCGCTTTGCCGAGGGAATCAAAACAGGGCTTGAAGTAAAGCAGGGAGACTTGATAGGATACGTAGGCAGCACAGGACTTTCTACCGGACCTCACCTGGACTTCAGGTTTTACAAAAATGGAGTTCCCGTGGATCCACTCAAGGTAAAACCCCAGTCTTCCAAGCCTATCAAGCAAGAGGAAAAAGATAGGTTCTTTCCCTATGTGGAGAAGAAAAGAGCCCAACTGGACAAGTTAAAAGAAGATGCCTTTCTGGTAGCCATGAAAAAATCCAAAATTTAGCAGTGACCTTTATAGAGGAAGCTGTCAGAATACCTAAAATTTGGTAAATTTAAACGTGTTGTTTTAACAACTGAAAGACCAACTTTAATTTTTACAAAAACACTTCAATTATGACACTTCAAGACAAATATCGCTCTGTACTAGACCTCGGTCAGGAACTCGAAATCAAAGACGGAGATGTACAGGAAGAAAATGGAAAACTCAAAGTCAAAGGAGTTGCCAAAACCCAGTACGACAAGGACAGAATGTGGGATAAAATCAAGGAAGTTGCCGGAGAAAACCCTGCCGACCTTGAAGCCGACATCGAGGTAGAGCACACTGACTTCTACACCAAACACGTAGTAGAGTCCGGTGAATCTCTCAGCCTGATTGCCAAAAAATACTCCGGCGATCCCATGAAATACACCAAGATCTTTGAGGCAAACAAGGACATCCTCAAAGATCCAAACGTGATTCACCCCGGGCAGGAGCTTACCATCCCCTTCCTCAATGACTAATTTGATAGTTTTTACATAGGATTTACAGAGAAAAGGGCCTATTTTAAGGGCTCTTTTCTTTTTGATATGAAGAGTTTCAGACGCAAAAAAGAGGAATCTGCCGACCGAAAACCCAAGTGGGTAGACCTGGACGGTCACAGCCTCAAAGAAGGAGACCAGGTAGAAGTCCTTCGCTATGGGATGGGAAGGTCTGCCGTCATCCTCGACGAAAATGGCATAGCCTATCGATCCCTGAAAAATGGGCAAGTAAGGTCCTGCTGGTACATGGTGGATGCTTCTACCACACATCAAAAAGTAAAAAAGATATCCTAAGCTCCTAAGCTCCTAAGTCCTATGATGAAAACCATTACCCTTTTTCTCCTGACCTTGGGCCTGAGCCTTTGCCTACACGCCCAGGAAGAAGTCGTCAAAAATACTCCCGATGGCCCCTATGCCTTCACCATCGAACAAGACTTATCTCCCACTCCTGTCAAGAGCCAGGGCCGTACAGGTACCTGTTGGAGTTTTTCTACGGTTTCTTTTCTTGAATCTGAGCTGATGCGAATGGGGCAGGAAGCCCTGGACCTTTCTGAGATGTTTGTAGTCAGAAATATCTACAAGGAGAAAGCCGAGCTATTTATCCGTATGCATGGAAAGGGCCAGTTCAGCCCTGGAGGAACCTTCCACGATGTCATGAATGTGGTTGAAAAATACGGCACGGTCCCCGAAAAGGCATACAGCGGCAGGAGATTTGACGATCAGCCTCACGATCACGGGGAGATGGATGCTGTCCTGGAAGGCATGCTCAAGGCCCTGGTCGGCCGCCGCAGCCTTAGCTATAAGTGGAAGCCCGCCCTCAACGCCGTTTTGGATACCTATCTGGGCACCCCTCCCGAAAAGGTTCTGATTGGAGAAGAGTTTTATACCCCAAAATCCTATGCCGAAAGTTTGGGTATAAAGAAGGAGGACTACGTAGAATTGGCCTCCTTTACCCATCATCCCTTTTATGAAAAATTTGTCCTCGAGATTCCGGACAATTGGGACTGGAACCAGGTGTATAATCTTCCTTTGGAGGAAATGGTTGCAGTCATTGACAATGCTTTACAAAAAGGCTACACCGCTGCCTGGGATGGAGATGTCAGTGAAAAAGGCTTTATGCATGGCAAAGGGCTGGCGATTGTACCCAAGGATGGAGCCGGTAACCTGGGGCAGGAAATTATGGAAGAAAAGGAAATAACCCAGGGCATACGTCAGGAAGCCTTTGACAATTATGAAACCACCGATGATCACCTGATGCACATTACAGGGCTGGCCAAAGATCAGTTTGGAAAACCCTTTTATGTAGTGAAAAACTCCTGGGGACAAAATTCCAATTCATGCGGAGGATTTCTCTATATGTCTCAGGCTTACTTGAAATATAAGACCGTTCACGTCATGGTTCACAAAGATGCCCTCCCAGGAGAGATCGCTCAAAAACTTGGATATGATAAAGATTAAAGAGATGAAAGGCCTTTTGATCCTCATGGCGCTGGGTTTTCCTACCTTGCTTTTGGGCCAGGTAGAGGACCGCTTTGCAAGTGCCAATGCCTCTATGGTCAATTACTGGGCCTCGGAGGATTCTGCCCTGATCCTGAGTGGATCAGCAGACGAGCCCCTGAGGGTATTTCTCATCACCCGGCCTGGAGATTCCCTGCTTCTTCGCAAAACAAGCGGATATGTAGTCCCCAATCCGGAAGATTCAGTACTTAGGCTTTTTGTGGATCGCCTTTACGCAACAGTTACGGATTCTGCCAGTCTGGGCGTGGGAATCGCAGCGCCTCAGGTGGGTCTGCTCCGCAACATCATATGGGTACAGCGCTTTGACAAGGAAGGATTTCCCTTTGAGGTCTACCTCAATCCCCTCATCAGGCAGTACACCCAACTGGAAAGAGAGGGAAGAGAGGGCTGTCTTTCCGTTCCTGTCATCAGGGATACGGTAACCCGTTCCTATGCTATTTTGATTGAATACGACGACATGGAAGGAGAGCATCACATTGAAATGGTGGAGGATTTTACGGCTGTAATCTTTCAGCACGAAATCGACCACCTCAATGGGATCATGTTCACCGATCACGTGAAGCAGGAAATGGCAGAAGCCAGGCGCAAGGAAGAAGAAATGGAAGGGGGCAGATGAGAAGGTTTTTGTGGGTCTTGGCCGCTTTGATTTTGGCCTTGGGACCAGGATGTAAGGATAAGCAAAATGAGGAGGACTTTTCCCTCCTGGAAGAAGCCTTTGAGGTCCATGAAAAAAGCAGAGAAAAATATAAGCGCCTCGCTCAGAAGCGAGACTCTGTCAGGAAAAAGTGGAAGCAGTACCAAGTAATGGAAGGAATTCCTCCCATAGCTGACAGTTTACAGCGCTACGACAGCCTGATAGGGAGTTGGGCCGAGACCTTTACCGAGGTGCCGGGAATTCAGGATTATCAGGAGCATCATCCCGACCATAATTTTGGTCCCAGCCTGATCAAGGACATAGCTCCTGCGCGCATTCTTGAAATTCAGCGTATTCACCATCGAGAATTGAAGGCACTCTCAGCGGCATACCTCCAATTTGCGGATAGTTTTGGACCCAAAGAGAGAGAGGCTAATTTTACCCAGCAAAAAAGCGATAAATGAAAATAGCCATTGATTTTGATGGTGTCTTACACCTCTACTCCAAGGGATGGAACGGCGGCGAAATCTACGATCCCCCCGTCCCCGGAGCCAAAGAAGCCATGGAGCGACTCAAAGAAGCGGGTCATACCCTCTACATTTTCTCTACCCGTTCCAATAAAATTTTCAGAAAAAACGATCCGGTAGACCACAACAAAGCCATGAAAGCCTGGATGGAAAAGCACGAGATTCCCTTCGATAAGATATGGACATTTGGCAAGCCAATGGCAGATATATTTATTGACGACAGGGCTATTGGCTTTCGCGGAGACTGGGAAGAAACCGTTAAAGAAGTAGAAGTCTTTAAGGTCTGGAACCAAGAGGATCAAGTCTGATCTTGGTTGTTTTGAGGCTCGTTTTTCTCCTCTTTTCCCTTGGCCGGAGGAACCGGGTCATAGCCACTCC
This sequence comes from uncultured Bacteroidia bacterium, assembly GCA_964564415.1. GTDB lineage: Bacteria > Bacteroidota > Bacteroidia > J057 > J057 > JALEFZ01. The sequence continues at coordinate 342,365 of CAZMAV010000001.1, read as the reverse complement.
CTCCCCAGGGATGGCAACTGGAAATGCGTCTGAGCGCCATCCATCCTCCCCGAAAGGGACCGTGAACCTGAATGGCCTTAGCAGCATACTGCGAACAGGTTGGGGTATAGCGGCAAGAGGCCGAAGTAAATGGCGATATCACATACTGGTAAAACCTGATGAGTACCAGGAATATGAAGGAAAAAACTTTTTTGACCCAGGTAAGTAGCATATGTAGAGGACGATTGGGAAAAGACTTTATTTTTTGCCTTACAAATAAAGCCTCAAATTCTGTCCCAACCAAGGTGGCCCACCTAAGCCCCTGCTATCTGTAACCTTAATCACCTTATACTTATGAAGTCCTTTTTGATTTTTTTGAGTTTGAGTATCCTTGCCTCAGGCCTCTACGCTCAGTTTGCCAATATACTATTGGACGATCAGGTCAAGGCCTACAATCCCTGCGAACCTTCAATTACCTTCAACTATAAGAATCCTCAGAATATCGTAGCCGGCGCCATCCTGGACAAGGTATACCAGAGTCAGGATGGGGGAAAAACTTGGTCCCAATCAAGGCTTAAATCTCCTTATGGGGTCTATGGCGATCCATGCCTGGTCTCCGATAAAAAAGGCAACATTTACTATTTTCACCTGGCTAACCCCAAAAATGAAGATAGGCCGGACTCTTGGTTGGATCGCATCGTATGTCAGGTATCCAAGGACAATGGAAAAACCTGGAGCGAAGGTAGCTATATGGGTTATCATCCCCCAAAAGACCAGGACAAAGAATGGGCGGTAGCCCATCCCCATAAAATTAGGATTTATTGTACCTGGACGCAGTTTGACCTGTATGGGTCCAAGGATGAAGAAAATAAGTCGAATATTCTTTTTGCCTCTACCAAAAATAAGGGCAAGACCTGGAGCGAAGCGGTACAGATCAACCAAATACCCGGAGATTGCATCGACGATGACGGTACGGTAGAAGGTGCCGTTCCGTGTGTGGGGCCTAAGGGAGAAATCTATGTTTCATGGTCCCTGGATGAGAAAATTTACTTTGACCGAAGCATGGACGGAGGCAAGACCTGGATGGAAGAAGATGTCATTGTCAGTGATCAGCCCGGGGGATGGGCCATCGATATCCCCGGTCTCAATCGCTCCAACGGCATGCCGATTACCGGAGTGGACATCAGCAAGGGCCCTCGTAGGGGTACAGTCTATGTCAACTGGGCCGATCAGCGAAATGGCTCCGAAGATACCGACATATGGCTAGCCAGGTCTACGGATCAGGGCCTTAACTGGTCTGCGCCCATCAGGGTCAACGATGACAGCAGTGGACGGCATCAGTTTTTGACCTGGATGAGCATAGATCCACAGACAGGCTATCTCTACTTTGTTTTCTATGATCGAAGGAATCACGAAGACGACCATACCGATGTCTTCCTGGCCTACAGCAGAGATGGAGGAAATACCTTTACCAATATAAAAATCAGCGAAAGTCCTTTCCTCCCTACACCCCATACATTTTTTGGAGACTACAATGACATCGACGCCTACAAGGGGGTGGTATGCCCGATCTGGACCCGGATGGACGAGGGCCAAACCAGCGTCTATACCAGCGTTATTCAGGCAGCTGACCTGGAATAATCAATCCATGCAGGGAAGCCAGGGGCTCAAAAAAAGGCACCAATGGCCATTGACGTAGGCGAATAAGTCGAAAGTGCTCCCCGTGCTGTGTCCCTCCCGGGCAAAAAGGATGCGGTAATAAGTGATTCCCTCTCTCAAATAGGGAGCCATTTCCCTGTATCCTCCCGGAAAGTAGGGAGCCTCTCCCTTGTAGTCTTGAAAATCTTCCTTTTGGGCGGACCAAATGCTGATTCGGTCTTCGTATTCGAAGTCGGGACTTAAAACGATGATGTGCCTGGAGTTGATCCTCTTGAGAAAGCGAAAGATCAAAGCTGACTTTTCCTTGGTGAAGGCAGCCTCACAGTCCTTTCGACTGGGCTTAAGGTTGTAGGTCATGGCCTTTCGCATTTTATAGTCCGACTCCAAAATATACGTGCAGAGGGCCTGTAGTCCTTCTTTTCCCGGTTCAAAATCCGTCTGAGCCCCAGCCCGGAGGAGTGTAAAGCAGAAAATCAGGCAGAGATAGAGTGAAAGGTGGATGGGCGACATGGGAGATGTAGGTATGGGGTGGAGGAATCAGCGATTATTCTGTAATTTGAACCTATGGATAAAGGGCAATTTACCCAATTGATCAAACAAAAGGGATCGGAATTGGGCTTCGATATGATAGGGGTGTCCAGGGCAGAGAAACTGGAGCAGGAGGCCAGAGAACTGGAAGAGTGGCTTCGGAGGGGATGGCATGGTAAAATGTCATACATGGAAAATTATTTCGATAAGAGGGTAGACCCCAGGCTTCTCGTAGAAGGAGCCAAGTCGGTAATAAGTGTCATTCACAATTATTCTCCCTACGAAACGGAGGCCCAGCCTCCCTCTGCACCCAAGATTTCCAGGTATGTTTATGGTCCCGATTACCACAAAGTCCTGAAAAAGAAACTCTATGAGTTGTTTCGGCAAATACAGGAGGAGGTCGGAGCGGAAATTAATGGAAGGGTCTTTGTAGACTCTGCTCCCGTCATGGACAAGGCCTGGGCCAAAAAGAGCGGCCTCGGATGGATCGGAAAGCATACCAACCTCATCAGTCCCAAGCGGGGCTCTTACTTCTTCATCGGAGAGATCATCCTTGACCTGGAACTTGCCTATGACGGGCCCATCAAGGACTTTTGCGGGACCTGCACCCGATGCATTGATGCCTGCCCTACAGAGGCACTGGAACCTTACAACATCGACGCCCAAAAGTGTATATCCTACCTTACCATCGAACTCAGGGAGGACATTCCCCCTGAGTTTCAGGATAAAATGCAGGGCTGGGCCTATGGCTGCGATATTTGCCAGGAGGTCTGTCCCTGGAACCGCTTCTCCAAGCCCCATGAGAGCGAAGACTTTCGGGCCCTCCCCCATGTCTCATTGACGGGTGAGGAATGGGAAGAAATAGATGAGAGGAGCTTCAAGAAATTGAGGAAGAAGACCGCCATGAATCGGGTCAAATGGGAAAAAATGAAAAGTAACCTCAGTTTTTTGAAGTGGGGAAGCTAATGCCATCCTCTATTTAGCTACCTTTTTTTCCTCTTCCTCCTTGGGATATTCGATTCTGCCGTGAAAAATACTCATAAACTGCTTTTTGATCACCGACCTAATCCGGGAAATGTCCTTGAATGTAAGGTTAGATTCCTCTAGTTGATGATCCTTGATCTTATGGTTGATGATGCTATCGACGAGTTCGTAAAGTTTTTCCTGGGTAGGATTTTTGAGCGAACGAGAGGCCGCTTCGATGGAGTCGGAAATCATGAGGACGGCTGTTTCCTTAGAATTGGGAAGGGGACCGTGATATCGAAAAAGTTCTTCTGCCTCGGGAGCCTCACATTGGTTTTCTCTGAGATACCTTCGGTAGAAAAACTCCACCCGCGTAGTCCCATGGTGCATCTTTATAAAATCGATGATTTCTTGGGGCAGGTGATACTTTTGGGCTATTTCCACCCCTCTGGGTACGTGTCCGATGATGATCTCGGCACTCTCCTCACAATTGAGCTTTTCATGTGGATTTTGCTCCTTATCTTCCTCTGACATATTTTCTATGAAAAAATTGGGTTGGCCCATCTTTCCAATGTCGTGGTAGAGAGCTCCTACGTGGGTGAGCAGGGCATTGCCTCCGATTTCTTTGATGGTTGCTTCGGCAATATTAGCTACCTGAAGGCTGTGTTGAAAGGTGCCCGGAGCCTTTCGCGACAATTCCTGGAGTAAGGGATAATTGGTGTCCAATAATTCGAGGTAGGTCAGGTCAGAGGTAACGCCAAAGACCCTCTCCATGAGGTAGATTAGGTTATAGGTAATGACAGTAAGGACCACATTGATCCCAAAGATCAGTAAGGTACGATAATTGATTTCTACAAAAGAACCCTTGCTCAACAAGTTGAAGGCGATGTAAGCCAGGCTGTAGGCAAGAAATATGTAGCCAAGGGTAATAAAAAAGGTATCTCGCTTTCTGAGTTTGCGGAGGCTGTAGACGGCCATGGTTCCTGCTACCGTCTGTACGAAGGCAAATTCCAGGCCCTGCTGGATCAGCACCGCTCCGTAAAGGGCTACCAAAAGATTGGCTTGCAAAGCCAGTCGATAATCAAAAAAGCTACTGATAAAAATGGGAACGATACAGGCCGGAGCCAGGTAAATGTAAGACAGGTTGATCGAGGGGCTTACATCGCTCAGCCGTTCGGCGAGGTCAGTGAGCTTGGTGGATACCACCATGGCACCTACCACCAGTAGGAAGGTAAAAAGAAGAAGACCGAGTTTTTTGTAGTCGAAGTATAGCCTGGGCTTGTTGAACCAAAGATAGGCCAACATGATGCTGGTAATGATGAGGACGATCAGAAACTGGCTAAAGAAAGTCAAAAAGGTATTTTCTCCTCCATCCTGCCGCTTGAGTTCGATGATGAGAGATTCAATCTTTGAAGCGTCCTCTCCTGTTACGACCGATCCCTTTTTGATGATCAGCTCTCCGGCCTGCACCTTTTCCTTGACCGGAGATACCAGAGATCGCTTGCGGGACCTGGCTCTTTCGGTGTCTTTGGTATCAAAACGCAGGTTGGGCTTTACTTTTCGGGATAAAATGGACCTCAACACCTGCTTTTCTTCAGATTTGAGATCGGGGTAGGTATCCGAAATCAGTTGATTGATCTGATCTTTGGAGGTGATGAGACGCTGAATAGGCACATAGCGCTCTGCTCCCGGCTTGTAGCGGACCGACACATAAAGAGAAGCCGAATCCTGAGGTTGGCGAAGGTCGACATAACCTCTTTGGTATACCCGCTCAATCATGTCCTTTGTCGCTGACCTGAGGCGAATAAAATGGGTCCCCAAGACCATCTCTATGCTAACCCCCGTCAAATTGAGCTGAGAAAAGGCCCTCCGATACCGATTCATCGCCAGGGTATCCATTTTGGCCTGAGCCTCCAGAAAATTATTAGCCCTGACCTCCAGGCTGCCAAAAAGTACCTGGGTTTCCCGAAGGACCTCCTCCTCTACCGTAGAATCCAGGCGATAAATATCCAGGACCTGCCTGCTGAGAAGCTTTTTCTCCCTTTCCAGGCTGTCCTTGGACTTGTAAATAGCAAAATCAAAGGGAGCATAGAGGGTAGAGGTCTCCCATTTTTTGCCAATCTCATATTGATAATTCAGCCGAAATGCCCGGGGCATCATCAGGGTCATCAGTATCAAATAGGCTATCACCAAGCCGTAGCGATAGAGATGTATCTTTTCCCTGATTTTTCGACTGAAGAATACTTCCAGTTCATTGCGCATAACTCCTCCTTGTCAAAGGCTAAGGGGTAAGGATTCCTTTTCTTTACCATAGGCTTCCACCCCAAGCCACCAGGCAAAGGTAAGTATTTTTGATCCATATCTATATGGCCCTCTCCCGCCAAATGTGGACAAGCAACAGGCAGAGACATAATAATTTAAATATGTATTATGTATTTGTATAATAAATATGAATTTATATCTTGCATAAGATCAATGTCTATTCTTGTACAGCAGCCACCCAACCATGAATACAGCCCTCCATCCCTATGTGGTATTAATCGCCTTTCTCGTACCAGCGACCTGGGGCTACTTCCTCATAGCAGATTTGTCCTTGAGTCTATATCCACGGGCCAAAGAGCGGGGGCTGGGCATTGACTTCTCCTGGCCGGACAAATCAGCAGAAATTATAGAGCAGGAAGTGACTGCCAAAATGGAGGCTAGCCTTTCTCGTATCCAGGGCATCAGGGGGATAACTTCGCTTACTTCCCATTCTCAAGGGCAAATACAAATTTTTTTCGACTCCCGGGTGAGTCAGGAGGCCATGAAGATGGAGATAAGGGCCCAGATTCGAAGCCTTCTGCCTCATTTGCCTGAAGGCATCGGATATCCTCGCATAACTTCCTTGGGTAAGCGTGAAAAAAGGCGGTCCCCTGCCATGATTCTCACGGTAAGCGCCGACGTGGATAGGGATGAACTTTACTTTCAGTCTCGAGATCAACTCCTACCCCTGATCAGACAAGTAGATGGCGTAGAAGAGGCTTACCTCAGTGGACATCATCCCAGAGAATGGGAGGCAATATTCGATCCGGACCAACTGAGCCTTCAAGGCATAAGCCCTCAGGAATGGAGTATTTCTCTTCAAAACACCCTTTTCAGACGTTTTTTAAGTGATACCTGGCTTATGGATGGAAGGAAAGCAACCAAGGGCTTGGCTTGTCCTCCCCTCCAAAGATCTCGATACCATGAAGGGAAAATCTTTCGGATCAACGGGCGGGAAGCCCTGGCCCTCGTGATCTATGCCGAAGAGGGCAGCAACCAGCTCCGCCTTTCCAGGAAGCTTTCCCACGTCTTGTATAGGGAAAATACAGCTGCTAAGGATCAACTCGAAGTGCAGGTCGCCTACGACAGCAGCCGTTTCGTCCACAAAGAATTGAAAAAGATAGGAGGCAGGAGCATCTGGGTACTCTTGATGCTACTGGGCTTCACCTGGTTGATCAGCCGATCTCCGGCCTACCTTTTTATGACGGTCTTTGCCCTGGCCATAAACCTCGGAATAGCCTCCCTCTTCTATTACTTTCTCAAACTGGACCTACACCTGAATTCTCTGGCAGCCTTGGCCCTCTCTCTGGGATTGATCATCGACAGTTGTTTGATAGCTATAGAAGACATCCGGCAAAAGGGACAATTAGAAGCCTTTCCCGCCCTGCTGGCTGCAGGCCTTTCTACTGTTCTCCCCCTCAGCCTGGTTTTTTTCTTAAAAGAAGACCTGCAACTACAATTGATAGACTTCGCCAAGGTCATGGGTGTCAATATCTTAATTTCCCTGGCTGTGGGGGGGCTATTGGTCCCCTCAATGATGAAATGGACGAATATAAAACCAAGCAGAGGCCCCCACCTTTTTTCATCCCTGGACAGCCTGAACTCTTTTTTTAAAAAAAATTACCTGGCCTACCTGGGACGTTTTTCAAGGTATGCCTGGCTGGGGGGACTGCTATTACTCTGGGCTTTTGGCCTCCCATTTTTTATGATTCCCAAGAAGGTAGAACTCCAAAAGGCAGACGAAGATAGTTTATGGAAATCCACCTTGGAGAATGGCTATGAGAAGAGCCTGGGGAGCAAATATTTTCAGGAGGAGATCAAGCCTTTCTTGCAAAACTACCTGGGCGGGAGCCTGGGCTTATTTGCGAAGGACGTCATTTCAGCTGCTGAATTTAGGACTGTTAAGCCATTGATTCTGGAGGTGAGGATACAAATGCCTCCTGGAACAGCAAGGGGAGGGATAAACGAGATTTTTCTTGATCTGGAGCACTTTCTCCTTCAATTCGATGAAATCCGCGAATTTCAAAGTGAGATCAACAACAGCCAGGATGCTTTGCTGCGCATTTTCTTTACAAAGGAGGCTGAAAAAAGCGATTTTCCCTATGCCCTCCTCGCTGCCATTCGCAGGCAGGCCCTTGGGGTAGGGGGAGCGGACTGGATGATTTCTGGGGTGGGGCTGGGCTTCAGCAACGCCGTAAATTCCGATAGAAAAAACACCAGCATCTGCCTCAAAGGCTATAATTACAGAAGATTGATGGGGCTGGCAGAAGAATTGAAAGCAAGGATAGAAGGTCTTCTGAGGGTCGAAAAGGCCTATATCAATGGCAAGATTAGGTCTGATTACCGTCTTCACCCGGCCTATCTTTTGCTCCCTGATTGGGAAAAGATGGCGATTTGGGAGGTAGAACCAGAGGAATTATACAAAGGCTTGGCTACCTATACTTATTCTCGGGTTTACCTGGGAAATCGAACAGGGAAGGGGGGACAGGAAGACATCTTCCTTAGCAACCTCTCCTCTTCACGTCGAGACCTTTGGCAGTGCCTGAATTATCCGACTCGCGCAGAAAAAGGAAAGTTTCTGAAATTGGGTGAATGCGTAGAGGTAAGAGAAATTGAGGGGGGAAGGGTTATTTCCAGGAAAAACCAGGAGTATACCCTCTTTGTCGAATTCGATTTCCTGGGTCCGGTTCCCCTAAAAGGAAGGGTGCTGGAGGCTGTGTTGAAGTCCTTTGGAGAAAATTTACCCTTAGGCTACCGGGTAGAAAGGGAAGATATCGGAACAGGTCAGATCCTGAAGCAAGCGGAACCCTATCTGTATATATTTTTGGTTTTTCTTTTGATGTATTTATTGGCGGCCGCCATGCTGGAGGATCTTCGCCTTTCTTTGTGGGCGGTGAGCATCATTCCGATGAGTTTTATCGGGCTATTTCTGACCTTTTATTTGGGTAAATTTCCATTTGACCAGGGAGGTTATGCAGCCATGCTCCTGCTATCGGGAATCGGGGTTAATGCGGCTTTTTTCTTGATATATGAGTACCGAAATCAACTTCGTGTTTGTCCCGACAAACCCCGCCTGTATGCCTTTCATAAGGCTTTCTCACTTAGGATAAAACCTATTTTCTTCACCCTCTTTTCTACCATGCTGGGTTTCCTTCCCTTTTTATGGGAGGAAGCTACTCCCTTTTGGTACAGCCTGGCCGTGGGCAGTGTGGGAGGGCTTTTTTCTTCCTTTTTAGGGCTGGTCCTGATCTTTCCCCTCTTCTTGATCAGAGGCAATGGGTAAAAACTGTAATTATTAACTTTTAAATCAATCATTATGAATGTAAATCTATGGACTTGGTCCCGGGAGGATCAAGGGGAAAACATTTCTATTTTCCAGGAAAATGACAATCTATCGGAGTACAAAAAAGAATCTTTCCTTTCTAAACTCTATGAAGAGCTCGAAGCTTGGATGGAGGGAGAAAAAGCTTATCTGAGGCAGGGCTTGAGCCTGCGGGACATGGCCGATCAATTACGGACCAATACCACCTATCTTTCCCGTGCGATTAACGAAGTAGGTGGGGAAAATGTATCTCGATACATTAATACAAAAAGAATCGACGATTTCATGAGCCAACTAGATCAAAACCTGGATAGGTCTTGGACCCTGGGTAAGATGGCGAAAAACTGTGGATTTGGCTCTCTGACCACTTTTTCTAGGGCATTCAAGGAAATTAAAGGCCTGCCCCCTTCTGAATTTGTCAAAAAGTATTTGGAGGATAGCAATGGCGATGAAGACTAAAGAAAAATGAGGCAATTTATATATTGACACATGAATTTTTATAAATGTTTTGAATATGTATTGTGTATATGTATATTGTAAGTGTAGATAAGGAAAAGCTCTAAGTTCATTCTAAAGACCTCGACAACCATTTATTAACTGTTTTAATTTTTTGACCATGAAAACAAGAAAAACACTTTTTGCAAGCCTGGGATTGGTATTTCTCCTAGGTATTTCGATGGCTACTGTCAAGCTATCCGGCCAGACCCTACTCCAATCTGAACCTGGTACCAGTTTCAAGGTGAAATGTGAGGCAGACTGCAAGGCCGAGGGTTCCTGTGCAATCAAGTACCGGGGTAAACTCTGTACTTTGGAAAAGCGCTATGTTCTGACATCCGAAGGGAAAAAGAACCACCTGGCCTACTGATTCTGATACTTTCTCTTTTGGCCTGATTCTTTTCAGTAGCCAGAAGAAGAAAGTTCCACTCAAAAGCACATGTTTAACTTTTTAATAATTACACTCATGAAAACCATGTTGAAATTTTTTATCGGAGGTTTCCTCCTCCTCGGAATGGCTACTGGCAGCCAGCAAGCCTTTGCAGGACTTACCTCTGACCCCACTGCCCCTCGCGAAACGGTAGCAGCCTCCAAAATCGTCGCAGCAGACTGTGTCAACGAGGGAAGCTGTGCCGTAAGGATCGGATGGAAGACCCACACCGACGCAAGGAAGCTCAACAATGTACTCTACAAAGACGGAAGTGTGAAAACCTTCCAGTAGGATACCCTGACCGAACCCCGTGATGGCTTCCCTGGATCTTGGGGGGCCATCCCCTTCTTTCGACAAAGATCCATCAATCTATATTTGTACGAGCCATGTATTTCTGGTCCCAAGCCCCGATGCTTTGGACCCTAAGGATCATTTTTTCTAAAAACCCTTAACCCTTTAGTTATGAAAACATGCATGATGTTATGTCTCAGCTGCCTGTTGGCTCTGCTTTTTTCTTGCCGCTATCAGCAATTGGGCTCACAAAGTGAAAATTTCTATGAGGAGACCCATTATGTAAATATTGATACCTCCCGTGCCTTTTTCAATTTTGATTCTTTTCCCAAGGTAAAGCAAGTGGAGGGAGAGTCCCTACACCTCTTTCACGAACTCGGCGACCTGAACCACTGCCAGTTGGTCGAAGACCGTTATCTCATTTTCAATGGTCTTATCAATGGGCATCATAGCCATATACTAGACCTCGAGACCAGCGAGTTGACCCACTTTGCTAGAGATGGAAGAGGCCCTGGAGAAGTCATTCACTCTTGGACCTTTACCTACAGAGAGAAAGACCGTTCCCTCTGGGTCTACGACTACAAAAGGCGTGTAATGGTAGGCTATTCCATGGATCAGTTGCTAAATGGTCAGGATCCAAGTGCCGAAAGTGAAATGTTTGACTTCAGTTATGATGTGGTCCAGCATCCAAAGTGGATCACCGATTCTACCATAGTAGGGCTGACCTATGACAAGGTAAACGGTAGGCTTTTTTATTTTGATGAAAGGGGAAAATTTATCAGGAAGGCCGGAAAGCTTCCTCCCAAGAATGATCCACGAATTGTCGATTTCGTTTGGGCCCAGGTTCACCAGGCCGAACTCGCCCTGGCTCCTGATCGTCAGCACCTGGTTTCAGCGGTAAAGAATGCTACAGAATTTGAGCTCTATGACAAGGAAGGAAATGAACTTGCCCGTCTGGCAGGTCCTGAATTGTACCACAATATATGGATGCCTTTTAAGGTAGGATTGAATCAAAATTATATCACTTCCAACAAAGCCAGAAATGCCTATCCCAGCGTTTCGGCTTCCAATGAGGGCCCTTTTTTGCTGTACTCGGGAAGAAGGGATATTGATGCGCCCACTGGAGATAACGGTGAAGCCAGGCCTTATTGGGACGCCCACTCTGATAAGGTGCTATTTTTTTCCTGGGAGGGCAAACCAGAGATTTTGTACCAATTGGATCGGGAGGTAATAGACATAGCGGTAGATAGCAAAGGAAGATACCTCTATGGAGTCAACTATGAAGAACCTGAAATCTACCGCTTTGACCTTCAAAGCCCTAAACCCTGATGCTAATGAAAATCTCTGATCCATTCTCCTTCCGTCTTCTTGCGGCTATCATCTTTCTAAGCACAATAGGCGCCGCATGCAGCAGCAAATGGGCCCTTCAACTGCCTGATGCTTATGCCGGACCGCGGACGGGAGACAGCCTGAAACTGGACCTCGCTCAACTTCAGCCTCTTCGTGAAGAAGATAAGAAAGTCATGGCAGGCGAAGGAAAAAACAGGCTGGTCGTCTACACCAAGACAGATTGTTCTCTCTGTGCAGCTATCATTTCCTTGTGGAATGATATCCTAATTGACACCCGTTGGGATACCCTTGTTGATGTCATCTTTATCAGCCATGGCCAATCCATCTCTACACTGGAGTACTTTGTCTTTGATGACATTGGGATAGACTATCCTACCTTTTATGATGCTAAGAATCTTTTTGCTAAGGAAAATCAAATCTCAAAGGACGTTGATTTTCACGGCTTTCTGATTGATGGCGAGAATAAAATCAGGACCCTGGGAAACCCTGCGGTTGACAGCCTTGCAAGGATAAGATTTGATAAAATGATACGCAAAATGGAAAAAAAGAAAGCTTCGCTCAACCGATAGGATGAAATCGGACCAGTCAGAACGGCACGGGAATGGGGCACATGTGCAAACACTCCTCTCCTGTTGCCTCTGCCTGGCATTTTATCCCAAAAACATTAAAACCATGAAACACAAGCACCTAATTCTCCTGCTGCTAATCTTTTTGCCAGCCTCCCAATCCTGTAGGATGCCCTCTTCTACTCACTTCCCAATTCTATATGGAGAGCATTACCAGGGACCCAAGATTGGCGATGAAGTTTTTCTATCTGAACTGGGCCTGACTCCGATGGAAGAGCTGCCCATGCCGGAAAAGCCCCTCACCCTGGTCGCCTGGATCAATGCAGATTGCTCCCTGTGCAGCATCCGCATGGATACCTGGTCCCAATTGATCAAACGGCATCGCTGGGATGAATCTGTAAACATAAGATTTGTAGGAAAGTCCTATTCGAGGGCCAATTTGGCCTATCAAATTGAAGAAGCCACCCAATTCCCATATCCAATTTATCACGACAGCGAAAACAAGTTTTTTGAGGTAAATGGAATCAGCGAAAGGCCCTTGCTTCAGGCTTTTTTGCTGGACCAGGATGAAAAGGTTGTGTGGGTGGGAAATCCAAGCGTAGACTCTACCCTCAGTCGGTTTTTTGAGTACATCATCGACTCGCATTCCTGATGGTTCCTATGCATAAGTCTCTAGCCTACATATTGACGCTGCCATTCCTCCTTCTTTTGTTTCTTACGCTGGCCTGCCGCAGCGAAGCCGGCCCTCAGGCTGTAAGTCAAAGAAATGAAATGCTGGGCCTCCGGCGACCCGAGGTAGATACCTTTAGGGTTTCCAGGGTATCCTTTGAGAAGGAAATCTACAGCCAGGGAAAGTTAAGGGCCTACAGGGTGGCATCTCTGCAGTTTACCCTTGGAGGAAGGATTGAGAGGATCGCCGTCAAAAACGGACAAGAAATTCGAAAAGGGCAGTTTATTGCCGGACTTAACACCGAAGCTGCAGTCCTGGCAGAGGAAAGTGCCCAGGAAATGCTGGAAAAAGAACGCCTCTCTTTTGCTGATGCCCTGCTGAACTACGGATATGATTCCCTGGAGTCCGCCAAGGTTCCTCCCCAGATATGGAAGGCTTCACGGTACAGCAGTGGCCTGGCTCAAGCAGAAATGGAATTGAAAAAGGCGCGTTTTCGCCTTAAGCAAAGCAACTTGTTGGCGCCCTTCTCCGGGACCATTGCCCAGTTGAACACCCAGCCCTTTAGCCCAACTTCCGCCAACAAAGCATTTTGCCTTCTCCTCGACTGCAGTAAGTTTCTCATCGATTTCGAAATCCTGGAATCAGAAATCTCCTATTTGGCCCCAGGCCAAGAGGTAAATGTCATTCCCTATGCCTTTCCCGAAAAAAATATAAGAGGAAGCATAGTAGAGATTGACCCCAGCATCAATAAAGATGGAAACCTAAAAGTCAAAGCCTTGATCCCTAAACCGGGACCTCATCTGATTCACGGGATGAATGCAAAGGTCATCATCAAAAATCAATCCTCCCCCCAACTGGCAGTTCCCAGTTCTGCCTTGCTTCGCCGACAGGGTAAGGACCTGGTTTTCCTTTGGAAAAATGATACTGCCTATTGGAACTATGTAGAGCCTGGGCAGAGAAACAGCGAATGGATAAGCATAAAATCGGGAATAGAGGAGGGGGATATAGTCATTAGCAGTGGAAATCGAAACCTGGCTCATAGGGTCGCCGTCCTAATTCCTCAACCATGAAGGCAGTTATTGCTTCCATAATCGCCCGACCCATCGGAGTGCTCATCATCAGCTTCCTGCTACTGTTGGGGGGAGGGGTGGCAGCATTTCGACTCCCTCTCTCCCTTCTCCCAAATATAGAAATCCCCAGGATAATCTTGCTCTGTTCACAAGCTAATACCTCCGTGGAGGACATGGAGACTGGCCTAATCCGACCCCTCAGAAGGGAAATGCTTCAACTCAACGACCTGCAAGACCTGACATCCAGAGCCATAGATGGGGGAGGTATCATAAAATTGGAGTTTGAATATGGCAAATCCATGGAAAGGGCCTTTATGGATGTTAGCGAAAGGGTAGATGCAGCCATGTCTTACTTACCGACTGGTACCAAGAGACCAGTTATTATCAAAGCCCGAGCCACAGATCTACCTGTATTCAACCTGCGGGTTAGCCTAAGTGGAGGAGAGAACAGGATAGAAAATGATGACTTGCTGAGCCTTAGCGATGTAGCTTCTTCTGTGATAAAAAAAGCTCTGGAGCAAAGCTCAAACATTGCCTTTGTCGATTTGACCGGTAGCCTTTATCCTCAGTGGACACTCATCCCTGACAAATGGAAGATGGAAAGCCGAGGGTTGGAGATTGAGGACCTGAGGCTAGCCCTTCAAAGGCGGCAGCTTCGCTTCAATGATTTGACCCTGGTTCAGGACAATCGCCGTGTACATCTCTATCTGGGAGAGAAATTGGGGGATATCGCCGATATTGAAGATATTTTTATTCGAAAGAATGGCAAGGTTTTTCAGATTAAAGAAATCGCCAGGGTTGAGCGGGGAAGGGTTCCACCTAAGGGAGCTTTTCTCGCTGATGGTAAGCAAGGCCTGTCCCTGTCCATCATCAAGCGACCGGAGGCACGTATGGATGAACTCCAGGAGGATATCGAGCAGCTTCTGAAAAATTGGGAATACAAGTATCCCGAGCTCGAATTCTCAATCACCCAGGACCAGGGGAGCTTACTTCGCATTTCTTTGGCTTCCCTTTACCAAAGCCTCTGGGTGGGTGGAAGCCTGGCATTCATGGTCATTTTTTTCTTCTTCAAAAATAAAAAGTTGCCCTGGCTCATAGGCTTGAGTATTCCCTTTTGCTTGCTGCTCAGTCTTTGGGGCTTCTATGGGTTAGGACTAAGCATCAATATCATTTCTCTATCAGGTCTCCTGCTGGGAATCGGTTTGATGATTGACAATGCTATCATTGTCCTCGACAACATTTCCCATTACTTTGACAATGGGGAGGAGCTTTTTCAATCTTGCCTAAGGGGAAGTACAGAGGTCATGGCACCTCTTCTTTCATCTGCCCTTACGACCTGCTCGGTTTTCCTTCCTCTTACCCTATTTCCCGGTATTGCCGGAGCTTTATTTTATGATCAGGCCCTTGCAGTAGCTATAGGATTGGGAGCTTCCCTACTCGTTTCCCTATGCTTTCTTCCCACCCTCTTCAACCTGATTCATAAAAGCGGAAAAGGCCATCCCGCTCTGAATAATCGCATGATCCTCTTGGAAAATATCTACAAAAATACCCTGGAAGGCTGCATGAAGAGGCAGAAAACCTTTCTTATTTCTTTGGTTATCGTCAGCTGTACAGGTGTGCTCCTCTTTTTGACCCTTCCTAAATCCCGCTTCCCCCAACTTACCCGTCAGGGAATGATCCTGAAAGTAAAGGGGAAATCGGATGCACCCCTGGACGAAACCCTCAAACTCACCCGGGACATTCTTGCATCAACTGATTCTTTTTCCCTGCATAGCGATGCTTTTGTGGGTACCCAGGACCTTGTGATCACAGATGAATTGCCGCAGGAGGTATCAGACCTTAGTATTTCTTTTCAGTGTGAAGATGAAAACCAATTACTAGCCCTTCAGGAAAGGTTGACTTTTTTCTTCGAACGTAATTCTTCCGGACTTAGCTACTCCTTTCATCCGGCAAAAAATATGTTCGAGCGTTTGTTGGGGCATTCACGCCCTCCTCTCCAGCTAAAATTGAGAAGTGGAAATTCGGGAATAGGCATTGATCCGAAAGATGTGAATAGCCTGAGAACCTTTCTTTGGGAAAAGCATGCCCTTGAGATAAAGCTTCCTCCAACAAGGCTCCACAAGATAGTAATCCCAAAGTTTGACAAACTCAAGACCTACAAAATCGGTCTTCATGAACTTTTTGAAAGTTTGAGGGTCGTCTTTAGGGGCCTTCCCCTTGTCAGCATACAAGAGGGAAATCGTGAGGTAAGGGTAGTTTTCGAAGAAAAATTGGCCTCAGCAGGGGAAGATTTCGCCAGGGTGCTGGTAAAAAATCAAGAGGGCAGGCCCTATCCGGTTTCGGCAATGGTAGAGGTGAAGAATGATTATTCTTTTTCCCTGATCCATGCGGATAGGTGGGGTCCCTTCCTCCCCATTGACCTAAGTCTAAGACCGGCTGAGGTTCGCCGATTAGAAAGCAGCCTTACAGAATTTCTTCTTCTACACCCGGAAATTCAAATTTCTCTACATGCTGACCAAACAGAAACGAGAAATGAGATCAGGAAAATGTCAGGCTTACTGGCCCTGGCCTCTTTTGTGCTTTTCGCTATCCTCACCGCCCAGTTTGAGTCTCTTCTCTATCCCCTGATCATTCTGGCAGAACTACCTATTTCCCTATCGGCTGCCTTGATTGCCCTCTACCTGGGTGGTAGCACGATCAACCTCATGGCCATGATAGGTATGGTGGTCATGTCAGGCATTGTCATCAACGACTCCATTTTGAAGATCGATACCATCAAGCGATTTATCGATGAGGAAGTTCCACTTCAAAAAGCCATCAGCAAGGCAGGGAAGCGAAGGCTTAGAGCCATACTCATGACCAGCATGACGACCATGTTAGCCGTCATGCCCATTTTATTGGGAAAGGGCCTGGGTGCCGAACTTCAGCGTCCCCTGGCTTTAGCTCTTCTGGGAGGAATGAGTCTGGGTACTCTGGTCAGCTTATTTTTCATTCCCCTGGCTTTTAAATACCTCTTTCTCTTGAAAGAAAGTTAAATAACAGCACTGACATGAAAGCAAAATGGACCCTGGCCTTACTTTTTCTGTTGGAAGCATGGACCTTTTCGGGTTTTGCTCAGGATGAAAAAAAATTATCACTGAATGAGGCTATCCACCTGGCTCAACAGCGGAGCCTCGACGCCCTGGCAGCCAGGCAGGACTACCTCGCTGAATGCTGGGATTACAAGATGAGCCAGGCAGAGGTCCTTCCTCAGATTAGTTTGGAAGCTAGGCCGGTAAGCTTTAACAGGACCATCGTCCAGCGCTATGACGTCATAGAAAAGGCAGATGTCTTCGTTCCCCAACAGAACCTCTTCAGTTCTGCTACCCTCAGAATTTCAAAGGTAATAGGGAGCACCGGAGGCAGGGTTTTCTTTACCAGCAATTGGAGTCGCCTTCAAAATTTTGCCCCTACGAGCTTTGTCAACTACTCCATCGCACCGGCTCGTCTGGGTATTGATCAGCCCCTCGGCCAGTTCAATTCCTTTAAATGGGAGAAAAAATTGGCTCCACTCAGGCAGGAGATCGCCGAGAAAGTCTACTACTTCACTATGGAAGAAATAGCCCTCAAGACCACCCGTTTATTTTTTGATTTTTTGAAGACCCAGGAGGACTTAGTAGGACTTAAAGTAGAAATGGCCTGGACAGACTCCCTGATTGACATGCAAAAACAAAGGCAGTATAGCAAAAGCTATCGGAAAGAGGACCAAATAAACCTCCATCTTCAGAAACTTGACTATCAGCAAAGAATGGAGGAAATGAAGGTGGATCTGATGAAGAAAAGGGAAGCTTTCTATACCTACCTTAGGCTAGATGTTTCCGGGCCTGGCCTGAGTATGCCTTCTTCTCCGCCGGCGGAGCTTAGGATCAGTTGGGAAGAGCTATTGCTGCAGGCAAGGCGCAACCATCCCCTTATGCTGATGATGAGAAAAAGGTCCTGGGAGGGAGAAATGCAGGTCGAAAAGGCCAGGAAGGACAATCGGTTTCAGGCCAGTGTACAGGCTAGCTTGGGCCTGAATCAAAGCGATACCAGCCTCAGGACCTCCCTCTCAAGGCTACTGGACCAGGAGATGATCTTTGTAAGTTTGGAAATACCCCTCTGGGATTGGGGGAGAAGAAAGGGGATTGAAAATGTAGCTCTCGCCCGACAGGAGGCTGAAAGGGCCAGAGATCGAAGGGAAGAATCAGAATTTTACCTAAAACTGAAGGCGGTATTTGAAGAATTTTTTTCCTGCCAAAGACGTCTCGACCAAAATACAAAGGCCATAGAATTGTCGACCCAGGAACTTTCTTTACTTAAAAAGCGCTTTCGCCTGGGGGGAAGCGATATTTACAGGGTCAACATGGCAGAAAATAAGCTGAGAAGGTACAAAGAAAGGAGGTGGAGCCTCGTTGCAAATCACTGGACCCTATACGGGGAACTGCGAGCTTCGACCCTTTTTGATTTCGAGCTGGGAAGGGGCCTGGCCTATCCACTTCCCGTGCCCTGAGAGGATGTGCCACGAAGAATCTGAAGTTTAATCATTTACCCTAACCTGTCTAAGCCAGTCATATCAAGACTATATTCCGGGAATCTTTAGACCAGTTAAACATTAATTGCGTAAAAGATATTCCTATTAATATGGAGAAATGGGTTTATTTCCAGGGCAATTTTTTAGATTTTTGCTTTGCTTGGATTAAACTTTATGCTTTTACTCAAAATAAATACTTTACTACAATGATAAAGGAACACAATAAGCAGGCAGTAGCTCATGCATTCGAAGCTACAGATTATTATTTGGTAGATGATCTACTGACCGACGAGCACAAGGTCATCCGGGCCAGTGTCCGCTCCTGGTTGAATCAGCATATTTCACCCTTCATCAACGAATGGGCCCAGAACAACCACTGCCCCAAGGATTTGGTAGGCCAAATGGGTGATCTGGGACTCTTTGGTCCCTCTCTGCCTGAAGCATACGGATGTCCCGGCCTGGATGAAATTGCCTACGGTGTCATCATGCAGGAAATCGAGCGGGTCGATTCGGGGATCAGATCTATGTGCTCTGTACAGGGAAGCTTGGTCATGTATCCCATCTATAAATACGGAAGTGGGGAACAACGTCAGAAGTTTCTGCCCCGGCTTGCCAGTGGAGAAATGATGGGCTGTTTTGGCCTTACCGAACCTGACCACGGCTCCAATCCCGGGGGAATGAAGACCCATTTTACCGAAGAGGGAGATCACTTTGTGCTTAATGGTGCCAAGACTTGGATTTCCAACTCACCCTTTGCAGATATCGCCGTCGTTTGGGCTAAAAATGAGCATGGGCGCATCCAGGGACTTATTGTAGAGCGGGGAATGGAAGGCTTTACCACTCCCAAAATCGAAAATAAATGGTCCTTAAGAGCTTCAGATACCGGAGAACTTGTTTTTGACAATGTTAAGGTACCTAAAGAAAACCTTCTTCCTGGAATAGATGGCCTCAAAGGGCCTCTGAGTTGCCTGGACAAGGCCAGGTATGGGATCGCCTGGGGGGCTACGGGAGCCGCCATGGACTGCTACTACACCGCCTACAAATACGCCATGGAAAGAGAGCAGTTTGGCAAGCCTATCGCAGGATTTCAGCTACAGCAGAAAAAATTGGCTGAAATGCTGACCGAGATTACCAAGATGCAACTGCTCAACTGGAGACTGGGCAGCCTGATGAATGAAGGCAAGGCTACTACGGCGCAGATTTCTATGGCCAAAAGAAACAATGTAGACTCCGCCCTTCAAATAGCCCGTGAAGCCCGACAAATACTGGGAGGAATGGGCATTACAGGGGATTATCCCATCATGAGGCACATGATGAACCTTGAGTCCGTCGTTACCTATGAGGGAACCCATGACATCCACCTCCTCATTACCGGTTACGACATCACCAAGATTTCTGCTTTCAGGTAAAAATATTTCATTCGTCAAAGGGAAGGTGCCTGGACTTCCCTTTTGTAAACTTATACCAATTAATATGGGACATCACCATCATCACCACGACCCGCATATGCCCGAATTGCCCAAAGTGGCCGGACAGATTTTGTTTGTGGTGGTGGTCGCCCTGCTCGCCGGCGTTTCATTTTTTATATACAAAAAATTGATTCCGGTAGGCGAAATGGTCAGCCAGCAGGAAGAAAAAAACGACCTGGTACAGCTTTGTAGAGAGGATATGGAAGGAGTGCCAACAGGTCAATTTACCTACAAGGACTGGGAAGAAAACCTTTGCCCCTGTGTGGCTAAGGCCATTGTGGAGCATCCCCCATCTGAATTTGAGACCTGGCTGAAACAAAGCGATCGGGCGGCCCGACTGAGCCAGTATGAGCTGTACAAAGGCTTATGTGAAGGTGAATTGGAAAATTGAAGCCCTACACCTGGGTTCAATGTCCCTGACCATGGCCGTGAATACCAGGGGGAATAAGGCTTCGGTTGATATTCTTGGTACAGCAGGGCGGCAGATTCTTTTGAGCCTCTGTATCCGCCGGAAAATAGGCTGTTTCAAAGCCTTTTTTTGCCAGAGCCTTCTGGAGATCTTCCTCGTTGGTGCGGGTCGTGTCAAATATAACAGTAGTCAAGCTAGTTTGGTAAGACCAGGCTACGCTGTCTACTCCGGACATTTTTTCCAGGGCTTCTTCAATCAGGAGCTTACACTCTTCGCAACCACCCTGGGTAAAAAAGCGGCTTTTAACCCGATGCTCGGTGCATGAGCTGAGAAGCAGCATCAAAATAAGACCAAAAATATTAAAGGCTTTCTGGCTGTAGTTGCGACTGTTCATTGCGAAATTGTTCTTTTAATTTTTCTTCCATAGGGATGACCCCGGCTCCTTCCTCATATACCATTTCTCCGCCAAGGTGGGCCATATAGGCCATAGCGGTATTTGATCCCCAAAATAAAAGTAAAAAGAGGATCAGTTCTTTGCCACTGATTTTTTTCTGGCGAAGAAACATCCAGATACCCAGCATGGCAAATAGCCAGGCGACCAGATAAGCCAGTTGCTCGTGCAAGGTGGCCAACTCATGAATGGCTTGGGTATGGATGACCTTAGCTTCGGCAGCCCTGCCTGTAAGAATGCTGGCAATGCTACCCAACCACCCTGCAATGTGGAGGAGAAAACCCATTCGCAGAAAAAACTCTCGTTCTTTAAAATAGGCTACAGCATATGCCAAGCCCCCCAATAGGAGAAAGGCTATAGGAAAATGTACAAACTGAGGGTGAAAAATCAAGTCCATGGGCTTCAGTCTTCCTCCTTGTCAACCGCTTTGGCCTCCGAATCGTTTTCGGATTCTTCTTCTTCGATTTCAAAGGCTATGTCATAAGCCTTGAGGATGTCATACCAGCTAATGAGCTTTTTTACGTTAGAGGGATAGACCCTTTCTCCGTCATAATCGGGAAGGACTTCACCCAGGAATCCCATCAACTCGTCTTTGCTACTTTTTTTGGTGACAGGAAGGTCGGAACCATATTTTTCCCGGATGGATTTTAGGATATTGACCAGAGGTTCGCTGTCGTCTTTGGTGTAAATACTTACATCGGAAAGCTTGGAAACAACCATATTGCCCTTGATGAGTTGACGCTTTTTCTTTTCATCCAATGACTCTACCACAATGGCCCGGTCATCTGCCTTGATAACCTGGTAGAGACCTGGAGAACCGGTTACAGCGACGATATCCTTAAATTTCATGGGGAAAACTATGATTTTAGGTTAGATGATTGGTGGAACGATAGTGGGAATTTTCAGAGGTCAAACTTACTAGATTTTGACTTCATTCCTACAAAGATGGCCTTTTTTCCTCCTTTGGGATGAAAGGCATGACGTTTGACTTATTACATAAATAACGTTATTTGTCGACAAGCAGGTTGTCATCATGGCAAAGTGGCAGTTAGACTAACATTTTTTCTTAAATATATGTCATTGTTTCAATTTGAGGCTGAAGATTTTCTGGATGATGAATTTCCAATGATGACCTCCCTGGAGGATTCGTATTGGGAGGAAGAAGAGGTGCCAGACGAGGTGAGTGTCCTTACCCTTAAAAATACGGTGCTTTTTCCTGGAGTTGTCATTCCCATTACTGTAGGAAGGGACAAATCCATACAGCTCGTCAGGGAGGCCTACCAGACCCAGGAACGGCTTATCGGGGTGGTTTCGCAGAAAAATGTAGAAATCGAAAACCCAGGCATAGAAGACCTATATGTGACCGGGACCCTCGCCCGCATCCTGAAAATGATCAAGATGCCTGATGGTTCGGTAACCATTGTGATCCAGGGAAGAAGAAAACTCAGGATTAAGCAGTTTACTGCCATTGACCCTTATTTCAAGGCCAGCATTGAAGGAGTGGAAGAAATTCTACCTTCCATCGAAGAGGTAAAGGCCTTGATGAACGGCCTCAAAGAAGAAGCCAATCGCATCATCGACCTCTCTCCCAATTTACCTACCGAAGCAAATATCGCCCTGGAAAATATCTCCAGCCTCAGCTTCCTCATCCATTTTATCGCTTCCAATCTTAACATGGAAGTTCACGAAAAACAGGAAGTCCTGGAATTGGACGAGCTTTCCGAAAAGGCAGAGATCGTGTTGGGCTACCTGACCAACGAACTTCAGGTCCTTGAACTTACCGAGGAAATACAGTCTAAGGTCAAGCTCGATCTGGACAAACAGCAGCGAGAGTACATCCTTCGCCAGCAGATCCGGACCATTCAGGATGAACTGGGCGATCAGGGCTTTGAATCCGATGCCGACGAACTCAAAGCCCGGGCGGAAAAGAAAAAATGGCCAGAGGAGGCAAAAAAGGTCTTTGACAAAGAGATCAACCGACTCTCCCGCCTTTCTCCTGCCATGCCCGATTACGCCGTCGTCATCAACTATATCGAGTGGCTTTTGGACCTGCCCTGGGAAAATTATGGAGAAGAAAACTTTGAATTTTCAGAGGTTCAGAAAATCCTGGATGAAGACCACTATGGCCTGGAGAAGGTCAAAGATCGGATATTGGAACAATTGGCCGTCCTCAAACTCAAGGAGGATAAAAAAGCCCCAATCCTTTGTTTTTATGGGCCTCCTGGTGTGGGAAAAACATCCCTGGGAAAGTCTATTGCCAGGGCCATGGGGAAGGAATTTGTCCGTATCTCTCTGGGAGGTGCCAAGGACGAGGCTGAAATCAGGGGGCATCGAAGAACCTATATCGGCGCTCTTCCGGGCAGGATCATACAAGGCCTCAAAAAGGCAACTACCTCTAATCCGGTCTTTATGCTGGACGAAATAGACAAGGTAGGCAATGATTTCCGCGGAGACCCTTCCTCAGCATTGCTGGAAGTCCTCGATCCAGAGCAAAACACTTCTTTTCGGGACAATTACCTGGAAGTAGAATACGACCTGTCCAAGGTCATGTTTATCTGCACGGCCAACTCCCTTTCCGCAGTTCATCCTGCCCTCAGGGATCGCATGGAAATCATAGAGATCAATGGCTATTCCCAGGAAGAAAAGCAGGAAATCGCCCGCCGCCACCTGACTCCCCGCCTACGCAAAGAGCACGGGCTGAAGGCTAGCAACCTTAACATTACCCCCAAGGCCATGGCCAAGGTGATCGAAAATTATACCCGGGAATCTGGAGTAAGGGCTCTTTCCCAGCAAATCGCTACGATCTGCCGGGTAGCTGCCAAACAGATCGTCATGGAAGGCAAAAATAAAATCAGGGTAGGGGAGAAGAACCTGGAAGACTTTTTGGGAGTCAAAAAATTCGAAAACGAATCCTATCAGAAGCAAAACGTCCCTGGTGTAGCTGTAGGACTTGCCTGGACTGCTGTGGGAGGTGAAATTCTTTTCATCGAATCCACCCTTATACCCGGTATGGGCAGGCTCAACATGACAGGACAACTGGGAGAGGTCATGAAGGAATCTGCTACCCTTGCATTTACCTACCTGAAGGCCCATGCCGAAAAATGGAGCATCCCCAATCAAGTTTTCAAACGTTGGGATGTCCACCTCCATATACCTGCGGGTGCTATCCCCAAAGACGGTCCCTCGGCTGGAATCACCATGCTTACTTCCCTTGCCTCCCTCTTTACGCAGCGCCTGGTCAAGCCCTCTATGGCCATGACAGGAGAGATCACCCTTAGGGGAAAGGTGCTTCCCGTAGGAGGAATCAAAGAAAAGGTCCTGGCAGCCGGACGTGCGGGTATCAAGACCATCATCATGTGCAAGTATAATCAGAAAGATGTGGGTGAAATCAAGCCGGATTACCTCAAAGACCTGGACATCATATACGTAGAGCGTATGGATGAGGTATTGTCCCACACCCTGGACAAAAAAACCGTGGATCAACCGATCAACCTGCTTCCTCCCAAAAAAGATGATCCCAACGCCATAATAACTCAATTGGAACAGATCAAAAACATTGTAGGGAGGGCTTAGGTTTTGGGCGCAACTGGGATGGAAGAGAGACTGAGGCTTTTTACATCCATTTACCAATCAAACCAATAAGTTGATTTTATGTCAAAGACTGCATTGATCACAGGAGCTGCCGGCAACATGGGCCTGGCCATGGTCAAAAAATTTCTGGCCGAAGGCTACCATGTAGTAGGCACCAAACTTCCTGCTGAAGATATTTCTCACTTCGACAGCGCTAATGACTTCGAATGCCTGGACATCGACCTCATGGATGAACAGGGGATTCAAAAAGCCATGGACCACCTTCACAAAGGTAAGCATGATGTAGAAGTAGCTGTCCTGACGGTGGGAGGCTTTGGAATGGGAAATCTCGAGAACACCGGCGGGGATACGCTAAAAAACATGATGAACCTCAACTTTTACACAGCTTATTATTCTGCTCGTGCAGTTTTCATGCACATGAAGGACCATGGAAAGGGAGGTAGAATCTTCATGGTAGGGGCTAAACCTGCCCTCAATCCCTCCTCCGGAGGACCTCTGGTAGCCTATACTCTTTCTAAGTCTCTGATACCCACCTTGGCTGACATCCTCAATAGCGAAGGGAAAGACCACAGCATTGTGACCTCGGTATTGGTTCCTTCTATCATTGATACCCCTACAAATAGAAAGGCCATGAGTGATGCAGATGTTAGCAAGTGGGTTACACCCGAGGAAATTGCAGAGATCACTCATTTCGTAGCTTCTGGAAAGGCCAAAGCCCTCCGCGAGCCTATGTTGAAGCTTTATGGAGACAGTTGAGCAACGATCTAAAGCAAAAAACTCAAAATATTGATGAGGAGTGCCCGCGAGGATGCTCCTCTTGCTTTTCCAACCCTTGGTTCTGTGGCATATCTTTTCTCTAATTGGATCGTATAAAAGTTGTCATTTATCGATGGATGATTATCAAGCATCATTTTTTGCGATACAAACCATAGGGCTCTTGGGTTTGAAAATAAGTTACTTGTGATAGGCCCAACAGCACTTCTGCCATTCATTTGTGATAATCACCATACAATAAATTTTTCCCTCGAACGACTTAAAGACATATTTACTGAAAAAGCACATGGATGTAGGAGCTGACATACCCAGAGGTCAGGAGCAGATCATCAACTCTACGTTTGAAAATGAAAGGGATCGCTTGCTGGCCTTCATTCGACAGCGGGTCCCCACCCTGGAAGATGCCGAAGATATACTTCAGGATGTCTTCACCCAGTTGGTGGACCGCTATGACACGATTGAATCTATCGAACGGGTAAGTAGCTGGCTTTTTTCGGTGGCGCGTAACAAGATCACGGACAGCTACCGAAAGAAAAAGCCGGACAACTTTTCTCAGCTGGAAAAACGCGGTTCAGACGAGGGCGAGGCTCCCCTTTCCCTGCTGGACATTCTTCCTGACCTGAGCAGCGGTCCAGAGCGGGCCTATTTGCGTAACCGTATTCTGGATGCCCTGGGAGTAGCTTTGGAGCAATTGCCCGAAGAACAGCGGGAAGTCTTCGTCCTGCACGAATTCGAAAACAAAAGCTTCAAGGAAATTTCCAGGATGACAGGAGTAGGCCTCAATACCCTGCTTTCACGGAAGCGCTATGCCATTCTGGCTTTAAGGAAGTCTTTGGAAAATGTCTATCAGGAACTTTAATCGGGAAATGACTCATGGGAAATCACAAGCATAAGCATCATAAAAGGGGAAAGGGATTGTTGAGCCTCCTGCTTACAGCCTTTATCCTGAAAATCATCTGGAATGCCCTGGTCCCCGAACTTTTCGACGGACCCCTAATTAGCTACCTTCAAGCCATTCTGATCATCCTCATTGGTCGCCTGATCACCGGAGGTTCACGGTGGAAATCAAAATACTCCACTTACGATTGGGAAAAAGAGGAATGGAAAGAGGCCTCAGGCTGGAAAGCCAAATGGTCCTCCTGTAGCAGCCAGGACTGGAGAAATCAATTTGAAGCCAAGTGGAACGAAATGGAGGAAGACCATCAGGGCCCTAATTCTGAAGAACAGGAAGCCCGCGAAGCTGCTGACCGCGACAAGGAAGAATTCAAAGAAGGATTCAAAAAAGACGGGAAGTTTGACGTAAATGTGGTAGACGTCGAAGATCAGGAAGAAGACAGCGATGGTGGAGAAGAAAAGACAGGCAATACTCCTTCTTGAGTAAATCCCAACAAATAATACTTAATAGCCTTCATTTGGGGATCTGGTGGAGGAGAAAAAGTGGATTTTGTCAATTTCGGGAAAATAGAAGTCGAACGAAAAACCTTCGGATCGACCATTGAATTTGAAAATGTAGATTTTTCCCGTTCTTCTCCAAACCTGGGCTTCCACGATACCACGGGCAGCTTCGCGGGATACGGAGAAATCGTCCTGAGGGAATGTGGAGGGATGATGTCCAAATTCCGCACCTCCAACACCATTCTGATGAAAAGCGGAGCCATTGGTACCGATCGGGTGGAAGCTCCCAAGCTCAGGCTGGAAGGCGATGGAACAAATATTCCGGTCTACCATGGGGCGGGAGATTTGAGGGGGATCCGAGAAGCGGAGTTATACCATGGAGCCGTCATCATCACCGAACATGACAGCCTGAAGCTGGGATACCTGGATTGGCAGAGCGGCAGTTTTGCCAATCATCCGGCGGGGATATTTCATATAGAAGGCAATCCTCAGGGCACCCGTTCGAGCATTTGCCTGGCATTTGCCAATCCAGTTTTTTCGAATACCCTAAGCCTGGGTCCTCTGGCGGTTGTAGATTAGAGCCTGGGCCATATAGCTGGCAATCCTGGGGAGGCTGTATTTGTCAATATCCTGCCCGGAGCCGTCTTTCGCATGGGCAACAACCAGGGAAGGGCCATGTCGTGGAACATGCCCCAATCCGGACAAAGCAGGGGCTATGTCATAATCAACAACCGGGGCTTGCTTCAGAAGGTGGGCAGCAATATCGTCGAGATTCAAGGCTGCCTTCGAACAGAAGGAGGAGGGCAGGTGGATATGAGTGCGGGCAAATCGACTTTTTGCAAACACCCCCTAACAATTTTACCTGCAACTGATGATGGCATTGATAAGGGCCTTTTGACTGGTCTGAATCAGCTTTCACTACTTTGGATTGGCCGAACCCATAGCGTCATGATAAAAGGGAAATATTTGCCTTATTGCCAGGCCGAAGGCATATGGGCTAAAAATGGACTAGGTAAACTTATATGAGTCAGGCATTCAACTTCCCTCCAGAGATTCGGAAATTTCTTCCATTTCCTCGATCATTTTTTCCCAGCTTTGGTGCCATGCATCCACCTGCTCTTGCAGGGCTCCGTGTTCATCCTGGAGTTCCTGGAGCTTGTCGAAATTCGAGGCTAATTCGGGCTTGGCCATTTCCGCCCTTAGGGTTTCGAGTTTTTCCTCAGCTTCCATGATGTCCGCCTCGATTTTTTCCTGTTCGCGCTTCAACTTTTTCAAGCGGTTCTTCCGCTGCTTCTTTTCCTGAAAATCCAGTTCTTTACCTGGACTTTCTTTGGCCTCCTGACCATTGGTGGGAGAGGATTCCTGGCGCTGTTCTTCCTCCTGCTTTTGCTTCCAACGGACAAACTCCTCATAGGTGCCAGGATATTCTTTGATGTCCTGGTCTTCGATGTACCAAATTTTATTGGCGACCTTGGAGAGAAAAAATCTGTCGTGGGAGACCACCACGTAGGTTCCCTCGTAATTGTTGAGGGCCTGGCTCAGGATATGTATAGAGGGAATGTCAAGGTGGTTGGTAGGCTCGTCGAGGAGGAGAAAATTCGCCTCTGACATAAGGGTCTTTGCGAGGGCAACCCGTGATTTTTCACCACCGGAGAGGACTTTGATGGGTTTTTCTACCTCTTCGCCGGAAAACATAAAAGCTCCGAGGGTAGAGCGGACTTCCAGTTCGGTCTTTTCTGAGGAGTGATAAGCCAATTCGTCAAAGATCGTCTTGTCCAGGTCCAGGGCTTCGAGTTGGTGCTGGGCAAAGAAGCTGGGTTGTACCTGATAGCCTTCCTCTCTCTTGCCTTTGTGGGGCTCGGTATCGGCCAGGATGCGGAGCAGGGTAGACTTACCGGTTCCGTTTGCCCCGATGAGGGCGATTTTATCTCCGCGCAGGACGGTGGCATTGCCACCCTCCAGGATGGTCTTGAGGCCGTAGGATTTCTCTATGTTTTGAAGGCGCAGGACTTCCTTTCCCGACCTCACCTTCATGGTAAAGCGCATGTGAAAATCCACGACTTCTTCCTCCGGGGCTTCGATTTTGTCCATCTTGTCCAGTTGCTTGATTTTGGACTGGACGGCTTTGGCCTTGGTGGCTTTGGCCCGAAACCTGTTGATGAACTTTTCCTGGTCCGCGATCTGTTTTTGCTGGTTTTCGTAGGCTTTTTGCTGGAGTTCCATGCGCTGCTCCTTTTCCTTGAGGAAGAAGCTGTAGTTACCGGCGTAGACATTAAGTTGTTTGAGGCTGATCTCGAGGATCTTTTCGGCTACCCGATCCAGAAAGAAGCGGTCGTGAGAGACAATGATGGTAGAGCCTGCAAAGGATTTGAGATAAGACTCCAGCCATTGGATAGAGGGAAGGTCGAGGTGGTTGGTAGGCTCGTCGAGGAGGAGGATATCCGGCTCCATGAGGAGGAGGCGTGCCAGTTGCACCCTCATGCGCCAGCCTCCGGAGAAGGTGGCATAGGGCATCTCGTGCTCAAAGGGTTTGAAGCCGAGGCCATCGAGGACGGCGTGGACTTGTGCATCCATTTGGGGTCCACCCTTGGTTTCAAATTCGCCCTGCTTGGCATCCAGGTTGTCCCACAGTTCGGCCCCTGTCTCTCCGGCTTCCATTCGTGCGAGAAGTCCATTTATTTCTTCCTGAAGCTGTAGGAGTTCGCCAAAGGCTTGTCGGGCCACTTCAAAGATGCTTTTGTCGGTTTCGAAAGAAAGCAGGTCCTGGTTGAAGAAGGCGATCTTGAGGCCCCCTCCTTTGTGGACCTTCCCTTCGGAGGGGCTGATCTGTTCGGCGATGATTTTGAGCAGGGTAGATTTTCCAGCTCCGTTTCTACCGATGAGTCCTACGGTCTCTTTGGGGATAAACTGATAGCTCAGGTTGCGAAATAACCATCGCCCCCCATATTCCATTCCTATATTTTCCAGACTAAGCATAGGGGCAAATTACAGAATTGGGACGGGAGGGAAAAGGCAAAAGCAAAACTTGAAGAGCAGTGAAGCGGGAAAAATGATGGTAGACTTGGCATTGTTAAAAAAATTTCAGAAAAAAATGTAGGTGTTTTAGCTTTTTTACTAAGTATTTTATACTTTGCTACTAGTTTGAGATAGTGCTAACTGACTTAGAGTAAACGAGCCATGGGCGATAAGGAAACACATATAATAGGTTCTAACCTTAAATATTTGAGGAAGCTTAAGAACCTTACCCAGCAAGAATTAGCCAATGAACTGGGCATACAGCGTTCTTCTATTGGTGCTTACGAAGAATGTCGTGCCGCTCCCAAGTATCCCGCCCTGGAGAGTATTTCCAATTTTTTCGGCATATCTATCGACATGCTCCTCAAAGAAGATCTTTCCAACTATACCGAAGAAGAGCTGAGCAGTCAGGACATTGCCGGTCCTGATCCTACGGGGCGAAAGCTTCGCATCCTTCCCATTACCCTGGATGGAGATGGGCGTGAAAACATAGAACTCGTAAATCAAAAGGCATCCGCAGGCTATCTCAATGGATATGCCGATACAGAGTACATCGAGGAGTTGCCCAAGTTTCAGCTTCCCATGCTCGGCAATGGTACCTTTCGGGCTTTTGAAATAAAGGGGGATTCCATGTTGCCCCTACGCTCCGGTAGCATTGTTATCGGAGAGTACCTCGACAACTGGCTGGATATAAAGGACGGACAGACCTACGTGGTTATTTCGGAAAGAGAAGGAGTTGTTTACAAACGTATCTTTCTCAAGGAAGGACCAGGAGATGAAAAATCCCTCATCCTTAAGTCCGATAACCTGGCCTACTCTCCTTATGAAGTGCCCCTGGATGATATTCGCGAAGTATGGAAGGCCCGTATGTACATGAGTGCAGATTTTCCCGATCCTGAAATGTCCATTGAAAAGCTCTCAACCATCGTCATGGACCTACAACAGGAAGTCATGAAAATGAAAAGTGGACGCTGATCCCCCACTTCCCATTTTTTTATCTGAATCCAGGCGGGTTCTGGCTGTCTTTTCGGTCGGATAAGGTTCCTATATTTGTTGAACTAAATTTTCCTTATGCGAAACTTTCTCCTGGCTTTTCTTCATTTGGCTATCTGCTTTTCTGCTTGTAATTCGAAGAAAAATACGACATCATCCACAGATGTGAAGGATAGCCTTCAGGTTAAGCTGGATTCTACCCGCATCAGCGAAGCTGACCCATCAGAGAAAAAGCCGGATACTACACAGCTTGAATCCGACCTTCTCGAACAGGGATTAGTAGATATACATTCTCTAGATACGGGTATTCGTCTGGATATCAAGTATAGCACCGAAGATAATTTTTTGGAAGAAGATGTCTACGGAGATTTCAATGCCTGTTATCTTCAAGCCCCTGTCGCCCGAAGGTTGGTCAAGGCTGATTCTTTCCTTCAAGCCTTACACCCCGACCTTCGCCTCCTGGTTCATGACTGTGTTCGCCCACGATCCGTGCAGTTTAAAATGTGGGAAATCGTCAAAGGAACCGATCAGCAGATGTATGTAGCTTCACCGGGAGGCGCCGGGTCAATGCATAATTATGGGGCTGCAGTGGATCTTTCATTGGTACATGTGGACAGCGGATTGGTAGATATGGGTACGGTTTACGATTATTTTGGAGAACTGGCCCAGCCCAGGTACGAAGAGCGATTTGTTAAGGAGGGAAAACTCACCCAGGCACAGGTAGCCAATCGGAGGGTGCTCCGCTACGCCATGCTACAGGCAGGCTTTCACGGTATCTTGAGTGAGTGGTGGCATTTTAATGCTTTTCCCAGGGAAGAAGTAAAGGCTCGCTTTCAAATCGTAGAATAAGGCTTATTTCTCTTTCTGAAGGTTTTCCTCATCCTCATCTTCGCTTCCATCTGTATCCAATTCAAAGAGGTCTATTTCTTCCATCTCATCCTCCGAGGCTTCCCTTTTGATATCAATGGCCAGAAGCTTTGGTTTTTGTGGCTTCTCCTCAATCCGCCATTTCATACCGGCCAGGATATTTTCCTTGAATATAACCTCGTGAATGGGAGAATAGGTACCACTGGGCTTGGCCTTGAATAGAATCTTGTCCAGGTCATTGTTTGAAAAGTAAAGGGTCATCTCCTGGGATAAGGCCTGGTTCATGCCTTCGTAGGAAGACCTTCCGGCGGAATCTTCCTCCGCTATGTAGTAAATGCTTTCTGCATTGCCGATCACATGGAGATAAGCTAACTCATTGTTTCTGAATTTTACCCTGAATTCCTTTCCTTTTATCTGATCAAAACCAATGTTATCGGCCTGAGATACCAAAAAGCCATTGGGACCCACCCACATGGAGTCGACCTCATTGTTTTTCATCCAAATCTTGATGGTGTCTCCGGTGATCTGCCCTTGCTCAGACCAGAGAACCGGATCCTGATAAAGGTAAATAATGGAATCATCGTAGAGGTATATCATGGAATCGCAGCGGCCCTGCATGTCATTCATAAAAAAGTACACATCGTAATTTCCCAGGAATACCCTTCGATCCGTAGTGTCTGCCCCTTTTTGAATCGGGGCAGGGGAGGGTAGAGAATCTTGGCTTAGGGTATCATTGTCGGCAGCGGAGTTCATGGAGGCAGAATCCTTAACGGAAGGAGGAGAGAGGGAATCTACCTTTATTTTTACCGAGGTATCTGGGGCTATTTCAAGGATGGGTCGGATGAGTTGCTGTTTGACGGCTCGAAGGGTGTCAGCAAAAATATATAGAGTATCCTCATCCATGAACTGTATGGCGACAGGGTCTTGGGTGAGGGTGCTTTCGTCGGTCTTTCTATTGAATATGCCAAACTGCCCCCTAATCTCTAGAGAGGAGTCTTCCTGGGTGACCAGGACATCCCCGGTAGCGATGCCCATGTTGTCATCATCGGTGTAGCGAATGGTATTGGCAGTAAGGGTATAGGAGGAATCCTGGAGACTGGATCTTTCGAGCAGGTCTATCTTTTTATTTTCTGTGTCATAGCTTCCCTGGGTGGTCTCTATGATCCCGTCTTCACTCGTGATGAGGGTGTAAGTCAGAAAATTAGCGATTTTGCTGTCCGTATCGTAGCCCATGGTATCGGTTTCGAGCAGGTAATCCGGATGGTCGAGTTTGACATTGCCTTTGAAATATGCCTTATCCAGGTCGGGATAGTAGTATCCTCTGTCGCTGGTCAGCACACTTTCTTTGTCTTTCAGGCTTCCTCCCTCTACAAACTTGCCGTACTTTTCCTTCCTGTAATAGGTCATTCGATCGGTCCTCAATTCCGATACCAGATCAGTGAGGAGGATATTGTCGTAGACCTCGGCGATTCGGGTTTCTCCGTCGTATTTGAGTTCATCGGCATAGAGGCTGACGCTGTCGCTCATCTTCACCCTTACCTCGCTGAAAGCCTCAATCAAATTTTTGTTTTCATAAAAATAGGCTGAATCACAAAGGAAGAGGGTGGAATCCTGTTTCATCTTTACCTTTCCAATCAATTTCTGGATGGCCTCCCCTCCGGTCTTTCGAAAAACAAGAGAATCTGCGTTGAGGATACGTATCCGTTTCATCGCAGCTGTATCATCCTTGGCTATGGGCTTTTGAATGATTTGGGCCTGAGAAAAAGAAAAGCAGGCCAGGAGAATGGTTGCTACTCCCACGAGGTATTTGAATCGCTTCATCAAGGGCAAAGGTAAGGAATATGAGTATCTAAGCACAGGATTTGGTGTTTTTGGCTTTTTTGAAGGCATATTCACAAGGTAGACAAAGGGAGGTCCAAGGTTGGTTAAGGGCTAAAGATGGACTTTTCTAAAAATCGCTGACAAATTGTCAGTCATTCTCGATATTTTGTTTATTTTTGTAGCCTCAAACTGAGAAGAGGTAAAGAAGCGTATGAGAGATAAGATCACACAGAAAACTTTCCAGCCCGGAAGCCTTGTCAAGAGCATGGATGAGTCCAAGCAGGGCCTTACCTATGAAGGAAAATCGCCTTCGGAGGCTCCCGAGCGGCTGGCATACATAGAGACCTACGGTTGTCAGATGAATTTCTCCGATACAGAAATTGTGGCTTCCGTGCTCACAGAGATGAACTACGGCTTCACTTCCCAAATCGAAGAGGCCGACCTGGTCTTTATCAATACCTGTTCGATTCGGGAAAATGCAGAATCCAAGGTATGGAACCGCCTGAGGCAGTTTCGCAAGAAAAAAGCCGAAAAACCCCATCTCATGATAGGTGTCCTGGGCTGTATGGCCGAACGGATGAAGAGTAAACTCCTCGAACAAGAGAAGTTGGTAGACCTGGTCGTGGGACCGGATGCCTATCGCGATCTGCATACCCTGATCGGAGAGGTGGAAAGCGGACAAAAAGCCGTCAATGTCCTTCTGTCAAGGGAAGAAACCTACGCCAATATTTCTCCCGTAAGGCTCAATACCAATGGAGTAGCTGCATTCATCACCATCATGAGGGGCTGCGACAACATGTGTACCTTCTGCGTGGTACCCTTTACCCGTGGAAGGGAGAGAAGCCGCGATCCCAATTCTATCATAGAAGAAGCCAGAACCCTTTTCGAACAGGGTTATCGGGAGGTGACCTTGCTGGGACAAAATGTAGATTCCTACAAGTGGTCTCCGCGCGAAGATCTGAAAGGAAAGACACAAATCGACAAGGCCCTAAAGTCAGGGGAGGACCTGGAACTCGTAGATTTTGCAGGGCTGCTGGATAGGGTGGCAAGGGTAAGCCCCGAGTTGAGGGTAAGATTTTCCACCTCTCACCCCAAGGATATCACCGACGAGGTGCTCCACACCATGGCTCGCCATGAAAATATTTGTAATTACATCCATCTGCCTGTACAGTCCGGCTCCAGTCGGGTCTTAGAATTGATGAACAGGGGCTACACCAATGAATGGTACCGCCAGAAAGTAGAACGGATTCGTGAGATTATTCCCGGCTGCGCCATTTCCTCCGACATCATCACCGGTTTTTGTACTGAAACAGAGGAAGACCATCAAAAGACCCTAGAAGTCGTTCGAGATTCCCGCTACGCACACGCCTATATGTTTGCCTACAGCGAGAGACCCGGAACTCCGGCTGCCAAACGACTGAAAGATGACGTACCCGAAGAAGTCAAAAAGCGGAGGTTGCAGGAAGTAATCGCCCTTCAAAACAAGATATCACACGAACTTAACCAGGAGGATATCGGCAAGATCTTTAAGGTGCTCATCGAAGGCAACAGTCGCAGGTCTGAAAAAGACTGGTGTGGAAGAAATGACCAAAATAAAATGTTGGTTTTTCCCAAAAAAGGAGAGCACAAGGCTGGAGACTACGTTTTTGTCAAGGTAAATGAAGCCAGCAGCGCCACCTTGAAGGGAGAAATGGTAGAGGTGAGCCAGGCTTTATGAAAAAAATTAAGTAAGAGGGAATTGTAGCCAGAGGCGAATGACAATACAACAAGTCAAACAAAGGTATGGAATCATAGGCAATAGTCCTGCCATCAATTCGGCGGTGGAAGTAGCCATGCAGGTGGCTCCTACGGAAGTAACGGTTTTGATCACAGGTGAAAACGGTACGGGTAAGGACGTGTTTCCCAAGATCATTCATCAATTCAGCAAGCGAAGGCACAAGAAATTCATGGCCATCAATACCGGGGCTATCCCTGAAGGCACCCTGGACTCCGAACTATTTGGCCATGAAAAGGGGGCGTTTACCTCCGCCATAGAAACCCGCAAAGGCTACTTTGAAGAGGTGGAAGACGGAACCATCTTTCTGGATGAAGTGGGTGAAATGCCCATGGCCACCCAGGCCCGCCTGCTCAGGATGCTGGAAAATGGGGAGTATCTTCGGGTCGGTTCCAGTAAAGTCAGAGAAGCGGACGTAAGGGTCATCGCAGCGACCAACCGCAACCTCATGGACATGATTCGGACGGGCAGGTTCAGAGAAGACCTTTTCTTCCGACTCAATACTGTAAACATTGTCGTCCCACCTCTAAGAGACAGGGGGGAAGATATTGAGCTTCTTTTCAACTTTTTTGCCCTTCAGTTTGGGGAAAAATACAAGCGAGAGCCCATTTTTCTGGAAGATGGAGCCCTGGATCTACTTCTCAAATACCGCTGGCCTGGCAATGTCCGCGAGTTGCGAAACCTGGTGGAAAAACTGAGTGTCCTGGTAAAGGGAGAAAGCGTATCACCCACCGTGCTTCAGCACAACCTTCTCGTTCAGGAATCCTACCTTCCGGCGGTGGTCAATATGGCTCAGGCTCAGATGGGTCGGGAAAAAGGAAAACTTGAAGATGCTGACAGGGATATGCTGTTTCGCATGATTTCTACCCTTGGAAAAGAGGTCGCCGAACTGAAGCATATGTTTCGCAGGGTAATAGAGGGGCAGGCGGTAGAATATGAAGAGGAAGACCTCGAATTGAGAAACATCCCCAATCAGGCAAGGACCTACCGGGATTTTTACGAAGGAAGCCTGAATGAGCCTCAGATCATGGAGCCTTACCAACCCAGTCGGCCTTCGACTCCACTCTTAGAAGAGTCCCTTTCTCTGGAAAAGAAGGAAAAAGAGCTCATCATCAAGGCCTTGACCCGGCACAACAACAACCGAAAAAAGGCC
Organism: uncultured Bacteroidia bacterium; assembly: GCA_964564415.1. GTDB lineage: Bacteria > Bacteroidota > Bacteroidia > J057 > J057 > JALEFZ01. The sequence goes on along the minus strand of CAZMAV010000001.1, from coordinate 306,480 downwards.
GCTACCGAACTGGGAATTTCTGAGAGAACCCTGTATCGGAAAATAAAAAATTACGATATCAACCTTTAAGCAGACGGCTATGCGCACCCTTGTCCTTTGCCTGGGCCTATCCTGCCTACTTCTTGGCTGTTCGATAAGCTTCAACACAACGGGAACCAGCAGTCCCAACCCCAACCTTAAAACCATCGCCATCGATAACTTTATCAATAAAGCGGCATTGGTGGTGCCTTATCTGGCCCAGGAATTGACAGATCAGATGCAGGATCGTTTTTTGCGGCAATCCCGGCTGACCTTGACGACGGGAGCCGCCGATATACGGATAGGAGGTTCCATCTATCGCTATGACATTCAGCCCGTCGCGGTACAGGGCAACGAAACAGCAGCTCAAAACCGCTTGACTATTGGGGTATCGGTATCTTTCGAGAACTTTGTAGAGCCCGAAAATTCCTGGGAAAAGGAAAAAAACTTTACGGCCTTTGTGGATGTAAGTGCCGATGATGACTTTTCTGCCAGGGAGGAAGAGTTGATTGATGAAGCCCTGGATCAGATCACTCAGGATGTGTTTTCTGCCTCCATCGGGACCTGGTAATTGGCTTTTTTGCTGCCAATGTTGCTTCTTGACCAGATAGAAGCTGGTACTCAGGATATATTAGGCTTGAAAAAGGAAGAACTATACAAAAGATTCAAGGATAGCTTCTACCGCAACCTGACGGTGGAGGAAGCCAGGGAACTGCGGGAAATCTCTCAGGAATATCCCTATTTCAGTCTCCCTAGGGTACTTCAGAGCAAGAGCGCTTGGGCAGAAGGTAGGCTAATGGCTGGTGCCTATGTCTCTAATCGCCGCTTGCTCCGTGATTTTCTCGATGGGAAGTTGTATTTTGCTGAAATAGAAACAGCCCCTTCTATGGAAGATCTCTCCGGCAGACGAGCTTACCGCATCTTGTTCCCTCCTCATCCTTTTGACCATTTTTCTATTTTGGAGGGAATGGGTAGGCCTTTTCCGGAAGTAGAGGAAGGAAAATTGTTTAGCATACCCTTTTCCAATGCTCACAAAATAAGTGGTCCCGCCTTTTTGCAGCATGTCATCGATGAAAAGATAGAAAAATACATTGCTGAGGTAGGGAGGATCAGGACTCAGCTTCGGCATCGACATGCAGAAGAAGCGCGAAAGTTTAAGAAGACCATCATGGCCGATGGCTTGGTGGATCAGTTTTTGGAACAACTGCCACAGATAGCTCCCCATGTGGACCCCTTTGACCCGAAAGAGCAGGAAGAGCACAAAGCCGCCGCCGAGAGTATAAGGCTCAAAGAGGAAGAATTTGTCTCCGAAACCCTTGCAAAGCTTCATTTAAAGCAAAATAACAAGGCTGAGGCCAGACGTATTTACCGCATCCTTTGCTTGCGTTTTCCTGAAAAAAGTGCTTACTTTGAAGCCCAATTGAAAAAACTAGAAGGCTAATGTATATCATTTTTGGCACCCTCAGTATTATCTTGGCTATAGTCATGGTTTTGGTCGTCATCGTCCAAAATTCCAAAGGTGGTGGCCTGTCTTCGACTTTCGGCGGCGGCGCTACTCAGATGTTGGGAGCCAGAAGAGGTGACGAGTTCATCGAAAAGCTCACCTGGTACCTAGCCATTGGTATTGTGGTTTGTGTCTTCATAGCCAATGTATCCGCCTCCTCCACCCAGGAAGTTACCCAATCTCCAAGGATCGAGGATGCTATTAGCAACCCCATTTTGCAGCCCAGCGCTCCTTTGCCTGAGCAGGAATAAGAACAAAATCCTTCTGAAAATAAAAATCCCCCAGTCCAAGTCGGGGGATTTTTTTATTTGTAAAATTAAATCAAGGCAGAAATACCTGATTTCAGTTTTCATTAAAGTCGTTGATAAAGTCCGATAGCCTGTCTACGTATTTTTTGCCGTGGTTTTGTACCAGGCACTGGCGGATATCCTCCTGATTGGCTTTCATGGATTTGCCGATTTCCCTTCTGAGTAACTCCCAGTCCTCACTTAGTTCGTCTTGCTCTTCCACTGTGAAATTACTTTGTAAGTCTTCATAGACAGGAATTACCACACAGTCGCACTTGGCTCGGTCTATTTTTTTTTCGGGACAATTGACAGCCATCATGTCGTCGATCCTGGATGCTTTGAAAAAGAGTCCAATACTTTCCTGCCCGAGTTCGTCCACGGTTCCTCCCCGCCAAAAGAAAATGGCCAGACCTACGACCGCTGCAATGAGGGCAAATTTAAGGATGCGTTGGGCTACCCGAAAGGCGATAAGGCCAATAGTAACCCCGGCGGCGACCAGGATGATGAGGTTTAGGTTGGGGATTTGGTCTAAACTTTCCATGGAAAGAGGGTATGAATGTATTTGAGACAGTATCTCTCAGGCCTTGCTAAGTATATAATAAAGAAAAGAAAAAATGAAGTTAGTTTGATTTTTTTTGTGCAAAATTTCCTCATCGCATTCTTTATCCATTACAATAACTACTAGATGTAAGAAACGAAAAATAGAAGTATAAATATCGCAAATAGAAGGAAGATATTGATGATGAATTAGTTAAGTCCAGGATTAATTGCGAAAAAGAATTAACTCAACAGCCTCTTTCTTACATTTCGCTTTTGATAAGGTTTCATTTCCATTTGCGATCCTAATTTTTTTAAAAGCTTTATTTAAAAAAAATTGGATAGATATACAATATATAAATGAATATTCCGTTGTAAGTTAAAATTTAAATAAGGCATTTCTATAAAGACCGTTTGGCGTCAAAATATTACTAAACAGTTAATTTCTTTCACAACTTCCATTTTGCCTGTAAGAATATCCAGTAAATTTTTGTATCTTAATAAAAAAATTTGAAAAAGTAGGAATTTCCACACTTTACCTAAACTACACAATTGCATGAAGCCGCTTAACATTCAATTTGCCTTCGCGGTCCTATTTTCCTTGATGCTGTCATTTTCCCAAAAAGGAAAGGCTCAAATCAGTTCTAGAGATTATCTGCCCGTACCTGCAGGCTGTGTAAACATCGGACCCAACCTTGTCCTTAACCCCGAGTTCGAAGAAGGAAACCAAGGATTTGTCTCCAGTTTTTTCTTTAGGCCTGATGGGGTTTGCTATTGGGGAGATTACACCATCGCCCGCTCTGTCAACCAGCCTCAAAACAATTGCTACGACGTTCCTCCTACCTATATTCCCTCCAGGGATTTTCCTTCTTACCGACCCGGACGGGTGCCCTTTAATTTGACTCACATATGGACGGTTTCTCATCGGTTTGATTCCAGGGGAAATCCTTTTCCTGGCACAGGTCTGTTTATGATCGTCGACCCCTGTGATCCCCTCTCCAATTCCTCGACCGATTCCTGTAGTGCAAGTGATCCTTCAGATGGGCGCATCTGGCAGCAGACCATCGAAGTTTGCGCGGGAGAAAACTATGCATTCTCTGTCTTTGCCAAAAATATCTATGCCGCAGATGCCTTCCAATGGCCTGGGGCTGGGGTTCAGCCTGATTTTGAGCTATCCATCAATGGAAACGCCATCAGCAATTACTTTGTAGATGGAGTGCCCGGGCAAAATGGAAGCTTCAACCTGCCTCAGACCAACTTTGAAGATTCAACTCGTTGGTTTCAGATTTCAGGGGTGTACAATTCTCCTCCTGGCGTCGATACTGCCACCCTGGTCATCAGAAATCTGGTGCAGGGAAAGGATGGCAACGACCTCGCCATTGACGGTCTTTTCTTCGGTCTGTGTGGGAAATCAATTGAGCTCAGTATTACGAATGACATTCCTCAGTGCAGCCAAAACGGTAACTTCGGGCCTATCACCATGCGGGCCAACACCCCCACCCAAAATTCTGGTTGGAGGTACTACGAATGGACCAAAGATGGCTTGGTTCGGGATTCTGGTGTCCTCAATGCAGGTGCACAAATCCCCGACTATGTTACAGACGCCGATTTTAGTGGACAGTTTTTTGGGGAATATCAGCTGATAACCTATGCCGATGTCAACCCCTCCAGCTCCTGCGGCAATGCCAGCCAGAGTATCCGAATTGTAGATGATTGCACGGTGCCTGTAGAAATGGATAATTTCACAGGAGAGGTATTGCAACGTAAGGCCAAGCTTCGCTGGGAGACCCTCAGCGAGTTGAACAATAGAGGATTCAACGTTCAAATATCTGAAGACGGCAAGTCCTACGAAACCATTGGCTTTGTGGAAGGGAATGGAAGTTCTCAGCAAGTCCACAGCTATGAATTCACTACTGGGAAACTTTCTTTGGGCAAGTATCTCTTCCGCCTTCAACAGATCGATTTTGACGGAACTATCCATCTGAGCAACAAGGTAGAGCTGACCATCAGGCCCAGCGACCTGATCTTTGAGATGTACCCCAACCCTTCCAAGGGCTTCACCCGCGTGGAATTGGAGGTGCTGGGGGACGATTTTCTAGACGTCCAATTGATTTCTCCCCTGGGCCAGGTAGTCGAGCAGGTATACCAGGGGCCTATCAGCAAAGGAGAGAAAGTAGTCAGGGAAATCAACAGTTCTAAGCTTGCCTCCGGAGTATATCAGGTGAGGTTGAGAGGCAGCCAGGCCGCTCATACCTATCGCCTTATGGTGATGCATTGATCCGAATAAACAAGAAATTTTGCAGGGCTCATTCCACCGGGATGGGCCCTAATTGTTTATAAGCCGATGGGGAATTTTATACAATAAGGGGCTTTTGTTTCGTTTCAGGAATATGTAGAAAGACAGGAAAATTTCTGTCCGTTCGCCTATTCACTTGGATCATTTAGCCACCTAGCCTGTTCTTCCCTATGAAAAGCAACACCTACCCCTACCTAATCGCTTTGTTGATAGGTATCTGTGCCTTTATTCCCCAGGCCAAGGCTACCCATACCATGGGGGCCGATATTACCTATACCTGTACTGGTCCAGGACAGTATGAAGTCAAGCTGACCCTCTTTAGAGATTGTGATGGTATTCTCCCTCTCGACCCTCAAGTTTTGGAGTATTCCTCTGCTTCCTGCGGCGTTTCTTCTTCGATCAACCTAATCGGAGCACCTGCCGGACCGATCGATGTGACGCCCCTCTGCCCGAGCCAAACCTCCTCCTGCATAGGAGGAAGCAGTTCTTTCGGTATTCAGCAGTACACCTTTAGCTCAAGCCTTAGTCTCCCTACAAACTCATGCTCAGATTGGGTCTTGGGATGGGACAACTGCTGTAGGAATTTTGCCATTACGACCCTCAATGGCCCAGGAAATCAATCCACCTATATTTTTGCAAGCCTTGACAATACCCTTTCTGATTGTAATAATTCGCCTGTATTCAATAACATTCCCACCCCCTTGGTGTGCATCAACCAACCGGTGGTCTACAACCACGGCGTGACGGACCCGGACGGAGACGACCTGCGTTTTAGTTTGGTCAACTGCTTGCAAGGTCCCAATCAGCAAGTTTCTTATGGCACAGGCTTCAGCCCAGCTGTTCCCCTCAACACGATTTCCGGGGTGAGCATCGACAGTTTGACTGGAGAACTTCGTTTTACTCCCAACCAAATTCAGATCGGGGTCATCTGTGTACAAGTAGATGAATACCGAAATGGAGTAAAAATAGGGGAGACCGTGCGGGACATGCAGTTTAGTGTAATCAGTTGCAACAACACTCCTCCGATAGCTTCCGGGGTAAATGGAGACAGCATTGACTACCAGGTAAATGTATGCCTGGGAGGAGAAGCCTGCTTCGACATCAACATGGTAGACCCCGACGGAGACAATGTTATAGCTACCTGGAACCAGGGCATCCCCGGAGGTTTACTAAATTTTATCGGAAATGGGGGACTTAACCCCTCAGCCAATTTTTGCTGGACACCCACCCTCGCCGATACGGGTTCTCACTTTTTTACCCTCACGGTGGGGGACGATCACTGTCCCCTCAAGGGAGCAGCTACCTATGCTTTTACGGTCAATGTCCTTGCCAGTCTCTATGACCTTGATGCTGGAGATGATACCACGCTTTGCAGGGGCGATTCTATACAACTCATGTCTACTTCTTCTGCTCCTCCGGTCTCTTATCATTGGACTCCTGCTTTGGGGCTTTCCAATGACAGCATCGCCAATCCCATGGTGAGTCTGTCAAATTCGACAGTTTATACCCTGACCACCATCTATGCAGATGGGTGTAGCTCTCAAGATTTTGTCAGACTATCCCTGGACCGAGGGCCTGATGTCAGCATTTCTCCTCAGATTGCCTATGCCTGTCCTGGCAATACAACTACCTTTACCGCCAATGCTTCAAACGCCTCTTCATTCATCTGGAACACAGGGGCAACTACCCCCAGTCTTGTTATTAGTTCCGGAGTGGATAGCAGCTTGGTATTGATAGCTGAAAACGCCAACGGCTGCCGGGATTCTGCCACGGCAGATTTGAGGATTAACAGCCCCAGTACAAATTTTTGTGATGTCATTTATGTAAGCCCCTCAGTAAGTCTGGGGAGCGGATCAGGTACCCAAACCGATCCCTACCATATCCTGGACGCCATAGATGAGGCTTCCTGCAGCAATACCCTGATCAAAATGGATGTGGGAACCTATACGATTGATGCTCCAATCAAAAACATAGGGGGAAACATTACGTTGGAAGGGGGATTCATGCGTTCCTTTGGCTGGCAGAAGATCAGCACGGTAGGGGCCAGCACCATTTTCAGGACAAATGATAATCCTGAAGGGGCCCCTTTGGCCAAGCGTATTTCTGCCTTTGAGATTTCGGGCGCCTCTAATTTTCGATTTCAGGACATAAGGGTTCAAGTTGAAGCTGCTGTAGATTCAGGAACTTCTACCTACGGCTTTCATCTCAATGCCTGCTCTGACTATGAGTTTGTGCGTTGTGAGATAACTGTAGGGGATGCTGCTCCGGGCTTGGCTGGAACTCCCGGCGATGATGGAGCCAATGGTTTTGACGGCCGCGATGGGGATGACGGGTCTCCCAATGGCAGCGGCAATCCTGGCCACGGAGGTTCGGGAGGCGATGGAGCTGGAGGAAGCCTAGCCTTTGGAGGGGATGGAGGCTTTGACGCCAATGGAGTAGGCTGTTGTGATGTAGGAGGAGCAGGAAAAGTAGGTGATGCTTCCAATGCCTATCGCGCTGGCGGCGGTGGGGGCGGCGGCGGCTGTGGAGGTGAAAGAGAAGAGGCTGGCGGAGCCGGTGGTGGAGGCGGTGGAGTCAATGGCGCAGCGGCAGCCGGAGGTGGTGGGGGCAATGGAGGTGCTGGTGGCAGATTTGGTGCCGGGGGCTTTGGAGGCTTTCAAGGCAATCAGGGAGCACCTGGGATAGATGCAGCAGCGGGACCTGCCGGAGCCCATGCAGGAGGATTTTGGGTACCGGGTCCCAGAGCAGGTGATGGAACTGTCGGCCAAGGGGGTGAAGGCGGTGGCGGCGGCGGCGGCGGGGGGGGAGAAGATGCTCCTTTTGGATTTAGCGGCGCCGGTGATGGCGGCGGCGGCGGTGGTGGCGGTGGCCAGGGTGGGGGTGCCGGTACCGGTGGATACGGAGGAGGTTCCTCCTATGCCATTTACCTGTACAACAATGGAAGTAAGGGCAGCTTTCTCGATTGTAACCTGATTCCAGGAAATGCTGGCCCCGGTGGCCTTGGGGGTTCCGGAGGAATAGGGGGCAATGGGGGCGCCGGTGGCCGGGGAGGTACGGCAGGAACTTCTAGCAATATCGGTGCGGGAGGAGATGGTGCCGACGGAGGCCGGGGTGGCAATGGCGGAGATGGAGGAAATGGAGCTGACGGAGAGTCTGTGGCCATTTATCAAAATGGAGGCCAAACCCCCATCACAGGCAATATCAGCTATAATTTTACAGCTGAACCTACCATTCGCATGGAAAATATATCCTGTACAGGTAGCGATATCGACTTTTTTGGCTCACTCACCGCCAACTGGAGCTTTGGACCCGGGGTCGCAGTTCTCACACCCAATCCTAGCAACTTCGTCAGGGTGAGGATGAATAACCTGGGAAGGCAGGATGTCAGCTTCAACGGAACCAATTACAGAGGCTTTGCCAACATGATCTCCGACAACTCCCTCAAGCCGGAGGCGGATACAGATGCGCCCCTCGTCAGCGGAATCTACAGGATTTGTGCCGGGGATAGCGTCGATTTCTTTGCCCTCAATCCGGGAGCAGGAAGCATCATCAATTGGGACCTCGACGGAGGGGCCAGTCCTGCTACATACTCGGGCCTAAATTATCAGAGCCTCAACAACATCGCTTTTGGTGTCCCGGATACTTATCATATTCAGTTGAGGTATGAAGAGGACTGCTGTGGGCTGACCCAGGCCGATACCATCACCCTCATCGTAGAGGAGCAACCTGACTTGGCCATCCTAGGCCCTACAGACTTTTGTGCGGGAAGCGGAGGAGTTTTGCTTACGGCTTCCGGAGGAGATAGCTATACCTGGACTCCTGCCGCCGGATTGAGTAGCACACAAACATCCTACGTCTTGGCCAATCCTTCACAGACGACCACGTATTTTATCACCTGTTCCAATGCTTCTGGGACTTGTTTTGATACCCGTAGTGTAGAGGTAAGGGTGGACGACATTCAGTTATCCGCTACATCGGTGGATGCCGGCTGCCTGCCCAGCGGAAGTGCCACAGTTACAGCCAGTGGAGGGCAGGGACCTTATAGTTATGCATGGCAAACCCATCCGGTACAGACTGGCCTCACGGCGACCAATTTAGCTCCGGGCACTTACAAAGTCATTGTAGAGGATGCAGGGGGTTGTCAGGACTCTATTCTGGTACCTGTAAATCAGGCTCCTGGTAATTTGCAGAGTTTCATCAACGCTACCCAGCCTGTAAGTTGTCATGGAGTGGCAGATGGAAGCGCCAGCGTCAGCCTCAATGGAGGAAGCGGACCTTTTACTTATTCCTGGTCAGATCCTGCTGCGGGTACAGGTTCTACTACCAACCCCATGGCAGCAGGTACTTATACCGTTACGGTAACCGATCAATCTAATGGTTGTCAAAGCACGGCTACAGCCATTATCACCCAACCCGCTCCTTTGGATGTAGAAGTCCTGGCTGTTCAGGTACCGGACTGCGATAGCTACGGTGAAGCGGCTGTCAATGCCTCCGGTGGAAGTGGTCCCTTCACCTATAGCTGGAACACCAGTCCCCCTCAGAGTGGTTTTCGGGCGGTCAACCTCGAAGCAGGCACCTATGACGTCACCGTAACCGACAGGGACAATTGCTTCACAACTTTTGCGGTAAATGTTCCCGGCCCTCAATCTCCAATTAGCATTGACTCGGTACAGGCGATAGATCCCATGACTTGTACGGACTCTACCGGATCCCTCCAAGCCTTTGTCCAGGGCAATGGGGGTGGAGGACTGACCTATACCTGGAGCCCCATTGCCGGAAGCGGCCCCAATCTCAATAATGTGCCTGCCAGTGCTTATACCCTTATCGTAACAGGCAATAATGGCTGTGCTGACACAACGGGCATTGACCTAAGTCCCAGCTGCTACCTTAACATCGACAAAATCGCTCTTTGGGCTGAGGAAAATGAGGGAGGAGTAGACCTTCAGTGGACCTTGAGGGAAAGGCAGGAATTAAGGGCATTTGAGGTGGAAAAAAGCCTTGACGGAAGAGATTTTGGTTATCTGACCATGGTGGAAGCTGGAGAAAATATTTATGCCGGGCAGTCGTATTCCTACAGGGATGATGATGTGCTTCTCGGGAGGAGATATTTTTATCGACTAAAAAGCCTGGGATTAGAGGGCCTTGCAACCTATTCCGATATTGTGGAGGCAGAAATATCTGCTGAAGCAGAATTTTTGCTGAAAAATGTAATGTTTGCGACAGATCGAGAGGAATTGGAGTTGAATCTCTTCATTTCGGAGCAAACTGGCTTAAATATTGCGATTTACGATGTGTCCGGACGAGAACTGGGTAAAAAACACTTTGAATTGAAGGACGGAAATCGTAAATTAAATATATCTTTAAATGGAATAGCAACTGGGATTTATTTTCTTCGTTTGTATAATGCCCAAGGCTATTACCTAAAGAAAAAGATATTCATTCAAAATTGATTTTGTGTTGAGGTTTTGGTAAGGAGGCTGGCCCGCAAGGGTCAGCTTTTTTGTTGGAATGAAGCTAAGCCCTAATTTAGCCTTCTCTATGTAAATCCAAGGCGAATCCAAGTTTCTTGCCTATGAACAAAGTATTTGGAATATTATTCTCGTTGCCGATCCTAATCGCTTGTGAAGCTCCGGTCTCGAGCAAAAGCGAATTGTTTTACGAGGTATTTCTGAATGACAGCAGTGTCTTCCGAAACCTCGAACCCGGTGATCCCCTGGAAAAGGTCCCTCAGGTAGAAGCAGAATCTCCCACACACAGCGACGACATAGGTCTGGTATTCGAAAATACCCTCCCATCTGGCTATACCCTTTACCTGGATTATTGGAGTGATAAGCTCAACTCGGTCGATCCTCAAAATAAGATCGCATCTATCGTGGCAAACATTTTGATTCAGGATGAAGTTGAAACAGCTAAATTGTACAACGAGATTCTAGCCTATTTTAACAGCGAATATGGTATTTCCAGTGGGACTTATGGCGATTATTCCTGGAAAGGTATTACCAAAAAGTCCACCGCCATGTCTGTCTACCTCAAACTGGACGAGAGCAAAAAGGGAATCACCATCAACTTCGTTGATACAGAACCGGCAAATCGTTAGTATTCCAACACCAAAGTCGAAACCATTAAGATGAAGATATATACCAAGAAAGGCGACAAGGGCAAAACTTCCCTCCTGGGAGGAAGCCGGGTGCCAAAGTTTCACTACCGCATTGAGGCATACGGGACTGTAGATGAGCTGAATTCCTACCTTGGCTTGCTAGGGGATAAGGAGTCTGCCCGGCCTTACCTTGAAAGGTTAAGAAAAATTCAGCACGAACTCTTCAATATTGGTTCACATTTGGCCAACGATCCTGAAAAGTCCAATTTTGCCCTTCCTTCCTTCGAAGAGAGCGGTGTGGAAAGGCTGGAAAAGGAAATCGATAGGATGAATGAGGATCTGAGGCCTCTTAAAAATTTTATTCTGCCCGGAGGACTAGAAGCCAACTCTGTGGCTCACATATGTCGGACCGTCTGCCGAAGGGCAGAAAGAAGGGTAGTCGAGCTTCATGAAAACGAAGAGATCGATCCCATTATCATTACTTATTTGAATCGCCTTTCTGACTGGTTATTTATCTTTGCACGTCTCATGAGCAAAGAGGCTGATACAAAGGAAATACCCTGGAACCCTTCCTGATTTATGCTAAATCCTTCCATACGGGTCGGTCTTACCGTGTTGCTGGGCATTTTGCTCATCTATTTGCTCATTACCTGGGTAAGAAGATCTCAATTATTTGCCCCAGAAGAAAACCAATACACGATCCTCTTTGAGGACGTAAGTGGATTGCTCAAAGGCGATCCTGTGCAGTTGAGAGGATATACCGTAGGCAGGGTAGAAAAAATAGTTCCCTTTGCTCGATACGTCAAGGTTTCTGTTGCAGTGGATGCCGACATTCCCATTTTCGAGGATGCAAAGGCTGAAATTCAGGTCAAGGAACTCATGGGGGGCAAGCAGATCGCTCTTTTTCCCGGCAACAGCAGCAAACTACTCCAAGGTGATGAGGTTGTCATCACCGGCAATGCTTCCCTGGACTTTTCCTCCTCCTTCTCAGAAGTGGGAGACCTCCTGAGTCGCCTGGAAAACCAGCAGTTGATCACCACAGCCAATCGCCTGGATTCCATTACCAAATGGATGTACGTCATGCTCAATAACATCGATCCCCAGGCTCCCGGTAGGATATTTACCCAGACGGCCAGGCTAACGGATGAACTGGAAAGGATAAGTTTGCTGAGCCAAAAAGCCGATTGGGAGGGAGAAATCAAGCGCTATCAGGCAAAGTTTGATCAAACCCTCGCCTCTACTGAGCGATTCCTCTTTAAAATAGATTCCATGGTCGCCAAAGTCGACATCGACAGGGTATACGCCGATATCGAAAAAGCACGAAGCCTGATGGAAAGAGCCGAATCTCTCCTCGGTACCTTTACCGAAATCATGAACAGCCTCGAAAATGAAGAAGTCCTGGCCGGAAGACTTCTCCACGACCAGGACTTATCCCAAAGCCTTGATTCTACCCTTTACCATCTCAATGAGACCCTCAAACAAATTCATGAAAGAAAGGTTATCGTGGGTTTTGGGCGAAAAAAGGAGTGAGAATTATTTTCTTATAAGGACGAGATTTGATGATCAATCGTCATTGCCATCATCGTCGTAAAGGAAACAGAGAATTCCCTCTTTTAGGGCCAGGTAAAACTCCGGGTCATCCTCCTCTCCCTATACTTCGACTTCATCGATGTCAAGTTTGGGATATAGTTAAGAAAGAAATACCTCAAGGGCTGAAGCAAAGCCTTCCGGATCTTTGTCGGGGTCTCCGCTTTGAATGAGGAAACTGCCTCCTCCATCGAAGAAATACAAGCTGTCATTGTTCAACTTCACAGCCTAGAGGGAATCCATATTTGCCTGATACAGGTAAACATAGACCAGGCTATCCTGGGGATTATTCTGACTAAGAAAAGCTTGACTGGGTCCAGGCAGGGCAGCAGCGATGAGGCTATCTCCCAGGAGACAGGAGTCCACACCCAGAGAATCTGCCCGAAAGGTCTGAAATTCCTCCTCACTGTCAAAATCATTGATGTTTAAGGGCTCGTTGCAGGAAAAAACAGGGATGCCAGCAAGATGGGAGCAAATACAACAATCCAATACTTTTTCATTTTAATGCTTTTTTGTGGTTCTCAAAAAAGGTGCAAGACCCTTTGGAGCTATTGCCATTAAGGTATTTTTCCTTAAAAGCTGAAAGGGTGCCTCCCCGGTAAAGAACCTGTTGATAAAAAAGCGTATCGTATTTACCTCTTCAAGTAAAAAAAATGCGACATTATTGTTTGCAAATGGCGATGACAACGCCAAATGATCTTATTTTCATTTCTCCACATCTTTTAAGAGGCCCTGAAACAGCCAGTTGGCTACCAACTGTCGATTTCCCTCTACCACCAGCCTGGACTGGTCATTTCTGTTTCTTATGTTTCCCAGCTCGATAAAGACGGCAGGGGCCAGGGTCTCTCTCAGCATATGCAAATCTCTGCTGCTGACTGTTCCCGTGTACCCTCGGCCTTTGCGATATTGGTCATATTTTTCTTTGACGGTCTTCTGAATCTGTTTGGCAAAGCGTTCGCTTTCCGGATCTTTTTCTCGGTGGTAGAAAAACATATCCGTTTTTTTTCTTCTGCTATCGGAATCAACATGGATCACCACCATGCGCTGGTAGGGTACTCCATTGCGTCTGTTTCGCGTATACAGGCGGTTTACGACATCGGAGCGTTGGGTAAGCCGCTCGACCTGACCGCTGGGAATGGGTTTGGAGACCCAGCATTCTTCGTCTTTATCGCATGGAAGGATCTCTCCCTCTCTGATGCCATCATCCTTGTCTCGAATGATGAGGTAGACGGTGGCTCCGTAAGAAAGGAGGTTCCAGGCCAGTCTTAGCCCTACATCATAGGCGTATTCATCTTCACAGAGGTTGTTTCGGCCATATCGGCCTACCGCACCCGGATCGGGGCCTCCATGACCAGATACAATATAGTAGACGTAGCCGCTGAGGGAGTTATTTTCCAAGGGTACCCGGGCATACTTTTGACCAAAAATGGGATAATTACCCCTCAGGGGAATATTGGTACCGGGAAGGTTAGGGATGGGTTTCTTCTTATCCGGGTTGACGGAGGCGATTCCCGAGGGGCCGGAACTTACCTCTTCTTCAGGGCAATTGAGTTGGGCATAGGTAACCCAAAGGATTTTATCCCTTCGGTAATCGCCCTTTTTGAGGCCGGCCTTTAGCATATCTTCATTATAGCTTTGAATGCCTTTGGCCCAGTCTAGGTCATCTCGGGAAAGGGTGGAGCGAATGCTTTTACCATTGTAGGTGTAGATGAGGATAGGAAGCTTGTAAGTTTTTCCAAGGCTAAGGCCCTGACCCTTTCTGAGACCGTTAAGGCGGTAAAATTCATATAGGTTGCAGGGGTTTTGAGCTTGATAACGGTTCAGGAGGGAATAGGCCCCATCACCTTTTTGAGCTTCGACGCTTACTGTCTTTCGTTCCTGACCCCATAGTGGAGCAGTGGAAAAAATTAGAAGAGACAGAAAGAGGATTTTGAGAAATATGTGAGCTGACATCTGTAGATTTTGCGATTATGTTTCTCTTTACCCACGCAGGCGGAAAATCTTCAAACCTTCCGTAAATTTATCCATCTTCAATTTAGGCTACAAAAAAAACGAGGCAGTGAAGAAATTCATTTTAAAAATACTGCTATTTCTTTTCCAGGTATTGATCATGGTAGCTTTACCTTTTTTTATCATGCTTAGGGGTTCTATTTACCTCTTTGAGCATCAGGGCTGGCCCTGGTGGGGAGCCATGACTGCCATGTTTGCCTTGGATTTTTTGGTTTTGCTGGTCTATGTAGCCATGGTCTACGACAGCCTCCGGGGGCCTGGTAAAATGACCCGTAGCTCCATCAAGTTTAAATCCGTCCTGGTCCTGGTCCTCATGGGTTTTTTTCTGGGCTTTGGTCTCTTCTACCTTTCCGGCGCCAATGCCCAGGGAGAAGAGGTCAGGAAGGAGTACCTTTCCCTCCATCCCCTCCTAAGGGTAAGCGTAGGGACTTTGGTCATGATAGAGCCGGATCTCCTGGTCACCGATATGTCCAGAGATCAAGTGGATTATGGGAGAATGGGACTGAAGTCAAAGAAAAACTCCCTTCACTACAAGCAATCTACTGGCTTTGCCCATGCCCTCGACCTGCGGACAAAGGGCCATCCCGAGTGGAGAAACAACCTTCTGAAATGGTACTTCGAACTGATGGGCTTCAGGACCCTCCGCCATGTAGGTACGGCAGATCATCTCCACGTGTCCCTGTATTCACCAGATCGACCAGGGGCTATATGATCGTGCAAATGGCAGACTTTTAAACTATCCATTTTCTTTTCTATATGCTAAGAACCTTCTTTTCCCCTATCACCAAGAGATAGTCCCCTAGATGATTCTTATATGATTTCATGATCTTGCCTATCTTACCCTTGGTTATATCTGCCCTTAGTCTGCTTAGTCCCTGCTCGACTTCCTGACCATTTGAAAGAGAGGAAAAGGAAGAAATTCCCCTTCTGATTTGCTCATCGAAGTACAAATCGGGATTATGTTTCCCACAGTAGAGAAATTTATCCTCGAGGTCAGGCCTTACAAAGTAAGGATCGATACCTAAAATCTGGAAGCCACATTGATTCATAGCTGTTTTTACCCGTTCAAACCGAGGCATCTGTACGATAGATTCTTTGAGCATCTTTGGGAATTAATGATTGAGCCAGTAGCCCTCCATCTGTTTAGGGGTAGAGGTAAAAATCACTATTCTGCCCTTGGCTGTTAATACCTTCCCAAGCTTAGAAAATCCCTTTTTTGGTCTGTCCAATGATGAATGGTAAGAAAGGCAATAGCGCCGTCGAAGAAATTGTCGGGAAGAGCGATATGCTCTGCATGACCAATCTGACAATCGATTTTACCTGGATGCAGTCTTGCTATTTCAAGCATTTTTTTTAAGAATCTATCCCAATGAGTCTGAGTCCTTTCTTTTCAAGCTCATGGGTGTAGTTACCCATACCACAGCCAATTTCCAGGTAAATCCCATCTTGAATAGGTTGCAGATGGGCCACCAACTTTTTTGCCAAAAATGAATCGGCCTTATGGGTCAAGTTATAGCTCCCTCCAATCTTACCGTATTTGACCTCCATAAAATGCTCTTCTTGGGCTAGTAGGAAATTCTTAGACCTGTCTTGCGCTTTCTGAAAAGGTAGAATCCGTATTGTATACGAGAATGGGGAGTAAAAGCATTACCCACTCAGAGCTTGGGTTAATGATTCTTTGTAATTGACTTTCAGCTTTTCGACAAACCCCTCTTTGTCGTTTTTCATAGCTTCAAGTTCGTCAATCTTTCTCATAATTGGATTGAATTCCCTGAGATGCTGATTACTCCAGAGCGCCAGCTCTACAACAATAGGGGTAAGAGATAATCCTCTTTCGGTCAATTGGTAAATCTTTGTCTTTTTATTAGAGGGGTGATTGGTCTTTTCGATCAGGCCATGTTGGTACAGGCACTTGAGTTTTGAAGAAAGGATATTGGTAGCGATGGCTTCATCACTTTCTGTAAACTCCTTGAAGGTCTTCACTCCTTCTAGCAGCATTTGTTTGATAATAACCAGCATCCACTTATCTCCCAAGATATCAAGGGCAGTAGTAACAGGGCAATCACATCTACATTTCTGCATGGTTCAAGTTAATCAAGAATAGCTCCCAATTTAAAAGTTATTCCTTAGCATCAATGAAATTCACGAATGAATGGCTAAAGTACTGTTGGGAATATGATAAACATCTTGTTCTCAACCCAGGAGCGCGATGGGCTGTATGGCAAGAAATGATTCGTGATAAACATTGTCACTTACAGAATATGGCTAAAAAGGGGCAATTGTAGATTTAGCCTACCAAATCCAATCAAGAAGCTGTTTTGACGTGCTTCCACCAGTGGTGGATATTGAGGATATGGACCATGATCAAGGCTATAGAAGAGATATAAACCAGATTTTGGAAAAGTTCACCCTGGCCTTCCAGCAAAACAGAGGCGGCGAGGAAACCATAGGTGAGCCATAGCAGGACCTTTAGGGAAAGCTGAGAGGTATGTCTGGAAGAAAGCCAGACGGCCAATAAGCCAAAGCCCAAAAAAACATAGTCCCAGTTGTGATGAAGGAAAAATCCACCGGATTCATGAGAATGAATGGCCTCATGAGAGTGTGCATAGGCGCCCATTAGGGTAGGAGCCAAAAGGCAATGGATGAGGCAGAGTACTGCACTGATGATACCGAGGTAATCTGAAAAGAAGGCCTTAATTTTCATGTTTATTGGCTTGGATGACAAAAGTAAATAGGTTAATTACATAATGCAACTTTGTTGCAAAAAACTTGTTCGAGACCTAAGTCTATCTAAGTATATTTGTCCCTAAACATCTTACTTCTTAGATTGGTTAGGAAAAAATTTCATAAATGATACGAAGTCAGGCCCTTATTTTTGGGTACCACAGCAATCAGCAGTTCCGATTTCCGGATATAGAGGCGAGGATGAATCAGCCCCTTTTGATCCTGGGTGATTCAGGAAAGGGAAAGACTACCTTTCTCCATTTGCTGGCGGGTATTCTGAGGCCTAAGGCAGGATCGATATGGGTGGGAGACACGGATATTGCCCGACTTCCTACATCGAGGCTAGACAATTTCAGGGGGAGGCACATCGGTTTGATTTTTCAAAAATCACAATTTGTTTCCTCTTTGTCTGTCAAAGATAACCTCAAATTAGCTCAGTACCTGGCGGGTGAGCGGCAGGACGACGATTTAATCGAAGAACTGCTGGTTCGCCTTCATCTGGAAGACAAACTTAATGAAAAGACCTATCGACTCAGTATCGGAGAGCAGCAGCGGGTAGCTATTGCCCGTGCCATTCTGAACGATCCCGACGTCATCCTGGCGGACGAGCCTACCTCTGCCCTGGACGATAGCAATACCGAAGAAGTCATGGCACTACTCGAAGAGGCCTCAAGAGCTGCTCGGGCCGCCCTAATCATTGTCACCCACGATACCCGTCTGAAAGATCGCATTTCCAACAGAATCGAATTAAGCTAAATTCGCCGCATGAACATCCAGAAATTAAGTTGGCAGAACCTGATCGAGCGTCCCCTCACTACCACCATGAGCCTGCTCCTGCTCACCCTGGGGGTAAGCATCATTTCTTTGCTTCTCATCCTCAATCACCAATTGGACGATACCTTCAAAAAGAATATCAGGGGCATAGATATGGTCGTTGGTGCCAAAGGTTCTCCCCTACAGCTCATCCTAGCCTCAGTCTACCACATCGACAACCCTACCGGAAATATCCCATTGAGCGAAGCCCGCGAACTGGCCAATCATCCCCTGATCTCGGAGTCCATTCCCATGGCCTACGGAGACAATTACAAGGGCTACAGGATATTGGGAACAGAGCAGAGTTATATCGATCACTACAAAGGAGAAGTTGGGGAGGGTAGGATGTTCGAAGCTGATTACGAGGTGGTCCTCGGAGCCAGGGTAGGCAAACTTCTCAAACTGAGTCTTGGCGACGAGTTTTATGGCAGCCATGGTTCTGCAAAAGAAGGGGAGGTGCACGAAGACATTGCCTACAGGGTCGTTGGTATTCTGGAGCCAAGTGAAACGGTAATTGACAACCTCATTATGACCCGGATAGAGAGTGTCTGGGGCATTCACGAGCACGAAGAAGAGGAGGAAAAACTACCCAAGGTCCCCCGCCTCAAGCAAAAAGATGAAGGACACCCGGAAGAGGACCACGACCATGAAGAAGGGCATGAGCATGCCGAGGATGAAGACAGAGAAATTACTTCTATGCTCCTCAAATGGCGAAGTCCCATGGCCATGATGACCCTCCCACGCATGGTCAATCAAGAGACATCTATGCAGGCAGCCCTTCCTGCCATCGAAGTCAACCGACTTTTCAGACTTTTTGCTGTAGGAATAGATACCCTCAGGCTTATCGCCATCGCCATCATGATCATCTCGGGGATCAGTGTCTTTGTGTCCCTCTATAATTCACTTAAAGAGAGAAAATACGAGATGGCTCTCATGCGCTCCTTGGGTGCCTCCCAGGAGCAACTCCTATGGATGGTTTTACTCGAAGGCATTATCCTTTCTACCCTGGGTTTCGTATTGGGGATAGTCCTGAGTCGGCTGGGAATATTTCTTCTTTCACAGACGGTGGTCGAAGATTATCATTACCGTCTGGAAGCGGCCACTTTCCTGATTGAAGAAGGCTGGCTCTTCCTGGCCACCATGGGTCTGGGACTCCTGGCGGCCTTTATTCCCGGTTTTCAAGCATTTAATATCAATATCTCAGAAACCTTATCAGATGCTTAAATCCTGTATCATTGCCCTTCTATTTTTACCAAACACTGTTTTGGGACAGCAAAAAGTAAGCTGGGAAACCCTGGCAGGTGTTACCTTCAGCTACATTCAAAATTACGATCAGAATTTTTGGTATGGTAAGCCTTCCTTTTCTGAGGAAGTCAAAGCCCTAGAAGGTCAAAAGATAGAAATCGAGGGCTACATCATCCCCGGCGATGTGAGTGGAGAAAGTTATTACCTGTCGGCCTTTCCCTTCAGCGCTTGTTTCTTTTGTGGAGGCGCCGGACAGGAGTCCATCATGGAATTGAGATTGGTAGATGAAAAGGCTTCCTTCACAGTAGATGAGTACGTAACTTTGACGGGAGTCCTTCGCCTCAACGACAGTGAACTCGAACTAAACTACATTTTGGAAGAAGCAAAAGTGAAATAGCCTGGCCCATGAGACCCATTGTCATAGTTTTTCTGTTATCCTGCCTTCTCTCCTGTCAGTCCAATAAGACAGACAGTTCTACCAAAGACAGGGACATTGTAATTCCAAAAGCCTACACCGCCCAGGAGGCTGAGTCGAGGAGGGAGTCTCAGGAAGGAGAACCTAATCTGATAACCCAATTGGAGTCTGGGGATGAATTTGAAAAAATAGATTGGGATACATTGAAGAAAGTGAAATTTGAAGATAAATTCTACGAAGAAATCAACAGCTATCTTCTTTACCCCACTTTTTCCGAAGATTTGAAGCAGATGGAGGGGGAAAAGGTAGCCATACAGGGATATGTCATACCTATTTCACCAGGCCGATATGTACTTTCTGCCAATCCTTTTGCCAGTTGTTTCTTTTGTGGAAATGCAGGCCCTGAGTCGGTCATGGAACTCAGCCTAAGAGATGCGACGGCGGTCTATTTTTCCGATGACTTCAAAGCCTTTGGAGGGACTTTTAAGCTCAATGACTCCGACATAGACCGACTCAACTACATCCTGGAAGACGCCATCCAACTCAAGACTAAGTAAATCCTAGCTTTCCTTTAGCTTGGCTCTTTCTTCTGCTACCTCGGCGGGAGTAATTGCCGGATAATTATTTCCAAAGCTATTCCTCACGTAGGTCAGCACCTTGGCGATTTCTTCATCGCTGAGGACGGAGGCATAGGGCTGCATGACGTTGTTATAAGTCTCTTCAAGGACGACGATCTCTCCCTTCATACCCTTGAGAACGCTATTAATCAGGGTGGCCTTGTCGCCCGACACCCACTTGGTCTTGATCAAGGGAGGGTAAACTCCTGCAATTCCTTTTCCCGTTTTGAGGTGGCAGGCCACACAGTGGGTATTGTACACTACCTGACCTGGCGATTGTGGGGGCTTAGACTTGGTTTGGGGAGCTTGAGTTTGAGTTTGGGACTGAGAATTATCTCCTCCCCCGCAACCGATTAGCAGGCTGAGCAGGAGAATGAGTACGGGAAAAATATATTTCATTTTTCTCTTTTTATATAAAGATAAAGTGGATGGAAACTTCAATTGTTTGTCAGGTCAAAGCGTTCTATTTCTTCGAGGGTATCTGGATTTAGGACCCTTACTTGTATACTTTTCCCTTCTACATCAAAAAGGACCAGGGCATTTTGGGTGGTAAATCCATTTACGTAATCTGACCAGGGGGTCTCCTCCTGTGCGTAGTAGGGGGCACCGGCAGCACCATTGTTAATTTGGAGAATGCTTCTCTGAAGGCTTATTTTTTGGTTTTCAGGGTAGCCTTCAGGGTAAATTGGCGTATCAGGGCCTACTTCCGTACGGGCGTAGTTGTGTTCATCTCCAGTAAGGATGGCCCTAACCTTCTGACTTTTGTTGACGATCAACTCAAGGAGGTCGTCGCGTCGCTGTATGATGCCCTTGGCCAGGGGTCTTCCCGCTACGAAGGGACGCTTTTCATTGTCGCCGTCGTACCACATGTCATCCTTTACGTGGCCTCCATTGGGGAAAAATGGGGTGTGCTGGGTTAGAAAAATGTGATCTATGCTTTCATCTTTTTCATAGGAATCCAACTGCTTTTCCAACCATTTTACCTGCTGATCCATGATATATCCGTGGAGGCCACCGCTGACCAAAGGAATGGTATTGGCGGTAGGGGAGTACCAATAGTCTGAGTTTAGGACGATCACGGCTACATTGTCATAGGTGTAGGAAAATACATTCTCCTTGTAGGAAGGAAAGTCCGTTGTAGAGGGGGAGGGATCGTAATCGGCACCATCCTCGCTTTCGGGGCCATTGGTAGGCATGACAAATTCATCTCCAAAGATAGCCTCTGCTGACTCGGTCTCATAAGGCCAGCGGTCCAGGAGAAAGTAGAGCCTGTCGCCTTGCCGGTTGAAGATCTTCATCAGGGCTTCGTGGTTGCCCATGCTGATGTAGACGGGAAAATAGTGGGCGAAGGGTTCGATGGCTCTCTTCCAATTGGCGTACTGAAGGCGCATCTCCGCCGTATTTGTCAGGTAGCCATTGATCAGGTCGCCTGAAAACTGGAAAAACCTTATGTCATTGAGGCGAGCCAAGGCCATGATTTTTTTCATGATATAAAAATTAGCCCCATGCACATTTCGCTCTCCGCCTCCCTGTCCATTTCTGGAATCGCTGGCGTATGCAAAGGTAAAGGGGCTGCGGCTGCCGGGAGCCGGGGCGGTATGGAAGTCGTAGCTTTCCAGTCGAGGGCCGACCTCGACGCTGTAAGAGTAGGAAGTGCCGGGCTTGAGTCCTGTAAGGTGTACCTCATGCTTTTCCTTCTTTTCATCATCCATAACAAGCCTTTCTTCTCTCTCAGGCCCTTTTAATATAATTTTACTGGCTACCTTTTCGCTACTGTAATAGGAAATTACCGCAGAGTCTGGGCCCAGAAGGTTGACAAAAGGACCTTCAATCAGGGTAGGCGCCACCTTGAATTTCCCATCACTGGTAAAGGTAACTTTCCCGTCATATAGAATCAGGCCCTCCGCGTCTACAATTCGATATCCCAGGGTACCATGGCCCTGCTTTTGCCAGCCGACCATGTCAAAGCGGCCCTCCAGAGAACCCGCAATAGGAATATCGGCCTTTCCTTTTTCTATGTCAGAATAGCGGCGGAAATACACCGGATGGGGATGCTTGGAATCTCCGTTGGGTATAAATCCATAGTAGAGCCTCCCATTCAGCTTGTTGTCATTAAAGTTCAATTTGAGTCCTTCCTTACTTCCCTTTATCCTGGCTTTGGCTTGGTCAAGGGTAAAGAGGGGAGGGGGTTCGGACTCGGTAAATATCTTTCCTTGATACTCAATGTTCAGGCCTTCGGAGGTCGATTTGATCTGGCTGTAAGATTTCGGAATACTTTGAGAAAAGCCGGAGAAAGAGGTAAAGGCAAAAAGGAAGAATAGGACAAAGATAAAGCTAGACAGGCGCATGGTATTTGTTTTTTGGAAATATAGAAAAATTACTGAGGCGAGTACATGAGAAGAGGGAATAAAAATGGAAGATTCTCAAAAAACCCTCCATAAAAGAAAAGGACCGACAAGGAAATGATTCCCCATCTGTCCTTTCTTCAATAAGGAGTGTAAATAGTTTATCTATTCTTTTTCTGTCATGATGACGATTTTTCCTTCAAACTCAGCCACCAGGGCGATGACGTAGGCGGGGTCATCAAAAATGGCCCTTTTGTCTACGCGTAGGGTAATTACGTCATTTTTTTCACTGTTATCTCCGAGCACCTCTTGGAGGAGGGGGCGTAGTTCCTCGCGACTTTCCAGGACCTGCTCGCTGCGGTTAGCTGCCTTCCAGGAAAAAGTACCATCTGCTTTCACCGAAACGAAATTGGCATCGGGGCTGGGCTTATCCGAAGCGGAGGTCGGCAGTTCAATGTCCAGGGAAGACTGGGTCACGAAGGTAGAAGTGAGGAGGAAGTAGATCAGCAGGAGAAAAACGATGTCTGCTGCAGAAGCAAAACTGAATTCCAGGCTGGGTTTTGATCTCTTTTTAATAGGCATAAGCGAGGGCTTGGTTAGTTGGCGGCAGGTTCTTGGAGAAGGTCGATAAAGTCGTTGGAGGTCAGTTCCAATTTGAAGACCACCCGATTGATCCCCGAAGTGAGGAAGTTGTAGGCCAGGTAGGCGATAATACCTACGATCAAGCCACCGGCTGTGGTATACATGGCTGTTGAGATACCTCCGGAGAGTTCGGTAGCGGAAGCCTTACCGCCGGTATTAACGATTTCCTGGAAGGCTTGGATCATACCGATGACAGTCCCCAGAAAACCAATCATGGGAGAGGCTCCGGCAATAGAAGCCAGAATGGGGAGGCGACGCTCCAGGCGATAGACCTCCAGGTTGCCGACGTTTTCTATGGATCCTTCGATGTCCTTAAGGGAGGCTCCGGATTTGAGGCGGATGATTCCCTTGTGGATCATCATGGCAAAGGGGTCATTTCGGGACTCGCAGAGCAACAAAGCCCGCTGAATATCTCCTCCCAGTACCAAGGACCGTACTTCCCGCATAAAATTCTCGGTATCTGCATTGGCCTTGCGGATTGTGCGGCTCCTTTCGATGTAGATAAAGATCGCTACACCTAACAGCACAAAGAGAATACCCAAGGTGATGAGCATACTCAGGTCTGAAGTTACGTCGCTGATAAAAGATCCAGATGAGCTTCCTATGGTGCTCGCAGAATCAGCTGCCAAGGATTGAAGGAGAAATATCATAAAGGTGGTACTTGTTAATTGATCAAATCAAAACTAATACATTTTTCAACAATGGAAAATTTTTGGTATTTGG
This sequence comes from uncultured Bacteroidia bacterium, assembly GCA_964564415.1. Lineage (GTDB taxonomy): Bacteria > Bacteroidota > Bacteroidia > J057 > J057 > JALEFZ01. Next base: position 282,620 of record CAZMAV010000001.1, on the reverse strand, counting down.
GGTAAGTAATCTCCTTGCACCCACAAATTGCCCTATTGCCAAAAAAGAAAACAGAAAAAAGACCTGGAGCCCTCCATCGGAGATGCATCCAGGTCCTGAATATTATTTTTCTTCTTCTGAAGACATGCGCTTGATCATGTCCAGAGAAATGGGACTAGCTACGTAGATAGAAGAATAGGTACCTACCAAAATACCGATCATGATAGCGAAGATGAATCCCCGTATCACGTCTCCACCAAAAAGGAAGAGAATCAAGGCAGTCAGGAAGGTCGTGAAGGAGGTAATCAGGGTACGGCTGATCGTCTGGTCAATGGATACATTGTAAATATCCGAAAGGGCCGAAGCCTTCATCTCACCCAGGTTTTCACGAATTCGGTCAAAGACTACCACCGTATCATTGATCGAGTATCCGATGATGGTGAGCAAGGCCGCAATAAAGGCTTGATCAACCTCGAGGCTGAAGCCCAGGTCAAACTGACTTAGGATGGTGAAGATTCCCAATACGATGATGACGTCGTGGAAGACTGCTGCAATCGCTCCCAGCGAGTACTGCCACCTCCGGAATCGTATCAAAATGTAGAGGAAGATGATCAACAAGGAGAATATTACCGAGTAAACGGCAGCCCGCTGAATATCATTGGCTACCGTAGGTCCTACATCGGAAACCCTCAATTGCTTGATCTGTTCCTTGTTGTAATCAGAAGATAGTCCACCGAGCATCATGTTGTAGATGCTGTCAGAGGTTACATCAGGATCGTCAATCTTGTAAGCCGAGGTGATCATCAATTGATTGTCTGCCGTTACGGTCTTGATCACGGGGGCATCTCCCTCAAAGGTCTCGGTAAGGCGGGTCCGTATTTGTTCTACTGACTCGCCGGACAGGAAGAGAGGAGAGCCATCAGACTCGCTAAATTCTACCTTGTACTGCCTTCCCCCCTTGAAGTCTACCCCAGTCTTGGGCTTGACCACAAAGATCGCCGCCAAACTCAGGACGACCAGAGAACCGGAGATAAGGTAAAAGGCGCGACGATTCTTCACCATGTTGAGCTGAATCTTATCAAACAGTCCAGTGGTCCAGTCAAAACCAAACTTAAGGGTGTTGCCCCCACGGTTGGCATAGAAATCCAGGATCAATCGGGTGATGATCAGAGCTGAGATCAGGGAGGTGATGATACCGATCATCAAAGAAACGGCAAATCCACGGATAGGTCCTACCCCAAAGGCATAGAGTACCACCCCTGTAAGGAAGGTGGTGATGTTGGCGTCCATGACTGAGGAGAAGGCATTGGCAAAACCAGACTTGACCGAAGCCTTCATGGTCTTATCCTTGGCGAGTTCCTCTCGAATACGCTCGAAGATGAGTACGTTGGCATCCACAGCCATACCTACCGTCAGTACCACAGCTGCCACGCCGGGCATGGTCAGTACAATGGTAAAAGCAGCGGCGCAGCCCAGGAAGAAAACCAAGTTGGCCAAAAGGGCCACGTTGGCGATGAGTCCCGAACGGGCATAGTAGATCCCCATGAATATCAGGGTGAGAAAGAAGGCCCCGATAAAGGAGGCGAATCCTGCCCGAATGTTTTCGGCACCCAGGGTAGGTCCTACCGTTTCTTCGCCCTGGATACGGGCGGGAACGGGAAGCTGACCTGCCTCAAGGACATTGGCGAGGTCCTTGGCTTCTTCCAAAGAGAAATCACCTGAAATTTCGGTGTTTCCTCCGGTAATGGCTTCATTGATGTTAGGGGCGGAATAGACATAACCGTCCAGCACTACGGCGATGCTCCTGCCTACATTGGCCTGAGTCAAGAGGGCCCACTTCTTGGTACCCTCAGCAGTCATCCTCATGGTTACCACTTCGTCTCCGGTACGTCCATAATCCTGACGAGCCGTGGCGATGGCTTCTCCTCCCATGTCGGGCTCTCCATCCTCAGAAGCGCGAAGGGCGTAGAGGGTAAAGAGTTCAGGATATCCCTTCTGGCCTTTGAAAGACCAGGCAAATCTCAGGTCGGGAGGGATCAGGGCTTGAATTTCCTCCATGCGAAGGATTTCGTTGACCTGAGCCGTGTCATTGTAGTGGACCAGACCTATCTGGGGATTGTTGGGATAATTGGGGTCATATTGGGTAAAGGTGGCAAAGAGTCCGAAGAGGGGATTGTTTCTCCTGTATTCTTCTACATCCTCCTGGCTACCCTCAGCAGCCTCTGCGGGGTCTTCTCCTTCTTCCTCGATAAGGTCGGAGATAGAAGAAATGCTATCATCTTCAGCACCTGTAGAATCATCAGGTAAGAGGGTATCACCCTGGTCGGTATCTGCGTCAGCGAGGATTTCTTCACCTGTGCTATCGATGAGGGCAGAATCCGTTGCGGTAGAATCACTTTCATCAGTGATGCCACGGATGGCCTTCATTTTGTTATTGATCTCCTGTATGATAGGTACCGCATCAGCAAAGGAGCGGGTAACATAAAACTCCAGCCGGGCCGTAGAACGGAGAAGGTCCCTGACACGCTCAGGCTCCTTGACACCCGGAAGTTCGAGGAGGATACGCCCGGTGCTCTCCTGCTTTTGAAGGTTGGGAGAGACCACACCAAACTGGTCGATCCGGGTACGGATAATGTTAAAGGTACGGTCAATGGCCGAGTTGGACTTGGACTTGAGGATTTCCCGGACCTCCTCATTGGAAGAACCTATGGAAATGCCTAATTCTTCAGAAGAAAAAAGGACGCCCAGGCTACCGTTTGGATTCTGCTCTTCATAGCAGCCCACAAAGAGATCTACGTAGCGCTGGGGCTCGGATTTCTGACGCTCGGTGGCGCATTCCAGGGCTCTGAGAAGGGTGCTGTCTGCGGCGTCGTTCGACATGGTCTTAAGGAGTTCCTCAATACCGATTTCCAGGGTTACAAACATTCCACCCTGAAGGTCTAGACCAAGGGTGAAGGAATTTTGAACAGCTTTTTTACGCTTTTGCTGGAAGTCGCTGTCCTTGAGCAAGTCGTCATAACGACGAGCGACCATTGAGTCCTCCTCGGCCCAGTTTTCTTTTTCGGGCTTCTCTTTTTCGAGTTGCTCGTAGGCCGACCGGACCTCGTTGAGTTTGTTTTCTGCTCTAAACTGAACGAAGGTCCAGTAGAGGTTATAGCCACAAATGACTGTAAAGATGACCAACAATGCGATGATCGTATTCTTATTGCGCATGATCGTATGTTAATTCGAAAATTTCGTCAGTGAAAGTTGTTATAATAGTAAGGAGCTGGCCCTAAAGGCCAGGAATGGTTCAGCACTGAGGCTGAATAAGTGAGAGGTGAAAAAAATGGCAGTCCCATCTAGGGAGCACGGCAGGGAGTCAACAGGTGAAAAATCCTGGCACCTGTGAGGTCCGGAACTGATCGCAGGATAAACCGGACAGGGAGGAAGGGGGTGAGAAGCTCCCAGGAAAAATGATCCTGGGCTGCGGGAGAAGGGCTGATTTCAGGGCCCTGGCTTTCGTTTTGTGAAAAAAATTGTACCCAGAGGAATAGCTCACCTTCTTCCAGTTCATGAGAGTTTCGAAGCTCTACCTCCTCGATGACCTTGAAGTAGTGATCGAAGAAGCTGACCTTGTTGATCTTATTCAAGGATACCAGGGCTGCCGGAATGACAGCTAGGGCAATCAAAGGATATGTCAGCTTGAAACCTCTCATTTTAGACTGCGAATATACAGATTATTCTTGTGGCTGCCACCTTATCATCAAAGTATATTTTGCTCAATGCATTCTTCTGTGGCAAAACGTCAGAAAATCTTAATTTTATCTGAATGAAGTCCGACCTGTTATGAGTCAAAGGAACAAACAAAAACGAGAATCTCTCAGGGACCTAATTCACGAAGTGATTTTTGAGGCGGATACTCCCGCCGGAAAAGCCTTCGACATTCTCCTGCTGATCCTTATCCTGCTTTCGGTCCTGGTGGTGGCCCTGGAGTCAGTAGCCTCCATCAACGACCGTTTTGGAGAGCTATTCTTTTGGCTGGAATGGGTCGTTACCATCCTTTTTACCCTGGAGTACTTTCTTCGCATCTACGCCGTCAAAAAGCCTTGGAACTATATTTTTTCCTTCTATGGAATTGTAGACCTCCTTTCCATTCTGCCCAATTTTCTAAGCCTTTTTTTGGTAGGATCACAGTACCTGATCACCATCAGGGCCCTGCGCCTGCTCCGGGTATTTCGCATTCTGAAGCTCTCCAACTATCTCTCTCAAGGAGCTATGCTGGTTTCTGCCCTTAAGGCTAGCCGGACCAAAATTACCGTCTTTATGCTAGGGGTTATGACAGTGGTCATCATCATGGGTTCTACCATGTACCTGATCGAAGGTGGGGCAGACAGTGGTTTCACCTCTATTCCGAGGAGTGTGTACTGGGCCATCGTTACCCTTACCACAGTAGGGTATGGAGACATTGCCCCTTCTACATCCCTGGGCCAATTCATTTCGGCCATTCTGATGATTTTGGGTTATGCCATCCTGGCCGTTCCTACTGGCATTGTTTCTACCGAAATGTTTAAGGTGGATGAGGAGAAAAGGCGAATACAAAGTAATACCCGCTGCTGTCCCAATTGTGGCCGCTATGGCCATGATTCAGATGCGACCTTCTGCAAATACTGCAGCCATACACTCTAGCCGTCAAAAATTTTCTCTCCTACCCTTATCCACAGATTACCCTGGTATGATAAATGGGTTTATTGGGGATAATCTCCTACTTTTGCGCCATGAATAACAAAGTTCTGATTATAGACTTCGGTTCTCAGTACACCCAACTGATCGCCAGGAGGGTAAGAGAACAGCATGTATATTGTGAAATACAGCCCTTTCACGCCGAAATTGAACTTACCGATGAGGTAAAGGGCATCATTTTATCCGGAGGGCCTTGCAGCGTCAATGACGAAGGTGCTCCCCATATCGATCTTGATAAGATCATAGGTAAGCGGCCCATATTGGCCATTTGCTATGGTGCTCAGTTGATCGCTAAGCAGTACCAGGGCAGGGTAGCCAATTCGGAAACCCGGGAATACGGTCGGGCCATGCTGGATCGCAAGTGGGACAAGGGTCTTTTTGATTCCCTGGACTCCAGCACCCAGGTGTGGATGAGCCATGGAGACACCATTTTGGAACTGCCCAAGGATTATGTTTTGATAGGTTCTACCGCTTCGGTGGAGGTAGCCGCCTTTCGCCATGAAGAATGGCCCATTTTTGGCCTTCAGTTTCATCCGGAGGTGACCCACTCTATTCAGGGAGACCGCATCATGCGCAATTTCCTTTACGACGCCTGTGGCATGGCACCGGACTGGACACCTGCCAGCTTCATCGAGAGTACTGTTGAAGAACTCAAAGCCCAACTGGGAGAAGAAAAAGTAATCTGCGGATTGTCGGGAGGGGTAGACTCCACAGTGGCGGCCAGCCTGATTCACAAAGCCGTAGGGGACCGTCTTTATTGTATATTCGTAGATAACGGGCTGTTGCGGAAAAATGAATTTATAGACGTTCTGAAGCAGTACGAAAGCCTAGGCCTCAATGTGATCGGGGTTGATGCCCGCGAAAGATTTCTCTCAGCCCTCCATGGCATCAGCGATCCCGAACAGAAGCGAAAAACCATTGGAAGGGTCTTCATAGAGGTTTTTCAGGAGGAAGCAGATAAACTGAAAGAGGTATCCTTCCTGGCCCAGGGAACCATCTACCCGGACGTCATCGAAAGTGTCTCCGTCAAAGGGCCTTCGGCTACCATCAAGTCCCACCACAATGTAGGGGGATTGCCGGAAAAAATGAACCTCAAAGTGGTGGAGCCTCTCCGCGCCCTCTTCAAGGACGAGGTAAGAAAAGTGGGAAGGGACTTGGGCCTGAGTGAGGATTTCATAGGAAGGCATCCCTTCCCGGGGCCGGGACTGGCGATTCGCATCCTCGGCGAGATTAATCGGGAGCGGGTGGCAGTATTGCAGGAAGTGGACGCCATCTTTATCAATGGGCTCAGGGATCATGACCTCTATGACGAAGTCTGGCAGGCTTTTGCCGTACTTTTGCCGGTGGATTCCGTAGGTGTGATGGGAGATGAAAGGACCTATGAAAAGGTAGTGGCCCTCAGAGCTGTAGGCAGTCGGGATGGAATGACCGCCGACTGGTCCCGCCTACCCAATGATTTTCTGGCCGAGATGAGCAAGCGCATCATCAACCAGGTCAGGGGAGTCAACCGGGTAGTCTACGACATCAGCTCCAAGCCTCCGGCCACCATTGAGTGGGAATAAACACGGAGCATGGCCTCGGAAAATGAATTATTCGTCAACCGTTGACTTATATGCATAGACTAAGTTTTGCGTTTGTGGGAATCACGATGAGCCTCCTGGCTTTTATGATTCCCGTTTCGCTCATGGCCCAAAATCAATTGGAGGATTTTCCTCTGGATAGCGTAGCCCTGAACTTTGTAGAACAGGGAAAGTATTTTTTGGAAGTTGGAAATCCGGAATTGGCGCAGGATGCCTTTCGGGCCGCTTACAATCGCCCTTTTCACCGCCTGACTTCCCTTTCACTTTACTTATGGGGAATCAGTGCCTATCGCCAGGACAAGAGGGGAGAGGCTCAGTTGGTTTTTGACCAGTTTTTGGATCGCTTTCCTCAATCCCGCTATGCCGAGGATGCCCGTTATCATCTTTCCCTCATTCAGCTAGACTCATGGCAGGATACCGCTGCATTTACTGGATTTAGGGAATTGCTAAGGCTCAAAGACAGCGCTGATCAAAAAAACCTCAGCCAGGATGCCCGCTCAGCCCTTCAGCATTTCATGTTTTATGACGCCAGCACCCAGCGGATGGAGTACCTTATTGAGCGCCTTCCTTTGGGAAGGCAGCTCTTCATGCTCGATGCCCTGGCTTACCAGTATTATCAGAGGGAAGACAGCCTAAAGGTCAGGGAGATGTACAGATATTTCAGGAGAGAACACAATTACCGCTCTCCCTTTATAGAAAGGATGCTTTCTGAAAAAAAAATCATACGATACGTCGATCCGGGAATCCTAAAGGTAGCTGTGGTAATCCCTGCTATCCTGGACGAGGTGTGGATAGATTCCACTGAAATATCCAAGGCTAAGATCCTGCCTTTGGACTACTTCGAGGGACTTCAAATGGGCATGGAAAAATATATCAGGATCGACTCCAACAGGGTCTATGTAGAGGTGTTGGATTCAAAGCGCGATTCGCTGACCACAGAGCAACTCCTCAGTCGCCTGGATATTCTCCAACCCGACATCGTAATTGGCGACATCTACAACAAGCAGTCCCGAATACTGGGGGATTGGGTCGAGCAGAATTTCAGCACCCAGGTGGTTCCCCTCAGTCCTTCTTCCTCTTTGAGCAGGGATAAGAACCAGGTCTTTGTCGCTCATCCTTCAGCCCAGGAACACGGAAAAAATATGGCCCTCTATGCCCACGGTATTTTCCAACTCAAAGAAGTGGCCGTCTTTCGGGATGGAACCAATAGTACCGAGCAGTTGGCCTATGCATTTTCAGAAAATTTCAAAAGCCTCGGTGGAGAAATCCTGGACATTAGCATACCCTCGGGATACGACAAAAACATCGCCAAAAAAATCGTCAAAGAAGTCAGGAAGCTGGGAAGGAAGGACATCGGTGGCGTTTATATTCCCATACAGGGGAATCAGGAAAGTGCCGGACTCATCCTCAGCCAGATGAAGGCCTACGACTACAAACTTAAGGTAATGGGAGGCCCTCACTGGTGGAACCGCTACAGCACGGTTGACCGAGAGCTGAAAGACAGCTACGGGCTAGTTTGTAGCACCAGCTATTATGTAGAAGAAGAGGATGCCGAGTTCCAAAATTTCTACCGAGCTTATTTGAGCAAATTTCAGTTCCCTCCCAGTGAATACTGCGTTCAGGGCTATGACATGGGCCTATATCTGATGGAATTGATTGGGCGCTACCCTCATCGGCAGGGGTACAACCTGGCTTCCTTCATCCGAAATTTTCCGCCCTTTTACGGACTTCACCTTAACATCGACTTTAGGGGAGAGCAGGTCAATCAATCGGTCAACTTGCTCAAATTTGATGAAAATGGAACCGAATGCTTGAATTGCGAAGAAAAACTGGCCATTGAACCCCTATTTCAATTGACACCACTGGACGACTAGTCCTATCCAATCACACATTACTATCGAAAGGCAAAGATGAATCGCTACCTAATTTTCTTGTTAATTCCCTTATTTCTCAGCTCCTGTGCCCTTTTTCGTTCGACCACCAAGGTCGCTGTCAACCAGGAATCTGAAAAGTTCATCGCTCAGGGAAAGCGGCTGATGCGGGCGGGCAGTTATCCCGAGGCCATGGATGCTTTTGAGCAGGGAATCGGTGAAGAATTTTACCGCTCTGCTACAGCAGCCATTTATCTTTCCGGACTGGCGGCCTACTATGCAGCGTATTACGACGTGGCCAAGCGGCGTTTTTCTCGACTAAAAAGAGAATACCCCCAATCCCGCTATGTCGAAGATGCTGACTACCACACCGCCCTCATGCAATTGTACGACCGCCGCTTCAATGAAAACGAAAGGGGGATCATCACCCTGATGGATCTGGCTGCAAACGCCAAGCAAAGCAAGCTGAGGTCTGATGCCCTTGAGCAAGTTCGCCATTCCTTTTTTTCCGACCTTTCAGTAGGTCAGCTCAGGACCCTGGAGCGTAGGATAGAAAAAGAATTTCAACCCTACTGGACCGAGGCTCTGGTCTACAAATTGTTGAAAAACGAGCAGACCAAGGAAGCCCGAGCGGCTTACGAAGCCTTTAAAAGCAAGGGAGGCACAGCTACTGACTACCTCAAGGAGATGCTGGGAGAATCATCTGAAGAAAAGGAGGGAAAAGCTGTTTTTGAGCCCAATATCATGAGGATAGCCCTGGCATTGCCCCTCTTTTTGGAAGAAGCCAATGACATCGGCCTGGACGTCCCCCGAAAGGTGAAGATTGCCCTGGAATTTTATGAGGGCTTCGAAATGGCCATTCAGGAAGCAAGGGCGGAAAGCGGGAAGCAGATTTTCATGGAGGTCCTGGATACAAAGAGAGATACCGGAACTGCCAGGGCCTTGACCCAGCGCCTCGCCAAACTCTCTCCCACGGTCCTGGTAGGGGCCATTTATAATTCCCAGTCTCGCATCCTCTCCGAATGGGCAGAAGAAAATGGGGTGGCCATGGTGGTACCCATCAGTCCCGCAGAAGACTTGATCAGAGATCGGCAGTATACCTTTCTCGCCCATCCCTCCTCTGAGGTACATGGCTCAAAAATGGCCAATTATGCCTTTAATACCCTCAATCTGAGTCATGTCTACATGTTTCAGGATCGCTCCTCAAGCACCCGTTCCCTGGCAGATGGCTTTGCACAGGCCTTTGTTGATCTGGGAGGGAGGGTAGATACCATGACTTTTTCAAGCAATTACGAACTGGCCATCAAGCAGATCCCAAAATTGGTATCGGAGGTAGACGATGACTCGGCGGGAGTCTACATCCCGGTCATGGGCAATGAAGAAGCCTCTGGACTCATCATCAACGTCCTCAAGCAGAAAAATAAAAAACTTCCCGTCCTGGGTTCCCCCCATTTCAAGTCTCGCTACGAGGCCATTCCCCGGGACATCAAGGAAAGTTATGGGCTGATTTTCAGTACTTCTCACCTGACCGATGCTGAGAATCGGGAATACATGGCTATGGAGCAAAATTACCTTCGTACCTTTGGATATCCCCCTTCTGAGTGGGTGGTCCAAGGCTATGACCTGGCCAGTTATTTGGTAGATGAATTGCAAAAATTCGACGCCAGCCAGGGCTTTACCTTCGATACTTTTTTGAGGGTAAGCTCTCCCTATAAGGGCCTCCATATCGACTATCATTTTAACTCGACTCAGATCAATCAAGCCATCAACATAGGCCAGTACCAGGAAGACGGATTGTTGAAGCTCAATCCCTGATGCGAACTGGATAGGTAGAAATAAGGTGGAAATACAAAAAGAGGCCGTCTCATAACATAGATGGCCTCTTCTTACTTTTTAAAGGAACAAAACCTACTTTACGGCGTCCACCACAGCCTTGAAGGCTCCGGGGTGATTCATGGCCAGGTCGGCCAATACTTTTCGGTTGAGTTCTATGTTATGTTCGTGAACCTTACCCATGAAGGCGGAATAGCTCATGCCATGCTGACGGGCACCGGCATTGATTCGCTGAATCCACAGGCGGCGGAATTGACGCTTTCTTTGCTTGCGATCCCTGTAAGCGTACAACCAAGACTTTTCAATCTGATTTTTGGCTACAGTCCATACATTCTTCTTACGCCCGAAGTAGCCCTTGGCAAACTTCATCATGCGCTTTCTTCTGGCTCTAGAGGCTACGTTATTTACTGAACGAGGCATTTTCTTTTCTTCTTTTCAGGTGGGAAAAAATTATGAGTTCAGCATGGCCTTGATCCGGGGCTCATCGCACTTGTCTACAATAGCGAACTTCTTGAGGCGCTTCTTTTGCTTCTTGGTCTTCTTGGTAAGAATGTGATTGTGGAAGGCGTGCTTCCTGCGAATCTTCCCAGAGGCGGTCAATTTGAAACGCTTGTGAGCCCCGGAATTAGATTTCTGCTTAGGCATAACAATTTTGATTTATTTGGAGCGCAAAGATGGTCATTTTTCAATAATAATCAAAACCAAGTGGATAAGCCCAGGAGGATTGTAGCTTTCGCCCCTGTTATTCATATACTTTTTCTCCTTTTTTGAGCCATACCCCCCAGATCCTGTCGTAGGCATGAACTTTATGGGTAGGATTGCCGTCCTGGTCTACCGGAAGATTGCCTGCATTGATCCACTCGAAGATTCCCCCGTAAAGGTTGTAAACACCTGAAAATCCCATATATTTGACCTTTTCTCCGATTTTTTCGCTGCGGAAGCCTACTGAGCAATACAAAAGGACAGGTTTATCCTTGTCCAGGTCTAGGCCTTTTACCCTAGAAATCTGAAAATCGTCATAGCCTACCCAGTGTGCTCCCGGCATATGACTGACCTTAAATTCTTCCCATGAACGGGTGTCGAGCAATTGATAGTGGGTCAGGTCTTCCATTTCGTAAACGGAAAGTTCATTTACAGAATGGGACAACATTCCCTTGAGAGTGAGGTTATAAGCCTGACTTTTGACCTTCTTATTACCTTGGGCTAGGCTGGGGCCGATGAGCAAAAAGAAGAAGTAGAGGAGGAAGAGCAGATTCATGCAAAAAAATATCAGTCCTATTTTGGAATGGAAATAATTGATTTTCATAGCTTTGTATACATCGTTTTTTTACCACAGTTAAACTTACACATACGTTTATGAGCGATCTCGCCACATTTGACGATCAGGCTCTTTCATTTTTGGAAAAATACCTGAACAACGCCGCTCCCACAGGTTTTGAGTCTCCCGGCCAGAAAATTTGGCTGGACTACCTCAAGCCCTATATCGACGAGTATCATGTAGATACTTACGGTTCTACCTACGGAATTATCAACCCCAAAGCCGACTACAAAGTTGTCATAGAGGCCCATGCGGATGAGATTTCCTGGTTTGTCAACTACATCAACGATGACGGTTTCATCTATGTCACCCGCAATGGAGGCTCTGATCATCAAATTGCCCCCTCTAAGCGGGTCAATATACACAGCTCCAAGGGTATCGTGAAAGCCGTCTTTGGTTGGCCGGCCATCCACACCCGCCGCAGAGAGAAAGACCAATCACCTACGTTGAAAAATATCTTCTTGGATTGCGGCTGTCAGTCCAAAAAAGAAGTCCAGGAACTGGGAGTCAATGTCGGCGATGTCGTTACCTTCGAAGATAGCTTTATTACCCTCAATGACAAATACTTCGTAGGCCGTGCCCTCGACAACCGCATGGGGGGCTTTATGATCGCCGAGGTAGCCCGCAAACTCAAGGAAAACAAGGTAGAATTGCCCTACGCCCTTTATGTTGTCAATGCCGTACAGGAAGAAGTAGGACTCAAGGGAGCTACCATGGTGGCTGAACGCATCCAACCCGACGTGGCCATTGTAACTGATGTTACACACGACACAGGTACTCCCATGATCGACAAGGTGACCCACGGGGATGTCAAATCCGGAAAGGGACCCTCCATGACCGTAGGTCCTGCTGTCCACAACAAGTTGTTGAACCTGATTCGCGAAGCTGCTGCCGAACAAAACATCGACTTTCAGCGGGAGGCGGCTTCCAGGGGTACAGGTACTGATACGGATGCTTTTGCCTATTCAAATATGGGGGTACCCTCCGCCCTGATTTCTCTGCCGCTGCGATACATGCATACCACGGTGGAGATGACCCATAAAAACGACGTGAAGGCGGTAATAGACCTGATCTACCACAGCCTGCAGAAAATAGAGAATGGCCACGATTTCAGGTATTTTACCTAGGATTTCGTCAGCCTTCTTAGCCAGGTAAGGGCTTCCTGAGCATGAGATAGGGGAGGAGTCTTCGGGACCCCTTCCCTTTTTGCCTTCATGGCCCGAACTTCGCTCAGGGGAGAAGAATGGGCATGGGCCTGAAGGAATTTTGCCATGAGCATAAGGTTGAACCAGGCAAAAAATCGCTTGGAGAAGGTAGGCAGGCGGGTCGAATGCTTCTTCATCTCCTCCAACCTTTCTTCAAAACCTTCTGAGTCTAGAAAGTCCTTTAGTTTTCCGGGGATGTCAATATTCTGACCCATGAATAGGCCTTCGAGTTGGTCCAACAAGGTCTTGATTTCTTCGAAAAGTTGAAATGGAGGCACCTGATTTAGGGCAAAGAAGGCTGGGCTATCGAGGTAGGAGGGAAGGCTCATGCTGACCTCAGTCAGGAGTCGGTAGCGATCTTCTGAGATGAATTTTTGTAAAAAGTAGAAGGTCGAGCCTTGCCTACGGCGGTTCATGCCCCCAACTTTTTCATAATAATCCGCGGTACAGGCAAAGTTATTTCCCAAGGTAAAATGCGCGTTTGGATGATTGGCATAGGCCAGGCCTTCGATCAAATAGCGCTGTATGAGTTCTTCCCCTTCTCTTTCCAAGGGCCATTCGAAGTCAAAGCTGAGAGCTTTTACCTTTTTCTGACTAAGAAAATATTGATGTGTGGGAGCAAGGGAATTTGGGGAAAGCTGGCTGCCATCATCCAGGCTGAGGATAATTCCTTTTTTGTTTTCGATTTCATGAAAGCGATGGAGGGCTTCGTCCATGAGGAGTTTGCCTAGCAGTCCCTGGCTGAGGTCTTTTGGGAAAATATCCAGGCGACGCAGGATCCGAACTTCAGGAAAGGAGGAAAGGAGTTTTGTCGCAATTTTCTCCTGCTGGGCAATCCAGTCTTCTTGTCCGGGATGTCCCCAAAGGAGAACGAGAACTTCACTTCGCTCATCCAAGGGTTGAAGAGATTTCAGGGTCTTTTCGATGTTGCCTTGGGGATGTAGAGGAATAACAATGATAAAATCCAGGTTTGGATGGGGGGGAGGCAGTTGGAAAGCCTTTCCATATCTATGTTTTTCTAGGTAAGAAAGATTTCTGTAAATGGTCATAGGGCTTCAGGAATTTCCGGCATTTGGATGAGCTGGGATTCAGCCAGATGGAGGTTAAGGCGGTAAATCAGGGGCCACTGAGCGGGGTGGATGTAGGTTTGAAGGTCATCAAGGTCCATCCATCTGCCCTGGTCAATTTCTGGGAATAGCTGAAGTTGGCCAGTCTTGGGTGGCCATTCGATTTCGAATTCATTGCTTTGGATGCCTTGTTTTTCATCCCAGGAGCCTTCGAATGCCCAGGCGTGGAGCCTCTTGCCCTTTTTGTACCTGATGCTATCGAGAAAAATAAACTCAGCACCTGTGGGTACCGGGATGCCGGTTTCTTCTTCAAATTCCCGAATGGCTGCAGATTGGAGTTCTTCCTCCCCTTCGACCAGACCTTTGGGTATGCCCCAGGAAGCCTTTTGTTTGTTTTTAAAATAGGGACCCCCGGGATGGCCCAGGAAACAAAGGAGTTCTTGCTCTCCAGAAATTTTATACATGAGGAGGCCAGCGCTGGTTTTTGGCATAGGTAGGTATGAGAAGGGCAAAGGATTTTGTTTTTTCCCTTGAATAATAAGCTGAAGACTAAAGTAACAAAAAGGTCGAAAAGACCGATTGAGCTGAGGATATTTATCCCTCTATCGTCTTGTATCTTAGAGGCATAGAATATAACTTGCGCCCAATTCTATAAGGAATACATCCATATCATTCAAAGCTTACTCAAGAATGGCGGAATCCCAAAATAAAGGTAAAGTTGCTCAGGTCATCGGACCGGTGGTGGACGTAGAGTTCACCGGGGAGGGGGTTACCCTTCCCAAAATTTTAAATGCCCTTGTTATCGAAAAAGAAGGTTCTACCCCTCTGGTCATGGAAGTTCAGCAGCACCTCGGTGAAAACCGTGTTCGTGCCATTGCGATGGACGCCACTGAAGGACTGGCGCGCGGCACCGAAGTTCTCGACATGGGCAATACCATCACGGTGCCCGTGGGTGATAATGTACGCGGTCGCCTTTTCAACGTGATTGGCTCGGCTATCGACGGATTGCAGGAGCCCGAGCCTGAAGATCGCTACTCCATTCATGCTTCCGCCCCTGAATTCAAGGACCTTGCAGTGGACCCGGAGATGCTGGCCACAGGTATTAAGGTTATCGACCTCCTGGCCCCCTATCGTAAAGGAGGAAAAATCGGATTGTTTGGAGGTGCAGGAGTAGGAAAGACCGTTCTTATCCAGGAGTTGATCAACAACATCGCCCTGGCCCACGATGGACTATCCGTTTTTGCCGGAGTAGGTGAGCGTACCCGTGAAGGAAATGACATCCTCCGTGAGATGTTGGAAGCCGGGGTAATCAAGTATGGTGATACCTTCATGCACGAAATGGAAGAAGGTGGATGGCCCCTGGACAAGGTTGACTACGAAGTCATGAAAAACTCTAAGTTGACCATGGTATTTGGTCAGATGAATGAGCCTCCCGGTGCCCGTGCCCGTGTGGCCCTTACCGGACTTACCTTCGCCGAATATTACCGCGACGGTCGTCCCGAGGATGCCAAAGGCCGTGATGTCCTCTTCTTCGTAGACAATATTTTCCGCTTTACCCAGGCTGGTTCTGAGGTCTCAGCCCTCCTCGGACGTATGCCCTCAGCGGTAGGATACCAGCCCACCCTGGCCTCTGAGATGGGTGAGCTTCAGGAGCGCATTACTTCTACCAAGCGAGGCTCCATTACCTCTATCCAGGCCATTTATGTACCTGCGGACGACTACACCGACCCCGCACCGGCTACGACCTTCGCCCACCTGGATGCTACCACCGAGCTTTCACGTGCCCTCTCGCAGTTGGGGATTTACCCTGCAGTGGATCCCTTGAGCTCTACTTCCAAGATCCTTCAGTCAGATATTGTAGGAGAGGATCACTACAACGCCGCCCAGCGCGTGATCAACATCCTCCAGAAATACAAGGAACTTCAGGATATCATTGCTATCCTGGGTATGGACGAACTTTCTGAGGATGACAAACTTACTGTTGCCCGTGCCCGTAAGGTGCAGCGATTCCTGTCTCAGCCCTTCTTCGTGGCCGAGCAGTTTACTGGCATTCCCGGAGTATTCGTATCCATTGATGATACCATCAAGGGTTTCAACATGATTATCGACGGGGAGCTAGACCACCTTCCCGAGCAGGCTTTCTACCTCAAAGGCGATATCGAAAGCGCCATCAAGGCAGGTGAAGAAATGCTGGCTGAAGCCAAATAAGGATAAGTGCTATGGCAAATTTTAAACTCGAGGTGGTAACACCTGACAGAGAAGTTTTTTCCGGAGAAGTTCAGAGTGTTTCCGTGCCAGGTACGCAGGGGAGTTTTCAAGTGCTGGTCAACCACGCCCCCATTATCGCTACCCTGGGAAGGGGAAATGTAAAGATCATCCAGGAAAATGGAGAAGAAGAGATCCTGAAGGCTCAGGACGGCGTCATCGAAGTATTGAATAACAAGGCTATTATTCTTTTAGAAAGGATTTTACAGGATTAATTCCTACATTCATTCTAAGGTATAATTTACCTAAAACATACTGTGTTTGTTTGTTGTAAAGGGGCCAATCCGCGAGGATTGGTCTTTTTTTGTTTTATGAAAAATTTGGGGAATTGCTACCTGTTCATTGGGAACAAAAAAAAATAGCCTATCGGCAAACTCAGCATGAGGGTCTGTCGGTAAGCTTGGAACAATTATTTTTCCTTTAAGGTACGACCACCCTTGGAATGGAGGTCGGTAGCCTGCTCAGCATCTCATTGTTGAGGAGGTTGGTAAACTCGGTGAAGGAGCTGACCTTGATGACGTTGTTTCTTTGCTTGCCCAGGAGAACAACTTCTTCCCTGATTTCTACATCTTGGATGTGGCTGATGTCTACCATGAAGAGGTTCATGTTGATGAGTCCAACGATGGGAGCCTTTTTGCCTTTGATGAGAACATAGCCCTTATTGGAAAGGCCTCTGGGGTATCCATTAGAATAGCCAAGGGGTAGGACCGCGATTTTCATGTCTCTGACCGCCTGATAAGCTGTTCCGTAGCCGATGAATTCCCCTTCCTTGACTTCCTTGATGTCCATGACATCTGTCTTCCAGGTAAATAAGCGGCGCAAGCCTCCGGTTTCCTTTCTTTTATCGACTTGTTGCAGATGGAGGTGATAGACATCCCGGCTGGGCCAAAAACCATAGGTAGCTACCCCTACACGGACCAGGTCATAATGGGTCTCCGGCATGACCAGGGCGGCCGCCGAGCAGGCAATATGGCGGTAGGTGGGCATGCATTTTTTCGCCTTCAGTTCCTTCAGGATATCTTTGAACTTAACAATCTGGGGCTGCACCTTGAACATGGCCCCCAGGCTCTCCGCACCTCCCAGATGTGTACAAACCCCCTGAAATTTGATGTATTCTTTATTTTTCTTTAGATAAGAAATGGCCTTGCTAAGGTAGTCCCGGGTCATCCCTGTGCGATTGGTTCCTGTTTCCACTTCGATGTGGATGATGGCCTGCTTACCTATTCTTTTGGCTATTTCTTTTACTTTTTCAAGCCTTTCGTAGGTAAAAACATAAAATTCTATGCCATTTTCGATGGCCCATTCCAGGTCCTCGTCGTAGAGGATACCCATGATCATGACAGAGGCACCGTTGGATTTACTTTCCATGACCTCCTCGGCTTCAAAAGCAGAAGCTACCGAAAAGTGGTTGACTCCTGCCTTTTCGAGCATGGGTATCATCTGATGGATACCGTGGCCATAGGCATTGGCTTTGACTACCGAAGAAATGACCGGATGCTGACCGACCTTTTTTCGGATGAAATTGATGTTTGCCTTAAGGGCCTTTTGACTTAATTCGATTCGAGAGGAGTGCTTAACCTTTCTTTCCATTGACTTTTTTTAGTTTATCCAAATATATTTTCTACCCCAGCTTTCTGAAGCCAGGACTCTTACTTTTTTAACTTCCGCTTCGGGAACATCCTCTATGCGGTCCTTTATTCCATTGGTATTGTAATGAAAGGCATATACCCTGGAAGCAAATTGAGCAAAGGGGAGAGAGGACTCTCCGGGTACTTCATTGTTTCCCGTTACGGTCGGCATGATTTCCTGTCCCCAATTTTGCCTTCCTTCATTGTTGGGATTATAAAAATAAACCCTGAGTTCATCATTTCCGTTTTTCCTCACCTGAAGGAGGGAAATGGCGTGGAATCCCAGCATTCTTCCTTCAGCATCGGTAATGAAAATTCCCAAGGGCACTGGATAGACCAGGTAGTGCCCTCCATTGTAGTCGGGGTGGAAGGAGGCGTAGAAAATTTTGGTGAAGTGGTCGTAGTCTTTGATAGCATTGAGCAGGACATCGTAGCAGGAGATGAATCCCGTCTGAATCCAATGGCCATAGAAGGCAGGGTTGACCGAGATGTGGGGGTCCTTGCCGATGTGCTTGGCCATGGCTTTCTGCATCATGATGCCATAAATATTGTCCAAAAGGGGAACCAGGACGACCGATACAGGGTCCAATTCGTAGTCGAATTGCGTTTCAGAGACCAATGAATGGGTGGACTTGACCAGTTCGCCCTCATACCTGAAAGTCACCTTATCGGTGCTGGCTCCATCTATGATCAGATTGAGCAGTTTGGCGGGGGCGTGTTGGCTCCACATCGAAATTCCCCTGGCAGACTGGCAAGTAGGGTTATTTCCCTGCCCCACACCTAGGGGTAAGCCCAGCACACTAAAGGTTCCGCTGACCAGGAGAGCCAGAGGATCTACCTCTTTGTTAGCTGTGCGATGCTTGAGCCTTTCCTCAACCTTAGGATGAATCTCTACTTTGGTGAGTTTCTCCAGTGCATGGCGAACGGGCTTCCTTGAAAGTAGGGTACGCTCCAGGAGTTTCTTAAGGCCGTAGATGGCATGTTTATTTTCTGCAGGCAGAAATCCCAGAATCAATTCAACCACAAAATCCTGGTGCTTGGCAAATTCGGCTTTACCGAAGTCATTGAGCAGCAAGACTGTGGGAATCAGTTCTGGCTTGCGATCTGCCAGTACTTTGATCAATGCATGTTGATAAGGCGATACCAGCCCCAGGTCCCTTAGCTTTTTACCTACTTGCTCACTTTCTGCCTCCAGGGTTCGGGAATCAGCCTTCTCCATCATTTTGCGGTACTCCTCTGGATTTTCGGCCTTTTTGCTTTTGGCACTAGGAAAATACAGGGCTTCCACATACTGGCTTAGCTGCTTGTCCCTTCTGGACAAGGGATTGAGTTTTACCCGATCGCGGACCAGGTGTATGATGTCCTCCAATTTATGGGTGAGGATCGGTCTCTGGCTAATCAGGGAATCTATCTCGTCTGCAATCCTTATTTTGAGGTTTTGCAGGGGAATGTGTTGAAAAATAAGGTCAAAAAGATCCCCAATCCGCTTGATGTCGCCATTGGAGGCTTGTAACCTGAGTTGCTCGGGAATATTACCCAAAGCAACGTCAAAGGAAGCTACCAGGGTATCTTCGAGAAACTCGCGTGCTTCCTGTTGGCCGATTTGCTCCGTTACATATTCCCCTATGGCTACCTTGAGCATGCGCAACTCACTGACGACCTCCAATACGTTGGTTGGAAATCCGGCAAATAAAGTTCCCTTGACAAGGGTAGGGGTGAGCCCACTAGGATTATCCCAGGGACTTCCTGTAAAAATACCAAGGTCGACGAGTTGTTCCACCTTCTCATAAATCAGGTGCAGGCCATCTTCACTTCGGGTAATCTGGTCAATCTGATTGATCAGGTGCTGCATTTTCTGCCCCTCTGCCACTGTGGACCCTTTCAGGTCATTGATCAGTAGACTTAATCGATCTCTATGAGACTGTTTGATAGTATTCATCAATTAATTGATAGTAATCATAAATGGTGATGTGGGGATTATACATAAAAAGGCACATTTTCATAGTGCTTAAGCAGTCCTTTCATCTTTACAGGATTTTCTCCCACGAAATTGACGGTACCGAAGTGGTTACCGAAACCTGCCCTGTCGCCAATCTTTTGCTGGCCTACCGGAGGTAGGAGGTTGTGATTTAGGAAGTAAGGCTCCTCCATCAGCTCATCGGGAATTTGTAGCTTGCTGATCTGCCCTTTCTGTGGGTAGATCATTACGTTACCATAATAATTTTTGGCCTGATAGTCCCTGGGTGGAAAATACTTGTCCAACTCTTCGGGAGTAAGGCTTGGATCATGGCACATGACAAAGGCCAAGAGAGCATCGAATTCATAGGCCTGTGAAGCGAGATCCAGGATATGTCCACCGGGAATTCTGCAGGCTACCTCTCCAAAATTCAATTCGTCATCCTCAGAAATAAACCACTCGGGGTGTATCATTCCATATTCGATGCCAAAAACCTTGACGAGCTTCTGTACCGCCTTCATGATGATGTCCCTCTTCTTTTCCAACTCCGGACCCGCAGGGACGAAATTCGAGTATCCCAGTTTCACATATTCAGTAATATTGAGGAAGCGGACCTGCTTATTGTGGATAAAAGCCTCGCAAGAAAATTCTCTTCCCCCAAGGTGACTTTCCACCAGACAGGGGAAAATACGGGGAGCCAGCTTTTCTTCAATCTGGTCCCTGGACTTGATGAAGTAGTGTCCTACTGTACCGGCAGCGGCAAAGGGCTTGACGTGAAACCAACTGTCCTCCTCACCGGGAAGCTGAAGTTCGGCTTCATTAAGCCTGTCGAGAAACTTGTGTACCTGCTCCATGTTGTAGACCTCTTCGAAGAGTCCTACCTTAAGGCCTCCCAGAAGGGCTTTACGCTTCATCATGGCCTTGTTTCTAAAGAGAAAGGCACGGTTCAATACACGAGGGTCATTGCGGAAGATTGAGTTGAGCGCTCCGGCCCATTCGACAGTTTCTTCAAACAAAGGAACAGCAACATCCGCCTGATAAGGCCTCAGTTTTTCAGCGAGGTCGAGGGAGTTTGAACTGTCACCCCACTCGTTGAGCATATAAGAAACGAAAGGAATGTCGTGTTCCTTAGCGTAAGGTTCGAAATCAGGAAAAGAAACGACTACATAAGGTACGTCTGCTTTTTGAAGGCTTTCAATAACCGGAAGGCTCCATCCGAGAATAGCAAAACATTTGGCCATGTGTAAAATATTTAGTGTTTGGGTGTTTGAAAAAAATAGCATCCGCTAAAAAGGTTGAAGAATCGAAAAGCGGATCATAAAAGATGGGGGAGAAAAGAATTCTCACTAAAGGTGGAAAGACTCAGTTGAAAAACATCTTGTTAAGGTAATAGGTCGAAACAGAAGTGATAATATTATTTGTTTTAATCAACTGATGCATGAATGAAATGGTGTTTTGCAGATGGAGAAACTTATTTCAGGTATAAGCATTCATTCCGAAAAATCAAATATAAGTGTATACATGTTATAACTCACCCCTTACAAAATAGTTATTTTAATGTACCAATGCCAAGATCCCTTGACATTAGCTCCTGCTAGATACCGGGACGGATTCAGACATGTTACTGCCATTTTATCCCAATATTAGTTGGATGAAGAATATTAGGTAGTGTAGACAGAATTGAAAACAATGTAATCCGTCGTAAGGTCTGAGCCCCACCCAAGGGCAGATGCCTCTCCCTCGTGCATGTCAAGTTTAATGTGGAGGTGAGATTCCCTTAACAATTTTTTCATGAAATTTCTGTCATAATCCATGGGAACCCCTTCACTCAGGACATGGGCCAATTGCTTGTCGTCTCCGATGTAGAGGTCGACCTTTTGATAGTCAAAGGGAACTCCGGCATTTCCTGCGGCACAAATGATGCGGCCCCAATTGGGATCGCGCCCATACATGGCGGCTTTGACCAGGGTGGAGTCAGAGATGGCACGGATGAGGGTACGGGCCCTTTCTTCGCTGCTGGCATTGACGACTTCGTATTCGATAAACTTGGAAGCGCCTTCCCCATCAGAAACAATCATCTTGGCCAGGTGAATCATCATTTCTCCCAGTTTATTCCTAAAAGTGAGGTATCCAGGATCGGATTTGCTGGTCAGTTCTTCATTATTGGCGAGTCCATTAGCCATGACTGCCACCATATCGTTGGTAGAGGTATCTCCATCCACCGTGATCATATTAAAAGATAGGTCGGTCAGTTCTTTGACAGTCTGCTGGAGAAGCTTGGCCTCAATGGCAACATCGGTCACGATAAAGGCCAGCATGGTAGCCATGTTGGGATGGATCATCCCGGAACCCTTGGCGATTCCTCCTATGTTAATTTCGTAGCCCACCATGTCAAATTCGATAAAGCCTTCTTTGGGAAAGGTATCGGTAGTAAGTATGGCACTGGCCGCAAATGATCCTGCTTCGCTCCGGCTGGTCAGCTTCTCTACATTATCCTCAATTCCCTTTACGATGTCTTCAGTGGGAAAGGGTTCTCCAATTAATCCTGTAGAAGCCACGATGACAAGTTCTTTGTCTATGACCAACTTACGGGCCAGGGTCTCTGCCATGGCTTCTGCTCCTTTACGCCCCTGTTCTCCGGTACAGGCATTGGCATTACCCGCATTGATGACGATGGCCTGGGCTTTTCCTCCGGCGATATGCTTTTGAGAGACTTTGATGGGCTCGGCTAGGACTTGATTTTGGGTGAATGCAGCAGCTGCACTGGCGGGAACTTCAGAATAAATTATAGCGAGGTCTCTGCGCATGGATTTTACTCCTGTATGCGCTCCCCAACATTGAATTCCTCTGACGTTGGTAATGTTCTTTATCATGTAAATCCCTGGTGGGTGTAGTTGTTGTGGTTTGTAAGTTGGTAAAAATAATGGCTAAGCCTAAATTTAATCTGAATGCAAGACCGCCAGAGCCTTTTTACGGCGAAAGTGGGACAAAATTCAAGCCTGCGCCTTCTTCCAGGTTCATCATGAGGTTCATGTTATGGACTGCCTGTCCTGCCGCACCTTTGACCAGGTTGTCGATCACCGAAATGACCATAATGTTGCCTGTTCGTTCATCGTACATAGGGAAAATATCACAGTAATTGCTGCCCCTTACGTCCTTTATCGCCGGCGCCTCATTTCTGATTCGCACAAATTGATCATCTTTATAAAACTCCTGATAGAGTTCCCGGAGTTCTGCCTCTGAGGTCTCCGACCTGGGACGTGCGTAGATGGTCGCCAATATTCCCCTGTCTACAGGAAGAAGGTGAGGGGTAAATTGAATGCTGAGGTTTTCCTGACTTATACCTTCCAGGGTGGATTGGATCTCTATGCTGTGGCGATGGTGTTTGAGCCCGTAAGCCCTGAAGTTATCATTGACGGTAGAGTAGTGGTTAGCGGGCTTGGCCTTGATTCCAGCCCCTGTGGTCCCCGATTTGGCGTCCACCACCAGGGGAGCTGGCAATACCTTATCTTCCCGGATCAGGGGAGCCAGACCTAAAATAGAGCTAGTGGGATAACAACCCGGATTGGCGATCAGTCCTGCCTCCTTGATTTTTTCTTTATTCAATTCAGGCAGGCCATAGACAGCATCTTCGAGTCCCTGGGGATAGGTATGGGTTTTGTTGTACCAAGCCTCATAGACTTCGGGGGAGGACAGGCGAAAATCGCCCGAGAGGTCAACAATGGGAAAGGATTCGTTAGCCAGTTTTTTGACGTAATCCATGGAGACTCCGTGGGGGAGGGCCAGAAAGGCCAGGTCGATTTCTTCGGATTTGATATCGTCCACCGACTGCAATTGCTGCTTGACCATCCCATGAAAGAAGGGGTGTACCTCCGAAAAGGGGCGTCCTGCTTTACTTTCAGAGGAAATGAAGACCACCTCGGCTTGAGGGTGATGGAGAAGAATGCGCATCAGTTCTGAGCCCGTGTATCCGGTAGCTCCGACGACAGCGACTTTTATCTTAGGCATGCGTTTTTATTTCTTTTAAACAAGCTTCCAGCACCGTGATGACTTCTTTAATTTCTTCTTTGGTGATGGTCAGCGGAGGAACCAGGCGGAGGACATTGCCTGCCGTCGCATTGGCCAGTACTCCATGCTCCAGCATCTTGGCGACCAGGGGCTTGGTTTCGAAGTCAAAGACAATGCCTATCATCAGGCCCCTTCCCCTTACCTGCTTTATGCTAGGTTCGTTCATATCTTCTACCAATTGCCGGAGGTAGGCCTCCTTTTTTTTGGCTTTTTCAAGAAGATCTTCTTCCTCGATGACTTCCAGCACGGCCAGGGAAGTAGCGCAGACAAGGGGATTGCCACCGAAGGTAGTTCCGTGGTCGCCAAACTCTATGGCTGAACTTACTTTTTCATTGGAAAGGATGGCTCCGATAGGTACACCGCCTCCCAGGGCCTTGGCCAGTGGCATGATATCCGGCTGCACGTGATAGAGGTCTTTGCCAAACATCTCTCCTGTGCGACCTACTCCTGTCTGTACCTCATCGAATATCAGAACGATGTCATTGCGGGTACAAAATTCTCTTAGCGCCCTTAGAAAACAAGGATGTGAGGGGTTGATGCCTCCTTCTCCCTGAATGGGTTCGACGATGATAGCTCCTGTTTCCTGGGTGGTGGCAGCCATCACGGCCTCTATGTCATTAAAAGGAACTCTTTTAAATCCCTGAGGAATAGGCCCGAATCCCTTTTGCATTTTCTCCTTACCTGTGGCAATGGTCGCCAGGGTACGGCCGTGGAAGGAGCCTTCAAAGGAGATGACTTCTCCTCCCCGACCTACGCTGTGGGCGTATTTCCGGGCTATTTTGATGGCGCCCTCTACCGACTCGGCTCCACTATTGGAGAAAAATACCCTTTCTAGGCCTGAGATTTCGGTCAATTTTTTGGAAAGCATGACCTGGGGCTCGCTGACATAAAAATTGGAGATGTGGATCAGCTCTGAGGCTTGTTTGCTAATGGCTTCTACGACTTTAGGATGACAATGGCCCACGCTATTGACTGCGATCCCGGCCAGGGCATCTATATAAGCCTTCCCTTCGACGTCCCAGACCCGGGCGCCTTTTCCTGTCTTGAGTGCTAGGGGATACCTGCGAAAGGTTTGCAGGTAATTTTCCTGGTCGATCTTGTGATATGCTGAGTTGGAAGTTTTGTCCATACCTATATTAATTAAGAATGGGTGATGATTGTTCCCGCTCCGGGGGTTCTGGTGATAGAAAGGATCTCTTCGGGGCGGGTACCGTTGATGAGCCTGGCTTTTTGGGCGCCTCCCTTGAGGGCAATTTCGCAGGATTCTACCTTGGGGATCATGCCCCCCTGGACAATGCCACCTTCAATGAGGTCTTTCAGCCCTTTCAGGTCGCTGTGCTTAACCAGGGTGGAAGGATCATCCTTGTCCCGGAGCAGGCCTGGGACATCAGTGAGGACCACATACTGGCTGGCCTTGAGGGCGGCAGCAAGGTGACCGGCAAACATATCCGCGTTGATGTTAAAGTCATTGCCTTCCCCGTCAGAGGCAATGCAAGTAAATACGGGAATGTAGTCGCTCTTGAGAAGAAGATGCACCAAGGTGGGATCTATGGAAGCCACATCCCCTACCTGACCGAGGTCGATGTCAATTTCTCCTTCAGGACCCTTTTGCAGATGGTATCGCTTGGCAGCAGAAACCGTAGCTCCATCTTTTCCGGAAAGTCCCACAGCTTTAAACCCCAATTTGTTGATCATCCTGACCAAGCTCCCATTTACCTTGCCTTTGAGGGCCATTTCTACATAGGTAAGGGCTCGTGGGCTGGTCTTTCTGTGTCCGTCAATAAATTCCGATTCTACCTTTACCTCTTTGAGAAGCTCTTTGATGAAAGGGCCCCCTCCATGAACCAAAACTACTTCGAAGCCTGAATTTTTCAGAGAGCAAATGTTAGACAATACTTTTTGTTGAACGTCGAGGTCCAACATAGCGTTGCCCCCATATTTGAAAAGAATAACGGGAATTTCCCCATCGCTAAAAACATCCATGAGGACAAAGATAGTAGAAATAAAAGGTGAATTCCACTTTTTTGTAAAATCGTATGTAGATCATAGCTTCATGTGTCAGCCTGTAAAGTTTGACCTTTTACAAGCTGTTGATTTACAATTATGTAGAAAATAGATTTCTTTGCTGATCCAAAAGGTGAGTGGTTGAGGGGAGCTTTAAAAGGAAAATGATACGTGGATAAAAATAAATTATTTTTGAACTAAATATTATTTTTATGTCAAAGGATGACAGAATTCCGGATTTAGAGAAAAACCCGATTATGCCAAACATTGTCTTAAATGCATTGGTTTTGAAAATAACGAATGAATGTTTATTTTATAAAATTCTTTCTCATGATTTTGACAGATCATGTTAAAGGCTTGTGGAGAATTCCTCGGGGGATGGAAAAAAATACTTCATTCCTCATTGTTGACTAAAAGAGAGGTCAACACATAAATTTTTAATCCAAACACAACTAAAAATGGAATACGTATTGACAGCCCTTAAATTAATCATTGGACTGAGCGTACTGAATGTCTGGCTCCTAAGGTCTCGCAAAGCCACAGAATGGAGAGGTGGAGATGCCAAAAATATGAAGGAGGAGTTTGCCATCTATGGATTGCCCGAGTGGTTTATGTACCTGGTCGGAGCACTTAAAATAGCTTTCTCCCTCGGCCTCATCTTGTCCATTTGGTATCCCGTATTCGAAAATGTCTCAGCTGCTGGGATGGCCACACTCATGCTGGGGGCAGTATCCATGCACATCAAGGTAAAAGATCAGGTAAAGAAAGCCCTTCCTTCCTTTACCTTTCTTGCATTGTCCACCGCCGTGGTTCTCATGTAGGATGCTGGGTTACACGTTTTTTAGGGAAAAATTATTGTAATCCCTGGTCCGGAGCAGGGATTTACTCTCCCTTAGCCCTATCATCTTCTTCCAGTTTCTTCTCAATGGCTTCCAGGCGATCAAGGATTTGCTGGATTCCAGGCACGTTTTCGCCAGTGATCTTCGGGACATTCTTCTCCAAGGATGCCATAAGGGCCTTGCCCTTTTCCTCCAGTTCTGATTGGTGGCGTTCCATTTCCTCCTGAAAATTTTCCACTACCTTTTTGCCTTCCTCTTTGGACTCTTGTCCAGAGCCTACAAAGTCATCCACGGCCTGCTGCAGCCGCTCACTGGCAGCCGATAGCATGCCTACGCTGGTGTAAACGAATTTCTTGATTGCTTCTTCCATGATGATGGTATATTTAAATTGATGGTTATAGAAAAAAGTCGGGCATCAAGGCCTTGCTGGGATCGACGGCATAGGCATCCAGATCTGTGATCCCTTCGGCCTGCAGTACCTCATCGTCGATATAAAAATTGCCACTGGCTTCTTTGCTGTCTCTTTGTAAAATATAGAAGGCGGCATCTGCCATGATTTCAGGTTTGCGGCATTGCTGCATCATCGGATCTCCTCCAAGCATCTGAATAGCGGCTGTAGCGATACCTGTGCGAGGCCAAAGGCTATTGACAGCTAGTCCTTTTTTCTTGAATTCCTCAGACATGCCATAGGTACAAAAACTCATCCCATATTTGGCATAGGTATAGGGAAGGTGAGGGGCAAACCACCTCTTTTCGATGTTGAGGGGAGGTGATATGTTGAGGATATGGGGATTGTCGGATTTGAGCAAATGTGGAATGGCCTTTTGTGAGGTCATAAAAGTACCCCGGTAATTGACCTGGTGCATTAGGTCAAAGCGCTTCATGGGAGTCTGGAGGGTAGGCGTCAGCATGATAGCGCTGGCATTGTTAATCAGGATATCCAATGCTCCAAAGGTATCCACCGCTTTCTTTATGGCTGCCTCTACCATTTCTTCTTCTCTGACATCTACAATTACGGGAAGAGCCTTTCCTCCGGCAGCTTCCATTTCTTCGGCAGCCGTGTAGATGGTACCGTCCAGTTTGGGATGAGGTTCGGCAGTTTTTGCTGCTATGACGACATTGGCACCGGCAGCAGCGAGTTTGATGCCCATGGCCTTACCGATGCCCCGGCTGGCCCCCGTGATAAAAACGGTTTTTCCTTTAAATTCACTCATGAAGGATATATGTTTATCTAAAAAATGTTATCATATCCAAATTAATCCCCACTAGCTCGGAAACCAAGATCCAGGTCAAATATTTTGCCACAGAGGACTTTTTCCAAAGCAACCTTTCCCGGCCACTCAGGTATTCAAGTATAAAGTCAATTGTATGAAGATCAAATTTGCGGGACTATTCTTCCTCTTATTGCCCGGTTTTCTCTTTGCCCAAAGCTTGAGAGAGGCCAAGGAAAAGATATATCGTTGTTACATCTACGATCAAAGCGACCAATGGGTGAATGCCATTTCAGCTATGAAAGCAGCTACCGATGAAAGTGTCTACGAAAGCCTGGAACTCGTCGAGGCCCAATATGCCTACATTGGCTATTGCCTCTCGATGGAAAAGGGTGATAAGGCTGAAAGATACATCTCAGATACCCAGGATATCCTGAAGCGAATCATAAAAAAGGATAGCAAAAATGCCAGGGCAAATTCTCTCTATGGGGCATTAATTGCCATGGAAATGGGAAGAAATCCCGCCAAATCCATTTACCTGGGCCCCAGATCTATTTCTTACATAGAAAAAGGCAGAACCTATAATCCCAAAGAACCCGTAGCCTGGGTGGAGGAAGGAAATTTTCGCTTTCACGCCCCCAGGATGTTTGGAGGAAGCAAGGAAAAGGCCCTTTCCAGTTTCAAGAAAGCCGTAGACCTTTTCGAAGCCCAGTCTGCCAGGAAAAAAAATAATTGGATATATCTCCATGCCCTGGTGTGGTTGGCTAAGTCTTACGAAGCCCTTGATAAGAATCAGGAAGCCCTCGCCGTCTACCAGCGTGCCCTTGCCTATCAACCTGGTTTCACCTGGGTCAAAGATGAATTGCTGCCCGAACTTAAAAAGAAAATGTAAGCTGGAATTTCATTGATATTGAATACAATAGGTACTATATTAGAAAGGTAGGAAGCGACTACTGCGAATGAAGGAAGCTAGTACAAGGAGTAAAAAGATCAGAAAGGCCTATCGGGAGATGAGCCCCGAGGAGGTAGAATTGGCGCTGGAAGAAAACAAAAAAATCTTCGAATCCCATTTTGATGCGGAGTACGTGAAGCATCTCAATCATGAGATTGTAGATATGCTCAATCGGTACTTCCGCCCCGTTTTTGTGGGCTTCGAAGAAATGCCGCAGCGCAGCAATCCTGACCATCCCCTCATCATGGCCTGCAACCATTCGGGCATGGCCTTTCCCTGGGATGCCATCATTTTTGGCACAGGACTATTCCACAAGCATGGCTATGACCTCAATAAGCTGTTTCGGGCGATGGCATCGCCCATGCTTTCAGCCTCCAACCTCATGAATCCTTTTTTGCTTACCGACCTCTGGAAACGGGTGGGAGCCGTAGATGCTACCGGACTCAATTTTGAGACCATGATGCATTACCAGGATTCAAACCTCCTGATCTATCCCGAAGGGGTACCGGGCATTGGGAAGGGCTTTAACCGCAAGTATCAGCTTCAAACGTTTTCGACCTCCATGGTCAGAATGGCTATTAAATATAAGACCGATATTGTAGGAGTCTCCTGTGTGAATGGCGAATACATCAATCCCTTTTCCTACACCTCTCGCAGGCTGAACAAGCTGGTACAGAAAATTGGCATTCCTTACCTTCCTGTAGCCCTGCAAACGCCATTTTTGCTGATTCAGCCCTGGCTATTCTACTATGCCTTCCCCGCCAAATTGACCTATGTCAGGGGCAGACGATTCAAAGCCTATGAGATGGTCGATCACCGACCGCTGGAAGAGGTTTCCATGGAAGAAATTCGTAACATCCGCGATCATATACAGCAGAGGATGCAGGAAGACCTGGACAAGGCAGTAGAGGAATACGGCCAAAAGCCTTATGACTGGAAGGAATTTGGTCAGAGTCTACGCAAGCATTGGTGGGACCTTCCTTACTGGACCCCTATCG
The DNA here is from genome assembly GCA_964564415.1 of uncultured Bacteroidia bacterium. Classification (GTDB taxonomy): domain Bacteria; phylum Bacteroidota; class Bacteroidia; order J057; family J057; genus JALEFZ01. Next base: position 253,123 of record CAZMAV010000001.1, on the reverse strand, counting down.
GTTGGCCAGCCCTCTTTACGGAGTTTGATACCCGCTATCAAAAAGAAGAGAAAGCGCCCAAAGGAATCATCAGGGGGTGGTTCAGGTTTTGGAAAATTGCCCTTCGGAATCCCATTGTATTTGCCTACTATATCCCAATTTTCGGATGGATTCCCATTCTCATCAAAGGCCTTCGGGGTAGAAAAATCGTCCGCAGTTGGGAAGGTTCCCAATCATGATTTACGTAGCCTCGCAATTTTATTTCGGATTTCTTTGCCCCACTTTTTCCCGAATCCTGCGTCATTTCCCAATGAATCGGGATCGCTTTAAAAGCACTAAACCTACGTTCAATTCCTTGGCTTCAGAAAAAATTGTCTCCAATAGAATACCGAATTCAATGTGCTCGCCTACTTAAGGCTATTTTTCCATTTTTGATAGTCTTTCGGGGTATCTATGTCGATGGCTGCCTCTGCTAAGGCAAGACTGTACACCTCTTGCTGGGACTCCCGGATCATGCGACCCGCTCCTTCCTTTCCCTTTAACTGCTTCAATTGATCGAATTTTTCCCTGGTAAAAAGGGCAGGAACCCCGGCCTTTTCCCGATAATAACTGGCCACAATGGACTTTCTACTCCTCTTATGATGACTTATCAGGGCTTGGAGGTGATCAGGACCCACAAAGGGCTGATCTCCCAACATGATGAGAACAGCCTCCGATCCCGGCAAAATTTCCTTCATGCCCATTGCAATAGAAGTACCCATTCCTTCTTCCCAGTGAGGGTTATGGGTAAACGCTACAGGATAATTTTTGAGGGAGGGCATGATCTTTTGACGGTGCGCTCCCAGGACCAGCCGAATTTCTTCAAAATCGACTTGAAGGGCTGTTTCGATCACCCACTGGAGAAGGGTTTTTTCCCCAAAGGGAAGAAGTTGCTTGGCCGATCCCATCCGGGAGGCCTCTCCGGCAGCTAGGATAAGACAGGATACCCTCATGAGTTGAAAGTATAAAAATCCTGATACCCATAAAAGGAAAGCCCCCTGTCTGTGTAGATAGGAGGCCTCTCTTTTTCTGTAAGGAAACTTTAAACTTTAGGTTAGTAGCTATTTACATCAATTATTTATTATGTTATAAATTTCCGCAAAAATAAGCATCTCTTTGATTCTTCTTGTGTCAACGGTCAGTAACTCCATTTCAGTCGCAGGAATAGAGAAGTGAACAGGTGCCTGAACTGCTCTGAGTTTTCTGCCAGAAAAACTTGGCCCACTACATCGAAGTCCCAGTTTTCTCGAATGGAATAGGTGAGCGTCGGGATGACCAGGGTCAACTGCCCTTCTGAAACCTGGGGCAATTGGCCTTCAGGAGCGTAAAGGATGGTCATGTTTAGGTTGGTCAGGGGAGAAGGGGCATAAGAAGCTGTCGCACTAAAAGACCAGGGGGCTGGAAAGAGGTTTTTTGGCGATAGGGAAGAGGAGGCCAGGGCATTGCCTCCGTTGATGGCCCCCTGAGACTCCTGCTGGGTTCCGTTGCTATTGTAGAGCAAACCTCCGCTAAGGTAGAGACCGCTACCAAAGGAATAATCGCTGGAAATTGAAACCTGGAGGCTTTGGGCTGTGTCGGGCGAAAGTCCTTCCTGGGGAATGAAATAACTGGCTTCCCCCTTGAATCCCGCATTCCACAGGCTCCCTGCCCATCCGACACCCGTAGCCACATCTCCCCGATAATAGCCTCCCAGGAGTTGAATGTCATAGCCCTTGGTATTGAAGCGATACTTGAGGGCTCCCACGTGGGTGGAATCGTGATTTCCCGGAGCAAAGGCTACATCCAGGCTGGAAAGAAGCCCAGTGTAGTATTGAAATCTTATTCCATCGCTGCCCGGTCTTTCCTCGTAGTCGAAGTCAAGAAAATTGAGGGCGTTGAACCAGTCGTTGGGATTCCAGATGAGGTTGATCCCCCAGTTGATCCGCTGCCGGCCCAGCCTTACTTCCCACTTATCCCGACGATAGTCTGCATAGGCCCTGTCTATGACCGAATGGATATAGAGGGAAGGCCTGTCCAACCAGCGAATTGAAAGGTCTACAAATCCATTGTATTGATCGATCTGGTCTGCGAAGGTAGGGTCCAGCTTGACCTGTTCTCCATAGAAAATTCGATTTCTGGCTTCCAGGGCAAAGGTCCAGTGCTCATTGGGAAAATACCTGAAATTGCTCCTGTTGTGAAAGAAATTCAGTCCGAGGGTCCTGCCATCGAGATCCTGGAAGGTGGTATTCTGGAGAAATTTGGTATAGCCAAAAAAACGGAATTTACTTTCCTCTTCCAGGTCCTGGGCCTCTAGGGTAGAAAAAAGGGCCAGGACAAAGACCCAGATCAGGGATAATCTTTTATACCTAGACATTGGAATGTATTTTGGAGTAACAAATAGGGTCCTGCTCAAAGAGGCTATGTTCATCAGGCTTGCTGTACCTCTCTGCGTTCATCCTTGACGATTTTACCATCTTCCAGGGTGATGATCCGCCTTGCCCGGTCTATGACACGCTGGTCATGGGTAGAAAAGAGGAAGGTAATCTTTTCCTTCTTATTTAGATCGGTCATGATGTCAAGTAGGTTAGAGGTAGAATGGGAATCCAGGTTGGCTGTGGGCTCATCGGCCAGGATGAAGGTGGGCTTGGGAGCCAGGGCACGGGCCACTGCTACCCGCTGTTGCTGACCGCCAGACATTTGAGTGGGTCGCTTGTGGAGCAATTCTCCCAGACCCACAGCTTCCAGCAGTTCCCGGGTTCGCGCATCCCGCTCGGCCTTTGACCGCTTTTGAAGGAGCATGACAAACTCTACATTTTCCCTGGCAGTCAGGACGGGGATAAGGTTATAGGCCTGAAAGACAAAGCCTATGTTTTTCAGTCGAAAATCGACCAGTTCATTGTTGGAAAGCTCTGATATATTTTGGCCTGAAACCCAGGCTTCCCCCTCAGAAGGCTGGTCCAGCCCTCCAATGATGTTGAGTAGGGTCGTCTTTCCCGAACCGGAGGGGCCTACGATGGCGGTAAATTCTCCCTTCTCAATTTGAAGGTTGACCCCATTTACGGCATGAACGGGGACGGCTCCTTCGTAGGTTTTATGTAGGTTTTTGGTTTCTATGATGTACATGAGATTGGTTTTTTGATGAATGAATAAATCAAAGTGTACGGACCGCTTCGGCAGGCTTTAGGCGAGTGGCCCTGAGTGCCGGATAGATAGAAGCTAAAATCCCGGCGATAATGACCAGGATGGCCACCTCCAGGTAATAGTTAGCGGGCAAACTGGGAAACACCATAGTGCTCATCCCAAATTCTGAAGCACCGGCTTCGAAGCCGCTAAGGTCAATCCCCGTCTTACCAGTCAGAATTATAGTCAGCCAGGCCAACAGGATTCCCAAAGGAGCCCCTATGAAGGTGAGCATGATGGTTTCCAACATTATCATTAGGAATACCTTTGCTCGATTCATGCCGATAGACATCAGCATGCCCAATTCCCTGGTGCGTTCGAGGATGGCCATGAGCATGGTGTTGACGATGCCAAAGCCCAGAGCAAGGAGGATAACGATGATCATGATACGCATGGAGGAAGAAAACTGACTGTCAATGAGTTCGATCTCTGGGGCGATGTCGCTCCAACTCTTGACATTTACTTCCTGAGCGAGCAGATCAGCCTTGACGCTACCGGGATATTCTTCGACCTCCTGTTTTTCTTTTGGGCTAAGGCTTCCTCCCAGGGTTTCCAGAACTTCTGCCTCAAAGTAGTAGTTGCGCTCGGGGAGGTAGACCCTGGGCGAATCTCCGGCTACTATTCCTACCACATCAATCTGAAATTCGTAGCTTTTGCCTTCTTTGAGTTTGAAATCGCTGATTTTGTAACTAATGCCTTCGTTAAGCATCAATCTTTGGCTACTGTCTGCCTCGGGTATACCCATTCGCTCGGCCAGGGAATGGCTCACCAAGGCTTCAGACTTCCATTGGGCTTCTTCAGACAGGAATTTCCCTTGCAGCAGTTGAAGTTGGCCCTGATCGGAGGGAAAACTGACAGAAACTCTCAGAGAATCCTGGTAATCTTTTTGATAGTCCTTCTTTTCAGCCTGGCTGATTTCTTTTCCATTTTTAAGGAGGACGGCGATCGCGTGAATGTGCTCGCCTATGCCTAGTTTTTGCCTTAGATCTTCTTTATTGATGAATACCTGTAGGCCCTCGAGGTTGGAATTTTGTGCCCTGTAAATGGAAGAAACTTTGACCCTGATGGCTGCATGGCCACCATTGGGTAGGACGATGTTGCTCAGGGTAATTTTGCGGGAAAAGTCGTATACCTCATTTCCGCTGCTATCTATGCTGAGTACCCCTATGTTTTCGGCTAGTTTCTTACCGATGCTTATCTCAGGCACCCTTCGGCCGGGATCCTGGAAATACTCACCTGCGACGATTCTGTCTTGCAAAGATGTTACCGCTGCTTCTCGCTCGGGATTTATTCCTATGATCTGTACAGGGTAGGTCCCCTTGCGACCACGAGTAGAGTTCAGGATGGCATTGGCTAGGAAACGGGCGGTGGCCTTTTCTGTCTGTGGATCGGTGGCTACCCGTTCCAACAGTTGGTCGCCCTCATCGAGAAAGGCAGCTCCGGGATCTTCCCGCTCAAACTCGGGGTCGTGAAATTGAATGTGAGAAATCTGGGTTTCCAGGATGTCCCGGGTGCGGCTTTCCATCATGCCAAAGGAAAAGGCAAATATGAAAATTCCTGCCCATAGTCCCAGGGCGATGGCAAACATGACGATGCCGCTTCGCAGGGGATTGCGCCAGATGTTTCTCCAGGCTATTTGAAACAACATAAGTTTTATTTTGAATTAGGCCCGCATGGCTTCTACGGGCTTGATGCGGTATAATTTGTACAAGGGATAAATCATAATGACGAGGACCATCAAAAAGACGGTCAGGGCCTGCTGAATGAGGATGCTCGGATCAGTAGAGAGAGGAATGATAGGCTCAATGTTGAAGGATTCATAGGTTTCTCCCATTTCGGAGCCCAGGTAGATTGGATTTTTATTGAAAAAATACTGTACTGGACTTCCAATAATGCCTCCCAGTCCTACGGCCATGAGGCCTAGGAAAAGCATTTCCAGGATCAGGGTGAGCGCCAATTGTCGCTTTTTCATCCCTATAGCGATTTGCACCCCAAACTCATACTGCCGCTCCGAAATCATCATTAGGGCTGTACCGAAGATGCCAAATCCGATGATGACGTAGAGAATGTACATGACCAGGACCCCTCCGGCTCGGTCTGCCTCGATAAAGTTGAGCAGTTCCTTGTCCATTTCTCGCCAGTCCATGACTTCGTAGGTCTGTGTGTCGAGCTTGGCCTGTAGGTCTCTTACGACATCGTCGGATACCCTTCTGTTGCTTACTTCCAGGGCAAAGGCCGTAAGGCGGTCGGGAGCTGCAAAAAGTCGTTGGGCAGCCTTGATGGGGAGGTAGATCATGCGCTTGTTTTGCTCCGGGTTTCCAAATTTGACCATGCCCTTTATCCTGTATTGATCGTAGGCCTGTACCCCATGAAATCCCTGGCCCAAAAGGATGAGGGTGTCCCCCAGGGTCAGCTTGAGTTTTTCTGCCAGGCCTACACCAATGAGGAGAGCTTTGTCATCTGCTTCCAGGTATTCGCCTTGTACCAACTTAGCCTTGAGCATGGTAAGGCCGTCTTCTCTGTCTGGATCTATACCTATAACCTGGGCAAAGCGGGAACTCGGCCCTGTGGAGGCCATCATGGGAGATTCCAGCCTGGGTACGACCAGGCTGACTTCGGGGTGCTCTCTTACAGCTTCTTCCAGACCTTCCACATTTTCGAAGGTATTGTCGATGTACTGCTCCTCCCAGTACCCCTGCTGATGCACCTGGGCATAGCCCCGGTAAAAACGGACGGAATTATCGATCATCTGGTCGTATACGCCCTCTTGCATGGAGCGCATGAATATGGCCAGGAGTACGGCAAAAAAGATGGAAGCCATGGTGATGAAGGTCCTCCTTCTGTTTCGCCATAGGTTCCGCCAGGCAATTTTGGTTAACATAAGTGTGAGTTATGGATGGATCATCGGATTCGCTTCATGTTTTGGACACTGAAAAAGGATTCCTTTAAGGCTTGGTTGAAGTTAATGGACTTGTATGCCAGGACAGTCTTGTGTCCTTCTTCTTCCATGGGAATAAGTTCGAGTCGGGTAGCCAGGGTTCGTCCCCCCAGTTGTCCGATTTGGGTGGCTTTGAAGACATTGACCAGGGCAGCGTCTTCATCATAGTACTCTGTCTTCATCTGAAGATAGTCCTCCTGATCGATAAAAAGGATGATTTTGGCCCATACAATGGGGACATCCTCATGGGGAATGAGTTCAATCTTCCAGCACTTTCTATCCTTAATGGTCTCAGTGCCCAGGATTTGATGTTCGTAGTCTTCGACCAAAGAAACTTCTCGTACCAGGTCGTCATGGGTCAGGTCGGAACCCATCCAGGACTGGGACATCATCGAAGGGGGAAGTTTGACCGTTCGCTCAATCTTGGGCAGCCAGTTCCACACCTCCTTTTCGCGCTTGAGGGTGGCACTACCTTTATCCCGGGCGGGGGCTGTTACCAAAATCAGGGTGTAATCGTCTCCCTTTGACCAGGTCTTCATGCTCATGGTCCGGGTCCAATTGGGCCTGACAATGGTCATGGACATTTCGGCAACCGAACTTTTTATGCCCCTGCGCTGGTCTTCAGACTTTCTGAGGATATCGGCTGCATTTTGAGCCTTCCCAAAAGAAAGCAGGAGTAGAGGAAAAATAATGATTAACAAATAATTGGGTTTCATAATGGCGATGGTTGTTATTCTGATAGTTGGTATTTGCGATACAAGTATTGTCGTATGATTTCCAGGTCCAGGGCATCTCTCAGCACAATTTTTTGTTGGCCAAGGCCGTCAAAATAGGCCGCCAAAAAGTGGGCTTCCGCATCGGGGTAGGGGTGGTCCATTCCCTTAAAGATCTCCATCAAAGCCGGCATCATCGAAGAATACCTTGCAAGGATGATCTCTTCCAACTTGGGAAAATCGTGGAGCTGTAAAGAAAGCCCTATCAAAAACTGTATTTCTTTGAGGTCTTCTTCCAGGTATTTAATGCTGAGATCAATCATGGCCTTGAGCTTTGCTCTGGAATCAGTCATGTCGAATATTTCCTTCATGAGGGCCTCACCTTCTTCGATCTTAAGCATGATGATTCTTTCCATTAGGTCCTCTTTTTTTTTAAAATAATTGTAGACCAGACCCTTGGATACCCCTGCTTTCTTGCGAATCTGTTCGACGGAAGTATTGTGAAATCCCTTTTTGGCAAATAATTCGAAAGCAGCTTCCAAAATGGCTTTTCTGCTGTTTTGACGCATCTCTTCGAATTGTGCCCGACTCCTTGGACTCATGAATGAAGTAGTTTTATGAATGACCGGTTGGTCAATAATACCAAGGAAATCTGAAATAGTTAAGCCCGGCGACCATAATTTCTTTCAAAAAAAGCTATCTTTCGATGGAATGTGGAATAATAATTGATCTTTTATGCGCCTAATTCTTATTTTAACAGGCTGCTTATCAATGCTTTTGCCAGGTTGCTTTCAAATCAGGCAGGTCGAGAATCCCAATAGCATCAATTCCGACTGGGTAAGCCCTACGGACTATGAAATTTTGTTGGACAACCTTAGGCGCTCTATTTTGGATGGCAATACCCAAAACTACCTGCGCTGCTTCAACCAGGATTCTCTCCTGTTTTTCCCTGTAGCCCGCCTGCTCAACAACAATGAGAGCATCTGGATCAATTGGTCGGCTCTTGACGAAAGGACCTACCTGGACAACCTGTTGACAGACCTCTCTGTCAACTCCGGAAACTCTGTGATATTCAATGAACTGGACTTGCAAGATGTGAGCAGTGATAGCCTTAGGTATATCGGGAGCTACCTCATGCGGATCAACCATCGCAGAGAAGAACTGACGACCCTCTTCAAGGGGCATTTACAAATCGTGGTCAAGCTCAACGAGTTCAACGAATGGGAAATTCACCGCTGGACCGACATTGAGACAGCTCCGGATTCCAGTTGGAGCGAACTCAAACTTGCTTACATTCAATAATATGGGAAAACTGGGAATAGGAACGGGGCTGGTATTTATTTGCATAGGCTTGATGGCTTGCAATCCCTTTGCCCCATCCTACGATCCCGATGGCCTGGCTCAGGTAAACCTCCTGGGCGATCCTACTACGGTAGACGGTTTTTTTCGACGTTTTAAAAATGCTTATGAACTGCGAGATACAGCTCTTTATGGCAATCTTTTCTCACGTGATTTCATCTTTGAATACTATGATCAGGAACTAGGCCAGGAGGTGAGTTGGGACAGGGCCACGGAGCTGTTGACGGCTTTTAATCTTTTTCAGTCGAGCCTGCAGATCAACCTGGACTGGAATTTTTATGTGGAATTGGATTCTACTGCCACTGACGCCCTGGTCCTCCGCAATTTTAACCTGACCATAGAGACAGAAGATAAAGGGACCTTTTCAGGCTCGGGCAGGGCTCGCTTTCGCCTGATCAAGGGCAATCCCGCTGCACCCTGGAAGGCCATCTATTGGTTTGACGACTCCGATTTTTAAAGTAGCTGATTTTGGGCTTAGTTTGTAAGAAAACAGAGGCCAGATAAGGCCTTAAGAATCCCATCATCCATGTGGAAAGACTTCATTGGGCTACATAGATCTACTTCCGGACTTCAGGCCTACTGGGCTACCCTCCTGCTTTTTTGGCTGATCGGGGTAGGACTTTGGATAGGAATGGGCTATGAAGGTAGCTTTCTTTGGCTCAACAGACAGCGCTTTCCTTTGGGGGATCTACTGGCCCCTCACCTGACACACCTGGGTGATGGCCTTATCTTGTTTGGTTTGCTGGGTGTCCTGCTCGCACCTCATAAGGGAGAGTGGATTTGGGCCTTGCTGGCAAGTTTCCTGGCTATACTTTTGGTCATTCTTCTATGTAAGAATATCATATTTGAAGAATGGGATCGCCCTTTAGTAGTATTTTCTGACAAATCCGACTTTTTTTATAACAGTCTTTCCTTAATCAGGTATCATGCCTTTCCTTCCGGACATAGTGCTGCCATAGCAGGAGCTATGACTCTGTTTACCTATGCCCTGGCTCCTTCCAAAGCCTGGCAGGGATTACTTCTGGCTTTACTTGCCATTACAGTCGCCATGACCCGTCTTTACATCGGCGTACATTTTTTGGGGGATGTGGTGATTGGAACCCTCCTGGGTAGCCTTATCAGTACAGGTATAGGCTTACCTTTGGGTAGAAGGCTAGAGGGAATCGACAAGGAAAAAAGCTTGCTTTACCTGCGAATCTCTGCTGCCATGATGGCAATTGTTGCCCTCTTTTTGGGAATGATCCTCGTGATGATGCGCTATTACGGACTTTAGGCTTATGCTGGACCAATTGGTACAATGGGACGTCGAACTCTTTCACCTGATCAACCGGGCCCATCATCCCTGGATGGATGAGTTGATGTACCTGATCTCCACCAAGTGGTTTTGGATACCTGCTTATCTTTTTATCATCTATCGCCTGATCAGGACCTACACCCTTCGATCCTTCTTCCTGGTTGTCCTGGCTCTTGGCCTTCTGATCACGATCACGGATCAAAGTACCTCATCTTTGCTCAAACCTACTGTCAAACGCTATCGGCCCTGTCAGGAGGATGTAAAACTGCCTTTCGAGGTCAAGCAGGTACACAATAAGTGCGGAGGTAAATACGGCTTTGCCTCCTCTCACGCCGCCAACTTCTTTGGGCTGGCGGCCTTCTTTTCCATGATTTTCAGAAGGAGAAGCTGGAAACTGGGGCTATTTTTCTCGGCCGGACTGGTGGCATACAGCCGGATATATTTGGGGGTCCACTATCCGGGAGACGTAATTGTCGGTGCCCTCATTGGTTTAGCGGTAGGTTGGGGCCTGGGAGCAGTCTTGATTAAATGGTTAAGACCCCAAACCTAGGCTAATTCATCTTCTCGGCTACCATGGCTGCTAAAGCCTCTGTTTTGCTTCTGGGGCCATGATACCTGCTGGTTACCTTTAGGGTAAGGGTATATTCATGCTGCCGCCAGCCGATTCTTTTCTTCTCTACCCAAAACTCTACAACGCGATTGGTTTCCAGGAGTGCGTAGTGGGTGAGCCCTCCCTTGTTGCTCATGACATGGGCCTTCCGGCTGCCCATTTTCATGTATTCCAAACAGGCTTGGATGACCCGCTCTGCCTCCTTTTTATTGACATATTGGCGCTCATCCTCCACCGCATAAAGAAGATCGTCCTTAAGGTGATAGCGCATTTTTTGCTTGAAACTGACCTGTGATTCTATAATTTCATTTCCGTAAAAGACACGCTTGACATAGTCTTTGTCCTGAAATTGCTCCTTGATTTCCTCCCGGGTCTGGCCGAAGGGAAGGAAAAGCACATTTTGACAAGGGATAGAAACAAAGGGAGAGAGTAGAAGGAAGAAGAGCAAGATTTTCTTCATGCAGAGGTAATTAGGATTTGTTGATCCCAAAAACCATTAATTATAATAATTTATAAATTACTATAATTGGAAAATATAATATAGGTAATGAAAAGGGGCTGAATGTCCATTTTTAGGTAAATATATAAGGTCTGAACATATCTGCTTGACATATGTGCCTGCTTACATAGGATTATATTTCCCATTTTCACTAAAGCGACTTACCTTAGTCAGAGTTTTTTAATCAGGCATGGCAAAGGTACCAAGATATATATTCGTAACGGGAGGGGTAACTTCCTCACTGGGCAAGGGGATTCTGGCAGCTTCTCTGGCTAAACTGCTGCAGCTCAGGAGCTACGGTGTTTCTATTCAGAAATTCGATCCCTACATCAACATAGATCCCGGAACCCTCAATCCCTATGAGCACGGCGAGTGCTACGTGACCTACGACGGGGCTGAAACCGACCTTGATCTGGGGCACTATGAGCGTTTTCTGAACATCGCCACCTCTCAAGCCAACAACGTTACGACGGGAAGAATCTACCAGACGGTCATACATCGGGAGCGTTTGGGCGACTACAAGGGAAAAACCGTTCAAGTCGTTCCACACATTACCGACGAAATTAAGCGTCGTTTTCGTTTGCTTAACAAAAACAACGACTACGACATCATCATCACCGAGATCGGGGGCACCGTAGGGGATATCGAATCTCTGCCTTATATCGAGGCCCTGAGGCAGTTTCGCTTTGACCATGGTCCTGAAAATGTTCTTGTTGTCCACCTGACCCTGGTTCCCTATCTGGCAGCGGTGGGTGAACTCAAGACCAAGCCGACCCAGCACTCGGTTAAGACCCTGCTACAGTCCGGCGTACAGCCTGACATCCTGGTATGCCGCTCTGAGGTTCGCATCCCACCAGAAGTAAGGGCCAAAGTCGCTCGCTTTTGTAATGTAAGGCTGGAAGCCGTCATCGAAAATCTCAACGCCCCCTCCATTTACGAGGTTCCCTTTTTGCTCAAAAAAGAAAATCTGGATCGGGTGGTCCTAAAAATGCTGGACTTAGAAATGGGTCAGGAGCCTGACCTATCCTACTGGAAAGATTTTGTCTCCAGGCTTAAAAACCCCCTTGACGAGGTAAATATCGGCTTGGTGGGTAAATATGTAGAACTTCATGATTCCTACCTCTCCATTTCGGAGGCCCTGAAAATTGCCGGAGCGGAGGAGGAACTCAAAGTCAATATTTCCTGGATTCACTCCGAAGACATTACTGCCGAAAACCACGAGCGTGTCCTCAAGGGCCTTCATGGTATCTTGGTAGCTCCCGGCTTTGGAGAAAGGGGAATAGAAGGCAAAATCTACGCCGTAAAGTTTGCCCGGGAGCATCAGGTTCCCTTTTTGGGAATATGTCTGGGAATGCAGATCGCCATGATCGAATTTGCCAACCATGTACTGGGATTTGTACAGGCCCACAGTATTGAATTTGATCCTGAGACACCTTATCCGGTCATCGACCTGATGGAAGAACAAAAAAAGGTCAAGCAGTTGGGGGGAACCATGCGCCTCGGCGAATACGAGTGCCAGTTGGCTAAGGATTCTATCGTCCGCGAAGCCTATGCCCGTGAGATGATCCGGGAGCGCCACCGCCATCGCTACGAGATCAACAACCGCTTTGTCAAGGACTTCGAACAAGCCGGCATGCGCATGACGGGAAGAAATCCTCAAACAGGCCTGGTGGAAATTGTAGAGATTCCCAAACATCCCTTCTTTGTTGGGACGCAGTTTCATCCCGAGTACAGAAGCACGGTGGAAACTCCCCACCCTCTTTTTCAGGCATTGATTCGTGCTGCCCACGCCCACAAAAATCAGGAAGACAACGAAATAGAAGAGTTGAAAGAATGAACAATGTCTATCCTTTGGAGTTTGTTTGATGATTTTTTTACCTCAGGATTCAAACCTGTAGGTTTTTTTCTTGCTCATTAAGTAAGAACTCGGTATTCGTTTTTTTTAGGGAGAAAAACTTGACTAAATTTGCACTTTCAATAACAAGATTTTGCTGTTTTACCCTTTGCGGACAATATAGGTAGCAGGCACTCGTCCCTGAGTCAAACAGCTTTGACTTTTTTCATTTATGGATAGGAATACCAATATAGGTTTGTTGTTGATGGGGCTGATGCTCTTTGGCTTTTTTTATTTTTCTTCTCAAAGCAGCCAGAAATTAAAAGAACAACAAGCCAACAAAAAAGAGGTTGTAAGTCCCACGCCGGATGAAAACCCCGCTACGCAGGACAGCCTGAAGACCCAAAGTGAGGAGGTCGAAGAGATTTCTGACTCCTTGCGGGAAGCCCAGATGCAGGACAAATATTCTGATTTTTGGCGCCTCGCCTCGGGAAAAAACGATACCCTGACTTTTAAAACCGAAAAGTTTACAGTCAATATTTCTAAAAAGGGAGGTAAGATCGTCTCAGCTTACCTCAATACCTATAAGACCTACGATTCTCTTCCCCTTCCCATCGTAGCACCCAATGCTCAAAACGAGTTCAACATTCAGTTTCCTTTCAACAACAGGGCCTTGAATACCAAGGACCTCTACTTTGAACCTCAGCAGGAGTCCTTTACCCTGAGTGGGGACGATGAGAAAGAACTGGTCATGAGAGCGGCATTGGATGATGGTCGCTACCTGGATCAGGTGTATACCTTCAAGGGAGACAATTACGACCTGGGTTATAAGATACGAATGAAAGGGCTCAAGGAAGGCCTGGGTAAGGTAACCTTCTATGAGATGAACTGGAAGTCTCACATTCCCAAGACCGAGTACGACATCAAAAACATGCGGGCCAAAATCGGCATGGTCTACAAAATGGGTGGAGACGTGGACAAGATTAATCCCAGCGACGATACGGAAAAAGAAAAACTGCCCTCCCTGGTCGAATGGATTTCATTCAAAAGCCAGTTCTTTTCCCAGATCATGAAGCCGGAAGAGCCCCTTCGCTCAGCCACCGTGACCATGAGCACCCCTGAAAATGAAGAGGTGGCCAGGATCATGGATGCAAGAATGATCATCGAACTGGATCAAAGAAGTGAGGTAGAGGACCAGTTCCTGATGTACATGGGTCCCAATGAGTACACGACCCTGGTCTCTTACAAATCTGACTTCCAACAGCAAATGGACCTTGGCTGGTCTTTTATCAGTTGGATCAACAAGGGGACCACCTATGTCTTTAAATTTCTTGAAAAATACATCGACAGCTACGGGCTGATCATCATCATCCTAGCGATCATGATTCGCCTGATGGTCCTGCCTCTTTCCTTCAAGTCTTATGTGTCAATGGCAAGGATGCGGGTCATCAACCAAACCCCCGAAGTCAAGGCCATTGATGAGAAATATAAGGACGATCAGCAAAAACAAATGATGGCCAAGCAAAACCTCTACAAAGAGATGGGGGTATCCATGTTTGGGGGCTGTCTTCCTATGCTTTTGTCTTATCCCTTTTTGATCGCCCTCTTTTTCTTCTTCCCACAGTCGGTCGAACTCAGGCAGCAGCCCTTCCTTTGGGCGGAGGACCTATCTACCTATGACTCCATCATCAGCTGGAAGGCCAATATCCCCATCATTAGCAATATACTGGGCAACCACCTTTCCCTCTTTACCCTCTTGATGGCGATTTCGACCTTTATCTACACCTATTTCTCCCAGCAGTCTCAGCCCTCTACGGGTGCCAATTCTCAGTTTAAGATGATTGCCTACATCATGCCGGTCTTCCTTTTGTTTTTCCTCAACAGCTATGCATCCGGTTTGAGCCTTTACTACCTGACTTCCAACATTCTTCAGATTACCCAGACCACGGTGATTCGAAACTTCTTCGTGAATGATGAAAAGCTTCTCGCCGAAATGCGTGAGAATCAGAAGCAGAAGCAGTCCAAGAAAAAAGGTAAAAAAGGCGGCAAAGGTGGGGGAGGCAATAAGTCTCGCCTGGAACGCTGGGTCGAAAAGCAGCAGAAAAAGCAGGAGCAGATGATGAAAGACCGCCAAAAGCAGGGTGGAGGAAATAACCGTCAGAGCCGCAGAAAGAAATAGACTCAGGCTGGAAATTAAACCATAAAAATAGAAAGGGCCGATGGCAAAGAAGCTATCGGCCCTTGATTTTTTGAGAAAGTAGGGATTCCTAAAAATGGAGAAGGCAAAATTTGGGAAATATTGGCCCAATCTATGCCTAGGTAAACAAGCCCATCTAGCTTGAATCAGGAATCTTCATCTAAGCTGCTGTAGCTGCTGGAATCATTTTCCAGAAATTCCTCCTTGGCATTTAAATCAAAATTTCTATCTGCCGGGGGTTGAAACAACAACGCCAGGTAAGCGATGAGGAAGGCTCCCAGGAGGACGAGCTTGAGCCCGTCAAAAAGATGGGGGAGCCAACCGCGACGTGGGTAATGAAAACGGCTCATAACAGGTTGTGGTTATAAAGATCGACGAAAACAGGTAAAGCAATTTGACAAAAAGGCTATCCTTTATTCTTAATGAATGCATACCTTTGACATAAGTTACGCATTTGGTTTAATTCCTTGGTAGATAAAAGGAAGTCTCATTAAGGAGACGATTGAGATGGAGAAAAAGCTGTATCTCGGTCAAAGAAAAAAGCTTACCCCCCGGGTTTGAGTTCGGCTAAACATCTCTTTGCTTAATCCCGTTATTCTAGCGATTATTGTCAAAAAAAGACTGCCCTAGCCTCACCATGAAATCACGTCAAAACCACTTATCAGGAGCATCATTGTGAAGATTGAAGATATACTACGCCTTTATCAGGAAAATGAGGAACTAAAGAATTTTGCGGAGAAGGTAAAGAAATCCGATGGAGAAAAATTTCAGATCAAAGGGCTGGTAGGTAGTCAGGTGGGCCTGATGGTCGGAGCTATGTACCGCCTCACTCAGAGAAACATAGTACTCATCGTCAACGACAAGGAGGAGGCCCTTTACCTGCACAATGACCTCAAGGCCTTCATGCCCCGCAAGGATATTTTCTTGTTTCCCGCCTCTTACAAGCGTCCCTATCAGATCGAAGAAGTCGACAATGCCAACGTCCTTCAGCGCGCCGAGGTTCTCAACGAACTCAATCACACCAAATCCGGCAGGCAGGTGATCCTTACCTTTGCCGAAGCCCTCAACGAGAAAATTGTCTCGAAAAAAAGCCTGATCAAAAATACCCTCGAAATCCAGGACGGAATGAGCCTGGACATGGAGTTTGTAACCGAACTGCTGGAGGAGTATGGCTTCGAAAGAGAGGATTACGTCTACGAACCCGGACAATTTGCCATCAGGGGAATGATTCTCGATATCTTTTCCTTTGCTCATGACTTTCCCTTTAGAATCGAATTTGCCTTCGAAGAAATCGACAACATTCGCAAATTCGATCCTGTGAGTCAGATGTCAGAGGAGAAGGTAAAGCGGCTTTCGATTATCCCAAACATCCAGCGCACCCTCCTGAAAGAGGAGAAGGTATCCTTTTTGGATTATATTTCACCCAAGACCCTGGTATTTACCCAGAACATAGACTTTGTGGAGGCTGACCTGGAGCGAATGTTCAAAAAGGCCGAGGATTCTTTCGAAAAACTATTTTCCAACAGCGGAGGAGCCGCCCTCTCCAAGGAACCCAAAGACCTCTATTACCAACCGGAAGAATTCAGGAAGGAACTCAAGCAGTTTTCGGTCATTGAGCTCAACAACGATAGCTACTACAAGGTACAGGAGGAAGTCCTGGCCTGGAGAGGATCGGCCCAACCTTCTTTTCAAAAAAAGTTTGATCTCCTCGCCTCTCACCTCAAAGACAATCAAAAGGAGGACATTCGAAATTTTATCATTTCAGACAATGAGAAGCAATTGCTCAGGTTGGAGGAGATCTTCGATGAGGTGGATGAAGCTGTTAAATTCAAGGGCATACTGGGGGACATTCACCGGGGATTCCTGGACGGAAAGCTCCACATCGCCTGTTACACCGACCACCAGATATTTGAGCGCTACCACAAGTACAAATCCAAGACCAACAAGGAGCGTTCACAGGCCTTGACCTTGAAGGAGCTTCGGGAACTCAAGCCTGGGGATTATGTGGTCCATGTCGCCCATGGCATCGGTAAGTTTGCCGGGCTTCATACCATCAAGGTAGGCAAGCACAGCCAGGAGGCCGTCAAGATCATGTACAAAAATGACGATGCCATTTTTGTCAATGTCAACAGCCTGCATAAGGTCTCCAAATATACCGGCAAGGATGGAGCCCTGCCTAAGATGAGCAAACTGGGTTCTCCTTCCTGGTCCAAAGCCAAGGCAAAGACCAAGGCCCGGGTCAAGGAAGCTGCCTTTAATTTGGTCTCCCTCTATGCCAAGCGGAAGGCCATGCAAGGCTTTGCTTTTGCTCCGGACAATTACCTGCAGCGAGAATTGGAAGCTTCTTTCATGTACGAAGATACTCCCGACCAGGCCAAGACCACCGATGAGGTAAAAAACGACATGGAGAAACCTCATCCCATGGATCGCCTAGTCTGTGGAGATGTAGGTTTTGGCAAAACGGAGATTGCCGTTCGCGCGGCTTTTAAGGCTGTCCTGGATGGAAAGCAGGTAGCCATACTGGTTCCGACGACCATTTTGGCCTTGCAGCACTATAAGACCTTCCGCAATCGCCTGGGGGACATGCCTGTAACTGTGGATTATATCAATCGCTTCAAATCCACCAAGGAAGTAAAGGAAACCCTCAAGGATACGGTCTCCGGCAAGATAGACATCCTGGTGGGTACCCATCGCTTGGCTTCCGACGACGTAAAGTTCAAGGATTTGGGCCTCCTGATCATCGACGAGGAGCAGCGCTTTGGGGTAAATGTCAAGGACAAGCTCAAGACCATGAAGACCAGCGTAGACACCCTGACCCTGACCGCCACTCCTATTCCCCGAACCCTTCAGTTCTCCCTGGCGGGAATTCGCGACCTTTCGGTCATCACCACTCCGCCACCAAATCGCCAGCCCATCGAAACGTTGAGTACGACCTTTTCGCCAACGGTGCTGAGGGATGCCATTTCCTACGAACTGAAGCGGGGTGGACAGGTGTTTTTCATCCATCCCAGGGTAAAGGACATAGAGGAGCTTGCTTCCAGCATCAAAAAACTGGTTCCTGACGCCCGAATCAAGGTAGCTCACGGCCAGATGAAGGGCCCTCAGTTGGAGAAGGTCATGATCAACTTCATCGAAGGGGGCTATGACATTCTGGTGGCTACGACCATCATTGAGTCCGGACTGGACATACCCAATGCCAATACCATCATCATCAACGAGGCCAATAAATACGGCCTGGCCGAACTGCACCAGATGCGGGGCAGGGTAGGCCGTTCCAATCGAAAGGCTTTTTGCTACCTGATCGCTCCTCCGGAAATTTCCCTGACCCAGGATGCCCGAAAGCGGCTGAAGGCCATGGAAGAATTTTCCGACCTGGGCAGTGGTTTTCACATTGCCCTGAGGGACCTTGACATCAGGGGGGCCGGGGATCTCTTGGGAGCCGAACAAAGTGGTTTCGTAACGGAAATTGGCTACGACATGTATCATCGCATCCTGGACGAAGCCGTTCGGGAATTGAAAGAGGAGCACTTTTCCGATCTGTTTGCCGACGAAATTGCGGAGCGCAAGAAGATCATCGTTGAGGATGTCAAGATCGACATTGACCTGGAGGTCCGCCTGCCGGAGATCTATGTACCCAGCATTCCGGAGCGTTTGAAGTTTTACCGGAGGATTGCTGGTGCTGAGAAGGAAGAGGAGTTGAGGGGGATACAGCGAGAAATGGTGGATCGTTTTGGGCCCATGCCTCCCCAGGTATTGTCCTTGTTTGACGCGACGCGGATACGGGAGACGGCCCGTAGGGTAGGAGTAGAGCGGGTGGTGCTAAAGGGAGAAATCCTGCGCCTCTACTTCGTCTCCGATAAGGAATCCCCTTTTTATCAGTCAGAAAACTTCATGCGGGTGATTCAATTTGTCCAGACCTTCTCGGCCAGGGTTAGGATGAAGGAATCCGACAAGTACCTCTCCTTGATTTACGAAGAAGTCAAAACCATGAAGCGGATTCTCACCCTCCTCAAGGAACTGAAGCGCTTCGTCCTCCAGGAAAAGGAAGAAATTGAAGTGGTGGGGGAGTAGCTTAGGTTTTGGTTTTGACTAATCTCAGTCCTTGCTGGTAATAATGGGCATATCTATTTGATGTAAATTGATGTTCAGCATGGCATTCATCTCTTCTTCTTTGCCAAGAACCCCCCTTTTGAATTCGCCCATCGTGGTAGACATTGGTTGTTGGGTCCAGGTAATCCATTTCATAAAAGGATGTATCCCTGCCGTCCCAGCACCATTCCATTACATTGCCAAGCATATCGTAAATTCCAAGGATGTTGGGAGCCTTCAAACCTACCGGGTGGGGAAGTCTAAAAGAATTTTCATCGAACCAAGCAATTTCCTCTAAACAAGGAGACAATTTATGATTTATATTTCCTCCTTGTGCTGCGTATAGCCACTCAGCTTCAGTAGGCAATCTGAAGCCTCCCTTATTATGATGAGGGATCACCTTGGTAGAGCCATAGGGGTCTTCTTGTTGGCGCCAACTGCTATTTTGGATATCAACATCTTCTTGTTCGATCTGATAAACCTTTTCTAGGCCTGTCTTTTCGCTTAAAAGATTACAAAAGGTGATGGCATTTAGCCAATTACTTCTGTCTACAGGTAATCTAGGCCCCTCTGCCTTGATGTCATGTTTACCTTGTTCTCCCATGACGGCAATCCACAACTCCTGCGTAACCTGAAAAGGACTGATATAAAAATCCTTGAGATTTAGGTCTAAGGTTCTATCCTTGAATTTATATTCGAAGGGGCCTCCCTTTACGTGGATAAAATGGGGTAATAAGCTTTGCATCTAATCAAGTAATTCTCTCCGTTAATGTATTTAGAATTTCAAGTACCGAATCTACGTAACGATTATAGGTCTCTTCATAGTCTCTAGATACACCCTTTAGCTTTTTCGATTTTAGGTCTTTAAAGTTACCTTTGATCATAATTATTGTATCTCTTAGTTCCCTATCGCTTTTACATAAATCCATGGTCCCATCAAGAACTTCGTCAAAAAACTCAAACCCTCTGCAAATTAATTCTTTCAATTCTGATACCTTTGAAGGCACTTTATTAGAATGAACCCTTTTTTCTAGCAAAGGATAAAATGGAGCCATATCTAGGGCAAGCTCATCGGTTGAATAGACAGAAGGCCAACCAGCATTTTGGGCCTTTTGGAGATCATTCCAGCTTACAAAGTTTTCTCCATCAAGTGACAGTTCAATTTTTGCATTTTTACTCCTGGTTCTAAAATACTCGCATATGTCATATTGCAAATTTAAACCAGTAGCTCCACCCTTTGTCCTGATTGTTAAACAATCTTCTTTGGGGTCCTCCATCATAACAATGCATGGACAATTACTCTTATCCTTAAAAAAAATACCATAACGCCAGATTCTCTGATTTGAATAGGGACCTTTTTCAGACAAGAAATTAATCATCACATTATCTGGCATAAAATTGGAATATCTGAGGAAGTACTGTTCATCCAGCGCAACTTTTAACAATGCCAGAGAATCAGAAGTTTCATCGGAAGGTTTTTCAGGCAGGTATTGTGGGGCTATGAAGTTTCCTGGATTTTCTAATTCTTCATAGATTAACCCAAATCCTTTGAGTAGGTTGATAAACTGTTCTTTTTGAACTTTTGTATAATCTGGGAATACATTTGTTAAAAAGTTGAGGTCAAATTTACCTTTTCTTTCTCTGAGTCCATGTTCTGGGGCCAGCAATTTGTAAACCTGATCTGTAAGCCAATTTGGATCAATGTAAATTATCCCTTTAAGGTTAGGAAATCGCTCATCTTCACCAAAATATACAGTAACTCCAGTTCTGTAAAGGTATCTGCAAAGAGCTTTTAATTCACCTTCATCGTCCTTTAGCCCAAGTGCAATACCCATGTCCTTAAATTCTTCCCAGGATAATACGGGCTGTTGGCCCGAGTTTAACTTCTCATCACGAATTCTTCGGATTTCCTTGACTGCATTTACAAAAGGAATTAAGGTCAATTCTCCCAGCTTATCTAGCTCATTGTTTAGTTTTAAGGTAATGTGATGTTTCAGTATATCTAGGCCCAAACCTTTTTTTGCACTGAAATTCAGGCACTTGACAGAGTATTTTTCCTCAAAATCTCCAGTATTACCCATTTCCTTTTTATCGATATGTGTCTGAACCATTAGTATCGGACTGCTCTTGCCATGGAGTTTGATATTATCTAACCAGTAATCTCTTTTTCTCCATACATCCGGTAATTCTCCAGTAATTTTATTCCTGTACTCTCTTACATTCGACTCGTCTGTCCAGGCAAAGATGTAAAGTGCTTCCTCGCTTAGAAAAAACTGGTGAATGGCGTGATAGATAATTTGTCCCCCAAAATCCCAAACATTTAGGATGAGTTCGTCAGTTTTTACCTCAGGAAAGTGTTCTTTTGTAAGGCTTCCTATCTCTATTCCATGAGTAGGAATGGTGTCGGGATTAAAATCTTTTCCCATCAAACGTAACATCATGTTAGTCTTACCTACTCTTCCATTTCCAACTATTATCATTTTTACCCTAAAGTTTGGCATTTTTCCTTCCCTGAGAGATAACTTCAGGTATGTTTTAAGAATTTCTATTGAGTTGGCCCCTCGCTCATTAGGGATTTGTGTTGCGAGGTCTGTATTCCAAGGGTTTCCATGCATATAAATGGCATGAAGATTTGGAAAATAGAGTAAGTCTGTATTCGGATCTGTAAGCTTGTTTTGTTGTAAATCAATGACCTCAAGGGCTGAAAGAGGATATTGGAAATCGATTTCCTCCAACTCATTATGATTGGCATACAGGTAAACTAACTCCTTAAAAGGTCCCCGGAAATCCAGCCGCTTCAACTTATTTCCATCTGCAAAAAGCATCTCTAGCTTTGGCAGATCCCCTTCAAATTCCAGTTTTTCAAGGGTTCCATTCATTCGCACATCCAGGCGACGAAGCCTGCCCAGGGCAGGGATGTCGAGTGCCTTGATCCTACACTTATAGGCCTCAAAAGATACCAGATATTCAGGAGTCTTTTCAAAAGTTACCTCAGTCAGGCTTTCATTCTCACTTAGGTTTACATGGGTCAGGTTTGCCAGGTTTTTCGTAAAAGTAAATGACTTCAGTCCTTCCGTTCGGTGGAGGTTGAGGACACGGAGGTCTTTGAACTCATGGCTGAGTATTCTTTGAATTTCCTCATTCGACAGATTGATGCTGCATAGGTTCAGCCCCACCCATTTTTTTTCACCTTTTTCCAACTCGTAAAACAAGGTGCCTCCGTGATAATCTCTGCACATTTCCCCATCCAAGTCCATGACATCCCTGTAGGATTGGGGCAGGCTGTTATAGTGATCTGTGAGGTTTTGCTCTTTTATCTCTGTGGGTAGTTGTTCAAAAGGATGGGTATTCATATATCATTATTCTTTGCTAAGGGAGGTAGTTTCAATAAAAATACAGTTTTTGCTTCAATTATGTAGGCAGTTAAAGCTGAAAAGGCAAAAACCAAAAAAATTCGTGACCCTTCGGGTCAAAGACCTCACTCCGTTCGGAAGGAATAAAAAGGTAAGAGGTTAAAAGAAATAAAGGGTAAGGCCCTACGGGCCTGAGTACTGGAAGAGACGAAAACCCCGATTGCTGATGACATTGTTGGGATAGTTGATGTCGCGGATCGACACGCGGCAATTGGATCGATTGATGCTCCACGAGCCCCCACGAACCACTCTATGAGTCCCAGATTGCGGCCCGGTCGGATTTTCGCTTGGGGAAATTTTGTAATAATTTTCATCATACCAGTCCCAGCACCATTCCCAAAGGTTGGCGGATAGGTCGTAAAGGCCAAAGCCATTGGGCGCTTTGGAACCCACTGGCCAGCTTTGCTCCTGGCTGTTTGTATCATACCAGCCTACCTCTTCCGGCAGGGGACTGCCGGCAAATTCATGCTCCTGTCCTCCCCGAGCGGCAAATTCCCACTCGGCCTCTGTGGGTAGGCGGTAGCCATTGGAGCCAGGGATGGGTTCTACCCGCCATTTTTTGTTATCAAATTGATCGTTATTGAGGGGATCTCTTTTGTCTTTTCGAATGATATAATATGGCTCCAGGCCCTCAGTTTGTTCACTCAATTTGTTGCAAAACTCCACCGCATCGTACCAGTCCACACTATCCACAGGTTTTTGTGCCCCCTGGAAGTAAGAAGGATTATTTCCCATCACCTCCTCCCACAAGGCCTGGGTGACCAGGTAGCGACATACCTCGAAGGGATCAAGCCTATCGTTTCCATCCAGTTGGACCATCTGTTTTTCCAGGCTGTCCAGCGTCAGTTTGTGTATGAGGGTCAGGGGCATCTATCTATGCTTCTTTTTCTTTTCTACAAAAACCTCTTTCAAATCAATCTCTAAATCAGGAAACACCTTCACCGGTACTTTTTCATTTGGAGTGTAGGGCTGTGTCCTTCCTGAAATTTCCGCATGGTCAGAATTCGGAGCGGGTGCCATTCTAACTACCTTCCCCCTGATCAGTTCTACCATTTCCTCAAACAGCCAGCTTAGGTAGTCGGCAATGCTATAGTGCCTCGAAAGGTCCAGTTGATTGATATCGGTTATGATGCTTTTCTCCATGCTTAGATATTGAATAATAATTATAAGGAATGAATGGCTAAAGCGCTGTTGGGGTTATGATAAGTAGTTTATTTTCAGCCTTAAGAGTGCTATGGGTTGTATCCTAAAAAATGTTTTATGATAATCATCAATAAAAGATACAAAAAAGTTGCCTTTTTTCCCTCATGGGTTGGAGAAGGGAAACTGAGCTGAAGATAGAAATCAAATCCTCCCGCCTTTCAGTCCCCTTTAAAAAGATATCCATGCCACAAAAAAAGCCTCATTCTAAAAAAGAATGAGGCTCAACGTCTTGGATATTTTTTACTCGGCGTCGCCGTACCTTCTGGCTTCGAGGGCTTTCTGGCTGGGAAAAGCATAAAGCAAAAATCCTGTACCTACGGTAAGGAATCCCAGCAGGGCGCGCCAATTGAAATGAAGGGAGTCAGAGTTGCGAAGCTCTACCTTCGTCTCCTTCACCTCCTCTGTAACAACTTCTGGAGCTTTTTTCTGGAAGCCCAGGATGGACAAAACCAGACCAAAAACCAACATGCCAGTTGCAATAGCGTTTTTTACACTCATGAATGATGTACTTAATTCTAATATGTGTGCTTGTTCCTATAAACGCCGCTAAATTAGAAGGAAAAGTTGATATTTCATATGATTTACTCCCAATACGCTAAGGAATTCCCAAAGAATGTACAGTTTTTCCTTCCATCAGGTGCAAGAATTATGGATGGAGCTTTTGACTTATGTCGAAAGGCAAATGGTCCCTAATTTCAGATCAAGAAGAAGGGATTTTTTGACCCACTCAAAGCGAAAGATAACCAATTGACCCTGTTTTCTTTCCGACAGCTCCCTTGGACTTCTCCTTTAGGCAAAACTTACTTAATTTAGGCTTCATAACAGAACAGGGACCCCTTTTTATACATCTATGAGTCAGACATCCAATTCCACCCTCGAATTCAGCCTTAAAGAAAAGATTAAAAAAGTAGAGATTCTTTATCGCGAACTGCAAAAGGTCATCGTAGGGCAGGAAAAAATGATACATCGCCTCCTCATCGGCCTATTCGCCAACGGTCATGTGTTGCTGGAAGGGGTGCCCGGATTGGCAAAGACCCTGACCGTAAGCACCCTGGCCCAGGCCTTGGACCTCAGCTTCAACCGCATCCAATTTACCCCGGACCTACTCCCCGCCGATGTCCTGGGTACCATGATCTACAACCAGGGGACGGGAAAATTTGAAGTCAAACAAGGCCCTATATTTGCCTCCATCATCCTCGCTGATGAGATTAATCGTTCGCCGGCCAAGGTGCAGTCGGCCCTCCTCGAAGCCATGCAGGAGCGTCAAATCACCATCGGAGATCATACCTTCTCCATGCCCGATCCCTTCCTCGTCCTGGCCACCCAGAATCCCATCGACCAGGAAGGTACCTATCCCCTACCCGAGGCCCAGGTAGACCGCTTTATGCTGAAGGTTTTTGTAGGCTATCCCAGCCGGGCAGAGGAAAAAGCCATCATGCAGCGCATGGCCAAAACCTCTACCCATTACGAAGTTCAACCGGTATTCTCGATGGAAGACATCTACGAAGTCAGAAGCCTGATTGATGAAATACAAATGAGCGAAAAACTGGAGGATTATATCATCGACATCATCATGGCCACCCGCAAGCCGGGCGAATACGGGATGGAGCGCCTCCACGAGTTTATCGACTTTGGAGCTTCCCCCCGTGCCAGCCTCTCCCTCAACCTCGGTGCCAAGGTCCATGCCTTCCTCGCCGGAAGAACCTACGTCCTCCCCGATGACATCAAAGCCATGGCCCCCGATGTACTCAACCACAGAATTATCCTCAACTATGAAGCCGAAGCCGAAGAGGTAAGTTCACTGGACTGCATAGATTTGATTTTACGCACCCTGCCCATCTAAGGATACTTCCTCCCCTCCATCAACTTTTGCCCCTTTTGTTACCATAATTGGTCAAATGAAAGGGGCCTTAAGCGTATTTGCGTGACTTTAGGTATATTGATTAGAAGAGGGATATTCCAACCTTACCTTTATTTATCGTTCTTTCTTGAGTAGGCAAGCACATTGAATTCAGAAATGAAATTGTGAGACTACTTTTATGAAGACTTAATTATCAATATGTAGTAATACTTATACACAATCATTTACCTATGGCCCATCAACTACGCTACCACAGAAGTTTTAAGCGCTCCCTGAAAAACCTTGATCAACAAAGTGTAGGAGCTATTTATCAAAGCCTGCTCAAATTTGAAGATAATCCCGACTTCAATAGCTGCCGCCTCGAAAGGCTGCATCACAACGGCATGTATTCCATACGGGCCAGCAAAGACCTGCGCGTCATCCTTGCAAAATTGGAGCAGGAAAATGAAAACTTCTGGCTCGCCCTTCATGCCAATCGTCATGATGCTGCCTATGGCTGGGCAGCAGATCGGAGGCTCGATTATAGCAAGGAAACCCAGACCTTTGACATTACCTATGTAGAGGGCAAGGAGATTTCACCCAGTGACTTCAGTACCCAATTACCCAATACCTGTATCAATAACCTCAGCTATGAGCAGCTGAGAGAACTGGGCGTCAAGGCAGATCTGGTCTCCCGGGTGAAGTTGATTCGCCGCCATGAGGATGTCGAAGAACTCCGCAACTACCTTCCTTCCATTACGGCGGACGCCCTCGAGTTTATCATGCTCAAGGAAAGCTATGCGGAAGTACTCAAACTGGTCAAGGACGGGCAGGTGGATGCGAAAGAGAATGAGGTAGGCAAGATCCTCGATTCTTACAACAACCAGCAAAACATTGTACCCATCAAGCGCAACGATGACCTGGATCGCTTTTTTAGCGGGGATTTTGAAGAGTGGATGGTCTACCTTCATCCTTCTCAAAATAAACTGGTAGACAAGAATTTTTCCGGGGCAGTCAAATTGACCGGAGGCGCCGGTACCGGAAAGACTGTGGTAGCCATGCATCGCGCCAAGCGCCTGGGACGGGAACCCCGAACATCTCTCCCCCTTTTATTTACCACATACAGTAAAAATCTGGCAGATAATCTTAGAGGCCAATTTGAAGCCCTTGGCCTGGAAGGCCTTCGAATTCAGCTCAAAAGCTTTCTCGACCTTGTCTATCAATTGGGAAGTAGACATAAAATACTCCCCGCCCGGGCCAAATTGATGGGTTGGGATCCTGATACGGATGAAGACCGTCTGTGGAGAGAAATTGCCAATCTCGCCGGCAATGACTACGATTGGCAGTTTCTAAAGGAAGAATACTATGAAGTATTCCTTTACTTCGACCTGGAGGAAGAAGGGGATTACCGGGTTGCGGAACGAAGGGAGCGGCCCCGCCTTCAGGCCGGTGAAAGGCAGAAAATATTTCACTGGATCAGCGAATTTCGCCGAAAGACAAAGCTCAAAAACTGGGTACATCCCGGAGAACTGATGAATCGCCTGGCAAGGGGCTACCAGTCGGGGGAGTGGGAAAAGCCCTACAGCCATATCCTGGTAGATGAAGTTCAGGATTTTGGCATGGCCGAACTCCGGCTGATACGTTCTCTCACAGCGGAGGGAGAAAACGATCTCTTCCTTTGTGGAGACCCCAAGCAAAAGACCAGTGAGAAAAAATTCAGCTTTAAAAAGGCCGGGATCAATATCATGGGAAGGAGCTATCAATTGCGGATCAACTACCGGACCACCGAACAAATTCGGCTTGCGGCCTTCAAGGTATTGTTGGGAGAGCAATTTGAAGGCTTTGAAGAGGAGAACTACGAGTTTGACGGGTATTACAGCCTCCTGCAGGGGGAAAAGCCTTCCTACCGTATTTTTTCCAATACCAGGGATGAATTGGACTATGTCCTCAAGGAAATCTTGGATCTGCGTGAAAAAGGCATGCCTGAGAAGGAAATATGTGTAGGCGCCTTTCGCAATGCTGAGTTGAAGGAAATCAAAAAGAAGTTACACCAGGAGGGCATTCCTTATTACGACCTGGAATCTAATGAAGGGGATCGGGAGGGTGTTCGCGTATCTTCCTTCTTTGGGGTAAAGGGCATGGAATTTCGCATGGTAATTCTGACGGGCTTGTGCGAGGAGAAGTTGCCCCATAGGACTCAGGGCTTCCATCTGATGGGGGAGAAAAAACTTAGGGAGACCATCAAACGCCAAAAAGCAGCTCTCTATGTGAGCATGAGCCGGGCGAGGGACCGCCTGTTGTTGACAGGAACGCAGCGGGCTTCGGGCTGGATTGATGTGGGGAGCCTTGTAGGAGGCTAAATTTATAGGACAAAAATTTGTGAGAATAAAAATCCTAGCTATATTTGCATCCCCGATAAGGGAACTGCACTCGTAGCTCAACTGGATAGAGCACCTGACTACGGATCAGGAGGTTGAGGGTTCGAATCCTTCCGAGTGTACAAAAAGGCTCCTACAAGACGTAGAGGCCTTTTTGGTAAAGGTGTGGCACGAAATATGACAAAATTCTTGCAAAAGCATGACCTAAAAATATCGAAAGATAATAGAGAATATGTGCTGGCAAGGCTCGTTGAGAGTAAGTCCAATTGGTATATTGAATTTTGGGTGTGGAGTGAGGTCGCAGAAAAACTGGTTCGAAAAAGAATAGGAAGGGGGAAAGCCAAAACCCTAAAAGAGAAACGAGCCAAAGCTCTACTAAAGGTTTCCCGATACCACTGGACCAGGATCACCCTCGACAAGATGCCCGCCAAAAAGGCTAGCCCCAAATAGATGACCACACTCTCCGCAATCAATCCTATGCTAGTAGCTACAATAGTGCCTTCCATGCCGAAATAGGGAGGCAGAACCGTGATAAACAAGCAGGCATAAAAACTGTAGGCCAAGACCTGAAAGGTGCTATCGAGGGCGACCAGACCTGCTGCTTATTCCTTACTCCCCTCTGCCAAGTCGTTCCAGACCAATACCATGGCTATGCAGCGAGCCAGTCCGATAAGGATCAATCCCACCATGTACTCGGGCTGATCGCGGAGGAAAATAAGGGCCAGGACAAACATAAGAATAGGCCCCAGGACTCAACTGAGCAGGCGAGAAAGCCCCAGCAATTTGGTATCTCGAAATACCTTGGGCAATTGGGCGTAGTTGACCTTGGCCAGGGGAGGATACATCATTAGTATGAGTCCTATGGCTATGGGAATATTGGTAGATCCCGAAGAAAAACGATTGATGAATTCCGGAGCCGATGGGAAGAGATACCCAATTCCCACCCCCAAGGCCATAGCCAGAAATATCTAAAGGGTTAGGTAGCGGTCCAGAAAGCTCATCCGCTTGGCAGGACTTAGGTTTTCTTGTGTCGTTTGCATAAAAATATGGCTTGAATGGCCTTAAAGAAGATGAATCTATAATTTTGGAAATATTTGATGATTTTTTGTCATCATTTTGTCAGAAAGCAATAACTTTTTCGGAGGCTGACCTGGACCAGGCCTGAGCAGCCATTTGGACAGGATCCCAGGGACTGCTCAATGGCGGGGTATAGCTCAGATCCAGGTCATTGAGCCCTTCCACCTCCATTCCTGAGTGCAGGGCAGCAGCAAAAATGTCGATTCGTTTGGCCACCTCCGCCTGGTACTGTCCCATCATCTGAGCGCCCAGCAACTTACCCGTCCTTATATCTCCTGTAATACGGATAAATAGGGGAGTGGCCCTCGGATAATAGGCTTTGTGATCCCAAGTTTCGATGTCAACACTAAGGGGCTGAAAGCCTTCGCTTTGAGCCTCCTGATCTTTTAGACCTGTCCTTCCGATGACCCTGTCAAAAATCTTGACTACCTGGGTCCCCATCGAGCCTTCAAATTGCCTGCTGCCCCCGACCATATTTTCTCCTGCCACCCGGCCCTGCTTGTGAGCAGTAGATCCCAGGGGCAAATAGGTGTACTTCCCAAGTAGGCGATGATAGGTTTCGACACAGTCTCCAGCAGCATAAATTTCCGGCAGTTCGGTTTCCATCCTCTGATTGACCTCTATAGCCCCCATCCTTCCCAGGCTCATCCCCATTTCCCCTGCCAGGCCTGTGTTGGGACTGCTACCTGTGGCAACCAAAACCATGTCTGCATGAAGAGAAAGCTCAGGACTGCCCTTTATTTGGAGGCCACCCTCTTGCTGAAGAATCTCGGCTACCCGGCTTTGGGTGAAGACCTTGATTCCCTTCTCTTTGAGGTAATGCTCAACCTTTTTCCCTATCCAGGGGTCTACCGTACTCAGGACGAAATCTGAAAATTCTACCACAGAAACTTCGATCCCCAGGTGGCTGAGGGCATCGGCCATTTCCATGCCGATATAACCTGCACCGATGATGACAGCCTTTTTTGGATGCTGGGTTCGGATAAACTCCTTCATTTCCAGACTTTCATCCATCCAGCGGAGAAAGAAGACTCCGGGATTTTCCAGCCCTGTAATGGGAGGCTTACGGGAGATGGCCCCAGTTGCCAGGAGAAGGCGATCATAGCCAAAGGAATGTTGACCCTCAGGTCTTTCAGCTTGGACCCTCCTTTTTTGGGGATCAATAGCAAGGGCACGGGTGTGGGTATGGACATGGAGTCCAGCTTCCTCAAGGTCTTTGGAACTGCGGTGGGCAAGTTGCTTCCAGTCGGGCACCTCACCACTGATGAAGAAGGGCAATCCACAAATGCTAAAATTGGGATAGGCATCTGCGACCAACAAGTCAATGGCAACTTCAGGCTGCAATTCGGCTATCCTCAGGCCTGCGCTAATTCCTGCATCGCTTCCTCCTATAATAAGCATCTTCATATCGGAGAAAATTAGCAGCACCCCGATCCCGGGGCACAGGCGTTGGAGGATCCCTCTCCCAGGCTGGAGAGGGATACCTTTTCTTTGGGTTCGGAAATGCCACAGGATCCTTTGGCCAGGCAGTCGGTAAATGTGGGGGTCAGTAAAAAGCCCTTTTCACCTGCTTCCAGTCCGTATTTCTCAATGGTATTACCTTGATATTCCACCTCAACTTCCAGGTTCCCCATGTTGAGGGCCTTTTCGGAGACCTCTATGATCTTGTGAAATTTTTGTGGAAGAAGGCGGTGGTCAAAGTCATCGGCCTGGTACAACTGGAAGTTGGCCCTTTGCTCTGTGCGGACTACCCCTCCGCAATCGACAAAGTGCTTGGAGCTTATCCCTACTTCGGAGATGTGAAAATGGGCAGGAAGCCAGCTTCCATTGGGCAGTTGAATGCGAAATTCTTCAATTTTCTGAAGATGTTGTTTGACGTCTGAGAGTTTCATTCTAATTATTTATCGTAAAGTTGCGATGGTAATAAGCAAAAAAAATCATTCGCAGCAGGCTTCTTCTCCCTCTCCCTGGTAGGTTGCAAAGAGGGTACCGAGCCACTGCTGGGCCATTTTCCATCCCTTGGGATCGATACAGTAGCAGCTTTTGTTGGGAGAAATGTCTCCTTGTACCAGGCCTGCTTCCTTGAGAACCTTGAGGTGCTGTGAAATGGTGGCCTGAGCAAGGGGCAACTGCATGACGATGTCGTTGCAGACACATCTGTCCATCCTAATTAGGACCTGAAGAATACCAATCCTCGCAGGATGACCTAGAGCCTTGGCGATGTTCGCGAGTTGGTTTTGTTCCCCGCTAAAATATGTACTTTTCGTTATCGGCATAGTACTATCGCAAAGTAACGATGATTCCCGGTGGATAACAAATTTTTTCTCAAATGAGAGTCCATAGGAACTTCCCTACAGGAAATAAACTGTAAATTTGGGGAGATTCAATAAAAAATAGTGTCAACCAGGAAGTAAAAGGAGGAGATAGGGCTTTACTTATCTCCTTCCGCTGCGGATGAGAGAGGTCTGTAAGGCCCTGAGGATGGACTTGTGAAGGCCCTCCTTATTCACAGGTTTGGGATGATAATCAAAAAAACCATGATCAAGGAAGGCTGCCCGATCCTCCTCCATCGCATAGGCGGTTACAGCTATGATCCTGACTTCAGGCAATCCGAGATTCCTCCATATGTACTCGGAAATTTGAATGCCATCCATTTCCTCCTGACCCAGGTTAATGTCCATCAGGATACAGGGATAGGAGTAAGTAGAGAGATGACGCAGGGCCTGCTCTGGCGTGTGGGCAATGTCGATGAGAAAATCATTTTTTAACATGGCCTCCAAAATCATGGCATTGATCTCATTGTCCTCGACATACAAAATGTTATTTATTTGGAAATTGAATATTTATATATGTGGAAAATTATAGGTTCTTTATCTATCATCTGCTTCAGAAAGGCTTTCCTGAGGATGAGATATTTCGCTTTATGGATACCCAGCGGGGGTACTAGCCCTCCTCATTACAAACGGGATAGACCCTAAAGTGGATCCAAAAGGGACTGCCGTCTTTTCGATAATTGATGAGTTCCACTTCACAACTCTCCCAGTTTTCCAAAGCTTTTTTGAGCAAGTCTAATGACTTCCGCTCCGTCGCGGGTCCCTGTAAAAAGCGGGGACTTCTGCCCGGCTATAGCCGGTATTCTCACAAAAGGCCTGATTTACCTAGACAATGGAGGGAAGGGGTTTTTCCGAGGGGTTCTGCCTCGGTGATGACTACAGCATCCTTGGCATTGATAATTACGGATTTTAGAAGACGAAGGTAATTGGCATCGTCAATCTTTTCATAATCTCCCCTAATGTTGAGATAGACATCCGATTCCGCCCAAGAGGCCGGCAGTAACTGTTTTGAAGAGCTTTGAGCTTGTAGACGAAAAGATTGTAATTTCAGTCAATTAGGAGGAGGCCCAAACCACTGTTGTTCAACAGTTCTGTAGGTGTTAAGCCATCTTTGCCCATAAATGCCTCATCTTTGATTCTTACTTCGTGATCCTGTCTAGTCATTTGGGGGATTTTTTTACCTGGAGGAGTCCCAACCAGAGTATTTGTAAGATGCCGGGTTTTCCGCAGTTAACCTCATAGATGCGCCGAAGTATTTTGTTACCCAATATTTGCAGAATTTTTGGGTAAATGCTATGGATTGTTAACCTATTTGAAACACATTTATAATAGGATAAAATCTAAAAGATAAAGTAGTGAACAGAGTAATTTCAAATATAAATAGATAGTTTTATAGGGAATTTTTACAAATGAGAAAATTTGAATGTTAAATTTTTGACCAAAAATAAAGCTAGGTCTAGCATTGACTCATAGTTGACCCTTGAGATATAGCAAGTGTAAGATGGGAAGGAAAAGTTTTTTTCTAATTCGAGTCAGCCACAGAAATTTTTCATTTAAAATCCCATTTCTTTCAATACCTCCTGCATGAGATCAGGACGGTCGGTGATGAGGCCATCGGCCCCTATTTCGATCAAGAGGCGCATATCCTCAGGGTCGTCGATGGTCCAGTAATGGACAGCCATGTTTCTGCTATGGGCAGAATTGACCAGTCGCTGGCTAGCCAAATTGATACCGGCCTGAGACATGGGTACTTGTACGGCCACGGCTCCTGGCCGATACAGGAAGGCTACTCCACTGAGACCGGAAAAGACAAAATCTTCCACTTCCTCCTCCGCACCTGAGATCATATATTTACTTTGAGTGATCGATTCAAAGTGGTCCAGCACATCTTGATGAAAGGAAGCCACAATTACCCGATCTCTGAGGTCATAGTCATCCAATAATTCCTTAAGGGCCTCTGCAGCTACCTTTCCATTTTCTCCCCTGTTTTTCAATTCAATGATCAGGGGCATGCCGGGGAAGCCTTCGATAAGCTCTCTCAGGAGGGGAATGTGTACCAGGCTATCCTCATAAGGACGATTCCCATCGAGATCCACAAAGTTTGCCCCAAAGTTGAAAGCCTGCAGTTCTGCAAAGGTATATCCGATCAAATCTCCCTCTCCGTCACTGCTACGGTCGATGGTCAGGTCGTGATGACAAACGATCTTTTCATCAGCAGTCATACAGAGGTCTATTTCCAGGACATCTATTCCTATAGCTTCCGATCCTCTGAAGGCAATCATGGTATTTTCGGGAAATAGGTCTTTGGACCCACCATGAGCAATAATGAGGGGAGCTTCTCCCTCTGTGATCCGAAAAGGATTTTCAGGGACCAGCTTTTGCTGAGGGACACAGGAGAAAAGACCTGCAATCAGTAGAATAAAAGCGTATTTTTTCATATGGGTATACATCAAGATTGTTAATAAAAGACAACCAGTCCCAAAGCTACCAGGAAATATACAAGGGCGACAGAGCTTAGGATGATGGCGATTTTGGCAAACAACTTTTTCTTTGCCTTTTTTCTGCTAAAGATACCCAGCCCCAATCCGATGATGGAGAGTCCCAGTCCCAGCAGGGAAAGTGGAGGAATAGCAATAAAGGCTGCACCTAAAATGGCAGAACCCAGAGCGATCTTTGACAGGTCATCCCCATCCAAGCCTCTTTTCTCTGTATTTGGCTTTTCCTTGTCAAAAGATGCTGCTTGCAAACAACTGGGTATTGCGACAAAGGTCAGCATTATCAAAAGTCCCAGGATAACTTTCATGCCTTAAATTTTGGAGAAAAGTAAAGGAGATAGATTAATTTATGATTAAGCAGAAAAGTAATCACATTTCTTCCGTTTTTATGGCTTTTCCCTGTACTTTCTTATCAAGCCAAGGAAATAAAGCAGAGAAAAAATCCCAAAGATCAGGATGGCAATGGCGGTCAGGTAGGCGGTTTGTGTGAAAAAGTTCAGCCAACTCAGCTCCGCTGCCCCAAAATTTTTGAATAGCATGATCCCAACACTGCCCATGTAGCCAAAGGCATCGACAATGTACATGAGAAAACCCAGGTTGCTCTGTACCTGAAAAAGGGCAATCCACCTTTCAAAAAGCATCGTGTGATAGCAAATATAGGCCAGGTACATTCCAAGTCCGGAGAGAATCATCCAGGTCGCAGGACCGAGGACTTCCAGATCAAACAAGTAGGTGGTACCCAGTACCGCTATTCCCCCTAGGATGATGATCAGAAAATTGGTCATAAAAGCTATGAGGTTGCTTCGAATGTAGACCATGAGGCTGATGACAAGGAGGACCACAAGGGCAATGGGAATTTCGGCCAGAGCAAGAATTTCCGGTTGTCCCCCATAGCCCAGATCTGCCCATAGTTCGACGGCAAAATTATCTCTCAGGTCCCTGAACATGGTAAGGGCGACAAATATGAGGGTAAACAAGACGATTCCTGGGGCAAACTGCTTCCAAAAAGCCCTTCGATCCTTTCCGCTCATGGGCACCCGACGCGTACGATGCTCCTCGTCCTTGATATCCGGGGGAGGAAGGTGGGGCAGCATCCAAACTCCTATGATCAGGAGGGGAATGAAGATGAGGCCCGTCAGGAAGGGCATCCAAAATTCCGAGACTCCGTAGTTCTCCACCAGGGCATTACCGACGGCCTTGACGACCCCTGAGGAGACGATAAAGCTGGAACTCATTCCGGCTCCGAGAAACTCCGTATTCTGCCTTCCTTCCAAAAAGCTGAAAACAATCCCCCAAATCATGCCTAGGGGCAATCCATTGAGAAAGAGGGCGGGGAAGTTGTACGGATAGGGTATCAATCCCAGGAGAAGCAGGGCCATCCATGCTGCTCCTATCAAGATTAGGATAGCCCTGATTCTTTGATCGTGGGGCATTTCCGACACCACCCGGATTCCAATGAATTTGGAAAGCATGTATCCCAAAACCTGAGAGATGATCAGCACAATCTTGTAGTCGATCCCCCAAAGGCTTAGCTGGGCAAATTCCGCTCCCGTAAATGGCTTACGAAAGGCGTACATGCTGCAATAGGTAAGGAAAGCAGCCGTGATGGCATAAAGAGAAAAGATCCATTTGGGCTGACGGGCCAACCAACGGCTCGTAGGTGAGGGCTGCTTCATCGATCCTGTTTGTGGCGAATATACAAATTGACCTCCTAGTTATCGAGCCGTATGCCTACCCGATAGGGATTTTTTTCGGTGGCAAAGGCAAAAGCCTCGTTGACTTCCAGGAGGCTAAAGGTTTTTGAAACCAGGTTTTTGAAGGGATATTTCCGATGATGTGCTTCGATGAATGTAACTGCTTTTCTAAGGTCTCCTTCATTGTAGTTGTGAAGCCCTTGGATGGTCAGGAGATTTCTGATGATCGCCTCTCCATCCACCTTTAGGACATCCATGGGGTGAGTACCTCCTACCCACACCGCCTTTCCCCCTATTTGCAGCCAATCAAGGCTGTTTTCCATGGCTGACGCTACTCCGCTGAGCTCGATGACCTGTCTGGCCTTTTTCCGGTAATCTTTCATTTTTTCTGGGCTTAGGGCCCTATCTGCTCCAAAGCTTAGGGCTTTTTCCCGCCTATCTGCCAATGGGTCCACGGCAAGGATGGGCTTGGCTCCGTTTTCTTCAAGCATGGCACAGGCGACCAGTCCCAGCATTCCACTTCCGGACACCACTACTTCCTGGGCTTCGCAGTCTCCTGCCAGGCGCAGGGCTCCGGCAAGGGTGGCCACAGAACAATTGATGAGGGCAGCAACAGGCAAAGGGACAGAAGGGTCGATCGCGATCACAGGCGTGTGATTCCTCAAAACGGTATGGGTAGCCAGTCCTCCGTGGAAATTACTGTCAGGACGAATTCTTTCATGTCCGTATTTGAAGAGGTCCCTGGCTTTTTGGGGAATTCCCCTTTGAGAAAGGCTGTCCTGAGGCGAACTCGCATAGATAGCCCAGGTTATTCTATCGCCTTCCTCTAGCCTCTTGCCTCGGAGGTCCTGCCTGGGATGGGGAGGGGCTACACGAAGAATTCTGCCTACCACCTCATGGCCCAGGATGCTGGGACATTTTTCCTTTCTCTTTCCCGAAAATGTATTGAGGTCGCTTCGACAAAGGGTTACGAACTCGTTAGCTACGAGGATTTCTCCCGGTGAGAGGGTAGGGAGAGGCTCATCGCGAATGAGAAAGGGAATGCCGCTGCCTTCGAAGATAGCGATCCTGCCCGAGGCGGAATTTGATTTCATAAAGGCTTGCCATGTGATGAATACAAGAAAATAATACTTTTTGATGAGGAAAGCAGATGAAAATTATATCTCAAAAATATCCTCGGCAATAAGTCATCCCCGGGGGAGAAAAAGATCATCCTTTTTCAGGATAAAGATCAGTTTAATCTCCTGATCTACAGGTTAGTTTAGACGTAAACTTAGATAGAACAGGATCGTTTTTCACCCATAAGACTACTATTATGATCAGAAGAACTCACAGTGTAAGAGAAAGACTAAACAGTCGCCTGCTCAGCCGGGATGACTTATTGAGCCGGGGGGGCAACCTGACAGGAGCGTACAACAACAAGCACTATGCTTTTGCTCCCGACGAGGTGAACTTCGGACCTCATCACGAGATTCGCATTCCCCTCCCTGACATGAAAAAGGAGGACCTTGATGTCTGCGTGGTCAATGATATATTGATCGTAAAGGGAACTGCCAGCAGAGAAAATATATTGGAAGACAGCCCTTATATCAGATCTGAAAAGGACCTCAGGAGTTTCGAGAGTGTATTTGACTTGCAGGACCATGTGGATGTAGATAACATCGTGGCTTCCTTCATCAATGGAGAATTGATCATCAAGCTCTTCCTCGATGCAGGAAAGAGAGACACCCGGCGCAATCACCGTCAAATACTCATCAAATAAGGATACGTTTCAAGTTTCGTGGATTGGATAGGTAAGCTGCCCTGCGACAGGGCAGCTTTTTTATATTTTTGGTCTTGTGGGGGGCCTGATTTGTGCGAATTTCTGAATATTAGGAGATTGCCATGTGAAGCCCATCCCAAGTTCAACAGGTATGCTCTTCCTCAAAGGATGCAAATGGATAGAAATCCTTTGGATTAGCCTCTTTATTTTTCCTTCCTACAGCCCCGAGTCTGCTCCAGATGCTCTCTGCATTGGCTTTAGTCAGTGTACCCGAGGGGATAAATGGAGGAAGGAGATGGAAGATGCCATGAGGAGAGAAATGGAGTTTCAGCCAGTGAATTCATCAAAAAAACAAAGTACAACTTCCTGACTCTTGTTATGACGAAAAGTATACCTTGAATTTTCCTTTGTGTTTTGATTTTTCCCTTCATCCGACGAAACCAGATTAAAAATTCGATGAATCAATTTTGAAGATTCCTCTTTTTTAAAACCTGAATAATTAGAATTAAAATATTGACATTCAACTTATTATAAATTAAAATAAAAATTGAAACAATTTTGTAAAATTTTGATAGGCTACCGAAAAGAATTTCGATAAAATCCATCTACCTTGGGATTGTTCAAGGTTGGCTTCCATGATCATCCTTGTTCAAATCAGGACAGAATTACTACTACTGCTGATATGAAAAACTCAAGCATTGCTTTGTGGTCCATTACGGTGGCCCTAGCGGGATTTCTTTTTGGATTCGATACTGTAGTCATCTCCGGTGCCAACGAGCCCATCAAGGAATTGTGGGATACCTCCCCCTTCTTTCACGGAACCTTTATTATGTCCATGGCCCTTTGGGGTACTGTCTTGGGAGCCCTCCTGGGGGGTATTCCTACTGACATATGGGGAAGAAAAAAGACCCTTTTTTGGATTGGAATTCTTTATCTCACTTCGGCCATCGGTTCTGCCTTGGCCCCAGATCCCTATCTATTTTCATTTTTTCGGTTTGTTGGTGGAGTAGGGGTAGGAGCTTCTACCATTGCTGCTCCTATTTACATTTCAGAAATTTCTTCTGCCAAGAACCGCGGTAAGTTTGTGGCCCTCTACCAGTTTATGATTGTCTTCGGGATATTTGTGGCCTATTTTTCCAACTACTTCTTAAAGGGTGTAGGAGGAGAGGCCGATTGGCGCTGGATGTTAGGAGTGGAAGCTATTCCTGCTTTCCTCTATTCCTTGCTGATTCTAACTGTGCCCAACTCGCCCCGGTGGTTGACTATGAAGCAGGGGGACGATGATGCCGCCAAAGCTGTCCTGGCCAAGATGGACACAGGAAAAGACGTAGACTCTGCCCTTCAGGACCTTAAAGACTATTTCCAGTCAGCTCCTAAGGGCAATATCTTTTCCGGCCTTTATAATAAATCTATTTGGTTGGCCTTTTTCATCGCCTTTTTCAACCAGCTTTCGGGAATCAATTTCATTTTGTACTACGCCCCTGAGATTCTGAGCAAGGCCGGGCTCACCGCAGAAGGTTCCCTGGCATCCTCAATTTCCATTGGAGGGATCAACCTCATTTTTACCTTCGTAGGACTTTATCTGATCGATCGGGCAGGAAGAAAACAACTGCTTTACATCGGTTCAGTGGGATACATCATCAGCATGGCTATGGTGGCCTATGGCTTTTATGCTACCTCAAGCCCCCATTTCCTCTTGACCTTTATTTTGATATTCATTGCCTCACATGCCATTGGTCAGGGGGCAGTGATATGGGTATTCATTTCAGAAATTTTTCCAAATGAGGTCCGTTCTTTTGGGCAATCCCTCGGTACCTTTACCCACTGGGTATTTGCCGCCCTGATCACCCTGCTGACTCCTATCTTCATCGATGCGGATGAAGGGATATTTGGGGAGAATCCATGGCCGGTTTTTGCCTTCTTTGCAGGGATGATGGTCCTTCAGTTGATCTGGGTTGCATTTTTTATGCCGGAAACCAAAGGCAAAAGCCTTGAGGATCTTAAGGACGACCTTTCCATAGAGAAAGCCAAAGTTGTAGACAGAGAGGTGGAAGAGACATTTACCAAATCCTAAATTTTTGACAGGACGGAACTTACATAAATCAAACAAGAGCTACTATGAACCTTCGCAGAATAATCAATACTATTCTGCTCATGATACCCTTAGATTTTTTTGCCCGGAGACCCTCGGTGGAAAAGTAGAGGACGCTTCAAATGGAAGCCCTTTGGAGGGGGCGACCATTATCGAAAAAGGGAGCACAATGGTACATTTTTTAAGGAAGATGGAAGCTTTTCCATACAGGTTGAAGAAGGCAAAACCCTGATCATCTCCTTCCTAGGCTATAAAGGTAAAGAAGTTCTTGCCAGTCAGGGAATGACAGTAAAACTCTATTTACCTACACTTCCACAGATCTGGTTAATTGGACAAATGTTCCCGACTTATATTCCCATCCCGATATTTTCGTAACAGGTATCTTTTGGGAAATGCCTGATCCCTCAACAAATGAATACACAGATATAGAATTCAACACCAGAATTAATCACTTGGGCCTGGACTTGAGAAATTCTTCCCCATTTGCAGCCTTAGAAAATTACCGCTTCAATACCTATCGCTTCGGAGACACCATCCGGGTAAGGGCATTTTTGGATCATTCTGTATGAGCTTTATGAGAGGTTTTTGCGGACAATCTCTCTGTCATTTCGGCGAGGGTATATCCGCGTGAAAACAGCATCAATACCGATCTGATCGTGGAGCAAGGAGCTGTGTTGGCGACCTGTATTGAGTCTTGGCAACTGGCAAATAAAGAAGACACTTTGGAGCCCCAAGTTTGTCCGCCTATGACCCTTCCTGATCAGTTTTTGACAAGTGCGCTGGATGTTCAATCATTGGATAAAAAGCTAGGGCTCACCCTTTATCTGAGAGATGAATGGCTGAATATAGATTTTGAAGGAGGAGATTTGAGGGAACCTGTGGACCTAGAATTGTTGGATCTTCAGGGAAAATGCCTGGGCAAAAAACAACTCAGGCAAGAAATTTCAGACCAGTGGCACCTTGGAGGTCTTCCCAAAGGGATTTTTATCTTAAAAGTGAAAGGAAAAGAATTCCCAGGAAGTAAGAAATTCTATAATTTCTGACCCCAGGACATGAGCCTCAGGGTTTCAAAGGTGAATTTCTTATCCAACTGGGGCGGCTGCTTTTACCTCTGTCGAATATTCCCTTATTTTGAAGAAATTAATAAATCAAGCCTCAGATGAAACGTTACTCCAATCTTCTGCCTTCGATATTTCTTTTCTTTTTGCTTTCCTGCGGCGGAGAAGAAAAGGGTAAAAAACAGGTCCTGGGAGAAGGCCAGGTCGAAGAGGCCTCTTACGATGAGCAGCATCGCCCTCAATTTCATTACTCGCCCCCCAAAATGTGGATGAATGACCCCAATGGGATGGTCTACTACGATGGGGAATACCATCTTTTCTACCAACATAACCCAGATGAGACCGTTTGGGGACCTATGCATTGGGGCCACGCTGTGAGCGAGGATCTAGTCCACTGGCAAAATCTACCCATTGCCCTCTACCCAGATGAAAAAGGAATGATTTTTTCCGGTTCTGCCGTGGTAGACAAAGACAATACCGCTGGTTTCAAGACGGGTGAAGAGGATGTATTGGTGGCTATTTTTACCCATCACAACATGGAAATGGAGCAGGCAGGGGAGAGCGACCTCTTTCAGTACCAAAGTATCGCTTACTCCAACGACAGAGGGCGCAGCTGGACGAAGTACCAGGGCAATCCTGTGATAGCAAACCCCGGCATCCGGGACTTTCGTGATCCCAAGGTATTTTGGCATGAGCCCAGCCAACGATGGGTCATGATACTGGCCAGTTTTGACCGGGTAAAAATTTACAATTCTCTCAATCTTAAGGATTGGACGGAAAGCAGTGAGTTTGGAGAAGATTGGGGTAGCCACACCGGAGTCTGGGAATGTCCTGACTTGATTGAGGTAGATGTCAATGGAAACCCAAGAGATAAGAAGTGGTTGATGATCGTGAGTGTGGGCAGTGGAGGTCCTAACGGAGGTTCGGGAACCCAGTATTTTGTAGGTGATTTTGATGGAGAAACCTTCAAGCTCGATCCTGACCTTGCATCCTCTTTGAGCCAGGAGGAAACTTACGTACCTGAGGGAATTGTTTTCGATGATTTTGAGCGCATGCTTTACAAAAACTGGGAGAGAGAAGGTAAGGCCTTTCGCAGAACTCTGGCCAAGGGCAGCCTGGGAGGGCAGCAGGAAGTCAAAGGAGTTAGCGGCAAGCGCCTGGTCAATTCTTTTGGAAAAGGGGATGAAGCCAAAGGAAAGTTGATTTCAGAGAAATTTATCATTCAAAAGAAGTATATCAATTTTCTCATCGGCGGAGGGAATCATAAGGGAAAAACCTGTATGAACCTGATCGTTGCGGATAAAATAGCCGCTACAGCAACGGGAGAGGACTCAGAAACCCTTCAGTGGGCAAGTTGGGAGGTCGACAAACTGATGGGCCAGGAGGCTCACTTTGAAATCGTAGACGACTACTCGGAAGCCTGGGGGCATATTTTGATTGACAACATCATGTTTGCCGATGAGAAGGCCTATTCATCTAAGGCCAAGGCCATGTGGCTGGATTACGGCAAGGACAACTATGCTGGAGTAACTTGGTCCAATATTCCCTCTCGAGATGGCCGCCATCTTTTTATAGGGTGGATGTCCAACTGGCAGTATGCGAATAGGGTACCTACGGCGGGCTGGCGTTCGGCCATGACCATCCCCAGAGAATTGGAATTGGTGCGACAGGGAGGGAAAATCATCGCTTTGACCCATCCGGTAAAAGAATTGAAGGAGCTTCGCAAAAATGAGGAGTCTATCGAGATCAAAAGTCGCAGAATCAGCAGTGTGATCAATCCGCTGGCGACCATAAAAATGGATACTCCCCTTGTGGAATTGATACTGGATATCAAGGTAGGAGAAGGGGGACAGGGAGGCATTGTCTTACAAAATGAAAGCCTCGGTGACGCCTTGGAGATAGGCTATGACCATGAAAAGCAGCGCTTTTTCATCGATCGGAGTAGGGCCGGGAATACGGATTTTTCCGACAATTTTGCCGATGACTTGCATACGGCTCCCTTGATCAGTGAAGATGGGCTGCTGAGCATGCACATTTTCATCGATGTTTCTTCAGTTGAGGTTTTTATAAATAATGGAGAATTGGTCATGACAGAACTATTTTTTCCC
The DNA here is from genome assembly GCA_964564415.1 of uncultured Bacteroidia bacterium. Lineage (GTDB taxonomy): Bacteria > Bacteroidota > Bacteroidia > J057 > J057 > JALEFZ01. The sequence goes on along the minus strand of CAZMAV010000001.1, from coordinate 210,960 downwards.
AGCCAACCCTTTTCGAAAATTGGATTTTTCTCTAAAAATGGAAGTGCCAATTTAAAAGGTGAGGTATGGATGCTTAGGTCCATTTGGTAGGGGTCTTGATGAATACTTGGGAAAGGCGAGGGAGAAGCTGTAATGTTTCTCCCTCGCCTTTCCCAATATTCGCTTTTCGTATAAGTTAATCTGCACGGTAATATATTCCTATTATCATAATTTAATGATTGCCTAAGTTTATGATTTTTTAACCAACCGTTTAACAGGCAAAAACAACAATTGGGACAAGTTTCCAAGCCCTTCCATCCCCCTGACTTCAAAGGTCAAATAATTATGGGAATATTTGTAACAATTCAAGAAAGCTTCGCCATTCGTATTTAACATGAGTAAAGCCAAGCCTTCGAAGCCCTCTCTCTTGTAACCCACCAAAGCCCATGGTTTTTATCCCTTGTAATAAGGGGAGGTTCATGCCTTCCTTCAAGTAGGTATTCCAAGATTTTTTGTGCCAATACATAACCCAATAGTAGTATCCATGCAATTAGCACCCAAGCCGTCTACGGACAACCTTGACCTCTACATCCAGTTGATGGAAAAGCAGAACAAGCAACAGAAGCAGCGCTTGATGAAATTGGGAGCCTTGATCAGTCTGGCCCTTCTTTTTTCGGCTGGAGCGGTAATTTACTTCATAGGAAGTCCTTTTGGTGGAAAGGAAAATAAGCAAATCACCTATTTGATGTTTCAGGAAGACTATCTTCCTCATCAAGAAATCATTGGTTTTTTGAACCAGGAATCTCACGGTGTCATCATTAAGGATGTAGATGATAGCCGTGCAGATACCCTCCTTGATTTGGGCGAATATGAGGGCTGGCTCCGGGAGCAAAATCTAGGGGTGGGCTTTTCTGCCAATCAGTACAGGGCTTCCTACCCAGAACCAAAAGAGGAAAGTGATGAACCTGAAATCAATACTTCACCCTTGGGCCTGGTGGTTAGGGGGCAACTTGTCGCCAACCGACCTCTGACTTTTTCTGTTTCTGGGTATCGCCCTGACTTCGATTATGAATTGAATTTTGGCAATGGAAGGGCCAGAAACGTCAATGAAAGGTATACCTATCGCTATCCTGAGAGCGGAGACTTTGTGGTTCGCCTCACTGCAAGGGATGATGATGGAAATAGCAGATCTATCCGAAGAAGAATTACCATTCGATTGCCCAAACCCAAGGACGAGGTCATCGTAGATAATGAACCTGAGGAGGAAGCCCCCACCCTTGTCATTACTGACCTGGGTCCGCAGGCGCAGGAAGAAGATACGGAAGCTGCACAAACCAATATTTCCTCCATCGAGGGGGAAGAATTTGGCTTTGAGGAGCTGGAAATTGAGGAGGCTCAACCCCTCAGCCCTTCTCCTGAGTCATTGAGAGACAACAGGAAGGCTCCCGATACAGTCGAAGCTGCCCCTCCAAGCAGTCCGGAAAACAGCAACCTTATCGATTTTTCCAATCATGTATTTTTGGCAACTGAGGTTGCCCCCAAATTTCCCGGAGGTAACAAGGGCCTGCAAAAATTCCTGGGACGCAACTTGGATTATCCCGACAAGGCCATGGAGAGGAAAATTGAAGGCAAAGTGGTGGTACAGTTTGTCGTAAAGGCTGACGGGAGTATTTCTAATCCCAAAATTCTTCAATCCCTGGGTTATGGTTGTGATGAGGAAGTGATCAAGATCATTGCCGAAATGCCCAAGTGGGCTCCCGGATTGATGGCAGGAAGGCCAGTCAATGCCTCTTACACCCTCCCGGTCATCTTTACCATACGATAAAAAATACCCGATTCTTTTGATTGACCCGCCCGGAGGCTTTGTTCTTCGGGCTTTTTGCATGGGCTTGCCCCATAACTTATTTAATTTGTTAGGCGGATGAAATCTCCATAAAATATTTTCGACCCTCATTTAATCACCATGAAGATGTCAACTACCATTTACAGGACCGGGTTGGTCGTCTTTTTCTTTTGCCTGGGGAGTTTTGTACACGGACAGCCCTATGTCGATGGAGGAAAGACCCGACATCGATTTGCCCAAATGACTCTCGGGGCAGATTTCTTATTTCTCCGAAGTGGGGGAAGGGGAGAATACATCAATGAGAGTTTATCTGATGTCAATGAGTTTGTTTTTCCTGCTAGCTTGCGCCCAAGGTTGAGCATTGGAGGGACTCATTTTTGGGGTCATGGGGATTGTTACATTTCCTTTCCTTTGGGAGATATTTAACAAAGTTCAGGTCAACTGTTTGTGCATAATCCCGGTATAGAAACGGGGTTCAAATTATATCCTTGGCGAATTCAAAAAGGACGGGCAGTGCCTTTTGTTGGGGCGGCCTATGCGATGGAAGATATACTTGCTGTCAGGGAGGATTCCAATCTTCGGGGGCCGAAGGTGAGCAGAAGTTTGATCCCCATATTAGGTGGGTTCACCTTCCAGCGCGGCACTCTATTAATTGATGCCGGGGTCAGGTATACCTTTTCTACTGGATTTGATTATCCCCTGTATAGGAATGAGGCTACCAAGTTTGACATACCTTCATGGGGCATTTGTGCAGGGTTAAAATGGTCGATCGAAACTATATTTTCTGCGGAAAAGCCCTATGAGAATGGAAGGATAGAGAAGCAGGTGGAGGAACTTGGCTCAGAAAAACAAGCTAAGTGGATTGTCGGTGGCCTTAGGTTCTTCTGCCGTATTTTTTCTCAGACCCCGAAATAGAAATTTTAACGAAGGCTCGCCTTTTTACTTAGGGCGGCACAGTTCTGGGGGAATATTTCCCGAATGAGGCTTGGGATATTATTACTATCCCTGGGATGCTCATGTAAATATAGGGTTTCGCAGCTACAGCAGTGAGTTAAATGCATTTGGGCATCGCCAGCGATTGGGTCGAAATTCTTTTGTTGTGGAGGCTTACAAATTTCTCTTCGATTATAAAGGCTTTGTTCCTTTTCTGGGGCCCAATCTCAATTTCGATCAATGGAGGCTAGATGATGATCCTCCTGGTGCAAGTGGTTTGGAGGCCATAGAGGTCCTAGACAGAAGGCTGCTGCCGGGCCTTAGTTTTGGTTGGGACATTAGATCCACTGATTTACAATGGTTTACCTTGCGAACCAACCTGAGGTATATGCCATATTCAATGGATTTAGGGGGAGGGGAAATGCTACCCCTTCATCAATTGGAGTTTAACTTCATACAGCTTGTAATTTATCCCGGTAGGAGGAAGGCAATGAGGGAGAAGTAAAGAATGGAGAGGGGAGAAATTGAAAATTATAAAAAAACGGTTTAGAACGGTTTAAATCGATTTCTCAGCCTCCTAAGCCCGATTCCTTTATCCCTCACATCTCTATTCTACTAATTTTTTCCAGGCCTGCCTGAATTCATCAAATCTAAACTGAACCCTGACCTCCTGCCATTTTTCCCTGATTTCTTCGGTACAAAGCATTCCCAAACTACCCTCATGGCTGTGCTTCAGTTCGGTAGGAGCCTCGAATCGTCCTTCCTGAATCTCTTTTCCCACCTTCTTGTAGGCTTCCCTAAAACTCATTCCTTCCAGTACATACCTATTTACCACTTCTACGCTAAATAGATAGCGGTAAATGTCCTGATCCAACAAATCCTGACTGGGAATGAGCCTCTCTACCATAAGACGGCACATTTGCAGGCATTCCTTGGTCTCGAAAATAGCTGGAAGTAGCAATTCCTTGCTCATTTGAAGGTCCCGGTGATAGCCCGAAGTCAGGTTTGTGGTGAGTAATTGAAGTTGCTGCCCCAATCCCTGAAGCTTATTGCTCCGAGCCCGTAGAATCTCAAATCCATCAGGGTTTTTCTTGTGAGGCATAATGCTGGAGCCTGTTGTCCAACTTTCAGGCAGGGATAAAAAGCCAAAATTTTGACTCATGTACAGACAGACATCTGCCGCCAGCCGATTTAAAGTCGCAGCAAGGGATGAGAGGGACATGGAAAAAATACGTTCAGTCTTTCCCCGACCCATCTGGGCATGGACCACATTGTAACTAAGCGTGGAAAAACCCAAGAGGCGGGTAGTAAGCCTACGGTCAAGGGGGAAGGAAGATCCATAACCTGCAGCCGAACCCAAAGGATTCTGGTCTACCACCCTGAAAGTGGCCAGCAAAAGATGAAGATCCTCAACCAGACTTTCTGCATAAGCTCCAAACCAAAGTCCAAATGACGAAGGCATAGCTATCTGGGTATGCGTATATCCCGGCAGCAAGGTAGATTTATGCTTTTCACTTTGAACCTCTAATACCCCAAATAGCCTTTCGCTTTCCTCGACCAACTCCCTGATCTGATCCACAAAAAAAAGCTTGAGGGCTACCAAAACCTGGTCATTTCTTGATCTTCCGCTATGAATTTTCTTTCCGGTCTCTCCCAGCTTTTTGGTAAGCAAGAACTCAATTTGTGAGTGTACATCCTCTACCCCCTCTTCTATGTTAAAATGGCCTTCTGCGATGTCTTCATAAATACCTTTGAGCGCCTCGGCCAAAAGCCGATATTCATCCTCAGACAGCAGACCGATTTTTTGTAGCATATGGGCATGAGCCAGGCTACCCAGTACGTCGTATGGAGCCAAATATAGGTCCCATTCACGATCCTTTCCCACCGTGAAGGCTTCAAAGGCCTTATTGGGGGAAGTTCCCTTGTCCCACAACTTCATGTTTAATACCTGATCTTTTCAAGTCCTACTGAGTCCAGAATTTTGATTTCGCTCTGATTGGTGCTGATCAAACCATCCCCTTTAAACTCTGACAAGACTCGAATGACAGATTCTTTGGCGGTACCCACCAGGCCAGCCAGGTTTTCTCTGGAAATGGGCATGGCAAATTCCTTCGAAGAAGGATCCTGATAGCGCTTTTGTAAGAGAAGAAGAGCATCGGCAACACGCTTCCTCACGGTATCATAAGCCAGGTGTAGCAGTTGTTCCTCCTTTTCTTCTAAATCATTGGCCAAAAGTCGTATGAAGCGATGGGATACATCTCTGTCATTATAGACCAAAGCAAAAAAGTCTTGTTTTGGAATGATCAGAATCTCAGTATCCTCCAGTGCCATGGCAGACTCCGCATAAGCCGTCTCGGAAAGTAGGGCGTGATAACCTAGAAAATCCCCCTCCTTATGCAGGCTGGTGATATATTCTTTGGCATCTTTGTTGGTTTTGTAAGTCTTGACCTTTCCTTTATTGATAAATAGCAGGGCCTGAGGCAGGCTGTCTTCCTGATAAATGATATCCTTGGTCCTGTAGTACCTTGACTCTCGATCTACTGACAGTTCTTTGAGCGCGTTAGAACCTTTGGCTTCACTAAAGAAATTGTTGAGACCTTCGGCATCCCTGGGAAAATCTTTTGCCAGATTCTCGCTTTTCTTGAGCCTAATCTCAATCGCATCCAAGAGTTCTACCTCCTCAAAAGGCTTGGTAATGTAGTCGTCTGCCCCCATGTTCATTCCACGGCGAAAATCGGTTTTCTCTGCCTTTGCCGTCAGAAATATAAAGGGAACGCTCGCCGTATTGGGATTTCTGCTCAGCATATGGAGGACTCCATACCCATCCAACTCAGGCATCATGACATCGCAGACGATCAAGTCAACATCCTCCTTCGAAGCTATGCCCACTCCCTCCTTGCCATGAGAAGCTGTAAGAACCTCAAAACCCGCCAGTTCGAGGATTTCAGAGGTGTTTTCCCTCATTTCTTCATTGTCCTCGATCAATAAAATCTTTTTCATTGTTCTGGTTTCATTTTGGTCAAATGGATGACGAAAGTAGTGCCCTGATGCGGGATAGATTCGAAGGTAATATTCCCACCCAGCATATCAATATACCTCTTGACAATACTTAGGCCCAGTCCCGTTCCCTTGATATGGGTTACATTCCTGGCCCGGAAAAATCGTTCAAACAAATGCTCCTGCTCTTCGAGCGAAATACCAATGCCATGATCCTTGACAGATATGCTTATCTTAGATCCCGCTACCCGCCCTTTTAGGATGATTTCAGAGTTCTCAGGAGAATATTTGATAGCATTGGAGAGCAAATTATTCAGGCTATTTCTAACCAGCGCCCCGTCCAGCCAGAGATACTCCTCATCTTCCTCGTAATCTAATAAAATTTTCTGACCGGGCTTGGTTTGTAGGTGCATTTCCTCCTGAAGCTCAGTCATCAATTCCCGGAGTTTTATGTATTCCAAATGCAGGGAAATCTTCCCCTCCTCCAACTTTGACAGAGAAAGAAAATCATCCAGTATGCTGTTCAACGCGTGAACATTGGACCTGACCCGGTTGACGTGCTTCCGCCTGCGCTCCTCCTGATCGGGATTGATATACTTTTCTATCAGGTAAATAGATGACAAGATAGTGGCAAGAGGAGTTCGAAATTCATGAGAAGCCATCGACACAAAGCGAGACTTCAATTCGTTGAGCTCCTGCTCTTTGGCAAGTGCCTTTTTGAGTTCTTCCTGGCTTTGCTTTAATTTTTCTTCCTTTGCCTTATTTTCTATAATCTGCCTCTCCAGGTCCTTTACAGCCATGGCGAGGGCATCGGTACGAGCCGCCACCCGCTCCTCAAGGTCCATGTTAAGTTGCCTGATTTTTAGCAGGTTACGATTTTGTTGAATCGAATAACGCATGGACCTCTCAAGGCGATCTGGCGTAAGTTCGCTTTTGATAAGGTAATCCGCAGCTCCACTCGCCAGGGCCAGTTGGTCCACTTCCAAGTCTCCTTGACCCGTAAGCAAAATCACCGGGCATTGAAGGTTCATTTCTGCCGCTTGGTTGAGTACATCCAATCCTGTGTAGGCCCCAAGGCGATAATCCACAAGATAGACATCGTGGAGTTTTCTCTTCATCATCTTGATTCCAGCCTCGAAATTATCGATCCAGTCCACGGTAAATCGCCGGTGGTTAATGTCTTCTATAATGTCCCTTGTAATCAGATAATCCTCCTCATCATCGTCGATAAGGAGGATAGATACAAGATCAGTTTTTATAATTTCGTTGACCGGTTGCCTCATTCTTGGGGGGGTAAAGCTACGATTTCAAACCAATAACGGCTGAGGGTCTCGGTTATATCTACCAATCCTTCAAAGGATACGGGCTTGGTGATAAAGGAATTGACACCTAATTCGTAGGTGCGTAAAATATCTTCCTCGGCCTTGGAAGTGGTCAGGATAATTACGGGTATTCGCCTGAGTTGAGGGTCCGCCTTAATGGTTTTGAGGGCCTCCCTCCCGTCTATCTTGGGGAGGTTCAAATCCAGGAGTATAAGCACCGGCAAAGGATAGGTAGACCTATCCGCATAGGGCTCCTTTCCCTGAAGATAATCAAGCAGTTGCTCTCCATCTTCCACAAACTGTAGAGAATTGGCAAGTTTTCCCTCCTGCATCGCATCTTTCAAAAGCATTCTGTCCTCCTCGTCATCCTCAGCGATAAGAATGACTACCGCCATTCCTTTTTTACTCAGTAAAGAATTACTTTGAATGGGTTTCATAGTCGTTATTTTTGAGCTTTTTGTAATAGAGGAAGGTGGATCAGAAATATAGTTCCCTTTCCCTTTTCGCTTTCTACCCGGACCTCTCCGCCATGTCTGTGTATGATGCGCTTGACAATAGCCAGACCTATACCCGATCCCTGATATTTCTGACCTTCGAGCCGCTGAAAGATAGAAAAAATCTTATCCTTGTACTTTTCATCGAAGCCTATGCCATTATCGGTGATCTTTAGGACTACCCATTTTTCTGTCCGGTGGTCAGGCCCCCGTTGGAGGTAGGACCGACCATTAATTTCTACCCTTGGCTGAATCCCTTCTTCTGTAAATTTAACGGCGTTGGAGATAAGGTTCTGTAACAATTGTCTCATCTGGGTCTCATCCGCTTCTATGATGGGCAACTCTTCAGCTAGGATCAAGGCATCCTTGCTCTGAATAAGAAGTTCGAGGTCGGAAAGAACAGTCTCGAGGGTATGATTCAGGTCAACTTCTCCGAAAGGCTTTGCCTTGGTGGAAATCCTGGAATAACTCAACAAGTCATTGATTAGGCGTTGAAGGCGGGATGCCGCACTGAGCATGCGATTGAGATAATCCTTACCCTTGGGACTAAACTTGTCTGCTTCTTTATCCTGAAGCCAGTTGCCAAAGGCCTGAATCTTTCTCAGAGGCTCTTGTAAGTCATGGCTGGACACATAGGCAAAGTCCTCGAGTTCTCTGTTGGACTGCTCCAACTTCTTTGCATAGGAAATCAGTTTCTGTTCGGCTTCCTTCATGGAGGAAATGTCGTGTATGACTCCCGTAAAGATTTTCCTATCTTTATAATTAACTTCACTGATACTCAGACGGAAAGGAAAGGTGCTGCCGTCTTTCCTCTTGCCAAATACTTCCCTGCCTATACCAATTATTTTTCCCACACCCGTCTGATGGTAGTTTTCCAAATATCGGTCATGCTCCGAATGGTAAGGCTCGGGCATCAGCATCCCTACGTTCTTGCCAAGGACCTCTTCTGGTTCATAACCAAAAAGACGGGCTGCCGCCGGATTGAGGGATTCTATCTTCCCGCTGGCATCTATGGTGATGATGCCATCGACTGCATTGTCAATGATGCTCTTCAGTAGGGTTTCATTATCAGAATGTACTTTCTGAAGCTTCTTTCGTTCACTGATGTTGATAATGTGAGCCAGGACCATTTGCCTTTTTTTAAGAGAAATGGGGCTGAGACTGATCTCCAGTGCAACATTCTCTCCATTTTTTTTCAGTCCTTGAAGGGATAAACCCTGGCCCACAGGACGTGCATGAGGAAAAGATTGAAAGTATTTTCGGTGTTTTTGATGGGCCTCGCGAATGGAAGCCGGAACCAGGATTTCTACCGCCTGACCCAGGACTTCCTCCTTGCCCTTATAACCAAAGATGTGTAAGGCAGCGGGGTTTACGTCCAGGATGACTCCCTCAGGATCGGTAAGGATCATTCCTTCTACCGCCTGTTCGAAAATGACAGAATATAAAGACTTGTCTTCCGCTGTTTTGTCCAAGGGCCTTGCTGGTTTTTACTCTGATTTTTAAGGAAAGAGATCTGTAATTCCTTTCCCTTATCCTATAAAAATAAGATTTTTAGGGCATTCCGATCAAATTTTTGACAAATTATATTCAGGGATTATGATATGAAGATTTGATGGACCATTTAAAACTTCTCAAGAAGGAAAAGTTTGCGGTACTCCCGCTTAATTTTTTTCTTCTCTATCATCTATTCCACCCACCCCCACCAGATCTGCCTTCCGGTTGGGGAGTATCCAGATGGGTATTTTGATGTGGTTGAGGACTTCCTCGGCATGAGAAATAGGGGAAAAAAGGTCCGGAAAGGGATTCTTTTCTTCTGCAAAAAGAACGAGAAGATTGATCTTGTGGTTGAGCAGGTATTCCATCAAGCCCTCTTCGAAGTCTCTATTGTGAATGACTTCAAAGTTGATCAGCCCTTCTGAAAGCTCCTGCCGATAGGCCCGCTTCAACAAGCCTACCCTGGAGTTTTTCTTTGCTTCATGCTCCTCATTGAAGTGAACGCATTCCAGAAAGGCTCCATGGGTTTTGGCAAAAATCAAGACGCTCTCGATCGCCTCTATCCTTTCCTGCTCCATGGTCATGGCAAAGACGATCTGTCGAATTGCTCGGAGTTCTTTTCCTTCCGGAATGACCAGTAATTCTCGCTCTTGCTGCGTCTTCTTTAAAACGGTAGATACCGTAGTTCCCAAGAGCTTGGACTTTACATCCAGTTCCTTCCCACTTCCCATGATGATGAGATCGGCTCCCCAACTCTTTGCTTCAGAAAGGATATGCTCATCCACATCTCCGTGAAGGAGGCTTCGGGTCCAACTTACCTCTTCTGAAGGGATCCACTTCTTGAGCCAGGCCGAGAAGGCAAAGTCAGCTTTTTCCATCCGCTTTTCTTTCAGGGCAGTCTCGAGAAGCAAAGGCATATATGGCTCCCAAAAAGAAGGAGCACAGACATGGAGCACCCGCAGTTCTGCTTGCTGAACCTTTGCCAAAAAAATAGCAGTCTTCCACGCAGAAATTGAAGAGGGAGAAAAATCTACAGGAACCAATATTTTACGCATCGGACTCTAGATTAAAAAATTAGGCATGTAAGACGATCATAGGTATGTCCAGGGAGAGGACGGCCCTCCTCGTCATACTGGGATTGACCACCTTTTCCAACAAGTTGTGATGATGGGTAAACATCACCAGGACGTCTACTTCCTTGTCCCTTACATAGCTTCGGATGCCTTCCCAGGGCTTCACTCCATGGATGATCTGATAGGGAATGTCATGGACCTCCGTCAACTTCTTCATCTGTTCGAGTTGATTTTGATAGGAATCTTCCCGCTGTTCGGAAAGTGGCCTAATGTGTACGCAGGTCAGGCTGCTCCCCAATTCTTCTTTCAGTTCGATGACCTCTTCTGGAAATTGAAGCTCAGGCTCTTCAAAATTGGTGGCATATGCCATTTTCTCTAACTTTTTGATTTTGAAGTCCTTTGGGATCACCATGATCGGAGTGTCGGTCCGGGAAATAACCTGAGAGCTGACAGAACCCAGCCATTTTTCCATGAAATTTTCCGCTCCTTCCGTACCCATGATGATCATATCCGCACCTACTTCCTCCGCGCTCCTAAGAATCCCTTCTACGGCAAAGTCAGAGTCAGTCCGGAAGGCTAGGTTGAGAGGATTTTTACAAACTTCCCGAGCCTTGGCCTCATAAGCCTGAAACTCTTCCAGCGCCTGATCCTTGAGCTCAGTATGAATCTGCTGAATCAACTCGGGGACAATGTAAAATTCTCCAGTCGCCGCATAGTGATAGGCGTGATAGAGGTGAATATTGGCCTCCAACTGATCGGCGATTTGAAGGGCCAGGTTGAAGGCTGAAAAAGCATGGTGAGAGAAATCTGTAGGGAACAATATATTTTTGATCTTACCCTTCTTCATAGTCTGCTGGTGAGTGAGATGTTCTGATTTCATAATTTCAAACCTTTAGCGGTCAAATATCGACCAGCCGCGCAGGCTAAGTCTTTATAACGAAGATAGCAGGGCCTATATAAGGGCAGAATGATAGGTAAGGGGAGTCTGGCTGACTTTTGTCAGGAGAGGGGAGAATTATTGCTTGTAACCATAGGGATGGCCCTGCCACAAAAAAGGTCCGAATGTCTGAACATCCGGACCCCTAACTATCTACCCGATCATACAATTGCTAAGCATCGGCCAGCAACTCTCTTAATTTTTTCTTGGCACGGCTAAACTGAGATTTGGAGGTTGCCTCGCTTATGTTGAGGATATTGCCGATCTCCTGATGATCGTAACCCTCAAAAAGATAGAGGGAGAATACCGTCCTATAACCATCGGGAAGTCGCTCAACCGCTTTTTTGATGTTTTCCATGCTGTAAGAAGATACATATTGAGGCACACTGTCTTCTGGCACTTCCAGTCTTTCGGGTTCCAGGGGCACGAATTCTGTCTTGCGACGCTTGACGTGATTGATGGAAGTGTTGATGACGATACGCCTGAGCCAGGCACCAAAGGTAGCCTCCCCCTTAAAATTGGTCAGGTTGCGAAATGCCCGGATAAAAGCTTCCTGAATCACATCCTCCGCCTCCATTTCATCTCCGGTGATCCTGTAGGCTACCCTGTTCATGGCCCTTAGGTACTTTTGATAGATTTCATGCTGGGCTCGTCGATCTCCCTTCTTACACAATTCGATCAAATGGGCATTCTTTTCTAAAGGATTGAAGTAAGCTTGAGCAGTCATAATATCAGGCTGGTTATATGGGGTTAATTAGGGTCTTCCTTTTGGATTGCATAATGAAAATGCCCATTTAAATGCTCCTTGCCCAACCTTACACCGTCAATCCAGGAATTTGAGGTATGAACCCCGGCTTTTAGGGAATAAACCCACTGCCCACTTTTTGAATAAAAATTCCTTCCTACTTTCGGAAAATCAAGGCGAATATCCCTATTTTAGCCAAAAAGATAATCCATGTTCTCCTTGCCAAAAAGAGGTATAAGCTTCCTCTCCTTAATTCTGATCTTGTCTCTATGGGTATCCTGCCGACAGCAGGCAGAGCCTCGGGATGTCAAAGAAGCCGAAGGCCCTATCATCATGTCGGAGGCTTTTCCCGATTTGTTTCCCGTAGTCCAAAAGGCCCGAATCTTTGAGGATTCGAAGACCTTCGTCGACTGCATCCCCACACAGAGGCCTGAAGATATAAGCCACCAGTATCAAGAGCAGAAAGACAAGGAAAATTTTGACCTGGGAGATTTCGTAAGCCGTTACTTCGAACTGCCCCCACAGTTGACATCTGATTTTGTCGCCGATACCAACTTATCAGCGGCTGCTCATGTCAATAGGCTCTGGCCTGTACTTACCCGCCAGCCCGATAGCCAGCGGCTCAATACCAAAATTCCCCTTCCTAAGCCCTATATCGCTCCGGGAGGTCGCTTTCGTGAGATATATTATTGGGACAGCTATTTTACCATGCTCGGCCTGGCCGTTTCTGACAGCTCCCGTTACCTCATCCGAAGCATGGTCGAGAATTTTGCCTACCTAATCGAGGAGATGGGGTTTATCCCCAATGGCAACCGTACCTATTTCCGCGGTCGCTCTCAACCTCCGTTTTTTTCCTTAATGATAGGACTACTGAGTGAAATCGAAGGAGAAAAGGTCCTGGAAGAGTTTCTCCCTGCCATGGAGAAAGAATACGACTTTTGGATGGATGGGAAGGAGAAGGTAGGAAAAGAAAACTCCGCCTATAAAAGAGTCGTCTTTGTTCAGGATCAGGTCATCATGAATCGTTATTGGGACGATGTGGGAGGCCCGCGGCCGGAGTCCTATGCTGAAGACGTCCAGCTCGCTGACTCTTCGGAAAGGGAGGCCGATGACCTCTATCTTGACTTGCGCGCTGCCTGTGAGTCGGGATGGGATTTTTCCAGCCGATGGCTGCGCAATCCGGACAATCTCGCCAGCATTCACACCACGGAGATCGTACCGGTAGACCTCAATTCATTGATTTATCACCTGGAAACCCTGCTGGCAAGGACCTACGAACTCGTCGGGAACGATGAGAAAAAGACCTTCATGCAAGGAATGGCTGCCAGTCGAAAAGCCGCCATCCTCACCTTCAATTGGGATGAGAAGTCCCAAACCTTCCAGGACTTCGATTTTGTTGAAGGAAGCCCTACCCAGCGTCTCTCCCTTGCCATGATGTATCCCCTCTTCCTCAACATTGCTACCCAAAAGCAAGCTGAGAAAGTGGGTGAGCGCCTGGGCCGGGATTTTCTCAAGGCAGGAGGAGTAGTTACCACCCTCAAGTCTTCCGGTCAGCAGTGGGACGCCCCCAATGGTTGGGCCCCTCTCCAATGGGTGAGCATCGCTGGTCTCAGAAACTACGAGATGGAAGAATTGGCAGATGAAATCAAAAAGAGATGGGTAAATCTCAATGTCAGGGTCTACAAGGGAAGGGGTAAAATGGTGGAAAAATACAAGGTCCTGGACATGGGCCTGGAAGCTGGAGGAGGAGAATATCCCCTTCAAGATGGATTTGGTTGGACCAACGGAGTACTTTTGAAGCTATTATCGGAGTGACGACCACCTTTTTCATATTCCTTTCGTAATATAGGCGAGAGAGAAATGGGGCATAGCGCTATTTCTAAGACGGGTTTCCCGAATTGACGTATCTTTGTTTGGCAAAAAAGTTCTTGATCGTATGATTACCAGTGCATACAAGCCCGCAGCCGGGCGTTTTCTCGTTTCCGAACCCTTTATGATGGATAGGAATTTCCAGCGTACCGTCGTGTTGCTGGTGGAGCACAATGAGGAGGGTAGCCTGGGATTTATTTTAAACAGGCAAATAGAGCAGGGACTGCACGAATTGGTGGAAGGATTTCCCCAAAGCCAGGCCCAGGTCTTCCTGGGAGGACCTGTTGAGCAAAATACCCTCCATTACGTTCATAAGGATGAGAGCCTGGAAGGAAGTCGCCTCGTAACTGAAGGAGTATTTTGGAGCGGAGATTTTCGCCAGGTTCAGGAAAAGCTGCTGCTCGGAAACCTCAACGTAGCAGATATTCTCTTCTTCGTCGGCTATGCCGGCTGGGGTCCAGGCCAACTGGAAGGGGAGATTCTAGAAAAATCCTGGATCGTCGCTCCCGAAAACCCCGCCTTTATCTTCAACCCCAACAATGAAAAACTTTGGAAGGAAGTTTTGCGCTCCATGGGCAAAAAATTCCAGGTTATTTCCAATTATCCCACAGATCCAAGTTTGAACTGATTTTATGCGAATACCATCATTAGTCCTTATCCTTGTTATATTTCTTGCAGGACCTACCTTTCTTTTTTCACAGGAAGAAAGCATCCAACTGAGGGGCTCTCTTTCCGAATGTGAGGGCGACAGCCTATTATTTTTCCAATTGAATGGCAATAGAATAGAGGTATTGGGTCAATTGCCCCTTCAAGGAGAGGAGGATCCAAGGACATTGGCGGTCAACCTGCCGGGAGACCTGGAAAAGGGCTTTTACTTCGTCGGTGAGGGCCGTCCCCAAAATTCTCGGGTACTTCTCCTCAACGGAGAATCCTTGATACAATTACAGGGCAGTTGCCCTACCTTGGCACAGGCTCGGGTAGCTTCAAAATCCAACCAGGCCCTGGGGCTGGCATTGGAACAGTCCAAGGCCTTTAATGCCAAGGCCAACGAACTTTTTACCTCTTACAGAAGAGCACAGGCTACCCGTACCCCTACGGATCAGCTTGATTCCATGATGCTGGTCCTCGACCAGGAAAAACTGGATCACTTTAAAGAAGTAAAGGAAGAGTTTCCCCTTGTAGCCAAGGTCCTGGGTACACAGACCTACCTTAGCTACCCCGGCTATGGAAAAGATAAGGCGGAGGATGAGGCTCATTATTTTGCCGAGCATTATTTTCAACTGGTAGACCTCAGTGATCCCTTTTTCAATCAGAATCCCTACCTCCAGGACGCCTTTGCCAATTATGCCCGTAGCCTGGGCAATCTTGGTCTATCCATGGAAGCACAAACCCAATATATCTCAGATCATCTGTCTCAATTAGAAGAGTCAGGAGAACGGGCACATAAAGCTGGTCTATTGGGACTGATCAACGGCTTTCAGCGAGGAAATGAAGACATGTACGTCAAGATGGGCAGTCATTATCTTCAGAGGTACGAGGCGGATAATCCGGGTTTTGCCACAGAATTATCCAAAAAGATTGAACCCCTGCGCAACAGAGCTATAGGGGCCATGGCTCCAGACATTGTCCTAGCCAATCCCGAAGGAGATACCCTGAGCCTTTCTTCGCTAAGAGGCAAATACGTCCTGATTGATTTTTGGGCCAGTTGGTGTGGGCCTTGCAGAAGGGAAAATCCGGCTGTGAGGAAAGTATACGAGAAATATAGAGGAGAAGGCTTCGAGATCCTGGGGGTGAGTCTGGACCGAAGCAAGGCCAGTTGGGAAAAAGCCATCGCACAGGACAAATTAGAATGGCTTCACGTCAGCGATTTGAAGTATTGGAGTTCTACTGCTGCCAGGACCTACGGCGTCCACTCTATACCTTTCACAGTATTGGTGGGGCCTGATGGAAAGATCATAGAGAAAAAGCTCCGGGCTGCTGCTCTTGAAGCCCGTTTAGCAGAAATTTTCGATCAGCAATAGTGGAGAAAGCCTGAGAGGCTATTTTAAGTTTAACTTTTACGAATAAAGGGGTATTTTAAAGACCTGAGTTTTCATTTTTCTCACTTTAATACCACTACAGCTCAAAAAACTAAAAAGCCATGGGGCATATCCTCATGACTTTTTGTTTTGGGTGCTTCCTGGTTGGCTTCCTCAGGCACAGGCTTGAGGATCTTTTACTTCTTCCGGGAGTTTCACACTGTAGATGATCTTTCTGACAGTGTCAAACTGCAGGTAGGGATAATTTTCCAGGACCTTTTCAATGGCTTCTGCAGAACGACGGCCCTCCCGCCTCAGGCAAAGATAGGTACGTTTGATTTCGAAATCTCTTAGCACTTTTTGATTAAGTAGATTAAGTCTGACCAAAGTATCATACAACTCGTCAGACACAATCTGGTGAATAGGATTACTCATAGCTCCTCCAAATTAATTACGTTTCAAATTAGGGGTAGCTTTGCTCCATAGACACGTTGTTTTTTTAGTCTTAAAAATTTAACCCTATCGAAGCCATTATGTTGAACAACCTTCTGTTTTGTACCAGGGTAGGCTGAAAGGCATCCGGATTAGACAGGGTGTAGGGTGTTAGCTTATCTTCTTGTTGTAGATTTACAAGAGAAACGTCCACGAAAAAATTCCGTTGCCTGATCCCTGCACCTCCGGTCAAAATCAGGCGGCGATTGTCTATGCTCCTCACCGTTTCGAAGTCCTGATCATCTACATACTCTGTGAGAGGCTCCGTGAGTCCGCTGCCCAACAAGGCTGCGCCTAGGCGAAGCCGAAAGATATCATAGCGAAATTCTCCCCCTACCCTTACATTAATTGCTGACGTATAATCCTGGCGAATTGCTGCATTCTCATTGGTAAAAGAATAAAAATTAGGGCTGCTGACATTGGTGGCCACACTGGAAAGGCGAGCCGATCCATAATTGAGGTATTCTACATCGGCAGTCAAAAAACCTGCTTTGTTGAGCAGGATCATCAGGCCTCCTGTCGCTCGAAAGGGGGTGACAAGGTTGTAATCAAAAGTCCCCGCATTTTCTGGGGCCGCTACTATTTCCTCCGTGATTTCCCTTCCCGTTTGATCTTCAGATTCAATCACAGAAGTGAAGACATTATCGAATATATCAGTCAGGGTGAATAGGGTAGGAGTTTCTGCAGATAGGGCAATTCGGATGGCATCCACAGGGCGATAAATCATACCGGCTGTGGCACTGACACCTACTCCTTCTGTAGAAAATTCTTCATTGAAAGTCAGGCTCTGCCAAGGCAGTTCGAGGGGAAAGCCATTGTTCTCCTCAGGATCGTAGAACTCATAGCTTTCATTGACGTCCTCCTCGGTAAAGGTGAAATTCTGCTCGTAGCGCAAGCGTTCGAAAGAAACCGAACCTCCCAGCATGAATTTTTCATTAAAATTAGCCCCCATACCGATGTACCATTCGTTTCGCTTACCACTTTCTTCGATTTGTACGGTCTGGTTGAGATTTCCCCTCATGCCTGCCCCATAATAGTCCAGGCTATCGGGTCGGTCGGCGATGACTTCAATCATGAAGGATTGGAGAGCAAGACCGGGGTAGGAGGCCGAATTCAGCAGGTCAAAGAAATTTTGACCTGCTGCCATTTCGGCAAACATATTGGTGATCGAGGAGAAGCCATTGAAGGCACCTGAGACCACTGTATTCTTGTGGTAGTTTTCTACCTGGTTATGGCCAAAGGCAAAGGAGTAGGACTTGACAGAGCTTCTCCGTTTTTTTTCTTCCTCACCTTCATAATAGCTGACGGTGGTAAAGGCTACTCCCCAGTTGGGAATACCAAAATAATTGCTATTTCCCTGGCCGCTTTGATTGATGAAGGTGCCATCAACCCTTCCAAAGGAATAGGAAGGAGATATGAAAAAGGAAGAGCCCCTCATCAGGCCCAGTCCGGCCGGATTAATAGGGGTAATTCCGATATCTGCGCCAGCCGCAGAAAAAGCACCTCCCATGGCCTGCATTCGGGCTGACCCTGTGATGGTACTTTGGCTGTGTCTGTAAGCATCCAGTTCATTTTGTGCGATAGCCCCCAGGGAAAGAAAGAGGAGGACAGCAGCGACATAGGCTCTAAGGTTCATCTTGACTGTGATTTGTTGTTGGTTTGGTGAATACACTGAACAATAAACCTTTAGAACCGAGTTTACTGTTCGTCTTATTACAAAATATACAAAGGGTCAGGAAAAATCCTGACCCTTTGTATAAGCGTGTACAATTTTTTAGTTATTGTTACCCGAGCGTCTGCTTGGTGAAGTGGTCCTGCTTCTGCTTGGCGTACTGCTCCTCCTAGGCGAAGAATTCATGTTACTTCTGCTCCTGGAAGGACTGGAGCTGGGTCTGTAGCTAGGCTGCTGGGTTCTGCTTCGGTTCAGATTTCCATTATTGCTCCTGTTGGGTCTACTGGTGTTAGGCCTTACTTTCGAACGCTGCTGGGTATTGGAGCGGTTCATTTGAGGACTGGTTCTGCTAGGGCTACTGCTAGGCCTTGCCTGATTTCTGGACCTGGTCGAAGGCCTTACCGTTCCGTTGTTCCTGCTGGGAGTGGAATTATTCATCCTGGTCCTGTTAGGAAGGGGAGCACTCGTCCTGGTCTCTAATTCAGCCTTTGTTCTGGGTCTGAGGTAATTGCTACTTCTCGACGTGTTGGCAGTCCTGGCTTGCAGGTCTTTGGATTCTGGACGGGTATTGTTCAGCGTGGGACGATTGTTCCCGTAGGAAGTCCTGCTTCTGTTGCTCTGGGTAGTTCCTCTTCTTCGGGTGGTAGCGGTAGTCACACGGTTATTTTGAGTTGCGCGGTTAAAGCTTCTCCATCCTTGAAAACCCGTAGGAGGGCAGTAATAGGCTGCTCCATAGTTGGCATATCCATATCCACTGTAAAATCCATTTCTGAATCCATTGGAATAGGCGGGGTTGTACCCATAATAGGCATTTACCCAAGGATTATAGTAAGAAGGAGCGTTCCATCCCCAAGCGCCAGAGGTTCCAAATCCGTTGAAGAAGGGATCATTCCACAAGGGAGGATTTCCCCAACCTGTGTAGGCGCCAAAACGAGGGCGGTTCCAACTGTACCAGCCGTTGTTGTTCCAGGAATTCCAGGAGTTAGTTCCTAATACAAAGTAAAGGTCATTGGAATAGTAGGGGTCGTAATACCTCCATGAATTCCTGTTGGTCTGATTAAACCTCCTGACCCGGCGGGAAAAGTAAAAATCATCGTCGTCGTAGATTTCGTTGTAGTTATTGACGTTTTCCCGGTAGGCCTCGGGGTTCCTGTAATAATTGTCTCCGCGATTTTCCCTGTAATCATTGTTAGCAGTGGATCGCGCGAGTGGTTCGGTAACATCGTCCGAGCTGTAATACACATCGTCATACTCCGTGGTGGAGGCATAGCGAGGTGAGCTACAACTGTAAAAAGCCATAGCCAGCGCAGACAATATAATTATGTGAAAATATCTCATCGTGTTTTGGTATGTAAAGTTAGTCCTTGTCATTTTTGTTTGAATGCTGTCTGGTATAACTACAGGCAATCGGTATTCAAAATTATTCTCAAAATGCTAAAAAAAGGGGAGAAAAGAAACAGACAGTTGCCAAGCGTGTGGAAATGCTTATCAATCGGGTTATTCTCATTCTTGAATTTCCTTTCCTTTGTGCACACTTTATTTTACGAATATAAAGGTTCCATGTTTGTTTTCCCCTTTGAGTGATTTAATTTTAACCTTTATTCGGGGAAGATTCCTCGTCAACTTTCCATAATCCTAATCATGGCAAAAGGCAACAAACTCACGTCACGCAGCGAAAATTACGCGGATTGGTACAATGAATTGGTAAAAAAGGCCGATCTCGCCGAAAACTCCGAAGTAAGGGGGTGCATGGTCATCAAGCCTTATGGATATGCCATTTGGGAGCGCATGCAGCAGACCCTCGATGGCATGTTTAAGGATACCGGCCATGTAAATGCCTATTTCCCTCTCTTTATCCCCAAAAGCTTTCTTTCCAGAGAGGCTGATCACGTAGAGGGCTTTGCCAAGGAATGTGCGGTGGTGACCCACTACCGCCTCAAGAATGATCCCGACGGAAAGGGTGTAATCGTTGATCCCGAGGCCCGTCTGGAGGAAGAACTCATCGTTCGTCCCACTTCTGAAACCATCATTTGGTCCACTTACAAAAACTGGATACAGTCCTACCGGGATCTTCCTCTGCTGGTCAATCAATGGGCCAATGTGGTCCGATGGGAGCTTAGGACTCGTATGTTCCTTCGCACGGCTGAGTTTCTCTGGCAGGAGGGCCATACCGCTCATGCTACTGAACAGGAAGCCCGCGAGGAAGCCCTCCAAATGTTGAAGATTTATGGAGATTTTGCCGAAAATACCCTGGGGATACCGGTGATTCGCGGAGTCAAGACCGAAAGCGAGCGATTTGCAGGAGCTTTGGATACCTACGCCATAGAGGCTCTGATGCAGGATGGAAAGGCCCTCCAATGTGGGACCTCCCACTTTTTGGGACAAAATTTCGCCAAGGCCTTTGATGTAACTTTCGCCAACAAGGACAACAAGCAGGAATATGTCTGGGCAACCTCCTGGGGGGTGTCGACCCGCCTCATGGGTGCCCTGATCATGACTCATTCCGATGACAGTGGGCTGGTTCTTCCTCCTGTCCTGGCTACGATACAGGTGGTATTTGTACCCATCTATCGAAAGGATGAAGAAAGGGTGTCGGTAGTCGAAAAGTGCCATGAACTGGCCCAAAAGCTCAAATCAGGAGGACTGAGGGTTAAGGTGGATGACGACGATACGAAGAAGCCCGGTTGGAAATTCAATGAATGGGAGCTGAAGGGAGTGCCTATCCGCATTGCCATCGGTCCCCGCGACCTCGCCAACGGCAAGATGGAGATTGCCTACCGCTACAATCAGACCAAGAAGGTAGTAGATCTCCCCGATGACCTGCTTAGCCTTATCGAACCTAAGTTAAAAGAGATACAGCAAGCCATGTATAACAAGGCCTTGAAGCACAGAGAGGAAAATACCCATAAAATCGATACCTGGGAGAAGTTTACCGCGGCTTTGGACGCCGATGTGCCTGGCTTCTTGTCGGCTCATTGGGATGGAACGGCTGAAACAGAGGCTAAGATTCAGGAGATGACAAAGGCTACCATTCGCTGCATACCCATGAACAACGAATTGGAAGAGGGGGTAGATATGCTCACCGGAAAGCCTTCCAAGCAAAGGGTATTGTTTGCCAAGGCTTACTAATGCCAGCCCTTATCAACGGGACGGACTTCTGAAGAATAACAACATGTAGAAAAGGGGACCCTCAAAGGAGTCCTCTTTTTATTTGCTCAAACAGATGACATTGCATTCTTCATTGATG
Organism: uncultured Bacteroidia bacterium; assembly: GCA_964564415.1. Taxonomy (GTDB): domain Bacteria; phylum Bacteroidota; class Bacteroidia; order J057; family J057; genus JALEFZ01. The sequence goes on along the minus strand of CAZMAV010000001.1, from coordinate 189,845 downwards.
ATCCTCTCGAGTTCGAGGAGGGCGGCTACGGCAATCTGAGAATAATTTTGGGAGGCATTTCGGAAGCCGCGGTAGGCCGTATGCCAGAGCTGCTGGATGAGGGCTACTTCTTTGTAGGAGTAAGGGATCTTGCGCAGGGCTCCGGAAACATTGCCTGCTCCTGCGTGGTAGACATGCATAACCATGAGGCGGAACCATAGGGATTCCTCTTCTCCCTTGATCCTGCGAGCGATGAGCATGCGCTTAGCCTGTGGGATGCAGACTCTTTTCAGGTAGGCTGCTGCGGCCTTGGCAGATTTTTCCAGGTCTTCCCTCTCGTCTACCTGGCTGTTGACGGTCAGGCCCTCGCGGATAGCTACGCTGCGCATAAGCTGAAATCGACCATTGGCACCTGTGGGAGATGTTCGGTTCACTCCCGGACTTTCGATAAGTAAAATGGCCTGGGCGTACCAGGGATCAACCCCCACTTCGGTAAAATATTGGATGCCTTTGTTGATATCTGACAGTATCTTGTCAAATTTATAGTACTCTTTCTTTCCATAGGTAACATAGAGCCGGGTCCGGGGGGGAAGGCCCAATTGCCGGATCATGCTGTCTTTGAAAACCCGTTTTTTCTCATCGGGGAGGCTGTCGTAGTTGATGGTGGGGAAAATCTGGTAGACCTCCCGGGTATCTGCGTTGTTGAGGATGCAATAGTCGGGCTCGAGGTTCATGACCTGTCGCCAGAAGCGTATTTCCGGAAGGAGATCCCAGGATTGGTCGCCTAGGTCCTGATCCTTGACCACATTTTGCTGAAGGGTATCCTTGAGCACCACTACTTCGATAAGCTTCTCATTGACCGATGGCTGGGCAAGGAGAGGCCCAATCAGGCCCAGCACAAGCAGGACCATGCTTACGTTCCTCAAAATCAACATGATAAACAAATTAATCCAATCGGTCCCCATAACCGATTGGGCACACAATAAAACTAGTCAAAAATTGGACTATTTAATAGATGTATGTATGGAAGAAATTACATGCTTCTTAAAAAAACGGAAAGCGGGTCCATGAGTTGGGTAAAAAACAAAAAAAGGCCTGCCTTTTTGAGGAGGCAGACCTGTACTAAATTTTCTTATGGGATCAGTCAAAGAGCTTTTTGATGGCTCCTCTGAAGTGTGAAAAGGCTTCTCCCATTTCCTGGCCAAAGCTTTCCCACCTTTTTTCGCCTTTTTCTTCGGCCCTGGCCACCCTGTGTCTGACCTTGCCGAGTTCTTCCTTAACTTCTTTCTTTTTTTCCTCATATTCATCCTTGGCCTCGTTCATGCCCAGGTGAAAATGTAGGCGAAAGAGGTCCAGCCGGGTTTGAAATTTGTGCATTTGCTGCTCAAAGTCCTCCTTGGCCTTGCCGAGCTTGTTTCCTGCCTCGACCTTGACCTTGTCGTATTCTTTAGCTGCATCTTTGAGGGCGTGGTCCAGTTTCTGACGCTGTTCTTCATAGGCTTCCTTGGACTCCGCCTTTCCCAATGCGAGTTGCACCTTGAGTTCGTCGAGCTTGGTCTGAAGTTGGGCGGTATTCTGTTCCATTTTTTCCTTGGCACCCTCCGAGAATTCGTCGATGGAGGAGCGCAGCTGGCTCTTGTGCTTTTCGAAGGACTCGATGATCTCCGATTCGTCGAGTTGTAGGTCGACTTCCAGGTCGTCGATCTCTTTCTGCCATTTTTGTAGTTCTCTATCCATGAGTATGTTTTTTGTCCACTGTCCTCACAGATACACTCTCTGATCAGAAAGCGGTTATAAATTGCTTTTCTACCTCCCCAAATGTAATAATTTTTTGTGAAAGCCCGGAATTTCTAGGGTCATGAATTGATATCTAGGCCCAGCCAGGGATTCTTGTATTTTCCTATTCTTTGAAGAAATGCCAGGTAGAAAAAGGGAAGGTCCTGGATGAGGTATCTTTTGATTAGCCTGCCGGGTTCCTGCATCATTCTAAAGAGCCATTCTAGGCCCAGGCGCTGCATCCACCTGGGGGCACGGCGACTTTCTCCTGACAAGAAGTCTATGGTCTTCCCCACAGCCATGAAGATTTTTACCTCCTTCAAGTGCTCCTTGTGCCGATAAATCCATAACTCCTGCTTGGGGGCCCCAACTCCTACCGCGAGAACCGTAGCTCCTGATTCCTTTATGGCAGCAATAATTTTGTTATTTTCCTCCGGATCATGCTCAAAGCCAAAGGGAGGGGAATAGGCGGCGACCACCAGGGACCTTTTGAGAGCAGTGTTGAGCCTGAGGGCAGCTTTTTTTACAGAGGAAGCTGTACCTCCCAAGAGGAAAACACGGACCTCCTCATTTTGGCCATGATATTCGCAGAAAGCCGGAAAAAAGTCTGATCCCGCGATTTGCTCCTTGATTTTTTTCGAAAAAAAGAAGGGAGAAAGGAGTTGAATGATGCGGCTATCGCAAAGTCGGTAGTCGGCCTTTAGGTAGGCCTGGTAGAAATTTCTATCCTTTTGGAGCTTGACCAAATGGTCTACATTTGGGGTGAAGACCACGCCTTCTTTCAGGTTTTCCAGCAACTCCCTGGATCTTAGATTGTGTATGTTGAGGTTAAGGACCCTAACGGATTCCATGTGCTTAGTAGGCATTTTCCTGGCCTTTGAACATGAGCCAAATGGTTTGGAGGATAATTTTAATATCGAGGAGGAGGCTCCAGTTTTCTATGTACCAGGCGTCGTATTTCACCCTTTGTTCCATGAGTTGGGGGTCTTCGGTAGCACCCCTAAAGCCATTGACCTGGGCATGGCCGGTAATGCCGGGGAGAACGAAGTGGCGAAGGAGAAATTTGTTGATCTGCTGAGTGTATTCGTGGGTATGGCTGGTCAGGTGGGGGCGGGGGCCGACCACGGACATGTTGCCCATTAGGACATTGATAAATTGGGGAAGCTCGTCGAGGCTTGTTTTTCTGAGAAAGGCACCCACCCTTGTGATGCGCTCATCGTTTTTGCGGGCTTGCCTCTCGTACTGATCGTTGGGGCGCATGGTCCGGAACTTATAGATGTAAAAATTTTGTGCATTGCGGCCTGTACGAAGTTGGCGGATGAAAATGGGACCCCGGGAGTCCAGGGCGATGACCAGGGCTATGATGGGAAAGACAATAGGAAAAACCAGAAGGATGACCATGAGGGAGAAGACAATGTCAAAACTGCGCTTGAGGATGACGCTACCCAAAAACTTCAAAGGCTCCCTGCGAATGGTGAGGGTAGGGTAGGGGCCCAAAAAATCAATGGAGAAGTTGCGCCTGCGCAGGGGATTAAAGTCGGTCACCATGCGAAAATAGATGAAGTGGTCATCGGTAAAGTCGGTGAGGTCGTCGATCATATCCTCATCGGCCAGGGCCATTGAAAAATAGAGTTCCGTAATTTTTTTATCCAAATGAAAATCCTTGACCTGATCTACGATGCGTCGGATTTCCCTCTTTCTTTCTTCCTCCGAGAGGCCCTTGTCAAGCTGGGGCACAAACTGAAGGACCCGGGTCTGTTGTTCGTCCAAAAACTCCTTCATCTGCCCCATGACGGGCTCTCCTCCCACCAGGACGATCTGTCGGGTAGTGTAATTGACAGATACAAAAAATTTATAGCCCAAAAACAAGAGGGACCGAAAAGTAATGACCGACAGGAGGGTAGAGGAGTAAGTCAGGATGAGGTAATAGCGGGAAAGGTATTGAGCTTTTACCGAAACGATAAAAAATAGGATCAAAAAGACGTGGAGGGTGGCGGTGCCAATAAAATTTCGAAGGAGAATCTGAAGATTTTCTAGCTTAGAGGGGTCGTAGCTGTTGGAAGAAAGGGATATCCCCAGCCAGCCCAGGGAGAAGATGAGAAAGAAGGAAAAATAAAAATCCTCAAAGGGCCCAAAGGAATTGTAGCGGAGGTAATAGGCCAGTTTGCAGGACTGGTGCACCAAAAAAAACTCTGATATCAAGGCGAAGACCTTGACGATATAAAACTGACTGCGAAATTGAGCCGAAGGATTGAGCATGAAACATCATTCGAATTAGTATGTAGCTCTGGGGAAAAGCAAAGTAAAGCAAAAGCCGATCCTTTTCTACTCAAGTAGGATTAGCGGAGCATTATTTCTCTTTAGCAGTACAAAGTGAAACCTAAGTTGACGGGGTTGATGACCTTCTGGCAAATTCGACTATAAAGGTAGGACCCGCGTTTATCACAAAAGGCAATTAAGAGTTAAACGATGGAGAGTGAGAATTTTCATGTTTTTGGAGAATATATTTTATATTTAGCATATGAAGAATATAGCCCTATCTGCGAGTAAGTGGACGCTTATTTTTTCCACAGACCTAACTAAGACCAATATGAGATTAAATCTACCCTTGATTTTATTGCTGACCCTGATTATTTGCTCTTGTAAGACGACCCGATATGGGCTGGAGGATTATCCCGACGGACAGATCATATTTGGTGCTGGTGGAGGGGTTACAGGTCAGTACGAGACGTACACCCTTTTCGAAAATGGTCAGTTTTTTTATACCAACTCGATCAGCAGGGAGACCAAGGCCCTTTCAGACCTTCCCAAATCCAGGTTCAAAGCCCTGATGAAGGAGATGAAAGCTATGGATTTCAAGGAAAATACCTTTCAAAAACCAGGCAATTACAACCACTTTATTTCTCTGAAAGAAGGGGAAGAAAGCTACGAGTATAAGTGGGCGGAGGGAAGCGCAGAAGTCGATCCTGAAGTCAAGCGTTTGTTCAAGTCCCTCATGGGCCTGACCAAGGCTGAAAGCTAATTGATAATTAGCGATTATTATGAATCATTTTTGGCTGGCGCTCTTGGGGTTTGAAACAACTAAAACTCGATAAGCCCAACAGCGCTGATCCATTCATTCAAGACAAACACCATTGATTATCAACATTACAAACACTTACTAAAGCAACTTTATGTTACCTTCACACCGCATCATTGGAAGGCTGATTTTGGGACTTTGCCTGATCTTTGGGGCAAATCTACAGGCTCAGGACCATCCATTTAAGGAAAAAATGCAGCGGGGCCAGCCTACACTCTCGGTAGCTGTGCCCGGTCCTCTCACCATCGTTCGCCTGGACAAAAATGCCCATCATCCCCCGACGCCCTTCGCTCCCATGGCCCTGCGCCAGCCCAAGGCTCTGGCTTCGGATGTAGATAAGGTCGTCTACGGCAGGGAGAGTGGACTGCCCATTTATATTGAAGCAAGAAGCCCACAAATGGCCTTTAAGAGCAGTGGCTCACAGGTCGTCGAAGAAGCCCTGGCCTTTCAGTTTTTGGAGGATCATAAGGACTTGCTTTCCATGGAAGATCCCCTCAGCAACTTCAAGGTAAGCCGTATTGACGAAAGGGAAAGGGGCAGCAGGGGCATGGTTCATGTACGCATGGTACAAGAACACAAAGGTATCCCTATTCACGGTAGCGAAATCATCCTTCACTTCTATCCTCAGCAGCGAATGGTATTTGCCGGAAGGTATCAGCCCCAGCCCCGGATCGATGAAGTCATTCCTGGTCTGAGCCCAGATGCCGCCGCCGATCTGGCCATGGCCGATGTAGCCCACCATGGGGAGGTAATGGAACTTAGCGATTTCTGGAAGGTAAAGCTGGACTACGAAAAACCCGAAACCGAGCTGGTTATTTATCCCCTCAAGGGATCGGTCCTGCGCCACAGGCTAGCCTACCACGTCACCCTCCGTCCCAATGTCCTTGACCGATGGGAGTACTGGATCGATGCCGAAAATGGAGAAGTACTCGATCATTATGACCATACCTGTTCCCTGGGTCCTGCCACGGGTTCTTCCAATGATCTGAGTGGCATCAATCGCAACCTCAATTTGTGGAATGACAATGGTACCTACTACCTGATCGATACAGATGTGCCCATGTACACCGGCCCCATGACAGGCAATGCCCTCCCTCCCGATGGTTCGGGTTTTATCCTTACCGGCGACCTCAACAATACCAGCATCGATGCGCCTAATTATTTTTATGTAACCTCTACCAATCCCAATTCATGGGCTCCGGTGGCCGTTTCGGCTCATGACAATGCCCGGGTCTCCTACGATTATTTTTTACAGACTTTTCAGCGCAACAGCATCAATGGATCGGGGGGAGACATCGTTTCCTTTGTCAATGTAGCCGATGAAAACGGAGGAGGCCTGGACAATGCCTTCTGGAATGGCGTGGCGATGTTTTATGGAAATGGTAATACAGCCTTTTTCCCCCTGGCAGGTTCTCAGGACGTAGGCGGGCATGAAATGTCTCACGGAGTGGTACAGGAGACTGCCGGTCTTGAATACCAGGGACAGTCGGGGGCTTTGAACGAGTCCTTTGCCGACATATTTGGTGTGATGATTGACCGGGACGACTGGAGGTTGGGGGAAGATGTGGTGAGGACGGGATCTTTTCCTTCTGGAGCCCTTCGCGACATGCAAAATCCCAATCAGGGAGGGACAGGCCTGGGAAGTCCGGGTTGGCAGCCTGACCACATGGACGACCTCTTTACAGGAACCCAAGACAACGGTGGGGTCCATATCAACAGTGGCATCGTCAACCGCGGCTACTATCTTTTTGCTACTTCTACCAGCAAGGACATCGCCGAACAAGTCTACTATCGGGCCTTGGACCTTTACCTGACCCGTTCCTCTCAATTTATCGACAGTCGTTTTGCTGTCATTCGGGCGGCAGAGGACCTTCACGGAGGGGCCGGAAACAATGTATCCCTGGCGGCAGCAGCGGCCTTTGACGCGGTGGGCATCACCGATCCCAATGGAGGGACGGGCAGCGATGGAGGAAACGACTATGAAAATGACGTGGAGGTCAATCCGGGCAGCCAGTTCATCATCTCTAATGACATCAACCCCCAAGACAACAATACCTGGTACAATTCTGATACCCTGGGGACCATCAATACCTTTGCTCCCTACACCACCACGACTCCACAGACTCGAATTTCGGTCAGGGACGATGGACTTTTTGGCTATTTTGTTGGGGAGGACAAGCACATCTACGAATTGGCCCTGGACCCCAACTTCTCCGGCAACCGGGAGACCCAGATCAGCAATAATCCCGAGTGGGACAATGTAGCCATTTCCAAAGATGGACTGAGGTTGGCGGCGGTATCTACCGAGATCGACACCAGCATTTATGTCTTTGACTTTTCGGGATCACAGGTGCAGGGGTATCAGTACAAACTGTTTAATCCCACGACTGCACAGGGAGGAGCCAATACGGGTGGAGTGCTTTATGCTGACGCTATTTCCTGGGATTTTTCGGGCGATTTCATCATGTACGATGCTTTCAACCGGATTCCGAATCCTCAGGGTAGAGACCTGGAATATTGGGATGTGGGTTTTCTCCGTGCCTGGAACAGCCAGACCAATGGCCCGGGGGATGGAAACATCAGCAAGCTCTTTACCAACCTTCCCGAGGGAGTCAGCGTGGGTAATGCGGAGTTTTCCAGTAATTCGCCTCACATTATCGCCTTTGATTACATTGAGCAGGACAATTTCTCCACTCAGCTCAGCGTCCTCGGTGCCAACATAGAGGCTGGCATGGTGGGTACCCTCTACGACAATGCTCCGGTGCTGGGCTATCCCAATTTCTCTACCAATGATACCAAGGTCATCATCAACGATGAGGGGCTGGTCCAGGGTTCGACGACTGGGGTACTGAGTGAAATAGAATTGGCGGGAGACAAAATCAACGCCAATCCCGGACAGTCTCCGGTTCCTTTTATTGGGTTTGTACGATTTGCAACCTGGTATGCCATCGGCTCCCGGGTGCTGACCAGCGAAGAGGAGGTTTTGCCCTCTCTCAGCGAACTCCACATTTATCCCAATCCCACCCGGGAGAGGCTCTATGTTGACCTCAGCCATTGGCAGGGGAGGACCCGGATAGAGGTGAGCAACCTCCTGGGCCAGAACATAGAGTCCAGGGAGTTGATGTGGATCGAGGGAGAACGCCTGGCCCTGGATGTTAGCCAGTGGCAGTCGGGCACCTACCTGCTTCGTGTAAGTGGTATGGGAGGGGTGTATAGTCAGAAATTTGTCAAAAGGTAATGGTTAAAATAGAAAGGGCGAGAGCCTGGTTCTTTCCCTTTCTCCTTACAGGGTGTATCTTATTTTCAACTATTTTTGCGGGAACTTGTCATAGACGGGGGAGAATGCTATTTTTGTTCATGATGCCCGCGTAGCTCAGGGGATTAGAGCATCGGTTTCCGGAGCCGAGGGTCGCAGGTTCGAATCCTGCCGTGGGTACAAAAAGCCCCTACATTGGGTAGGGGCTTTTTCTGTGGGTGGGTCTCTCAAATTTATTCCTCCCAAGAGGCCAGAAGATATTTCGGATTCCCAAAAAAGATTAAAAAATACTGCATCCATTTTTTTTAGAAAAAAATGATTATCCGCTACTATAGCTAGGGTTTCCAATGATGGCTTACAAGGGCACTCTCCAGAGGGTCAAACAAAGATTCTTTGAAGTAGGGTCGGTTTTGTTTGTAACAAAATTCATTGAGATAGTTTTGCAGATATGTATCACTCATCCTATGATAAATTCCTAAGAACCATCTCTTTGCGTTTGAAATCATGACATGAACCCTAGGAGGTAGCTTGTCTGCCGAAATCTGTAATTGAGTCAAATGGTAAGGAGTAGGCTTGGGCTCCATCGGTGATCCCCTCGGCCTCTCTATCAATCTGGGCCTGGGTTTCCATATCAACAGTCCCCGCTTCTCAATCAGGAATGACAATCATGCGCTTGATGCGCACATTTTTTACCAACTACACCCAAACGCCCTCGATGAGATTTTCAATGAGATCGACAATTCGATTCATCTGGGAAGTTTTCGACAAAATCTATTACGTTCATTAGGTACTGTTTGAAAAATAAGTTTTCGTTGCAATCAACACAATTCCGAGGGAGATGAACGCTTGAAAGGTCATGGCGTATTTGTCGTACCTGGTAGCTACTCTGCGGTATTGCTTGAGTTTTCCAAAGAGTCGTTCGATCTGATTTCGGTTCTTATAAGACTCCTTTTTGAGTTTGGGTTTTCGCCCTTTTTTTCTGCGCTTCTTTCCTACCGGCGTATCTCTTTCCGGGATATTGGCGTGAATTCCTCTGGTTCTCAAATACTGGCGAAAAGCTACTGAGTCATAGCTCTTATCGGCATTGATCAGCTTGGGTCTCGTTCTTGATCGACTGCGTGGCTTGGGCAAGTTAATCTGTCCGATTAACTATTCTGCATAGGAAATATCGGCCGACTGGTCCGGCACTGACCATCCATCCCAGTCCGTTTCCTGCTCCATTACAAATCCCATGGATTTTGGTCCCCCAACCGCCCCTGCTGCATTCCGGGGCATGACCTTCGGGTTCATTCTCCGGTCTGATCTTCTTTTTTTGTGGGGCTCCCGAGGCACTCCGCTGCGCTTGCACAATGGTGCTATCCTGATTCCATTCTTCATCCTCCGGCAACGCTGCCAAGTCCAAATCCAGATCATCCCGTTAAGCATCTGCCGGTCATCTGCACGGGGACGGCCACCCTTACCCGGACCTGACTTGCCTAGAGAGATCAAAGGACAGAGAAGCTCCCACTCTTGTTCGGTCAATTCATAGCCGCGACGGGACATTTCTTGTTCCCCCAATATACCATCCCTAAAGATTCTTTCTATTTTTCATACCCTGCCTAGGATAGTGATTTTGCTGAGCATTGGAGAAAAAAATGAAGAGACCATAGCCCTAAGATTCACCTTTCCCTCAAAAATCGACCATCTTTGGTCAAAATTTTCATGGTTCTTGGCAGAATCGGAATCCTGCCGTACCATTGACGTATATCTGATCCCCGATTGCCATAATTCTTTGACATTGTCATGCAAATGGACCGATAATTGTAGCTTATCCATTGCATGAATCTCCCATTTTTCTACACCCAAAGGAAAAAGGTAATCGATCATGAATTATCCCTTTAACACCCTGAGAAACTTCAGTATTTCTCTTATATTTTTATTATTAATTGGCAGCGGCTGTGAAAACAGCGACAATGCGCCCACCCCTCTCGAATCCGCAGATCCCCCACCTCAGTACGACTGGCTGGTCATGAGTTACGAGGGCGAACTTACTTCGGATAAGTGGCTGACATCCAGCCCTCAATCTCTCTTTCGCAACGATGTCTACATCACCAATAATGGCTATGAGAGACACAGTTCCAAGACCCTGGACAAGATCCTCCGATGGAGAATCAAAGAGGACAAGGACAAAGGTCGCTATCTTTCCACCCAAGTCAGGCTGGATAAGACCAAGTCCAATATGCAACTCTATCGGGCCCAGGTATCCTTTAGACGAGATGAGGAAAGCCGGGGCATTGAAAACATTACCGCCTCCAAAGGTTGGCTCGATTGGTACACCTCCATCGGCCGGGAACTCATACAATCCTTTTCTATCCGAGTACCTAAGGGCCAAAGAGTAGATTTCCCCAGCCTTTCTGTAGCTGAAGGCTTTGATGATCCTGCCTCTCTTCAGGTCTGGCAAAACCGTACCCGCTTCAACGACAACAACAAGCGGGGCAATGTCCTGATCGCCATTTATCTCCGTGGTGACGAATGGCTCTTGAAAAACGACTGGGACCAAAGCCCTTATTTTCCTGGGGCAAAATTCAACGGCTTCAAACTCGGCGATGTTCGCCCGGGTGAATGGTTGGACCTCATCATACGACTGGTTCCCGATAAGAATGATGGCGAAGTGGAAATTTATGCCCGCAAGGAAGGAGAAGAAAACTACCAACTGGCTTACACCTATCAGGGCCCCTTCTACGGCCCTATCGACAATCGCTGGATCCCCGACCAGATAGATGCCCGTGAAGCTGTGGGCTTGCCCAGTTATGGGATCTATCCCAGCAGCAGATTTGCTCCTAATAAAGTCGACAAGAAATGGCTGAGGGATGGAATCAAGGAAGTTACGGTCAACCACAGCGAAATCCGACTGCTGCAGTACCCAAGGGGTCAGGCCCCCATGGATTCCATCGTAGCCTCTGTGGAGTATTATTTCTAAACCGACATTTTCAAAAGGGTTTTTCATAGGCTGTACTTCTCAAAGAGGGGTCCAGCCTATTTGATATTGGGGAATTTTAACTGGAAGGCGGGTAAGGAGCTCGTAGTTCATGCTATTGTTCATGTCGCTAAAGGAGTTGACCGAGATGCTGCGCTCCCCCTGCTGGCCTATGAGGACCAACTCGTCATCTACAGCGATGCCCTCTACATCCGTCACGTCCAGAACCATCATGTTCATGTTGACGGTCCCAATCACAGGTACCCTCTTGCCCCCGACCAGGACATGGCCCCGGTTGAAAAGGGTGTAGCTAAATCCATAGCTGTACCCCACCGGAACCGTAGCGATGACGGATTTGTGGGTGGTCAGGTAGGAGGTTCCATAGCTGACATATTCTCCTCCAACTACACGGTTGACACTCATGACCTTGCTCTTCCAGCTTAGGATGCGTTTCAGGGGGTCTTGCTCCAATTGGCCCCGCTTCATGTGTAGGAGTTTGGTTTCATTGTTGGGCCAAAATCCATAGCTGAAAATACGATGCGGATAAGGTTGCGCACCGAACCGGGGAAGTTGAGGACACCGGCCGAACAAGCCAGGTGTTGGTAGCTAGGGCTCAGGCCCAGGGACTGGAAATGCCAGAGGTACTTATCAAAGACTTGGATTTGCTTTTCGATGCGGGGAAAGTTTTCAATGCTCTCCGCACCGGCCAGGTGGGTTACAGAGTCCTTCAAAAAACAGGGCATTCGGATGTCGCTTGAGGGCGTCGATGACCCGGGGTATCTCTTCATCAGCAAAGCCGGTCCGCTCCTGAATCTGCAAGAATGGAGGGAAAAAGCCGATCCGTCCAATAATCATAGTGGGCGACCCGCCGAAGAGAGGCCTCGATACCTCCTACGATGATGGCTACTTCGGGATAAAGTTTCTTCAGAATTTGAAAATAGACCTTGGTGGCATAGTCTGGACGAAAACCCGCCTCTCCCCCGGGGGTATAGGCATCGGTAGACCGCCGCCGCTTATTGGCGGTATAATGATTGACCATAGGGTCCATCCAGCCGGGAGTAACCCCAAAAAAGAGGCGTGGCCTGCCAAATTTCTTGAAATCCCGTAGGTCGTCCTGCCAGTTGGGTTGGGGAATGATGGCGACCCTATACCCAGCCGCTTCGATGATCCTTCCGATCACGGCAGGACCGAAGGCAGGATGACCCACATAGGCATCTCCAGAAACCAAGATGACCTCCAACTCTTCCCCTCCACGCTGTTCTACTTCCTTCCTGGTGATGGGCAACCAATCAGTGATCGGGCGCTTATCATTTATAGATCAAAGAAGCACAATTTTCGTGGGAGGTAAATATGGAAAAGTCCCAAATACACCAGTCTTTGGGTTAATTGAATGTTAGCAGAATGGGGCATAGATTAAATTCATGTTAAAAATGAAATTACCCTCCTCTTTTTTGGGTGAATTATTGAGTTTAATGGAAAATTATCCAGTTACCCTCAAAAATATTTTCCTATGGATGCCAATCAGATTCCTCAGCACATCAAGGATGCCTTTGCCAAGAAATTTCCCGGAGTAGAGCCCAAAGAATGGGAGACCGAAACTGCTTACGAAGCGGAATTCGAGCAAAATGGAAAGGAAGTCGAGGTCAACATCGACACCGATGGCAACATTACCCAAATAGAATACGAGATGGAGGTTGAAAATCTTCCCTCCATGGTCAAGACCGCCATCCAAGAGGAATATCCCTATTGTGAAGCTGAAGATGCCGAGCGGGTGGAAAAAGCCGACGGAAGCATTGTCTACGAAGTCAGCCTTAAATTTCAGGTCCACCTTACTCCTGAAGGAAAGGTAGCAGCCCTGGGCAAAGACCTATAAATCAAGCCTTATGCTAGGAAGTCCTTATGGGCTTCCCTTGATTGCGAAAAAATAGATGTTTAAACAATGAAATTGAATCTAGGTTATAACAGGAAAAGATAAAACCAATGAACAAGCGCATACTCAACCTTCACGGGGCGATATATGAACCCATTGCCGACCTAAAAACATGGAGGCCTATGCCTACGGCTTCTATCCAGCACCTGGATCCCTTCTTATTCTTGAATCACCACGGACCCCAGGAGTACGGACCTAACAACCTTGGCCTCCCCTTTGGCCCTCACCCTCACCGGGGCTTTGAAACCCTCACCTTTGTCCTACAAGGGGACATTACCCACAAGGACTCTGTAACGGGAGAAAGTGTGATTACTGCGGGGGGAATCCAATGGATGACAGCAGGTAGAGGCTTGGTACATGCAGAAGTATCCTCGGAGGAATTCAAAAAAAATGGGGGTATGGAAGAGGTCATTCAGCTCTGGCTCAATCTGCCTTCCAAGAAGAAGATGACCGATCCCAGCTACAAAGGCCTACAAAAGGAAGAGATTCCCGCCATTAGCATTGATGGAGGCAAAGGCAAACTTAACCTGGTATCAGGGGAGTATGACGGCCAAAGGGGTCCCATTGATTCCCTCACCGGACTCCTTACCTCTACCCTTAAATTAAAGGCAGAAGGGCACTTTTCAGACCAACTTCCAGAAGGGGCACAGGTATTGTTTTATGTAATCAAAGGAAAGGTCAGGGTCAATGGACAGGAGGTAGAAACCCATCAACTGGCGGAGATGAGCCTCGAAGGTGAAGGAATCGAAGTGGAAGCGCTTGAGGATAGCCACATGATCTACGGCTATGGCAAACCTTTTAACGAGCCCATTGTAGCCCATGGTCCCTTTGTGATGAACACCCGCCAGGAAATACAGCAGGCCATGATGGACTACCAATCGGGAAAATTGGGTAGCCTGTCCCTCTAAGCCTATCTACATGAGGTAGGAATACACCAAACCGGGATATTGAAACTATATTTCATTGTCCCGGCTTTTTTATGATATTTTTGATTATCACAAATGAATGGCTGAGGCGCTTTTGGGCTTATCAACAATACCTTGTTATCAATCTCAAGATCGCTACAGGTTTTATCTCTTTAAAAGATTCGTGAAAATCATCATTAGCTTGCTCAAATATATTAGCCTATGAAAAAGACCTTTCCAAAGAGATGGGCTTACACTTTTCTCCTGATCATGAGCCTTTTCACAGGCTTCTTGTTGAAGGGGCAGTCCCTGGAATGGCAGGTAGAGGTGGAAGATGGATGGATACTCTCCTCGCCCAGGCTTGCCGACTTCAATGGAGATGGGGTCAAGGATGTGGTGATCGGCTGTGGAGGAGAGCTCAAAGCCCTTCCCGATGGAGTCCTGGCGATAAATGGCCTCAATGGACAGCTTCTCTGGCGACTTCCCAGCCGGGACCAGGTATACACTTCTGCCTTGCTTCGGGACCTCAACCAAGACGGGGTAAAAGATGTGCTTATTTGTGGCAGGTCTGCGATCTTTATGGCTATCGACGGCAGGAGGGGAGAGCTCTTGTGGGAATTCTGGCCTGATTCTCTGGGTTCGTCCAAGGCGGAAGGCTGGTACAATTTTTATCAGCCTCAATGGACCCCCGATCTCGACTTCGACGGCTTCCCCGACCTGCTGACTGCTAATGGTGGCGATGCTGCCGCGCCGGCCTTCCAAAAGGTAAGACCAGTAGGTAAATTGGCCATTTTGAGTGGGAAAACTGGGCAGCTCATCGCTTCGGATACCCTTCCTGATGGGCAGGAAACCTATTTTTCCCCTCAATTGTACCAAAAGAGCCCGGAAGGTCCCCTCACGATCCTCCTGGGTAGCGGGGGTGAAACCAATGGGGGCAGCCTGTGGGAAATCGAACTGGAAGACTTTGTGCAGAAGGGCCTGAAAGATGCCCAGCCCCTTATCACCGACAAGGACCACGGCTTCATTGCCCATCCTGCCTGGGCCGATCTCAATGGCGATGCCCATTCCGATCTTATCCTACCTCAGTTTGACGGAGTGCTCTGGGCCATGGATCGCCATCATGACAGGGTCCTGTGGAGAAAGAATTTTCCCGGCTATCAGTTGTACAGCGCTCCGGCCATTGGCGACTTTGTAGGAGACGACACTCCTGATGTCTTCACTACCCTGGCCGAAGGCAACTGGCCCTTTTATCAGTCTTATGTCCACATCATGATGGACGGTAAATCCGGGCAGGTCATTTGGTCGGATTCTGCTGATCGTTATTATCAGCTTTCTCAGGTCAATGTTCTGGATTGGGATGAGGACGGTTGGGATGAAGTGCTGCGGTTGAGAAACATGAATGCCAATCAGCAGGGAAGGAATTATTTCAACAGACTGGAAATCATAGACTTCAATGACGGAAGAAGAATAGACCTGGGGGGAGATCGTCCGGGCCTTAACGTATTTTCAACCCCAAGTCTGGACGACATTGATGGAAACCGGCAGTTGGATATTATTTTTGCCTACACCCCATCGGTAGATGCCTGGGCAGGCAACAACGGGTCTCGGCTCACCCGACTTGAGTTAAACCAAAACCTGGACAGGATTTCTTGGTCGGGGTATCTTGGCAATGCTAAAAACGGAAGTTTTCAGACTCAGCTTCTCACCTTCGCCCAGGGAAAAGTGGTCGGAGAAGTGGAGATTTATCCCAATCCCTTTTCCCGTCGCCTAAATTTCCGAAACCTGGATGCCCAGACCATGATCTGGCTGAGAGACCTCAACGGAAAGCTGATCCTGGAAACTGCCGCTCCTGAGAGCCTAAATCTGGAATGGCTGAGCCCAGGAACCTATCTGCTTTCGGTCAGGGGGAGGGATTACGAAGTCCACAAAGTACTGGTCAAACGCTGATGTAGTCCTGCGTCCTCCTCCCGGATCTATCCACCTTGCAAAGCCTTAGCAATGAAAAATCAGGGTCCCTGGCTATTTTTTCTCTCATTTGTGTTAATGGCCTGCCAGCCTCAAAATCAGGAAAATCAGAAGGTCCTCATTTATAAGGAGCTCAGCGCAGAGCCTACTCAATCCCGCTTTTCCCGGGCCCACTCACTCTTCATACAGGGCAATTTAACCCAAGCCGAGGCCTCCTATCTAAAACTTCTCTCTTCCGCTGGATTGATACGGCCGGATTCCACCTATTTGTACACCCAATTGGCAGCTCTTTACCTTATGGAGGACAGACTGGCCTCAGCCCAGCCTTTCATAGAAAAGTTTGATCCATGGACCCTGAGACTTCGGCCACCTGTAGATCATTACCTCCGGGCCCGATGGCATTTTTTAAGATTCGAGAACCAGGATGCGCTCGAACAGGCCAGGGAGGCAGAAAAATGGCTGAGAAATAATGGAAAGATTCATGACCAGCTCTACCTTCGATCCCTGGATCTATTGGCCTTGATTCACTATGAAAATGACCTGCTCACAGATTCTACCGCCTATTACGCCCGCCGTTCTCAGCGCTGGTACCTCGAGCATCCCGGTCAGGAGGGCGAAGGGGGGGAAAGTGAATTCGTTCAAGCCTGTGCCAGTTTTTTGTACAGGGCCTACCGGCGGGGAGAGCTCTACTGTCGCAGAGCCTTACAAAAGGAATCGGGAAGCTCACTTTTACAGGCCAGGGCCCATGCACTTCTGGCCAACTTTCTGAAAAAACAAGGAGATGCCAGGGCCTCACAGGGCTTTGAGTTTGAAGAAAAAGCCCTGGAATTATACCAGGAAGCTGATAGTCCCTGTCTGGGCCGGGCACTTGAAATCATTGGGGAGGCCCATCCTCAGAGAAAAAGGGAATTTTTGAGAGATCGGGTAATCCTAGCAAGCCGTTTCCACAACGAGACACTTTTCCATTTCTATCTCGAAGCTTTAGAGGCTCATGATCATCCTCCTCGGCGATTTGGTTTTGCGGATCGGCTTCGGGGCTATCATTATTTTATTCAAGGAAAATTTGATGCTGCCGAGACCTTCTACATCCACTTTTTGGATCAACATAGGGATGAGCCCCTGCTGGATCCTCATTTGATTGATGAGGCCTATTCTATCCTAAGAAGCATTAGCCTGAAAAGGGGTGAATACGATCAAGCCCTTTCCTATGCCCAAAAAGTATCGGACTATTATGGCTGCAGGTCATCAGGTCTCAGGTACGATAGGAGCAGAAGCCTCTGCGTTGTCAATCAATTTGCACAACTCAGAATTGAAGTATCACAATTACAGCAAAGTAAGAGGGTAAAGAGAGAAGATCTTTCTTTGTTGAACGATCGTTATAAAAAACTAATCCTTGATTTCTATTCAAGCATACAGAATCCGGACGAAGATGCCTTCCTGACTTATCAAGGCGAGGTAGGTAGGCGAATGTGCCAGGAGGCCCTTCAGTTGGCTGTCCAGGGTTGGCGGGAAACCCGCGATGAGGCTTACCTGGACCTGACTTTTTTTTACATGGAGCAAATGAAATCCTTGTTGTTGTTTCGCCAAGGAGTAAAGGCACTAAGACCTCTGCAGGACCAGAGAAGCCGTGCAGACAGCCTCCACTACTACCAGGGGGAGGTCATTCGTCAGCGCTACCGCTTCAAGCATGGAGGACAAATGAAAAGGCTGAGGGGCTGGGAGGAAGCCCAGGCTATGCTCAATCGTTTCGCCAATTCTCTGACCTTTGATTTGGAGAAGAACTTTGTTGACCGAGCCTTTTCTCTTCAGGATGTTCAGCAAGGGCTTAACAGCGATGAAGCCGTGATTTCCTATTCCCGGGGTACTACTTCTTTTTTTGCCTTATGCCTGACAAAGGAAAAAAGGCATTTGTTTGAAATAAAAACCCAGGTTGATGGAGAAAAATTAGAGGAAACCCTGGCCAACTTTAGGGCCTCCCTAGACCGGGTGCATTATCCAACTTCCTTGAAGGCAACTTATCTCCGTAGCGCTGCTCGTCTCTATGACAAGCCTGATCTTACCTTTTCCCGGATTTCGTGATCCAATGCCTCGCCCTCTATGGCCAAATTCGGAAAGTCGTCTACCTGTGTATCTTCCCGCCGTATCATTTGCAACCATTTGTTTTTCATGATGGAGATAAGATAGGTGGAAATCTTTACACAAAGCTCTGTTAATCGATCCCCTCGTATATTTTCGACAAATATAATAATTGCCTCGTGATATAAGCCGAGGGCCTCCTCGACAGAACAGAATTTTTGTCTACCATCGGGTAATTTTCGAAAAAGCTTTTTTCTGGCATATCCCAGGCACTTGGCCTGATGTTGGTCGTAAAGGTATTCCAGGGCCGAAGGCTGACCCTTTTTGAGTTGTTGAAATACTTCTTTTTCTGTCATGGGGATAGATTGAAAAAAGAAGGGCTAGAGACTTTATGGCTGAGCCACCCAATGGGTACCTTCAATTAGCCTTGTCAAAGAATCATGCTCCTGTTAATTAGGCCATTCGAAAATAAAAACAAAGTTCTGCTTATAATTATGATTATTGAAAATTTTATAAATTAGAATAAGTTGGGCCATTTCTTTGGAGTAGGGGAGTAGATTTAAGTTAGACACCCATACATGAATGCTTCCGCTGGATTTATCGAGAAATATTTTCTATATCAATATGGCAATGTCTGATTATAGTAGGCGGGCCCAAGCCTGGAGAAGAGAAATATAGATAGGAATGGCTTCCTGTATTTCTTTGACACCCACCCATTCGTCGGCGGTGTGGGAACGGGCGGAGTTTCCAGGCCCCATTTTGATACTGGGAAAGGGAATCAGGGCCTGGTCAGAAAGGGTGGGGGAGCCAAACAGTTTCCTGCCTAGGTGAGAAGCTGCTTTTACCAGGGGATGTTCCATCGGAATTCCCGAGGAGTTGAGGCGATAGGACCTGGGCTGTACCTCAGCCTTCACATTTTTTGCAATGATCTCAGCTAATTCCCGGTTGGAGTAGCATTCGTTGGACCTGACATCCACCACGAAGTGGCACATATCCGGAACTACGTTGTGCTGGGAGCCAGCTTCAATTTGAGTTACCGACATCTTCACCGGTCCCAGCAGTTCACTTTTCTTTTCGAAGTCATAGGTTTGAAACCAATGGATATTCTCCAAGGCCTTGTAAATGGCATTTTCGCCCTCTTCTCTTGCTGCATGCCCCGCTTTTCCCCTGACCCTGCAATCGAGGACCATGAGTCCTTTTTCAGCGATGGCGACCTCCATCTGGGTAGGCTCGCCTATGATGGCCAGATCTACCTCCCCTAATTCTCCCAAAATAGAAGCGATGCCACCCGCCCCTGAAATTTCCTCTTCGGCCGTGGCCGCGTAGACCAAGCGAAAGGGAAGCTCTTTTTGCTTGGAAAAATGGACAAAAACTGCCCATAGAGCAACTAGGGAAGCCCCGGCATCATTGGAACCTAAGCCGTAGAGCCGACCCTCTTCTACTTCCGGAGAAAAGGGATCTCGGGTCCAGGAAGCCCTGGGTTTCACGGTATCGTGATGAGAATTGAGCAACAGTAAAGGCCCCCTATCCCCCCCGCAAAAGGCCCATACGTTGTTGCCTTTTCGATGGGCCGCTAAACCCTCTTCATTTAGAGCGGCCTCCAGAATATCCGCCGTCTGATTTTCTTCTCTGGAAAGTGAAGGAGTCGAGATCAACTTTCTGAGGAGATCGATAGCTTTGTCGTGAAGTAGATTCATGGTTTGGCTTGTTGACGAAGGCTGGTACCTGGATACTTCTCTTGGTCCAGGCTTTTTAGGCTGTCATATCGACCTATCCTGACCACAGAAACCCCAGCCTCCAGGGCCTGAAATACATTTTCTAATTTGGGAATCATGCCCGCCGATATGCTGCCTTTTTCCTTTGCCTCAGCAAAAGTGATAGGATCAAGGCTCTCGATCAGGCTTTCCTCATCATTCAAATCTTTGAGCACTCCTTTTTTTTCAAATAAATATATCAATTCTACCTCGAATCCAGGGCTCATGGCCTGGGCAAGGTGAGAGGCTATGCTGTCTGCGTTGGTATTGAGCATCTGTCCCTGGCCATCGTGGCTCAGGGAAGCAAATACAGGACAAATTCCTCCTTGTAGAAGTTTGTAGAGGTTTTCTACATTTACCTTCAGGATATCACCCACAAAGCCAAAATCGACGGGTTGCTGGCTACGCTTTTGTGCCCGGATCATATCGAGATCAGCTCCCCCCAGACCCAGGGCCATACATCCACGGGCCTGAAGTTGGGCGACAAGTGTCTTATTTTTCAGCCCTCCATAGGTCATAAGGGCCACCTCGAGCATGGCTTCGTTGGTCACCCGCCTTCCTTCTATCAGAGGAGCTTCTACTTCTAGTTTTTGGGCCAGTTCGCTGGCACTTTTCCCTCCGCCGTGCACCAGTATTTTTTCTCCTTGCAGTTGGGCAAAATCGTCGAGAAGAGCTTGCAGGTAGCTTTGTTTTTCTAGTATGGCTCCACCAATTTTGACGATGTAGAGTCGTTGTTTCATAAGTTTTTTAGGATTTGGATAAGTACAGCCTGTGCGGCGGGTACCCGGTTGGAGGCCTGTTCGACCACGAGGGAGTCAGGCCCATCGAGGACCTCGTCAAGGGCCACCACATTTCGTCTGATGGGAAGGCAATGCATAAATTTAGCTCCCCCCAGTTTTGCTGAATTAAGGGTCCAGTCTTTTTGGGGATAAAGGGTAGCTCCATAGGCTGAATAAGAAGACCAATTTTTTGTATATACGACATGAGCCCCTTCAAAGGCTTTTTCCTGTTGATGATGCAGGACTACTCCTTGGGAAAATTCTTCTGACAACTCAAATCCTGGGGGACAAGCCATGTGAAGGTCAAACTCGGCATGCTTCATCCATTCCAGGAAGGAATTGGCCACTGCTTGGGGAAGGCGACGAGGATGAGGCGCCCAGGTCAGGACTACCTTTGGATGGGGAGGGAGACTGGGATTGCTCCTGATGGTAAGAAGATCAGCCAGAGACTGGAGGGGATGGCGGGTAGCAGACTCAAGGCTGATGACAGGCCTTCCACAATGCTCGATAAAGGCATTTAAAAGTCCTTCGCTGTAATCCTCCTCACGATTCCTAAAAGAGGGAAAGGTACGCAGGCCTATGATGTCGCAATAGGCACCGATGACCCCTGCAGCTTCCCTGATGTGCTCGGCCTTGTCTCCATCCATGATTACCCCCTCCTCAAATTCCAGTTTCCAGCCCTCCTGGTTGATGTTCATGACCATGACCTCCATGCCCAGAAGATGTGCCGCCTTTTGAGTACTGAGACGGGTGCGAAGGGAAGGATTGAGAAAAAGCAGACAAAGGGTCTTTCCTTTGCCCAGGTCAGCCCAGGAATCCGGTGTTTCCTTGGCCCTCAAAGCTAATTTTAAGAGTTGGTCGGGATGACCGACATCGGCAATTCGGGTAAATTTTTTCATGGGAAAACTTAAAATGCGCTGGCTTTGAGCCGAAGTCCCAGGTCCTCCTCAAAGCCAAACATAAGGTTCATATTTTGAACTGCCTGTCCCGAAGCTCCCTTGAGCAGGTTGTCGATCAGGCTGACGATGTGAAGCTGATCTCCATGTTTTTCCAGGAATACCAGGGCTTTGTTGGTATTGACTACCTGCTTGAGGTGGGGATTTTCCTCAACCAGGTGGGTAAATGGATGGGCTTCATAGTATTTTTTGTAATAATGGCGGGCATCCTCCAGTTTCCAGTCGCTCCTGAGATGGGCTGAGACCAGAATACCCCTACTGAAAGGCCCTCTCATGGGAATAAAATGGAGGTCGGGTCCTAGGGTTCCGGCAGCATCTTCCAGGCTCTGGCGAATTTCTGCCAGGTGTTGATGGGTAAATGCTTTGTAGACCGAGAGGTTGTGGCTGCGCCAGGCAAAATGCGTGGAGGGACTTGGCTGCTGACCCGCTCCGGTTACACCTGTGATTCCGCTGAGGTGAACCTCATGGGTCCAGCCTCCGCTTTGAGCCAGGGGGAGGAGGGCCAACTGGATGCAGGTGGCAAAACATCCCGGATTAGCAATACGTCGGGATTGGCGAATCTCCTCCCTGTATAATTCAGGAAGGCCGTAGACATAATCGTGGTCGGGGCTTCTAAGCCGAAATTCATTGCTCAAGTCGATAAGGGCTATCTTATTTCCGATGGGATGAGCATCCAGAAAGGCCTTTGTCTTTCCATGACCCCCACAAAAAAAGAGGAGGTCGATGTCATCATGAACCTCAGGGACAAAGGTCAATGGGGTTTCTCCTATGAGGTCACCATGTACACTACTGATAGGCCTGTCTACCTGGCTATTGCTTTGTACAAAGGAAATTTTCACCCTCGGATGTCTGAGCAGGAGGCGGAGCAATTCGCCGGCCGTGTAGCCTGCCCCTCCCACGATGCCTATGCGGACCTTTTCTTTCTCACTCATCTTCAATAAAATTTTGAAATAGATCCCTGTTGACCTGGTAAAAAATATTTGAGCTGTTGGACAGGATTTTGGTGAATCCCTTGACATCCTCTCCTGACCAGGCCCGGTTCATTTCCCCATAACTGCCAAACTTATCTGACATGAGGTCGTGCGGTGAATCCACCCCCAGGGCTTCAAAATGGTAGGGAGACAGCCTGACCCTCACCCTGCCTGATACGGTGGCCTGGCTATCCTCCAGAAATGATTCGATGTTTCGCATGACAGGCTCCAAAAACTGGCCTTCGTGTAGGAGCATGCCATACCAATTGGCCAACTGCTCTTTCCAGTACATCTGCCACTTGGTAAGTACGTGTTTTTCAAGCAATTGATGGGCCTTGATGAGGATGAGAGGGGCGGCAGCCTCGAAGCCCACCCTTCCTTTGATTCCGATAATGGTATCGCCTACGTGGAGGCCTCTACCCGGGGCAAAGGGGGCTGCAAGTTGCTCCAGTACTTCTATGGCCTCCAATGCCGAGTAATCCTTCCCGTCTATGCCCAGGCACTCTCCCTTTTTAAATTCCAGGATGATTTCTTCGGTTTTTTGGGTCTTGAGGGGATGGGGAAAAGCATTTTCCGGAAGGCTCTCCCAGGAGTTGAGGGTTTCTTTTCCTCCCACGGAGGTACCCCAAAGGCCCTTATTGATAGAGTATTGGGCTTTTTCTATGGAAATTTCTACCCCTCTTTTCTGAAGGAAGGCCACTTCTTCTTCACGGGAAAGTTTTTGGTCGCGAATGGGGGTAATGATCTCGGCCTGGGGCATCCATATCTGAAAAGCCAGGTCAAAGCGAACCTGATCGTTGCCGGCTCCGGTAGAACCATGGGCGATGGCTTCGGCTTTTAGTTTTTTCGCGTATCGGGCGATGGCCATGGCCTGAAACATCCGTTCGGCACTGACTGACAGGGGATAGCTGTGATTTTTAAGGATATTGCCAAAAAGCAGGTATTTGACACAGTTGTCATAGTAAGCAGAGGTTTCTTCCAGCACTTCAAAGGAATCCACGCCCAACTGCCAGGCCCTTTCTTCGATATCGGCCAGTTCAGCCTTTGAGAAGCTGCCCGTGTTGACGGTGGCAGCGTGGACTTCATGGCCCTTCTCCTTGAGATAGGCCACACAGTAGGAGGTATCCAGGCCTCCTGAGTAAGCCAAAACTACCTTTGCCATAGGGGTTAACTTGTTTTTTTGTTGTCTACCTTGCCAAATAGATTTTTCCGAATTTTCTGGAGCAATTTGTTGCTGCTTCGCTTTCGCAGGTGATCTTTGTAGCGCTGCCACCTTTCCTGAAGGGCCTTAGCTTCCTTCTCCTCTTGATCCGGCTGGTAGAGCATGCCGGTGCAGAGACATATCTTTTTCTCGTTGCGGGTGAGAATATCATAATTGGGGCAGGAAGAGCAACCCTGCCAAAAGACCTCATCATGGGTAAGCTCCGAAAAAGTAACAGGCTTATATCCTAATTCGGCATTGATCTTCATGACGGCCAGGCTGGTGGTAATGCCAAAAATTCTAGCCTCAGGAAACTTCTCCTTCGACAGTTCAAAGGCCTTTTTTTTGATATTTTTGGCCAGTCCTAGTCCTCTAAATCGAGGGGCTACAATCAGACCTGAATTCGCTACATACCGATTGTGCTGCCAGGTCTCGATATAGCAAAATCCCGCCAGTTCTCCATCTACCTTGGCTATAATGGCATTGCCCCTTTTAATTTTTTGACTGATGTAGTTAGGCTCCCGTTTAGCTATACCAGTACCCCTGGCCTTGGCAGCCTCCTCTATCATCTGGCAAATGGCTTCCGCCAAGTCCTGATCTTCTTCCTGAGCGACATGTACAGTTACATTCATAGGTGAAAACAAGGCTTTCTTTTCAATTTTGACAAAATATGAGCATTTTTTTAGAATTATATGATGATAGACATTGTTTTCTTGCTGCTGGGAAGCTCCTTCTTTCAGGTATCCCTGTCCTGACCTAATCCTATACATTTGGGACTTTTTCCCTATTTTTACCAAATGATCGAAATAATCCTCCAATTTCAAAAAAGAGGGGGTGAAAACCTTCAGCGCGACGATGGGCCGATGTATACCGAATCCAACTTCGATGAATTGATCGTGGAGCCGATCAATGGCCTTTCGGCTGCCCTATTCCTGTTGATTGTGGCTTATTTTGCCTGGAAAATCAGAGGGGAAGCAAGGCAGCACCCATTTATGGTTTTTGGTCTGATTGTCCTCTTGATCGGTGGAATTGGAGGAACCATCTACCACCTTTTTCGGGTCCACCCCATTTTTCTCCACATGGACTGGCTGCCCATTATGATCCTCTGTATGGCAGCGGCGGCTTATTTTTATAAGATGGCCGGAGCTTCATGGCTGCGCCTGGGAATAGCTGCCGGGATCTTTGTAGGCCTTAGCTTTGCCATCGCATTCTCGGGAATGCGGGAGCGCTTCATGGTCAATATCAACTATGGGATGATGGCGACCATCATTGTAATCCCCGTATCCCAGCTTCTCTACCAGACCCGCTTTTTCAAGAGCAAATGGATTTTTCTGGGCATACTTTCTTTTGTTCTGGCCCTGGGCTTCAGAATGCTTGACTTCACCCCCTGGGTGCAGGAAAACCTCGACGGAATCGGCACCCACTTTCTATGGCATGTATTTGGAGGAATGGCCTGCTTCAGTATCTTTCAATATGTCTACCAACTGGACAAAGCAGACATGGAAGCCTTGAAGGTCAAGGCCTAGCAGGGTGTATCAGCCCAGGATCGCGGGGGATACAGCATCCAGCACCTCAAAAGCCGTTTCCGCCATTTTGTTTCCCTTGTAGTCCAAAAGAGGATTAACCTCGGTCACCTCCAGGCAGACCACCTTTCCCGTACCCATGAGGGATTGAATGATGGCTTTGACTTCTTCTGGATCAAAGCCTTTGGAAACCGGAGTCCCCGTTCCGCGAGATACCAAATCGCAGTCCAGGCTATCCACGTCAAATGAAATATAGATGGCATCGCAGCCGGAAAGTCGGGCAATAGCCTCCTTCATACAGGTTTCCATGCCCCTGTACCTTAGCTCATGAACCATGTAATTGCGTATACCCAGCCTCTCACAGAGCTGTTCCTCAGAGGCTTCGGTATCTCTCATTCCAAAGTGAATCAGATCAGAAGGCAGAAATTTAGGTCCAGGCTTGCCAATGTCCTTCATTTTTTCCCACTCTCCTATGGTCTGCTTAGTGACCTCGTTGATACGGGCCTTCAGGTTGTCTTCACCTAGGGCCGCGGCCAGGGGCATGCCATGGACGTTTCCGGAAGGGGAAGTGTAGGGAGAATGCAAATCTGCATGGGCATCGATCCAGATGACTCCCATTCGTTTTTCACCCAGATGAGCCTTTACGCCGCTAAGCGTGCCCAGGGCGGAAGAATGATCCCCCGAAAGTACGATGGGGAAGTATTTTTCATCCAAGGTCTGTTGGACGGCATCCGAAACCCGCTGGCATTGTTCCCGCACGTGGGTGATCTGCTTGGCAAAGGTCGTTTTGACCTTGTTGTAGACAGTCTCGTTGTCCGTCTCCAGGTCTATGTAGGGATAGCGAAAGAAATAATCGTTGTCAGCGTTGATCGCAGCAATTTCTATGGCGTCTATGCCCATGTCTGAGCCTCGGGTACCTGCACCGATGTCAGACCTGTTTTTGATGATCTTGATGGGATTCATGTAGCAGTATTTGAAAAAGTCCAGCAATAATGAGATGAGGGCGAATATCTGTTTTTTTTCATAAAAAAAAAGGACGGTTCCCAAGAGCCATCCTTTTTACAGAAGTTAGTCGCGAATCTTTTTTGGCCTGATTAGCCTTTTCAGCCAGGAATAATTTTATTCAAGATAAAGGCTTCTTCCCTTGGACAAATATCAAGGGATGACATTTATGCCTTTCAGCACCAGTTTGGTACTCTCACCTTTTTTGATTTCAAAGGGAATAGGAAAGACTTCATATCCTTGGGCTACCAGAAAGCCTTTCTTGAGTTGAGAAAATTCGTAGCGCTCGAAGGCTTCGAAGACCACTTCGTAGGACCCTTCTGCCAGGAAGGCCAAGACAAAAGACTGACTCGCCTGGCCCTGACTGAGGTCTACCTTACTGCTGCTGATGGCATTCTCGAAAATAATGCCATCCCCATCGCTGTCCAGGGTCTCCGTAAACTTGTCGAAGGTCCCTCTTTCATAGACATAAGCCACAAAGTAACGGGTAAGGCTGTCGATATTGCCGTCCAAGGAAAGACTGCCAGTTAGGTCTCCGGTATTGGCGATCTCTTCTATCCGAATGGCCTCTTCAATTCCGGAATTTGAGACAAGGCTGAGCATGTCTTCATCCCCCGG
Organism: uncultured Bacteroidia bacterium; assembly: GCA_964564415.1. Lineage (GTDB taxonomy): Bacteria > Bacteroidota > Bacteroidia > J057 > J057 > JALEFZ01. The sequence continues at coordinate 163,119 of CAZMAV010000001.1, read as the reverse complement.
TTGGCTGGAGCGAATGGACTTACGCAGGTCGATGTCCATGACGAAATTGATCTCCTGGTCGGGACTCAGGCTAAAAGCATTGGAGACCTTGATTTCCTCCTTGCCTGTTCTTCCATTAGCCAGGTCGATTTTACGGTCGTAGCTGGTATTGGCATAGCAGCCGGGAGAATTTCCCTGATCGTCCTCATCAAAGTCCAGTACTAGGGTGAGGGACTCGTATTCACCCTCTTCGACATCGCTTTTGAAAAGGCTTTCGGTAAGGCCGTTTTGGAGCCGGGAAATGTTGATGGTTTGCCGTTCGAAGTCTTCGATGGACTTGCCTTCTACCTTGATCTCGTCGATGGTCAGAAAGACATCTGCATAAAGAGGGTCATCAATGGGGCTGTCGGTGGCTTCCAGGCCCACCGTTCCAAATTCTCCCTTGCATCCGACCAGATAAAAGGCAATCAGAATTCCCATCCAGGTCAGGCTTCTAAGATTAATCTTGAGCATCTTCATTATTTTGTGGTTTTGACTTTTCTCCTTAGTCGTATTCCAGAGATTCCCATCACCCCTTTGATGAAGATTTTTTACAATTTTTCGGGGATGAACATAAAAACGCAGCGATGTGGATGGCGGTAGCGTTAAAAAGAAAAAATACATGATGAAAAAAGAATATTTTTTTGCTATTGTCATTGCCATTCTTTTCCTGGCCGCTTGTGATGGAGGCACCTTAGATCCTGAAAAGGATTTCCGGAAAGGATTTACCGGAAAATTTCGTGTTTACCGTCTTTCCATGTCGGGAGAGGTTGGGGGCGATTCCACCAAACAGTTTGATGGATGGCAAGAGATTGAGGTGAAGTATTCAGAGGAAGATTCTGCTTTGGTGGCTCCGGGCTACGGTTACCTGCCGACCATTTGGTTGGGAGAAAAGTACGAAGTTGCCCTCTACCCCAGTGGCCGTTTTGTCCAGATTTATGCATCTTCTCCCCTTACGCTGATCTTTGGGGAGTTTTTTGGAGAAGACTCTGTCTACATGGAGGCCAATTATGAGCAGCAGGGGCAGTTTATCTACGAACGTTTGGAAGGCAGCAGGGTGGAGTAGACAGCAGCTAATGTTATTTGTTTGTTAAGGTTCTTTGGCGTTAGTAAAGTAGAAATAATCCGAGACGCGAGACGAGGTTAAAGTTATTAAAAAAATTACATGTGTAAATTTTTTAATAACCAACTTTCATGAAACAATTACTACGCAAGAACTGGGTATTGCTCCTAATCCTTATGGGGATTACTATGCAAGGACATGCCCAATTGACTTTTTCGAAAAGGGTAGATGCCTCTACCGACGATGCCGAAGAACAGGGCGCTGATGGCTCGAGTCCTGGCACGATGGACCTGACTTCCTCAGACCTTGAGCTGGTTCGCGATGGAAACGATGGGAATCAGTTTGTTGGAATTCGATTCTCCAATGTTCTTGTGCCATCGTCACCAATGCCTACATTCAGTTTACAGTGGATGAGGACGACGACATCGCTGGTACCAAGTACATTTTTGTTGAGGACACCGATAATGGCACCACTTTTTCTTCCAATTCCTTTGACATCTCCGGTCGTCTTTGGTTTGCTGACAGCATAGCATGGGACAGCATCCCCGTATGGGGAACAGTGGGTGCAGCTGGTCCTGACCAGCGTACCCCTGATCTTACAGCTATCATCCAGGAAATTGTAGACCGCCAGGGATAAGAAGAAGGGAATGCCATGGTGATGGTCATCTCCGGTACAGGAGAGAGAGTGGCTGAGTCCTACGATGGATCTCCATCTCAATCTCCAAAGCTATGCGTTACTTACGAATTGAACAGCTTCCAGAAAGGTGTATTTCCAATTACGGTTAACTCTCTGTGGAAATATGATACCACTGGTACTGCTTTGGGAACCAACTGGAAAGACCTAGCCTACAACGATTCTTTGTGGGATTTCGGATCTACCATTGCGGATTATGGTAATGGAAATGAGCAAACCGTGCTTGACTTCGGTCCCAACTCCAGCAACAAGTATCCTACCCATTATTTCCGTCATAACTTCGATGTGGAAAATGCAGATTTCATTGATTCTTTGAAGTTTAAGTTGTTAAGGGACGATGGGGCTGTTGTGTATGTAAATGGAGTAGAGGCATTCAGACAAAACATGCCAAGCGGTCCAGTAGCCTTTAGCACATTGGCACCCAGTACAGTTTCGGGTAGCAATGAGACCACTTATTTCGAAGAGATTGTGAGCAGCAACTTTGTGGAGGGTGAAAACCTCATTGCCGTAGAAGTTCACCAGAGAGACGTATTCAGCTCAGACCTGAGTTTTGACATGGAGGTAACACCAATCTTCAAACCTGCACCCATCGACACTTTCCCTATTCCCAGAGAATCTATATGGTCATATCAGGATGAAGGAGAAAGCCTGGATGATGTCAATTGGACAGATATTGGATACGACTTTTCAACCTGGTCATACAATTTCGGTGATTTCGGATTCGGAGATGGACAGAATACCGAGTTGAATGAAGGGTTTGTAACCTATTACTTCGAGAAGAACATTTACGTTGACGATTATGCAAACCTTTCTGACACCATCCTGATGCGACTCAAGCATGACGATGGGGCTGTAGCATATATCAATGGACAGGAAGTAGTTCGCTACAACCTTCCAGTCGGAGAGATTACTTCTTCCACTGTTGCGTTAGGATTTACCCCAAATGAATCCAGCTATGCCGGTTACATCATTCCAAAGTCTGCCTTCCAGGCTGGGCTGAATGCCTTGGCTGTAGAAATGCACAATGTATCTGCGAACAACATTGACCTTGGGTTTGACATGGAGCTGAAGGAGTTTAGCTTGAATAGCCAGTTCAACTGCGATCCAATGACGGACGACCACATTGGTTGTTTCACCTCAGTAGATCCAAGGCCCAGGGATCAATCTATCCGCATTCCTTCCACCCACAGGCTTCAGCTTCTGGTTCAGGAAGGAGACCCTTACTCCATAGGTGGTGGAATCATGCCTGGAAACAATGACTTCACAGGTTTTATCGGAATGAACAACATGAGCAGTACCGCAGGGGTATTGGGAATCAATCATGAGATTTCACCTGTAGAAGGTGTAACTATGTTGGACCTAACCTTCGATGATGAAGTGAATCTTTGGGATGTCGATAGCTCAAGGGCAGTAGACTTTACGGCCAATTCCCTGGGTGGTGGTACGGCTACCAACTGTTCCGGAGGAATTACACCTTGGGGTACCTACCTCACTTCAGAAGAGTACCCCAACGTAACCGATGTTAACAACGATGGATACAACGATGTAGGATGGATCATTGAGATTGACCCTGTAACCAAAAAGGTAAGGGATTACGGAACTGGAACTCCTACCAAGCTTTACGCGATGGGCTGGATGTCCCATGAGAATGCGGCACCTGCTCCTGACAGCGTAACAGTTTACATGGGGGAAGATGGTGGAACCTCTTGCGTTTACAAATTTGTTGCTGATCAAAAAACTGATTTGCGTGAAGGAAAGTTGTATGCCCTTAGCCTGGATGATTCATTGAATGAATTTGGTTTCCCAACCAGTACCACAGGACGCTGAGTCCAGGTGCCAAATACCACCCAAAATGAGCGTAACAATACCAATACTTTGGCAGCGGCTGTTGGAGGCACATTCTTTAACTCTGTGGAGGATGTAGAAGTGGGGACAGTTGATGGAAAAATCTACTTTACTTCCAAGGGCAATGGCATCATTTATCGTTTTGCCAACACCTCAGATTCTACCATTGATGAATTTGAAGGATGGGTTGGGGGACAGTCCTACCCAATCGTTACCGATGAGGAAATCCTGTTTACAAGTTTTGGCACTGGAATTGACAACCTTGCCTTCGACGACCTGGGTAACCTATACGGCATGCAGGATGGGGGTGATGACCACATCTGGGTAATCCGTCCGGGACACACCCAGGAAGCGCCTCAGGTTGATATTTTTATGACTACCCCTGCTGGTTCAGAGCCTTCTGGAATGACATTTTCTCCCAATTTTCGCTACATGTTTGTATCCATTATGCATCCATCAAGAGGAAATACACAGACCCAACTGGATGGTGCATTCGAAGAAGTTACCTTCGATGCTTCTTCAACAGTTGTAATCGCCAGGAAGCAGTTCCTCGGGCTGCAACCCCCCGTTGCGGACTTTACAGCAAGTGCTACCAATATTGCCGCATGAGAATCTATTACCTTTACCGATGCAAGTACCTTCCGTCCTGATTCTCTTTACTGGTTGTTTGAGTCCGGTATGCCTCAAACCGTCGCTAACCAGTCCAGCCCCAATGTTACCTACAGCACACCTGGTACTTACTTGGTGAAGTTGGAGGCTTTCAACAAGGCGGGAGGAGATACCGTATTGAAGTCTGCTTTTGTGGAGGTACTTTCAAGTGTGAGCACCCTTCCAAAGGAAGATGTTGTTGTATATCCGAATCCTTTTGACTCCCAGGTAAACATTGATCTCAATGTGCAGGGACTCAAAGATGTGAGTATTAGGTTGTATGACCTTCAGGGAAGGTTGTTGGACGAGGCCTATCAGGGTACCCACAATACCGGAAGACATCTGATCCAACTGCCAGTTGCAACTTCTGGCAAAACGGTCATCATGATGATCCAGGTAGGAGATAAGCGAACTGTCAGAAGATTGCTTCGCAAATAAGAAACAATAAATCTCGCTCAATGAGTCTGGCCTAATAGGATCAGGCTCATTGGGTGTTTTCAAACAATAGCATCATTAAAGTATCATTCAAATATCTGCTTTTCTCAACCTTGATTCTTTGTATGTTGGGATTTGGCATGGTTTCTAAAAAAAATACAGAGCCCATTTCTGAGGTAAAACAAATGTATATCCTCAACCTGAGAGCTTTTGTGGTGGAGGCAACGAAGCTGCATCGCCAGGCCATGGAGCTATCGGATGTTGCCGATTCCCCGTCGAAATTAGCCGAACAGCTGGCAGAGACACGATTTGCCTATAAAAAGGTCGAGTTCATCCTTGAATATGTTTTTCCAGATCATGCAAAATATCAGTTTAATGGAGCCCCCTTACCCAAAGTTATTGCTGATTCCCTAGTGGTGAGGAGGCCAGAGGTGGTGGATCCACATGGGCTTCAGATGCTAGAAGAATTGATTTATGCAAATTCCCTAGATATAGGTGATATCAGGGAATTAACGGAAATACTCAAAATGGATGTCGAGGCATTTGTCCAATACCAGGAAGATAACATGGAAAGGGTAAGTAGCCGGAGGTTCTTTGAGGCGTGTCGGTTTTCACTGCTCAGAATATCTTTTCTGGGCTTGACAGGTTTTGGTACCCCCAATCTGGCCTTGCGATTGAAGAAGCAAGGATAAGCTGGAGAATACTGAGAGAATCTCTGGAGATTTGGGAGGATGTATTTGAAGAAAAAAGCCAGTCAGAGGGGTATCAGCTTTTTGCCCTGATGGATGAGGGTAGCTTGTTTTTGGATAATTCAAACTCTAACTCGGATTTTAACCATGCCTCCTGGACAAGTGACATCATCCAACCACTTTACGAAACCATGCTTGATCTTCAGCTAAACATTGACCACCTACCATTTACGACGAGGATCCAAAGATTGACAAATGGAAATACCCTGTTAACTACCTGGGAAGAAAGATTTTTAGTGATTCCTTTTTGGATAAGGCTGGTTTTATCGGTCATTATCACAAGAATGACGAACCCTCACGAATAGAGCTGGGAAGGCTATTGTTTTTCGATCCTATCCTTTCTTCGAACAACAACCGTTCTTGTGCTTCCTGCCACGACCCTCAGAAGGGTTTCGCCGATGGCTTCCCCAAAAGCCCTGGCCAGGCCCATAATACCTATACCCAGCGCAATTCGATGGGCCTGATCAATACTGTTTTTGCTCATTCCTTTTTTTATGATTTCAGGGTAAAAAATCTTGAAGATCAGATTGACCATGTTGTCTTTAATCCCTTGGAATTTTCTACAGATTACAAAGAAATCGTAAAAAAGGTCTTTTTGATTTCTGAATATAAGGACCTGTTTCGGGATGCATTTCCCGAGATGTATGACCAACAGGTAGAAAGTGGATATATCCTAAAAATGGCCCTTGCATCCTATGTGGCCAGCCTTTCTTCTTTCAATTCACCATTTGACAAGTACATGAGGTCTGAAATCAATGAGCAACAAATCGACTCTTCTGTCCTGAAAGGGTATAACCTCTTTATGGGCAAGGCAGGCTGTGGAACCTGCCACTTCGCACCATCATTTGGAGGGATTGTACCTCCCCAGTACAAAGAAAGTGAATCGGAGGTACTTGGTGTTCCGGCTTCTTCGGCTGCAAATGTGCTGGATGCAGATTCCGGAAGGTACCAGAGTGGCTGGCCCTGGGATAATGACCCTTGGTTTCTCCATCACTTCAAAACCCCTGGTATCCGCAACGTGGCACTTACAGCACCCTATATGCACAATGGGATTTATGATAGCCTTGAGGAAGTCATGGATTTCTACAATTTTGGAGGAGGGACAGGAATGGGGATGCTGGTGGACAACCAAACCCTGCCAGAGGACTCCCTTCATCTGAGCGAAGTAGAAATGCAGGCAATTATCAGCTTCATGGAGGCCTTGACTGACACCGCAGGGCTTACAGGGCCTCTTAGCCGATTGCCTTCCATATTGGAAAAATCTGAGGCTGGACACATAAGGGTATATCCCAATCCCTATGGCTCAAAGATCAACGTTGAGATTGAAACGGACAGGAAGAAAAGGGTTGAAATCAATCTTTTTGATGTCAAGGGAAGGCTACTGGCTGAACCCAACACAAAAATTCTTCATCCAGGAAAAAATGTGATAAAGGTAGGGATGCATAAATATCACGAAACCATTTTTATGATGATTGAGCTTGATGGGGAAGCCATTTACAGGACCTTGGTGAATCAATGATTTCCGTAATGAAATATTCAAGGTTGTAATGGGGAGGTACTTGAATCTGCTGTAGGGAGCTAAACTATTTTTTTAAAATTAGCTGAAACCTCGCTATTCTACTTCACCTTAACAGGCCTAATTCAAAAAATCCAATAGCCATTTCCAGGCCCGTCTGTACCAGGGTAATTGATCCTTATTCACTTGCTCCCTGGCGGCTTCATCCATGACCACCACCCAGCGAGGATCATCCTGAACACAGCTCAAGGTTCGATGAAGGCCAAAAGCAAGGGCTTTCTGTGGTTTTCCACAGCAACCCATCATGAGGGCTCCTACATCGAAGGCCTCTCTGTCAGTGATTTTTAATTTCTTCTTGTAGCTATTGGGCCGAGGTTCCAACTTTTGGTACATCAGTTCGCTAAGGTCGGGAGAGCCTGCGAGTTTCCAGGCTGTGTACCAATAAGAGCCTACACTGAGGATGGCCTTTTGCATGCGGCGCTCGACCATGCCATTCATGCGGCGGTGATATTCGGCAGAGTATTCCCTCGAGTAGGTCCTGACCACTACGTTGTTGCGGCTTTCATAACCGTACTTTTTATCGGCAGGAAAATCTTCGCTCAACTGTTTTTCCAACAAAAGGACCGAGTCCAGGAGGCGGTGGCTGTCGAGGACAAATTTCCAACTTTCTCCAAAAAGGTCTTCTACGTAGTAGCACTTCCCTACAAAAAAGTCATAGCCCTCCCCAAAAAGCTCAGGAAGGCGAGATTCCCAAAAGCCATGAATTCCCTTTTGCCCAGTCAACTGCCCGTTGTAGTTTTCGGTGGTATGCAGAGGAACGTGAGAGTCTCCCACGTAATGTCCCAGGTCCGAAGAGGCCTTCATGATGGCAAGCAAGTCTTCTTTTTCGAAGGCTTTCTTGAGTTTCATGACCACGGTGGGAAGATGGTAAGGGACGACCCCATAGGCTTCGAGGGTATCTTTGGAAAATTTCTTTACGGCATCCTCCCAGTAGCGGGGCACATTGGTAAAGGGATATTCTCCATAATGGTCCATATCGATAAAGTGGTGGGCGGCCTCTCCATCCACTGCATAGCGACGTTTGTCAGGATCTACGGCATGCTCTGTCAAAAATTCGATATTCTTCTTGTAAAGGCCCAGCATTTCGGGAGGTAGGGTGAAGATTGCCAGACGGTTGATCCGTTGATGCGCCCAAAATCCCCAGGCCATGCTGGGAAGCGGAAGAAAGGCAAGGATAAGGACAATTAATAATGCGATTTGCTTTTTTCTCATGGTAATAAAATCCTCAGATTTTCCTGGAAATGAGTGAGTTTATCTGCAAAAGACCTAGAAATTCCAAAAGTTATGACAGCCGAATCCATATTTTTGCCTCGGTCAAACAAACATACCCTTTTGTATAGGAGTTGTGTATCTACTATTGTTTACGAATTTCTACAGGCAGATCGTACAGGTAGATTTATTTTTACAGACAAAAAAACTATTTTTGTGATACTGCCGGGAAATATAATTAGACAAGCATAATCAATCACAGCTTTAAGAAAATGATGCCGCTAAACGCACAAGTGCTAGAACTGGAAGAGGTCAAGGAAAACGTCGGTGTAGATGAACCTGTAAGCTTGATCGTTTGGAATGACCATGTCAACACCTTCGACTGGATCATTAAGTCTCTTATGGATATTTGCGATCATAGCTCCGAACAAGCCGAGCAATGTGCATGGATTATCCATACCAAAGGCAAATACGCCGTCAAGAAAGGCCCTCGCAAAAAGCTCAATCCCATGAGAGAAGCCCTCGTGGACCGCGGCATCGGAGCGACCGTAGAAGAATTGGCTCAATAACTCCTGTTATCCTGCCTTCCCCCCTTCGTTCATGCCCATTTATCAAATTCCTAAGGAACTCATTTTCCCCCCTATTAGCAGGGCAGAACCTCACGGACTTTTAGGTATTGGGGGAGACCTTTCTCCTGAAAGACTTCTCCTGGCCTATCAATCTGGGATTTTTCCCTGGTTTTCTGAAGGCGATCCCATCCTCTGGTGGTCGCCAGATCCCCGCTTTGTCTTGTATCCTTCCCAGCTCAAGGTTTCAAAGAGCATGAAGCAGGTTTTGAAAAAAGACCTCTTTGAGATCACCTATGACCAGGATTTTCGAAGTGTCATCACCGAATGCCAGCAGGCCTACCGGCCGGGCCAGCGAGGCACCTGGATTACCCATGAAATGCTGGAGGCTTATGTTCATCTTCATGCCCTTGGTTATGCTCACTCCGTAGAGGTATGGCAGGAGGGCTTGCTGGTAGGAGGGCTATATGGAGTCTCTTTGGGAAAAAGTTTTTTTGGTGAATCCATGTTTACTAAGGTTTCCAATGCCTCCAAAGCCGGTTTCATTCAGCTGGTAAGAGAATTGCAAGCCCGAGAATTTACCCTGATCGACTGCCAGGTCCATACCCGACACCTCGAAAGCCTTGGCGCCCAACTTATCCCCAGAAAAGAATTTCTCCGAGAGATTGAGGCCTCTTTCCAAAATCCGGGTTTGAGAGGTAACTGGACCGAATTGATGAATCCTGCCTGAACCTTCTCCCATTCTCAAAATGAGAATATTCCTTTCAATATGGGGAATAAAATAGATAATTTATATACTAGTTTGTTGACAATCAGTCTGTTAATTTGGTGGCACGCACATTGGTTTTGTAATGATGAAAACAAATTGCAGACCTATGAAATATCATGTAAATATTAAAGTTCTTTCAATTGTAGTGGCCATCATCCTGGGAGGCTGTGACAATGGAAAGGTAAATGAACTCGAAGAAAAAAATGCTGCCCTGCAGACCAAAAAGCAGGAGCAAGATTCTCTCCTGAATCAGTTTATGACCACCTTCGATGAGTTTGAAGCAAACCTTGAGACCATCAAAAAGAAGGAAAACCTCATTTCCATGAATGCATCCGCTTCTGAGATGAGGGTGAGCCAAAAGGATAAGATCGTCGAAGATATTCAACTCATCAATGGACTTCTGGATCAGAATCGCATGATGATCGACGGGCTCAACGCCAAAGCTGAAAAATTTGAAGGACAGGCGGAAAGCTATCGTCGCATGGTTGCATCTTTGAAAAAGCAGATGACCCAGCGCGAAGCCCAGGTTACCGAACTCAAAGACCAACTCGCTACCCTTAACTTCCAGGTGGAAGAGCTCAATGGCAAGATGGAACAGCTTGATGAGGTCAATGAAAGCCTGGCCAGGCTGACCTCCGACCAGGAAGAACAGCTCACTGAGCAGGAGGAAAAGATAGATTCCCAGACTGAAACCATAGAAGCCCAGCAGGATGTTCTGAATACCGCTTACTATGTAGTCGGGGAAAGCAAAAACCTCAAAGACTCCAACGTCCTGGCCTCGCGCAATCGAATCAACGAAGAGATGCAGGACACTGCTTTCACTAGGATAGATATCCGCGAAGTGAAGGAAATTCCGCTGGGAGCCAAAAAAGCCAAATTGTTGACCCCTCATCCTGAAGATTCATACGTCTTGACCGACGAAGACCAGGATAAGACTTACGATTATATCCAGATCACCAATCCTGAGAAGTTTTGGAAAACCTCTCGCTACCTGGTGGTAAGGGTCAATTAAGAAATATAAAAGACTCGTTCTTTACTACCTGTTATTTCGATTGTTCCGGATTTCGTTCTTTTCTCGGATGTTGATTTGATTTTCAACTCAACTTCTGAATTATGGTAATGGGGATTCAATACATGTTTATTCTGATCCGGAATACCAGCAATCATATAATAGGTAAACCTCTATCTGTATAGATAGAGGTTTTTTTTATTTTTGTCAGACACATGGCAAAAACCAGAGACAAAATACTACTCAAATCAAGGGAACTCTTCAATAGTGAAGGCATCAATCAGGTTTCCAGCCGTAAAATCAGTGAGGAATTAGGCATCAGCTACGGCAACCTTTGCTATTACTTCGCCAAAAAAGACGACATCATCCTTGAACTCTACCATGCAATGCAGGATGAACTCAATGCAGAGGTAAAAAACCTCAGGGCAGAAATTTTCAGCTTTGACTTCATGGTCAAAAGCCTGCGTCGCATGTTACAGGTCTTGTATAAGTACAAATTCATCTTTCTTGACTTGCCCAACCTTGTCAGGCGTTTTGAAGAAGTGGCCGAACACGCCCGTAAGCAGTACCAGTTTCGCATGCTAATTTGTCGGGAAATCTATGCCTTCCTTCAGCAGCAGGGCTACCTGAAAAAGGAGAGATACCCCAGGCATTACGATAAACTGTCTCACGGGGTCCTCATCCTCCTCAATGCTTGGATCGTAGATGCAGAAATTTACTACCAAGGATCAGAAGAAGGAAAAGTCGACGAATACCTGGAACTGATTTACCGAGTGGTAAGCGCTTCCCTCACCCCTCAGGGTTCCGAAGCCTTCATGAAGGTCTATCGCGATCCCGAATGGCGGGAAGATCGTCGGCGAAAATCATGATCACCAGGGATTGGGCGAGCCCACCTGGGGTTAAAACAAATGATGCATGATTATCCCAACAGCGCTTTGCTGACCCTGTCTATTGTAAAAAGACCTCTAGATCTGATACGAGGGAGCCTCCGGACTCTACTTCGCCGAAGTCCAAGCGATTTTCTCCTCCATCATTGGTCAGGTAAGTACTGCCATCCAAACTTCCTTCCGCCCGAAAATAGATGGGATCGGTTTTGTAGAAAAATGTATTGCCCGAAGCGAAATTGGGTCCGTCGAGGTCATAGGAAAGGAAGGCAACCACTCCATTGGCATTGGCCACCCCTATGTTTTCGGGATTGAGATTGGGAGCCTCTGCCGGATCTGCATCGGGGTTTTCGCTGAGATAATTTTCGTAGGTCGTCCGGTTGTTGAAGAGGTAGACCCTGGCATCAGGGATGGGGTCTCCACTGGCATTATCCAATATAGTAAAGCTCAAATCGGCAGTGGGAGTCACGGCCAGGTTGCTTTCTTCACAGGAAAGGACCAAGACCATAAGGCCGAGCGCAAAGAAAAAGAGTCGGAGATGTTTCATCATTCAATAGCTTAAAGGAGGTAGAAAGATAAGTTTGAGGGGGCTAGTTCAAACCTTTCTGCCCTTCTCCTGTTTGGAAACGGTAAAAAATGTATTTTCGTCGAAATTATTGCCTGCTTTGCCCTGGGCAAAATTGATAAAAAATTCTATGATACAAACAGATATATGCATCATCGGAGCCGGACCCGTGGGATTATTTGCCGTTTTTGAGGCGGGATTGCTCAAGATGAAGTGTCACCTGGTGGATGTCCTTCCTCAAACCGGGGGGCAGTTGACTGAAATTTATCCCAAGAAACCCATTTACGACATTCCCGGCTATCCTTCCGTGCTGGCCGGCGACCTGATCACCAACCTTGAGGAGCAGATCAAGCCTTTTTCGCCCACCTATACCCTGGGTGAAAAGTTGACCGAGGTGGAGCGACAGGAGGATGGATCTTTTCGCCTCAAGACAGATGAGGATACAGAAATTCATGCCAAAGTAGTAGTCATCGCCGGAGGGCTGGGGTCTTTTGAACCCCGCAAACCCGCCCTGGAAAACCTTTCTGACTTTGAGCGGAAGGGAGTAGATTACATGGTCAAGGACCCTGAAAAGTACCGAGGCAAGAAAGTTGTCATTGCAGGTGGAGGAGACTCTGCCCTTGATTGGGCGGTGTACCTGGCAGACCTTACCGAGGAGTTGTCTCTGGTTCATAGGCGTGGGGAGTTTCGCGGAGCCCCGGATACGGCCCAAAAAGTCGTAGACCTGGCAGCAGCTGGAAAGATGAACCTCTTTTTGGACTCTCAGGTAGCCGATATAGGCGGGGAAGGCAAGCTCCAGGAGGTAAAAATCAAAAACAAGGAGGGGGAAGAAAAGACCCTGGAGGCAGATTATTTCATCCCTCTGTTTGGATTGAGTCCCAAACTGGGCCCTATTGCCGACTGGGGATTGAGCATCGACAAAAGAGCGGTGGCCGTGGATACCCGCGATTACAGTACCAGTGTCCCTGGCATCTACGCCATCGGGGACATCAACACCTATCCCGGTAAGCTAAAGCTCATTCTTTGTGGGTTTCATGAAGCAGCTTTGATGGCTCACTCGGCGGCTAAGATCGTCTTTCCAAATAAAAAAACCACCCTCAAGTACACCACCGTAACCGGGGTGGAGGGATTGGCATAAAGCATTATTCACTTCAAACGTTAACGATTCATGATTAAGATTCAGGTAGAAGATACAGACGGAAGCGTCCAGACACTGGAGCTGGAACCTGATCCGGGCAGTAGTCTTATGGAAGTCCTGGTAGAAAAGGACTTCGACGTGCCAGCCATCTGTGGAGGTATGGCGAGCTGTGGCACTTGCCATGTGACTTTTAAAGAGGGTTTTGAAAAGCTTGGCAAGAAAGAGGATAACGAGATATTCATGCTCGATTCTCTTCCCAATATCACCGACACCAGCCGACTCTCCTGCCAGTGCAGATTGACAGAGCAGTTGGATGGAGCCGCTATCAAGATTCTCAATGACGGGGCTTAATCCGTCTTCAAGCATCAGAAAAGGCCGATTTTCAAGCGAAAATCGGCCTTTTTCTATGAATAATAACAGATGTTAGAGGTTTTGTCCGGTTACGGCGGCGGCAATATCCACCCTTCCCCAGCCAAAGTCTCCACTGCGATAGGGATAGTACTCAGAGGCATCTTTGAGGCGATCCATGATCTGCCCTCTTGACCAAGAGGGATATTCTCCCCAAAGGAGGGCAGCCATTCCTGCCATGGTGGCTGTAGCCACTGAAGAACCTGCGACCAGATCAGGGACATTGCCACTGGGTGCCAGGGTGAGGGGATGCTTGTCGCCATCGTTTCTACCTTCCATGGTCACCACAAAGTCGATCTTGCTGCCGGAGTGGCAGGCATCACAGCGCCTTAGGGGAGTACCAGTGTCTACACCCGTTACGGCTACGGTCTCATTCATGGTGGCGGGGAAGATAACTCCTACCCAGTTGGTGAAAGAGGTGGAGGTACCTCCGGCAGCAAAAATAAGTTTACCCCTGTTGTAGGCGTAGCGGATGCCATCCTTAACTGTACCACTGGAAAATACATCACCGATAGACATAGAAATGATGCGAACGTCGGAGCGGTTGCCTAGAAGGACAAGGGCCTCGGCTACACCATCTTTTTCATTGGAGCCGTTGATCACTACGTCGCTGGTAGCCCGAACGGAGATCAGGTCTGCCTTCCATGCGGTACCCATAGAGGCACCATCACCTGCACGGGGGGCAGCAATAACCCCTGCCATAGAAGTGCCGTGTCCACACTGATCATTGGGACCATCGTAGCTTTTCCACCACCACCATCCAGTCTGGTAGGTGCCGTATTTTTGGCGGAACCTTCCCGTGGAGGCTCCACTTGAATAACTGCCGTTGAGCTTGGACTGATCAGGGCTGATTCCTGTGTCGATCAAACCTACAGTGATATTATCCCCATCTGCGCCAGCGGCCCAGGCATCTTCTACCCGGTGAAACTGATCGTTGAGGTGATGCCAGGAAACCTTGGTGGTGGCAGGGGTCGTAGTGGCAAAATAACTGGTGGGAGGCTGAGAGGAAGGATTTGACAGGCCACAGCCCAAGGAAGAACGGTTGTTTTGATATGCAAGAGGGCTGTATCCGCTGGGTTCTGCATAGCGAACCACCCTCATCTGACGGAGCTTGGCCAGGATTTCGTAGTCGTAGACTCGAATGAAGAAGTAGGGGAGGGAGGCTTCTCCAAAACCCAGAATATTCTCTGCTTCAACTTTTTCTTCTGGGTGAAGGCGGTTGGTCTCGTCCACCACCCACTGGATGAGGTCCTTTCGCACCTGCTGCCATGTTGGAGATTGAAAGTCAATTTGGTGGATACGCTCATTGAGGTTGGCGAAGCCTTGGGGCTGGTAGCCGACTGAGATCATAGAATCAGATCGAACCAATGCTGACCAGGAGGTGTAGGCGTCGAAGTCTGACCAGGAGAGTTCACCCTTTTCATTGAGGCGCTCGTAGAAGATTCTTTCCATCTCCATGAGGCTCATGGGTTCGCGGTCGTCAAGGGCAACAATCCCTTGTTTGAGTGAAAGGTCTGTAGGTTGAAGGGCTTGGGGACTTAGTTCAGCCTCTTGGTTTTGGCAGCCTGCCAATAGGAGGATCAGGCCTACCCATGTGAGTCGAGCAGCTTTCAGCATGTTTCCTTGGGTTATATAGTTAAATGAGTTTTTCTGCATATAATGTTAATGAAAATAGGCCTAAATGCCTAAGGCTTTATTAAATTTTTACGGCAGATCGATTATTATTATAGGATGAAATATATAGTATAATCAAGAATGAAATTTCCACTCAGGGAGTAGATTCTGCCTGAATAGAAAGTCAAAGGTTACATCCCAGGCTCATCAACCTAGCTTTTGACTGAGGACGATGCGGGTCAGAATAAGGGAAATAACAATAAAACTCAGGAAATAGAGTAGATCCCTGCTGTCTATGACCCCACGGCTGATGCTCTCATAATGCTGCATGATGCTGAGCCGCAAAAACAGGCTGTTGACCCCACTCAGGACCTTGATTCCTGCCAGAAAATCAAATCCGGTAAAAAAGAAAAAGCAGAGAAATACGGCAAGGATAAAAGCCACGATTTGGTTGTCGGTCAGGGCTGATGTGAAAAGTCCGATTCCCGTAAAGATGCAGCCCACAGCAAAAAGTCCAAGATAGGCCCCCCAAGTAGCCCCTACATCCAGGTTGGAAGGACCCATGGCTGGAGCTACCAGGATTTCACCCAAGGCCCCAAGGGTTGACTGAGGGCTTGAATCCAGGATGCCCAACCAATACGCGCTAAGGTAGTAAATCAGGGAAGGGAGGAGAGAAAAGAGGACCAGGAAAATTCCCGCCAGAAACTTACCCGTAATGATAGACCCATTTGTCAGAGGTTTGGTGTAGAGAAACTCGATGGTTCCCGACTTCATCTCTTCTGCAAAGGCCCTCATGGTAATGGCTGGAACTAAAAAGAGAAACATATAAGGCCCAAAGTCGAATAGGGCATCCATTTGAGTAATCCCATTTTCGAGAATGTTGTATTCAAATACCCAAAAGAAGAGTCCCGTCCCGATCAAAAATACACTGATGACCACATAAGCGATCAATGAATTGAAAAAGGAAGCTACTTCTTTTCTGAAAATGGTCAGTACATTCATGGGCATTGAGTTTTGCTTCAATTTATATTCAAATCCAACATATGGCTATCGGCGAGCCCATCGCATGGCTAGGTCTTTGGCAAAATAAGTCAAAATAATGTCAGCTCCGGCCCGTTTGAGTCCCATCATCACCTCATCCACAATTTTATCCTCTTCGATCCAGCCTTTTTGGGCAGCAGCTTTTACCATGGCGTACTCACCGCTTACATTGTAGGCGGCAATGGGAAGCTGAGTCTCCTCCCTAAGGGTCTGAATCACATCCATGTAAGCCATGGCGGGTTTGACCATGAGGATATCCGCTCCTTCTGCTTCGTCCAGTTCGGCCTCAGTGATCGCTACCCGCTTGTTGGCTGGGTTCATTTGGTAGGTCTTTTTATCGCCAAATTTTGGAGCTGACTCCAAGGCATCGCGAAAAGGACCGTAGAAGGCGCTGGCGTATTTGGCTGTGTAGGACAGAATGGATACCTCCTCAAAACCTTCTTCGTCCAGCTCTTCGCGAATGTAAGCTACCCTCCCGTCCATCATGTCCGAAGGTCCGATCACATCAGCGCCTGCAGCAGCCTGGCTCAGGGCCATTTGAGACAGAATAGGCAGGGTCTTGTCGTTCAGAATTTTTCCATCTTCCACCAGGCCGTCATGCCCGTCGCTGCTGTAGGGGTCCATGGCGACATCCGTAGCGATCAGAGCCTCCGGGAAGTGAGACTTGGCTTGACGAATGGCCTCCAGGTAGAAATTGTTTTCCGAATAACTATAGCTGGCATGGCTGTCCTTGAGGTTTTCAGGGACAGCGGGAAATAAAATAAAGGCTCCCAGCCCATGCTGTAGGCATTGCTCCATCTCACCAAGCATGAGGTCTATGCTCAGGCGAAATATCCCCGGCATGGAAGCTATCGCTTCTTTCTTTTGCGAACCCGGCATGACAAAAATAGGGTACATGAGGTCCTGGATACTCAAATGATTTTCCTGAACAAGGTTGCGAAGGATAGGTGATTTTCGGTTTCTTCTGGGACGGGAAAGCATGAATGTAAATAAAGTTTGAATCGAAAAAAGCCCATGTAGCTTTACTTTTCAAAGGTAAAAGTTCGAGGACTGTAACGCCAATTATTATGAGGAAAACCGCGGGTTTCTCCCCACATTTAGCTCAAAAAGTGCATAAAAAAACCTCTCTGCCACGCACTGCAGAGAGGTACACACAACTCTAACGCTTAAAATAATTTTTACTTTTAGCACTAAAACAAATAGAATTAACAACAAAAATACTTTAAGCGCAGCTTTTTTTCGCCAGACGTACGATTTTTCCATACAAACGACTTCCACGATCAAATCAGAGAAAAATGCTACTCAAAAAGCTACTCGGGAGGCAAAGAGGGAAATTAGGGTGGGGACAGAAGGTATTTTGGCAAAAAAGCAAGTGGAAGTATTTATTTGTCCAAAAAAGGCAGTAAGTTCATGGAAATGGAAAATA
This sequence comes from uncultured Bacteroidia bacterium, assembly GCA_964564415.1. Lineage (GTDB taxonomy): Bacteria > Bacteroidota > Bacteroidia > J057 > J057 > JALEFZ01. The sequence goes on along the minus strand of CAZMAV010000001.1, from coordinate 145,462 downwards.
CAAGGGTCCAACATCCTTTCTTTGAAACGGCCTTTTTCCGCAATCGGTCGTTTTCGCATGCGGTTTTCTGGCTGGCATACCTGGTCTTCCAGGCCTTTTTCACCTTTGCCAGTAGGGGCATTCTTTTTGAGTTTTTTGAAGCCCTGGGCTTTGAGCTAGTCTTGCTGCTTCCTAAGCTCATTTCGGTATATTTTACCCTCTACATCCTGATTCCCAGATTTTTCCTTAAAGGAAAATACTGGAAATTTGCCATGGGAGTCTTTGGTATCCTCCTTGTCTCAGGGCTTATCCACCGCACCCTCGTGTATTTTATCGTCTATCCCATCAAGTTTCCCGACCTTCCCATGGAGGGCTTTTGGAAGATTTCCAGGGTCCTGGAATACGGACTTGACATCCTCGGAGTCCTACTTCTGGCTTCTGTAATCAAGATTTTTAAGTATTGGTACGAAGAACAGCAGGTCGCCAGATCCATGGTACAGGAGAAACTCGAAGCCGAACTTAAGTTCCTCAAAGGTCAGATTCATCCCCATTTTTTATTTAATACCCTGAATAACCTATATGCCCTTACCCTGAAAAAATCAGACGCGGCTCCAGAAGTGGTGCTACGTCTTTCCGGGATGATGGACTACATGCTCTATGACGCATCGGCTCCCTATGTGGTATTGGAACAAGAAATCGAGTCCCTGCACAACTACATCGCTCTGGAACGCATTCGCTACGGCAAAGAACTGGACATCAACTTTGAGGTGGAGGGGAATATCGCTCAGGTAAAGATCGCACCTCTTCTCCTTCAGCCTTTTGTTGAAAATAGCTTCAAGCATGGGGTCAGTGAGTCTATCGATGAAAAATGGATACACATCGACATCAAGGTAGTGGAGGAGGTCATGTACTTTTGGGTAGAAAATAGCTGTATCCCTGACGATCAAAAGGACGATGCCAAGCGGGTCAGTGGAGGAATTGGGCTAAAAAACGTCCGAAGGAGGCTGCAACTCCTCTATCCCGGACAATACACCCTCGACACCAGAGAAAAGGATGGTTCATTTCAAGTAGACCTTAAGTTGCCCCTCCTGCCCCTGTCGGTGGGAGCACAGAAAATTGAAAACTAAGCTTTGTTTCATGGGAATAAAATGTTTGATCGTAGATGACGAACCCCTGGCCCTGGATGTACTAGAAGCCTATATCGACCGGCTGGACGATCTGGAATTGGTAGGGCGGCTGGATAACGCCGTCGAAGCCTTTAACGTCCTTCAGAAGGAGGAGGTAGAACTCCTTTTCCTGGATATTCAGATGCCCAAGCTAACCGGGATCGACTTACTCAAAAATATTTCTGATCCCCCCCAGGTGATTTTTACCACGGCCTACCGGGACTATGCCCTTCAGGGCTACGAACTTGATGTAGTGGATTATCTGCTCAAACCGATTTCCTTTGACCGTTTTCTCAGGGCTGTCAACAAGGTCATACAGCAAAGTTCGCGGGATAGTTCCCCCGCCTCAGCTACCACAGAAGACCTGGACTCGGGAGAGGCCCACATTTACCTGAAGTCAGACAAAAAAATGGTCAAAATTCCCCTTGCCGACATCCTCTACATCGAAAGCCTCAAGGACTACATACGGGTTTTTACTCCAGAAAAAAATGTAACGGCCTACCAGCGCATTTCCTTTATGGAAGAAAAACTTCCCTCCCATAAATTCATTCGCGTCCACAGGTCATTCATTGTCAACCTCGACAAGGTAGACGCCTACAGTACCCCATCGGTTGAGGTGGGAGGAAAGGAAATACCTATAGGCAGGAATTACCGTCAGGATGTGCTCAAGGCACTCAATGACCAGAACTTACTCAACGAGTAAAATTTCGGCTTTTATTCCTTCGGGAAGGCTCTCCGAAAATCGAATCAGCTTATTTTTTAGCCTGGGAATCTCAGAAGGCTTGCATGCATAAAAAGTGAGGGTCTTATCCGCACAGATCATATTTTGGAGAATGGTCAATTGGCCCACTGCCACCCATGATTCAGGGATGACTTCTTCTACCCAGATGTAATGGACGATGGCGATCTCAGTTTCTCTTTCTTCACACAAGATTTCGATGAGGTTTTTTCTATACCTATCCTGCTTTCTCAGGTTAAACACCTTTTGATCCCCTATTCCCACCATATCGGTGAGTTTTACCTTGCCAAAATAACTTCCTGCCCCTATGTCATTGAGGGCGACGGAGGACTTGTAATAGTGGGTCCTCAGAAAGCGTCCCGTCTGTATGGGTTGTTGGTAGATATTTTGAACAAAGGTGGGATAGCTAAGGGAGAAAAATAGGCTTCTGGAGAAAAAGGGAAATAGGGCAAGGGCAAAAATAAGGACCATGACCTGCTGTTGGGCAAGGGAAAAGATAGGAAGGTCCCTGTTTTTGGGCCTGGAGAGAATGATATTCAACAATCCCAATCCTACGAGGTAAGCCTCATAGCGATAGCCTCCAATTTCGGCAAAGAGAATGTGCATAAGTGTGGCCAGGGTCCACATCCAGGTCCAGAGGCTCTGACGTTTGCCAAGATTGAAGAGCAGGAGGCAGAGATTGGCCAGGAGGAGTATGAGTATAAATGGGTTTTCGTAAAGGTTGGAGGCGGCTTTCACGATCCATGAGGCAAATTCAGCTTCGAGTAGGTCTATCCCCTGTGCCTTTCCCAAGATGGAAATAGGGAAAAAGCTTCCTCCCTGGCTGAGCATGTAAATGCCGATCACAAATAGAGGAAAGAGGGCGCCTAAAGAAGTAATGGCCAGGGTTTTCCAGGATTTTTGCCAGAGGGCTACCTGTCCAAAGCCTGCAAGCAAAAAAAGGCCTTCATAGCGAAAGAGGCACATGGCCATGGCAGAAAGAATAAGGAGGCCACTGGGATGGAGCTGGGGTTGGCTGAGCTTTCGGGAGGCCTCTCTCAAAAACAGGGTCGAGAAAAAAAGATGGGCGAGGTGCTCCATACCCAAGAGGGAGAGCAAATGCAGGGGAATAAGAAGAATTGCCAAAGCCAAAAGCAGGAAGAGCCGGGGTAAAGAAGCCTCAAAAACCAAGCCCAGTCCGCTGACCACCCATATCCAGAGAAGGCCGAAAAGAAGATTGAGAAGCAAGGGCGCCCAGGTATCAGCAAAGCCCAGGAGGGAAAGCAAAAGGGTGAAGGCTGGAGAGGAGGAGGAAAACTGAAACTGAAAGGGAGAAGGGCCCCAGTTGCCGGTTTCTAGGACCTGATCTGCTATAGCTAGGTGGATATAGGTATCATCCAGGGGATAGGTAAAATATCCTTCGGTCCGCTCCATTCCCCAAAAAGCCAAAGCTCCGGTCAGGCCAAGCCAAAAGGCCGAGAGCCATAACCAGAGCTTTATATGTCGATTCCTATTTGAGGTCAAGGGTGCAAATTAAGCCTATATGTCCCCGGTAATTTGTGAAGAAGAGGGATCACGCAGGATCTGATGGCCCATCTTCATCTTTTTGGTGAGCAGGTAATGCTCATTGTGGGGGTTGGTAGGTATCTCGATCGGGACCAGTTCTACAATTTCCAGGCCATAACCAATCAGACCAGCCCTTTTGGTGGGGTTATTGGACATGAGTTTCATCTTTGTGATGCCCATATCTCTGAGGATTTGAGCTCCCACCCCGTAGTCGCGTTGATCCATTTTGAAACCCAGTTTAAGGTTGGCCTCTACGGTATCATATCCCTGCTCCTGAAGTTCGTAAGCCCGGAGTTTGTTGACCAATCCGATTCCTCTTCCTTCTTGTTGCATGTAGAGCACCAATCCTTTTCCAGCTTCTTCGACCATTTTGAGCGCTTTTACCAACTGAGGCCCACAGTCGCAGCGGCAAGAACCAAAGATATCTCCTGTAGCACAGGAGGAATGCACACGGACCAGGATAGGTTCGTCGGGCTCCCAACTTCCTTTGTGGATGGCCAGGTGGACTTCCTTGCTGTTGGTCTGTTCGTATGCCGTCATGTGAAAATCTCCAAATTCGGTGGGCATATGAACAGAGACCTTTTTTTCTATGAGGGAATCGTGTTTTAGCCGATACTTGATCAGGTCCTCGATAGTGATGAGCTTAAGGTCGAACCTATCTGCGGCTTCTCTTAGTTGGGGGAGGCGGGCCATGCTTCCGTCTTCGTTCATGATCTCTATGATGACGGCTGCGGGTTCCAGTCCGGCAAGCCTGGCGAGATCCACTCCGGCTTCCGTATGTCCAGCCCTCCTCAGTACCCCTCCCTGTTTGGCCTTGAGGGGGAAGATATGTCCGGGTCGGGTAAAATCATCTGCCTTGAGATTGGGGTTGACCAGGGCCTTGACGGTGCGGGAGCGGTCAGCCGCTGAGATACCCGTGGTCCCACCTTCCTTCAGATAGTCCACGGATACCGTAAATGCCGTCTGAAAATGATCGGTATTTTTACCTACCATCAGGTCCAGGCCCAACTGCTCACATCGTTCTTCTGTGAGGGGGGCACAGATGAGGCCCCTGCCGTGGGTCGCCATGAAATTGATGGCCTCCGGGGTGGCATGACTGGCCGCCATGATAAAATCCCCTTCGTTTTCCCTATCCTTGTCATCGACAACAATGACCATCCTGCCGGCCTTGATGTCTTCAAGGGCATCTTCGATGTGATCTATCTGTATTTGATCCATATATGTGGTTGTTCAACAAAAATAAAACAAAGAATCGGCAATATTAGGACGCTTTTTCTATGAAATTGTTTGTGTATAAAAAAGTTAAACGGAATTTGTATGTTGTTGTCAATATATTTATTACTTTGCATGTGTAAGTAAAAAATTAAGCATGAACAAGAATTAATTTTTGTTTAAATTTTTTGGTTAATTATCAAACAAACCGGTCAAAATTCGTGTTCGATTTTTGTTTTGTTTGATTTTTCAAAAGAAATTTACTTCAAACACTATGCGTACTTCCCAAATCAAGTTAGACAAAGCGACGCTGGAACAAACCGCAGCTAGTCTAAAGGCGATTGCACACCCCGTCAGGTTGGCCATGATCGACTTGCTAAAGGATGGCAAGCGCATGAACGTTACCCAGATTTACATGGCCCTTGGATTGGAACAAGCGGTAGCTTCGCAGCACCTCAGCATCCTGAAAGACAAGGCTATTCTGGACTCCAAGCGTCAAGGCAAGCATTCTTACTATTTCCTTAAGCACGCCTGCGTGGTAGAGGTGATTGATCTGATACTCAGTACTTTTGAAGATCATATGTAATTGTTAGTCCTTCATGGCTTCTAGGAGTACAGTTCTGGCTTCTGGGCCCATGTTGAATAGAAGATCCAGTATTGATAGCCCTGCCTCAAATCCCTGGAAAACCTGGGGGTATGGTGCAGGATAGAACCAGTTAGGTAGTTTTTTAAAGCTCGAGTCAAAATCTCCCCTCAAATCTTTTTGATACTTATCCTCTTCCTCATATGCCTTTGTCAATTCAAACTGCACATCGAGCGAAAGCAGTAGGTTGAGCAGGTCAAGTTGAATCATCAAATATTCCATTAAGCCCTCTTCTTTGTGCATGAGGCTCTGGTGGATCTCTTCGGCGTAGTACTCGAAGTATGGCGAATTGCGATAGGCTGTCTTTAAGCTTCTCCAATGCTGTAGCTGCCAGTTTTCCCCAAAACTTATTTTTTTATCCTTCACAGGTATTTTTGCCCCCCTCCTCCTTACAGGAATGGTAAGGGGAAGAACCCTGTTAGATACCCTGATGTGGGTACGAGAGGTCAACTGCTGCTTGCGATAATGCTGGCAGACTTCGAGATGGACCCTTTTTTCCCGGATGAGAGCGGCATACCAGTGGACAGGGGGGAAATAACAAATAGGTAGGATTTTCACTTATCAATAATATCGAAAAATGCCAAAGCTTCAAATTTAAGCAGTGGCATAGACATTAGCATGATTTTCGGAGATTCTGTCCGCCAAAAGTAGGCTAGGATTTCTCTTTCCCTTCCTTAAGTTTGGGGCTCCATTGATATTGCAAATATCCTTTTATGCGCTTGCTGGACTGGATCGTTTTAGGTGCCTTCTTTCTCTACACCATTTGGGATGGGCTGAGGCAGTCTTCAAGCCATAGGGACTTGGATTCCATGGTCCTTGCCGGAAGGTCTGTGCCCTGGTGGGCCGCTGGTCTTTCAGTCATGGCCACCCATGCCTCAGCGGTTACCTTTATTAGTACCACAGGTCTTTCCTTCATGGAAGACATGCGTTTTTTACAGGTCTATTTGGGTCTTCCTTTAGCCATGGTCATCCTCTCTGTTACCCTGGTTCCCCTCTATTACCGGCTCAAGGTCTACACCATCTACGAAGTCCTTGAAGATCGCTTTGGCCTGCGAATGAGGTTGCTGACCAGCTTCATTTTCTTACTGTCCCGAGGGGCCACCGTTGGATTTGCCATTGCAGCCCCTTCTTATGTGCTGGCCTTGGTCTTTGGAGCTCCCCTGAGTTGGACCATTGTCATTATGGGCCTTACTGCCACAGTTTACACCATGTTTGGAGGAATTTCAAGCGTCATTCGCACAGACATGAAGCAAATGATCCTCATGCTTGGAGCCATCGTATTTTGTAGCATTTGGATTGTCAGAGGATTTTCTGATCATGTCTCCCTGACCGAGGGACTCAGGTTGGCAGGCAGCATGGGCAAACTGCAGACCATAGACCTCAATTTTGACCTGAGTGAGAAATACAACATCTGGAGTGGCCTCATTGCGGCTACCTTTCTTATGCTTTCCTATTTTGGGGCAGACCAGCCTCAGGTGCAACGGGTATTGACTTCAAAATCCCTGACAGATGCTCGTTCCTCCCTTTTAATGTCTGCTGTATTCAAAATTCCCATGCAATTCATCATCCTCCTCATGGGGGTATTGCTTTATGTATTCTACATCTACACAGACAGACCCCTTTTATTTTTGCCCCAATCCCAGCAGCTGGAAGTAGGAGGGGAGCGCTACGAAGAAGAATTTCGTCGCCTGCAAGAAGAGCGCATCCTTCTGGCTGATCGCTGCGCCCACGAGGGAGGAAAATCCTGTAAAGCCTTTAACGAAGCAGAAATTAGGCTGGCAAACCTAAGGGAAGCCAAAATCGAGGTCCTCGAAAGACAAAGTGGTGAGGAAAGGGACGATACCAATTATGTTTTTCCCTACTTTATCCTTACCGAACTCCCCACCGGAATGGTAGGACTTATCATTGCCGCTATCCTGGCTGCAGCCCTCTCCAGCATCGACTCTGTCCTCAATTCTCTTGCTACTACCTCGGTCATAGACTGGTTGCAGCGGCTACAGTCGTTGCCCCGATCGGAGTCCTACTACCTGAAAGCTACCCGTCTGGCGACCCTGGGATGGGGAGGTTTTGCCATCCTGTCGGCCCTCTTGTTCGGAGAAACAGAAGCCATCATCGAGGTGGTCAACCGCCTGGGGAGTTATGTTTATGGTCCTATACTCGGGGTATTTCTGTTGCTGTGGCAAAAAAGAGCGGACCGAAATTCGACCTTTTGGGGCTTTTTGATCGGTATGGCGAGCGTTTTCTTTTTGGGAGGACTTCAGGTAGGTCTCCTGGGTGAGGGCTGGGGATGGGAGCTTCCCCTTAGCGAAAGTCCCAAAGAATTCAAGCCCATGATCGAATACTTATGGCTCAATCCGATTGGGGTGGGAATCGTGGTAGGGATAGGCTTGCTGTTTGGTCACGGCAAAGAGAAAAAACTTCTTCCCTGAGAGTTGTTCCAATGAAGGGAAGCCACTACCTTTAGAAAAGCCATCTTTTGGCAAATTGTCTTCAACAGGATTTCTTTGCTGCGGATATGAAACTCTTTCTCAACATCAATCAATCTTTGGATGCCATTTGGGCCAATTTGTTTCGGGCGAGCATGACCATCTTCATCATCGCCCTGGGCATTACAGCCCTGATCTTCGTTCGGACCTCCATCGACGGAATGAAGCAAGGCCTGGGAGCGAGTTTTTCTTCCTTGGGGAGCAACACCTTTCGCATTAAAAACCGCCCTTCGACGATAAGATTTGGGAGGAGAGGAAGAGAAGCGAGCAAGGATTTTCCCGAAATTACCCTGAGGGAAGCTACCGAGTTCAAGGAAGATTTCGGAAGTCGCTACCCCGTCAGTATTACGGGATCTGCGGGCAGTGGCTTTAAGATTCGCTATGACAAGTATGAAACCAACCCCAACATCAGGCTGGTAGGTACAGATGAAAATTATCTGTTGGTCTCGAAGTACCAGGTCCCAGCTGGTAGGATGCTCTCCAACGACGATCTTTCCCTAAGAAAGAATGTGGCTGTACTGGGGCATGAGGTCAGGGAAAGTCTTTTTCCCAGTGACAATCCCATCGGCAAATCCATCGCCGTTTCTGGTAAAGTATTCAAGGTGATCGGTGTCTTGGAGGAGGTAGGCACCACGGGATCTTCGAGTGCAGATCGGCAGATTTTTGTTCCGCTGACGACACTTCGGGTTATGCAGCCCTCCTTAGGCTCTTTGGTCATCAATGTCTATGTAGAAGATGCCCGAATGATGGAGGGGGCTATTTCAGAAGCTGAAGCGGCCTTTAGGCTGGTCCGAAAGCGGATGCCCCGGGAGGAAAATGATTTTTCTGCCGATAAAAGTGATGCCTTTGTTGGGCAATTGTTGGAGCAATTACAAATTATCACCCTTTCAGCCCAGATCATTGCCATCATCACCCTGCTGGGGGCAGCTGTAGCCCTGCTCAATGTCATGCTCGTCTCCGTAACAGAGCGTACAAGAGAGATCGGTCTGCGGAAGTCTCTGGGAGCTTCACGGGGCAATATTCTGTCTCAGTTCTTGTGGGAAGCCGTGGTCATCTGCCAACTCGGAGGAGTCTTTGGGATCGTCTTCGGAATTATCGGAGGCAACCTCGTGAGTACCCTTCTCTTCAAAGGAGGCTTTGTGGTGCCCTGGGATTGGATATTTCGTGGATTTATGGTTTGCCTCTTCGTCGGAGTTGTTGCCGGACTTTATCCTGCCCGCAAAGCTGCCAAGGTCGATCCCATCGTGGCCCTAAGGCATGTCTGAACCCAAGGGACGAAAACTCCTGATGATAGAGTCCATTTGGCCTTCCCATTCCTTCCATTTGGGAGAAGGCATCCATTCCAAGATTTGGTAAATGTAGAGGCTGTCCTGCAGGACTACGAGCTGATGGGTGAGCAACTGGCCCTTGTATTCTCCCTTAATCCTACCTCTCAATCCTCGGAGCCAGTGCTGAGCAATGGTATCAGGCCCTTGTATGACAGGATCTTCCAGTTGTTGGTGGAGGTTGTCGAGGTGGAGGTGATAGAAGTCGAAGAGAGAATCTCCGGGATAAAGGTTCTGAAGAGAATCTCGCTGGCTGATCCTCAGGATAAGATATAAGTCCTGGTTGACGTTTCTAAGCTGTAGCTCGGCATCCTTGCTAAGCTTTTTTGTAGGAGAAAGGATAGCCGGGGCCTGAATGCTGTAGAGACCTGCCTGGGTGTAGGTTTTGTACTTTTGCTTTTCATCCTTGCATGATACCAGCAAAAGCAGGCACAAAATCCCGTTCGGTATTACAAAAAAAGGGTGTTGAAACCTGTATTTCATGGTGCTAAAAATAAGAGCTTTAGCCTTTCCCCCCAAAAAAGAATCTCCCCCAGAGGAGAGATTCCCAAAATGAATAAATGCTCGTACAACTATTCTTATCGCAGAAGGCTCAGGGTTCCCGTTCGCTCAAAGGCTGTCCCATTCTGTCCGATTCCACTTACCTGGAAGACATAGACACCTTCGGGCATGGCCCTGCCAGCCGTATTCCTGCCATTCCATCCCTGGTTGACACTGGTGCTTTGGTGAACTACCTTGCCCCATCGGTCGAAAATTTTCATCTCGAATTGATCCAGAAAATATCCCTTCAGGAGAAAGAGATCATTGACTCCATCACCATTGGGGGAGAAGGCATTGGGATAAAAAACTACTGGATCGAGGGCCTGACAAGCTTCATTGGAAAGACTGACTACTTCATCATTGTCTTCTGACTCAGCAATGACACGGTAACAATTCTCAAATTGAGACCGGTCGGCATTTTTATGAATAAATTCCGTTTGATTTCCTCCCAGGCGGGCCAATACCCGAAAGGTATTGTTGTCCCTGTCAAACAGCTCTACCCTGTAAGCTTTTACACCGCTGGGCCATCCCTCATAAGGATTCCAGCCGAGTTCCACGTCCGAACCCTCCTGACTGGTCCTCAGGTGAATAGATCTTCCTCCCCAGCCCTCAGGAGTATAGTCTCCACAGCTGTCCATCACAAAAATGCGATAGGCATAGGACTGATCCTGAACCTCTGTCTTCAAATCTTGATATTTCAGACTGGGCTCCTGGTATTCCTGGCTCCAAACCTCTTCAAATCCACTTCCCTTGTCTCGTTCCAGGATGACCTTCCTACCATCCTCAATCTCTGGAACTTCCCATTCTACCTGAACATGGTCGTTGTTTTCCACACTTACCCTTAGAATGTTAGCCTGCTGGTCCGGCTGCAGGTGAACAGGGGTGGCGAAGGCAGTATCCGAAAAGGAAAGGAGGCCGGGTTCAGGACCCCTGGCAAGTAGCCGATAGCTGTAACTATCGTAGCAGTACATATCCAGGTCTGTGTGGCTCCTTTCATTGGCAGAAAAATCTCCCAAAATGACCATATCATTGGGATCATAATCATTGACCCTAAACAATTGGTAGCTCCTGACACGATCCCAGCCCTGATAGGCTTCCCAACTTAGCTCTACTTCTTCGATTCCGCCTACTGCTCTTAATTCAATCGTACAATGCTCCCTGCTCAGGGCCAGGTCATGTCCACTTCCACAACGGTTTGTTACCATGACCTTGTAACATTGAGATTGGGTGAGAAGGCGCTCATCTGGAAGAATATCCACATAGCGGGTCTGCCCAATATCCTCGATGATATCCAGGCTTTCGTAGCTGCCATCATCTTTTTTTCTAAGAATATGGTAGCTGGCAAAGTCCCCCCGGGTATTGGGAAAACTGTCAAAGAGGATTTCTACCGCGTTATCATTCCATACAGAGACATAGCGAATGTCTACCGGTTCTGGTGTCACATCTTCAAATACTTCCACAGCAGGGCGAAGATCAAAGCTGTCTCTGCATTGAAAAATATCTTCGACAACAAGGCTCACATCGTAAAGACTGGGCTCGGTGAAGCTGTGGACAGGATTGAGAAGCCTGCTCTGGCTGCTATCTCCAAAGTCCCAAAGGTAGGATGTAAGGAGGGTATCGCTTCGGCTTAGATTTGTAAAACTCACACTTTCTCCCGGGCATATTTTGCCGGGGTCCAGGCTGAATTTGGCTTCGGGATGGTCAAGATGGATGTAATTTCTTTTTTCAGCCCTGTTTTCACATCCATAAATGTTGCGTACCCACAGATCGATGCTGTACACACCGTCTTCAAGGTAAACATGAGAAGGATTGGCTTGGCTGCTCTGCCTGCCATCCCCAAAGTTCCATTGCCAGGATTCAAGTTGGCCCTTGCTTTGGTCCTGAAAATCAAGGGCAAAGGGACTGCAACCAAAGCTATCAGAAGCCACAAAGGCTGCCTCTGGAAGGGGGAAGGCTTTTGCTAAGTTTTCAGCCTCTCCCGAACATCCATTTTCATCCCAGACAATTAGGCTTACAGGATAGCTCCCGCTATCTGTGAAACTCAGGTTAATGCCTGGCCCCTGGCCCTGATGTCCGGGAGCCTCCCATTGGTACTGTGTGAGAGCATAAGGATGGCTGATGGAGGCCAGGCTTGCAGTAATCTCTAATGGCAGGCAGCCGCTAGAATCAGAAAGCAGAATGCCTGGCTTGGGAGAGGATACAACTTCGACAAGAGTTTCTTTGACCAGGGTATCCCTGCACCCATTCTGATCTTCGATTTGTAGACCGATATCATAGGCACCCACCTGATTGAAGGCAAAAGAGGGCGTGGTCAGGCTGGAGCTATCTCCATTTTCGGTAAACCAAAGGAAAGAAGACAAAGGACTGCTCTGCTGGGTGAGTGGGGTAAAGGTAACTATCCCACTGTCGCAGAGGAGGGTATCGCCGGTGGTAAAATTTGCCAGCGGGGGACTGTAAATGGTGAGGTCTTCATCTGCGACCTGAAATACCCTACACCCGGCCGAGTCTTCGACCACCAGCACCGGAGTATAGGTTCCTGCCTGGACATAGCTGTGGGTGCTGTTTTGACCCGTGCCAATGTCTCCATCCCCAAAAATCCATTCGTAGTCTACCGAAAAGGCCGATTGAGCCTGAAAATCAATGGGACTACCCGGACAGGCGGCTTTGGGATCGAAATCAAAAGTCGCAGAGGGCCCTTTGACCTCGATCATATCCTGAATGAAGAGGGTATCCGAGCATCCGGTAGGGGTCTCCAAGATAAGGCTTACCGAGTAGGTTCCGGGTTGGGTATAAATATGAGAAGGATGGATCGAAGTGGAGGTAGCTCCATCCCCAAAATCCCAGACGTACCTGATATCTGCATGTGGAAAAGCCGTATCCGCCTCGAAGTTGACCGTGAGGGGAGGGCAGGGGGCAAAGAGGCTGTCGGCCGTAAAGTCGGCACGAATCTCGCTGATCAGAACGGCATCCGGCCGGTGAACGCTGCTGTCGCAACCATTGACATCCCTAACCTGAAGACTTATTGAATACAGGCCGTTTTGAGCATAGCTATGATTGACATTGGCCAAGGTGGAGGTAGTCCCATCCCCGAAATCCCACAGGTAGGTCAGACCCGCTCCTGAACTAAGGCTGACGAATACACTGTTTTTGTCAGAGCAATTGACCGGAGGATTTATCACGAAGTCGGGGATGGGCTGAGTGGCGTAGACTTGATTTCTCTTGGTCAAAGAGTCTACACAAGCATCTCCATCAGTTACCCTAAGGCTGATGTCATAAAATCTTTGGCTGTCGAAGGTGTGAAGGGGATTGGGTTGTTGATAGGTGCTACCGTCGCCCATGTCCCATTCCCACTGGGCTACAGAACCCGTACCCGAAGAAAGGTCTTCGAAGCTGACATCAAAGGGAATACATCCCGCTGAGTCTGAAATAATCCGAAAATCTGCCTTGAGATCGAGGGCTTGTAGGGAGGAATACCTGAAGGTATCCTTGCAGTTGATGCTGTTTTGAACCACCAAGGTAGGCTCGTAACTTCCTGCATCCCTATAAGTGTAGGAAGGATTTTGTACCAATGAGGAATCCGCCCGGTTATCAAAATACCAATACCACTTGACAGCATTGACTGAGCGATCCTGAAAGTTTACCCGAAAAGGCACACAAGACCTGTTGGTATCCGGGACAAAATCAGCCTGCACCCGTTCTACCGTTACCGTATTGCCGGCGGTGATGATACAACCAGTACTGTCATTTTCCACAGTCATGCTCACTGCGTTGACTCCATCCTGGGTAAAGGTATGGGTCCAACTTTGCTGCTTACTGACAAAGGAATTGTTCAAGGCCCAGGACACCTGGTCTGCCCCTATGGAAAGGTCCGAAAAGAAGACTTTTTGGGGTGTTTCGCAGATCCTTCGGTCGCTGATGCCCATGATGGGAAGGGGAGCCAAGACTTCTACAAGGTCGGACCTTACCATGGTATCCCTACATCCACGATTACTGCCTACCAGCATGACATCCATCATGCCCAGCGCACCAAAACCATGGGTAGGGTTGAGACTCATGGCGGTATCACCATCGCTGAAATACCAAATGAAATCCTGTGCACCCAAGGATTGATTGGTAAACTGGATGGGACCGTAAGCACATGCCACATTGGTATCGATGGCAAAATCCACTGTTGGCTTCAATCCCGCTTCTATGTAGGCAGGCATGAGGGTTGTATCCTGGCAGCCCCTTGTATTGGAAACAATAAGGGAAACATCGTAGGTGCCGGGATTGAGATAGGTGCTCGTAGGCCTTGATTGATTGCTGCTCATGCCATTTCCAAAATCCCACTGCCAACTGTTAATCGGGAAGGGAGATTGGGTGGTATCTGTAAAATTGATCTGAAGTGGAGCACAGCCTTCCATCTTGTCCGCCTGGAAACCAGCTTGAAATTTATGGATTTTAATGTACTGGTACTTTATGGTATGCACCTTGCACCCACCGGGTCCACTGACTGTCAGGCGAACGAAAAAGGTATCCTCTTTTGTGTAAATGTGGGTGGGATGGGTCTGATAGGAAGGTGAACCTCCGTCCCCAAAATTCCATTCATAGCTCAATCCCCCCTGGGTTTGATTGATAAAATCTACCTGAAAAGGTACTTCGCAACCCAGTGTGGTATCCGCTGTAGTAAATTTCACTTGTGGCTTATTATGTACTGTAACTGAAAGTTGTAAGGCTACCTGACAGCCACTTCCGTCCGAGATGTCTGCCCAGACATTATATGTTCCGGCCTGGGGATAAATATAGTAGGGATTGGCGTGGGTGGAGCTGTCTCCATTTCCAAAGTCCCAAGTGATGCTGCTGTTGGCGGGAGTATTGGACTGAAAAAATAAAGTATCTCCGATACATACAGAGGAGTCCCGGACTTGAATCCCAAGGGTGTTGACTCCGATATTGATGTAGCCCTGTTTGACGAGGGTATCCCTACAGCCTTTGGAGTCGACGACGACGTGCTTTACATCAAAGGATCCAAACTGCTGGTAGATGTGATGGGGATGGGTCGAATTTCCCGTATTTCCATCTCCAAAATCCCACTGATGGCTAGCCGCAGTAGAATTGGCAGTGAAGTTTACCTTTAAGGGAGGACCACAGGCCAGCAATTCATCTGCTGTGAATGAAGGGTCGGGGGCCTGGATAGTCATATAATTAGGGATGATCACCTGATCCTTGCACCCATGCTGGTTTTCTACTACCAGTGAGACCGGAAAACTTCCAGCATCCCTATAACGATGGGTAGGATTGGCTTGAGTTGAGACGGTTCCATCACCAAAATCCCACTGCCAGGAGGTGATCTGTCCACTGCCGGGCAGAGATACGTCTGTAAAAGAAACTGCTTCGTGGGCGCAGACATCTGTCAGGCTAGCCTGAAATTCTGCCCTAGGATAGTCGTAGACATTTATAAAGAGATGGCGGGTGAGGGTATCCTTGAGTCCCTGGGCATCGGTTACGATCAGGCTGACGGTAAAGCTGCCCGGGTTGAGGTATAAGATGCTGGGATTCTGCAGGCTTGAATTACCCACGCCGGTCTGCCATTCCCATTGGACGGCATTGGTAGATTGATCGCTAAACCTTACAACCAGGGGAGCACATCCCTGGGTAATGTCAGCAGTAAAATTAGCAGTAGGTCGAGAGAGAGCAAAGATTGGTAAAAGAAGTACAAAAAGAGCGACTAAGCGTCTCATGGATTATTCATTTATCCAAAATTCAGATAAATAAATACAATCCTCAAGGCCGATGTAATAAATTACATAATTATGAAATTATTAATAAATATAATGTTTGAATAATTGAATAGAGAGTATGCCACATGTATATAATTCTATTTTTTTCAAGAAATTTAAGTGTAAAAAAAGCGGCCTTCTGCTAGGAAGACCGCTGAATGCATCTGTATTTGTTTTGTATTACTTATCGCATTCTCCCATCACGGGGTCCAGGGAACCAATCAGGACCACGGTATCGGCCAGCATGCTTCCTTCGAGCAGGGTTTCCAGTGCCTGAAGGTTGGCGAAGGAGGGTCCATTTATCTTACAGCGCCAGGGCGACCCCGTACCGTCAGACTTGAGGTGAAAGCCCAATTCACCCTTAGGAGCTTCGATGGCATGATAGGCTTCAACACCTTCGGGAGGCATGACTCCTACATCGGTCATCATAAAGTCATGGATCATCCCTTCCATGGAGTAGTAAACTTCATCCTTGGAAGGGTAGGCGTGCTTGGCATTGTCTGCCCGGATGGGACCCCCGGGGATTTTATCCATCAACTGATCCAGGATACGTACGCTTTGTTCCATTTCATCCATTCGGACCAGATAGCGGGCCAGGCAGTCTCCCTCTTCTCGGATGACCACGTCAAATTCTACCTGATCGTAGGCCAGATAAGGCTCGAAGGTGCGCATATCATAGGGAACCCCTGAAGCTCTAAGGACAGGACCTGTTACACCCAGGTTGATGGCTTCTTCTTTACTGAGTACTCCCACATCCTTATTTCTGTTGAGCCAAATGCCATTATTAGCCAGCAGCTTTTTCCAGTCTTTGAGTTCCTTTCTGAAATTCTTCTTCCAGTGGTTGATGGCAGCTATGGTCTCATCATTGATGTCAAATTGCAATCCACCTATGCGGGAGTGACTGACTGTAAAGCGAACCCCGGCCAGTTTGTCGAATATATTGTAAAGGTATTCGCGCTCCTTGAAGGTCCACAGAAACATCGAAACGGCTCCGGCATCCATCACCATGGTTCCCAACCAGAGAAGGTGAGAGGAAAGACGGGCAAGTTCGCAGGCAATGGTGCGAATGACCTGGGCCCGCTCGGGCACCTCTATGCCGACCAGTTTTTCTACTGCCAGGCAATAGCCTACATTATTGGAGTAGGGGGAGAGGTAATCCATACGGTCGGTGTAGGGCATGAACTCCTGGTAAGTCTTATTTTCCGCGATTTTCTCTATGCCCCTGTGAAGGTAGCCGACATCGCAGACAGCTTTAACGATGCGCTCTCCATCTACTTCGAGAACACACCTCAATACCCCGTGAGTAGCCGGATGCTGAGGACCCAGGTTGAGGATCATCCGGGTACCCAGAGGATCTTCTTCGACTTCTACCAGGGTATGTTTGTCCTCCAAACGCTTATATATGGCGTCCTGGTGAACAGGGAAAAACGCAGGCTTTACCTTATCTCTTATGCTTTCCTTGCTTGGAAATACCTCGTTGCTCATATGCTAATGTCAATTGATTCAGGGTATTTGAGTAAGCTCGCACCTTTTATTTGGTATCCTTAAAGTCAGGCATTTCCAGCTTTACACTCCTTTAGAATTAAAGCATTCGTCAGCTTAAATTTCCCGGGAAAATACCAAGTTCAGTGTACTTGTCTACCTAATAATTTTTTTACCCTGTATTTTGTTCTGAAATTACACAGATTTAGGGCTAAAACCCAAACATTGATCTCGGGTGAAGCCTAGATCATTGTAGATTTTTCAGCTTGAAAGAAAAGCTAATTTTCATGGAGAACATATACAAGCCAGGTATTTTTGATCGCCTCGATATCAGCGATCATGAGTCCTTATTTTTTTGCCGGGATCGGGATACCGGACTTAGGGCTCTGGTTGGGATTCACAATACCTTCCTGGGACCTGCCATGGGGGGACTTCGCATGTATCCCTATGAAAGTGAAGCGGAGGCATTGGAAGACGTCTTGAGACTGTCGGAGGCCATGACCTACAAGAGTGCCCTGGCAGGTATCCATGTAGGAGGAGGAAAGGCCGTGATTATCGGCCACCCCAAAAAAGATAAAAGCGAGGCCTTACTGAGGCGATTTGGCTTATTCCTAAATCAATTAGGCGGAAAATATTATGTTGCCTCGGACCTAGGTATTAATCCAGAAGACCTTGAAACCATCAAATTGGAGACTTCCTTTGTGGTAGGTACGGACCCCCTGCTAGGTGGGGCAGGAGATTCCTCTCCCCTGACTGCTTATGGCGTATACCTGGGGATAAAGGCTGGGATCAAGCACATGGAGGGCCATGATTCACTCCGTGGCAAGCGAATCATGATTCAGGGCCTGGGCAAGGTAGGTTTTAAATTGCTCGCCTACCTCAAAGCAGAGGGAGCTGAGCTCTTGGGCTTCGATGTCAATGAGGAAGCTTTGAAAAGGGCTGGGAAGGAATTTGGATTAGTGGCAGTTGAAGAGGAACAAGTACTTCGGACCGCCGTAGACATATTGGCTCCTTGCGCACTAGGTGGGATTTTACATTCAGAAAGTATCCCACAATTGTTGTGTAAGATGATTGCAGGAGGGGCCAACAACCAACTGCTCGACGAAGATCGGGATGCTCTTTTGCTTCATGATAAGGGAATTGTTTATCTCCCAGATTTTATGGTCAATGCAGGAGGCATCATCAATGTCAGCCTCGAGTTGGGCCAATACCATGAAAGCATCGCAAAGCGAATGACCGAAAAAATCTACCCAACCACCCTGGAGGTATTGGGAGAAGCCTCGGAAAAAGGCACATTCCCCCTGATAGCCGCAAAGGCCAAGGCAGAAAAACGACTCATTGAAATAGGAAAAAATAGATTGTATCGGTAACTTACAATTGATTACACTCAGCTAGTGATAACCAGATGATTACGAGAAGGCAGATTAGGGCTAAGGTCATGCAAGCCGTTTATGCTTGCATAAGCTCAGGACAACCAGACAATTACGTTTTCGATCTTTTGCTTAAGGAAATCCATGATGAAGTCGCTCACGTGGAGAAAAATAAGCGCTTGACCGGAGACACCAAGCTACTCAGCGCATTGTATTACGAGTCTATGCGCAATGCCGAGCGCTATGATGGCTACATCAAAAGCAAAGCTGAAAACTGGGAGCTGGACCGCATCGCTCGTATTGACCGCATTCTTATGCACATGGCCATCTGTGAAATGCTCAACTTCGAAGAGATACCCGTTAAGGTTACCATCAATGAATACCTGGAGCTGGCCAAGACTTATTCTACCCCCAAGTCCAGCAAGTTTATCAACGGCATCCTCGACAGCCTCTACAATGATTTCAAAGAAAATGGCCTTATCGTAAAAAAAGGCCGAGGTCTTATCAATTCTTCTACCAAAAAAACCTCCGCTGTAGACGACTCTCAAAGATAAATTTCCTGGAGGATAAGCCCCTTACATCAAGCCCACGTATTGAATCCAACTCAAAGTTCTCTGAAACTTTGTTCAAAGCTGCCACCATTAGGACCCGCTCTGAGTTATAAATCTCCACAAAGCCTGGGCAATCACTATATTTTCAAATTAAAATAGTCTCCAATTCACTCGACAAAAGGGTAGAGCACTTTTTGAGCTGGGTTAGATAAAAAACGCCAGTACCTAGCTTCCTGTCCTTTCCACTTCTGTCGTTATAAATATTCCTCAATAAACTATCTAGCCCCATTTATTTTTCTAATTTTGCCATTGATTCAGAAGGGGCTTATTTTCGTTTTTACCTAAGTGAATAATGTCCCTTTATCTTGAAGTGTAAAAAGGAACAACACTTAGCGTATATTATGACCACCATCACCCTTATTCCCGGAGACGGGATTGGACCCGAAATCACAGACGCAGTCGTAGAAATCATGGAAGCTGCCGGTGCCGACCTGGACTTTGACGAACAAGCTGCCGGCCTTACCGCCTTTCGCGAAGTCGGCGACCTTATCCCCCAAGACCTTGTCGATTCCATCAACGAGCATAAGGTAGCCCTCAAAGGACCCCTGACCACCCCCGTAGGAGAGGGATTCAAGAGCATCAATGTTACCCTCAGACAGCAGTTTGACCTCTACCAGAATATCCGTCCCTGCCGTTCGATTCCTGGCCTTCAAAGCCGCTTCGAAAATGTAGACATGGTACTTTTTAGAGAAAATACCGAAGGGCTCTACTCCGGCTTTGAAATTTGGGACGAACGAAGACAGATTGCTGATGCCATGGCCCGGGTTACCCGCGAAGGCTCAGAAAAAATCATTCGGGCCGCCTGCGAGTACGCCAAAGCTCAGGGCAGAGAAAGGGTGACGGTCGTACACAAGGCCAACATCCTCAAGAAATCCTCGGGACTCTTCCTCAAAGTAGGGCAGGAAATCGCCGCGGAATATCCCGAATTGACCGTAGATGACCGCATCATCGACAACATGTGCATGCAAATGGTCATGTATCCCGACCGCTACGATGTCGTGGTCACCACCAATCTCTTTGGAGATATCCTCTCCGACCTGGGAGCCGGACTTATCGGGGGATTGGGAGTCATCCCAGGCGCCAACATTGGTGAGGAGGTAGCCATCTTCGAAGCAGTCCATGGTTCCGCTCCCGACATTGCCGGACAAGGCATCGCCAATCCCACCGCCCTCCTCCAGTCGGGAATCATGATGCTCCGCCACCTCGAGATGAATGAGGCTGCCAAGAAGATCGAAGATGCCCTCTTCAAGACCCTTGCCAATCCCAAACAGCGCACCAAGGACCTTGGAGGTACCCAGGGAACCATGGAATTTGCCAGGCATCTCATCGGAAATATGAGCTGATAACTTTTGTCTCATCCGGGCGTATCACACAGGATCAAAGTGCAATGGGATAAAAATCAGGGATTTGTCGGCTGATGTGCACAAAAACAAATCCCTGGATTTGCAACTCTGCTAGCTTTGCGTATATTTGTAACTATAAGTTTAGTTTAAACAAAACAAACTGATGTCAATTATGAAAAAGATTGCTTTAATGCTGGCTGCCGTAGCTCTCTTGTTCGCCGCTTGTCAAACAGCGAATAAGTCCAAGGCCACGGCCAACACCGACACCAAGACCAACAGCAGCGCACCCACAGCTGATGCCAACAGTACTCTTCCTCCTCAGGCCAACAACCTCCCCGAGTGGCAAAAGAAGGCTGCCAGCCTTCCCGCTACCACTGTCGAGTGGGCCCAGGAAGTCTACAACTTCGAGGAAGTTGCCATGGGAACCAAGGTTACTCACCAGTTTCGTTTCAAGAATACAGGTTCTAAGCCTTTGGTCCTTACCCGTGTAAAAGCCTCTTGTGGATGTACCACTCCTTCCTACTCAAAGGAGCCTGTAGCTCCCGGCGAAGAGGGTTACATCGATGTTGCTTTTGACACCAAAGGTAAGAAAGGCCGTCAGGTAAAGACTGTAACTGTAACGGCAAACCTGGAAGGAAACACCAACAAGGTCCTCCGTATCCAGGGTGAGGTTGTCGACACTGCCAGCAAGTAAGCTAGAAAATAGCCATTTAGAAGGGACGCTCATCAGAGTTGTCCCTTTTTTTATCCCATTTCTTACGAAAGGCGACGATTTTGATTATTTTGCCCTTCAACCAAACTGATAATTAACTAACGATGAACCAATTCATATTTTTGCTACAGGATGCAGGCAACGGCGGGGATGCCGGAGGCGAGGTTACAGGACCCTTTGGAATTCCTATGACGGGCATCTTCATGGTCGGCCTCCTGGTAGTCTTTTATTTCTTCATGATTCGTCCTCAGCAGCAGCAGGCCAAGAAGGAAAAGCAGTTTCGCGAAAACCTGTCTAAAGGCGACAAGGTCACGACCATCGGAGGCATTCATGGGGTAGTGGAAAAGCTGGAAGAGAGCACCGCAACCCTCAAGATCGACGAAAACACCCGCATTGTGATGGAAAAATCCTCTCTCAAAGCTGTGCCGGGAGTAGAGGAGGAAAAGAAAAAGTAAGTTTAAGTGACTAAGGGCAGCGAAGTTCTCAAAATGAAAGCTCTGCTGCCCATGTTTTTCTGTTTTTAGGCTTTTTGATGTGTGCGTAAATTTCTTAGAAATCTCATACAGCTCCTCAACAATCCGGAGCCTAGGAGGGAGAGGCAAATCCTCGTCCTGATCCTCGCTATTTTCCTCTCCATAACGCTTTGGGTTCTCGTAACCCTCAACCAGACCTACGAACTCACCCTGCGATACGCCATCGCCATCAAGGACGTCCCGGAAGAGCTCTTCCTCGCCCAAAAAAATACCAAAAGAATCCAAATCGACACCCGCGGACCCGGAGTCGATCTCATCGTAGAGGCCATCAGGGCCAGGAGAGACACCATTTTTCTTCCCTACAGTGATTTGTTGAAGGGCAATTCGAAAATTTCACTCAACACCTACAAGGGTGAAATCATCACCAACTTTCAGGGCAATACCCTGGAGATTATCCGAATGAAGCCCGACTACCTGGACCTTATCCTCGAAGAAAAGGTCTTCAAGAAGGTGCCTCTCAGGCTAACCACCGACTTTAACCTTCTCTCAGGCTATCAATTGAAAAACGATCCCAATCCCGAACCGGATTCGGTAAGCATCTATGGAGCACCCGATCGCCTCAAAAGCATAGAGGTCTGGGAAACTTTATCTGTCAGTACAGAAAAAATTTACCAACCCACCCTCCTTACCGTTCCGGTGGATACCCAAAAGGGCCTGGAAGTATCCCCTCCTAAAGTCAAGGTAAGGCTTCAGCCTCAGCAATATACTGAAACCAAACTTCCCCTGAAGGTAGAAGTAGCCAATGTTCCCCCTAATACCCACGTTCGACTGAGCGATGATACCCTCTATGTCAGTTGTCTCATGCCTTTGGAGGACTACGAAAAAGTAAGGGAACTCAATGTCAAAAAAAAGATTCGGCTGGAATACCGGGACCTCGATCCGGATTTTCCCCATGTTATTCCCGATCTGAAACTTTCGGGTTCCGTCATAGAACTTTACAGGGATCCTTTGATCCTTTCTTATGTGATTGTCCAGGAAAAATGAAAGGAATAGGTGTTACCGGAGGCATTGGAAGTGGAAAAAGCTTCATCTGTGGAATTTTTGAAGACCTGGGCTACCGGGTCTACTACGCAGATCAGCGGGCCAAGGTCCTCATGGTCCAGAATCCCGAGATCGTCCGTGGGGTAAAAGAACTTTTTGGAGAGGAAGCCTATGTGGCTGGTCAGCTCAACCGGGCTTTCATAGGAAAAATAGCCTTCCAAGAACCAGATAAACTCCAAGCCCTCAATCAAATCGTACATCCACAGACAGGAAAGGACTACCTTCAGTGGTTAGAGGCCACCCCAGAGGATTATGACAAGGCATTTGTCCTAAAGGAAGCGGCCATCCTCTACGAATCTGGCGCCTACAAAAGTAGCGATGGGGTGATGACCGTTTATGCCCCTAAAAACATACGCCTGGCAAGGGTGCTGCAGCGAGACGATGCAGAAGAAGAGGAGGTAATCAGCCGAATGGAAAAGCAATGGGCCGAATGGGAGAAATACCGCCGGGCAGATTTTTGCCTGATCAACGAAGGTCGACACATGCTGCTCCCTCAGGTAAGGGCTGCCATCCAACTTTTTTCTTCGCTTTAAGGACTAGCCAAGCTTACCGATGGCCTTCATCCGCTTGAATACACTTTCATTGTGAGGTGCCTCGGCCAGTTCTTCTGTTAGGTCCTGGCCTGCCCAGTGCTTGTAATGCCTGCCATTTCGCCAGTAGCGGCTTTCTGTCACCTCGTAGATGACTCCCTGATAGGCTACCCATATCTCATCGCGCTCGTTGCCGTTGCGCAAGGCGAGTTGGGAGCGGCTGTAGCTAGGTAGATCTTCCATACTTAGGATTGAAGGCGCTGGCCGTATTGTTCTTCGTAATAATTTTTATAAGCTCCTGACTTGACACTTTCGATCCAGTCGGTGTTGGCCAGGTACCAATCGATGGTGTAGCCCAATCCCTCTTCAAAGGTCAGAGAGGGGGTCCATCCAAGGTCCTTTTCAAGTTTGGAGGGGTCTATGGCGTAGCGCATGTCGTGGCCGGGTCGGTCGGTCACATAGGTTATAAGGTTTCGGGAAGTCCCGGGACTTCGCCCCAGTTTTTTATCCATCTCGTCGCAGAGCAGGTGTATCAGGTCGATGTTTTTCCACTCGTTACGCCCTCCAATATTGTAGGTTTCTCCACTTTTGCCCTCGTGGAAAATCAAATCTATGGCTTCGCAGTGGTCCTTTACCCATAGCCAATCCCTCACATTTTCTCCCTTTCCATAGACGGGCAGGGCTTTTTGATGATAAATATTGGAAATAAAGAGGGGAAGCAGCTTTTCGGGAAATTGGTAAGGGCCGTAGTTATTGGAACAATTGCTGACGATGTAGGGCAGCCCAAAGGTATTGCCGTAGGCCCTGACGAAGTGGTCTGAACTTGCCTTGGAAGCAGAATAGGGACTTTGGGGATCATAAGCGGTGCTTTCGACAAAGTATTCTCCCCCAGCGAGCGACCCATATACCTCATCGGTAGATACGTGATAAAAACAGACATCCTTTCTTTCCTTCCAATAATGCCTGGCAGCATTGAGGAGGCAGACCGTCCCAATGACATTGGTAGTTACAAATTCCATGGGATTGAGGATGGAACGATCTACATGGCTTTCGGCAGCCAAATGTATGATTCCATTGATCTCATATTTCTTCAGTACCTGGCTCAGGAGTTCGGCATCGCAAATATCTCCCTTGACAAAGCGATAATTGGGCTTGCCTTCAATGTCGTGCAGATTTTCGAGGTTGCCGGCATAGGTCAACTTATCCAGGTTGATGATGGTGTAGGAAGGATATTTGTTGACGAGATGCTGAACAAGGTGAGAACCAATAAATCCGGCACCGCCGGTAAGGAGGATATTTTGGGCCATGGAAGCTGAAAATTTGTATAAAAATAAAGGAGTTTCCTTTTCGGTATCAACTTTCGGCAATATCCTCCTCAAATCAAATGCCTTTTTTGCTTCTCATTTACAAGCTGTGCCAGAGGTGATAGGCGGCATAGGCTTCCCATCCCTTCCAGTTTTCTGCCAGGGCCAGCAAATCTTCATCTTTCGGTTTTTGCTTTATGTCCAGCAGGTGTCGAACGGCATTGTAGAGGGCAGCATCTCCAAGGGGGAAGGCATCGGGATATCGAAGGCAGCGGAGCAGGATGTAATTGGCGCTCCATTTGCCTATGCCCCTGATCTTTGTCAGTTCTTTGGCGGCTTGGGAAGCACTGGGATAGGCCTTGAGTTTTTCTTTTGAAATATCTCCTACGACCAGAATTCGGGCAAAATCGATGAGATATTCTGCCTTTCGCTGCGAGATCGCCAGGGACCTTAGATCTTCGGGCTCAAGGGCAGCTATCACTTCTTTGGGGGGAAACTGCCAGAAAGTGTGGGAATTCCACCTTCTTTGATTACCAAAATTCTCGATCAGGCGTTTTTTCAAAGTTTTAGCAAAGGCTACATTCACCTGCTGACCCACGATGGCCCAGGCTGCACATTCCCAAAGATCGGGAATCCCACCAATTCGAAGGCCCCGGTCCTTGCGTATCAAAGGACCCAGCAGATCATCATCCTGGACCATTTGGTAAAATGGTCTGAGGTCCCGCCTAAGATCGAGCCACTCCTCGACGAAGGTCTCTATGTCTCGTTGGGCTTCTTTTGCCTCCTTTTCCCTTTCCAGCATCTCAACTTCCACCTGTTTCTGAGCTTCCTCTACCCTTATTCGGAAAATACCCATTCCCCTCTCCCAACGGTAAAGCCAATCTCCCACCTCGAAGTGTAACATTTCCTCTGGGCTTCCCGTCAAATAGGCACGTAGGTGAGACCAGTGAAAATGAGTAGGAAGTGAAATCTGAAATGCCTGCATGAGGTTTTTTTCATTAATGCCAAAGGAAGGCAGGAATATGAAAAATATCTTATATTTTTACACAATGTTAAGCAAATACGAAAAAAAGGAACAATAACAACACATTACATGGCATCCAAACAATATGACCTGGCCGTGATTGGTTCTGGACCAGGAGGTTATGTCGCCGCCATTCGCGCTTCCCAGCTAGGGATGAAAGTGGCCCTAATCGAAAAGAATCCCACCCTCGGTGGAACCTGCCTCAACGTAGGTTGTATTCCTTCCAAAGCCTTGCTGGATTCTTCCGAGCATTATTTTCAAGCCAAGCACCAATTTGAAACCCACGGGATCAAACTCAAGGATCTCAAAGTGGACATGAAACAGATGATTGCCCGCAAGGCAGATGTGGTTGAAAGAACTGTGTCCGGGGTCGATTACCTGATGAAGAAGAACAAGGTCGAAGTCATCAAGGGCTTGGGTTCCTTTGTAGACAAAAATTCCATCAAGGTAAGCCAGGAAGATGGTTCTTCTGAAGAAATAAAGGCCGATAAGGTCATCATCGGGACGGGATCAGAGCCCATAGGACTGCCGGGAATGGAGTTTGATGGCAAGCAGATCATTTCTTCGACCGAGGCATTGGAACTGACAGAGGTACCCGAAACCATGATTGTCATTGGTGGAGGCGTGATCGCCTCTGAAATGGCTTCCGTATATGGACGACTGGGTTCTAAGGTCACTGTCCTGGAATTTATGGATCGACTGATTCCAAGCATGGACGCCTCGTTGGGAAAGGAACTGGCAAAGGTACTGAAGCGAGAACTGGACTATACCGTTCACTTCAATCATAAGGCCGTAGGTGCTGAGGTCAAAGATGGCAAGGTCCTCGTCAAAGCAGAAAATACCAAGAAGGGCGAGACCGTCGAATTCACAGCTGATATCTGCCTGGTGGCTGTAGGCCGAAGACCCTATACTGACAAACTGGGCCTGGAAAATATCGGCATTGAAACCGAACGGGGACGTATACCGGTCAGCGACAACCTTGAAACCTCCGTGCCCGGTGTATTTGCCATTGGTGATGTGATAAGGGGGGCCATGCTTGCCCACAAAGCTTCTGAGGAAGGGGTTCTCGTAGCGGAGCATATCGCCGGCCAGCATCCTCATATCAACTACCGCGCCATCCCCAATGTGGTCTATACCTGGCCTGAAGTAGCTGGTGTCGGATATACCGAGGAGGAGCTTAAAGAAGAAAAAATCCCCTACAAGTCAGGGCAGTTTCCTTTTAAAGCTTCCGGAAGGGCCCGTGCCTCCATGGATGATAGCTTTGGCTTCGTCAAGATCCTTTCTCACAAAGAAACTGACGAACTTCTGGGTATGCACATCATCGGGCCCCGAGCCGCTGATATGATCATGGAGGGAGTCATGGGGCTTGAGTACAAGGCTTCTGCCGAGGACATTGCGATTTTCTCTCACCCACACCCCACCTTCTCTGAATCTGTGAAGGAGGCTGCAATGGGAGCTACTGCCAATCGCATCATTCATTTGTAGGAAATAAGAAATTCATAAATAATCCGGCAGCTGGAAAGTTGCTGGATTATTTTTTTGTATATTATTTAAAAAGTTCAGAGGGGAGTCTTTTTTCCTCTTCGAAGGAAAAGAAGCCGCAACAAAATTTTGATATTAACCGTATATTAAGAATTGATAAAGTCCGTTTACAGTTTTTTAACAAGGTAAATGTTTGATTTTCAGCTAATCTAAATACATCACGAAAAGTTCCCTTTTGTGGTGTGTCTTTTATGTTGTCGGTACCACTGTAATTACTTGGAACAGTATGAAAAAAGACAAGTATTTTGAAAGAGCCCTGAAATGGGTGACAAAAAATGGTTTCTCCGATGTAAAAGCCAATCACGAATCTTATCCCGACCCTTCTCAATTCCGAAAGGCAGACGGTGAAGATCCTATTGTTCCTGACATTACGGCGGTAAAACAGGGAGGAAAGAGCTACATCGAAATTGCAACCAAGACCGAGGCTGTTGAACCTCACGTATCTAAGTGGAAACTTCTCAGCACCATGGCAGATCGAAAAGGGGGACATTTGGTCCTGCTGGCACCCAAAGGGCACAAAACTTTTACCAGCCAGGTCGTCGAAAAATACTTTATCCGAGCTAAGATCGTCAGTATTTAGACGTTTCGTAGTATTTAGGATGAAAAAAAGGTCATTTCAGAAAGCTGGAATGACCTTTTTTATGGGAAAGGCTTGCCCTCCTGAGGGTATCAAAAAAATCTGCCATATTTCAACAGGCCTCCATCGGTCCTGTTACTTTAGCTTCATTCTTTCTTTTGCGTAATGCTTGGATCCTCCTTTTTCCTTAGGTACCAGGAGTTGTAATACTTAATAATCACCTCTGTATCTTCGGGTTTGTAGGTGCCTTGGAGAATATCCTCTGACAGATGAGGATGGTCCTTAAAGGCAGAAGCAAGGCGTTTCCATTTGAAGGCATAGCTGACCTCGTACACTTCCTGATTGGGTTTTTCCAGATAATCGAAAAATGCCGGGCCCTGCTTGAGGGTGAATACTGAACGACGGGTGTAAAACCTAAACAACTTGGCGGGCCCCTCGATCAGGCGGTTCATAAAAATGAGGGTATCCGAAAGAAGGTCGGAGAAAAAGTAGGGAGTAGGGCGGCTGACAAAGTGTTGGTCAGAATAGCCATATCCTTGGATAATACTGGGGTGGTAGACCGTTCTGGCTCCATGAACATCATAGAAAATGATCCGTTGCTGATCCTCAAATTCGTTGCTGCGTCGAATAAAGCCATGGGTAGTATCTCCCCGTTCACTCAGAATGTAGCCCTCGGGATAGATAAATTTTGGAATTTTCTTCTTGGATATGACATCCTGAGAAAATCCATATTGGGAAAAACCACAGATCAGGTAAATCAGGCAAAAGAGGGTGTAAGGCCCGAAAAACGGGCGGAGACGTGGGCTGATGTTGGGCAAAAATGACACCAAAATTAGATCAAGGTTAAATGAGAAAGTCAAAGTTATTTTTTTGCAAAAAATCTAAGCTAGCTGTACACCTGAGGGGCTTTTTCCCGTATTTAAAGGCGAAGATTGAAAACACGAATAGATGTCTAAAATCAAAAGGTCGATTGCCCTTGCATTTTTGCTGGTCGCGAGTCAACTGGCCTTACACATGTTAATCAGGTATCCCCTTCGACTTTTTCCCGAAAAAACAGTCGAAGAACCCTTGCCCCTCTATCAGCAAGGCCTTCCGGCGACCTTTGACCCTGTTGAAATGGACAGCCTCATGCTTCTTCGCCTTTCGCCAAGCCTTCTCTGTTACACCTCTCAGACAGAACTCTAATTTTTGCTAGTTTTCAATTTCGGCTTTTATTTGATTTCTCTCCACTTCCCCTTTCCCCAACAGTTAGTATTGATGTTTTAATGAATGGCTGAAAACTTTCTATACATTGTGAAAGTTGTATATTTAGAATGATTCTAAAAACCTTCTACGGCGAAAATTCGCTTACCAATACTTGACATTAGGATTGGGTGGGGGTATTTTTGATTCAAACTGAACCTATAAAACAGGATACACACATGAGTTCTGCAGCGACAGTATTTTCGCGATCCATCGGACAAAAGGTAGTGATGGCCCTTTCGGGGCTGTTTCTCGTTACCTTCCTTTTTGTCCACGTGGGAGGTAATCTCCTCCTCTATGCGCCTCTCTTCGGATATTCCGGAGAAGGAGCTGTTTTTAATGCCTTTGTCCGATTTATGACTACCAATCCCTTGATCAAGATATTGGAGTATGGACTGGCCGCAGGTTTTCTGATCCACATCATTTATGGATTCATCATCAGCATCCAAAACAACGGTGCAAGACCCATAAAGTATGCCTACAGCGGTGGCAAAAATACGGGGAGTTCATGGTTTTCCCGAAACATGTTTTGGACCGGGGTCATCGTACTGATCTACCTTGCCGTCCACATTCCCATGTTTTACGGAAAGTACCATTTTGGCCATGAAGGCAACATGAAAATGACCCTCAGCGAGGCATATGCTGAAAATGTAAAGGTCAAGAAGGATATAAAGTCTGAGGACGGTAGAATCATCGTCGAGAAGGGAGACTATATTTTCAACAAAGATTGGCTCCGACTGAAGGATGCCGGAGTTGATATAAACCAGCAGGTCAATGTCATGTCCATGACTCAGTTGACCAAGGACTCTTTCAAAAATCCCTTGATCGCCCTCTTTTACTTTTTGTCCATGATATTTCTTGCCTTCCACTTGACCCATGGATTTCAGAGTGGATTCAGGACCCTTGGACTCGTTCACAGAAAATACATGCCGCTGATCAAAGCTATTGGATATTTTATCGCGATTGTGATCCCCATTCTCTTTGCGACCATGCCAATTGCTTTCTATTTCGGAATCGTATAATAAATTGTATCAAAGACATAACAAGGACCACATGAAATTAGACGCTAACATCCCTAGTGGGCCACTGGCCGAAAAGTGGGACAACCATAAATTCAACATTAAGCTGGTCAATCCCGCTAACAAGAGAAAATTCTCCATCATTGTCGTAGGTACAGGTCTGGCTGGAGCTTCAGCTGCCTCTACCCTGGCCGAACTTGGCTATCAGGTTACGACTTTCTGCTATCAGGATTCTCCCCGTCGTGCCCACTCCATTGCAGCACAGGGAGGTATCAATGCGGCAAAGAATTATCAGAACGACGGTGATTCCATTTACCGCTTGTTTTACGATACCATCAAAGGCGGAGACTATCGTTCTCGGGAGTCCAATGTATACCGCCTCTCCCAGGTTTCTGTCAACATCATCGACCAAGCAGTGGCTCAGGGTGTTCCCTTTGCCCGTGAGTATGGCGGTTATCTTGACAACCGCTCCTTTGGTGGCGCCCAGGTATCACGTACTTTCTATGCACGTGGACAAACAGGGCAGCAGCTTCTCCTGGGTGCTTACTCGGCCCTCAGCCGGCAGATTGGCCTTGGAAAAGTAAAATCCCTGCCTCGCAGAGAGATTCTTGATATTGTCCTCATCGACGGACATGCCAAGGGTGTCATTGCTCAAAATCTGGTTACGGGTGAATTGGAAAAACATGCTGCGGACGCCGTGGTATTGGCTTCAGGAGGTTATGGAAACGTATACTTCCTCTCTACTAATGCCATGAACTCAAATGGTTCTGCCGCATGGAGGGCCCACAAAAAAGGAGCCTTGTTTGCCAATCCTGCCTACGTGCAAATTCACCCTACCTGTATTCCTCAGCACGGTGATTACCAAGCCAAGCTTACCCTCATGTCGGAGTCTCTCCGTAATGATGGTCGTGTGTGGGTACCTAAGGACATTGAGACTGCCAGAAAGGTAGCCAATGGTGAGATCAAACCCAGCGATGTAGCCGAAGAAGATCGCGATTACTACCTGGAAAGAAAATATCCCTCTTTTGGTAACCTGGTGCCCCGAGATGTGGCTTCAAGGAATGCCAAGTACGTAACAGATGAGGGTAGATCCGTAGAAGAGGCTTCCGAAGCTGTATTTCTGGACTTTGAGGAAGCCATCGGTCGACTAGGTAAAGATGTCGTGGAGGCCCGATATGGAAACCTCTTCGAGATGTACAACCGCATCACCGACGATGATCCTTACAATACCCCTATGAAGATTTTCCCAGCGGTCCACTACACCATGGGAGGTCTTTGGGTTGACTATAATTTGAGTACTACTGTCCCCGGACTTTACGCTCTCGGTGAAGCCAACTTCTCCGACCACGGAGCCAACCGTCTGGGTGCTTCTGCTCTCATGCAGGGACTGGCTGACGGATACTTTGTGATTCCCTTTACCATCGGAGATTACCTCGCTTCCCAGCCCCTTCACGATCACCCTACCGCCGAGCACCCCGCTTTTAAGGAGGCTGAACAGGCGATCAAAGAGGAGATTAAGTCTTACATGAACAATAAGGGGAACCGCTCGGTAGACAGCTTCCACAAGGAATTGGGTAAAATCATGTGGGACTACTGTGGCATGGCCCGTAATGCAGAAGGCCTGCAAAAGGCCAAAAAGCTGATACAGGACCTCCGCAACGAATATCACGAGAATGTCAATGTACCCGGAAGTGATTCAGAGTACAATCCTGAGCTACAGAAGGCCTGGAGAGTTGCTGACTTCATGGAGTTGGGTGAATTGATGGTGGACGACGCCCTTCAGCGGGAAGAATCGGCCGGCGGACACTTCCGCGAGGAGTTTCAGACTGCCGAAGGAGAGGCCCTGCGCCGCGATGATGAATTTGCCTTCGTCGGTGCCTGGGAATACCAGGGTTTCAACCAACAGGAGATCATGCACAAGGAAGAGTTGCAGTTCGAAAATGTAGAGCTGAAAACCCGATCCTACAAGTAATTTATCATTCACTTCAAGTCGATTAATCAATTGAATTAACAAATGGCTAGCAAAGCTTTTAAAATAAATCTCAAAATCTGGAGACAGAAAGGACCAGATTCCAAAGGGAAAATGGTGGATTATACCCTCGATGAGGTTTTCCCTGAGATGTCTTTCCTTGAAATGATGGATGTCCTCAACGAGAAGCTTGTCGCGGAGGGCGAGGATCCAATCGCCTTTGATCACGACTGTAGAGAGGGTATCTGCGGTTCCTGCGGCATGATGATCAATGGTACGGCTCATGGTCCCCACAAGCTGACTACTACTTGTCAGCTTCACATGCGCTCTTTCAATGATGGAGATACCATCTACGTTGAGCCTTGGAGAGCCAAGGCCTTCCCCATCATCAAAGACCTTATGGTGGACCGCTCATCCTTTGACGACATCATCCATGCGGGTGGTTTCATCTCTGTGAATACGGGTTCGGCCCCAGACGCCAATGAAATTCCCGTATCCAAAGATATGGCAGATGAGGCCATGAATGCTGCTACCTGCATTGGCTGTGGTGCCTGTGTAGCGGCTTGTAAAAATGCATCTGCCATGCTGTTCACCTCTGCTAAGGTCACCCACATGGGTAGCCTGCCTCAGGGTCAGCCCGAGCGCATGCGCCGTGTACAGACCATGGTCAAGGCCATGGATGAAGCCGGATTTGGAAATTGCTCTAACACCCAAGCCTGTGAGGCTCAGTGTCCCAAGGGTATTTCCATTACCAACATCGCCAAGATGAATGCCGACTACCTTCGATCAACTGTCGTGTCGGAGGTAGAGGTATAAAACTGATATAGGTGAAATCTAGTAAAGGGTAGCCTGACAATGGCTGCCCTTTTTTGTTTTTGGAGACTTTATAAAAAGGAAAAATGAGCAGCCACCTGTTTATCCATCGGGTATATCTATATTTCCCTGTTGCATTCCCCTTCTCAATTAATTAGCTTAACAAGTGTTTACCATTAAGTCAGATCAAGATGGACGCTGCTACAAGTATTCAGATTCAAGCAGAAGAATTTTTACGGACCTACGCTTCTCACCCCCACTACAAAGCACCTAGGGGCAAGTGCCTTCACGCGAAGTCCTGGCAGACCGAAGCGGCCTTGCGGATGTTGCTCAACAACCTCGACGCTGAAAATGCTGAGGATCCTTCCAGGCTGGTCGTCTATGGAGGAAGGGGAAAGGCAGGCAGAAGTCCTGAGGACGTCAAAAAGATGATTGAAATTCTGCTTCGATTGGAGGAGGATCAGTCCATGCTTGTCCAGTCAGGCAAACCGGTAGGCATCATCCGCAGCCATCCGGAGGCTCCCAGGGTACTCATCGCCAATTCTAACCTCGTACCTGCCTGGGCTAACTGGGATCACTTCGACCATCTCGCCGAAAAAGGGCTGATGATGTACGGGCAAATGACTGCCGGAAGTTGGATCTATATTGGAACCCAGGGCATCTTACAGGGAACCTATGAGACCTTTGTGGCATGTGGAAGGCAGCATTTTGATGGAGACTTGAGGCATAAACTCCTCGTTACGGGAGGCCTTGGAGGTATGGGAGGAGCTCAACCCTTGGCTGCAACCATGGCAGGAGCTACTTTCCTGGGGGTGGATGTAGATCCCAAGCGCATACAGCGAAGGATTGATACCCGCTACCTCGATCGCATGACCCACGACTATGAGGAAGCCAAGGCTAGGGTCCTTGAAGCCAAGGAAAGGGGAGAGGCCTTATCTGTAGGTCTGGTAGGCAATGTTGGCGAAGTCCTGGAAAGGCTGCTCAACGATGGCATTATTCCCGAGATTCTGACTGACCAAACCTCCGCCCACGATCCCATCAATGGCTATATACCCCGGGGAATGTCGCTGGAGGAAGCTGATGAATTACGCTTAAAAGATCCCAAAAAGTATGAAGCGCGCTCTAAAAATAGCATGGCCCAACACGTTCATGCTATGTTGGAAATGAAAAAGAAGGGATCTATTGTCTTTGATTACGGCAACAACCTCCGGGAATTTGCCCGGCAGGGTGGGGAAGAGGATGCCTTTGACTTTGAAGGCTTTGTTCCCGCCTACATACGTCCCCTCTTTTGCGAAGGAAAGGGGCCCTTCCGATGGGTAGCCCTCTCCGGTGATCCCGAAGATATCTACACGACCGATCAGGCCCTGATGGAATTATTTCCTGAGCATGAAGACTTGCATCGCTGGCTCAAGGAAGCGCGGGAAAAAATAGCCTTTCAGGCCCTGCCTGCCCGAATCTGCTGGTTGGGCATGGGAGAACGGGAAAAAGCGGGTCTCTTGTTCAATGAGCTGGTGCGCAGCGGCAAGGTCAAGGCCCCTATCGTTATCGGAAGGGATCACCTGGACTGCGGTTCTGTGGCCTCCCCCAACCGAGAGACGGAAGGAATGATCGACGGTTCGGATGCGGTATCGGATTGGCCCCTCCTCAATCTTATGTCCAATGCCAGTGGAGGAGCCACCTGGATTTCCTTTCATCATGGAGGTGGGGTAGGCATGGGTTACTCCCAGCATGCCGGAATGGTGGTCGTCGCTGATGGAAGTGATAGGGCGGACAATTGCCTCAGAAGGGTACTTCACAACGATCCTGCCATGGGAGTCTTCCGCCATGCGGATGCAGGCTACGACATCGCCCAGCAGACTGGAGAAGAATTTGGACTTAATCTTTGAGTCTTTGATACCCCTGATCTTGAGCTTACTGGAATAGGATTAAATGTCTTTGCGGTCTTTTAATCCAGGTTAATACTTACATTAAAGTCCCTCTTTTTATGAGAAAAGACCTTTTGCTAATCGGTCCCTTTCGCCAAATACTTACGATGAACCATCTTCCTATGAAGGGAGCTTTGAAGGACTCGGACCTTGAAGTGATCGAGGAAGGGGGCATACAAATTTTTGAGGGGAAAATTCAGGCGATAGGGGACTTCGAAAGGCTCAAGGTAGACGCATCCCCCGATCATATTCGGGTACTGGAGGAGGATTACGTGGCCCTGCCGGGACTGATAGATGCCCACACCCATATTTGTTTTGCAGGGAGTCGAGCCCATGACTACAGCATGAGGATAGGAGGAAAGACCTACCTGGAAATAGCTAGGGAAGGCGGGGGAATCTGGAACACGGTGAGTAAAACCCGGGAGGCCAGCCTTGAAGAATTGAAAGAGGGAATAATGAAGCGGGCCAGGCAGATGCGAAGCTGGGGAGTAAGCACTGTGGAGGTAAAAAGTGGCTACGGACTCTCTGTAGAAGAAGAATTAAAAATGCTCAGGGCCATTCAAGAGGCCGATCAGGAATTAGATATGCTGGTGCCCACTTGTCTGGCGGCTCATATTCCTCCCAAGGATTTTGATGGAAGCCCTGCGGCCTATCTCTATCAGATGCATGCCACCCTCTGGCCTTTGATACAAAAGGAAGGCCTGTCTAACCGCATGGATATCTTTGTGGAAGAGGGAGCATTTGGGGTAGAGGAGGCGCGCAACTATTTACAGGCTGCCAAGGACTTTCACTTTGACATCGTGCTGCATGCGGACCAGTTTCATCCCGGGACTTCGGCCCTTGCTGTGGAAATGGGAGCTTTGAGTGCCGATCACCTGGAAGCCTCCGGACAGAAGGAGGTCGAACTTTTGGCTGCATCAGACGTCATTCCCATCGCTCTTCCCGGAGCTTCTCTGGGCCTGGGAGTTCCCTTTGCCCCTGCTCGCAAACTGCTGGATGCAGGAGCCTCCCTGGTCATTGCATCCGACTGGAATCCAGGTTCGGCACCCATGGGCAACCTTCTCGTAGAGGCAGTCATCCTGAGTGCCTATGAAAAACTCTCTCATGCCGAAACCTTGGCTGGGATGACCTCAAGGGCGGCAGCAGCCTTAAAACTAACAGACAGAGGAGTTCTGGAAGAGGGAAAACGGGCAGATATAGCCATTTTTCCCACCCATGATTACCGGGAAATCCTCTATCACCAGGGGACGCTTAAACCCGATGCACTTTGTCAAAAAGGAAGATTTTACTCCAATCGATGAAGCCTGACAAGGCCAGAATGAACCTGGCCCGAAAATATAGCCAATGAAGCTGTTTAAGATTTGTCCTATCCCTTTACTGTTGTCTCTCAAGAACCTGAGTCTGCATTTTTTTCTCATCTTAGCCCCACGAAAGCTCAAAGAATTGTTACCAGTAAACTGAAAATTACAAAACAAAGATGTACAAACCTTCTCCCAAAGAAAGTTGGCAGGGAAGAATAGATCCCCTGGATGCTGACCTGGGTCTTCGTTTTCACCAGGAGGTAGTCCGCATCAATCTGGCAGAATCGATTCCTTCGCCCCCATCTGGTCCTGCATTTGCCTTGATGGGATTTGTATCTGATGAGGGAGTAAGGCGAAATCAGGGGAGGCCTGGTGCCAAGGATGGGCCGGAAGCCCTGAGGAAGGCCCTGGGTGGGATGGCCTGGCATTTTGGGAAGGATCTGAGCATCATCGATGGGGGAGATGTGGTCATTAGCGCTGGGAAGCTGGAGGAAGCACAGGAAGAAGCCGGCAGGTGGCTGGGAATATTGATAGATCTGGGCTACTTGCCTATTCACCTTGGTGGAGGACATGAAATTGCCTGGGCCAGCTTTTTGGCTTATACAAATTCAACCTTCAGGGGGCAGGATATTGGAATTATCAACTTCGATGCTCATTTCGACCTTCGCCAGGCCGACCAAGCCTCATCAGGTACCCCTTTTCTACAAATTGCTCAATGGTGTCAATCCCACAATCAAGCCTTCCATTACCTCTGTTTGGGAATACAAAGCTATACCAATACCCAGGCTGTGTTCAAGACAGCCACTAAAAATGGGGTAAGCATTGTCAGCGCCCAGGAATTACTGGAAGAAAGCTCCGAATTACTCCTTAAACGGATAGATGATTTTATGAAAAAGGTCGATCATATTTACCTTAGCATTGACCTGGATGGTTTTGACGGGGCCTTTGCTCCGGGGGTGAGCAGTCCGTCTACAGGGGGCTTTGGCCCAAGGGAAGTTTTTCCATTTCTCCGCAGAATTGCCCAAAGTGGAAAGCTCAGGATCATGGACATCGCCGAACTCAACCCCAGCTTTGACCAAGACCATCGTACGGCCAAACTCGGCGCCCGGTGCATTTTAGAGCTCCTCTCAAATTTTACTTATTGAACAGTAATAATAATTTCTAACGACGTTATTGCTCCTTGTTGAAAAAGGGGAAGAACAAGCAATTTCCTGACCTTCCCCGTTTTGATTAGTTGCCCTGGTCTACGACATCCACGGTGATTCTTTGCTCCCGGTTGGCGACTTTCCAGGCGGTGGCAAATACCAGTCGGGTGATATTCTCCATCTTTTGGTAGGCGATCTTTTCCGGATCATCACCGGGTTGGTGATAGTCCTCATGTGTCCCATTAAAATAAAAAATGATGGGGATGCCATTCTTAGCGAAGTTGTAATGGTCGCTCCTGTAATAGAATCTATTGGGATCGTTTTCGTCGTTGTATTTATAGTCCAGGGTAAGCTTGGCGTAGGTCTCATTGGCTTCTTCGCTTAGTTCGTGGAGTTCGGTGCTCAGCTTGTCGGAGCCGATGAGGTACACATATTCATTTTGATCATCTTTGTCCTCGTAGCGCTTATCAATCCTGCCTATCATATCGATGTTGAGGTTGGAAACCGTATTTTCCAAGGGATAAATGGGGTAATCGGTATAGAATTTTGAACCCAGGAGTCCTTTTTCTTCTCCAGATACAGTCATAAAGAGAATAGACCTACGGGGACGAACTCCATCCCTGGCAGCCGTAGCAAAAGCCTCGGCCAGTTCCAGGATAGCAGTGGTACCGGAGCCATCGTCATCGGCACCATTGTAGACCCGTCCATTCCTGCCTATGCCTACGTGATCATAATGGGCGGTGATGATGAGGAGTTCATCTTTTTTGTCGGTACCCTCTAGGAATCCCAGGACATTGGAGGCTTCTTTGGACTCGAAGTCTACCTCGGCTTCCAGGGCAAAGCGCTTATTTTTGAGCTTGTTCTTGGGCAGTTTGTCGTTTTCTGCCAGTTTCTCTCTTAGTTTTGGCATGGTCTTCTTCCCTTTGGTCAGGATTTCTGCCAAAGTTTCGTCCTGAAAATAAAACAGGGGAAAGCCTCGCTCCTGATTGGGGGAAATAATGGAACGCGGCCTACGGGAATAGCGATTCAGGATCCTGTAGGTAGAATCGGGCACCCCAATGATGACAGCCTTTGCACCCATTTCCACCAATTTATCCTTGCGCTCACGGAGTTGGCGGATAGATTGATAGCGGTTTTCATTTTCCATTTCCTTATGCTGACCACTGAGGATGATGGCTACCTTGCCTGATACATCTACCTGACTTAGGTTGTCGTAACTTGAATCCGAAATACCCAGGCCAGCAAAAACCATATCAGCTTCGATCTCGTCAGGCATACCACCAGTGGCGATAAAGTCCTCTCCAAAGCTAAAGTTCTCCTTGCCGATCCGAATAGCCGCATCCCTTGTTTCACTGCGGTTGAGGAAAAATTTCTGAAAATAAGTTTGGTTCTCCGTATTTCCAGGCTGCAATCCCAGTCTCATAAATTGAGAACGAATGTAGATGCCAGCCAGGTGCTGACCCCTTTCGCCGGTTTCCCTTCCCTCGAGGAGATCGTCAGCCAGGAAGTAAAGGTGAGCCTTCATGTCATCAGCCTTGATGGTTTGGCTGTAGGTCTGAATGGGATCATCCTCCGTAGAATTCTGGGCCCATACACTCAAACTCAGCAGGGCCATCAAGATATAGGAAATACTCTTTTTCATTGAAGTCGATTTAAATTATTCTACTAATATTATAAAAGGCTTGCAAAAGGAAAACCCTTGCAAACCTCTTATCATGCTTTTTAGCAGCCTCTTAGTTTACCGGACAAGGCCATTATTTAGGCAAAGGCCTTGATGATGTCCACAAAGTCCCTTGATTTTAGGCTGGCACCTCCAATGAGGCCGCCATCTATATCTGCCTGAGCAAAGAGATCTGCGGCTGTATTTGGCTTTACGCTTCCTCCGTAGAGAATGGAGCATTCCTCAGCTGTCTCTCTCCCGTATTTTTCTTCGATCAAGCTGCGAATGCTGGCATGGACCTCCTGCGCGTCCGAGGGGGTGGCGGATACCCCTGTACCAATGCACCAGACGGGTTCATAGGCGATAATCAGTTGGGTAAATTTGTCCTTTCCCAAGTGAAAGGCACCTCCGCTAAGTTGGGCCTTGTTGATTGCCAGGGTCTTGCCGGCCTCTCTTTCCTCCAGGGTCTCCCCGATACAGTAAATAGGTCTTAATCCCTCGGTCAGGGCTGCGTCTATCTTCTCCGCGCAGAGGGCATTGTCCTCATGAAAAAACTGTCGGCGCTCAGAGTGTCCCACAATGACATGGGTACAGCCTATACTCTTGAGCATGGAGGCGGAAATTTCTCCGGTGTAGGCACCTTTTTCTTCCTGATGGAGATTTTGCGCCGCCAAATGAAAGCGATCCTGATCCTTGATCTGATGGTGAATCATAGAAAGAAAAGGAAAGGAGGGGCCAAATATTACAGAGGCTTCGCCATTGTATTCGTCTTGAGTCATGTGGATGACCTCGCTGACCAACTGCTGTGCGGACTGGGCATCGAGGTTCATCTTCCAGTTGCCGGCGACTATTTTCTGTGCCATAGGATTGTAATGTGGAGTGATTAATGCTATGTGTGAATCGGTTAATTTTGTTTTTGCTTTTCCCAAGTTCTGAACTTGCTGCTTTCCTCATAGACCTTCTGAAGGAGCCTTCTATCGGCCTGGCTGAGGGCTAGTTTCCTCCTCATCATGACCCGTTCGGCAGTATTCATGGCCTTTTCGAAGTTGTAGGTGGTATTTCCCCAGGTAAAGGAAGGGATAAACTTGGGTGGAAAATCTCCTCCGTAGATGTTGGCCGATACACCCACAGTAGTGCCCGTATTAAACATGGTATTGATACCGCATTTGCTGTGATCGCCCATGAGGAGTCCATGAAATTGTAGACCTGTGTCCTGAAGTGATTCTGAGGTGTAATTCCAAACCTTGATATGGGAATAATTATTTTTGAGGTTGGAAGTATTGCTATCCGCTCCTATGTTGCACCAGTAGCCTAGGACCGAGTTGCCAAGGTAGCCGTCATGGCCTTTGTTAGCATAGCCCATGATGACGGAATTGCCTACCTCTCCTCCTACTTTTACCCAGGGTCCAAAACTGCTGTCCCCCCGAAGTTTGGCTCCTGCACTCACCGTGCAGTGGTCGCCGATGGCATGTGTGTTCAGGATGATGGAGCCTTCCAGTACCCTGGCTTCACGGCCGACATAGACCGGGCCATCCTCTGCGTTGATAATGGAAGCCCTGATTTCTGCTCCTGGGGCGAGATAGAGGTTGTCTTTTCCATAAACCCTGCTGTGGGGGTCTCTCAGAGGGGCAGAGGGGCCAGACTCCCGAACAAGCCATTCGAAGTCTCTGAGAATGAAAGCCTTATTGAGGCGAAAAATATCTGAGGGTCGACGTATGCCTAAAAGGTCTTTCCCATAGATGATCTTTTGAAACCCCAGCTCCTCCAAATGCTCTGGATTGATCTGAGAGGGCAGGAGGTCGAGTTTATTATTGGGAGAAGTTCTGATCAGGAGGACTTCTCCGGCTTTATTGCAAAAGAATGATTGTGGCCCTATGTCTTTTATGGCCCTCAAAAGCTCTTCGTCCGGTCCAAAACGACCATTGATCCAGACCCGATCATTATCTTCGGGGGGTAGGCGTTGGAAAATCTCCTGCAGATTGGGCCGGGTAAGGGTAAAAAGAGGATGTGAGAGGGCCTTTCCCCATTTTTCCTGAAAAGTCCATATGCCACAACGCAGGGCAAAGCTGGGTCGGGTCAGGGTAAAGGGCTTCAAGTCCTGATGGCGCTCATCTTCGAAAAGAATATAGTCCATGGGTAGGAGACATTGGAGATGATGTACCTAAGATAGGAGTTGGAATAAAATAAAAAAAAGGACTCTTCTTCTGAAAAGTCCTTTTTCATTTTTGGGGAAGGTCTTTATTCTTTCTTGCCTTTTTTCCCTTTGCCATACCTGCTGTAGAACTTGTCTACACGGCCGGCGGTGTCTACCAGCTTCTGCTTACCCGTAAAGAAGGGGTGTGAGTCGCTGGAAATGTCCAACTTGATCAGGGGATAGTCTTTTCCATCCTCCCAGATGATGGTCTCTTTTGACTTGGCCGTAGACTTACTGAGAAAAGTATAATCAGTAGAAATATCTTTGAAGACGACAAAGTCATAGTCAGGATGTATGCCTTCTTTCATTGTCTTGATTTTTTTGGAATGGCAAATGTAAAGCTTTTTCTCTTGATAACCAATAAATCGAGTCAAAATTGCTGCTCTAATCTAGAGTGAAGATCACAAATCTTTTTAGCGAAAAAACAAATGGCGGTCCCGGGGAGGGAAACAAATTATTCACATCAACCCAGGAGGACTGTGGCAATTCGTTTTGGATATCAGCTTTCTTTTCCTTTTGCTAAGTTTATACAAATGAAACCTTAAGCCAAGTATTTTTGCCATTTTTTGGCGGCCTTCCAAGTTGAAATTTCACAATATGATAAAAAATAGTATTTGTACTTTATTAAATAAGCCCTTTATTTGTTAGGATTAGGTTCAACAATTATTCAGGTATGTCTAAGTTCCTTCCTCTGGCCTTGTTTTTTACTTTATTTTATAGCGCAGTTGCAGGCTGGGGGCAGAATGTCTTGTTAAATACTTTTACCCTACAAGCTGATGGGGCAGACATCATGGTTTCCTGGGAGATCGAAGATGAGAAAAACATCGCAGAGTATAGAATTTTCCGGAGGTTTGAGGATGAAAATACCCTTACTCATGTAGCCACCCTTCCCAGTAGTGGGCAGTCATACTACACTTACCTCGACAACGATATCTTCAAACAGCAGCCCAGAGTTCTCTTTTACGAACTACAAGTGATCGTAAATGGGCAGGTCCACTCCTTTACCAAAAGCCTCAACCACAGCCCTACCTCCATTCAGCGAACCTGGGGAAGCATTAAATCTATGTTTCGAGATTGAGGCTCTTCTTACTTTCCTTTTTTCAAATTAATGGCGAAGTTCGACTATGGGATGCCGATTTAGGTAATCCTGCTGTTGTCCTGTATTTTTAGTCTAAGAAGGATGCGTATCGCTTGGTCCATAGGATTATTGTTTGCCTTTCACCTGCTTCTGGGCCAGGGAGAAAGTTTGGTGAGCAAAGAAAAAGATTTCCTCCATCTAAGCGATTCCCTGCAAGGTCAGGTGCGAAACCACCCATCCCAAAGCCTGGAATTTGCCACAGAGCTACTGGCTCTTGGGAAAAAAGAAGACTGGTTTTTAGGCGATGTCTTCCTCAACCGAGGCATGGCAAACTGGTACCTGGGCAATTACGAGGATGGCCTTAGGGATTATCGTCAGGCACTGGATGCTTTTCAGAAAGAGGACAAACCTTTGGGAATGGCAAAAGCCTGGCAAGGCATGGGAATGGTCGAATGGCGCCTGGGCAACTTTGCCGGAGCTAACAAATACATCTACGAATCCTTCAAAATCAGAGAGAGCAAAAAAGACAGCAGTGGCCTGATGAATGCTTACTACTGGCTGGGAATCATTCAGGCCAGTCTGGGCTCCTTT
Source organism: uncultured Bacteroidia bacterium (assembly GCA_964564415.1). Lineage (GTDB taxonomy): Bacteria > Bacteroidota > Bacteroidia > J057 > J057 > JALEFZ01. Next base: position 103,062 of record CAZMAV010000001.1, on the reverse strand, counting down.
CCCGAAGCTCGCGATTATTATGAAAAAGCCCTTATGCTGGCTCGCTTGCAAAAGGACAAGCAGCAGGAGGCCGATATCCTCAATGTCATCGGTCGAGCTTGGCGAAAGGAAGAAGTCTATGACAAGGCCTTGGCCGCCCACGCCCAATCCATCCGCCTTTATCGCCAATCAAAAGATTCTCTGGGCCTCTCGGATTACCATAATAATGTAGGTAGCATTTACAGGAGGCAGGGAGATTTTGACAAGGCCCTGGGGCATTTTTATAATGCCCTGGTTATCCAGCAAAAACTACAAGACAAAGAGGGACTGGCCGACGGCTACACTGATATTGGAAAGACCTACATGCAGAAGGGAGAATTTGGGAAGGCCATTTCTTACCTGAAAGAGGGGCTACGGACCGCCAGAGAAATCCAGTTGCTGGATGATGTAAGGTATGCCTACGAGACGCTTTCTTCGGTCTATGACTCTCTGGGTGATTACAAAATGGCCTATGACTATCACTTACTTTTTACCCAGGTCAAGGATTCTATCTACGACTTGACGAGCCGGGACATCATCAATCAGCAGCGCTTTGACTATGAGTGGCAAAAGGCGGCAGAAGAACGAAAACTTCGGGAGAAAGACATCCGCCAACGGGTGAGGGTCGTCCTCATTGTCCTGCTGGCCTTGCTCCTGATTGCCGGGGGTATCGTCGCTTTTTTTTACTGGCAAAGTCGAATTCGGGCTCGCAACAACCGCAAGCTGGCCGCCAAAAACACCCTGATCGATTTGCAGCGGGACCGAGCCGAAAAACTCCTTCTCAACATTTTGCCCGAGAGCATCGCCGATGAACTCAAGTATTCTGCTTCAGGAAAAATAAAGGCCAGGAGCTATTCCTCTGTATCGGTGATGTTTGTCGATTTCAAACGATTTACCTATATCTCCGAAGTGCTGACACCTAAGGAACTGGTCGCTGAACTTCACTATTGTTTCATGCATTTTGACGACATCATGGAGCGCAATGAGGTAGAAAAGATAAAGACCATCGGAGATGCCTATATGTGTGCCGGAGGAGTACCCGAGGAAGATGCTCAGCACGCAAGAAAAACCCTGAGGGCCGCCATGGAGATCCAGGAATTCATGGAAGAATACCAAAAAGACAGAAAGGCCAGAGGAGTTCCATTCTTTGAGGCTCGAATTGGCATACATTCCGGCCCTGTGGTAGCCGGAGTGGTAGGAACCCGTAAATTTTCCTATGACATTTGGGGAGATACGGTCAATACAGCTGCCCGCATGGAAGCCTCAGGTGAGGTAGGAAGGGTAAACATTTCTCAATCTACCTATGATTTGGTAAAGGATGTCTGCTATTGCAAGGCCCGGGGAAAAGTATATGCCAAAAACAAAGGGGAAGTCAACATGTATTTTGTGGAGTGGGCCCTGTAATTTTGAGCTTTATTTGGAATTGACCCTTCAATCTTTAATTTGATTGTAAACAATCGCTAATTACCTATGAAAAAATATTGGATACTATGGACTTTCCTGCTTAGTGCAGGTCTGTGGACAGCTTGTAATCAAGAAAGCAGCGAAGTCCCCAAACTTACTTCACCTGACGAAAAGGTGTCGATCGATGTATTTCTGACCGATAGAGGACAGCCTGCTTACACCGTGAGCTTCGAGGAAAACCTCGTTCTTGATACTTCCCGCCTGGGCCTTGATTTCATGGATCAGGAGTCTATGAAGGATAGTTTTCAAATCCTAAGCCGGAACATCGAAAAGGTGGAGGACAGTTGGGAAATGCCTTGGGGAGAGCAGCGTTTGGTAGAAGACAACTACACGGAAGCCCGCTACGCCCTCCAGGAGAAGGCCGGAGGAAAGCGTAAACTCAACCTGATTTTTAGGGCCTATAACGATGGGATTGGGTTTCGATATGAAATACCAGCCCAGGGAAGCCTTGAGTATTTGGATATTACCGATGAGAATACTGAATTTGCCCTTACCGGTGACCATGAAACCTGGTGGATACCTGGCGACTGGGATTCATACGAACACCTCTACAACCATACTAGATTCAGCGAGATCGACACTGTAGGCAAGACTTCTCATCCCAACCTGATCGCCACCTACATACCCGAAGTTGCCGTCAATACCCCTGTCACCCTTCGTACAGACCAGGGGTTGTACATGAGCTTTCACGAGGCTGCCCTCACCGATTATGCTGGGATTACCCTGAAAAAAGCTAAGGAAGGATACCGCTTTATCAGCGAACTGGTAGGCTCCGACCGCATGGGGTACAAGGCAAGGGTGGCCCTGCCTTTCCAATCACCCTGGAGGACCATACAACTGGGAGACAGGGCTGGAGACCTGATTGAATCCACCTTGATCGTCAACCTCAACGAGCCCAATAAGCTGGGAGATATCTCCTCCTATTTCCAGCCGATGAAGTATATGGGAATCTGGTGGCACATGCACCTGGGTAAGAATTCTTGGGATTATAATTCAGGAAAACACGGAGCTACTACAGAAGAGGCCAAGCGCACGATCGACTATGCTTCTCGCCATAAGATCAAAGGAATGCTGATCGAAGGCTGGAATACCGGCTGGGAAAATTGGATCGGATTCGAAGACAGGGAAGGAGTCTTTGATTTTGTAACTGCTTATCCAGACTACGACCTGGAGGAAGTCGTCGCCTATGGAAAGGAAAAAGGAGTGGACATTATTATGCACCACGAGACCTCTGCTGCTCCCCGTACTTACGAAGAACAATTAGATACGGCCTATCAATTGATGAATCGCCTGGGAATACATGCCGTCAAGACCGGATATGTAGGACCTATCATTCCCAAGGGTGAGTACCATCACGGACAGTGGATGGTCAATCATTATCGCAAAGTTTTGGACACCGCCGCCAAGTACAATGTTGCGGTCAATGCACACGAACCTATTATGGCTACAGGTATTCGCCGTACCTATCCCAATGCCATCGCCCGGGAGGGCCTGAGGGGACAGGAGTTCAACACCTGGTCGGTAGAGGGAGGAAATTCTACGGATCACCTGCTGCTGGTGCCTTTTACCAGGATGCTGGCTGGTCCCATTGACTACACCCCCGGAATTTTCAAGCGCGACTTGAGTCCCTACAAAGAAAACGACCTTAATACTACCCTTGGACATGAGATTGCCCTCTATGTCATCATCTATAGCCCTGTGCAAATGGTGGCAGATTTGCCTGAGCATATCGGCAACCATCCCTTCATGACCTTTGTCGAGGAGGTCGCTGTGGACTGGGAAAAAAGTATTGTGCTAGAAGGGGAGATTGGCGATTACTTGACCATGGCCCGGAAGGAGCGGGGAGGGGATCGCTGGTTTCTGGGATCCATCACGGATGAAAACGAGCGTTTGGTAGAACTGGAGCTGGACTTCCTTGATACAGGAAAGACCTATGAGGCTATTTTTTACATGGATGGTGAAGATGCCAGCTACAAGGGCAACCTTACCGACTACCAGATCAAAACCAAGGATGTTCAAAAGGGATCGACGATCAGCATGCGCCTTGCTCCTGGAGGTGGTGCGGCTGTGAGCTTCATTCTAAAAAACTAGAACTCTAAAGTTCCAGAGCTAAAAGGTCAGGCCTCAGGTCTGGCCTTTTTGTATTTTTGGGGAAATTAGATTTGTTCTCAAGGTGAACCCATAGAACTTAAGTAATTATTAACCTCGGAATAGATCAATACCTGATAAAGATAAAGGCAATCTCATGACAATAATTGATGCTTGCCAAAAAATGAGAAAATCTTTCGGTTCAACTTTATTGGTATTAGTCCAACAAAAAATCTTATGCCCTTGACTTCCCCCTTTTCTCCTTGATCCATCGCTTTTGCCTTTGTTTTGTCTGAGGGCAAAGTCTCTCAATTGAAATAAATCATTAATTCCCAAGCATCCCCTGAGGAATGGTCCCCTTTCTTCCCACTTTTTTCTATCTTTGTATCCCTAAAATCCTTGTTGGATGGATATATCTATTGTCATTCCCCTGTTCGATGAAGAGGAATCCCTGGCGGTCCTCGTGGCAGACATTCAAAAAGAAATGGCCAAGTTGCCTTACAGCTATGAAGTCGTGATGATTGATGATGGCAGCCGCGACAACTCCTGGGAGATAGTCGGTGAGCTTGCTAAGACCTATCCCGTCATTCATGGGATTCGCTTTCAGCGCAACTATGGCAAGGCAGCTGCCCTACAGAAAGGTTTTGAAGCTGCCCGGGGTGATGTCGTCATTACCATGGATGCCGATGGACAGGACCGTCCCACCGAAATTCCCGAGCTCTACCGGATGATCACCGAAGAAGGTTTTGACCTGGTCTCTGGTTGGAAGAAAAAGCGACACGACCCTCCCTCCAAGACCATTCCCTCCAAACTTTTCAACGCTGTGGTCCGCATGGTCTCCGGCATCAAGCTCCATGACTTCAACTGTGGCCTGAAAGCCTACAAAAACCAAGTCGTCAAGTCGGTCGAGATCTATGGAGCCATGCATCGCTACATTCCCCTTCTGGCCAAATGGGCAGGCTTCGACAGAATCGGAGAAAAGGTTGTCGAACACCGAGAAAGAGAATTTGGCCTCTCAAAATTTGGAGGTCGAAGGCTGATTACCGGAGGGCTGGACCTGCTTTCCCTCCTTGTCGTTCAGCGCTACCTCAAAAAGCCCATGCACTTTTTTGGTAGTTGGGGGGCCTTATTTACCCTCATAGGGGCTGCTGTCCTCGTCTACCTCATGACCACCAAAATCGTTGAAGGACAATTGGGCAACCGAATGCCCGCCATCGCCTTTGGTTCTGTCATGTTTCTTTCCGGTATCATGTTTTTCAGCACAGGACTCCTTGCCGAACTTATAGGACGCAATTCTCCTTTCAAGAATACCTACAAGATTTCGGAAAGAATAGTAGAAGGAGAAAGGGTAAAAGAAGAATTGTTTTAGGCAGGGGGAAAATGTAGTTTCACCTTGATAATATTTTTCTGAACATCAGCCATACATAAAAATACATTTGTCCCGGGCTGTTTTTGACTAATATCATTGAATCAAATGAAGTACCATCTCATTTCCGGAGGTTGTGGATTTGTGGGAAGAAACCTGGCCAAACGCTTGCTCAATAGGACCCAAGACCGCGTCATCGTCGTCGATGATTGTTCGGTGGGCATGGAACCTTCAAAGTGGCCCATGCCGGAGGGAGGAAGCTTCCTCGGTGGTCAGCCCCGGCGGGTACAGGAAAATGTTGAATTTTGGGGTGAAAAAGAGCAGTTTATTTTCTGGAAGGGAGATTTTCGCCTTTTTCTTAGAAACATGCTTGAAAACCCCCACTGGCTCAAGGAAACTTACGACCTGGGAGACTTCGAGAAATTCGAAGATGTATTTCATTTTGCGGCCATCGTCGGGGGCAGGGCCAAGATCGATGGCGACCCCATGATGGTTGCCCTCGACCTGAGCATAGATGCTGAATTTTTCTACTGGGCCTGCCGCCACATGCCTGCCCGTGTGATGTTTCCCTCTTCCAGCGCAGCTTACCCTGTTAATCTTCAAAAAGAGGGGGACTATGTCGCGCTCAAAGAGTCGGATATCGACTTTCAAGGAGGCAACCTCGGCCAGCCCGACATGACCTACGGATGGTCCAAACTCACCGGTGAGTACCTCGCCCGCATTGCCGCCGAACATTATGATCTTCACGTGGCTTGTGTGCGTCCCTTCTCCGGCTATGGTGAAGACCAAGACCTCTCCTATCCCATCCCCGCTATCGCCGCTCGTGCTGCAGGAAAAGAAGATCCCTTTGAGGTTTGGGGGACCGGCAAACAAGGCCGGGACTTTGTACACATCGAAGATTGCATCGATGCCATCCTGTTTGCCCTGGACAACATCAAGGATGGCTCGGCCATGAACATCGGTTCAGGAAAGATTACCTCCTTCATCGAAATTATTGAGATTTTTACCCGCTTTGCCGAATATGATCCTGAGATTAAGCGCCTGCTTGACAAGCCTGTAGGCGTCCATGCCCGCCATGCCAACATGGACTACGTTTTCAATACCTTGGGGTGGGAACCTAAGATTTCCCTTGAAGAAGGTATGAGAAGGGTGTATGAGGCTGCCCTCAAACGAATTCACGCTTAATCATTCTTCCTCATACGCCCGATAAACTCCGCTCACCCGGCATGCTTCCCTGGTCTTTCTGTGCCCGGGGAAGGTAGAACTACCTAATATTATGTAGTTAAATATAGTCTTTTGAGGTTATGTTTGCTTCTATATCTTTCAAGAGTTGTATTTAGGTTGTGAGCAAATATGCCGTCATTACTGGAGATATCGTGGCCTCTTCCAGGCTGGAGGGAGAGGAGAGAAAGGCCCTGCTTCGTCTGCTGAAGGCTATTTTCGCAGAGGTGAAAAGGCGGGAGAGAGGCTTGGTTCGGGAATTTGACATCTTCTGGGGGGATAGCTTTCAGAGAATGGTAGAGGACCCTCGTTTAGCCCTTAATATATCTTTACATTCGGCTAAAGTTATTGGCAGATTGCCCTGGCAGCGTGAACTGGAGGATACTTCCAAGGAATTGTCCAATGCCGGCCGTTGGATTGGAGTAATGGAACGCACCCTGGTCCCAACCTTCGTGCTCAACAATTCCATTTCTGCTATTGGCCTCCTGTCTGCGGTTCTGCTAACCTTACATTGTGAAATCCCGCGTGATGAAGCCAGTCCATGACCTGACGGGCCTGACTCCTCGACTGGCAGATCAAAAGGACCTGATGGTCGGAGTAGGGGAGGTAAGCGCCTAGGGTAAAGGTACTAAGGGGAATATTCTGAGAGCCGGGAAGGTGAGCAGCTCGAATTCTTCTGCCTCCCGCACATCTACAAGTACAGAAGGAACAAGCTCGCTTGGATTGGGAAAGGATAAGTTTTTTTGATAAGGCATGGGCTTGGTTGTTGGTGTATTGTAAAATTTAATAAGAAGTTTTAAAGACTTATACACAGAGATACGGAGATGGATATGATGTGACGGAAAGTCTTCAGAAAATACACCTAAATGGGGGTGGACCTATCCCCATTTTTTGGGAGAAATAAAGTAAATCGGAGAGAGTACCTCACGCGTTCCTCTGCCTATAAACCTCGGGGGCTTAGGTAGAAATAATCGTCTTTTTCGCCTACAGCTAGGGCACGCTTTTTGGTATAACCATTTTTATATTCCCAGAAGAGGGTGGCCTCTAGCCCTTCTTCCCTGTCGTAGGCCAATTCTATGCTTTGGAAATCCTGAGAAGCTCCCAACGTAACTTCCCTCCTATGTGATTTACCCCCAAAGGAGTAAGAAAAGACAAGTCTGAGCTCCCGAATGGATGCCTCTCTGATTTCCTCTGAACTGACTTCCAGGTCCAGGCTATGGTGAAGGATCGGATTTTCCTCCGGATGGGCAGTCAGGTCCAGCAGGCCCTGACAAAAATCAGCCTCTATCCAGCCCGGCGACTCTTGAATATCTCCGGTGGCACTGATTTCTGTAACCTTATAGCGGTAACCCCGACTCATATCCAGGGCCACGGGAAACTTTACTTGCCGGACCACCTCTTCCTTCTCAGCCTCCCTGAATTGATAGGTGAGAGGCCTGGCCAACTGACCGCCCAAGGTGTAGGCTTGGAGGGTGAGCCGCTTGATGGCCAGGTCGGGACGCAAACGATCAGCAAAGTCGTAACAACGAATTTCAATAGCGGGAAAACCACCGGGAAACCCTTCGGCGTTGACATCAATTTTTTTTAGATTTTGAGGCCAGCGCTTCACATCCGCTTCTATGGCTAGGGAATTGGCATACACCGGAAGGGAGGCTGGGGTTGTATCTCTTTCCCGGATCATTTTTCCTTCTAACTGCTCCAATTGTGCCAAAGCACCAGAATCTCCAACCAGGTTGACCTCGCTGCCCAGGCCCGGTATGGCCTCCGCCAGATAGGTGTAGGAAAAACTAAGGGCCAATTGTCTTTTCTCCATATTTTCGATGAGCAATTGAGCCTCGTGGGGGTCCAGCCTGAGGGTGAAGGTCTTTTCTTCCCATTCAGAGGGGCCTCCATCACCAAGGTCCACCCCGCCAACCTTGCTATGGCGACTCTTTCCATCGGGATGGGAGCCAACAGGAGCAATTAGTTGGGCAGAAATACCACGGAGCGGCATGGGCCTGAGCTCTATCCATTTCCCTTCACTGGCCCTCATGCTGCGCTGTACCTGGTAAATGAGGTTCTTGTCTTGTGGCTGTCGTTCAAGGGTAAATTGAGCCAGAGAAAGGAAACTGACTTCCCCGGCATCGTCCCTACAGGAAGTGCCCGTATAGCGCATGGCCAAAAATTGGAAGTCAGGTCTGCCCTCGTCTTCCGTTTTTAGTTTCAAAGGGGGCGGAAGATAGTAATAGAGGCTGCTGTCTTTCCAATCCTGAAATAGTTGAAAACCTTCGACCTCAATTTTGGAATTGAGCATAGGTTGACCCTTTCCCCAAAGAGGAAGAAGCATCAAAAGCAAGAAGATCCATCTGTAGAAAACTGAATAAATCATAAGAATATAGACTAAAAGGCTGCAAGGCAGGGTAGAGAAACTGGACCCTTTGATAAAAATCAATGTCAGTTATTGAGTTCGGGGATCAATTCCTGGATCTGCTTTTCACCAATGACAATTTCCAGGTTGGAGGTACGGGCCCAGTTGTCGGCACGGTAGACCGTCCCATCAGGTTGGTAGAGGGTAAGGCGATACTCGATGTCAGGACGAACACCCGGGTCCAGGTAGATGATACCCAGGCTTCCGCTAAAGCCGTCTTGTCTGATCATCTTATGTGGCATATCTAGTTTGGTCGTTCCGGTCGGATCGGCCTGTCGAGAGCGCAATTCGATCTTCATCATTTCTGCCTGGGCAAAGCGGAGGGGAGATAGGGTTGTGAGGATGACTTCCTTGGCCCTGTCATCGCCCAGGGCTTTCATGATTTTCTTTTGTACCACCCGGTTGCAGGATTTGCAAGGGCTCACGGCGTACTCCATCCACATTTTTTTGACTTTAGGATCGGAGTCGAGGAAGGTAGGGAGAAGTTTTCCGTCGATCTGAGCCAAGGCTTTTTCGGGAATCTTGGCATTGCCCATGTCCCAGGTATAGATAATAGGCTGTAGTTTTTGCCCATTTTTTTCCATGCGAAGGAGGTGGAGCTTCTTGAGGATGATGGGATAATCGGCGGGATTTCGCCACCCTTCCTTCCTCCATTTGCTACCATTGAGTTCGAGGCTGCCATAGGTGGAGGGATCATCGAGTTTTAGGGTAATGGGGATATCCTTGGGCGAGATGTCGGAGCCTTCGGGGCTGAGTCTCAGGCTTCCATTGAGCCCAATGTTGCTGAAAAGGGCTGTCATCAGGAAGTCAGGCCTATCGATGGGAAAAGAAATGGTGATGGGATCAAGAAAATCCTTGGGGGCCTGGACGATGATGCTGGAGGGTTCTACTCCGTAGTTTTGCACCTGAGGAAAAGAGACCGAAACAGCAACGGGCATAGCCAGAAGGCGATGGACAGGAAAGTCCCTGGAGACAGGATCAGACTGTATGTCTAGTTTGAGGAGTTGCCGAGCGATCTCCAGATCCCTCCGGGTGATGTTGGGCTTGAGACGGGCCGTAACCACCACCTTGCCGCTGCCTACTCCAGCTGCGGCATCCTGATTGAATTCAATGTCATATTGTTGGCTTTCCTCTTCCCAATTTAAGCTATAAGCCGAGGGCAGGTAATAAAAATAACCCGAGTTGGGATTGACATCTCTATAAATATTGCGATAGAGATTGAGAATGCCATTGTTGGACTCGAAAGGATAGTCGCTCTTGATCTGATTGAGATATTCAAAAGGGGTATTGGAAGGGCCTTCAGGCTGCAGGCTCTCTTCCTCCTGCCCATTGGTTCCAAAATCTATGGTATTTCCTCTTTGTCCATAGACAGATTGGGAAAATATGAGGAAAAAACTAATCCAGGTACGGTAGAGGTAAATGGAAAATTTCATAAAGTTTTGCTTGATGTTGGGACTTGATTTAGGTCAGGGCTTGATTTCCCTGGCGGATTTGAAGGGAATAAGGGTAATGGGAACTTTGATCTTGGAAGGAGCATCGGGATTGTTAGCAGGAGGAGAAACCCGCCATTGCTTTCTCAGGGTGTAAAGGTATTTGGGGGCGGTCCAATCGCTGAGGGATACTCCGGATTCTCCAAGGATATCGTCAAGGCTATCACCTTCCTTTTTCCCCTTTTTGATAATGAGAATTTTCAATATCCTGGATTGTATGTAGGGAGTGGTATAGCTCCGGCTAGGAGTGAAGCTAAAAGAAATATCGACGTTGCCACTTCCCGGCGGCAGATCCACATAGGCTGTATTGACATCCTGCATGGGATTGTCTCCTCCGGTCAGGATACTGGCCTCCAATTGGAGGGATTCATTTTGGGGTATCCCCTCCAAAAAGACGGTCAGGTTTGCCTCCTGCTCATCTTCGGACTGTTTGACGACTTTTACAACCTGCTTGCTACCCAGAATGGGCCCTTCAATTAGCCTCAGTTGGCTTTGGGAAAAGCAAAACAGCGGCAATAGGGTAGCGGCTGCGATGACCAGTATATTTTTCATGGGTATAGGGGTTTTTGAATGATAAAAAGCGGGATTAGCCGAATAAGGGACGAGCGAGGGGGCTGTTTTACGTCCATCTTCCTGACAAACTTCTGCCCAAAGACGAAGAATTTCATTCTCCCTCATGTAATTCTCTTTCTTGAATCGTTTGGTGAGGTAGAAAATGGCCCCTTTCTCGAAATAAGACCTATCAAAAGCCTCAGGACCAGATACTTTTTCTAGTTTATCTTGTAACGAGAATCCAAGGCGCCTGCTGAAACCACCTTTTGAACCAATGAAAAACCTACCAATGAAGCGCCTAATCCTTTCGATCCTTTTTATCGTCTCTGCCTTGCTTCCTCTCTTTGGAGTAGTCCTGTATGATGAAGGAAGGGAAACCATTGACGGAATTCAGCTGCTTCGCGACCGTGAAGATCCCCTGGCCTATTATTATTTGCCTAAGTACCCCCATCTTTCTTCCAAAGAAAATGGCACCCTGGAGTTTCTATGTATGAAGTATGTAGGTACAGGGGGGAAAGAGACCAATGGAGGAATCTTTCATGCCTTGATCGAGTTTTCTCTGCCCGAGGAAGTAGTCCTTTCCCTGCAGGCTAAATTGGAGGACAGGATCAAGGGGGCAAGGATCGTAGGGCCGGTACCCATGCTACAGGCAGCTACCGATGATGAAGACGGCCTGGCGAGATTTTCAGTCACCTCTGCCATTCTCAATGACAGGGAAGGGGATGATCCTTTTACCTCCGAACTCATCACTTCGGGATTTGCTCCCTTGTTGCCCGGCTCAAAAGCAGCCATTGCCGCCAAGCTTAACCAAACAGGTGCCACCCTCCTTTGGGAATCCCTCTCAGGGCCGACTTCCGACATATCCGTCAATGTAAGAGGCTACTACGAAGCAGCGGTCAAAGGATACAATGCGGTGGTGACGGCAGATATGTCGACCGTCTACAAGCATTACTCCAGAATTATGAATGCCCAGCATGGATATACCAAGCGCCAATTGCGAAAGGTCAACGATTCCCTCATTCAGCAGCAAATGATCAACATAGATGTCTTTGACAGGTCCAAAAGCCTGGGCATCAAGGCAGGAGATATGGATGCCATCCTGAGCATGATCACCGACAAATTGGTCGAACTGATGTTTGACTCCGAAACAGGGTGGGCAAAGGTTCCGGGGCCCGAAGCTGCCGTAGAGGCCAATCAGCTAAAGGGAAGGCAAGAGCGTGGATGGTTTGCCAAGACTTTTTTGGGTCCCGACAATACCCCCTATTACTCCGACAATCAGTTTGTCTTGAAGAGAAGAGAAGATGTGAGGGTCAATAAATTCTACCTCAACCTTAGCAAGTCCACGACCATCAAGGTGCCCATCTACTCCTCTGGCAACATTGGCGGTTTGTACGATGAAATGAAGGAAGACCCCCGTTATTTTCGTGTGGTAGACCTCGACGACAAGGATTATCAAAAGAGGGAGGTTCACTTTCAGGTGGATGGAGAATACCTCAATGCCTTTGAGGACCTGATCAACTTTGCCTCCGTTACCTTTCAGAAAGAAGGCACAGACGGAGAGACCATCACCAAGGATATCGTCTTCCGAAAGGAAAAGATGGACAACCAGTATTTTCAAACCCTTACCTATCCCAGGATGGGACAAAGCGAGGCAGACTGGTTGGATTATAATTACAAAGTGACCTGGAGCATCAGAGGAATTCCAGAGCCTGTGATCTTTCCTTCCTCTCGGTCCTGGGAATCTACCAATGCTACCTCCATTCCCCTTGTTCCTCCTCTAGAAAAGCGCGTCCTGGAAGTAGATGCCGACTGGGAGATGTTCAAAGAAGTCAATGCTCGATCCTGCACGATTCGTCTCCTTACCATTTTGGGTGGCAAGGCCAGGGTACACAAGACCCTAATTCTGAGAGCAGATGATACTGAGGGGACCTCCCGCCTTTCCCTCTTCTTCGATCCAGGTGAACCTGTGCTCTACGAAGAAACCTGGTACTCCATGAATGGGGTGGTCAAGCGCAAACCTAAGGTCCTTCAGGGAGAATACCTATTCCTCCTACCTCCGCAAATGGATGAATTTTCCAAAAACTAAAGCCTCCCATCATGAAGTTCAAACGATATATCTATATCCTGTCTTTTCTGTCCCTCCTGGGCATTGGCTCACTTTTCGGACAGCAAATCATGATCGACAGGGGTACGAGGGTGGCAGACTTATGGGTATTTCCCCTGTTTTCGGACAGTACTACCTATCTCTACCTGCCCTACGAGTCCAAACTTTCTCAGGATGAGGAGGGAAGGCCACAGTTTTCCATGCTCCGTTACATCATCAACAAACCCACGGAAGAGGGCGGTTCGGAGACTGTCTCTGAGGCCGACGGTGGGGCCATCGTACACTTTTTGATCGAGTACGGGACGCTGGAGGACAAAGTGGTTCAGGCTCAGGCTGCCCTCAGAGAGCGGCTGAAAAACGATTCACTCAAGATCAGAGGTCCTGTTGTATTCGACAAAGGTAGGTATACCCTGGTTTCTTCTACCATCAAGGATAAAAATGAATATGAAGTCCTCTCTACTGGAGAAGCTCCTGTGCTTGAGGGTTCTAAGATAGCCCTGAGCTTCGAGCTTACTCCCCAGAAGTCAACCTTGCTGATGGAAAGCCTGAAGCAGCGAACCTCTGACCTATCTATCGTTTTTGATATGACTTTTTCTGGACTTACCGATAGCTATCAGGCAAAATTGGAGGTGGACTGGTCTGAGGTACAGAAATCGCAGGCCTTCAAAGCCGGAGGGAGCGCATATTTTGTCAGTGCAGATGTGGAAATGGGTTTTGAAAGGCTCAGGAAGGACAATGCCATACGCCTCACCACCATCGGAGAGGGAGGAAACATGGAGGCCCTTTTACAGACCGTCTATGACAAGCTCATCAAAATGCTTTTTGAGCCTGTTCGGCCTGAGACCGTTCCGGAAGACCAACAGGGTGGGCTGATGGATGCGATTGGAGCAGCTATAGGCAGCCAACTGGGAAGCCAGAATACGACAGGATTTGGGTTGAATGTCGGTTTTCAGCTAAAGGATTTTAAGACCGAAGGCCAGAGCCTTATGTACTTCAACGGTCGCTCTCACGTACAGCGCCATCATTTTATCACCTTCAATGCTGGCGATCTCTACAACAAATACGGGCATGACAAGGCTGTTTTTGCCGATGTACCCCTCTACGATCCCAGTTTTCAGCAAAGGGAAGTGTATGTAGGAATTGATGGAGACCTGGAAAAGGAATTCGAACGCATGCTCAACAGCGTTACGGTCAGCCTGCGAAAAAGGCATCAGGGAGGCAGGGAGACCCTCAGGCAAATGATGATCACCCGGAAGTCATTTGAAGACTTCGACGGGCAGTTGTCCATGGTCTATGGTTCTTTTCAGGATTCCAACCGCATCCAATGGCTCGATTATGAATACCAGACCCTTTGGCAATTTCAGGGGGGAGGCAGCCTGGAGACACCCTGGACAGCGGGAAAGGCTTCCATGATCAACTTGTACACCCCCTTCGAACGAAAGATGATCGAGGTAGACGGAGACCTGCAATCCTTGACTGATGATGGGATCAAAGCCATAGTCCTGAATCTGGAGTATCCCTTTTTTGACAGAAAAAAGAAAAAGCGCATCACCATCAGGCCCGGAGATGAACTCTCCCAAAAGTCTGTGGAAATCACCCTCCCCAAGGAGGTCGATGAGGTCGACTATTCCATTCTATGGATCAAGGACAATGGAGACCGGCTGAGTTTTAGGGGAAAGGACAGCTATGGCCTCATATTTATCGACGAATTGCCAGAACCATAAATTACAAAATCATGAAATATCTTTCTCTTTTTTTATGGGGAATGGCTTGTCTGATGGGTATTACATCGATGGCTCAGCCCTTTGACATGGAGAGCAGCTTGAGTTTTAACCTGTCTGATAGTTTGGAGGTGAAGGTGATTTCCAGAAGGGGAGAGCCGGACATCTACTATTATTTTCCCAATCAGCTCAGATTGGCTCAAAACAGGCAGGGAGAAAATGAGATATCATTTTTGGGAATAAGAGAGGCAGAGGGCCAGGAATTGGAGGGAGCTATCCTCCACTGGCTTTTCACCTGGGGGCTAAGCAATGAACAACAAGAAGAATTGGACTCCTTGCTAAAGGTAAAGATAGATAATACGGCCCTTTTGTGGGGAGCATTGCCCCTAAGCCTTCACCCCGATTATCCCTATCCCCTCTTTGTCAGTGAAGAAGGGAATGACCTGAAGAAAGTACTGGAGAGCCATCTCAGCAGCCAGGGGCAGGTTCCCAATTTCCCCGGTGGAAAATGGGCAGCCTCCTACAACCTGGATCAGGCCGGTGCCAAAAAGGTGGAAGATGCCATCAGGAATCCTGAAAAATGGGGAGACCTATGCATTCAATTTCAATGGCACTTGGGGCTTCAGGGGCAGACGCTGATCCTGGAAGCCTACCTCAAAGACCTGCTTTCCTTTTGAGTGAATCGCCAACAATTTTCGAAATAAACACATCAATTACATGAAGCCTTATACCTCGTACATCAAAAAAACCATTCTTATCCTTTTGGGGATATGGGCCAGCTCTCAGGTAGGGGCCCAGGTGGTAGACAATGAAAATAAGATCAATGTCGTCCTTTCCGACGGAACGAGCGTGACCCTCTACGGAGCTGCCTCCACCCTTTCAGATGAAAAGACCCAGGAATACTATTACATGCCGACCAACCTGAGGCTCTCCCAAAAAGCCGACGGTACTCCGATGTTTCTTTTTCTGAAGTACACCACGGAAGATCCCCGGGGAGATGAGACCAGTGGCGCCATCCTTCACTTGCTGATGGAGTATGGCCTGACAAAAAATCAGGAGCGCGAACTGTCAGGTATCCTAAAGGGACGCTACCGAGGAGCGGTACTCAAGGGTGTCTGTGATGTTGAACCAGCAGAGGAAAACTCCATTCAGATCATTTCGGCTACCCTCAACAACAAAGACAGGGTCAGGACCTTGGTGCACTCGGGTCGAGCTCCCAGGTTTCCGGGAAATAAGATCGCCGTGGCAGCAGAACTGGACAAGAACGCCGCTCAGTTGATTGATGCTACCTTCCAGAAAACCTCCTCCATTACAGATCTCTCCCTTACCCTTTCCTATGACTATCACGTCAGGGTTCCGGCGGTAAAGGGCTACATCATTGAGGACTGGTCCAAGCTGGACAGCCTTCATCTGCTCGACTCAGCTTATTACAGCAAAGAGGTCAAAAAAGAAAAAGATTATGGAGAAAAAGCCATCAACGGCGTAGTCGGAGGAATCATTGGTGGGCCTATCGGTGCAGCCATAGGCTGGTTTGGTTCGGGAAACAAAAAGACCACCAAGCGCACCTATGATGAAATGCGAAACTTCTACCGATACATGGAAGAGGTTGGGGTAATCGAAATGCGCCTGGAAGAAAACGTAGATGATTCCCGTATTCAGGTGATCAGAGATGCCTTCTTTCAGCATTTTCTCAATAGTTTTACCGAAAGGGTTTCAGAAAAGATACCCACCCCAGGAAAGCAGGAAAAGAAGGATATCCCCAATATCAAGGTGGGAAATGAGTACAAATTTAGGCGGGAATTTGCCGAGACTATCATCGAAAAGCGCCGCCGCGAATTCAACCTCTCCTATTCCTTTGCAGTAAAAAAATCTTTTCAGATAACCGAAAATCTCGCCAGTTGGTACAATGCAGTCCGGGACAATCCCAAATGTGTAGGGGAAGTGGTCCTCAACGATCCCTTCTTTCAGCATCGCCAGATTAATCTGATCCTCGACCTCGATGCTGAGGAGATGATGGGAAAGGAGCTCAACTATGTAACCGTAAGCGTGCGCAAGCAGCGAAACGAACCCGGAGCCAACGACTTCAACGAGGATATTACCTTTGACCGCAATTACTTCAATAAAAATGGAAACCGGGCCGAACTGGTATACTCTAAGGCTCAAACGGATGATCCTACCGCATATCAGTACAAGGTGCAATGGAGCCTTCGCAGGGGCAATATCTGGCCGAGGGAAGACACAAGCTGGCAGGAAGGCAGTTGGCAGGCCCTTTCTCTTTCTCCCCCGGTGGATCCCAGGCCCATTCGTTTTGAGGTCGATCTGGACGAGCTGGAAGAACTGGACCTCCGAAATGCCACCCTGCAGCTCCGGTATCAGAAATTTGGCCGGGAGGTAGAGTCAAATATGAACATCAGCCTCTACAGCAAGGAGCCCTTTGCCGAAAAGACCATTTACATGGACAAGGGTACCGAGGGCTATGCCTATCGCTTCATCTTTACCCACAAGCGAAAGGGAGTCATGGCCATGCCCTGGGAATACAAGATCAATACCGACTACATTTTTGCCGTCGTCCCCCAGGAACTGTATGAAGAAGATGAAACTTTTATCGCTCAAGCCCTCGAAGCGGGAAAAACCATCCTGAGAGGAAATCGGGGAGACAAAGAGATAGATGATGAAGAAGCTATTCTGGACAAATTCGCAGATGTCCTGAAAACCAATTAATCCTAATTCAAGCCCACATTTAATACTGATTTTATATGAAAAATATCACGACAGCGACACAGCTTATATGGGGAGGAATCCTGGTCTTTCTCATGCTCATGATGGGACATGACCTTCATGCCCAGCGATTGAACTACGAATCTCAAAGATCTGTCGTCCTGGACGATGGTCTCAACCTGGTCCTTTACAAGGGGCTTCGGTCCAATAATTATTATTACTTGCCTCCGCCGCAGAGCATCCGCCTGGGCAAAAAGGCCGATGGCAAGACGCCGGAGTTTCTCTTTCTTAAGTACACCACAGAGGAGCGGGAAAGCCAGGGAGGAGCCCAGGGGGGGTTGCTCCACTTTCTGGTAGAGTGGGGGCTTAGCCCTTCTCAGCGAGCCGAACTGGAAGAAAAGGTAAAGGACTTCAGCCGGGGAAGGGGCAGGCTCATGGGCCCTGTAGATTTGCGGGCCATCGAAGGGGAATCTTTCAAGATTGTCTCGGCTACCCTGCAGGACAAGCAAATGACACCCACCTTTATCACTTCCGGAAAGGCCCCTCCCATGGAAGGAGGTAAAGCCGCCGTAGCCGCTCGCCTCGATAAGATTGGAGCTCAACTCTTTGATGCTACCCTCCAAGAAACCCGCTCTATCGTGGATGTCTCCCTGGTCCTGGACTACGAATACACCGTCCTTGTCCAGGCTGCCAAAGGGAGGCTCACCTATGACCTTAAGATTAGCTCCGAACAAGGAGATAACATGGCCTATGATTTTATGAGAAAGGAACTGGACAAAAAGCCTCAAGAACTGCAGGCCGCCATCAATTATTATAAATACAACTCTGCCCAACTCAAGAATGAATGTGGTGGGGTGACCAGTGGCATGGGTAACATGCTGGTCGCTATGCAGGCCATGGACCTGGCCATTGGGAATACCTCCGGCAAGGGAGATACCGGTTCGCCATGGGAGTATGGAGTAACAGAATCGATGATGCGGAAGCTTTACGATTTCTTTGAGCAAAAAGAAAGAATCGAACTTCGATGGGAGGAAACCCTGGACGATGACCGAATTGACGTGATGAGAGAAGCCTTCTTTGGATACTTTCTCAACAACTTCGCCCAGCCCGAACTGCCGGAAGTAACCAGCCTCAAGGATGTCGCTTCAGGGCCTGAGATGGGGATGAGCGAGAAGTTCAAAGATAATGCTCAGGGAAGCTATTCCATGAAATCCTGTACTCAAATGGAGTCGGAGCGCCATTACAACAAAAGCATCAGGCTGGAAAGTATCATCCTGCCTGTTACCCGAACCTATCAGATGGTAGCCAATATTGCCAACTCCTACGACCAGGTGCGCGACAATCCTAAATGTGTAGCTGCCGTCAACCTCAATGACCCCTTCTTCCAGCACAGAGACATCAATTTTATCCTGGATCTGGAAGCAGAGGAAATATTTGAGCAGGAAATCAACTACGCCACTGTCAATGTTCGCAAGCGTCGCTCTGATGGCAATGATTTCAAGGATGCCATTACCATGGGAAGGGACTACATACGGCAGAATGGAACCTTGGCCAATCTGACCTATGCCCGGGGAGAAGACAAAAATTCAGATGTCTACGAGTACAAGGTACAGTGGTCCCTCAAGGGGGGCAAGCTATATCCTGATAATCCCCGCTGGACCAAGGGAGACTGGGAAGGAGTCACCCTGGCGGCACCAGTCAAACCAAGGACCATAGAGTTTGAAGCTGACCTGGATGAGATGCGCGAACTCGGTGTTGCCAGAGCAACCCTGCAGGTGAGATACCAGAAATTTGGCAAGGAAGTGGAAGAGAACATTCCCCTTACCGTCTCAAAGAATGAGCCTCTGGTAGAGCAAACCATCTTTACCGACAGGGACATGGTAGGCTATGTCTATCGATTGGTTCTCAATCACAAGGAGCACGGCAAATTAGCCCTGGACTGGGAAGCGAAGATCAACGACGACTATGTATATGCCATTATCCCCAAGGAACTGCGCAACAATACACAGGAATTCATTTCCAAATTGGTAGCTGCCGGAAGGGAAATGATGCGCCCCGGACCTGATGGTGAGGTAAATCCCAAGGTCGCTATCCTGGACAAGTTTGCCGGAGCGGTACAGCTCTTCTTAAACGAATAATTGTCCAACATCTGTCAACCTCATCCCCGGAGTCAGGAGACTCTGGGGAAAACATACCCAACAATGAAACATTTACTTATTTCGGTCTTTCTGTCTATCATTTTTCTTTTGCCTCATTCGGGCAGGAGTCAGACAGAGTTTACCATGCAGATTGTCATCGACAAGCCCGTAGATGCTGGGCTGGCCACCTGCTTTCCCGGGGTTACAGAATCGGAAAAGCACAACTATTGGTACATTCCCAAGCAACCAAAGGTAGCCACCGGAGAGAATGGAAAACCCAAGATGTCCTTCATCAAGTGGGTTTACAATGAAAAGAATGGGAAAGCCGAAGGTCTGGGAGGAGGAATTTTTCACCTGGTAGTGGGCTACGAACTCAATACCGAGGAACTCCGGGAGGTGGAACGTGAACTGCGCCGGGCAGACCCTCGTGGAAAACTGATAGGCCCTGTTATTTTTAAGGAAGGAACGGTCAACATAGAGGTACCCAAGATAAATGATCCCGAGCAATCTTCTATCGTGGCGCTAGCCCCTGCCCCTGTCATCTCGGGTAGCTTTGTGGCAGCCAATATGCAGGTGGACAAGCGATCTGCAAGCCTTCTTTGGGAGGCCTTCCAGAATACCGCCAATGCTCCGGTGGCCATCAATTTCAACATGACCCTGGCAGGCTACAATTCTCCTATGTCCTGCAAAATTACCATCAAGCGGGAACAAATCTACAACCATCAGCGGATGCAGGCTGGAGTTGCCACGCCCTGGCTGGCGGCTGAGGTGGGAGACTTTCTGGATGAGATGAGGGAGAGTGGTGCCATCAAAATCGAGCAGATAGGGGCAAATTTCCAAATGCAGGAGGCCATCAACCGGGCCATCGACAAAGCTCAGGAAGAGTTTTTCACCCCTCTGGGGAGTTCTGAAGGGCCAAACCTAAGCCAACTAGCCGGACTGGGCAATCAGGAGAGTAGTTTCATGGATAAAGCTACCAACTTGCTCAACAGTGCCAGAAAGGAACAGCGGCAGGAAAATGAATCCATCAGAAGTCGAAACCGGGCCGAACAAGATCGGGTAGACCGTGCCAACAGTCAAATCAGAGAGGAAAATCGCGCTGAAAGAGACAGGGTAAATGCCCAAAATCGCTCTAATAGTGATTCTGATGATGGAGATACTGAAGAGGAGGACGAAAACCAAAGCGATGAAAGCGGAGGGGAAGATGCAGACGGAAATGAAAGTGGAGGTTCCGAGTCGGTAGAAGCCCCTGAAGATGGCCTTTCCCCCGAGGATGAAGCCGGAGAGGTTAGGATCAGTGAGCCCATCCTCGCCGAAGAGCAGGAGGCTGATTTGGAAGAGACTTCGGCCCTGCCCCCCATTGCCATTACTGCTTCATTTGTCCGTAAGCGGGTCATCAATAAGACCGATAAGGTCATTGACTTTCGGGAGTCTCATCCTACCACCATCTCCTGGCCCATGGGAGGAAATGTAGGCGTTACCGCCCGCGACTGTCCCGACTGTTTCCTGGAAGTCAACCTCAATGATCAGGTTTTCAAGCAAAGAAACCTCGTCGCCACCTTTGACGGGCTGAATGGCTCCGACTTCACCAAATTTGTCAACTATGGGACCGTTCAAATTCGGAAGCTGAGAGATCCTTCTGAAAATACCTACACCTACGACGATGAGATTCGCATCACCAAAGCCAATTTTGAAGAGGGAGGAAACTTCTTTGACCTGATGTACGGCTGGAACAAGGATGCCGAAAATACAGAGTGGTTTGACTATGAGTACAAGCAAAGTTGGAGCTTTTTTGGCAATCATGCCTATGAGACCGATTGGACTTCCACCCAGGAAAATACCATTAACCTGAATCCCCCCCTCCAACGAAGGGTGCTCGACATCGAAGCCGAAAGAGAACTCCTCGAAGACAGAAATGTCAGAGCAGCTGATGTAAAAGTCTACTATAGCCTGGGAGGAGAGGATATGCAGGTGGCCAGGTACAGCCTGAGTACCCGCGACGAAGTGCTGAATGGCCAGGTAGAAATCATGTTGCCCCCCGACTCCGATGGCTACGAGTACGAAATCACCTGGAGACAATACGGAGGAAATGAAATCTCCTCCGGAAGAAGGCAGTCAGACAGTGATACCATTTTTGCAGATGAAATTCCCTAAACACAACAACAATGAAATTCTATTCAATCATAATTCTCCTTGGAATCAGTATGCTCTTTTCCGGTAGGGTCCTGGCCAACGATTACATCAAGGGGAAATTGACCTTTTATTACTTTGATACCCCTGCGACAACGAGTCCCACGGTGATTCCCGGTAATAATATCTCATCCTCCAACTCCAGTGTCCAAGCCTTTTGGAACAACTCCAACGTGAGCAAGTTTCACGATCTGATAAAGGCCCTGGTCAATGAAAGTAGCAATGGAGGGGACCCCAGCCTTCAGGATTTTGTAGAATCGGTCCTGAAAATCACCGATAAGCCGATTCAGGTACGCCTATGGCGAGACCCCAACAATGTGAGTAGCTCGAGTTTTTCGGTAAGCAACAAACCCTGTATCAACAGGAATCATGTTTGGCCCTGTGCTTCCATGTGGTCCAACCACAGCCAGGGATGGGGGGGATATATGCACATTGGCTCCCACTATTCGGATCAATATGGCCTGTCCTGGTTGAAGGAGACCTTTATCCATGAACTGATGCACACCCAGGATGCAAGCCTTCCCCGATGGAGAGACTTTATCTACGACAACGTAAACTATCGCTACGGCAGGGATGGAACTCATTTCTTTACCGAAGTAGTTCCCAATAAGCGAATGGCCTACAAAGAGGGGCTGGCCAATGCCATGCCTATGCTTTATCAGTGGTCCTTGTTCAATCGCTACTTCACCAAGTTCAAGAACAATGACTATTTCATGATCGAAACTACCCAGCCCTCGGGATTTGCCAGGGCCCTCAACGAGGTTTTTGGATTTGTAGATGATGACATCTGGCTCTACGAACAACTGAGAGAAGCTGTAGGAAATGGGTCGGCTGTACCGGGTAGGTCCAATTACAGGAGGTACCGGATCAGGGACATTCCCCCAAAGTTTATCGTACACAATGAGGTGATCATCGCCATGGCCATGTCAATGACCTCTTATCACGTGTCCAATAAGCGCGCCTTTATCTATGCTGTAAAGCGCACCAACAGGCAGGCCAGCCGCAACACCGATCCTTTGGCCCAGTTTATCAAAAATTTCGCCATAGGATTGACGCGAGGAGGCGATGATATTCGCAGCATCCGCCGCAACCTGGACCAGACTGCTCAAAGTACTGGGGCCCCTCCTCCTGAGCCTTATGATTTTCTCCTACCGCTGGCTTACTTTGATTATTTCACCGGGTATTCCTCTAATTCTGTCAATGAATTGAAGGCCTTATTTGAAAATGAACTCGACGATGACATCGTCCATATTTACTGGGATCACTTCAAGGATAATGTTCGTGCCACTACCTCTATCAGCAGCAGCAGTCGCGCCGAGGATCTCATAGGAATCGCCATCCAGTGCGGGGTTACCCAGTGCTATGTGCCAGGATCGCAAAATTTCAATTACGAAAGAAATCGCTGATTAGGCCAAATACTTTCCGGACCTCTGACAAGTGCAGAGGGCCATTATTTTCCATCATTATAAACATGCTTATGAAAAGAATATATCTTATTCTCCCTGTATATTTCCTCCTTTATGCCCTTCCCGCCCAAGTGAGGACGACTTCAACCCCAGGAGGAAGTGTGACTGCCAAACCGGTAGCCGTACAAGTATCTTTTTCCAAAGCAGCACAGAAATTTATCCATGTCGCCACTCCTTCCAATACCCAGAGACATATCACGACCATCAATTCAACTGCTACCAATGACAATCCCAAGGCCATGGTCTTCGTAGAGCAACTCTACGGAATTTACAATACACAGGAGGTAGGCGTCTGGTACAGCAGTGGAAAATGGAAAATTTTCAACCAAAACCGAAAGCCCATGCCTAAGGGGGCTAAATTCAATGTCCTCGTCCTAGATCCTTCCGCTGCCTCCAGGTACGCATTTACCCACCAAAGCACGGCTGCCAATACTCAGGGCCATGTCACATATCTGAATCATAAATTGACCAATGGAAAAGCAAGTAAAGTCCTGATCCTGAGTAAAAAGTATGGAAAATATGTCACCAGCCCGCTAGGGGTGTGGTACACCAAAGGCAAATGGGCTATTTATAATGAAGACAAAAGCAAAATGCCTCTCGGAACCTACTTTCATATATTGGCACTGGAACCGGGAGAGGTAAATACGGGCATCAGTAAACACGAGGGAAGGGCCTTTCAAACCAGGGTATCGGATGCTAGCAAGAGAAAATTTCGCTCTGGGCACGTGCATTACATCAATGATGGCTTCACCAATAGCCAGCAGGCATCGATTATCTTCTCTACTCCGGTCTGGAAAGGAAAGTACAATGTGCACCCTACCGGGGTGTGGTATAGCAAACCTAACTGGACTGTATTCAACCAAAATCGCCAGGCTCTTCCTACGGGGGCGGCTTTTAATGTACTTGCCATAAGGCCCCAAAGCAGCAATTCAAATGTGGTCATCGCCGACCCCAGGATCAGACCTGTCTACAAGATAAAGCCAGAATCATGGCAGGTGATAGCCGTTCCCTCCCGCAACCCTTCCGGCAACACTGGCAATTCCAATTCAACAGAACCCGAAGGCCCTGACCTCTCTTTGGGAAAGGAAATATCAACCCTTCTGGGTGATCCCGATCTTCTTCCCTTCATAGAAAAACTCAATATTTTCAGAGAAATATATGAAGATAAAAATCCCAGGGCCAATGCTTTTTACTACCTGCCAGCTACCTATGCCCTGGATTGGGATCGGGACGCGGATGTTTTTGCTCTCTTCTTCTACTACCTTTCCGCAGGTGCCAATGGTCGGGGGGATGTCATCGTAACGGCAGAGTTTAGCCCCAAACTCAATCCCAGGGATATTCAACTCGCCGAGGAACTCCTTCAAAAAAAGCTCGGAAAACCCGTCAAACTTATTCCCATGCCCCTCAGAAATACACCCAACATGGACCTAAAATCAAGCCTGAGCTTGTTTGATGTAGATCCATCTTCGGTCTCTACCAATATACCCTCTGATATTCTCAAACCCATCGTAGTCAGTTGGAAAATGGGGAAGCGGGTGGACGATCTCCTGGGCTTCCTACTTTCCAGGAATCAGGTAGCAGCCTCTATGCTTTTTGAGCCATTTGGAGGCGATGGGAAAAAGATCGAGGTGCCCGTGAGAATGAAGATCAACGATAGCCAGACCTACGGCAAACTGGAATTTGACAATGCCTCCCGCATGCTCAATGGCTTTCAAAATCCTTTGGATTACCCCATCCTTCTGGGATCTCTGGGCCTGATTAGAAACAAAAACGGTAAAAAGTTTGTTGAAACTGTGAATTTGAATTCCTACAAAGTACAGCCAAAGTCTTATTTTTCAGACTTTTCCACTCAGGAAAAAAGTCAGATTCTGGAAGGAGATGTGATAGAAGAGATCTGGCTCAATTATTCCTTAAACAGCGAATGTGAAGATTGTGGGCAGGTCATCAAGGATAAAATTCTTGGGGGCACCAGTTCCAACCTTGTCAAGGAGATTCAGGTAGAAGTTCTGTCCCCACTTTCCTTTTCAGGTGCACAAAGCATTAAGTTGATGATAAAGTCCACCCAGGCAGATCCCAAGGGGGAGACCGAAGAGGAACTACCCATCATCAGCATCACAGAGGATTTTCAAACCCTGAAGAGTGGAGAGCTATTTGTACCGGAAGACAGCCAAATGTCCTATGAGTATCAATTGATACTCATTATGCCGGATGGTCAGGTTGCCTATAGTGGATGGCAATCCGACAATGAACAATTTTTGGTACTTGGCGAAAGCAGCATCAAGGAATTATTTTCTGACTTTATCCAGGAAGAAGTCCAGATGGATGACCTGGAATCAGAAAATTCAAGCCCCAATGAAGATGATTAAACCTATAAAACCAACCAAGATTCTAATTATTTCCTTTCTTTTTTCCCTGTTGGGCTTCTTTTTGCACGCCCAGCCGGTGATGAGTTCCAAGACAGAAATCGCGGGACTCACCTTTTACCGGGACTATCAAGACGAAAGGTTGTACTACTTTGAGCCTGGCCCCCTTTCACTACTAAGAGATAATCAGGGTCAGGCCGACCTTAGCCTCGCCATGATGCGCTACACGGGCACTGCCTGTACAGACGACCAGGGAGAAAAAAGCTATCTCAATATCCTGAACTTCACCCTTCAAATGGAAGCCCCCGACCTGGGACGGATCAAAAGAGCCAAAGCCCTCCTTTCACGGCAGGGAAAAGAAGTCGAGATCATGCCCATCCCCATTCGTTACCTGAAGACCTATGTTCTTCTGCCCATGAAGTCCTATTATGCCCACAAGCGTGTCCTTTCCGAAGGAGTGGGAGAAGAGATCGACGAGGAAGATGGGAGACTTTGGGAGCGCAAGTCCTTTACTTTCAGGCTCAGCAATACGGAAGCCCAGCTTTTTTTGGATCAAATAAAAAATGAACGCACTAAGATTAGCGTCGGATATGGGTTTTACGCTGATGCCGTCCCGGGTGATCAGGCAGAAATGCAGGTCTCAGGCGATGTCGAAAGCCTGAAAGAGATAAAACAACTCAACGACTGGGAGCAGGTCCTGGAAGAGGATACCCCCCTTGCCTCTCGATTGGTCTACAGCAATACCTTTAGCCTGGACATAGATGGCGAAGAAATTGAGGACCTTATCACCCAGTTGGACATCAACCAAGGGCTGCCTCCGGTCTATCCTGCACTTGAGGTCCGCTGCTACGACTTCAAAGAAAATCTTCGTTCCGACCTGGCCCTCAAGCGAGTTGAGATAAAAGCTACCGGAGTGGGAGGGAAGAGTATTGATCCCATAAATTTCCAATTCAGGCATCGCAGCCCGGAAATCTACGCCAAGAACCTCCACTTTCCCTTTGCCATTCGGATGGATGATAAGATCAGCTACCGGGTAAGTACCGTTGCCCTTGATGGTTCTCGTAATGAAGGGGAGTGGAAGGAGCAGTTGCTTTGTGAAGGACCATTGGACATTACAACACCTGCAGAGGAAAATCCTGTGCAACGCTACGAGGTGGCTTTTGAAGCCGATAAGCAGGTGATGAAAGACGATGGAGTTTCTTCCATACAGGTCATGATCGCCTACACCCTCAACGGAGAAAAGCACAATCAAAAACTCGTCCTCGACCCCGGCGAAAACCTCATGTACAATGAATATAGCTTTGGAGCGGATCGGGGAGAAAAGGCGCTCTACCAATTGGCCTGGATCAAAGATGACGGAGAAGTGATTTACTCCGCAGAAAAAGAACTGGATGCTGACTACGTATTTGTTTCCACTCCTGACTAAAGAAAGCCAGGTATCCTGCAAACCCATGCCCTCTTTCGTGGATCGGATATTTGTCCAAAAAATTGTAATTTAAATGAGGGTATGTGTTATCTTCCTTCTGATAAACGAAGGAAGCAATTGACAGGCCATCATCATCTACCTTGAAGTAAAGTCAGAAGAAGCAGGACGATATGCATACAGAGACATTGATCATAGGAGCGGGACCGGCAGGTCTTGCAGTCGCAGGTAGGCTCCGCAAACTTGGAAGACCCTTCGAAGTGGTGGAGAAGACAGACAAGATTGCCTGGTCTTGGCACCAGCATTACGACAGGCTTTGCTTGCATACCGTCAAACAACTCTCCCACCTCCCTCATCTTCCCTTTCCGGAGCATTATCCTACCTATGTGCCAAGGGAGGACTTGATTGCCTACTACCAAGACTATGCCCGCCACTTTGATATTCACCCCCATTTTTCCCAATCGGTAAGCTTAGTCGAAAAAACGCTCGATGGATTTCAGGTAAGCACGGAAAAAGGGGTGGAGATACATGCGAATCAGGTAGTAGTGGCTTCTGGGGTCAACCGACAGCCCTTTTCTCCACATTGGGAGGGCGAAGAAAGCTTTGAAGGTAGCCTCACCCACAGCAGAACTTATAAGAATCCCCTGCCTTTTCAGGGGAAAAAGGTACTGGTCGTAGGCATGGGCAATACGGGAGCAGAAATTGCCCTTGATCTGGCGGAGAAGGGCATAGAAGTATCCATTTCTCTTCGCAGTCCTGTAAGCATCGTCCCTAGAGATGTGAATGGACGACCGGTGCAACTGACTGCAAGGACACTCGCCAAACTACCCTTTGGATTGGGAGACTGGCTGGGGACTCAGGTGAGAAAATGGGTAATTGGAGACCTGACAAAATACGGTGTACCTCTTTCAAAGGTCCACCCTGCAGTCCAACTTCGCCAGACTGGAAAGACCCCTGTAATAGACCTGGGTACGGTAGAGCAGATCAAGAAGGAAAAGATTAAGATGCTTCCAGACATTGCCCGGTTCACAAAAAGTGGGTTAATCCTCAAAGATGGAAGCGAGCATAGCTTCGATGCAGTAATCCTTTGTACGGGTTACAGGGCTAAGGTAGAAGATTTTATTCCCTGGATCGATGGCTTTTTGGATAAATTTGGTGTCCCCTCCAAGCCTGTAGGGGAGGGAACTTACAAAGGCCTCTATTTTGTCGGCTTCGACAATTATAAGCTTGGGGGAATCCTGGGAACCATATTCACAGACTCTGAAACAGTGGCTAGGCATATTCACACCTCTTCCCAGTTTTCCACTCAGCCTACATCTGAAGGGGCATCACTCGAAAGATAGCTCCCGGATCTTCTGTACCAATGTAAAGGTAGCCGTCGGGGCCTTGTTCTACGCTTCTGACCCTTCCTACATTTTTGAGCAAAATCTCCTCTCCTATAATGGAATCCTTTTCGATGATACAGCGGTTGAGGTAATGGAATCGTAGCGAGCCGACGATCAGATCACCTTCCCAACCGGGATATTTATTTCCATCGATAAAGGTCATTCCACAGGCTGCAATGGAGGGAATCCAGTAGAGTTCTGGCTGGCGCATACCTTCTTGGTGGGTCTTTTTTGTGAAAGTAGTCCCGTTGTAGTTGATTCCGTAAGAAATTACCGGCCATCCGTAGTTTTCGCCTTTGACAATGCGATTGACCTCATCTCCTCCCCGAGGTCCATGCTCATGCTCCCAAATCTGACCCGTAGCAGGATTCATAGCCAGTCCTTGAGGATTGCGGTGGCCGTAGGAATAAATAGACTTTTTGGCCCCTTCCCGATCTACAAAGGGATTGTCCTGCGGAATGCTTCCATCATCCTTGATCCGGTGAATTTTACCGGCGTGGTTGTCGAGGTTTTGAGGATTGATGTCCCTTTTGCCCCTGTCCCCCATAGAGAAGTAAAGGTATCCTTCCCGGTCAAATTCTAACCTGGAACCAAAATGATGGTGAGTACCCCAGTAGGGTAGCCCTTCAAAAATTTCTTCTACTTCTTCCAGTTTATCATCTACCAATTTCGCCCTCACGATGGCTGTAGTAGCCTTGCTTCCTTCCTCGTCGGGTTTGGAAAAAGACAGGTACAGGTATTGGTTTTGTTCAAAATCGGGATGAAGTTCGATGTCCAACAAACCTCCCTGACCTTTTTCCTTAACTTTGGGAGTATTGGCGACGAGATGAAGTTTTCTCTTCCCATCGAGCCGGTAGAGCTTACCTCCACGATCTGTTACCAGCATATCACTTCCGGGCAGGAACTCCATGCCCCAGGGAATCTCCACCTCACTTTGGTCATAGAGCAGGGTGTCCAATTCCAGGCTGAGGGCCTGAGTTTTAAAGGTGTCAGTCTCGGGCCTCTCCCTTTCGAAGTCGTATTGATCCTGGTATTCCAGGGCCCTTGAGATATAATCTACCAGTCCTTTGATTTCCTCGTCTGTAAAGGTCGTATCAAAGGCCGGCATTCCACCCTGTGGGTATCCGTTTTTTATTCCTGTATATAAACTCTGCGCTTCCATTCCATGTTCCCAGGCACGGTCCACAAAGGCCTGAAGTTTGACTCCATGGCAGCCAGAGCAGTACTCCTGGTAGTTTTTCTCGGCTTGGCTAAAGTCGCGTGAGGGATCGAAGTAAGTAACGTTGCCCTTGCTGCGGTTTTGCCAGTTTTGCTTGGAATTTTTACAGCTATATAAGCAAATCACCAATAGGGCTGTGAGTAAAAAGAGGTAGCTAAAGGGAAGCTTTGAATTCTCCATTATTTTTTGGATTGACCTAAAGTCGAAGATACGAAGAATTACAAAGAGTCCTACCACTGACCCATGGCTTTTCCTCCCCCAGGCTGAATCTACTAACGCAACCATATCCTGGCCCTTTCTGTCTTTCCATTTGCCTGAATCTGAATCTGATAGACGCCAAGGGGGAGATAATCAGGAAGGACTATGCTTATATTTTCAGTTTCTATTCCCATCTCTGACCTCCATACTTCTTGCCCTCTCATGTCAATCAGGGCTAAGTGGTAAATCGCCGGACTTTCAAGGAATAGAAAGAGCTTATTTTTATCCGATGAAAACCACCAGGCTAATTCTTCCCCTTTTTTGTACTCAAAGGCAGGTGAGTAAGCAATGGCTCCATCTATGTCTGTGACCTTAATCCTCCAAGCTTCTGCCTGGCTGAAGGCAGCTCTCGGTAAAGCTAAATCCCATCTCCTCATGTTCCTCTTCTTTTGTTCCAGGTGGCCTCTACCCACCTGTATGAAGTCCTGTCCTCTTTGTTTAACCTCCACACTGACCTCATAATTGCCAGGGTAAAGAGAAAAAATGGAAGAAATCCGATAGAAGGCGCCCTCTTCCTCAATCTCTGTTTTTTCAAATCCTACTGAAAAAGATAAGGTGGAGAGGCAACCACAGTAAGTAACATTGCTGTCAATGACTCCCGAAAAGCTGTCCAGGAAGGGGGAACTCATGGGGGGAGTCTGGTCGCAAAAGTCTATTGCCCCTGTCATGATTCCACTGCTATTTACTTCTGAGTAGTTGTCTACCTCAAAGTAAGCACAGCCTGAACCCGGACTGGGACCTCGAAAGTTTGAATTGGTCTGAAAGTTTGTCGCATAAACCTTCCCTACGGAGGTGACACAAATATCTCCACTGCTTTGAAGAAAATCGCTGCCGACGACCAGGTTTCCATTATTCATCAGTTTTCCTTCTATTAGGGCATCATTGGTGATGTTCATGGAATCCTGGTTGCATACTTCAGCTGCCGTACTGTCTACATTGAGGTCGCCACCCAGACCGATAAAACCAAAGCTGGAAATTTGTCCGCTGCTGATGATGAGGTCGCCTGGGATGTCTATGATTCCGTTGTTGATGAAGCTCCCTTCTTCGATTTCTAGGTCTGAGCTAACTTCGATACGGCCATTGTTGACGATCATGGCATCCGGGTCTGTCATGCTAATGTTCCAACTTCCCTGGATGACAGCCCCTGAGGTTATGCACAACTTGTCCGAACTGCTACTCAGGGTATAGGTGGGGTTGGTAACGGTGTCGGTCAGGGTAAGGGTGCAACCGCTAAGACCCGCATCGACGCTACAGGTCGGACACTGGGCATAGGAATGGGTTAAGAGCGAAGTAAAGAGCAGGCAGAGCAGGATAATGGGGGATCGCCGTACCATGATTCAAGATTTTTGAAAGGTATATCGGCAAACTTGAGTATAATTTATTTTACCATTTATTCAATTCGAAAAATAAAATAACATATGTTTGAAAAATGTATTAAGCGTAAAAAAATCTCCTTCATCAAGAAGGAGATTTTTCTGTATCGAAACGAAATTGCGAGACTACCTAAACAGCCTCACTAAGCCCATGCATCTCTTAGTTTTTGCCAAACATCTTTTTGACCCTGAGAATACCTTCTATAAGGCGATCAATTTCTTCTTTGGTATTGTAAAAGGCAAAGGAAGCCCTGATGGTACCTGGGATGCCGTAGCGATGCATCAGCGGCTGTGTACAGTGGTGCCCCGTCCTTACGGCTATGCCCAACTGATCCAGGATGGTACCTGCATCATAGGGGTGGATGTCGTCCAGGAGAAAGGAGATGACACTTGCCTTTTCCTTGGCCGTACCGATGATTCTTACCCCAGAAAGTTCTTCAAAGCGCTCAGTGGCATAGTCAAGCAGTTCTTTTTCCTGCTTTTCTATAAAGTCATAACCGATTCTGTTGATGTATTCCACTCCTGCTCCCAGACCGACGACGCCAGCTATGTTGGGGGTACCTGCTTCGAATTTGTGAGGGAGGCCATTGAAAGTTGTCTTCTCAAAACTGACCCTGTCAATCATATCCCCTCCTCCCATGAAGGGCGGCATTTCGTTGAGCCACTTTTCTTTTCCGTAAAGGATACCGACTCCAGTGGGTGCAAACATCTTATGACCTGAAAAAACGAAGAAGTCCAGGTCTAGGGCCTGCACGTCCAGGGTCTGATGAGGAACCACCTGAGCCCCATCGATCAAGACAGCAGCACCATGGTCATGAGCCAGGCGAATGATCTCCTCCACTGGGTTGATGGTACCCAGAGAATTAGAGGTGTGTACCACGGCCACCATTTTTGTCCTGGGAGAAAGCAGCTTTTCGTACTCCTCCATGATCAGTTCCCCATGGTCACTGACGGGGATGACCTTGATGACGGCTTTTCGCTTTTCAGCCATCAACTGCCAGGGGACGATGTTGGAGTGGTGCTCCATGTAGGAAAGTATAATTTCATCACCCTCCTCAATATATCGCTCTCCAAAAGAATGAGCGACTAAGTTGATCCCTTCGGTTGTTCCCTTAGTATAAATAACCTCGTGCTCATGCTTGGTATTGATCATTTCTTGAACCAACCTTCGTGTAGCCTCATAGGCATTGGTGGCGGTTTGGCTTAGGAAATGCACGCCCCGGTGCACATTAGAATTCTCGTGTGTGTAATAGCTGCTTACCCTGTCGATGACCGACCTGGGCTTTTGTGAAGTCGCTGCATTGTCAAAATACACCACTTCTTTCCCGTGCACTCTCTCAAAAAGGGTGGGAAATTCTTCGCGCAGCTTATGTATGTCTATTTTTGTTTCTTGCATATAATTCTGATAAAAGCCGCGGAAACAAATATTAGTACCGCTGGCTGACCAACTTCTCCAGGAAGTCCCTTACAGGTTCCAGGGAAATGTGCCCTATCACTTCGAGCGTAAAGGCCTGTACCATCAAACGCTTGGCTTTGTACTCTGGAATTCCCCTGGCCATGAGGTAAAACATAGCTTCCTTGTCCAACTGACCTGTGGTAGCTCCGTGAGAACACTTCACATCGTCGGCGTAAATTTCTAACTGAGGTTTGGTATAAATGTTGGCGTTTTTGGACAGAAGAATGTTCCTGTTCGACTGATAGGCATTGGTTTTTTGTGCGTCTCGAAAGACATTGATCCTACCCGTGAAGGCTCCCGTAGCTTTTTCATCCAGGATACCCTTGTAGAGCTCGTTGGAAAAGCAATTGGGCATCTGATGGTTGACCTGGGTGAAATTATCGACATGCTGGGTACCTGAAAGCAGGTAGGTGCCAATCAGGTGGGTTTCGGTATTTTCATCATTGAGGCGGAAAATCAGGTTGTTTCGAACCAACTCCCCACTCATGGTGATGGTAAAGACAGATGCTTTGCTGTCTCTCTCCTGATGGACCTCTGTACGATCAATCTGAATAGAAGTATCGCTCTCCAGTTGGAGTTTGATGTACTCCAATTGGGCATTGGCACCTACTGATACCTCGTTGACGTTATTGCGAAAGCTATTGCCTTCGCCAAGGCTGTGAAATGACTCCAAAATTGTCCCTGCCGAATTGGCCTCTACAACGAAAAGGTTGCGGTGCTGAAGTCCAATATTTTTGCCCTGTGGAGTACTAAAATGAAGAAAATGAACTGGCTTCTCTGCAATTTTCCCCTTGGGCACCCGTACCATGACACCCTGATCGGCGTAGGCGGTGTTTAAGGCTGAAAAAATGTCGGTTTCCGCCTTTATCAATTTGCCAAAATGCTGCTCGAAGACTTTCAGGCTATCGTCTTTCAGTTGGTGAAAGGGAATGACTTCCAGGCTGCCTTCATTGTGATGAATCCTGGATAGTTCTTTCTGGTATCTTCCATTGACAAATACAAGGACATCTGCCTCCAGATCGGAAATCAGAAAGGGAGTGATGTCCTCAATTTGGGCATCGGGGGCCTTGACAAAGGAGCGATTTTCCAGTGATTCAAGGCTGGTATACTTCCAGTCCTCCCACCTACGGGTAGGAATATCCAATTTTTCTAGGGCTTCCAGAGCTTCCTGCCGGACAGCGAGAACCAGGGCTTTTCCGTTGAGTTGTTGCCGGAAACCTGCGATCAGGGTCTCCTTGGATGTATGTGAAGTCGCGTCTGACATATTAAATTACTGGTGAATGTGAAATGAAAAGCTAATCGCTGATGATCAGGCTGAAGCACCTTCTTTCAGCCAGTCGTATCCTTTCTCTTCTAGTTCTAGGGCCAATTCTTTGCCGCCTGACTTGACGATCCTGCCTTGATAAAGGACATGAACGAAATCTGGGACAATATGGTCCAGGAGTCTCTGATAGTGAGTAATCACCAGGAACGACCGCTCAGGACTGCGGAGTTTGTTGACAGCGCCAGCTACAATGCGAAGGGCGTCAATATCAAGTCCGGAGTCAGTCTCGTCCAAGATCGCCAACTTAGGATCAAGCATAGCCATTTGGAAGATTTCATTGCGCTTCTTCTCACCCCCCGAAAAGCCCTCATTTACCGAACGTTTGGTCAAGGTGCTGTCCAGTTCAACAATGGCCTGCTTTTCCTTCATGACTTTGAGAAACTGCCCAGCAGAAAGGAGCTCCTCTCCTCTATATTCTCTGACAGAGTTGACAGAGGTCCTTAGAAAGTTGGTCATGGATACACCGGGAATTTCTACTGGATACTGAAACGCCAGAAATATTCCCTCTCCAGCCCTTTCGTCGGGCTCCATGTCCAGAAGGTCCTTGCCCTGAAAGAGGACTTCCCCTTCCTTAACTTCAAATTCTTCCCTACCTGCCAGGACAGAGGCCAGGGTAGATTTACCGGAACCATTGGGACCCATAATGGCATGGACCTCTCCGGGATTTATGTTTAGGTATAGCCCTTTAAGAATGGGCTTATCTTCCATGTTGGCGTGTAGATTGTTGATCGTTAGCATGAAAAGTGATGTTGACGCGTTGTTTTTGAATGATGCCTGGGTTTGGAACAAAGAATACCGTATTAAACGTGCTTGTCTACTTAAAATGTGGACGATCTCTCGTCCACATTTTAAATGATATCATGTGTTAAAGGCTCCTCACATTACCCCACACTCCCTTCTAGGGAAATGGAGAGCAATTTTTGAGCCTCTACTGCAAATTCCATCGGCAGTTGGTTGAGCACCTCGCGGGCATACCCATTGACAATCATAGAAACGGCCTTTTCCTCATCTAATCCTCTCTGTTGGCAGTAAAAGATTTGATCCTCGCCGATCTTGGAGGTGGTAGCTTCGTGCTCCACCATGCTTGAAGGATTACCTACCTCAATGTAGGGGAAGGTATGGGCGCCACAGGCGTCTCCAATGAGGAGGGAGTCGCACTGGGAGAAATTACGGGCGTTTTCAGCGCCTTTCATTACTTTCACCAATCCACGATAGCTGTTGTTAGAGGTCCCGGCAGATATTCCCTTTGATACAATCAAAGACTTGGTATCCTTGCCCATGTGAACCATCTTGGTACCTGTGTCGGCCTGCTGCCTTCCGTTGGTTACGGCGACGGAGTAAAACTCTCCCTCAGATTTATTTCCCTTCAGGATGACGGAGGGGTATTTCCAGGTAATGGCAGATCCTGTCTCTACCTGGGTCCAGCTAATCTTAGCACGGTCTCCCTTACAAATGCCTCGCTTGGTTACGAAGTTGTAAATACCTCCTTTTCCGGTTTTAAAGTCTCCGGGATACCAGTTTTGGACGGTGGAATATTTGATTTCAGCGTCGGTGTCAGCGATCAATTCCACCACAGCAGCATGAAGCTGGTTTTCATCCCTCATTGGGGCAGTACAACCCTCAAGGTAGGAAACATAACTTCCTTCTTCCGCTACGATGAGGGTACGCTCAAACTGCCCGGTATCCATTTCATTAATTCTGAAATAGGTGGACAGTTCCATAGGGCAGCGAACACCTTTGGGAATGTAGACGAAAGAACCATCAGTAAATACTGCAGAGTTGAGCGCTGCAAAGTAATTGTCAGATGGAGGAATGACCTTGCCCATGTGCTTTCTAATCAGTTCAGGATGCTCCTGAAGGGCTTCAGAAAAGGACATAAAAGCAATGCCGAGTTCGCCAAGCTTTTCCTTGTAGGTAGTTTTGACGGAAACGGAATCTATGACGGCATCTACCGCCACACCTGTCAGCATTTTTTGCTCTTGCAGGGGAATCCCCAATTTTTCAAAGGTTCTCAGTAGCTCGGGGTCTACTTCATCGAGGCTTTCGTACTGGGGCTTTTTCTTGGGAGCAGCGTAATAATGAATATTTTGGAAATCAATGGGAGGATAATCGACATGGGCCCAATTGGGCTCTTTCATTTTCTTCCAAATCTCGAAGGCGCGAAGTCGAAACTCCAGCATCCATTCGGGTTCGTTTTTCTTGGATGAAATCAGGCGAATTATATCCTCATTAAGGCCCTTCGGAGCCTTATCAGTCTCTATTTCGGTGCTCCAGCCGTGCTCGTACTTCTTCTCAGTGAACTCCTGTATGATCTGCTCATCAGGGCTCAGTTCTTCGATAGGAGTTATTTGGTTTTCGGCCATAGTGGCTTGTTATATTTATTTAGACTTATTCTAATCTGTAAAACAAAAATTGATGCTATATGTTTCACAGCATTCACATTTAAGTGACACCCAAAAGGGGTAAAATGTTATCCCTGTTCTGAGTTACCTGCAAATATAATAGAATTATCGAGTACCTAAAATTAGGTAGAAAAAAAATACCACCCCGTCGCAGGGTGGTACACACGTCCTAAAGCTTTATTATGAAAAGAAGTTCTTGTTTTGCTAATCTCTTTGGATAGTATACTCATAAACAGTCCCAAGGTTGGGATTTTTGGCCCTCCTTCGCTGTATGACCGGGAAAGCTCGACCAAAATATCCTCTGACCTGCCGAAATAGCTGTCTGGCTCCAGATTTTTGCTTAAATTGGATGTATTTGCTTCTTCTTATATCTATACCAACTGCTACTATGAGAAAAATAATGCTTAGCCTTTTAATGTCCCTCATGATGCTCTCACTTGGGGCACAGGAAAAAGAGAAGATCAATGCTGCGCTGTTATCAGCTTTTAAATTCAGAGAGGTGGGACCCGCACTTACTTCCGGGAGGGTAATCGACCTTGCCGTCAATCCTCAGAATACCAGCGAGTACTATGTGGCCGTCGCCTCAGGAGGAATGTGGAAAACCAACAACCACGGAACGACCTTCGAGCCAATTTTTGATGGAGAAAGTTCCTATTCGACTGCCTGTGTTACATTGGATCCCAACAATCCCTATGTGGTATGGGTGGGAACGGGAGAGAATAATGGCCAGCGCTCAGTCGGCTATGGAGATGGGGTCTACAAATCAGAAGATGGAGGAAGGTCCTGGAAAAACATGGGCCTGAAAGCCTCTGAGCACATCGGAAACATCCTGGTTGATCCCCGAAATTCAGATGTGATTTATGTAGCTGTCCAAGGCCCCCTCTGGAGCACAGGAGGG
The DNA here is from genome assembly GCA_964564415.1 of uncultured Bacteroidia bacterium. Classification (GTDB taxonomy): domain Bacteria; phylum Bacteroidota; class Bacteroidia; order J057; family J057; genus JALEFZ01. The sequence goes on along the minus strand of CAZMAV010000001.1, from coordinate 66,018 downwards.
GAAAGAGGTCTATATAAAAGTACCGATGGAGGTGAAAATTGGGATCCTATTCTGGAAATCTCAGATAAAACCGGTATCAGCGAGGTACACATGGATCCCCGTAACCCCGATGTCCTCTATGCCGTAGCCTGGCAAAGGGCCCGGAAAGTATGGACCTACATCGGGGGAGGACCAGAATCTGCCATCTATAAGTCCACTGATGGAGGAAAGACCTGGAACAAAAGTCAGCGGGGATTGCCCAGCGGTGACTTGGGCAGAATTGGCATGGACATTTCCCCTGCCAATCCCGATGTACTCTATGCCATCGTAGAAGCATCCGATGGGAAAGGAGGGTTTTATAAAAGTTCTAACCGGGGAGCTACCTGGGAGAAACAGTCTTCCTACTCCACCATCGGCCTCTACTATCAAGAGATTTTCTGCGATCCCATGGATGTAGATAAGGTATTTATCATGAATACCTTTGCCATGGTCACCGAAGATGGAGGTAAGACCATCAAGCGCCTGGGAGAAAAGGACAAGCACGTCGATAACCATGCCCTCTGGGTAAACCCCAACGATACCCGCCACCTCCTCATGGGCTGTGATGGAGGGATCTACGAAAGCTGGGACGGCGCCGAAAACTGGCACTACAAGTCAAACCTTCCCATTACTCAGTTTTACAAGGTAAGTGTGGACAACGACCTGCCTTTCTATAACATCTACGGAGGTACCCAGGACAACAATTCCATTGGAGGACCCTCCCGTACCACCTCCGCCTCAGGTATCGTCAATAGCGACTGGTTCATCACCAACGGTGGAGACGGATTTGAATCAGCCATCGATCCCGAAAATCCCAACATTGTCTATGCTCAATCCCAGTACGGAGGCCTGGTCCGCTACGACAAGCAGTCTGGAGAGCGAATTAGCATCAAGCCCATGGAGAGAAAGGGAGAAGCCGCTTATCGCTTCAATTGGGATGCCCCTCTTTTGGTAAGCCCTCACAAGGCTTCACGCATTTATTTTGCTGCCAATAAAGTATTTCGTTCCGATGACAGGGGGAATACCTGGGAAGTCATCAGTGGTGACCTTACCCGGCAGTTGGACCGAAACAAACTAAAGGTTCAGGGAAAAGTCTGGAGCATGGACGCTGTAGCCAAAAACTCTTCTACTTCCATCTATGGTAACATTGTGGCTATGGATGAGTCTCCTCTACAAGAAGGTTTGCTCTATGTCGGCACCGACGACGGGCTCATTCAGGTAAGTCAAGATGGAGGAGAAAACTGGAGGAAAATTTCATCGGTCAAAGGAGTTCCCGAATTGACCTATGTCAACATGGTTCTGGCCTCCCGGCACGATGAAGGAAGGGTCTATGCTGCATTTAACAACCACAAAAGCGGTGATTTCAAGCCCTACCTCTACATTTCCAACGACAAGGGAAAGACCTGGACTTCCATTGCCGCCAATCTCCCTGAAAGAGGCTCTGTTTATGCCATTGCCGAAGACCATGTCGATCCTAACCTGCTTTTTGTAGGTACTGAGTTTGGTTTGTTCCTCAGCCAAGACATGGGCAAAAGTTGGGTTCAGATGAAAGCAGGACTTCCCACCATCGCCATCAGAGACATTGCCATTCAAAGAAGGGAAAACGACCTTGTTCTGGCTTCTTTTGGGAGGGGCTTCTTTGTTTTGGATGACTATTCGCCGCTGCGTAGCATCAATGAGGAACTTCTACAAAGTGAAGCTGCCCTCCTGCCCATCAAGGATGCCTGGTGGTACGTGGAATCCCGTCCCATTGGTGGCCGGGGAAAGGGCTCTCAGGGAGCTTCTTACTTTACCACTCCTAACCCCGAGGTAGGAGCCACTTTTACCTACTACCTTAAAGAATCTTTAACTACGGTCGAGTCCGAGCGAAAAGAGAAGGAGAAAAAATTGATAGAAGAGGGCAAGGCCCCTGTATATCCCAGTCCTGAGCAATTAAGAATGGAAGACAATGAACTCAAGCCCTATCTTCTATTTACCATCAAGGACAGCAAAGGAAAGATAGTCAAAAGAATGAAAAGCCAGGCTTCCAAGGGTCTTCATCGCAGCACATGGGACTTTTCCTATCCTTCGGGCAGACCCAAATCTGGAGCTTCAGACTGGTCCGGCAGGGGAGGTCATCGGGCCGGACCCGGGACCTATACCCTATCTATGGGCAAGGTGGTAGATGGGACCTATACCGAACTTGTCAGACCCAAGGAATTTAAGGTCAAAGCCCTGAAAAATTCTAGCCTTCCTGCCAAAAATATCGAGGCCCTGGTGAAATTTCAGCGTAAGGTGGACGAACTCTCCCGAGCCGTGGCTGGGGCTTCGGAAATGCACGACGAACTGGGCAACAAGATCAATGCCATCAAGGCTGCTGTAGCTGCAACGCCAGATGCACAGATTAGCATGCTGGAAAAGGCCCGGGCGCTTCAAAAAAGGCTGACAGAGGTAAAGATCAAACTCGAAGGAGATGCCAGTCTGGCACGTCGGTATTTCGAAACTCCGCCCTCCATTTCTGACCGGGTAAATACCATTCAATATGGCCTTTACAGTTCCACTTCGGAGCCGACACAGACCTTTAAGGATGCCTATGAAATCGCATCTGAGGAATTCAAACCTGTGTACGAGGAAATAAAGGCGATCTCGGAAGCTGTCAGCGCCATGGAGGATCAATTGGATCAATTAGGAGCTCCTTACACACCGGGGAGATTGCCGGGATGGCCGGAACAATGATATAGGTACTGAAAAAGAGATTTATCAAGGAGGGCTGCTCCCTAGGGGTAGCCCTTTTCTGATGGACCCTTATCGAAATATGGAATTACACTGGGCGATGTAGTCCAGGAGTTCTTCCTTTCCTTTTTTCTTTGAGGATGAGGTGTAAAACATAGGGGGTAGCTCTTCCCATGTCTCGTACATTCCAGCCTTAAAGGCTTCCTGGTTTTTATCGAATTCGGAGCGCTTGGCCTTGTCAGTCTTGGTGAAGACAATGGAAAAGGGGATCTCCAATTGGCCGAGGTAGTCGATAAAGTCAAGGTCTATTTCTTGGGGGGGAATCTTAGAATCAATCAGGACAAAGACATTGACCAGGTTTGAACGGTTGAGTAGGTAATTTTCGATCATCCCCGCAAATTTGGACTTGATCTTCTTTGAAACTTTGGCGTACCCATATCCGGGCAGGTCTACTAAGTACCAAAATTCGTCGATCAAAAAGTGGTTGACCAATTGGGTTTTTCCGGGGGTTGAAGAAGTCTTAGCCAGGTTCTTTCGGTTGCAGAGATAATTGATAAGAGAAGACTTCCCTACATTGGAGCGCCCGGTGAAGGCGTACTCCGGCCTGTCGGCTGGGGGAAACTGCCCGACAGACTGGCTACTTTTGACAAATGTTGCTTGCTTTATATCCATAACCACTCTTAGTACTGAAAACTGCCTGGGGGTAAAGGTAAGATTGACCTGCAAAATGCTAAATTTGAATGAAAATGGAGAACTTTTTACTTCACGGCGGGTTGAATTAAACATATCATTTTTGTCATTTAAAATATTAGCGATTTGTCCGAGAGCGTCAGGCCATACAAAAGAGATAATTCTTCCAAAAAGGGAGAGGTCCAGGAGATGTTTGACAACATAGCTCCTGCCTATGACACCCTCAACCATACCTTGACCTTTGGCATGGATGTACTTTGGAGGAAAAAGGCCATTCGCCTGCTCAGGCCTTACCAGCCTGAGCTAGTGGTAGACATGGCGACAGGGACCGGCGACTTTGCGATTGAGGCTCGTGCCTTAAAACCTGAGAGAATCATTGGTATCGACCTATCTCCGGGCATGCTGGAGATAGGAAGGGGAAAAATCAGAAAAAAAGGGCTACACGAATTGATCGACATGGTGGAAGGAGATTCAGAAGCCATTCAGCTGGAAGACAATAGCGTAGATGCCATAACGGTCGGTTTTGGAGTGAGAAACTTCGAGAACCTCAAAAAAGGCCTGTCCGAAATGCACCGCGTCCTCAAGTCCGGCAAGGCTGCTGTCATCTTAGAACCCTCCTTTCCCACCCGCTTTCCCCTTAAGCAGCTGTTTCAATTTTACTTTACCTATATCACTCCTTTTATCGGTCGCTTCATATCAGGTGATGCTGCTGCCTACACCTACCTTCCCGAATCGGTCAAGGCCTTTCCCAATGGTGAAGCCTTCCTTAACATTTGCCGAGAAGTAGGGTATCGCAAGGTAAAGTATATTCCATTGACAGGAGGGATTTGTTCCCTTTATCTCGTTGAGAAATAAAGAAAATAATCCTTACTTCCAGCAGCGCATCTTCCCTGTTTTAGGTTAAATTAAAACCCAGTATATGCCTTGTAGCATTTCCCCCAAGGCTGATTTTTTACTTCCAATCATTAAACTATCATTAAGAAGCAGTCTATCGAGAAATTATACCCAAGTTGTTTTTAAATCAATTTCTTCGATTCCATGAGACAGGCATGCTGCTTTATTGCCCTTACGTTGCTTCTTATTGGCTCCTCCTTTTCCCAAAACTACAAAGATCGACATCCCTTCGATTTCAAGAAGTTTAACCTGGGACTGCAGATTGGCCTTACCTACAATGACTACAACCTCAACCAGCAGATTAATGTGGGTGAAGGACCAGATACCCTAAGGGGACTCTCCGTCAGGCCCAGACCCGGCGTTAGCCTGGGGATGATCACCAATCTCAACCTGGGTAGGCAAGTTTCGCTAAGGGCTGTGCCCTCGATCACACTTGAACAGCGAGACCTGGTCTACCAGATCGGGAATCCCCAGGAAAGTGAGCCTTTGGTTCGAAAAGTGGATCCCGCCTATTTCAACCTTCCGGTAACCCTTCAATGGAAAACCTCCTACTGGCGAAGGCTTCGATTTTACATCCTTACCGGCGCTCAGCTCAGCGTGAACCTGGTTAGGACCGAAGAAGTCCGCGACGACCCCAACCTGATCAAACTGACCCGTTCGGAGGGCGCCCTGGTATTTGGTTTTGGCGTTAATATGTATGGGGACAAGGTGAAGTTTTCACCAGAAATTCGCTACAAGATGGGATTCACCAACGTCTACGTACCTGAAAATACCAGTTTCTCTACCGCAATCAGCAGGCTGACTTCGCAGATGATTTCACTGAATTTCAATTTCGAATAATCTTTACATTTGTGTAAAAGCGCATCGAGGAATTCTAAAGTAGGGTTTTTCGACCGCTGATCCATCTAATATCGTGGATTTATACTTCCAAACATCGACATGGCAAACACCCTTTTTTCATTTATATACAAAAGTAGCAAAGTCCTGATCCTCTTGTCCTGCCTGAGTCTGGGCCAGGTCCATCAGGGTTGGACACAAAACTATCGAAACGCCCACCCCTTCGATTTCAAGCGTTTCAACCTGGGTTTCCTGATGGGATTTACCTACAATTCCTATAATCTCAAGGAACAAATCAACATTGAGGAAAATGGAAGCTTACTTAGTAGAATTGAACTTGTTCCCCGCCCGGGCATGAACCTGGGCATGATTACCAACTTCAAATTGAATAATCAGGTAGCCCTGCGCTTTATTCCTACCATCTCCTTGGAACAGAGGGACTTTAGGTATTATTTTGACCCGCCTTCTATGCCCGACCAAGCTTTTGAAACGCGAAAAATTGAAGCCGCTTACCTCGATATGCCCCTGATGTTCCAACTGAAAACATCCTATTATGGGCAAACCCGCTTTTATGTCTTGGTCGGTGGAAAACTGGGGGTCAACCTTGCCAGTAACAAGAGGGTTAGAGATGATCCCAAGCTTCTAAAAATCACTACTGCCGACTATGGGCTTGTCTTTGGTTTTGGTGCCAATCTTTATGGCGATAGAATCAAGCTATCTCCCGAGATCGTTTACAAAATGGGACTTCCCAATATATTTGTTCCTGAGTTTACGACTCATGCAGAGGCCATATCCAGCCTTACCTCACAGGTAATCGCTATCAATTTTAACTTTGAATAAAGAAAAACCGGCGTTTAAAGCCGGTTTTTCTTATTCTATAAAGGGAGGGGAGGAAGACTTAGTATCCTTCCTTCTCCAATTTATCGGCTACCATTTGACCGACTTTCATTCCCCATTGCTGACCCACCTGCATAGATTCCTGCGTAATGGCAGGGGTAGCTTCGGCGAGTTTTTTTCCGACAGGGGTGTTGTAAAACTGGATGATTTTATCCAAATCAGCCTCGCTCATGTGCTTTTTGTAGACCGGGGCCAGCATTTCTACCAGCTCATCAATGGAGGCTTTCATGAATTCGTTTTCCAGTTCGGCCCATACTTCAGCAGGTACTTCCGAATTGATCTGCTGTTGCTGGGCAAGCATGGATTTAACAGCTGTCTTGTAGGTCTGTTCCACGCCCATGGCTTCCATGTACGTTTTCACTTTCTCCTCATAGCTTGACTGAGCGAAAATACTTCCACCTACTAAGAGGCTGAATACCAGAACTCCGATGATTTTTTTCATAAGTAAAAGGTAGTTTTTATAGTTTTTGAATGTAGGTAAATGATATAGGTAAAAACCTATAGGTTGGAATAAAAGACAAAATCATTCATTTGGTTTGCATACGGTCTCACAGTCCTTGCAGTAGATGGCTTCCGGCTGATGGCTTTCCACCTTCTCATAAATTTCTTCATAGGTTTCTATGGTGTAGAAAAAACTGGAAACCTGCTCGCTAAGGGTAGGAGAGGAGAGGGCCTGCATGAGTAGGAGCAAGAAGGCTGAGAGAAAAAAGCGATGGAAGTTATGCTGAGGAGCGGTCCGGGTAAGGCGCTTGATACGCTCGCGGAGTTGGCCTCCCTTGAAGGCCTGGGTCAGGGGAGCCTGTTGCCATTCCTTTACCTTGACCAGCAACCTGGCGTAGGAGAGGGGAGAGGGAAGGGCCTGAGAGGCTTGCTGATCGGCGATGCACTCGCTCAAAAGTTCCAGCTCCTTTTTGAAATAGTAGAAAATGGGGTTTAGCAGCCAAAAACACTGGATAACTCGAAGTCCGGCCTTGAGCCAGGTATCTTTTTGTCGGAGGTGGGAAAGTTCGTGGTGAAGGATGGCCTCCCTTTCATTTTGAGGAAGAGAATCTAGGGTTCCCTGCCAGATAATATAATTCTTACCCAACCAAAAGGTGCCTACTGAGTGAGGGCGAAGAGGGCTGAGCAGATAGATTTGGGAGCCATCCAAATAAATCCTTTTCACCTTGCTCTGCTTTACGAGGCAAGCTAGGTAGCGCATTTGAAGGAAAAAGACAAAAACCACCAGAGAAACCGCCAAAAAAATGACCCAATTGATTTCGGTTTTATAAGTAAGAATGAAATTGATGCTGGCGTTGGTGCGGTAGTGGACGCGATGGGTGTAATCGGGTCTTTCGCAACGGCAAAAGCTTTGCAGTTGTTCATGCTCGATCGCCTGCCCGAAGGCAAGGGGCTTGACGTAGGGATTGGGGCGTAGCATGGGGGCGTGGCCGGAGCCCAGAAGAAGGGGAAAGATAAAGCTTCCCAGGATGATAGAGAAAATAAAAAGCTTCTGCTGCTTGAAGGAGAAGCGGCCGCGCACCAGGAGGAGGTAGAGTATCCCACCGATGCATGAGAGTAAGGTGGTCGTGATCAGGTAGACGATCATTTGTCTTCGCTATCTTCGATAATCCCTTTTAGCTCGCTCAATTCCTTGCTGGACAGCTGCTGGCTGTCAAGCAAACTGGAAACCATTCCCGCCATAGAGCCGGAAAATACATTCTCCAGCACATTTTGGATAAATTTTTTTTGGTACTGTCCCTTGCTGACAATGGGAAAGTATTTATGGCTCCTTCCCTCTGACTCATGGTCTACATAACCCTTGGTCTCGAGGATGCGAACTATAGTGCTAACTGTATTGTACTTGGGAGGTTTTTCCTGATCCGGCCATTGTGAAATAATGTCCTTCACAAATCCCTTCTTCAGTCCCCAAAGGATGTTCATGACCTTGAGTTCCAATGGGGTTAGCATATGCTTTTCCATAATCGGATGCTTGTTGTGGGAGCCGGGTATTCACTTCTTACTTTCTTATAAAACTAATGACTTAGTTCAATTAATTCAAATTCTGGGCCTGATTATCAACAATGAATTATCAAAAGTCTACAGGAGTTATCCTGGAGACCTGAACCTTGGGTTCTGGCATACCTGAGTCTCAGCTATATTTATTTAAAAAAAATTAGGGAGCCTCCTGTGGAAGCTCCCTAATTTTTTATGAGTTAAGAAGATCTTCTTATTCTTCCTTTTCTTTCAAAGCAAGATGATTGTCTACCCTGAGTTCTGTGATGTTAGCTTCACTTACAGTTTCGATAAGTTTTTCTCCTTTCACTTCCACCATTTCTTCTTGAGCATTAGCCAGGATTGGCTCATAGGCATGCTGAACTTCCATTTCTTGAATAATGGGGCTTGGCTCATCCAGGCTGGCGCTGATGTTGTTCATGCTGGCCAAGGTAGGGGCGATGACAAGGGCTACCACAGACATCAACTTGAGGAGAATATTGAGGGAGGGACCGGAAGTATCTTTGAGAGGGTCTCCCACGGTATCGCCTACGACAGCAGCTTTGTGAGGATCGGAACCCTTGTAGAAGACTTCTCCATTTATATCTACACCCTCTTCAAACATTTTCTTGGCATTGTCCCAGGCGCCTCCGGCATTCGACTGGAAGATAGCCATGAGTACCCCTGCTGAGGTTACTCCTGCGAGGAGACCTCCCAGCATTTCGGCTCCTCCGAGGAAGCCCATGAGGACGGGAGCCACAATGGCGAGGATACCAGGGGCAACCATTTCACGGATGGAGGCAGCAGTTGAAATCTCTACACACTTTGAGTATTCAGCCTTACCATCGGCCTCGCGGAAGATGGCCATGTCCTCCTTGGAGGCATTGCTAAGGTCTGAATCGTATTTTCTCATGATTTCCAGGGCAGCCTTGAGCTGAGGAATCTCTGAAAATTGCCGGCGTACCTCGCGGATCATGGCCATGGCTGCACGGCCTACGGCTCCCATGGACATAGCCGAAAATACGAAGGGAAGCATGGCACCCAAGAGCAGTCCTGACATTACCTTAGGTTGGGCGATATCGATTCTTGTGATACCTGCCTGCTGCATAAAGGCCGCAAAAAGGGCCAGGGCTGTTAAGGCAGCCGAAGCAATGGCAAATCCTTTACCGATGGCCGCTGTGGTGTTTCCTACAGCGTCCAATTTGTCGGTGCGCTTTCTTACCTCCTTAGGAAGCTCAGCCATTTCTGCGATACCTCCTGCATTATCGGAGATCGGGCCGTAGGCGTCGACAGCCAGCTGAATTCCTGTATTGGCGAGCATGCCTACAGCAGCGATGGCGATGCCATAGAGTCCGGCAAAGTAGTGGGAAACAAGGATAGCCGCAGCAATAAGAATAATGGGTATGGCGGTGGACATCATACCTACCCCTAATCCTGCGATGATATTGGTGGCGGCCCCTGTCTGAGACTGGGTTACAATGCCTTTAACAGGGCGCGTGCCTGTTCCTGTATAGTATTCTGTGACTTTTCCTACTGCCAGTCCGGCTACGAGTCCGGCGATGACTGCATAAAATGCTCCAAGTGCGGTATATTGTGTAGTTACCCCATCGGCATTGGTTACAGACCAGCTTTCGGGAAGCATCCAAGTGATGATGCCAAAGGCAGCGGCAATCATGAGGCCTCCAGAGATAATTTCACCGGTATTGAGGGCTGAGTGAGGGTTTCCTCCTTCTTTGACCCGAACGAAAAATGTTCCGATGATAGAGATGATGATACCGGCTCCTGCCAGTGTAAGGGGTAGGAGAATGGCACTCAATCCCCCAAAATTATCTGTAAATCCTTCTGCCCCGGCTCCCATAAAGGCAGCACCTAGGACCATGGTCCCGATGATGGACCCTACATAAGACTCGAAAAGGTCAGCACCCATACCAGCGACGTCGCCCACATTATCACCAACATTGTCAGCGATGGTGGCGGGATTGAGGGGGTGGTCCTCAGGGATGCCAGCTTCTACCTTACCTACGAGGTCAGCACCTACATCGGCAGCTTTGGTGTAAATTCCCCCTCCTACACGGGCAAAAAGGGCGATTGAGGAGGCTCCAAGTGAAAATCCTGAGAGGACGTTGAGGATAATGTTGACCTCTTCGCCCTGCAAAGTGGCTCCATCTCCCTGAAAATCCAGGAAAGTATACAGGATGAAAAGTAAGCTCAGGCCCAATACTCCTAGTCCGACCACACCCATACCCATGACAGAACCTCCGGCAAAGGCAACTTCAAGGGCCTTGGCAAGGGAATTCTTGGCGGCATTGGTGGTTCTGACATTGGCCTTGGTGGCTACGCGCATGCCGATGAGACCTGCCACTGCCGAGGATATGGCTCCTACGATGAAGGAAAGGGCTACCCAATAGTTGGAATTGTCCTCTCTCATGCCTTTAAATGCCAGCAAGACGGCGACGGCAATAACGAAAATCGACAAGATGCGGTATTCGGCTTTTAAGAAGGCCATGGCTCCGTCGGCAATATTTTTGGCAATGTCTGCCAGGCGTTGTTCGCCGACTTCCTGCCGGGAAACCCAAGAAGAGCGGATGAAGGTATATAGTAGTCCTACCAGACCTGCTACGGGTAAAATGTACACTAAGCTTTCCATGTAGTTATCCTGATTTGTGTGTTACCTTTTATATGATAGCTCAGAAAGGCGCAAAAATATGCAATCGGGCGCAATATGCAAACAAAACCTCTCAATCCCAATTGGTATTGATATATATAAATATTTAGATAAAAAATTTTTTATTACCCGGGTTTTGCGGGTTTATTCTTCTGATTTGGGCGAAGATTTGATTGAGTCAACGTTTCATGATTAACAGATCAGGACCTTATCTTCCTTGTTTTTGAAAATTTTACTGACTGGGAAAGAGCTTGGAAATATGGACCAGGCGGGAAAGAAGATTTTCATTTTTTGAAATAGAAAAGGAAAGGCTTAATCTTGTTTTATATCAATACAAAGCAATTGACCCATGATTTTAGCTGTAGACATTGGAAATTCGGACATCGTTTGGGGCATTTACCGGGCTGGACAATGGCTTCCGGAGTGGAGGCATCCTTCCAGCGATTACCTCAATCTCCCAAAGACCCTTGACAAGAAAATTGAGGAATCAGAAGTTGCCCTGGATCAATTGCAACAGGTTGTTCTGAGTTCGGTAGTTCCGGGTATCACCCCATTCATGCTGGACATGATCGAGCGATACACCCATCGAGAACCGGTGGTCATGGGCCCGGAACTCTATAAGAAGATAGATTTTGAGATCGACAATCCCTGGGAAATCGGCTCTGACCTGGTCGCCAATGCCCTGGCGGGATTTGAACTGGTCCGTGATTATTGTGTAGTCATCGATTTTGGGACAGCTTTGACTTTTACCTGTGTATCAGATAGTGGGCATATATTGGGCGTTTCCATCGCTCCTGGTTTGAAGACAGCCATGAATGCCTTGTTTTACAATACCGCTCAACTCCCACAGGTACCCCTGGAGATCCCCCCTTCTGCCATAGGGAAAAACACTGCACATGCCCTTCAGTCAGGAATTATGCTGGGTTATGTAGGTTTGGTAAAAGAACTGCTAGAGCGTTTAAGGGCAGACATTGGGCATGGTTTTAAGGTCATAGCCACTGGAGGGCTAGCACGCTTCATGACTCCGCTTCACGAGTATTTCGACATCATGGACGCCCAACTTACCCTGGATGGGATCAGAATTATAGGGGAAAAAGTAAGTAGAAGCTGATTTTAATCTGAAATTTTCCCAACTGGCCTGATGTAGATTTTCTATATGTAATAAACTCTTTTTCAAGGTATAAAAATGAATCTGTAGTAGTATTGTAGGGGCAGGATGAGTCGTTTTTTTGATTTTGAAAGCCTTGATGTAATTGTGAAGTAATGGATTGTACCGAGAAAGACATATATTTAGTTTTAATTTATTTCAAATTTACTTACCAACCGATTCAATTATGAGAAGACTACTACTTTGTGTGCTTGTCTCGCTGATGACAAGCTCTATGCTTTTCGCTCAAACTGTCTTATCCGATTGGGACATGACTACCATTGAGTTTGAAAAATTCAATAATGGCGCTACTGGCGGGGGTTTTGTACCTACCATTGCCAATCCTGATCCCACAGGAATCAACACCAGCGATAGTGTAGGTGTATGGGAAAAAAAGGCAGATGCCGGACTCTTCATGGGAGGTTTTTCCAATCCTAACGGAGCCCCTGTAGACGGAAGATTTTTTGCTGAAGTCTGTGTAAAGGTTTGGACCGATGGGATCGACTCCCTGACTCTCAAGTTGGAAGAGCTTGTAGGAGGTGGACCAAACTGGGAAAAGACCAAAGCCATTCCTGCAAAGAACCAATGGGTAGAAATTTGCTTTGACCTTTCAGAAGTATCGGACGTATCCGTTGACGGTGCTGCTGCCGGTAGGGTGTACAACAAGATCGTATGGTTTTTTGACATCCGCCAAGCAGGTAACGGAACCGACTCTGCCTTTACCTACATGGATGACATCGTAGCTCAGGGTACTCCTTGTAATCCCATTGTGGACTTTGAGACTCCCTCTACTACCACCAATTTTCAGTATTTCGGTTCTTCCCTAGACGGGACTTTGGCAACCAATATCCCCAACCCTGACAAATCAGGACTGAATCTTTCTGATACCGTGCTTCAGTACATCGCTCCCGGCGATGCAGGAGCTTTCGCAGGGGCCTTCACCAATCCCAATCCTACAAATCTGGTCAATGCTTCCAATGGAGGCGAGATTTGTGTTCTTGTCTGGTCCAGCCAGCCCAACATTCCATTTGCCCTAAAACTGGAAGATCCTACAGACGGAAGTTCACCCAACTGGGTAACAGTTCAGACAACTTCTACCACCAGCCAGTGGGAGGAGCTATGCTTTAGCTTCGACTCTTTATCTGTCGATCCTCCAAACAACGCGGCTTCAGCTGTCTACCGCCGTATCGTTATTTTCCCAAGCTTTGGAGTAGTTCCTGCTACCCAGCCAGATACTGTCTATGTTGACAACCTCTGCGCAAAAGTACCTCCACCGGATTCTGTCGACGTTACCTTTATATGTGACATGAATGAGTTCAGCGGAAGCTTTACCACCCTTTACGTGTCAGGAACTTTCAACAACTTCGACAATTCCGCACCCATGAGTGATGGAAATGGCGACGGCATCTATGAAGCTACTGTTCGCACAACTACAGGTAACATTGAGTACAAATTCCAATTGGACGAATTTGCCCAGCAAGAGGAGTTCAGCATTACCGATGAGTGTATTGTTGTAGATCCTTCAGGGCAGTTTATCAACCGGGGAATGTCAATTACCGAAACTACTACCCTGGACACCGTATGCTATGGTAGCTGTTATGCTTGTGGAGAAGAGGTAGAGCTATCCTTCCGCTTGGGCTTTGATGCTGGTGCTACGATCGACACCAACAATGTATTCTTGACAGGAGGAGGTAACTTTGGTTCTCCTACAAACGAGAGCCGTTTCCGCCTGATTTACAATGAAACTTCTGGTTTTTGGGAGAATACCCTTAAGCGTGAGCGTGGATTTGCTAGCTATTACACCTTTGCTAACGGTGTGTGCCCCGACTTTAGCTGTAAGGAAGACATCAGCGGACAGGATTGTGCTGATCCCAGTAATTTCAACGATCGTCAGTTCTTGGCAGTCGCTGCAGATACTCTGATTGCCAACTGTTTCGGAAACTGTGATGCCACCTCTTGTGGAGCCTTGATGAGCTTGCAAGCAGTCGAGGAGGGCGTCTTTACTGCTGTCTACAATCGCTTCAATGAGCAATTGGCCCTTGATTTTGGTATCAACAACAAGGAGAAGGAGATCACCATCCTGGATATTGCAGGTAGAATTGTCTACAGTAACAGACTGGCTCCGGCTACTCCTAAGCTTGACGTTTCTATGGCAGGTCTTTCCAAAGGACTGTACATCATAACCGTACAATCCGGAAATAAGAGACAAGTTCAGAAGATTTTGAAGTAAGTAGAATTTTCTTGATCATGGGAGGCTGTCTTGGAGGCAGCCTCCTTTTTTTGCATTTTTCTAAGCAATAGCTTGTTTGATTAAATGATGTTTTCTTTAAAGGGAAGTTTATACCCCCTTGTCTTCCTTTTTGTATTCTTGCAATTCTCTTTGGGAATTGCTCAGGAGGCTGTGAATCCCTCTCTTCCTAATCTACATTTCGACCCCCTCACCATCAGCGACAGACTTTCTCACAATACTGTTTACTGCATGGTTCAGGACCACTATGGGTACATGTGGATTGGGACTCAAAATGGCCTCAACAAATATGACGGTTATTCTTTTGAAATATATCGCTCGGATGCAGGCAGAAATTCAAAGGAGGGTTTTAAAGGGAAAATTATATCAGCCCTCTATGAAGACAGCAACAACAACCTCTGGGTAGGTACCCGAAAGCAAGGAATTAACCTACGACCTTCCTTTCAGGATACCTTCCTCAACCTCAGCAATCACCCTGCTTTCTTGCACATAAGAGACTACGAAATATCTACCTTTTACGAAGATACGAAGGGTCGAATGTGGGTGGGAACGGTAGGTAGGGGACTGCTTTGCTACGATCCTGCTTCGGACTCTTCCCGTTGGTTTTACAGGGGTAACAGCAAACTTTCCAGCGATTTTGTATTCTCTGTCATAGAAGATGAGGACCAGACCTTATGGGTTTTGACGGCGGGGGAAGGAATTTACTACTTGGACCAAGATGAGAATTTTCAGTGGCTGAGAAACGATCAAAACGGAATGCCTGGCTATCGCAAGTGTTTGCTACAGGATGGAGATCAAATTTGGATTGGTACAGAGGGCAGCGGTCTTTATGTCCTTGATACAAAAAATAAAAAGTACAGGCTCTTCGCCGGAGAGCAGTACTCCCGCAAGCTCGGCTCTAATGCTGTCATGGACCTTCACCGGGAAGGGGATCAACTCTTTATCGCTACGGATGGAGGAGGGCTGAGCATCTATGACAAAAACCAAGACAAACTGTACACCTATACCTATCAACAGGATGATCCTTCTTCACTCAACAGCAATGCCCTGCTCAGCTTTTGTCAGGACCAGTCCGGGAGCCTCTGGATTGGGACCTTCAATGGAGGGCTAAATGTTTATAAGCCCCATAAGCTGAGATTTGACTTTCTTCTCCCTCCACCAGCAAAGAATACAGGCCTGATCAACCGTTCCGTTCTCACCATTTTACAAGATTCCAAAGGCTTGATCTGGGTGGGTACGGATGGAGGAGGACTTTATACCCTTGATCCAAAGACAAGAGAATTTTTGCCTCAGTCCTATCGCCATGACCCCGATGATCCTGCTTCCCTCTCCGGCAATGTTGTCAAAACCTTATTTGAAGATAGCAGGGGCTATATGTGGGTGGGTAACTTCGCCACAGGCCTCAATCGCTTTGATCCTCAAAAAGGTACTTTCAAACGATTTACCCATGATCCCAATAACCCCAATAGCCTTGCCCTCGACAATGTATGGTCCATCGATGAAGATGAAGCGGGCCATCTTTGGATAGGAACCACAGGAGGAGGGGTAGACAGGTTGAATTTGGATAATTTTGAATTTACCCATTTTCGCTCTGTTGAAGGAGATCCTAATAGCCTGGGGGACATCAATATCATGGCGGTATTTGCAGACCGACAAAACAGAATTTGGTTAGGTACAGCAGACAAGGGCCTGGATCTTTGGATAGAAGAAAGTCAGTCTTTCGTACACTTTCGCCACGACGTAGAGGACAGCCTTTCACTGAGTAATGATGAAGTAAGGGTAATTTTCCAAGATAGCCGAGGAGAAATCTGGATCGGTACTGAAGGTGGTGGACTGAACCGCTGGCTGGGTGAAGGAAAGTTTGAACATATCGACGAAAGCCAGGGCCTGATTGCCAACAGTGTAATGGGTATAGCAGAGGATGAGGAGGGAATGCTTTGGATCAGTACTTTTGAAGGCATCAGCCGCCTGGACATGACATCAGGTGAAATCCGAAATTTTGACTTTCACGGCAGCAGAAAAAGCAATCAATTTAATCAACTTTCTATTTTGTCTTCCCGATCGGGAGGCATCTATTTTGGAGGAATCAATGGACTAAATTTTATCCGTCCTTCCAATGTCCAGGAAACCCAAAGTCCTCAGGACTTATTATTTACGGGATTGCAGGTATTCAACAAGGAAATCAGGGTAGGAAAGGAGGAAGGAGAAAATCTCATCATCAACAAGCCCATAGAGCAAAAACCCAAGATAAGTCTTTCACATACAGACGATTCCTTTACCCTTTTCTTTACGAGTACGGATTATACCCATCCCCTGGAAAATACATTTGCCTACAAATTGGAAGGATTTGATTCTCATTGGCAAAAAACACGCCCGGGTCAGCACAGCGTAAGTTATACCAACCTGGATCCGGGTGACTATGTATTTCAACTCAAAAATGAAGAAGCTCGAAGTTCAATTACTATTGTGTTAGCTCCTCCTTTCTGGAAGCAGACTTGGTTTAGGGTGTTGTTTGCCTTACTAAGCCTGGGTTTGATCAGTGGCATCCTTGTTTTTATGCTCAACCGAAGAGAGGCACTGTATCGTAGGAAAATGCTCCAGGCAGAGCAGCGCATCCTTAAGTTGAAAAACGAAAAACTTGCCTATGAGGTCAATGCCAAGAACTCCAAACTCATGAGTTCAGCCATTCAGATGGCCCATAAAAATGAGATCCTCACTGATATAAGAGAGGATCTCAACATCTTGGATAAGCCGGGTTCGCCGGAAATGAAAAAAATTGTTGCCAAGCTCAACCGCGAGCTAGAAAATGAGGATTACTGGAAGCAATTCACCCTTTACTTCAATCAGGTCGACAAGGACTTTGTGAGGACCCTGCAGGAGAAACATCCCGATTTGACTCAAAATGACCTTCGCCTATGTACCCTGATACGGACCAATCTTACCAATAAAGAAATAGCTTCCCTTCTCAATATTTCGGTAAGGGGAGTTGAGCAGGGACGGTATAGATTAAAAAAACGACTGGGCTTGGGAAGCGAGGAAAACCTCTCGAGGTATATTTCAAACTTTGGGAGTTGAGGGGGGGGGCCGATGCCTACATTTAGATCATCCAATATTCCTATTTCAAACTTCTTCGCCTAAAGAATTTTTAAGGAATCACCCCCTCAGGTAGCTTCCAATTTCGAATAAAATATTTAATATATTAGAGAAATGTTATGTATAAACCTGTTCTCATGTCCGTTTGGGGTGGGTGTAGTGTATTTGTCGTAGTCTACTCAATATGATTTTTCCCCTGTAAAAGCGATCTTCTATTTGTTTTAATGGACAAACTAACTGACCAAATACTAAT
This sequence comes from uncultured Bacteroidia bacterium, assembly GCA_964564415.1. GTDB lineage: Bacteria > Bacteroidota > Bacteroidia > J057 > J057 > JALEFZ01. Next base: position 48,590 of record CAZMAV010000001.1, on the reverse strand, counting down.
ACTTGACGTATGAGACTACACTACTTATTCTTGAGCATACTCATGCTCGGCTCATCTATACTGATGGGTCAGCAAGGGGTACGAGGGGTGGTAACACAGGCGGGATCAGAAGAGCCCTTGGTAGGTGTAACCATTCTTCAAAAGGGCATAAACAATGGAGCCCTTTCCAAGTCCGATGGGAGCTTTGAAATCACCGTCAGAGGTGAGAATCCCGTCCTTATCTTTTCCTATATAGGATTTTCCAAACAAGAGGTTTCCGTGGATGGCCGGAGCGAGATCAATGTCTCCATGGAAGAGGATGTAGCCGACCTGGATGACGTGGTCATCGTAGGTTATGGTGTACAGAAAAAGAGCGTCGTGACCGGAGCCATCTCTAAAGTCAAAGGAGAGGACCTGGAAGACATGCCCGTTCCACGAATCGAGCAATCTCTTCTGGGAAGAACTGCCGGTGTCCGGGTTACTACTTTTTCAGGACAGCCTGGTGAAGGAGCTACGGTTCGCATCCGGGGTACGAGCTCGATAAACTCCAGCGATCCCCTCTATGTAGTGGATGGTGTCCCTATCGGTGGGGGGATCGATTTCCTCAATCAGAATGACATCGAGTCTATTGAAGTGCTGAAGGATGCAGCTTCTGCCTCTATCTACGGTGCCCGTGCGGCCAATGGGGTAATCCTGGTAACCACCAAAAAAGGGAAAAAGGACAAGATGGAAGTCAACTATAATGGCTACTATGGTGTCCAAAATTCCTGGAGGAAGCTTCCCTTGCTCAATGCAAGAGAATATGGCATTCTTATGAATGAATCTTCAGTAGCTGCCGGAGGAGATATTATTTTTCCCAATCCCGATGAACTTGGTGAGGGTACAGACTGGCAGGATGCAGTATTTAATCAAAATGCCCCCATCCAAAACCACAACCTGAGCATTAGTGCAGGCTCTGACCAGTCTTCCTACTTCGCTTCCTTTGGTTATTTTGACCAGACCGGAATCGTTTCTGAAGCACAGTCCCGCTACCAGCGTTTTACTGCTCGCTTCAATTCTACCCACAAAATTACCGATCGTATCACCTTTGGTAATACCCTCGCCTACTCCCGTACCAATGGCAGGGGCGTATCAACCAACTCAGAATTTGGATCACCCCTGAACCGGGCCGTCAACCTCGATCCTCTGACTCCTATCCTGGAAACCGATCCAGATGTATTGGCAGGACCGGTATTCACCAACTTTCCTGTGGTAAGGAATGAAGAGGGCATCCCCTATGGCATTTCCAATTTTGTAACTTCTGAGATTCTCAATCCAGTAGCAGCACTTTCTATCCAGCAGGGATATGGATGGGCCGACAAAATCGTGGGCAACGCTTTTGCCGAAATTGAATTCATCGACGGATTGAAGTTCCGTTCCAGCATCGGAACAGACCTGGCCTTTTGGGGAGGAGAAGGGTTTACTCCTGTTCATTACCTCAACTCCACCAACCGGGTAGATATCAACAGCTACAACCGTAGCCAGAACAGAGGTCTCTACTGGATATTCCAGAATACCCTTTCTTACTCCAAAAGACTGGGCGACCACGACTTCACTGTACTGGTGGGTACCATGGCTGAAAGAAACGAAGGCGAGGGTCTCAGCGGAGCCTTGCAGGACATTCCTGTAGACAATATTGATGATGCTTCTCTCTCCTTTCCTACACCTCCTGAAAACCAGACCTTCGGAGGATTTGAGTACCAGGGAACCCTGGCTTCCTACCTCAGCCGAATCAATTACAATTATGCCGGGAAGTACCTCCTGACAGCTACCATGAGGGTAGATGGTTCGTCCAAGTTTGGGTCCAACAATAAGTTTGGCTATTTCCCCTCCATCTCTGCGGGTTGGGTACTGACAGAGGAGGCCTTTCTGAGAAGCAATCCTGTGGTTAACTTCCTGAAGATTCGCGCCTCTTACGGCATCAATGGTAACGATCAGATCGGAGACTTCCGTTTTGTCTCGACTGTAGGCGGAGGAAGAAACTATACCTTTGGCCTGAATGACCAACTGGTCAATGGAGTGAGCCCCAATGCGATCGCCAATCCCGACCTTCGCTGGGAGCAGACTTCGCAGATCGACATTGGTTTTGACGCCAAGATTTTCAAGTTTTTCAGCGTAACTTTCGACCTCTTCGAGAAGAAGACTTCTGATATGCTGCTGGAGGTAGCCGTACCCGGCTATGTAGGTAATGCCGGCCCTGTAGGCAACATCGCCACCATGGAAAACCGTGGAGCGGAGTTGGAACTGGGCTTTGCTCAAAACATCGGGCAATTGGGATTGGACCTCAGTGCCAATGTTACCTACATAGAAAATGAGGTTACCAACCTGGGACCTGACAGGGAGTTTTTGGTAGGGCAAACCTTCAGCCCCCAGGGACTTCAGATTACCCGTACTTCAGTGGGTCTTCCCATTGGCTATTTTTATGGATACCAGACAGATGGAATTTTCCAGACTGATGAAGAAGCTGCCGCCTACACCAATGCTGACGGAGAGCGTCTTCAGCCTGAAGCACAAGCCGGAGACTTTCGTTTTGTCGACACGGATGGAGACGGAGACGTAGACCCCGATGACCGTACCTTCATCGGTGATCCTACACCCAACTGGACCTATGGCTTTAACTTTACAGCCAAGTACAGGGGTTTTGACCTGGTTCTCTTCGGACAGGGAGTGGCTGGAAATGAGCTTTTTGAGGCTACGCGACGCTTTGACCTTCAAATGGCCAATCTCGGTGCAGACGCCCTCGACCGCTGGACTGGAGAAGGAAGTACCAATGAACACCCCAGGCTGGTCATGAACGATCCTAACAGAAACTTCAGCCGCAGCTCTGACTTTTACGTTGAGGATGGAGATTTCTTCCGTATCAAGACCCTGCAGTTAGGTTATTCTATGCCTCCTGCTGTGCTCAATGCCCTGCGGATGCGCAAGCTAAGGGTCTATGTATCTGGCAATAACATGTTCACCTTTACCCGCTACAGTGGCTTTGATCCGGAAATCGGAGGAGGAAGCTTCGGAGTGGACAGAGGTATCTACCCACAGCCAAGGTTCTACCTGGTGGGTGTCAACATGTCCTTCTAATTTTTAATTGATAAAAACTTCTATTTATTATAAAAGTCTGAAACAATGAAAAAGATATTTCTTTATCTTCTGATCTGTACTATGCTGACGGGATTTTTTCTCGTTTCCTGTACGGAGAACTTCCTGGAGCTAAAACCCAGGGGAACTGAACTGGAGACCAACTTTTATCAAAACCAGGAGGAACTTTTTCAGGGCCTGATAGCTACCTATGATGTCCTCCAGTGGGGAGGTACCAATGGGTGGACCATGAAGTTGGGCCTGCTTAACGCAGCCTCTGACGACACCTATGCCGGAGGTTCGGATGCTTCCGACCAACCCAACTGGGTCGCTTACGATAATTTCACCTTGGCTCCCTTTTTGGGGCCTCAGTTCGGGCTTTGGCAGAAGTATTATTCAGGGATTTACCGTGCCAATCTCCTCATGCAAAAGCTGGACGAAGCTCCTACAGATTCTGATATCTCCGATGAGTTTAAGGCCAGAGCAGAGGGAGAGGCTAAGTTTCTCAGGGCATATTTTTACTTTGACCTCGTGAGATTCTTTGGCAATGTGCCCTTGATAACTGAGCCGCTCTCAGGTGATGAACTCTACACCCAGGTACAGGTGGCTCCGGCTGAAGTCTATGCCCTCATTGAGCAAGACCTTCAGGATGCCAAAAATACTTTTGAAATTCCCGAAACGCTTCCTGCGGATGAATTGGGTAGAATAACAAAGGGGGCAGTAAATGCCCTTCTCGGAAAGGTTATCCTTTATCAAAACAATGAAAACCGCATGGGAGAAGCTGCCCAGGCATTGGATGAAGTCATCAATTCAGGAATTTATTCCCTGGAGCCTGACTTTGGGGATATCTTCGATCCTGCGAATGAGTATGGATCAGAGTCTATTTTTGAGATCAGCTATTCTTCCAACCAAAGAGGAGGCTGGGGCAACTTTGCCAACGGAACGGAAGGAAATTACAACGTACAGTTCTTCGGAATGAGGGACTACGTTGGTCCTAGCTACGCTACAGGGTGGAGCTTTTGCCCCGTAACGGAGAAACTTGCTGATGTCATGGCAGGTGATCCCCGTTTTGCGCATACCATTATCGACGCTGAAGCCCTTGTAGATCAGGGAGCCAGTTATACCCCCGCCTTCCAGAATACAGGCTTTTTTATCCGCAAATATGCTCCTCTACAGGATCAGCGTGCCCTCGATGGAGAGCCTGCCCTTAACTGGAACAACAATATCCGTGAGATTCGTTTGGGAGATGTCCTCCTGTTGGCTGCTGAAGCTCATGTCCGTGCTGGAAATGAAGGCCAGGCCCTTACTTACCTCAATCAGGTACGCTCTCGTGTAGGGCTGGCAGAAGTAAACGCTGCCGGAAGCGACCTCCTCGATGCCATCTACTTGGAGCGTCAACTCGAGCTGGCCACCGAAGGACACCGCTTCTTCGACCTGGTGCGCACCGGAAGGGCGGAAGCCGAATTGGGAGACCAGGGCTTTACCCCCAACAAAAACGAGGTTCTCCCTATTCCCCAGACAGAAATCGATATTACGGAAGGTGAACTCGAGCAAAATCCTGGTTATTAATCAAAAACAAGAATTACTAACTCAATTTCTTATGAAGTACTTATCATTTCTCATAATTCTACTGCTGCTCCTGATTTCCTGTGAGCCGCAACTGGCTGAAAAGTCCGAATTGGGGCCCAGGCCTACCCCTTCTTTTGAAATTGTACAGGACTCCACTCCCAATGATTTTATCCTTCGCAATACCACCGAGGGAGCCTTCATGACCAAGTGGGACCTGGGAGATGCTGGAATCGCCGAAGGCGAAGAGGTCAGCGTCAATTTTATCTTCGCAGGCGATTATGAAATCAGCATGACCACCTTTACTCGTGGGGGTTCGGCTACAACCAGCCAGACCCTGACCGTAACCCAGGATGACCCCAGCGCTTGTAAGGGAGACCTGGAACTCCTTACTGCCTGTGGGGAAAAAGTCTGGGTATTGGCACCTGAAGCAGCAGCCCTCCATATCGGGCCCAGCTTGAATGAGACCTGGTGGAGCAATTCCTCCACTGATGTATCAGGCCGGGAGTGTCATTTTAATGACGAGTATATCTTCCGCTCCAATGGTGAGTTTGAATACGACAACAAAGGAGACTTTTGGGCTGATACCGATGGAAACGGAGATGTCACACCACCTGACCTTGGAGTTGCAGGAGGGGCTTGTCATCCTAGTACTGCATGGCCCGAGGCTTACAAAGCCTGGGATTCTGGTGTCTACTCTTTTTCTTTAACCCCCAATAGCCTGACTGTGATTGGAGAAGGTGCTTGGATAGGCCTCTATAAAGCAGGAACAACTGAAGAGGTAGTTACTCCTCAGCAATCCGTAACCTACTCCATATCTGAATTGACAGAAGATCGCATGGTGATCTTCGCCGATTATGGCTGGGGAGTCTGGAGATTTACCCTGGTACCTAAGCAGTAAGTAACCTAGCTCATATTTTTTCAACCTCCTTCTCCTTAAACCCATTTTTTGCCATGAGAATTAAAACTTTCCCATCACTGGTTCTTCTGTTTGTCAGCCTCCTGTTCTTACAGGCTTGTAAGACGGAGACTGTCGATCCCGATGAGGAGGATCTTCCACGTCTTGCTATCTCAGGCTTTAGCCTTGCAGAAGGAGATGTAAATATCCAAGTGAGATTGAAGGTGCTCATGAGCAAAGAATGGGCGGAGGAGGTTCGTTTTGATTATGAAACCCAGGAGGTATCCGCAGGTGAGGACATTGATTATATTCCGGCCTCGGGCACCTCTATTATTTCTCCGGGTCAAACCGAAGTTTTCCTGGAGATAGATATCATCGCAGACACCCTCAAAGAGGGAGATGAGGAGTTTAAGGTCATTATTTCAAATCCTGTCAACGCCACCATTTTTACAGAGGAAGCGACAGTTCTGATCCGTAATGACGACGATTTTGTTTTCATTCCAGAAGGAGGCTACGAGACCCCTCTCTCATATCCTGGTCATGATTTGGTTTGGCAGGATGAATTTGAGGGAAATAGCCTTGACCTCAGTGATTGGACCCACGAACTGGGAGCCAGTGGATGGGGCAATGAAGAATGGCAATTCTATACCGACAAAGAAGAAAATTCTTATGTGTCGGACGGCCGCTTAATCATTGAAGCCAAAGAGGAAGCTTTTTCAGGAAGTAACTACACCTCAGCCAGGATCATCACCCGTGATCAGCAGTCCTTTATGTTTGGGCGAATAGACATCAGGGCCAAGCTGCCAGAGGGACAGGGCATCTGGCCGGCACTTTGGATGCTAGGCGACAATTTTGGAACAGTAGGCTGGCCAGCATGCGGAGAAATAGACATCATGGAACTCGTAGGTCATGAGCCCAATATCGTACATGGTACCGTTCACTGGGGACCCCAGAGCCAATCATTTAGCAACAGCAAGAGCGGTTCTTATACCCTCCCCACTGGAAAATTCAACGACCAATTTCACGTCTTTTCCATCGTTTGGGAGGCAGAGCAAATCGTCTGGATGGTCGATGACAACCCTTATCACACCCTCACCCGCAATGATGTCAACGGCAATTATCCCTTTAACAATTCCTTCTTTTTCATTTTCAATGTTGCCGTAGGTGGAAGATGGCCCGGATATCCCGATGCCAGTACCCGCTTTCCCCAACAAATGGTAGTGGACTATGTAAGGGTATTTCAAAAGAATTAAGGACTACCCTTGAACACCCATCAAAAGAAAAAACATGGAGAAAATATTCAAATTACTCACAGTCCTTGTCGCTGTGGGGATGTTTTTCTGTACTCCAGCTCAGGGTCAGGGCATTCTACAGACAAAAGGAAAAGCCATCGTAGATGCTTCTGGCGATACCATCATCCTCAGAGGTATGGGCTTGGGTGGATGGATGCTTCAGGAAGGTTATATGCTCCAGACTGCAAGCTTTGCCAATGCCCAACACAAGATAAAAAAAAAGATAGAAGAACTGATCGGAAAGTCCGATATGGAGGCTTTCTATGATGCCTGGCTGGCCAATCACGTCAGGAAGATCGATATCGACTCCCTCAAAAGCTGGGGCTTCAACTCGGTCCGTCTGCCTATGCATTACAATCTATTTACCTTGCCCATAGAAGATGAACCTGTGCCAGGCCAGCATACCTGGTTCAACAAAGGCTTTGAACTGACGGATACCCTCATTTCCTGGTGCAGGCAAAATCAGATGTATGTCGTTCTGGACCTTCATGCCGCTCCCGGAGGACAGGGCTATGACGAAGGGATTTCTGATTACGATCCAAGTAAGCCCTCGCTTTGGGAAAGCAAGGCCAATCGAGACAAAACAGTGGCACTTTGGAAAAAGCTGGCCGAGCGCTATGCCGATGAACCTTGGGTGGCAGGTTACGATTTGCTCAACGAGCCCAACTGGAACCTTCCAGGTGGTGTCCTGCTGAGAAGCCTCTACGAAGAAATTACCGATAGTATCAGGACAGTTGACGAAAAGCACCTTCTCTTCATCGAGGGTAACTGGTTTGCCAATGACTTTACTGGCCTGACGCCGCCCTGGGACGATAACATGGTCTACAGCCCTCATAAGTATTGGTCCTTCAATGATCAGGCCTCCATCCAATGGGTGCTGGACATGAGAGAGACTTATGATATCCCCCTTTATCTGGGAGAGTCAGGAGAAAATTCCAATGTTTGGTTTAGGGATGCCATTCGCCTGCTCGAAGACTTTGCGATTGGATGGGCCTGGTGGCCCATGAAAAAAGTGGAGTCCATCGCTGGCCCCCTTTCCGTAGTCAAAAGCGACGAGTATCAAACCCTCCTGGATTACTGGAACGGATCAGGACCCAAGCCTTCTGCAGCCTTCGCCAAGGCAGCCTTGATGAACCTGACCGAAAAATTAAAAATGGAAAATTGCATCCAGCAAAAAGATGTAAGAGACGCCATGTTCAGGCAGGTATATGACAATACGACCAAGCCTTTTCGAATACAATCTGTTCCCGGTGTGGTCTATGCCACGGATTTTTCTATGGGAACCCAGGGCATCGCTTACTTTGATACCGATATCGCCAATTACAATGTTTCGACGGGAAATTTTACCGCTTGGAATAATGGATGGGCTTATCGAAATGATGGGGTTGACATAGAAACCTGTTCGGATAATATCAATACCAATGGCTACAATGTCGGATGGCTAAATGTGGGAGAATGGATAAAATACGACATCGCCGTGGATTCCGCTGCTGTTTATGACATTGAGGTCCGCGCTGCAACGCCTTCCTTTGAAGGTCGCTTTCACTTTGGCTCTGGAGGCAGCGATATTTCCGGTAAGAAATTTGTGCCCTCCTCAGGCGGCTATCAAACCTGGCAGACCATCAGGGTCGAGGACGTGGTTCTCACCCCTGAAAACAAGGACCTATACTTCTATTCTGATGGCAGCGACTATAACCTGAGTAGCTTCAAATTTGTGGCCAAGGGACCTACTACTGAACTGCCTACTGAATTCCTCTCGGGGATTACTGCCAACAGAAGGCGAATTCAGGTTAACATCAACAAGCCGCTGAAGGCCCCTTTCAACGGAAGCATGGCAGATTTTGTGGTGGAGGTAAATGGAAGCTCCGCACAAATCAACAGCCTGGACATAGATGCTGATAATCCCCGCATCATCTACCTGACCCTGGATAAAGGACTTGTGGCAGAGGATGAAATCCAGGTTACCTACAGCGGGACCAACATTCAGGGCTTCGATGCCACCCAACTCTTTTCCTTCACCCAAGAAGAGGTTGAAAATAATCTCCCCATCATCCACCAACTCCCCGGAAAAGTTGAGGTCGAAGAGTACTTCTTTCAGGTCGGTACTTCTACTGAGAATACCTTTGACACAGGTGGAGGTAAAAACGTAGGCAACCTGGATCAGGGCGATTACATGGATTACATGGTGGAGGTGCCTTTTGGCGGTATCTATGAACTGACCTATCGGACAGCTGCTCCCAGCGAAGAGGGAGGGGTACAAATACAAAGGGTGGATTCCAATGGAAACATTACCAATATTCACTCCGTGACCTTTGATCCTACTGGGGACTGGCAGACTTGGGCCAGTACCACCAAGATCGTCAACATGCCCCAGGGGATGTATCAAATGCGGGTTCTAATCACTCAGTCCCTTTTCAATCTGAACTGGCTGGAATTCAGCCTGATTACATCCACCGAAGCAGAGCTATTCTCCAGGCCCCTAAAGGTATTTCCTAATCCTTCCACAGGTTTGATTCAAGTGAAAGGAAGGCTGGGAGAGCTGCAAAAGCTCAACTTGCGTCTCACAGACATGGCCGGAAAAACCATCATTCAGAAGGAGTTAGGTGCTGGGTACGAAGTGAATGAAAGCTTGAATATTTCTGATTATCCTTCAGGCCTCTACTTCGTTCAGATTGACCTGGGAAATGGGAAGCGCATAACCCGAAAAATCGTCAAGAACTGATTTCGATTTTTATGAAAAAAATAGCACATACTATTATCCACTTTCTCTTATTAGGGGGTCCCACTTTTGCTCAGGAGTAAGAGTTGGTCTGGTCTGACGAGTTTAATTACAAAGGCTTACCCGACAGCAGCAAATGGGGCTATGACTTGGGCGATGGCTGTCCCCAAGTCTGTGGGTGGGGCAATAACGAAGCTCCGTATTACACCGATAAGGCCTCCAATGCACGATTAAATGGAAGGTATTTGGTCATGGAAGCCAGAAAAGAAGAATTTGGGAAAAAATCCTATACCTCTGCTCCTCTGGTAAGCAGGGGAAAGGGAGACTGGACCTATGGCAGCCCAAAAGTAGAGAAATAGACATTATGGAACATGTGGGCTACGAAGATTCTACCCTATACGGGACCGGTCATGCCCAGGCCTTCAACCACATGATCGGCACACAAAAATCCAATGAGCTTGTCCTCAAGGACATCGAAGAGAACTTCCACCTCTATAGCATTCATTGGAAGAAGGATAAAATCGAATTTTGGGCGGACGATAGCCACTATGGAACATTTAACAAGGAAGAAGGGGATTATGAAGAGTGGCCCTTTGACCAAGCCTTTCACCTTATCCTCAATGTGGCGGTGGGAGACAACTGGGTAGGTAAATATGGCATTGAAGATACAATCTTTCCCCAGCAAATGCTCGTGGACCACGTAAGGGTCTATCAGGAAAAGTAGTTCCTGTCCCTTCCCATAAAAAAACCTTGTAGTCTGAGGGCTACAAGAATTTTTTATTAATGAGAGGTCTTCAGCCTTACTCTTTCTTCTTCTTTTTGGTAGAAGTAGACTTCTTTGTCGAAGAGGACTTTGCCTTGGCCTTGCTTCCGCCGGACTTGGCTTTGGTACTGGTCTTTTTTGACCCTCCCTTACGCCCCCGCTTGGGCTTATTCTTATTTTCTTCGAATAGTCTATGGGCATCGTCCAGGGTGATGTTTTCCGGTTCGACATCCTTGGGCAGTTTGACGTTGGTACCCTGGTATTTGAGGTAAGGCCCCCATCGCCCCCTTAGTATTTGAATGTCCTCCGTAAAGGCTTTTATGATTTTGTTGGCTTCGATCTCACGTTTCTTCTTGATGAGTTCCACCGCCCGATCATACTCTATGGTAAATGGATCGTCTTCCTCTTCCAAAGAGGCAAAAAGCCCTCCCAGTTGGACATAGGGCCCATACCTTCCAATATTGGCTTTGAGGGGTTGCTCTTCAAATTCTCCCAAAATCCTGGGCAGTTTGAAGAGATCCATTGCCTCTTCAAGGGTGACAGTTTCCAGGCGTTGGTTTTTACGCAGGCTGGCAAATTTCTTCTCTTCGTCGTCCTGGGCTCCCAATTGGACCATGGGACCATACTTGCCAAGGCGGGCAATAACCTTCTTCCCGGTCTTGGGATCTACCCCCAATTCCCGCTCGCCGCTCGCCCTTTCGGCTGTCTCCTGGGTTTCTTTGATGAGGGGGTCAAAGTCCTCGTAAAATTCGGAGAGCATATCCTGCCAGACCTGATAACCTTCCGCAATGAGGTCGAATTTATCTTCTACCTTGGCGGTAAACCCATAATCCAGGATGGAGGGGAAAAACTTGACCAGGAAGTCATTGACCACCATACCCAAATCTGAGGGAAAGAGCTTGCTCTTTTCTGCTCCGGTAATTTCAGTCTTAACTCCCTCTTCTACCTTGTCATCTTTAAGGGTAAACAGGCCAAGATTTCGGGGATGCCCATCCCGGGTTTCCTTGACTACGTAGCTACGTTTGATGATGGTCGATATGGTAGGGGCGTAGGTAGAGGGCCGCCCAATGCCCAATTCCTCCAGTTTTTTGACCAAACTGGCCTCCGTATACCTTGGACTGGGGCGGGAAAATCTCTCCAGGGCCTGCATATGGTCGAGTTCCAGCACCTGGCCCACTTCGAGGGGAGGAAGTACACCCTTGGCTTCTTCGTCCTCGTTTTCATCGTCGGTAGACTCCAGGTAGACCTTAAGGAAGCCATCAAACTTAAGGATCTCACCTTTGGCTTTGAAGATCGCCTCATTGGTGGATACCCTAATATCTACGGTTGTTTTTTCCAGCTCGGCGTCTGACATCTGGGAGGCGAGGGTACGCTTCCAAATGAGTTCGTAGAGACGGCGCTCATTGCGGCCCATCTCCTTGTCGTTCAGTTCTGTACGGCCGAGGTCGGTAGGGCGAATAGCCTCGTGCGCCTCCTGTGCATTGGTAGTTTTTACCTTGTAATGCCTGTTTTTGTGGTATTTATCCCCGTAAAGATCTCTGATAACCCGCTCGGCATCATCCATGGCTTGCTGAGATAGGTTGACCCCATCCGTACGCATGTAGGTAATATGGCCGGATTCGTAGAGTGTCTGCGCCACCCTCATAGTTTGTTGCACCGAAAAACTGAGTTTACGGCTAGCTTCCTGCTGAAGGGTAGAGGTCATGAAGGGTGGAGAAGGCTTCTTTCTGGAAGGCTTGGTCTCCAGATTGGTAATTGAGTAGGTAGCCCCAAAACAGGACTCCAGAAATTCCCGAGCACTTTCCTTATCGGGAAGTTTCTTGGCTAAGTCTGCCTTGATCCGCGAACCGTTGTCCAGGATAAACTCTGCGCTTACCTTATAAGTGGAGGTCGGCTCAAAGTTGATGATCTCCCGCTCTCGTTCTACGATCAGCCTCACGGCTACCGACTGCACCCGTCCGGCAGATAGCCCCGTCTTGATTTTTCTCCACAAAATAGGAGAAAGACGGAAGCCTACAATCCTGTCGAGGATACGACGGGCCTGCTGGGCATTGACCAGGTTTTGGTCGATGGTACGTGGATTGTCGATGGCCCTGGTAATGGCCGATTTGGTGATCTCATTGAAGACAATCCTCCGGGTATTGATCATATCCAGCCCCAGGACATGGGCCAGGTGCCATGAAATGGCTTCACCTTCGCGGTCCTCATCCGTAGCCAGCCAGACTTCGTCGTGCTTCGCAATCAAATCTTTTAAGTCTTTGATGACCGACTTTTTGTCCGGAAGAACTTCGTATTTAGGTTGGAAGCCGTTTTCGATGTCGATGGCTTTGTCATCCTTGGGAAGGTCCCTCACATGTCCGTAGCTCGCCTTCACAGTAAAGTCCTTGCCCAGGTACTTTTCGATGGTCTTTGCCTTGGCAGGGGACTCTACGATTAATAAATTTTTTGCCATATGTCTATATGATGCCTAGACTTTGTCTGTGAAATTAAAAGAATCCAGAGAAAACGCCCGATTCAGACTAGGAACTTTTCAATATTCTTGATTGTTTGCAATGAAATCAAGATTAGAACTCCCTAACATATGTCCATTAATCCTACGGGCGAGCTGGTTGTAGAAAAGGTTGACCACGATACCGAATTTGATTATGTATTCCAAATTCGGCAGTTTGTATTCGTAGAAGAGTATGAAATCGGGCAGGAAGATGACTACGATGGATTCGATCACCTGGCTCACCACTACCTGGCCTGGTTGGATGGAGAACCCATCGCGACTGCACGATGGCGACGTACCCAAACAGGAGGACGCTACCGCATTGAAAGAATCGCTGTCCTCAAAGATTTTCGGAGAAATCAGGTCGGTACCTCCCTGGTCTACCACATTTTAAAAGACATCCCAAGAGACAAAGAGATTTTCGTCCATGCCCCTGTTGATCAGATTCCCTTTTTCGCCTCTCTCAACTTTGAAGAAACCGGCTTTGAATTTGAAGAAGCCGGGATCAATCACAAGAAGCTGGTTTATGTAGGTGACTAGTGGACTCACTTTTTACCTTCCCAATCTTCGAGCCAATTTTCAGAATTCGGACACCCTCTCCAGTTTTTTGCTTGGATTGATGAGACCTGGATTTAAATCCAGGAGCCCCCTTCGAGGCTCTTGAGTATTATCTCCTGATGATTTTACTGACCTCAATTTCCTTTCCATTGCTTACCCTCAGGAAATAGATTCCAGGAGAAAGTCTGCTAAAGTCTAAATTGATTCCATTGATCCCCTCGACCGTGCGAAGTTGATAGCGCTTGAGTAGCCTTCCCGTTGTTTCGACTATGTCCAGGCGGTAGTCTTCCTCCTGATCGGTCTCCAGGGCTACTTTGAGATTGCCTTGAGTTGGATTGGGATAATACCAATAGTCGATACCGGATTCTGGAGATTGGAAGGTAGAAGGACGCTCCACAAAACCATCAAACCTTAGGTTGTCAAGGTATATTCTGTCGCCAAAACCTATATCGTCCAGGGCTGGACTCTGATGCAACATTCCTTCAAAACAAACTTCAAATATAGAGCCCAGGTAGGCATCTAGGTTGATTTTCTCCGTTTGAAATGGATCAGAATCCAGGGTTTCAGGCTGATAGCGGCTGACTTCATTGCCATTGACCACCAGCCTGAGGTTATTGACCAATGGAGGGACTGCTTCAGGATCTACCTGAAAGGTTTCTTCTACATAAGAGGAATAGTCCTGTTTGCGGTCAAAGTACAAATCCATGCGGGCACTTCTCCGACCATCCACACACATACAGACCCTTGCAAGATGGTCCTGATTGATCTGAAAAGGATCAGCCTGAAAGGTAAGGAGGTAACCAAAGCGCTCACCCCCCTCCATGATCAGACCCCTGCTTCGGTCTTTTCCAAATCCATCTACGATCTTGATTTCACTCTGCTCTCCGGTACTGATTTTAAAACTGTCGCTAAGTGTATTAAGATCGCTGCCTCCGTTGAAGGGAAAGCTTTCTACACCCGTAAGACCAGTTGTTTTACTGAAGCTGTTTCGAAGGCTATTATTATAGGCAGCGGGATCTTCTGTATAGGAAATAGAAGCCTCTACGCTGAAAGAGCCCAATTCAGGGAGCCTTACATCCTCTTCAAAGGTATAGGAAAAACTCTCCCGAGGCTGCAATTCACCTACCTCTATTTGTCCGCTAAGGCTCTGAGAAGGATCGCTGACTATGGCTTGTAGCCCAAGGCTTCCGCCAGGAAAGGTATCACAACCTGTGTATTGAAAGGTCAAGGTAAGGGGGCCTTCGTCAAAGACATTGCAATCGCTCAGATCTGTCATGCTGACCAATTGGAAATCATTGGTCAGGGTGGGTGAGCCCAGTCCTACAGCGTCCCAGGCATTGACAACTGCCTGATAGGCGTCGGAGCATTCCCCAAAAATATCAATGCTAGCCTGTATGGAAGCATTTCGTGCATCTGCATAGGCAGAGGTAGGTGTCAGATAAACCGTAAGGGCACGATAGGCAATTTGAAGGGCCTTTTCAAAACCGATGCCTTTTACCTGGATGGGACGTCCAAGCTCATTTTGGCCCTGTCCTCCCTCTACCACTAGGTAGAACCAGTAATTTTGGACCCCACTATTGGTATGTACGCCTCCATTGTTGCCTTCCTCAGTCCACCAATATTTTCCCTGGTAGACCTTTGGATCGCCAAATTCATTGGGATCGGCCATGTTGCGAATAATTATGCGGGTATCTTCACCTAAGTACCAGGAAAATTTGCTAGGATCGACGTAATACTCCAGGGAATTACCAAAAATATCGCTAAAGGATTCGTTGAGGGCTCCTGGCTCATAGGCGTAGATCAAATCAGCAGAATAGCGGGTAACGCCGTGCATGAATTCATGAGCAAAGATATCAGGAGTAGAAAGGGGCTTGCCTCCTCCGTCTCCAAAACCCATGAAGCTACCGGCAAAAAAGGCATTGAAAAAATTGCTGTCTCCGTAGTGCATGTAACTCAGGACCAATCCCCCGTTACCGTCAAAGCCCTTACGCTGAAAGGTGTTTTCAAAGTAATCATAGGTAAATTGAGCCATAAAATGGGCGTCAGTGGCAGCCCGGCTTCTCTCATTGTCAAACTCATCCCAGATGTTGTCATCATCCAGGAAATCCTTTGCATTGTCGAGATTCGTAGTATTGTCCAGGTCGAGGGTCCATATATCCGAACCTCCATTCCTGTTTTGTTCACGGAGGCGATATACAGGATCACTTCCTTCTATCTCAACTCTTTCGGTAGTGATGATCTGCTCACCCCTGTAAGCTGTTTCGGCTACTCCTGTTTCACTTCTTGTATGAAGATCATTCAGTTCTTTGAGTATTTTCCCACTAACTGCATCGACATAGACCAACATCTTTTTGATGGGATTCACACTGAGGATGTCCATTTTCCAGGCTAGTACTGGCTTGTATTCTGAAAAATCAAAATCTTCATCGGTATAGCAGAGATGAGGTTCGGGATAATAAGTAGCCTGTGGATTATCCTTGACCTTCTTGATGATTTCCTCCATTTCCTCGGACTCCCAGGCAAAAGTGGAACCATTCAAATGTTGCAGGGCCATGTCAAGGGCTTGCTCTGAGGTAATCTGAGCTTTTGAGGCTATTTCCCGGGGAAAAGGCAGGGGCAAAAAGCCATTGGCCTTGACAGGAGAACCTGATAGGGAATGGACAATCCAGCGGCTATGCTCTACTTCTATGCCTTTGTGATAAAGGGTGTAAGTATCGTGGCGGTAACCGATTTCGTCGTATTTTTGGCTAAGCAGGCGGGTGCTTTCATGGTCGGAGAGTCCAAAGGCAGCCTTTTGGCTTTCCATTAGGGTTTCTGCGTCTAAATCAAGTCCAGATCGAAGATAGATCCAGTTAGCTTCGCCTTCGGTGTAGGCGATCCTGCTGAGGGCCGGCGTGAGAACTTCCTGAGCTGCCAAATTTCCCAGTATGATAAAGAGGAGGATTCCTGTTTTGAAGATACGCTTCATATTAATCTAGAGTTTGTCTGTCGTTTGTAAAGGAGAAAAGCTGATATTGAATGTACAAGAATGACCATGAGCAAATCTAGGAAAGGCGACCCAAGAGCAATTCAACTTTCAAAAGGTTGGACTTCCTCGCGGATGACTCATCTTAAACTCTCATTAGAAAGCTAGGCGTTACAGGACTGAAAGATTCAAGAATGTCCCTGTTGTTAAAAGATAGTATTTTACCCATCATAAGATAAGGGTAAAAAAATATCTCCCCAAATTGCCTAAGGGGAGATATTGTATTTTATATATACAATGTGGATAGAGAATTTACGAAAGAGCTGATATCTCCTGGTTTTCCCCTTTCTTCAAGCTTATCTTTTCTTCGACCATATCACCCAGGGCCTCAATGAAGAGGGGATGATCGTTGATCCCCCTGGTACAGATGAAGTTTTCGATGCCCAGTTCGTCTGCTACTTCCTTAAATTCGATCTCGATTTCCATAGAAGTTTCAATGTGATCGGACACAAAGGCGATGGGAATGACCAATAGGTGCTTTAGGCCATAGCCATGGAGAACATCGAGAAATTTCTCCGTGTTGGGCTCCAGCCACTTGACAGGACCTACCCGACTCTGGAAAGAAAGCCAATGAGGAAGGTCATGCCCTCGTTGCTCCATGACAGCCTTCATGGTTTCTTTGATTTGGAATGAATAGGGATCACCTTTTTCTCGAAAAGAGACAGGAGTCCCGTGAGCAGAAAAGAGCAGGTGAACCTCATCCCTGATATCTTCAGGAAACTGCTGCAGCGCCTCGTCAATCCGGGCGTTGATGGCTCCGATGTATTTGTGATTGAGGTGGTAGTCTTTGAGGAAATGTACTTTCCACTTCCCTTCCAGACCACGGGCCCTCACACGGCGGGTCCATTCATTCCAACTGGAAGCTGTGGTGGAGTATGAAAATTGAGGATACAGGGGTAAAAGTACGACCTCGTCTACCTCTTCCTTTTCCAATTCGTCCAGTACAGCATCAGTCATGGGGTGCCAGTAGCGCATCGCCGTCAGGACCACAAACTCCTTATCTTCGTGCTGCCGTACTTTCATGTATTTGGCGAGGCTCCTCCTCTGGGCTTCGGTAAGGGGATTAGTGGCCGAACAGCAGTCCGACACGACGTTGTTGATCCGATTGGAACAGCTTTCTGGGCCTAGGCAACCCTTGGGACAGGCATTTATTTCCTTATATTTTTCTGCGACAACCTTGGCTCGCTGGGTGGTGATAAACTTGATTAGCCCCCTTTTGATGCCTCCTTTGATAGGAATCTTGATGATATCCTCATCCATAAACAAATTGTACAGAAATGGCTGTACGGCATCCTCGTTGTTGGGACCTCCCAAATTGAGCAGGACTACTCCAATCTTCCTCATGATGTATCCTTTTATGTTCTTATTTTGTGTCGGACTTCTGTCTCTTGTCAGTCGAAGACCCTGCTTAAAATACAACCAGACACTTTTCTGATTCTATTTCAACTCATAAATTAAAATAACTCTATTTCAGAGGGAAAGTTTTTCAAAAAAATAATGAAAGAAATCAACCACATTCACCTACCTACCAGCCGGACCGGTCGAATTGCTACGCTGGGGGAACCGGGCGAAAAGACCCGTCATGTATGGATCTTGCTTCATGGCTATCGACAGCTGGCAACAAGTTTTATTAAGAAATTCTCTCCCTGGGCAGGAGAAGATCGGTGGATACTGGCACCTGAGGCCCTTTCCCGCTTTTATGTAGAAGGATTTACCGGCAGAGTAGGGGCCAGTTGGATGACCCGCGAGGATAGGCTCCACGAAATTGAAGATCAACAAATCTGGCTGGATAGGGTCATGTCATGGGTTGGGTCGGAGGTAGACCTGAATCAATGTCAACTTCACTTTCTGGCCTTTTCACAGGGGGTAGCTACCCTATGGCGGTGGTTGGCCTCAAGTTCTCTCAGTCCCCACACCCTGGTCTTCTTTGCAGGTAAGATTCCTGAAGAATTTGAAGAAAAAATGGATCGAGAATTGGAAAAGTCCCGAATTTTATTTGTGTATGGAAATGAAGATCAATTTCTGACTCCCGATAGAGTAAAGGCAGAAATGAAAATCTTAGAAGTTCACATGCCTCATGCAAAAGTCCTGAAATTCAAGGGAAAGCATGACATACATCCAGAGGCCCTTACCCTTATTGGGGATAGAATTATGCCTGCTTAAGCCTAAGTAATTAAGCCCATAAATCTGGAAATCTATTCTCCACGTATATGGAGTTGAGAAATTTTATCAAATTTGTGCCATTTTTATGGTAAAATGAGTAGGATAAAAAATTTTCAAATATGTTGTTTATGTAAGATTATTTTGTTAATAATAGTTCGAGAGAAAGCATCCTTTTCAGCGAAAATTCGTTATTTAAGTGTATGTCAAGTTACCTGAATTTTTTGTGTGATATACTCACGGTTTATATTGAAAAACGTGGTTTAGACAAAGGAAAATCAGCTTGACATTTGTTCAAATTATCAGCTTAAATAAAACTTTTAACCAGGAATAACATTTCCAACCAGCATCATGAAAAAGATTCTCGTGCCTTTAAATCTTCGCTCAGATTACCAAAATGTGTTAAATTATGCACAATCCCTATCAGAAAAATCTGATGCCGAGATCGTTTTTTTTCTCTCGGGTTCCAGCAGGGCAATGAGAAAACAGGGCACGTGGAGGCCTGAGTCTGTTCAGGAGGTAGAGGCTGTCGTCGGCCTTATGCGCAGCAATCGCCTCAAACAAGGACTTATGCCGCTTTTAAAGAAATATGTAGAAGCTTTAACTCCCTTTTCCATACAATTTCAGCCTGGAAAATGGATGCAGGAACTCATAGAAGTTTCCAAGAAAGAAGACTTTGATCTCATGATCGTAGGTACAGACGCCACCAATGGATTTCGCCGCTATATGAGGCTTTCCTGGATTTCTCGTCTTCTGGCTTCGGTCAAGACCCCCCTCTTTATCCTGCCTCCCAAGAGCCCTTTCAACGAAATTCAGCACATCACCTATGCCGTCGACCTCACTGACTACGATTCCACGGTCGTGGGTCAGATAAAAAGTATTGCCGGTCTTTTTGACGCAAAATTGACCATTGCCCATGTCAACCTCCATGAAGATGAGGTCCATGACCAATATGTCAATACCCTTGACAAGACCATCAGCGATACCCTCGATTATCCCAAGATCAACTATCGCTTTTTCGACCATGCCGATCCCTTCGGCGGGATCAAAAATCTGGTCCATATCAACAATACCCAGGTGTTGGCCATGATCAACAGGAAAAACTTTTCCTGGAAGGAATTTTTTCGTGGTAGAAGTATGACCAAGAAAATGGCAACCGAATTGGAAGTACCTGTATTGGCCTTCCGCAAAAGGTAAAGTATCCAGCCTAACTGAAAGGGCGTGCAGCTTTGTCCTGTTCGCCCTTTTTTCTTTTATATACTCTAAACCTTGTCCTCGGGATAATTCATGCCCTCTGGAGGAGGATAAAGAGATTTGTAATCCCATATGGGAATACCGGGTTCATAGAGCTCAGCTTCCTCCTCCTTATCCTTCTTTTTTGAATTTCCCTCATTTCTCAAAAGCCAGGCCAGTAAGATACCTACGAAGGCTCCAAAAAAGTGAGATTGCCAGGAGACGCCTTCCTGAATGGGGAGAAGGCCCCATACCAGGCTTCCATAGCCAAAAGCCACGAGGAGGGTCAAAACGAGGGCTTGCCTGTCCCGCCTAAAAACACCGCTAAAAAATAGGAAAAAAGCAAAGGCATAAACCATGCCGCTGGCTCCAATGTGGTAGCTTGGATTAACCATGGCCCACACGAGCAGATTGGGCAAGGTCCAACTGATCAGAAAGACCTTCAAAGCCGATTTTCTGTAAAAGTAGATAATGGCCGTTCCCAAAATCAAAAAGGGAAGGGAGTTACTGATGAGGTGAGACCAATCGCCATGGATAAAGGGGGAGGTAAGAACACCAATAAGTCCTTGGAGGTACTGGGTATGCAGGGCAAAAGTTCCGACCAACTCTTGTTTCGCATTAAGGACTAGGGCACCCATGTGAATCACCCACATCAGTACGATCCATATGGCTGGAATGAGGCCGCTTCCGACTATCCTTTTTAAATCCTTATCCAAAGCAGATGAATATTTACGTGAATCTTTCTAGTTTAACGAAATATAAAGGCTTTCGTTGAGCAGGCTTAAAAAGGAAGGAGTCGGATAAATTATGTTTATGGAGAGCAACGATATTTTGTGGGTAAAAGGACTTGAGGTCGGTTTTGGGAAAAAAGAAAATTTCAACCTGGCCATCAGGGATATGTCATTTGACCTGAAAAGGGGAGAGACCCTGGGCATCGTTGGTGAATCTGGCTCTGGCAAGTCTCTGACGGCCCTTTCTGTCATGGGACTCCTACCTCCTTCGGGAAAAATGAAGGGTTCCATCACCCTGAACCTCCCCGATAGGGACCCTGTCCGGCTCAGTGACCTTCCTGAAAAAGAGATGCGTACCCTTAGGGGCAAGGAAATCGCCATGGTCTTTCAAGAGCCCATGACTTCTCTCAACCCCGTCTTTACCTGTGGCAGCCAGGTGAGCGAAGTTCTCCGCCTCCATAAAAATTTTTCCCAAAAACAAGCAAAAGAAGCCTGTTTACACTGGTTTGAAAGGGTACAGCTCCCTCGGGTCGAAGATATCTATTCTTCCTATCCCCATGAGATATCGGGAGGGCAAAAACAAAGGGTGATGATTGCCATGGCCATGTGCTGTGAACCCTCGATCCTAATCGCCGACGAACCCACCACTGCCTTGGATGTTACGGTACAGAAAAAAATTCTCCATTTGATTCAAGATCTACAGGCTGATCATGGGACCTCTGTGATATTTATTTCCCACGATCTGGGAGTCATAGGTGAAATTTGCGACAGGGTAAATGTCATGTATCGCGGCAACCTGGTCGAATCCGCTCCGGTGGCGCAAATCTTTACCCGTTCTACCCATCCCTACACCAGAGGCTTACTTGCCTGCCGCCCCCGGTTGGATGTGGCCTGGAAAAGACTGCCCACCCTTGATGATTTTTTACCGGAACAAAAGAAATCCTTCCAAGCAGAGATTGAAGAAAAATCTGTGATAGACCAGCGGCAAAAGGAATTACAGGCCCGGTCGCCCTTGCTTCGGGTAGAGGAACTAAAAACCTATTTTCCTAGGGGTAAGGGAAGAAAGAAAGAATTTGTCAAGGCTGTGGATGGAGTAGATTTTGAGGTCTATCCGGGAGAAACTTTGGGCTTGGTGGGCGAATCAGGCTGCGGAAAAACTACCCTGGGAAGGACCCTTCTCAGGCTGATTGATCCCAGTTCTGGTAGGATATTCTGGAAAGATAAGGACATTACCCAGTCGGGAGAAAAAGAAATG
The DNA here is from genome assembly GCA_964564415.1 of uncultured Bacteroidia bacterium. Lineage (GTDB taxonomy): Bacteria > Bacteroidota > Bacteroidia > J057 > J057 > JALEFZ01. The sequence continues at coordinate 26,809 of CAZMAV010000001.1, read as the reverse complement.
CGAGGGCTTCGAAGCGAGTTCCAAATGATATTTCAGGACCCCTATTCTTCTCTCAACCCCCGCATGACCATTGGGAAGGCCATAAAAGAACCCATGGAGGTACACGGGATTGGCAGTCCTGCTCAGCGTAAAGAGTTGGTGTTGGACCTGTTGGAAAAGGTAGGTATGGAGGCGGGGCATTATGACCGCTATCCTCATCAGTTTTCCGGAGGGCAACGACAGCGCATTTCCATTGCCAGGTCCTTGGCCCTTTCGCCCGGTTTTTTGATCTGTGATGAGTCAGTGTCTGCCCTTGATGTTTCTGTACAGGCCCAAGTATTGAATCTTTTGAAAGACCTGCAGGAAGAATTCCAACTGACTTACATTTTCATTTCTCATGACCTGAGTGTAGTGAAATTCATGAGTGATCGCATCATGGTCATGAAAGAAGGGAAAATAGAAGAGATTGCCCCTGCCGAGGACATTTATCTACGCCCGAAATCTGCCTACACTGCCCAACTCATCCAATCCATTCCCCCTGGAGATTGGGAAGCTATACAGCGGGTGAGGTCGGAAAGCGAAAAGAGAAACATGGAAAATAAAGAAGGGTAAATATTCGGGTTGTTTTTAACCCTGATGCTGGGCGAATAAAATAAAGAGGCCGTCTCCAAAAAGGGACGGCCTTCATTTATTTACTTTCCTGGGAAAGTATTACTTCATAATCACAATTTTATCTGTGAAGACTCCTTTGTCAGAAATGATCTTCACCATGTATACGCCAGAACCTTCGCGGCTCATGTTGAAGCTGTGGCTAAAGCTGGCGGTATTTTCACTCGTATAGGCTCCGATCAGACGTCCCTCAAGGCTGAAAACTTCTACCTGATAGGTGCTAGCCTGAGCTGCATCTATGTTAATGGTAAAGTTTCCGTTGGAAGGATTGGGGTAGAGCTTGACCTTTCCGTCAAAGATTTGCTGGTCTACGCTCGTAGGCCTGAGAGCTTGACATTCGGCTCCATCCTGGAAGGAAATGATGCTACCTTCCGCCGTTACCTCACATCCGTTGGCATCTGAGATTTCGACTCGGTACTCACAGGCAATCTGCTGACTGATCTGCCCAATGTTTACCCCACTCTGAACAGCTACCGTATCGGTAAAGAATTTGGTGGTATCCATGCCGGAGATAGCAATGGAATCGAGGCGCAGCCATACATAGGTGTAGGGCTCACGACCGTTGCTAGGCTCTACGGAAAGGGAGCCATCAAAAGGAGCCTCAGGTCGAGTATTGAAACCAAGGGTAAGACCTGCTTCCAGGGCATTAGGCTCCTCTACAGTTGCTGTATCTAACTGTATACAGTTGTTTTCATCGGTGATGATAACTATATATTGTCCGGCACCGATGCTATCGATTTCTGTATCAGTTCCGATTCCACCGGACCAATCGTAGGTTAAAGCACCTGTTCCACCTCCTGCGGTTACTGAAACTGATCCGTCAGTAAGTCCATTACAACTGGCATCTGTCGCACTGGTAACCGATTGGATCGGATCCGGCTCAAATATAGTCACAGAGCTAAAGGACTGACAGCTATTGTTATCGGTTACGGTAACCTGGGTCTCTCCCGCAGGAAGGCTGGTTGCGGTCTGAGAAGTTTCTCCATTGCCCCAAGCAAAGGTATATCCGGGAGTACCTCCGGTTATATCCAGGGTGGCGCTACCGTCTCCTGCTCCGGAACAGCTGATATCGGAGACACTATCGATGCTAATGGCAGGAGCGTTGACGTTATTGAGAATGACTTCCCGCTCTTCAGAACATCCACGCTGGTCGGTAGCTACTACGCTGTAGACTCCCGCGGTAAGGCTACTGACTTGAGCAGAATCAACCAGTGTACCGCTTACATTCCAGAGATATTTGAAGTTGCCCTGTCCCCCGGTGGCAGAAGCGAGCAGTATGCCGTTGCCTGTCCCACAGTCAGGCTGGGTTTCAGTTACATTGACCGTAATGGGGCTGGTGGCACAGTTGAAGAAGTATCTGGGCTGCTCGGTAAATTCGGAGCATCTGTTGTAGATGACATCGGTAAAGTACCAGTGATTGACAGGGGTCAAGGTGAACCCGTCATCCAAATCGCTGATTACGGTAGGGATGGTGTAAGCACAGGTGTCGGTATTTATGGCCTGCTGAGCACACTTGGGTAAGAGGGCAGCACCAGTAAAGTTGGCGTCGTCGTTGGTCCAGTTCTTGATAGGCGTCATGGTCTGGTTTCTTACATCCAGGGCCACACCTTTCATGTCAGGAGCTTCATTGGCAAAGGAAATTGAAGTATCTGTTTCTGTCCAATGAAAGAATACCAATTCTCCATCCTGAGACCGCGTTACCTGGGCACTGGTAGTCACGTTGAGTTCTGCATTAGGGTCGTTAGGATCCTCGCTGAAAGCACCAAAGAAATTGGTCTGGGTATCCAGGTAGAGGAGGCGGAATTCTCCTGCAGTATCCTTAGTCATATCGACATAAATATTTTCAGGAGTATTGAAGATAAATCCGGCCTTAGAACTACCAGAGGTATTTCTGATGGCATAGGTTCCATCTCCTTGGTGAACAGCAGCGTTGAATACGTCTACAATGACGTGGGGATTTCCCTGGTAATCGACAACCATGTCAATGGGGCCGAACTGTACGCCAGGCTGGGCAAATGCAGAAACAGTATCCCCTACAGCCAGTCCCAAACCTGGGTTGGCGATGGTCACCGTGTCGATGAAAAAGTAGGAAATTGAATCGGTTACATCAGGAAAGTCCTCGAGGGGAAATCTCTCCGGAGTAGACCAGGTATTTCCACCATTGCGGGTTTCTGACCACCATACTTGGACGGTGGTATCGATTCCTCCATCCAGGTATCCATAGCCTGCAGCATATCCTACTTTGCCATCGGAGCTGAAGCCCATGGTCAGGGCAGTAGAACCAAAGGAAGCCGTGCTGGTGGTAGGGTCAACATTAGCCAGGAAAGGAGGGTTGACTGAAGCAGCCACAGACCAGTTGACAGTGTTGGTCGTAGAGTCCCACAGTCCCTTGAAGATGCTTACTGCACCTGTAGGGGTAGTACCGCTCAATTCAGTAGCGATGTACCAGTACTCACCCGGCAGTCTTTCTGTGATGGAAAGGGGGAATGAGTAGCCGTTGAAGTAATTTTCAGAAGTTACATTGAAGGGAGCGAGGTCATTTCCTACATTGACACCTGATCCCCTGACAGTCTCACCTGAAAACCCGGCTCCTGAAATAAGGGCGGGTCCACAGTAAGCAAGGACGAGGTCATCAGAGCCTCCACCTAAGTAGGGATCGTCGATCACAATGCTGGGGAAACGTCCGGCACGAGAGTAGAAAGGGTTGAGGGTACCAATCCCGTAGCATCCAGTGGCGGGAGCATTGTTGACGGTACTGGTACCGGCGCTTCCTACATTCCAGGTCAGTCCCCCATCGAGAGAGATGGAGTAACGGAAGCGACCGTTGTCATCCGGGTCCACACCTCCACAGGCTGAAGTACTGATATTATGGCGGTGTATCCAGGCGATAGTCCCTCCATTGGTACCTACGCCAGGCTCTACAGATACCTGCTGGGGCTCATCCGCCAGAGCCGTGTATACATTAGAAGCTTCACCGATCTTGATGGCAGTCACCGCATCACTCAAAATGGTTCCGGTAGGGATGCCCGTACCCTGAGTCGAGGTAGAGGCGGAAGGGGTAGGCTCCTCATAAGCCTTTTTCTTGGCGATCTGAGGGCTGTAATTTTGCGGAACCAGCTTTGGGTTCTGCCCAAAGGCCACGAAAGCCGCAAAAATTACAATTAACAAAGAGGATAGTTTTCTCATAAGGCAAAATTTACGATCAATTAATTTTGTGTTGAAAGTGTAAGTTAAATAAACTGGCCTTTTATAAAAAAAATAGATGAAGCCCGACACATATTTTTATTCACTTTTTTCCCCCTTTAAAAAGCAATAGGTACAGGTGCAGATACCCTGATGCTACCCATCCCCTTATCTCCTTATTTTATTTTCTTACAGAATTCGAAAAAATATTCCTCCTCTTTTGGGAATTTAACCTGCCTGTTCTACATTTGATATAGAATTCGATTACATCCCTTCCTTAGGTGTAATTAGATTATTAAGAACGGGGCGAGAGAACTGGCTCAGTGACCCCCTGGCAACCTCCGACAAGAGAACGGTGCCCCTTCCAGCCCATTTTGGGAATAATAAACTGATGATTGTTATGCACCTTATTCAGCTTTTTCTACCAATCACACATTTGGCTCACATCTCCTTACTTGTCCTTTTCCGGACCCGTAAGAATTGTTGTTATTGCTGACTTCAGCCAAGATGTCAGCTGGTCCCTCTCTTCCTTTCAAAAAAGGGAAGGCTTCCCCATACCCAGATTAATCTTTCAATAACCCATAAATCCAATTTAACCATGAGTCAATACCATTTTGAAACGCTGCAGCTCCACGCCGGACAGGAGGAAGTAGAGGCTACTACCAGGTCCAGGGCGGTGCCCATCTACCAGACAACTTCTTATACCTTCAAGGACAGCGATCACGCTGCCAATCTCTTTGCCCTCAAAGAGTTTGGCAATATCTACACCCGAATCATGAATCCCACCAATGACGTCTTCGAGAAGCGGATCGCCGCCTTGGAGGGGGGAGTCATGGCCCTTGCCACCGCATCGGGACAGTCGGCACAGTTTCTAGCCCTCAACAATATCCTACAAGCCGGTGATAGCCTCGTATCCAGTTCTCACCTTTACGGCGGAACCTATAACCAATTCAAAGTAGCTTTTAAGCGGATAGGCATAGACGTTCGTTTTGCAGATGGGGTAAAGGTAGAAAGCTACGAGCCCCTAATCGACGAGAGCACCAAGGCCATCTATTTTGAGACCCTGGGCAATCCGGAGTATTCGGTTCCTGACTTCGAGGCCTTTGTGAAGTTGGGGGATAAGTATGGAATTCCGGTCATTGTGGACAATACCTTTGGGGCAGCCGGATTTCTGGCCCGACCCATTTCATACGGAGTAAACGTAGTTACTGCCTCAGCCACCAAGTGGATCGGAGGTCATGGGACTTCTATCGGGGGCGTCATCGTGGATGGAGGTAACTTCAACTACGGCAATGGAAAATTCCCTCAGTTTTCTGAGCCCTCACCTGGCTATCACGGCTTGGTATTCAACGACGTATTTGGTCCTGACAATCCCTTGGGTCTGCCCAATGTAGCCTTTGCTATTCGCTCGAGGGTAGAAGGGCTAAGAGATTTTGGAGCTGCCCAAAGTCCTTTTAATTCCTTTCTCTTGCTTCAGGGGCTGGAGACCCTTTCTCTTCGCGTACAGCGGACCGTCGACAATGCCCTTGAATTGGCGACCTGGCTCGAGGCCCATCCACAGGTAAAATCTGTCAAATACCCAGGATTGGCATCCCATCCTTACCACCAACATGCTAAAAAGTACTTGGAGCATGGATTTGGAGGAGTTCTTTCGATTGAACTGGAAGGAAGCCGTAAGGATGCAATTGCTTTCGTCAGTAAACTGAAGCTGATCTCCCACCTCGCCAATGTCGGTGATGCCAAGACCCTGATCATCCATCCCTCTTCCACCACCCACCAGCAGCTTTCTCCAGAAGAACAGCTATCCGCCGGTGTGACGCCTACCGGATTGCGGATTTCCGTAGGGATCGAACATATTGAGGACATCAAAGGCGATTTTCAGCAGGCCTTTGAAGCCATCAAGGAAGGACCTGTAACCGCCTAGGAGAGCCGAACAAAAGCCTGATGGAAAGGTTGAAGCCCCGTGTTTTGACCTTTCCCCTCTTTTTATGCCAAAGTCAAATTCATGGCGGAGCAGTATTATCATATCAAGGAAAAATTCGAATTGGAGTCAGGTGTGGTCATGGAGGAATTGACCCTCTGCTACTCTACCCTGGGAAAACTCAATGCCGATAAAAGCAACGTGGTATGGGTTTGTCATGCTTTTACTGGTCATCCTGATGTAAGGTCCTGGTGGGGAGGACTATTTGGGAAAGGGAAATTTTTTGATCCCCAAAAGGACTTCATTGTTTGTGCCAATATGCCCGCTTCCTGCTACGGCTCGACCGGACCCCTTTCTCCGCGTTCCGATGGGGCTGAGCCCTGGTATCATGACTTTCCACAATGGACCAATCGGGACATGGTCCGCAGCTTTGATTTGCTCCGTCAGCACCTAGGAATCACCAAGGTTAAGGTTTTGATAGGAGCTTCCATGGGAGGGCAGCATGTGCTGGAGTGGGCCTACATGTGTCCTGAGGTATTCGATTTTATTGTGCCCATCGCTACCAATGCCTTCCATTCTCCCTGGGGCATCGCCTTTAACGAAGCCCAGCGCATGGCCATACAGGCTGACCCAAGTTGGAAAGAATCTCATCCTCAGGCAGGTATTGAGGGAATGAAGGCAGCCCGGGCCATCGCCATGTTATCTTATCGAAGTTATGAGGGCTATCTGGCAAGGCAACAAGAAGAGAGCTTTGAAAAAATTGATAATTACCGGGCGGCGAGTTATCAGCGCTATATGGGTGAAAAACTGGCCCTTCGATTTAATGCCTTTACCTATTGGTACCTGAGCAAGGCCATGGATAGCCATCATTTGGGGAGGAGAAGGGGAAACCTCGAAGAGGTACTCAAGAGTATTCGGGCTGAGACCATCCTCGTAGGCCTCATGGGGGATAATCTTTTTCCTCCTGAGGAACAAAGACTCCTGGCCCGACATATTCCTAAGGCCAGTTATCACGAAATCGACTCTATCTTTGGGCACGATGGTTTTCTCGTAGAAAATGAAGCCCTGAAAGGTATCCTGCGTAGATATTTGGCAGATACCCATCATGTGCAGAAGGACTGAAATGGAAGCTTACCAGGATTATCTGAAGGGGAGGGGTGCCCAAATCAATCCCAAAAACCGATTCCAACAACAGGAGCTGGACACCGAGGCCTTTGATGGAATCGCCGAAGCCTTTGAGCCGGACCCAAAGACCAAGATTTTTCTGGACCATCCCAAAAAGATCTTCAACAAAGTTTCAAGTCCAGATATTCCCCTGAATTATTCTATCGATCCTTACCAAGGCTGCGAACATGGCTGTGTTTATTGTTATGCCTGAAATGCCCATGAATACTGGAGATTCGGGGCAGGATTGGACTTTGAATCTAAGATTATCGACAAAGAAAATACTTCGGACTTACTTCGGAGAGAATTAAAACTTCCCAAATGGGAAGGGGCCCCTATCATGTTTTCGAGAAATACCGACTGTTATCAACCTCTGGAGCGTAAATTTGGGCTTACCCACCAATGCCTAGAGGTATTCCTGAAATTTCGACAACCTGTAGGTCTCACTACCAAAAACAGCTTCATTCTACGGGATTTGGATATTCTCCAAGCTCTTGCCGAGAAAGGATTGGTCCACGTTTTTATGACCATTACTACCCTGGATAAAGAACTCAGAAGGCTGATGGAGCCACGGACCTTCTCTGGCCTCAATCGACTAAAGACGCTCAAAAAACTGTCTGAAGCTGGACTTCCCACCGGAGTCATGCTGGACCCGGTGATTCCGAGGCTCAACAACCATGAGGTGGGTGAACTGATGGAAAAATCCGCCGAAGCAGGAGCCCTCACCGCAGGCTATACCTTTGTCAGGCTCAATGGAGCTGTGGGAAATGTCTTTGAAAACTGGATATGGAAGGCGTTACCTGATGGGGCGGAAAAAGTTTTACATCAAATCCGGGAAGCCCACGGAGGAGAGGTCAATGACAATCGTTTTGGGAAGCGAATGAGAGGGGAAGGGCCCATGGCTGAGGGGATTTCACGCTTATTCAAAATTCTGAAAAAGAAATACTTTGAAGGTAGGTCTATGCCGCCCAACAACTGTGATGATTTTCGCATTCCACCTGAAGGACAGCTGAGCCTCTTCTAAAAAAATGGATCTCTGAAGCCAGAGATCCATGTTCCAAATTTCTTATCTATGCTAAAACAAATGGGAACTTGGTTTTGCCGGGAGTTATTCATTTACTGGCGATATAGGCGGTAGGGAAGATCCGCTTCATGCGCAGGTCAATATCGCTGACGGTAACTGCGTGGTCCTTGTTTTCGTCCAAGCCTGAATTTTGACGATACTTCTTTGAGGGATAGGCAAAAAGGGTATAGCAGTAATCTTGACCGATGGCTCTGGGATAAAGTATGCCCAGGTAAAGGTCGGTAAGGCTGTTGAATTCCCCGTATCGCTCCCTAACGGTGTTTAGGTACTCCTGCACGAGAACCAGTTGGTCCTCAGCCTGCATCTGTCGAATATCGCTCATGTAATACTCGGTACCCAGGCGATCATTGAGTTCTTTTATGGTAGGGACCATGAACTGTATGAGGCCTGTTGCTCCGCTGCCCTTGAAGTTTTGTACGGCAGGATTGAAGCGGGATTCGGTATACATGACAGCCATGAGCCACTCGGGCGGAATGTCCAGGTTGCGGGCTACACGCCGCACGCCATCTTCGAAGACACTGACATTAGCGACATACTGACTGGCCTTGTCGATCAGGTAAAGAGATTCCTCCTTTATTTCATTGACGACCTTCCGACTCTCCGCTGTCTTTGGGGAAGAAAAAAAGTAGGTAAATAAATTAGATACCAAAAGGATGCCTACACCAATAACAAGGAGCCGCCCTTTGGTGATGTTGAAGCGTGGTGTGGGTGCAGCATAGGCCACCGGATAGCCCTTAGCGCGCTGCAGGCGCTCTTGAGGGTCGAATTTGTGCATTGCTAACTGGGTTAGGGTGATAAAATAATTAGCTATTTTATTTAGCAATAATACTAAAAATAGCGATAATCCAAAAGCCCTAACGATAATTTTGCTTAAAATGTTAGCTTTTTTAGGCATTTTCCTCCAGAAATTACAGTGACGGAACTAAAATGTCTTCAAATTTCGCCTTTTATACAAGCTTTTTTTGATCCTGACTTTAAGGCAAGTAGATAGAAAACGATCAAAATTTGCCCCAAAAGAAAATGACAGGAAAGTTTCCTCTCCTGCCATATCCAATAATTTTATACCCCAAAGGATATTTTATTTGATCATGCCTCTGGCAATCACGAGCTTTTGGATTTCAGATGTTCCCTCACCGATGGTACAGAGCTTGGCGTCTCTGTAATGCTTTTCTACCGGAAACTCCTTGATGTAGCCATAGCCACCGTGAATTTGCACCGCTTCGTTGGCGATCCACACGGCAGCCTCTGAGGTGTAGAGCTTAGCCTTGGCAGATGCTGAGGTTACTTTCTGCTTTTTATTGATCATGTCAACCGCTTGGAAGGTCAGCAACTCTCCCGCCTGGATTTTGGTGTACATATCGGCCAGTTTGAATGCAATAGCCTGGAATTCGATGATAGCTTTTTCGAATTGCTCACGCTCGGAGGCGTATTTGAGGCTGGCTTCAAAGGCTCCCTTGGCAATCCCGAGGGATAGTGCTGCAATGGAAATTCTACCTCCATCCAGGATACCCATGGACTGCTTGAATCCCTCACCTACCTTACCTAGGACTTGAGACTTGTGTACACGGCAGTCTTCAAAGATCAATTCGGCGGTTTCAGAAGCCCTCATGCCCAACTTATCCTCCTTCTTTCCGGCCTTGAAACCGGGAGTTCCTCTTTCTATGATAAAGGCAGTGGCATTGTTTCGGGTACGTGGCTCTCCGGTTCGGCAGACTACGACAGCGATGTGCCCTGTCTTGCCATGGGTAATGAAGTTTTTCGCTCCATTGATGACGTAGTAATCACCATCTTCTTGGGCAAAAGTCTTCATGTTGCCGGCATCAGAGCCCGTATTAGGCTCGGTCAGTCCCCAGGCGCCGATGTGTTCGGCTGTGGCCAGCTTGGGAAGGTACTTTTGCTTCTGCTCCTCGTTGCCAAACTTCAGGATATGATTGGTGCAGAGCGAGTTGTGAGCAGCGAGGGAAAGGCCTATGCTGCCGCAAAACTTTGCGACTTCCATGATGGCAATCACGTATTCTTCATAACCGAATCCGCTTCCACCATATTCCTGCGGAACCAAAATGCCCATCAGTCCCATATCTCCCAATTCTCTGAGAATTTCGAGTGGCAATTCTTGAGATTCGTCATACTTGTTGACAATGGGGCGTATGTTTTCCTCACCATACCTGCGAATCATGTCAGCGATCATGCGCTGGTTTTCGCTGTAGTTGAGGTCTAATCCAAAGTTTTCTTCCTGTATGAGCGTAGTTGCATCCATAAAAATTATGTTGTAGTTGTATTTATTGCAAAGTCAATCAAAGAGGCTGTCGAGTAAAGATTCCACTCCATTATCATCTTGAAATAATAGAGAAAAGTCAATAAATGCCCCAATTTACTCACTTCAAATATAAGACTTAGTTGTGATAACTGGCCAAATAATGAATATTTTCTGAAAAAGGCTCTATTTTTTTCCTCCCTTTTAGAAAGGTCAGTTCAATCAAAAAGCTAAATCCCAGAACTTCCCCTCCCAACTTTTGGGCCAGGGCTGCGGCTGCGGCTGCGGTTCCTCCCGTAGCGAGCAGATCATCGTGAATCAGCACCTTATCACCAGGGGCGATTGCCAAAGCGGGAGATTCCAGTTCGGCACTTCCGTATTCAAGGTCGTAGGAAATCGAGACAGTTTCAGGAGGAAGCTTACCTTTTTTACGAACCATGACAAAGCCTGCATTTAAGGCTTGGGCCAATTGGGGGCCAAAGAGAAAGCCACGGCTATCTATCCCCACAACCTTATTTACGCCCAGACCCACCCAGTGTTCGATCAGTCTTTCTTGAATGGAACAAAGCAAGGTCGGGTCTAAAAACAAAGGCGATATATCCTTAAATGATACGCCGTCAATGGGAAAGTCGGCAACTTCCCTTATATGAGATTTGATCAGTGTTTCGAAGTCCATAATTTATGTATCCATGCCGAGGTCGGAAGTTAACCAAATTTATCCATTACAGCGAATAATAGGCTTTGACTTCTTTCCATGCCTCCTCTTCCAGACAGGGGATCTCAGGCAATTTTCCTTCGGGATGATTCGCCTTCTTCAAATTACGCCATTGTATGATAGCCTCGGCACAAGGCCTATCTACTTTGGAGAGGCAGGAGAGTTTCCAGGCATTTGCCTCAGAAATAGGCCTTGGGGCAGGTATATTTTTATGTGATACAAATAAATAGGGATGCATTCGTTTGTAATTGGCCCCCGAAAGTCCGTACACGGCTTTTAATTGTTCTACTTTCCAATAAAAACCCAACAACTTTCTGTATTTGATGATTCTTCCAGCCAGGGTTTCTCCAATGCCTGGGAGACCGATAAGGGTCTCAGCATCCGCTAGGTTGAGATCGACGGGGACGATTTCTTTCTTCCTGGTTACAGTGGCAGGAGGGGTATTAAGCTCAAGGTAGGGAAGGGCTTGTTGGTAGTGTTCTTCTTTGAGCTGGTACACCTTCTTTAGGTCGGTAAAATCCTGAAAGCCCCCGATGGCTTCGCGGTAGCGAAGAATCCTCTTACTCAAGACAGGTCCGATGCCGGGCAGGGCTTCCAACTGGGAAGCTGAAGCGGTATTGAGGTCTATCTTTTTCGAGCTAGGTAGAGATTTTTTCTTTGTCCTTGATTTGGCATCGAGGCTATCTACACAGAGGAGGGGCAGAAGTTTTTGGAAGGATGTAGGGGAAAGGCCGTAGATCTTTTTTAGTTCTTTAACAGAATCGAAGCCTCCTATTTTATCGCGGTAGTTCAGAATTCGCAGGGCTAGAACGGGGCCGATGCCAGGTAACTTATCCAACTGGGAGCTATCCACAGCATTGATATCCAGAACAGTGATGGCTGGAGGAGGGAGAGGAAGAGTCTGCTTGGGAGTGGGAGAAATGCTTAGGACAAAGGCGTAACGGAAGCCACAGACCAAGATAGCCATGGCTATAAAAATGAGGAGGCCCCGCTGTTGCACGGGAGCAAAAACAAGTGTTTTCATGTCTGCTGTTTAAGCCGGTTGTGGAAGACGCTCTGACCGACTTTCCGGAAACCTGAGGATGAACTCAGTACCGATATTTTCCTGGGAATTCATGTCCATGTAGAGGTCAAGCTTTTCAGCGGCGGTCTTTACGATGTAAAGGCCCAGGCCTGATCCCTTTGATTGGGTATTTCCCCGGTAAAACATCTCAAAAACACGCCCTTGAATGCGCTTGGGGATACCGATCCCGTTATCTCTCACGCAAAGTTCGATTCCGGAAGGACTGTCAGAACTAATTATGCTCACAGATGGGTGGTCCAGGTCTCGGTTTCTGTAAAGAATGGAGTTGTAGATAAGATTTTGCAGAATAGAATGCAAAAGCTTGGAGTCCGAAACAAGGGGTTTTTGATGTTGGATTTGAATGGAAAAAGTCATCTTTTTTGCCTCGTCCAGGTACTTGAGGCTTTGGATAATATCCGAGACGAGGATCTCCAGGTCGATGACTTCCAGGCTTAGGCTGCTGCTATTGATTCTGGTCAGGTTGATGAGCTCAGAGAGGATATTATCAAGTTTTTTGGCACTCTGGGTGATCAATTGAAAATATCTTTTTGCGGCAGTTTCTCCTATTTCTTCTTGGGCAATGTTGCTGACACCCATGATGGAAGCCAGGGGCCCCTTAAGGTCGTGGGAGGCCTTGTACATGAAAGAATCCAGTTCGAATTTCTTCTCTTTCAGCTTCTTTTCGGTGAGTTTTCTGTCGGTAATATCAGTCATGACAGCGATGGTGCCGAGGTATTGCTGCTGCTTGTTGAGGTAGGGCGCTGCCGCGATCATAAGTTCGCGTTGCTGACCATTTTCCAGGCTTACGGATAGTTCGTACTCTTCGGAAATACCATTTTTTCGATTTTGGGTGCGTGCGATGATTTCTCGTCCACTTTCTTCATTTTGAAATATTTCGTAGGACTTTTTGCCAAGAAGATGCTGGACTTCGGTTTGAAATATTTCGGCCATGCGATGATTGACAAAAAGAATGCGCTCCTCGGGGTCAGTCATCACCAGTCCTTCGTTCATGTTTTCGACCAGGGTCTTGTAACGGGATTCTGATTGCTGAAGCTCGAGGTCTTTGAGGTGCTGGATGGAAATATCCCTAAACATACAGAGAACTTCTCCCTGAATGCCCAGGCCCACCAGCCTGAGGTCAAAGTAATGAGGTTGATTTTCCACCCTCCCTTCCAGGGCGAGTTCGAAAGTCCCTCCCCGGCTTCTCAACTGTTGAAGGGCTGCAAATATCCTTGCTTGGTCTACTTCCTGAATGACTAGGAAGGTAAGGAAGAGTTCAAAGCTTCCTTCTTCAAATTGACTCATTTTCTCCTGTGGGTAGGAAGCGGGCAACTGTAGGGAAGAAATATGGTTGAAGGCATCCAGGGAAACCAGCATATCCGGGATGGCACTGACCAGAGACTTGTTGAAACTGAGGGAGCGTTCGAGGTCTCTTTCTTTGGCCCTAAGCCCGGTGACATCCTGAATTCTCAGTAAAAGGTAAGATTGGCCTGATTGGGAGAGTTTCCTTAATAGAATTTCCAGTATCAGTTCTTTTTGATCAGGTAGTTTTAGCCTGAAGAAGCTTTTTTCTTCCCACCTGTGCGAAGACTCTTTAAATCTTTTTTTGAGGTAAATAAGGTGAAATCCCAGTTGCTCGAGCAAAGGGTCTGCCCTGTGCTGGGGGGGGCGATTCATCTGTTTGGAAAGGCGAAGGCCGGGTTCATTGGTAGAAAGAATCTTCATCTTTTCCATGTCGATGAGAAACATAGCCCTGGAGGACTGGTCTAGCATTTCCTGAAAGAGATGAAAGTGCAGTCTTTTTTCTTTTTCTACCTCTATCCTCCAAAAGTGATAATAGCTCATGACACCCACCATCAGGAGCCAAGGCAGGGCATGATTGAGGGAGGTCCCTATGCTTTGGCTTGTCAGCCAAAGCATAGCAGCAAAAGCCAGGGAGGCAGATAGGGCATAGATGAGGTAATTCCTGAACCTGCGGATGAGAAGGCTGCAAATCATGTGTAGGGCGAGCAGAAGGGGAAAAAAAAGATCAAGCCTTCTTTCTTTCCAAGCCAGGCCCATGATAAGAGCCATTGAAAAGAGGCCTATGATGAGCATGTACTCGTAGACGTAGAGGGCCAATTTCTTATTGAAAAACATCCCGATTCCGTAGCCTGCAAGCAAAGCTCCTCCGACGAGAAGGCTCCACATAAAGGAATCTTCGATATGGGCGTACATCCCCAGCCCTATAGCTAGTAGCATGACCAAAGCTCCGGCGGCCAACAGAAACCAGCCATTGATTCGATTTCGGATGATGGGGAGGGCAATTTTCAAGAATCAGGCATTTGGTATTAGTACAAAAGGGGCTCCACCTGATACCCTGCTTTTCGCAGTTGGTGAAGTAGGCCATACTCGCCGGGCAGGAGGATGACAGGAACTACGGCGCAGGTGGGCGAAATGGAAAAATAATCTTCGATTCCCCGGCGCCATCTATCAACCCTGAGGTCATACAGGGCATGCTTATTGTCCCCGAGGTCCGGGCTGTCAAAGGAAAGTAGCCATACCCTGTCCAGGTTTTGCTGGCGATAAGCCCTCATCATACCTTCAAAGGCTGCTTTTCTTTCCTTTCTGTACATGAGCTCCTCCATCATCATGTCGGTCTGTTCCCGAAAACTATGGCTGTCCAGCCATGCCAGCCTTATCCAGTCCATTTCCAAAGAGGTAAACTTCCTTTCTTGGGTAGCTTGACGAAGGTATTTTTCATAGTATATTTCTTCCCTTCCCTCCCCCAGGTAAAGGCAATAGTCCAGCATCATTTGCCTTAGAAGGAAGAGAGGTGGATAACGCTCCATAAGTTTTTTTTCTGACAGAGGGCTCATTTCCTTTTCGATGACTTCTTCTAGCCAGCGGTATTCTCTACGAGGAAGAAGGACGTCCAGGGTGGAGTCGAAGGGCAATCCTGAGCGAAAGAGATAGTCGGGGCTTTCCTCCATGGGCTCAACTTCCATGAGTACCCTATCAACTTCGTCCATGATAGAATCCAGGGCAGGAGGGAGGAAAAAGTGTGCCTTTGGGACCACGTGAAGGACGGCGTAGATGTAGGAGGCCTCGGGTATCTTGGGTCCCTCGACCTTCCAGATGATGCCCTGGGCGGGCCTGACCTTGGTAACTGATGGGGTACTGAGGTCCTCAAGATAAAGTTGTCCATCCTGGGCTCGAAGACCCGGGATGGACAGGAGGGATGCCTTGATTATCAGTAAGAGAATAAACCGCTTCATGCTGAAAATTAATAAAAAGATAGATCAATTTCCGAAGGGATATCCTTTACTTCTGAAAATCCATGAAGGTTTTCTCTATGATTTGACAACATGCGTCGAGCTCTTCCTCTGTCATGACAAGAGGGGGTGCAAAACGGATGATATTGCCGTGGGTAGGCTTGGCGAGGAGGCCATTTTCTGCCAGGGCCAGGCAGATATTCCAGGCAGTCTTGCTTTCCTGATGATCATTGATAACGATGGCGTTGAGCAGGCCCTTTCCTCTCACCAGTGTAATTAGGTCGGGACGCTTGCCGATGAGGTCTTGCATCCGAGACCTAAATATTTTTCCGAGCTTCTCTGCATTTTCAACCAATTTTTCATCGATAATGACCTGAAGGGCTGCCTGAGCCACGGCAGAGGCCAGGGGATTTCCTCCAAAGGTGGACCCATGTTCGCCAGGCTGTATGGTCATCATGATTTCATCATTGGCCAAGGCAGCAGATACCGGAAACACTCCTCCCGAAAGGGCCTTCCCCAGGACCAAAATGTCCGGCTTGAAGCCTTCGTGGTCACAGGCCAGCATCTTACCTGTTCGGGCCAGTCCTGTTTGCACCTCGTCAGCGATAAAAAGGACATTTTTTGACTTACATAGGTCATAAGCCTTTTTTAGGTAGCCTTCGTCAGGCACGACCACACCTGCCTCGCCCTGTATAGGTTCCACCATGAAACCCGCTACACTGGGGTCTTCCAAAGCTTCCTCCAAAGCAGGGATGTCATTGTAGGGAATGATCTCGTAGCCGGGCAGATAGGGACCATAATCGCTGTAGCTGGAGGGGTCGGTAGAGGAAGAAATGGCCGCAAGGGTCCTTCCCCAAAAATTTCCTCTTACAAAAATTACCTTGGCCTCATTATCAGGAATGCCCTTGACCTTATAGGCCCACTTTCTGCAGAGCTTGACGGCTGTCTCTCCGGCCTCTACACCAGAGTTCATCGGAAGTACCTTGTCGTAGCCCAGGAGTTCGGTAATGTATTTTTCATATGGGCCCAAGACATCATTGTAAAATGCCCTTGAGGTAAGGGTGAGGATAGCGGCTTGTTCGTTGAGTGCCTTGATGATGGCCGGGTGGCAGTGGCCCTGGTTTACGGCAGAGTAAGCAGAAAGAAAATCAAAATATTTCTTTCCCTCCGGAGACCAAAGGTACACACCCTCTCCACGGGAAAGTACCACGGGTAGGGAATGATAGTTGTGGGCTCCGTAGCGGGATTCAAGGTCCATGGCTTCCTGAGAACCGACCTTAGCTGAAGTCTGTAACATTTGAGTATTCGTTTTTTTCGTTGTAGGCTAATATGTATAGCAATGAGGAAGGCAAAATGTTACACTTCAGCCTACTCATCAAAATCAAAATTAGCCTTTTCGACTTCTGGCACAAATTAATTTAGGTTTATATCTTATTTTTTTAATGTGTTGGTCGTTTAACATGATTGAGGGGCTTTTTCCAACTGAAGAAGTAGGAATCAGGGCTCCGAATTTCTAAGGAGGGTCCGGAAGGTGTAGGCAAATTCGTTACGCTTGTCCGCCTGATGGGCGTCCACGTCCACGATCTCCCACTCGGAGGGATTGGGAAGTTGGAAAAAGGTATCTCCTTCCACCTCTGCATGAACCAGGGTTTCGTAGATTTTATTGACAAAGCCTTTCTCGATGGATTCCCGGTAGATCCCAGCTCCACCTGTGATAAAAACTTCGGATTCTCCTTTGACCAATTCAAGGGCATTCTCCAGGGAGTGAACGACTTCTATGTTGTCATCCTTGTAGTCCTTCTGCCGGGTAATGACGATGTTTCTTCGATTTGGCAGGGCTTTTCCCAGGGCTTCGTAGGACTTGCGGCCCATGATGATCGAATGACCTGTGGTAGTTTTCATAAAGAATTTAAGGTCGTCTTTCAGGGTCCAGGGCAAATCCCCATCCTTTCCGATGACACCGTTTTCGGAAACGGCATATATAGCGCTTATTGTCTGTCTTGCCATAAAAGTTTTAGCATGAAAATTAAACAAAAAAAGATCAGCCTTGGTCCAACTTCTTTGCCTACCTCGCTTACCTTTATGGGGCAGATAGAGGGGCAAACAAAATATCCGATATTGGCTTTCTTGCCATAGGCAGGGTAAAAATAACTGTCTAACTTTGTACTCCTATGAAAGTTCTACCCATTTACCTGACTTTGTCTGTCATTCTTCTCTTTTTACTGGGCTGTGAAGGAGGAGAGAGGGAGGTTCCGGAGGATAAAATCCGTCCCGAGCGAATGGAGGAAATACTACTCGATTTTCACGTAGCTGAGGCGATTTCGGGCAAGGGGGGAGGACCTGTGAGCCGTCGCAGCATGCTTAGGGAGGACCTTCAGATCGAGATACTGGAACGATACGGTCTGGACAAGGAAACTTTTTTTGACTCCTATCAGTATTATCTTGAGCATCCTGTCCTCCTCGATTCCATTTACAGCCGACTGATACGCACTTTGGAAGAAAGGAGTGATGAGGAGGAAGCCAAGGATCCTCCCTCAAAGATGGATTCGATCGCTCCGGGGCTGATCAAAAGGACGGTTCCCGAAAAGTCCCAGACTTCAGAATGAAAATATACCATCCTCACACCTACCAGAAGTTAGGATTCGACATAATCTTACAGGAAACCTCCTCTTTTATTTCCAACGAAGAGGCTAAAGAACGCTGCCTTAATCTCAAACCCACAGATAAGGCCGGGGTTCTGCTGCCGGAACTCAACCGGGTCAGGGAATTTTTGGAGATCTTGGAGTTTGATGATCCTTTTCCCGGGGCTCATTTTATTTCTTTGGGTAAGATTGTGGAGAGGTTGGAGGTAGAAGGAGACTGGCTCAATGCCCGCCTCCTCAATCAATTTTTTAATTGGCTCAAGAGCATCAAAGACATAAGGGAATACCTGAAAAACCGGGAAGAAAAATATCCCCTCCTGACTCAATTGGCTACAGAACTGCCCTTTACCCAGGGCCTGATTTCGGAGATCAACAAAATCCTGGATCCATACGGAAACATCAGCGACCAGGCTTCTCCAGAACTGTCAAGAATCCGCAAGCAGCTCAATAAATCTTCAGATCAGCTCCGAAATGCCCTCTACAAGGTGCTTCGCAAGGCCACGGAAAAAGGCTGGAGCCAAGATAAAGAAGTTACCATTCGAAATGACAGGCTGGTCATCCCCGTCAAAGCGGAGTCCCGGAGGCACATTTCCGGCTTCGTTCACGATATGTCTCAGTCCGGCAATACGGTCTACATTGAGCCTACAGAGGCCCTTCATCTCAACAACGAAATGAGGGAGCTTCAGATACAGGAGCACAATGAAATTGTCAGAATTTTGCAAGCCATAACCAAGCAAATCAGCCTTCAATTGCCGGAGATTCAAGGTTTCAGGGAGGTTATGATTAGCCTAGAACTTGTCCGTGCCAAAGCCAAACTAGCCCAAAAGCTAGATGCTACCCTGCCTACGGTCAAGGCAGAAGGTGAAGCGCTTGCTTACAGAGAGGCTTATTATCCTTTACTTTTGTTAAAGGCAAAAAAAGAGAAATTTGATGTGGTGCCCCTCAACCTTACCATGGAAAAGGGAAGGCGGATTGTGGTAATCTCAGGACCCAATGCCGGAGGTAAATCAGTGAGTCTCAAAACTGTCGGCCTACTTCAACTCATGCTTCAGTCGGGTTTTCTCCTGCCGGTCAATGAAGGTTCTGAATTCAGGATATTTGAATCTTTATTTCTGGATATTGGAGATGAACAATCCGTAGAGTCCGACCTCAGTACCTACACCTCCAGACTGAGTGCATGGAGGCAGATGGGGGACAATATGAATGAAAACTCTCTATTTTGTGTGGATGAATTTGGGTCGGGAACAGATCCCAAGATGGGGGGAGCGATTGCGGAGGCCTTTCTGGAGCGTTTTGTGATCCAGGGTGCTTATGGGATTATTACTACCCACTACGGCAATTTGAAAAACTATGCGGAGGTCAAAAAGGGGGTGATCAATGCTGCGATGCAGTTTGACAATGCTGGATTGAAGCCCACCTATATCCTGATGGAGGGAGTACCGGGCCGCAGCTACGCCTTTGAAATTGCCAAGCGGGTAGGCGTTCATCACTCCATCCTTCGGAGGGCCAAAAGGAAAATGGGCACGGAGGAGATAGACGCCGAGCGCATGCTCAAGGAATTGGAAAAAAAGAATGCAGAGATGAAATCAGCCTTGAAAGAGGCCAAGCAAAAGGAGCATTTATTGGCCCAACTGGTAGAGCGCAACGAAAAGAAGGAAAGAGAGCTCAAAACCAATAAGAAGCTTATCCTGGACGAGGCCAAGTTAGAGGCAAAGCAATTGATCCAAGAGGCCAATAAAAAGATCGAGAATACCATCCGGGAAATCCGTGAGATACAGGCGGAGAAGGAGCGTACCAAGGAGTTGAGAAAGGAGCTAAGGGAAGAAATGCCTGAGGTAGAGGAGAAGGGAATCCTGGCGGCTCCTTCTACCAAAGCAGGAAAAAAACAAGGTCAAAAGAAGGAAGTTGCTAATGGGATTAAAGTATTGGAGGGGCGCAACTTCGAGGAGGGGGACTGGGTGAAGCTCAGAAACTCACAGTCCTATGGACAGCTCATCGGCATTCAGGGAAAAAAAGGAGTGGTAGAAACCGACGGGCTTAGGTTGAATGTCAAATTGGCACAACTGGATCGGATTGAAGCACCAAAAGAACGAAAATCCAGTCAGGGAGGAAGTTATACAATAGAGAAGGTTCCCATGAAAACGGCTCGTCTCGAACTTGACATCATGGGTAAGCGGGTGGAGGAAGCCACCAAGGAGGTTGATAAATTCATGGATGAGGGGCGCATGGCCGGACTTCGCCGCCTTAGGATTTTGCACGGAAAGGGTACAGGTGCCCTTCGCGAATCTATACGGCAGCAATTGAGGACTTTTCCTTTCATCAAAACCCTGAAGGATGCCCCGGTTGAAGAAGGGGGAGCAGGGTGGACCATCGTCGAACTGGAAGAATAGAAAATAAGGTGAGCCATCATACGACCGCCTTGTCTCAGAAAAATTTAAGATACATAATTGCCTACCTTTGCTCATAGGAGGGGCTGAAGGAAAATAAATTTTTATTGATAATTGGTCTTCACTATCAGGGAGTCTCGCAATTTCATTTCAGGAAAAATACCTGTAGGAGAGAATGAATTCAATCTTCTCACCTACCTATAATACCCTCTACTTGCCATTCACCTAATATTTTATACCGTTCATGGGAGGGGTGAAACCGGAGTTAGGTTTTTCCTTACTTTTAACTCGAAATTTAGAATAAAGAAATAATTTGGCCTTGGTTATTGAAAATCATTATTTCAAGGCCTTGAAATACAAATCCTTATGCTTTTAGCATTCTGGTGAATGTGGCTAAGGATTTTCTAAGTTTCTCCTACTGCCTCGCAAGTTCTCCTATTTCCTTTATTAATATTTTTCACGGGTTCAAAGTAAAAAACTGAAACCATTTTGGAGCATATACACCCTATTTTTGACAAGATTTTAAGCCGTGCTGACAAAGAGCAGATGCTGGGTCAGCGAGCGGTGGTGGTTTGGTTAACGGGACTTTCCGGTTCGGGAAAAAGTACCATAGCCCAACAGTTGGAACGAGAATTGCACAACAAGGGTTTTCTGAGCAAGTTGCTGGATGGGGACAACATCCGCACGGGATTAGGAAATAACCTAGGCTTTTCTGTCGAGGATAGGAAAGAAAATATTCGGAGAATTGCGGAGGCCGCGAAGCTGTTCATGGATGGAGGAATCATATGCTTGTGTTCCTTTGTAAGTCCCACTCGAGAGATTCGCGCTTTGGCTAAGGAGATTGTAGGGGAGGAAGATTTTCTGGAGGTATTTGTCAATGCACCCATTGAGGTCTGTGAGAACCGGGATGTCAAAGGGCTTTATAAGAAGGCCCGTTCAGGCGAGATCAAGAATTTTACGGGCATAGATTCCCCATATGAGTCTCCTCAGTCTCCATTTATGGAGATTCGCACGGATGAGGAAAGTTTGGATGAATCCACCCAAAAGCTACTTCAGGCCTTGTTGCCCAAGGTAGATCGTTCTTAAGTTTGATTTGTTAAAGCAAATGTTATTCATCAGGCATAATGGACTATAGATTAAGTCACCTTCAACAACTTGAATCCGAGGCCATCTACATCATCCGTGAGACAGCAGCTCAGTTTGAGCGTCCGGTATTGATGTTTTCAGGCGGAAAGGATTCCATCACCCTTGCATGGCTTGCCAGAAAAGCCTTCTATCCTGGCCGCATTCCCTTTCCACTGATGCATGTGGATACGGGACACAATTTTGAAGAAACCATCATCTTTCGCGATAAATTCGTAGCCGATATCGGTGCCAACCTTATCGTGGCTTCTGTTCAGGAGTCTATCGATAAGGGCAGGGCAGTCGAGGAAAAGGGACCCAATGCCAGCCGCAACTCTCTCCAGAGTGTGACCCTGCTTGATGCTATCGAAGAGCACAAATTCGACGGTGCCCTGGGAGGCGCTCGCCGCGATGAGGAGAAAGCCCGTGCCAAGGAGCGTTTTTTCTCTCACAGAGACGAATTTGGACAGTGGGAGCCGAAAAATCAGCGTCCCGAGCTTTGGGATTTATTTAATGGGTTTAAGAATGTGGGTGAGCACTTCCGCATTTTCCCCTTGAGTAACTGGACCGAACTGGACGTTTGGATGTACCTGCAGCAAGAAAAGGTACCCTTGCCTTCTCTCTACTTTGCTCATAACAGAAAAGTCGTCAACCGCGACGGTGTATACCTGGCTAATACCCCTTTTATCAACCTGGCTGAGAATGAAAGTTTTGAGGAGAAGATGATCCGCTTCCGTACCATCGGAGATGCCACCTGTACCGGGGCTGTTCTCTCTGAGGCGGATACCATCCCGGCCATCATTGACGAGATTGCCACTACGAGGACGACTGAAAGAGGGGGTAGGGCCGACGACAAGCGTTCGGATTCCGCCATGGAAGACCGCAAGAAACAGGGATACTTCTAGTTTTACCCTCCTTTATTTTTCGCTTTTTTTACTGAATTCAATCAACAAGACAATATAAGATGGATCTTTTGAGATTTTCCACGGCAGGAAGTGTGGATGATGGTAAGAGTACCTTGATCGGTCGTATGCTCTACGACACTAAGTCCATTTTCCAGGATACCCTGGATTCTATCGAGCGCACCTCCAACCAGCGTGGAGATGAATACCTCGACCTTGCTTTGGTAACCGATGGCCTCAAAGCCGAAAGAGAGCAGGGCATCACCATCGATGTGGCCTATCGCTATTTTGCCACTCCTAAGAGAAAGTTTATCCTGGCTGATACGCCCGGACACATTCAATATACCCGAAACATGGTTACGGGTGCTTCTACGGTCAACCTTGCCATTATCCTGGTCGACGCCCGAAATGGGGTTATCGAGCAGACCCGCAGGCATACTTTTATCGCCAACCTGCTTCAGATCAAGCACTTGGTGGTATGTATCAATAAGATGGACCTCGTGGACTACTCCGAGGAGCGTTATCACGAAGTTGTAGAACAATACCAGCAATTTACTTCCAAGCTGCAAGTTCCGGACATCCGTTACATCCCCATTTCAGCCCTCAAAGGCGACAATGTGGTAAACAAGTCCGAGAAAATGGACTGGTATCAGGGGCCTACCCTTCTTTATACCCTCGAAAACGTACAGATCGCTGACGATTACAACCACGTCGATGCACGTTTTCCTGTCCAGTATGTGATCCGTCCTCAATCTGAGGAAAACAGGGACTACCGAGGCTATGCAGGTAAAGTAGTTGGAGGAGTGTTCAAGCCTGGCGACGAAATTATGGTCTTGCCTTCAGGCTTTACTTCCAAGATCAAGGGGATCGACACCTTTGACGGACCTGTTGAGGAGGCTTTTGCCCCTATGTCGGTCACTATGTTGCTGGAGGATGAAATCGACATCAGCCGGGGAGATATGATCGTCAAGCAGGGCAATCAGGGCAAAATGGGCCAGGACATAGAAATGATGGTTTGCTGGATGAATGAAAAGCCCCTTCAGCCCAGAGGAAAGTACAAGCTGCGCCATACCTCACGGGATGCCAGGTGCATTGTCAAGGATGTGGAGTACAAGGTAGATATCAATACCCTGCATCGCTTTGAGGACGACAAGCACATCGGCCTGAACGACATAGGAAGGATCAAATTAAGGACTACGGTTCCTTTGATCCACGATGCCTACACGCGCAACCGCAGCACCGGAAGCGTGATTCTCATTGATGAATTTACAAACGAAACCCTTGCCGCTGGCATGATTCTGTAATGTCTTTTGTGTCCAGATTGAAGGGATGATTTATTAACATACCATATGAAAAAGGCTTTTATCACAGGAATTACTGGCCAGGATGGTTCTTTTCTTGCTGAATTTCTGATCGACAAGGGGTATGAAGTCCACGGCATCATTCGTCGTGCGAGCAATTTCAATACTCAGAAGATTGATCACCTGATGAGCCACCCCCAACTTTCCTTGCACTATGGGGACCTCACAGATAGTTCTAACCTCAATAAGTTGTTAGGAAGCATCCAACCAGATGAAATCTACAACCTCGGCGCTCAAAGCCATGTGAAGGTATCTTTTGAGGTACCTGAATATACAGCTCAAGTTGATGCTGTGGGCACCCTACGCCTGCTGGATGCCATGCAAAACCAGTGTCCCAATGCGCGTTTTTACCAGGCTTCTACCTCCGAATTATATGGAAAGGTACAGGAGATTCCCCAAAAGGAAACGACACCCTTTTACCCCAGAAGCCCCTACGGTGTAGCCAAGTTGTATGGCTATTGGATCGTGAAGAATTTTCGTGAGGCTTACGATATGTTTGCCTGTAACGGGATTCTTTTCAACCACGAATCTGAAAGGCGGGGCAAGACCTTTGTCACCCGTAAGATTACCACTATTCTTTCAGAAATATCTGTTGGCCTGACCGATGTGCTGAAACTCGGAAACCTCGACGCCAAGCGCGACTGGGGCTATGCCAAGGACTATGTTGAGATGATGTGGCTCATGCTTCAGCAAGACAAGGCCGATGACTTTGTCGTGGCTACTGGAAAAATGTACACAGTCAGGGAGTTTGTCGAGAAGGCAGCCAAGCATGTGGACATGGAGATCGTCTGGAAGGGCGAGGGAGTAGAGGAAAAAGGCTATGACGCGAAGACCGGGAATCTTGTTGTGGAGGTTGACCCCCGATACTTCCGTCCCGCTGAGGTAGAACTCCTGGTAGGAGATCCTACCAAGGCCAAAGAAGTTCTGGGATGGGAGCCCAAGGTCGATATTGACGAACTTGTCGAGATCATGATGAAAAACGACATTGCCGAAGCAAAAGCAAAAGTTCTCCATGCAGAAAAACAGTAAAATCTATGTAGCCGGCCATCGTGGGATGGTCGGTTCTGCTATAGTAAGAAAGTTAAAGGAAAAAGGCTTTGAAAACCTTGTATACCGCCGTTCCAGCGAATTAGACTTGCGCGATCAGGCTGCGGTAAAACAATTTTTCGAAGAAGAAAAGCCGGATTATGTCTTTCTGGCAGCAGCCAAGGTGGGAGGCATTGTAGCCAATAATACCTACAGGGCTGAGTTTCTCTACGATAACCTGATGATAGAATCTAATATTATTCATCAGGCTCATCTCAACGGTACTCAGAAGCTACTTTTTCTCGGCTCATCCTGCATTTATCCCAAGTTTGCGCCACAGCCCATGAAGGAGGATGCCCTCTTAACGGGAATATTGGAACCCACCAATGAGCCTTACGCCATTGCCAAGATTGCAGGGATAAAATTGTGCGAAACCTACCGAGACCAATATGGCAGTGATTTTATCTCTGCCATGCCTACCAATCTCTATGGTCCCAATGACAATTACGACCTTCAAAATTCTCACGTACTCCCCGCTCTTCTCCGCAAATTTCACGAGGCCAAGGAAAATGTAGGCGATTCGGTAGAAATTTGGGGGGATGGAAGTCCCATGAGGGAGTTTCTTCATGTAGATGACCTTGCGGAGGCCTGTCTGTTTCTGATGGACAATTATTCGGACAAGGGCTTTGTTAATGTTGGTACCGGGGTAGACATTAGCATAAAGGAACTGGCTCTGACGATCAAAGATGTGGTAGGATTTGAAGGAGATTTATGCTTTGATACGTCAAAGCCCACAGGTACGCCCCGCAAACTGATGAATGTAAGCAAACTCAATGACATGGGTTTCAGGCATAAGATTGATCTCAGGGAAGGAATTGAGTTGGTTTATAAGGATTTCCTGAAAAATATGGACAGGTATATCGCCGGAGAACGGGTGGTCGCTTAGGTCCTCATGGTTCGTTTGGCATATAGAAATGTAAGGGGTAGCGCAATAGCTACCTCTTTTTTTATAGTTGAGCCAAGGGAGGATATTATATGATTGGCTTAGGGCCTGACGATGATGGTCAGGGAAACTTCATTGTTCAATCCATTATCATCTTCCACTAGAAATCCTTAAGTGCAAGTTCCTGGCTGATTGGGAGTGGAAATGCCCAAACTTCCACTAAATTTTTCTACTCCTTTAGGTAAAATGGGGTAGGGGTTGTTATCGAGTGGGTTCCCATTAAGGGTCAGGCGAGAGAGATCCGAAATTCTATTGTTATTTTCTTGAATTTCGAGGGTGCTCACATCGACGGCATGCCTTGTGATGAGGCAACTCACAAAAAATCTGCTTCCTGGACTCAGGGTATCTGCGCTGGTTGAAATGGCGATCAGGGAAGGCAGGGATTTTAAGGGGTCCTGGGCGGTTAGGCTGAGGCTATCAGCCACTTGGTTTTCATCTAGGAGAATGATGGTATAGCTGAACTCTCCTTCTTGTGCGGGAGCTTCGATGTACAGGTTCCGCTTGAATTGATCTCCATCCCATCTTATCCTATCCTATCGGTGTCCTGGATGACCTGGGCATTTTCTTGTATACTCAGGCTATTGAGTTTCTCTTTTCCTTTTTCTCCGGCAATTTCAAGGGTAAAAAAGCGCCTGCATCAACTGTTGTTATCCTGGTGGGTTATCTTTCTGTCGCTTATGTAGTGGGTAAGATGGCTTTATCTTCTGTCTTTTTTGTGATCACTTTTTACGGGGCTGCTTTGATCTTAATCCCATTTTTTTTGAAAAGGGGAAGTATGTGCAACTGATAGTTTTAAGTTTGATATTCTTAATACTGATAGTCCTTGTCAGACATCGACTGGAGGAGGGGTGGTTGCCCGGGCGGTATGTAGAGCCAACGATCGACTTATTTAGCAATACTATGTTGGTTTCCCGGAGTTGGCTTCGCCTTGGCCCGTCCACTTTCATCACCTTTCTTTTGGGAGCTTTGTACCGCTTGGCCTATCGGGAGGTGCTTCGAAGGAATCAGAAAAACGAAATTTTAGCATTAAGGACCAGTAAAAAAATAAGTTATTAAGTTGAGTTGTAGTAAGCTGCGTAA